>NZ_MUGS01000002.1 GCF_002222055.1 Flavobacterium araucananum
ATTTTCAATTTGTCTTAAGTTTACTTTTTCAATTTTATCTAATGAAGTAAACTTATTTTGTGAAATATTGAATATTTTTTCTTCGTCTTGTAGTTGTGTAAACCAATTGGTAAAAGCATCAAAGTCAAAATCATTGTAAAGTAAATCCGCAGTATTATTTTTATAAAATTTTAATACATGAAATGTTATCTTTCTACTTGTCATAATGTATTTAATTTTGTTATTTCTAAAATATTAATCATGTTGTTTAAGAATTCAAATAAAATATTTTGATTGATAATATTTGCAGGTATAAATACCCGATTATTCTAAAAACAAATTTAAATAATTGATTTTTAGTGATTTTACGGATTTCCATAAACGCTTAAATAAAAAAAGAAATAAAAAGAAAGAGATCTTTCTCAGAAGTATAAAACAAAAAAAAAGACCATCATTTAATGATGGTCTTTTTTAGCGTTCTTATTAATTTATCTGTTTTCAAAAGAAAACTTTACTTCCCTTTCAACAACTTCTCCAAATATTCGACTTTTTCTTTTTCGACCAAAACCAAACGCTCATAAAGCTCCACCACTTTATCAAGCGGATTGAAACTACAATTATAATTAAGTCCAGCATTAACAATGCCATTATCTTGATAAGTATTTCCAATAATATTTAAAACCGCTTCTTCAGAGAAATTTTTAATTCCTTCAGCAGATACGCCTAAAACTTCGGCAATTGCTTTCAGTTTTTCATCATCAATGGTTTCGCTATTTTCGATAGTCGAAACGGTTTGTTGACTTATTCCTAAAGCTTCTGCCAATGCATCTTGCTTCATATCTCGAAGTTCGCGAATACGGCTAATTTTTCGCCCTATATGATTTGGTTTTGATAGTGTGCTCATAATTCAAAGATAATAATTAAGTGTAATAAGAAACAATATGTAAAAAACATATTTGGCTGCGTATGCTACGGGCAACTACGGTACGATGCACAGCAATTTATTGCTTAATTGCATTGTATAAAACAAAAATACAATTTTTCGTACACCTAAAAGTAAAAAGCTATTATAAAAGAAATCAAAACAATTTTGACTTCAGGAAAACGACACTTTAACGACTTTTAAGGTCGTTTGCAGGCATTATAAAATAAAAAAGACAACAAGAGGTATCTTTATGTAACGATCTAAATAAACAGCAACTTTATTGGCTAATCATGAAAACTTATGAAACATTTTTTATAGCACTTGTATTTGTTTTCTCTTGCAACAGTTTTGGTCAGAGTAGTAATTCTGCTTCTGGTATTTCGGCAATCGGGAATACATCCAAAGACGGTCTTGTTATAGTGGCGTATTATGTAGAGGAAACCATTAATATGCCTTTTGGGAAAAGAACCACAAAATACGAAGTTTCAAAATTAAGTATGGTTTATACCAATGATCTTGGACCAAACAATACCAGGGTTGTAACGCCAATATATAGAAAACCAAAACTAAAAATTGGCGATGTAGCCTTGCAGTCAAAAACCGTTGTAGATAGCAGCGCGACAAAGATTAAACCAATCAAGGTTGAGGTAATCGCTCCAGCCAAAGATCCAAAATATTTAATTATAGATGTAGTCGATACTTATGCAAAAGTTTTGGACAAAGGATATAAATCTGTAGAGATGCTCACAAAAGTTGCCGACAGGGCTTATTTTGATGGTGATTTGGCTACAGCGGCTAAATACTACGAAGAACTATTTGCTATGAAAACAGATATGGATGCCATGTATTATTATCGCTACGCACAATCCTTAAAAGGAATTGACCAGGAGATTAAGGCGAATGAAGCAATGCTTTTGTTTGAAAGTAAAAATGGGAGTAATGATGTTGCGAAGCACAATAAACTGGTAAGGAATTGAGATTCTGTATTGATATTTAAGATCAGGTTTCAATTATATCCGATTGCAAAAGTGGATTTAGAGATTTTTGAATTGCGGAGATGGCTGTGGTTTTTTTTGATTTTTGCCTAGAGCTATGTTTTTTTCATAAACAGCGACTTGCTGTTTAACGATAGGCATGACTTTTTTCATTTGCTGTAATGCAAATTTTACTCTTTCGTTTGTATTTGAAATATCTTTCATAATGAAGCAAATTTACAAAAAAATATAAAGTAGAAATACTATAAAACAAAAAAATACCACTTACGATTGTAAGTGGTATTTAATAAGATCCCTTTAATATTGTGTTATCGAACCGATTCAAAACCGATTTGGAGAAACTATATGTCTTAAGTTTAGAGTTTGAAAAGCATTTCGAAATAATGATTTGATTTTTAGATTATTTAGAGTAATTGCCTTTAATGTTAAAATGTCGAACCTAATGAAATTAAATAAACATTGTTCCTGAGCGGGAAAGGTAGAAAATTCTAACCAATTTTTAGTTGATTTTTATAAGATTGTTGACTTTACCAACTCTTAACCTTTTGCCAATATTTCTCCTCAACAATCTCCTCAGCTTTTGGTTTTCGGTAACTGTTTCTGGTGTAAAGTTAGTGAACTAGGTATCAACAGTCTGTTTTCTTTTTTTCTGTTAAATCAAGTTGCATCAATTCTATTTCAGGAATCATAATATTTCCCTTGTCGTTTTCAAATACTTCTAAATATGGATAGTTCAACGGTCTTATATAACTGTCAGGAAATGGATATTTTTTTGATGCACTTTGAAGTTGATATCCGACTTCTACTCCACCTAATTTAGGATTGTATTTGAATACTTCTTTAATTAGTTTTTGAAAAGCTTTTAGCTCAATTTCTGATTCATCAGTTGAACGGAAATATATTATATCAGGTTCTGCGTAATATGAATTTGATTCTATTTCATCACTAAATAATTTTGTATTTGAATCTATACTATAATCGAGCCTATACAGCCAAGCAAAATTCTTTAATATACTTTGAATTGGATTTTGATAATTATTTTTATTTACATCTTTAGGATAAGATATAAAAACATTCAATTTAAATTTCCTTTTTATTTTTTTCATGCTTTTTCTCCTATTATATCTCTAATAACATCAGGTAACGAAGTAAGTAATTCTGAATATCGTTCCAAAATAATATTTGTGTTTTTTGTCATATATTCGACTTCCATTTTAATACCTGCAATATCATTTAAACAAGCAGTAATACTTTTAGCTAGCGAAAGAGTTTTTTCTTCAAATCGATAATTTGCCAAGTGTCTAATACTGGGTATAAAAAAATCATCTCTTAATTTAAATGGGTTGTATTTACCATCTTCTATATGAGGTACAATTTGAGCAATATACAAAACACTTAATGGTGCAGTTCTTTCATCTTCAAAAATATTTACACCCTCTTTTTCATAATTCAAATTATACATTCCGTATTCTCTGAGAAACTCTTGTAAATGATTATTGAAAGATTGGACTTGTCCTGAAGTTCCATTCAAATATGATTTGAATTTCTCGCTAATCAGATTGTGTTGATGTTCCATTATTGCAATATGACCGTGAGTATAATTTGATATGCTTACTACTTTTTTATATGCTTTTTCTTTTTCTTCCTTACTATCGAAAATTCGTTTATATAATGGCTTAGCATTTTTAATTTCAATGTATTTTATGAGTTCATTTTTATCCAATGATTTAAACACATCACCGTTTAAATTAGTCATTGCTTTTATTTCGGGAATAACAAATTCTATGAAACTTAATCTATCTCTAAACTCTGTTAAATCCGTCATTTGCTGACTTAATGGAACTTCTGTACTTCTTAGTTCAACAACCCATCTTTCACCGTTTCTAATGGTTGCACTTCTTTTATTAACCCAGTCAATTAATCGATTTATACCAATACCGAGAAACAAAGTAAGAATTGGTAAAGCGTATTTTGCCCATTCTGTACCAGCACTTTCTTCTTTCGCTAAAATGATTTGGGTATTCTTCTCCGAATATAAAGGAACTGAAATTGGTTTGGTAGATATTGTTGTTTTTAGAGTATCAATTTTTAATGGGGTAGTAACAGCTTTTTGAGCAGTATTTTTCTTGACAGTATCTTTTGACTGGGCACAACTCAATGTAGAATAAGCCAATAAGAATAGTAGATATTTCTTCATAAAAATTCTATTTGATACAATTATACAATATTTTAAAATATCATTTTCAGATGTTTAGAATTTTCTACATCAATATCCAAACCGCTTGGAAAATAAGGAAAAAGGCTCGTTTTTAAGGGTTATTTACCCAAAAAATATAATACTAGAAAAAGAGTGTTTTCGAACCACTTCTGAGAATAGTTTGGTGGAGTTAATGACCAGAAATTACGGGCGTTCGCAAAGTATAGGAATAAAAAAAGCCACTCTTTCGAATGGCTTTTCCAATGAAGCTCCCTCTCTTGGGCTCGAACCAAGGACCCTCTGATTAACAGTCAGATGCTCTAACCAACTGAGCTAAGAAGGAATCACCTTAAAGGTAAATATGTTTGCTAAAAAAAGTTGCTCCCCCTCTTGGGCTCGAACCAAGGACCCTCTGATTAACAGTCAGATGCTCTAACCAACTGAGCTAAGGAGGAAGTTGTTGCTCTTTTTAGCGAGTGCAAATATAGAGGATTTTTTAGTTTCGCAAAAATATTTTGACACTTTTTATTAAATATTTTTACTTGCCTACAATTGCCTTATAAATGTCGTTTCCGTTAGCGAACAATAGTAGTGCTATAAGTAAAACGAAACCAACCATTTGTGCGTTCTCTAAGAATTTGTCACTCGGTTTTTTGCCACTAATTATTTCGTATAATAAAAACATCACATGACCACCATCAAGGGCCGGAATTGGCAATAAATTCATAACTCCAAGCATAATTGACAATAAAGCGGTGATTGACCAGAATACTTCCCAGCTCCAAGAACTTGGAAAAATGTTAAAAATCGCCGCAAAACCACCCACTTGTTTGTATGCTTTTGTTTCAGGATTAAAAATCATTTTAAGCTGTTTTCCGTACCCTACCAATTGATCTTTACCTTTTGTTAGTCCAACCGGGATCGATTCAAAGAAACTATAGTTTTTAGTGCTTACTTTATAATAACCTAGTTTTTCCAGAGATTCTATACTTAAGCCACCAAGACCAACACCTAATTTTCCGGCAGCAGAAACTTTAACCGTAACTGGTACTTGTTTTAAATCACGCAAAACAACAGCAGGAATTGTTTTTCCTTTATTGTTTGACAGGATTACTTTTGCCTGATCAAAATATCTTGCTTCCTGACCGTTAAGGCTAACTACTAAATCTTTTGGTTTTAAGGCTGTATTTCCTGATTCAGGAGTAATGCTTGCTACTGCAAAAGGCATTCTCATGTCTACAAGAGGTGCTTTCTTTTGTTTAGACAACTGATCTACAAAATCAGTAGGCATTTTTATGGTTTGTTGTTGTCCGTTTCTTTCGATCAAAACTTCCTTTGCCATGATAATTTTCATGTTGATATCGTTGTCGAAGTTTTCGATTTTTTGCCCGTCAACAGCCAGGAATTTATCTCCTGTTTTAAAACCTGCTTTTACCATTGCAGGATTTTCAACCAGAACTCCGTCTTTCAAATCAGCATTTGCTACATAAGTATCGCCATAAGCAAACGCCATACCTATATATATAATGAATGCCAGAATAAAATTTACCGTAACACCACCCAACATAATAATTAGACGTTGCCAAGCTGGTTTAGAACGAAATTCCCATGGTTGCGGAGGCAAAGCCATTTGTTCTTTGTCCATGCTTTCGTCGATCATTCCGGAGATTTTTACATAACCTCCAAGGGGTAACCATCCGATACCGTATTCGGTTTCGCCAATTTTCTTTTTTAACAGAGAATATTTAACATCAAAAAATAAGTAAAATTTTTCGACTCTTGTTTTAAATAGTTTTGCAGGAATAAAATGTCCTAATTCGTGAAGAATAATAAGTAAAGATAAACTCAATAGAAATTGAGAGAGTTTGATAACTATATCCATTTTGTATTTTTAGTTCGTAATTTAACGCACAAAAGTAACGTTTCTATTTTAATTTGATCGTGCAAGATAATACATAAGGTTTTAAATGTTTGTTAATTAATAAACATTTAGATTTCTAGTTTTACGCAGAAGCTTTAACTTTACTTTTTTAAACACGATCCTACACAATAGGTAGTATAAAACCATTAAAAGTTACAAATATGGCTTCATTATTATTTTCTCCACTTACTATAAAAAACATCACGTTAAAAAACAGAATCGTTGTTTCGCCTATGTGTCAATATTCTGCAATCGACGGATTTGCAAACGATTGGCATCTGGTTCACCTGGGTAGTCGCGCCAGTGGCGGAGTAGGATTGATTATTCAGGAAGCAACTGCTGTTTCTCCCGAAGCCAGAATATCACCTTCGGATTTAGGAATCTGGAAAGACGAACACATTCAGAAATTAAAAAGTATTAACGAATTTATCGTTTCCCAAAATTCGATTCCCGGAATTCAGTTGGCGCATGCAGGACGAAAAGCAAGTGTCTCGATTCCTTGGGAAGGCAATAAAAAATTAGATTTTGCACATGGCGGATGGCAAACGGTTTCGGCAAGCGCAATCCCGTATCATGATGATGAACCCTTTTTTCCTGAGGCTTTGGATAAAAACGGAATTCAGAAAGTAATTTCAGATTTTAAAGCTGCGACCAAAAGAGCTGTTGAAGCAGGTTATCAGGTTCTGGAAATTCACGGTGCACATGGTTACTTATTGCACCAGTTTTTATCACCTTTAACAAACATCAGGACAGATGAATATGGAGGAAGTTTTGAGAACAGAATCCGTTTTACGTTAGAAATTGTAGCAGCTGTTCAATCAGAATGGCCCTCTAATTTGCCTTTAATAGTTCGAATTTCTGCTACAGATTGGGCAGAAGGAGGATGGAATCCGGAAGAATCTGTAAAGCTTTCAATAATTTTAAAAGAAAAAGGAGTTGATCTGATTGATGTTTCGTCAGGCGGATTGGTTTCGCATCAAAAAATTGCGATTGGACCGGGTTATCAGGTTTCTTTTGCAGAACAAATAAAGAGAGACGCTAATATTCTAACAGGCGCAGTGGGTTTAATTACCGAAGCCAAACAAGCCGAAGAAATTTTGAAAAACAATCAGGCCGATTTGATTTTATTTGCCAGAGAATCTCTAAGAAACCCAAACTTACCGTTGGACTTTGCCAAAGAATTAAACGACGAGATACAATGGCCAAAACAATACGAACGCGCTAAGATTTAAGTAATAAAAAAGGTTGCCACGAATTTCACAAATTAGCACAAATTTTTGCTGAGTTTTAATAAATTATAATTCGCGAAAATTAGTGTAATTCGTGGCGAAAAAATAATCTTTTTTAATCATTTTAATCTGTGGCAAAACAAATAAAAAGACAAAATGCAAAAAATAAAAACAGCACTATTATCATACGGAATGTCGGGAAAAGTTTTTCATGCACCATTCTTAAACATTCACCCGGGATTTGAATTGTTAGGATCTTGGGAAAGAAGCAAAAAACTAATCCAGGAAGATTATCCAACCGTAAAAAGTTATCCTTCGATCGATGATTTATTGGCAGATGATGTCGATTTGGTAATCGTAAATACACCTGTTGGCACCCATTATGAATATGCAAAAAAAGTATTACTGGCAGGAAAACATGCCGTTGTCGAAAAAGCATTTACGACCACCGTTGCCGAAGCCGAAGAATTAGCAGCAATCGCCAAAGAAAAAGGATTAAAATTGTCCGTTTTCCAGAACAGAAGATGGGATAGTGATTTTAAAACCGTTCAAAAAGTAATAAAAGAGGGGATTTTAGGAGATTTGGTCGAAGCCGAATTACATTTTGACAGATACAATCCTTTATTGAGTGCAAAAGCACATAAAGAAACCGTAAACGATGGTGCAGGGATCCTGAAAGATTTAGGTCCGCATTTAATCGATCAGGCAGTTTGTTTATTTGGTTCGCCAAAATCGGTTTTTGGAGATATTCGCTACACCAGAGAAAATTCTTTGGTAGATGACTGGATCGATTTATTATTAATCTACGAAGATTTCAGAGTAAGATTAAAAGCCAGTTTTTTTGTTAAAGAAGCCAATCCTGCCTACACAATTCACGGTAAAAAAGGGTCTTTCTTAAAACCTCGTGGCGATGTTCAGGAAGATGATTTAAAACTGGGCAAAAAACCAAACCTGGAATCTTGGGGAACTGAGCTAGAAAGCTTGCAGGGATTGTTGCATACAGAAATTGACGGAAAGCAAATACGGGAGAAAATACCAACACTTCAGGGAAACTATTTTTCGTTTTTTGATGGTGTCTATGACTCGATTGCAAATGGTAAAACAGAACCCGTTACGGCACAAGATGGCGTAAAAGTGATGCAAATAATCGAAGCTGCAATTGCAAGTCACACACAGCAAAAGGTAATTAATTTGTAGAAAGTTAGCCCACAGATTTTTCTTGAGGGACAAAGTTGCTGAGGCGCAAAGGGACAAAGGTTTTCTGTAGAGACTCACAGCAGTGCGTCTTATGTTTCGAACAGCAACGTTATTTTATTTTTGCCACAGATTTTACAGATTAAAAGGATTAAAAAACCTTGGGCAAAAAAAACTTTGTCCCTTTGCACTTCAGAACCTTAGTACCTTTAAAAAAAAACCTTTGCCCCTTAAAAGAAAATTTATAAACATACAACGTTATAAATCGATGAACCAGTAGGGTTGTATAGACTATGAAGCAGGTTTTTATTACTTTTATACATTAATTCAAAACGCACTACTTTGATAAGTTTCAATCCACTAGCACTATTTCAAACCAAAGGAAAAATTAAGAAAGTTTACAGAGAAGCAAAAGCCTCTTATTTAAACCGAATTCGTGTTGCCGTTGGAATGTTTTATTTTGGGATGGGATTAAGTTTTGCAACCTGGGCAAGCCGAATTCCGGACATTAAAACCGCTCTGCATTTGACAGAAGGCGATTTGGGTTCGATATTATTTGCCCTGCCAATGGGGCAATTAATTATTATGCCTTTTTCAGGAAAAATGGTAACCAAATTTGGCAGTCATCGCATTCTTGTTTTCTCCTTAATTATGTATGTTTTATGTCTGGCAAACTTAGGTTTGGCAACATCGGCATTGCAATTGTCGTTGGGATTATTTTTATTTGGAATTTTTGGGAACTTAGCAAATATTGCCGTTAATACACAAGGTGTTTATACCGAAGTTCTTTTTAAAAAAACAATCATGTCTTCTTTTCACGGAATGTGGAGTTTTGCAGGATTTACAGGTGCATTGGTAGGTTTAGGAATGCTTACTTTGAAGCTAACACCTTTTCATCATTTTTTAATAGTGGGCGGAGTTGTGTTGCTAATGGTTGTTTTTAATTTTAAATTTTTGGTCAAAGCCAAAGAGAAAATAAAAAATAAAAACGCCGAAAACAAAAAGCTATTTGTAAAACCGGACAGCGCTTTAATCTGGCTGGGAGTTATAGGTTTTTGCAGCATGGCAAGCGAGGGAGTTATGTTCGACTGGAGTGGAGTTTACTTTAAAGATGTTGTAAAAGCACCAGGTCCGTTAGTGATTTTAGGATATACTTCCTTTATGATTATGATGGCAAGCGGACGATTTTTAGGCGACGGAATGATTAATAAATTTGGTCGTGAGCGTGTAATGCAGATTAGTGGAGTCATGATTTCGGCAGGACTTTTTACCGCAGTTTTTCTTCCTTATATTATTCCTTGTACCCTTGCTTTTATGCTTGTAGGTTTAGGAGTAGCAACCATTGTTCCTACCGTTTATAGTATGGCAGGAAAAAACCCAACTGTTCCGCCGGGAGAAGCTCTAACGATTGTTTCGAGTGTAAGTTTCTTAGGTTTTTTAATGGGGCCTCCCGTAATTGGACATATCGCAGAGAACTTTGGGCTTCAGTTTTCTTTTGCCTTTATCGGAATCTTTGGCGTTCTGATTGCTTTTATGGTCTCTAAAATTAGAACCAAGGAGTAAATCCGGGAAATATTCTTTACAAATCAAGCACATCTTAAAAATTAACAAGAGCTGCAATCGACTTGTTTATTTCTAAACTTCACATAATAACAATTTATTTAATAAAAAATTAACAAGAAAATTACTTTAGTATTGTTTTTTACCTATATTTGATTTTCGAATATTAAGTTTCGCATTACTTCGAATCCTATTGAATGTCTTTCCAAAGACCCATTTTATCTTTTGATATAAGAATTAAAAATGTTTTGAAAGCCAGAACATTTTATTCTGAAAACTATTTGTCAAAATAAATTTGGTTCTTCATGAAAAAAAAATACATTCTAATTTTTGTTTTATTGTCCTTTAAGGTTGCTTTTGCACAACAAGAAACAACTTTTTCAGGCATTGTAATTGATGCAAAAACACAAAATCCTTTAGAGAATGTTGTGGTTAGTATTCAAAATTCTTCAATAACACAACTTACAACTTTGCAGGGAAAATTTGAGCTGCATTCTTCCATAAAAGGGCAGCAATTATTGTTATTGCACAGTCAGGGTTACAAAGATTTGCTTCTAAAAGTAAATTCGAATTCAGAACAAATAGTTAATCTTGGAATACTGCAATTAGAAGACAATTTTACAGATGATGTTCCCGCAACATTAATCACATTATTAGACAGTGATTTATCAGATGATAATAGCTCGTCAGAAATGACTTCCGGACTTTTACAATCTTCAAAAGATGCTTTTATGCAAGCTTCTGCATTCAATTGGGGACAAGCCCGATTTAGGGTTCGGGGTTTAGACAGCGAAAACGGAACCATGATGCTCAATGGTATGATCATGAATAAAATTTATGACGGACGGCCACAATGGAGCAATTGGGGAGGTTTGAATGATGTACTTCGAAATCAGGAATTCTCTGTAGGGGCAGCAGCTTCCGGTTTTACGTTTGGAGGGATAGTGGGAACGCAACAAATTTCGACACGAGCTTCGACTTATAGAAAAGGAACAAGGCTTACGTTTTCAGGAAGCAATACAACCTACAATTGGCGGGCTAATGGTACCTATGCTTCCGGGATGAATTCTAAAGGTTGGGCCTATGTAGTTTCGGCAGGAAAACGTTTTGGAAATGAAGGTTATTTTGAAGGAACGAATTTTAATGCAGAATCGTTTTTTATTAGTATCGAAAAAAAATTAAGCAACAAACATTCCTTAAATTTTACAGGATTTTATACCCCAAACTCTCGAGGAAAAAATTCTGCCAATACAGATGAAGTAATAGAATTAACCAACGAAAAATACAATTCGTATTGGGGGCTTCAAAACGGAGAGAAACGTAATGCAAGAGTAAAAAAAGTCGAAGAACCGTTGTTGATGCTCAATCATTATTATAAGATAAACGAAAAGGCAAACCTGAATTCTACAATCCTGTATCAGTTTGGAAAAGTAGGAAACAGTACGATTGATTATCAAAATGCAAACAGTCCGGATCCTGTTTATTATCGAAAGATGCCCAGCTATTATACCTCACTTTATGGAAAAGATATTGGCGAATTTTCAGGAGATTTTACTCCGGATTATATAAACGCGGCACAAAATAAAAAGAATTTTCTGGAAAATCCCCAAATAAACTGGCAGGAAATGTATCAGGCAAATCAGAAACCAATATTAAATCCTGACGGAATAATCATAGGATATCAACCTTCGCAGAGTCATTATGTATGGTATGAAGATCGAACAGATGATAAAACATTTGCTGCAAATTCGAACCTGAATATTCAAATTACAGAGAATAGTAGTTTTGATGGCGGAATAACTTTTCGGAATTTAAAATCACACCAATTTCAATATCTTTTAGATTTATTGGGAGGGGAATATTTTCAGGATATTGATGCCTTCTATAGTGGAGACGAAGGACAATCAGATTTACAAAACCCAAATCGTCAGGTAAAAAAAGGAGATATTTACGGCTATAACTATAACTTTCTGGCAACGACAATTGATGCTTTTACACAATTTAAATTCAATTATAGAAAAGTTGATTTTTATTTAGGGCAATCTTATACGGTTTCTAATTATGAAAGAGAAGGATTGTATCAAAACGGAATTTATCCCACATCTTCACTGGGGAAAAGCCAAAAAGTAAATTTCGAAAATTTCGGTTTCAAAGGTGGATTCACTTATAAAATTTCAGGAAAACAATGGTTGTTTTTTAACGGAATGCATCTTACCCGGGCACCGTCCCTTAGGAATACTTTTTCGAATTCGCGGTTGAATAATTCAGTTGTTGACGGCATCGAAAATGAAAATATAAGTAGTGCCGAAGCAAATTATGTTTTTCGTTCACCCCAACTTAAAATTAGAACAACCGCCTATTATACTCTGATAAAAAACACCACAAAAACATCTTTTTTCTATGCTGAAGGAATTTTTGACAGAGGTGCGAGTTACAATAATACAGATGCATTTGTAAGTCAGACTTTAACCCATTTAGACAAGAAAAACATAGGATTAGAATTAAGTCTTGAATATCAAATTTCATCAACATTCAAAACAACTATGTCTGTTGCATACGGCAACTATACCTATGCTAGTAATCCGGATGTTTCGATAACAAACGATGCCAATGCAGCAAAAGGAAATACAGAAACTACTTTTGATTTTGGAGAATCCTATCTCAAAAATTACAAACAACCCGGTATGCCACAACAGGCTTATTCTTTAGGGCTGGAGTACAGAGATCCAAAATATTGGTGGTTGGGTGCCAATATAAATTATATGACTGATAATTATATCGATGTTTCGCCAATAGCCCGAACAGCTCGTTTTTATAAAAATCCTATTAGTGGTCTTATTTTTCCTGAAGCTACAGAACAGCGTGCAGCGATTTTATTAAAACAGGAAAAATTTGATCCTGTTTCATTATTAAACCTTACAGGAGGTAAATCCTGGCGTATTTCAGGCAAATATGTAGGGCTTTTTGCAAGTGTAAATAATGTTCTGGATGTTACCTACAAAACAGGAGGTTTCGAGCAAGCACGAAATGCAAATTTCAGAGCACTTAATCAGGATGTTTCTAGTGAAACTCCCTCATTTGGACCCAAATATTTTTACGGATATGGCAGGACCTATTTCGTAAATATTACCATTAGTTTATAAAAAATTAAAACACATTTGAAATGAAAAGTACATCCTTAGTTTTCCTTTTTGCAATAACATTTTTCGCTTTTTACGGTTGTAATAATGAAGTCGAAATTCCAAAATTAGCCTGTACACAACCTGATTTGACAGTAAATCAAACCGTTCAAAAAATAAAGGAACTTTCAGGTTCAGTTCCTAAACAATACAACTATAATGATATTATCGAAGCCTATGTTGTGTCCAGTGATGAAGGTGGTAACTTTTTTAAGGCAATTTCTTTTCAAACCATAGCAACAGACCAAACACCTGCAATTGGGTTTAGTGTTCCTGTCGATGTTTCGAACACCTATATTGATTTTCGTGTTGGGAATAAAGTTTATATAAAACTTAAAAATCAATTTACAGATTTATATTTTGGAGGGCTGCGAATGGGTAGTTTGTATGTAAGTAATGCCGGTGATCCAACCATTGGGAGGGTTTCGCAAAATGATTATAAAAATGTTTTAAATGCTTCCTGTACTGTAATTGATGAAAGCCAATTGGTGAAATCAGTCACTATTGAAGAAGCATTAAATGATGATAAGATCAACACATTGGTCGAATTAACAGATGTACAATTTACCGAAGCAGCAATTGGACGAAGTTATTTTGAAGAATCTAACAACGTTGGTGGCGCTACAAACTGGAACCTACGCGACAGAACAGGAAATCAGATTATATTTAGAACCAGTAGTTATGCCAGTTTTGTAGACAATATTGTACCTGAAGGAAGTGGGAAAGTCAGAGGAATATTGACCAAATTTGGTACAGATTATCAATTGATGATCCGATCAGAAAAAGATCTGGTGATGAAAGGAAAAAGAACCGTTCCGTTTTTTGCCGAAGATTTTCATTCTGTAAAAAACAATGTAAATTTTGCCTTGCCCGGATGGAGTAACATTGTAGAAAAAGCTTCGAAACTATGGAAAAGTATGTTGTATGCCGGAAATGGTTACGCTGAGTTTAATACAACAAGTACAACAGCTGCAGAGAATATTGCCTGGCTTGTTACGCCCAAAATTAATATGGACGGATATAAAAATGCAGTGTTGTCGTTTAGAAGTGCACAACACGATCTTAAGGTCGATTCACCATTAAACTCTTTAGAAATTTATATCTCGAACAATTTTGACGGCTCAAGTATTACAAAAGCAAAATGGACAAAGCTTGAAGCAAAATTTCCGTCCCTTTCAACACCTGCCCGACAATTTATAAGTTCGGGAGGAATAGATTTGTCAGCTTATTCAGGAAATATTCATATTGCATTTAAATATATTGGATCCGGAAAAGACAAAACGCTAAATGGAGCTTTTATGGTTGATGATGTTAAAATTTTTGGTGAAAAGTGAGGGGTTTAATTTTTAAAAATGAAATTAATGTATTGATTTTTAGTTGATAATTTAATAGTCTGCTGTTTTTAAGTTTTAAACTGTTAAAATTTAATTGAATTTTGTATTTTGGTCATCCCAAATCGATACAAAAACTATGAAAACCTATTTTATCGCCATCATGATGATGGTTTTTCCTTGCTTATTGCAAAGTCAGAACCAGGACACGGCACCTGTTAGATTAAAACAAATTAACATTGTAAAAACAAATTACCAAAACTCTAAAGATGGTGAGATTGTAAATAAAACAGTTGTTTTTAAAGACGGAAAAATACAAACCATTACCACCTCAGATGTTGTTCAGCACTTTTTTTACAATACAAAAGGATTGTTGGATATGACAGTAAAAGATAAGATTGGAAGTGACTGGAAAGAAGTCGTAAACTACACTTATGATGCGGATAATAACATTACAAAATTTGTTAAAAAATACCAGGAAGGTAATGACTATATTACCAAAGTAGTGACTTTTTTCTATGAAGGCGCAAGAGTAAAGGTTACGACAAAAAAGAGTACCAATCACCAAAATTTGGTTGATGATATCGAGTATATTGTCGAAAACGGGATTATTGTAAGACGTACTTCACGCGATAAAAACAAAGCAATTATTGGTAAAATCGAATATGTTTACACCAATGATAATGTTGTAAAACACAAAGGTTTGGTTGGAGATAAAATATCTAAAACCTATACTTTTGATGATAAAAAATCTGTAGACGCATTGATTGTTCAGAATTTATTTGGAGATAATTATAAAATAATTGTACCAATGATTTCTTATCATGAAGAAGAGTTTAGTTTTGAAGCAATATCATATAATAATGAAATGAATTTTAGCCCTTCATCTACTGTTTTGGTTGGTGTGAGCAGAAAATTTAAATACAATAAATTAAACTACCCAATCTCTTGCTCTCAAGTTGAAGAGAACGGAATCGTAAAAACAGAAAAGACATTTATTTACGAATAGATAAATCTTTTTGAGGTACTTGAAACCATTTAGAAATTAAGTTTTATTAAGATTAAATTCTTAGGATTCTTAATTTTTAAATGGTTTCACTTTTTAGGGTAAAACTAATTTCCTAAATAGAATTTAAAAACGAAATTCTATAAGCGTTAGTACCTTACAAA
This sequence comes from Flavobacterium araucananum, assembly GCF_002222055.1. GTDB lineage: Bacteria > Bacteroidota > Bacteroidia > Flavobacteriales > Flavobacteriaceae > Flavobacterium > Flavobacterium araucananum. The sequence continues at coordinate 15,681 of NZ_MUGS01000002.1, forward strand.
TCATTAAATTTGCACCTTATTCAAAGCTATGTTAGAAAAAGAAATTATAAATTTTGAAAGAACAGCCATTGTTGGTATTGTAACTCAAAATCAAAGTGAGGAAAAACTTAACGAATATCTGGATGAATTAGAGTTTTTGACTTATACCGCCGGAGGTGAAGTTATAAAACGTTTTTCACAAAAAATGGAACGCCCAAATCCTAAAACTTTTGTTGGAACAGGGAAGATTGAAGAAATTAACCTTTTTGTAAAAGAAAACGATATATCGACTTTGGTTTTTGATGATGAATTATCGCCATCTCAGCAAAAAAATATATCTAAAATTATAGATTGTAAAATCTTAGACAGAACACACCTTATTTTGGATATTTTTGCTCAAAGAGCCGAGACATCCTATGCAAGAACACAAGTAGAGCTGGCGCAATGTCAGTATTTATTGCCTAGACTTTCTGGTATGTGGACTCACTTAGAGCGTCAAAAAGGAGGTATCGGAATGCGCGGACCCGGTGAAACAGAGATTGAAACAGACAGACGTATTGTTCGTGATCGAATTGCACTCTTGAAAGAGAAAATAAAAACGATCGATAAGCAAATGGGCGTGCAGCGCAGTAATCGTGGGGCTATGGTTCGTGTCGCTTTAGTAGGATACACCAATGTTGGTAAATCGACATTAATGAATGCCGTAGGTAAAAGCGATGTTTTTGTCGAGAATAAATTGTTTGCAACCCTGGATACAACAGTTCGTAAAGTGGTGATTAAAAACTTACCATTTTTGCTTTCAGATACAGTGGGTTTTATTAGAAAATTGCCAACACAATTGGTAGATTCTTTTAAAAGTACTTTGGATGAGGTGCGCGAAGCCGATTTGTTATTGCATGTCGTAGACATTTCGCATCCTGATTTTGAAGATCATATCGAATCTGTAAACCAAACATTGTTGGAAATCAAGAGTAATGATAAACCAACGATTATGGTTTTTAATAAAATCGATGCCTACAAACATTTGACTATTGACGAGGATGATTTGATTACTGAGAAAACAAGAAGACATTACACGCTTGAGGAATGGAAACAAACCTGGATGAGTAATGTTGGTCAGAACAAAGCATTGTTTATTTCGGCTACACAAAAAGAGAATTTTGAGGAATTTAGAGAAATAGTTTACGAAGCAGTTCGTCAGATTCATATCACGAGATTTCCTTATAATAAGTTTTTGTATCCGGATTATAAAGATGCAATCGAAAAAGAAGAAGAGGAACAAGAATAAATTAATTTTACCCTAAAGAACGCCAAGATTTTATTATAATAGTATCTTCAGAAAACAGAAAGTTCGCAAAGCTAAATCTATATACAGCTTTGCGAACTTTGTGTTTTTATACAACCAACGTTAAGAACTTAGGGTTCTTTGCGATAAAATATTAGCTATAGTTTTAGTTAAAATCCAAAATTAACACCTAATCCAAAAACTTCTCTGGTTTGGAAACCACTAAAAGCATTGTCGTCATAAATCGCCTGGAAGGATAAATTGGCAGATAAAAATTTGTTTACTTTCATGATAATATTCAACGAGTAATTGATATCGACATTTTGAGGATCTTCTAAATAGTTAGAATAAAGATTCAAAGTGTTTTCTGCAGTTACATTGGTCATAATCGCCAATTTATAGTAGACAGAGGTGTAGAAACCCAATTCGTAACGCATGGTTTTGTTGGCATCTACGCCAAAATAATCTCCGCTAACATACGGTAAACCTGTTGTATGATCAATACCGGAGGTATAAGCACCATCTACAAAAGTTAGTTTAGAAGTTAAAGGTGCAAAGTTTATTTTTAAATTATCATCTTTTGTCCAATAAATACCGGGTCCAAAAGTAAGATACCCCGGAGACATAAAGGCAGTATTTTCTGTTCTGATTTCTTTTCCGTTCACATCCTTGTCATACAAGTAACCCGTAGAAAATTGAGTTCTGAAATTCAAGAAGAAAGAGTAATACCATTGACCAAAAGCTTTTTTACCTACGATAGAATTAAATTCCAGTCTGTCATCCGTCTTTTTTTCATAGTCGGCATTTTTAGTTTGTAAAAGCCCGTAAGAAGCTAAAACTTTGTTGTCCCAGGTAAGATCATCTTTTTTGTAATTGAAATCGTAGTTGATACCTAAAGTTCCTGAAAAGCTATCTTCGCCACCGGCAATCCAGTTATTAAAACTGGACTGATTTAGTAAAAGAGAAACTGTCCCTTTTGCTTTCCAGCCTTCTCCTTCGATAGTATCATTTATTTTTTTTACAGCTTTTTCAGTATTCTGAATTAATTCTTTTTCAGAATTTTGGGCTTGAACAAAAGTTAAGTTCGCTAAAATAAAAAGTAATAATGTTAGCTTTCTCATGGTATATAGTTTAAATGTGTAATAACAAATATACTAAAAACCGATAGAAGGTTCAGGATTTATTGGCTGTAAAAGAAAGTTATTTCTTAGATTCTTTGTACAAAGGTACTGCTGAACATGCTTCGCCGTACATAATACTTCTGGCAAAAGGTTGCAGATAAGTTGCAGCCAAAATATAAGCACGCGTTGGAACCGGTTTTTTAGAACACCCTTTTATAATAATTGGTTTGCCCTTGTATTCAGAATAATCAAGATTACTTAAAATCTCTTCGTACAAACTTGCGTCTAAATCTTCGATTGTTCCGTTAACCACTTTTTTGGCATAAGGTGCCAATTGAATCGCTACCAAAATCGAAGACCAGGCAGGAACAATTGCATCTGTGCTGCAATTAACAGCTACATATTGATCTTGATATTGCGACCAATCGTGGTTTTTTAAGTGCTCTCTAAAGTCTTTTTCTTTTAATAGAAAACCTTCTAAAAGCCATTGCGAAATGTCAATTTGCTTACGCGTTCCTTTTGGATAATAATCCTCAAGGTCAAATACGATTAAAGCACTATTGGCAACTTTATTGATGATTTCTTCCATTTTGTTTAGTTTTCAGTCGCAGTTTTCAGTCGCAGTTAAATACTGTGACTGAAACTATAAACTGTATACTTTTAAGGCATTCTTAAATTCTTTTTTAGTCTCAGAGGTAGTTTCAAATCTCAATTGATTACTGAAAACTGCGACTGTAAACTATAAGCTTTTTTAAAGCATTCCTAATTCTAATTTTGCTTCTTCACTCATTAAATCTTTACTCCAAGGCGGATCAAAAGTAATTTCGACATCAACTTCTTTGATGTTTTCAATAGTTTTTACTTTTTCTTCTACTTCTCTTGGTAAACTTTCCGCAACCGGACAGTTTGGAGATGTCAGGGTCATCAGGATCTTTACTTCGTAATCTGTGTTTACCATTACGTCATAAATTAATCCTAATTCGTAAATGTCTACAGGAATCTCCGGATCATAAATGCTTTTTAAAACCTTTACAATTGATTCTCCTAACTCGTTTGTGTCTATTTCTTGTTCCATAATTTTATTTTTATATTTTTTTGCCACGAATTTCACAAATTTCCCGAATTAAGCATTTTGTATATTTAAAAAATTCGTGCTAATTCGTGGCAGAAGAAATTTAATTTTTGTTTTTTGCATCAAAAGCCAAAGCATACATTTTGATGTTTTTAATCATCGAAACCAATCCGTTTGCGCGTGTTGCTGACAAATGTTCTTTTAGGCCTATTTCATCAATAAACAGAGTGTCAGCATTTATGATATCCGCTGCTTTTTGATTAGAAAAAGCACGAATTAAAATAGCGATAATTCCTTTGGTTAAAATAGCATCACTATCTGCAGTAAATACAATTTTATCGTTGTTTTGTTCTCCTTGCAGCCAAACTTTCGATTGACAACCTTTGATTAAATTCTCTTCTGTTTTATATTCGTCTTTGATTAACGGAAGACTTTTTCCTAATTCGATGATGTACTCATAACGTTGCATCCAATCATCAAACATCGAGAATTCGTCTATTATTTCGTTTTGTATTTCTTTTATTGTCATAATTATTCTTTCGTAAAACTAACCAGCAAATTTACCAATTTTTCTATTTCCTTAGGAGGAGAACCATTGTCGAAACCCTGAGTTTCGTATGTTTTCTGATTCTGGGTGATCTTTAAATTTCCAATTGCAGCACCGTCGTAAAACCGTTTTTCAGTTGGGGCTTTTAAAGTTGGAATATTTTGTAAATTAATTTTTGAAAACTCTGCTACAATCTGTTTCCATTGTGCATCGCTTATTTTGCTTTTTACAGGTTCTGTATTTTTGCCATTGATAACTGAAACTGTTTTATTTTGAACAATTATCTTTTTATAAAGACCACGGGAAACAGCAGAATATTCCATTTGTGTCGATGTCATATCGTTTGCTTTTTGGCTTGAACAACTCGTTCCAATAAAAATGGTCAGGAGCAATAAAGATAATGTTCTCATAAGTATTTTTTTAGCTTAACATGGTTTTTGCCTTTTTGACTGCTTCAACCATAGTATCAATCTCTTCTATCGTATTGTAAAAAGAAAATGAAGCACGAATAGTTCCCGGAATACAGAAAAAGTTCATAATAGGTTGTGCGCAATGATGTCCGGTTCTAACAGCAATTCCTAATTTATCGATAATTGAACCAATGTCATAAGGATGAATTCCGTCAATATTAAACGAAACTACAGATGCTTTATTTTTTCCTGTTCCGTAAATTTTTAGCCCTTCGATCTCTAACAAACGTTTTGTAGCATGTTCCAGTAAAGCTTCTTCTTGTTTTTGAATATTGTCAAAACCAATGTTGTTTAAATAATCAACAGCAGTACCTAAAACAATTCCACCAGCGATATTTGGAGTTCCGGCTTCAAATTTATGAGGAAGATCAGCATAAGTTGTTTTCTCGAAAGTAACCTCTTTGATCATTTCTCCGCCACCTTGATAAGGAGGAAGTTTGTTTAACCAGGCTTCTTTTCCGTATAAAATTCCGGTTCCGGTAGGACCACACATTTTGTGTCCGGAAAAAGCATAAAAATCACAATCTAAATCCTGAACGTCCGGTTTTAAATGCGGAACAGCTTGTGCACCATCAATTAAAACAGCAGCGCCAACAGCATGTGCTTTTTCGATTATATACTTGATAGGATTTATGATCCCTAAAGCATTCGAAATATGATTTACCGTTACAACCTTAGTTTTTTCTGAAAGTAGTGCCTCAAAAGCGTCCATAATTAGTTCGCCTTCTTCGTTCATAGGAATCACTCTAAGCGTAGCTCCCGTTTTTTCGCATAACATTTGCCAGGGCACAATATTACTATGGTGTTCTAATGCCGAAACAATTACTTCGTCACCGGGTTTTAAAATTGAAGCAAAACCATTGGTCACTAAATTGATTCCGTGCGTCGTTCCGGAAGTAAAAAGTACTTCATGCGAGAATTTAGCATTGATATGATGTTGGATTTTTACTCTCGAAATTTCGTAAGCATCAGTTGCCAATTGACTTAGTGTGTGAACACCTCGGTGAATGTTGGCATTTATTTCCTGATAATAGGTTGCAATCGCATCGATCACAATTTGTGGTTTTTGTGAAGTTGCTCCGTTGTCGAAATAAACCAAAGGTTTTCCGTTCACTTTTTCCGAAAGTATCGGAAAATCAGCTCTTATTTTTTGGATGTCTAACATGTCTTATTTAGAAAAATTCTATTTACAAAAGTACTAAAACTAAATTGGTTTATCCATCAAAACTATAATTTCCTTTTATGGTGCTATCAATGCAGAGCCCTAATGTCGATTCTCTAAAGTTTAGTTTTATTTTGTAAATTATGTTAGTTTAAAATCTAAATTAAGTGCTAAAATAGTGAGGATAAATTATTTATATTGCAGTAAAAAATATCTTTTAACAATATGAAAAAAATCATCAGGTTACTTGTGCTTGTTTTACTGATTGTCGTTTTTTATTTTGGATTTACGACTTATCCAAAACTTGAATTGATCTCAGGCTTTTCGGCCAAAAGTATTGCTTCAGGACATTTCTTAGATCATCGATCAAAAGAATTAATCGAAAAATCAGACAATGATATTCCGTTAATGGATCTGGCGTCGAATAAAATTGATGAAGCCGGAAAATTGGCAACATCTTCTGTTTATGGATTAAAAGAAAGAAAAGCGATTTATCGGGAAGGTTTAGGTGCAACTTTAATTGATGATGATTATGATGTTTCAAAACCTTATTTGCTTCCAAAAAGAACTAAATTGATTAATAATCTCCCTTTTCCTTACGGAAATAAGGAATCTAAAGACACCCTTTTTTCGAATGTGGATTATTCTAAACTGAAAAAAGCAGTTGAAGATTCTTTTGATAAAAATGGCAGAAAAGCAAAATGCACTCGTGCCGTTGTAGTTTTGTATAAAGATAAATTGATTGCCGAAAAATATGATACAGGCTTTAATAAAGAGAGTAAAATTTTAGGCTGGTCAATGACAAAAAGTATCACAAGTTCTGCTTTTGGAGTTTTGGCAAAACAAGGTAAAATTGATATTTACAAACCGGCACCAATTGCCGAATGGAAAAATGACGATCGTAAAATTATCACCATAAACGATTTACTGCACATGAATTCAGGATTGGAATGGGAAGAGAATTACAGCAAAATTTGCGATGCTACAATAATGCTTTTTCAATCTGGAGATATGGCAAAAGTACAACGTGAAAAGCCGGCTCAGTTTAAACCCAATACGCATTGGAATTACTCATCAGGAACGACCAACTTATTGTCCGGAATTTTAAGAAGTCAGTTTAAAACCCAGCAAGAATATCTTGATTTTTGGTACAGTGCTGTAATTGATAAGATAGGGATGAATTCGATGATTGTCGAGCAAGATATGACAGGAACTTTTGTAGGTTCTTCTTATGCTTGGGCAACAGCTCGCGATTGGTCTAAATTTGGATTATTATACCTGCACAAAGGAAATTGGAACGGAGAACAAATTCTGGATGAAAGCTGGGTAAAATATTCTGCAACGCCCACAAATACATCTAAAGGAGCTTATGGAGCGCAATTTTGGTTAAACGCCGGAGGTAAATTCCCGGATGTCCCTCGCGATATGTTTTATTGTAGCGGATATCAAGGGCAAATGGTAGCGATTATTCCGTCTCTGGATATGGTGATCGTAAGAATGGGATTGAAAGAAGAGGACCAGGGATTTGATTTTAACGGGTTTTTGAAAGGGATAATTGAGAGTGTGAAGAAATAGAATTTAACTGCAAAGAACGCAAGATATAAAAACACAAAGTTCGCAAAGCTTATATAAAAAACTTTGCGAACTTTGCGAAACCTTTGTGTCTTTGCGGTAAAACTAAACTACAAATCAAATCCTAAATTCACGCCTAATTTCGTGGCAATAATTTTAGTAATACGTTGTTTTAATTCTGGTATTTTAATGCTTTCGATAACGGCATTCGAGAATGCGTACATCAGTAAAGCTTTAGCTTCTTTTTTCGGGATTCCGCGTGATTGCATGTAGAACATAGCTGTTTCGTCTAGTTGTCCAACGGTACAACCGTGAGAACATTTTACGTCATCAGCAAAAATTTCTAATTGCGGTTTTGCGTTGATAGTTGCTTTGTCACTCAATAAAATGTTGTTGCTTTTTTGGAAAGCATTTGTTTTTTGAGCATCTTTTTCTACCAAAACTTTTCCGTTGAAAACTCCTGTAGAGCGATCAGAGAAAATTCCTTTATAATCCTGGAAACTCTCACAATTAGGCGTTGAGTGGTTTACCAATGTATAATGATCAACGTGTTGTTTGTCGCTAAGAATTGTGATTCCGTTAAGCGTACTCGTTAATCTTTCCCCATAGTGAAAAAAGTTTAAGTTGTTACGCGTTAGATTTCCACCAAACGAAAATGTATGTACAGAAGCGTGGCTTTCTTGTTGTTGAGAAACATAAGTATTGTCAACTAAGTTTGCTTCGCTATTGTCATTTTGTATTTTGTAGTAATCAATAATGGCACGTTTTTGAGCGTAAATCTCGGTAACCGAATTGGTTAAAACCGGATTCTCATTCAAACTTTGGTGACGCTCTATAATTTGCACATGTGAATTCTCGCCCACAATAACCAAATTTCGAGGCTGTACCATTAATGCAGCTTCGTTTCCTGTTGAGAAATACATAATCTCAATAGGTTTATCAGCTACTTTCTTTTTAGGAATATTGATAAAAGCTCCTTCGCTTGCAAAAGCAGTATTTAACGAAGTCAAACTTTCGTCTTTGCTTGCAATCTGATTGAAGTAAGTATCAATAATCATTTTGTATTTTGGCTTGGTCAATGCTGATGACATCAGGCAAACATCGATTCCGTCATGCGTAGTAGAAGACAAATGCGAACTAAAAACGCCATCGATAAATACTAATTTATAAGTATCGATTTCGTGTAAAAAGTATTTTTTTACCTGATTAAATTCGATTGCATTTTCTTGCTTAGGAAAAACCGTAAAGTCATTTTTTAGGATGGCGTTTAGCGATGTATATTTCCAGGCTTCTTCTTTTTTGGTTGGGAAACCTTTATTTTCAAAGTTTTTTAAGGCATTTGTTCGTATGTCATGTAAATCTGAATGTACATCAACACGCTCTTCAAAAGCCATAAAAGACGATACTAATTTTTCTTTTAAATCCATTTTCGTAGTTATAAGTTATGAGTTATAAGTTATAGTTTTTGTAAACTGTAACCTGTAACTGTAAACTAGTTTTCTGCTTTAATCCAGTCGTATCCTTTTTCTTCCAGTTCGTAAGCCAGTTCTTTTCCACCTGATTTTACAATTCTTCCGTTATAAAGAACGTGAACGAAATCCGGAACGATATAATCTAACAAACGTTGGTAGTGTGTGATAACGATAATTGCGTTTTTCTCGCTTTTCAATTTATTAACCCCATTAGCCACAATTCTTAGTGCATCGATATCAAGACCAGAATCGGTTTCGTCAAGAATAGCTAATTTTGGCTCTAACATTGCCATCTGGAAAATTTCGTTTCTTTTTTTCTCTCCTCCTGAAAAACCTTCGTTTAAAGAACGGGATAAAAATTTACGATCAATTTCTAACAATTCAGATTTCTCACGAATTACTTTTAGCATTTCATTCGCAGGCATTTCGGCTTGACCGTTTGCTTTACGAGTTTCGTTAATGGCAGTTTTCATGAAGTTCGTAACACTTACTCCGGGAATTTCTACAGGATATTGAAAAGAAAGGAAAACTCCTTTGTGTGCTCTTTCTTCCGGAGCAAGATCAGCAAGATCTTCTCCGTCAAGGAAAACTTGTCCGTCTGTAACTTCGTAGTTTTCGTTTCCGGCAATTACAGCCGAAAGGGTACTTTTTCCAGAACCATTAGGTCCCATGATAGCGTGTACTTCGCCAGCTTTAACTTCTATATTTATTCCTTTAAGGATTTCTTTATCACCAATTGAGGTGTGAAGGTTTTTTATTGATAACATTGTTTTTTTATTTTATATAAATGTCAATTCTATTTTTGTTGTTTGGTTTAGGATGTTGGCATTAAAATGCGCGTGGCCTAAATATTCCATGCCTAAATAATCGGCTGATTTTTTGAACGGAATGTAAAAACTTTCTTCAATTTCATCGTCATGTGAATTTGATATCACGCCAATTTTCTTTCCTCTCAGTTTTCTTCCGGTTTCTTTTTCAATTCGGATTAAATCCGAAAAGCGATCAAAGAAAACCTTCATAATTCCACTCATGTTATACCAATATATGGGCGTTGCAAAAATTAAAGTGTCGTACTTTTCGATAATCCCTTTTATTAAAGGAAAAAAATCATCTTCTCTGTTTTTGCTTTCATAATCATAATAAGAAATATTATAATCACTTAAATCAATTACCTCTATCTTGTGTTCTTTAGAAATTTCGTCTACAATTTTTGTTGTATTTCCGTTTTTTCTGGATGAACCTAAAATGATTACTTTTTTGTTTTCCATTAATGCTTATTCGTAATGTCCTTTTAATGAAAGAATATCTAATATCTCGATTGTATCTTCTTCAGTAACTCTATAAATTATGCGGTGTTCTTGATTAATTCGTCTTGACCACTTTCCTGACAGTTCGTGTTTTAAAGGCTCAGGTTTTCCAATGCCTTCAAAAGGGTGTAGTTGCATATCTTCAATCAAGGCAGTAATTTTATTCATGATTGCTTTATTGCCAGATTTTTTCCAAAACTCTCTGTCTTTTTGAGCTTTTTCAGAATAAATTACTTCCACAAATCTTCAAGTTTTATTTTAATTCCTTTGCCGTCTTTTATACTTTGTTCTGCTTCAAGAATCTCTTTTACAAACTCTGGGTTATATGGTTTTTCATTTTCTTCAATAATTTCAAAACCAAGAGATTTTGCCAGTGATTGAAAAACCGGAAAATCTTTTTTCTTTACATTTTTTAAGATGATGTCCATAATTTTTGCGTTTTATTAACCTACAGATCCCTCTAAAGAAATCTCTAATAATTTTTGAGCTTCAACCGCAAATTCCATAGGAAGTTTGTTCAGTACATCTTTACTAAAACCGTTTACAATTAAGGCAATCGCTTTTTCAGTTGGTATACCTCTTTGGTTGCAGTAAAAAACCTGATCTTCTCCAATTTTACTTGTCGTTGCTTCGTGTTCTATTTTGGCCGATGGATTTTTACTTTCGATATAAGGAAAAGTATGTGCCCCGCAATTGTTCCCCATTAAAAGAGAATCACATTGCGAAAAGTTACGTGCATTCTCAGCTCTCGGGCTAATTTGCACTAATCCGCGGTAACTGTTTTGTGATTTACCTGCCGAGATACCTTTAGAAATAATAGTCGATTTAGTGTTTTTTCCTAAATGGATCATTTTAGTTCCTGTATCTGCTTGTTGGTAATTATTGGTAACGGCGATCGAATAAAATTCTCCTACCGAATTGTCTCCTTTTAATACACAAGAAGGATATTTCCAGGTTACAGCAGAACCGGTTTCTACTTGTGTCCATGAGATTTTAGCATTTGTTTCGCATAAACCTCTTTTGGTTACGAAGTTATAAACTCCACCTTTTCCTTCTTTGTTTCCGGGAAACCAGTTTTGAACGGTAGAATATTTAATTTCAGCATCATCCATAGCAATTAGTTCTACTACGGCAGCGTGCAGTTGGTTTTCGTCACGACTTGGTGCAGTACAACCTTCCAGATAGGAAACATAACTTCCTTCATCAGCGATCACAAGAGTTCTTTCAAATTGTCCTGTTCCTGCCTGATTGATTCTAAAATAAGTTGAAAGTTCCATTGGGCAACGAACGCCTTTTGGAATATAACAAAAACTTCCGTCAGAGAAAACGGCAGAGTTTAATGCGGCATAAAAGTTGTCTTTTTGAGGTACAACAGTTCCTAAATATTTACGAACTAATTCAGGATGTTCTTTGATAGCTTCAGAAATTGGACAGAAAATAATTCCTTTTTCTCCCAATGTTTTTTTGAAAGTCGTAGCCACAGAAACAGAGTCGACAACAATATCCATAGCGACATTGTTCATCATTTTTTGCTCATCGACAGAGATACCTAACTTTTTGTACATTTCAAGAAGTTCCGGATCTACATCGTCTAAAGTTTTGTTTGGGTCAACTTGTTTTGGAGCGGAATAGTATGATATTGCCTGAAAATCAGGTTTTTGATAATGAACATTTGCCCATTCTGGTTCAATCATTTCTTTCCATGCTCGAAAAGCCTCGATGCGCCAGTCGGTCATCCATTGAGGTTCTTCTTTTTTAAGAGAAATAGCTCTCACGATATCTTCGTTTAAGCCTATAGGGAATGTCTCCGACTCTATATCGGTATAAAATCCGTATTCGTATTCTTTGGTTTCGAGTTCGATTTTTAAATCGTCTTCAGTGTATTTGCTCATTGTTTTTTTATTGAAAGATTTAAAAATTGAAGAATTTAAATAAAATCACTTTTGTAATTTTTAAATCTTTAAATTTTGCAATCATTTAATTATTTTAAAGAGAAAAAGATTCTCCGCAACCACAGGTTCTGCTTGCATTTGGGTTATTAAATACAAAACCTTTTCCGTTTAACCCGCCTGAAAATTCAAGTATTGTTCCGGCTAAATATAGAAATGATTTTTTTTCAACTGCAATTGTTATGTCGTTGTCTACAAATATTTTATCGTCTTCGCCTTTGGATTTGTCAAATTTTAAATCATATGACAAACCAGAGCATCCGCCACTTTTTACGCCTACTCTTACGTAGTCGCTAGCAGCATCAAAACCATCATCTTTCATTAAATCGATGATTTTCTTTTTGGCAGTATCAGAAACTTTTATCATTGTTTATGGTATTTGTTTTTGCTTTCATTTGAATTTGCTTTCAAAATAGTAATTAAATGATTACATTTTAAAGTGCTGTCTTTCAATGTTGAAATGAAATTATCTGCAAAGATACGACTTAAAAACCTTTTTCCATAACGGTTCACATTATTATAACAAATGTTAAAATAGATATTAGTTATATTGGTAATCGAACTTGCAATTGAAGCCGTATTTATTGTTTTTATAAAAGCCTTTTATTAAAAATTGAAAAATCATTTTGCTTTTAAAAGGTAAATTTTAGCATAACGAAATTGGATTTCCTAGCTTTGTTTCCATATTAGAAAAATATTCTCATGAAACTTTACCCTATAGAATCCGGAAATTTTAAGTTAGATGGTGGTGCTATGTTTGGTGTTGTACCCAAAACAATCTGGAACAAAACCAATCCCGCAGATGCTAATAATCTAATTGATATTGCAGCACGTTGTTTACTTATCGAAGATGGGAATCGACTGATTCTTATTGATACCGGAATGGGAAATAAACAATCTGAAAAGTTTTTTGGCTATTACTCGCTTTGGGGATCGCATTCGATAGATAAATCATTGGCAAAATATGGTTTTCATCGCGATGATATTACAGATGTTTTTATGACACATCTTCATTTTGATCATTGTGGTGGAAGTGTGCAATGGAATTCAGATAAAACATTCTATGAGCCAGCTTTTAAAAATGCTAAATTTTGGACCAATGAGAACCATTGGGATTGGGCTACAAAACCTAATGCCAGAGAGAAAGCTTCTTTTTTGTCAGAGAATATTTTGCCAATGCAGGAAAGTGGACAATTGAATTTTATAAAACGTCCAGAAAATGATTTGGGACCCGAGGACGAAGGACGAACCGGCTTAGCATTCTCTGAAGAATTAAATTTTGGAATTTATTATGTTGATGGTCATACCGAAAAACAAATGATTCCGCATATTCAATATCAGGATAAAACCATCATTTTTTGTGCAGATTTGTTAGCGACAGCCGGACATATTCCGTTGCCTTATGTTATGGGATATGATACGCGACCTTTATTGACAATGCCGGAAAAATCTAAATTTTTGAATGCAGCGGCAGATCATAACCATTATTTATTTTTAGAACATGATGCCCATAATCAAATTATAACGGTAGAACATACAGAAAAAGGTGTTCGGTTGGCGGACGTTTTTACTTGCGAAGATATTTTTTAGATTAAAATTTAAAACATAAAAAATCCCATTCGCCGCGGCGAATGGGATTTTTTGGTTGAACTAAATTATATTATTTATTCAAGAATAATTTTCTTGGCAGAAGCAGCATCTTCATTAATTAGGTATACATAATAAATTCCTTTTGGTAAACCGGATAAATTTATGGTGTTGTTTGTGTCTCCTGGATTAAGTACAAATGTTTTTACTAATTGCCCTAATGAGTTGTAAACAGTTGCTTTCTCTAAAGCAATATTATTAATGTTTACTTCGCCCTTTGTTGGGTTTGGATATACCGCTACTTTGTCAAAAGCAGTATCTGAAAGACCTAATGTGCTACATGTTGCAGCATAAGAGGCAGTAGCGTCTTTTAGGTTTGACCAATTTGCATTAGAATACGCTACATCATCAACAATAATACAACTTAAATTTGGGTTATTGTTGAAATTTGTATACTTACGGTCAATAATTGTATTTTTTCCATTTTTTAGATTCAATGATGTCAATTTATTCAGATCGGCCTGTAAATAAGTTATTTTCGGATTGTTAGAAATATCCACACTTGTTAGCTGATTGTAAAAACAGTAAAAAATAGACAATTCTGTATTTTTTGAAACATCAATAGCTGTCAAAGAATTATTATAAACATACAATTGATTAAGCAATGTGTTTTTTGACACATTTAGGGTAGTTAGTTGGTTCATATCACAATATAAAGCCCACAAATTTATATTTTTTGTAACATCCAGACTTGTAAGTTTGTTAGCAGAACAATATAAAAATTCTAAAGCCTTATTATTTGTAACATTAAGACTTGTTATAGCGTTTTTCTCGCAAGTTAAATCTATTAATGCGATATTGTTGGACACATCTAAACTAGTCAACTCATTATTGCCACAATTTAAAATGGTCATAAGAGAGGCATTGTTAATATTTAAGTTCGTCAATTTATTAAAAGTACATTGTACAAGTTTCAAAAGAGTATTTTTAGATAAATCTAAAGTTGTCAACTGATTTTTTGAAACCAACAAATTGGTTAATAGAATATTTTTTGAAACATTTAAAGTTGTTAACCCATTTTCGCTGGCATTTATGTCCAGTAATTTTGTATTTGAAGAAAGATCTAAAGTTTCTATTTGATTTTTTCTGATATCCAGAAATCTTAACTCTTTAAAGTCTTCAATTCCCGTTAAGTTTTTAATCGAGCTATTGCTTAAAGATAGATTAGTTAGCGTTCGAACGTTTGCAGTTAGTACTCTTCCGTCTGGAACTCCAGTATCAACACCAGAAGAAATCAGTTTGTTTTCGAAATTAATATCAGGAATTAAAGTATAAGAATCAGAAGATGGGCAAGGAGTTGAAGAAAAATTTGTAGTTATGTCTTTTTTATCTGACCAATTTGTATTTGCATATTCTACATTATCAACCTGAATACAATATAATTTTGGATTTGATCCAAAAAAAACGGTATTGGTAAGTAAGGTATTGTTGTTATTGTTAAGATTTATACTTGTTAGCAGATTTGACTCAACATATAATGATGTTAATGCCGGATTGTTTGATACGTCTAATGTTTCGATTTTATTACGACCAATATCCAGAATTTCTAAGGCCTTGTTTTGAGATACATTTATTGTTGATAATAAACAGTCTGCGGTTAGCAAATATTTAAGAGCAGTATTTTTAGTAACATCAAGACTTTTTAAGGACTTGTTTCCAGCAGTAAGTAGCGAAGTAAGCTTTAAATTTTGAGATACATCAATGTTTGTTATTTTAGTATAGGAAATAGAAAGTGTTTCTAAATCTTTATAAGGAGTTACATCAATCGCTGGAATATTATTATTAGCAATTTCTAATTTCTTCAATAAAAGATTTTTAGAAACATCGATATTTATTAAATTATTTACAGAAACATTAAGTTCTTCTAAAGCTAAATTTCTAGAAACATCAATCGTTGATAATTGAGTGTAAGAACAAGTCAAAGATTTTAAGGCTAAATTACTGGATACATTCAGAGAGGTTAATTTATTCTCACCACAACTCAAGGTACTTAAATTTAAATTATTTGAAATATCCAGATTGGCAATTTGGTTTCCGTAACAATATAAATTAGTCAAAGCTCTAAAGTCCTGAATTCCTGTCAGATCTGTGATAGAACTATGAGTAATGTTCAGGTAAGTTACTGAGGCAATATTTGAAGTCAGAACTTTGCCATTTGCACCATCCTTGTCAATGCCTAGGGCAATTAGTTTTTTTTCAAAATTGGTATCTGGTATTAAGGTATAAGCTGCGCAGTCTGTACTGAAACTTGCGATTGCATCTTTTCTGTTCACCCAACGCTCATTCGCCTCTGCCACATTATCTACCTGAATGCATCTTAGATCCGGGTTACCATAAAAGGCTGCAACAGACGTATTAGGATTAAATAAATAATTTGTTCCGTTTTGAATATTTAAACTGGTTAATCTATTTATGTTGGCAAACAGATAAGTAAGTTTAGTGTTTTTACTTAGGTTTAGACTCTCTAACAAATTGTTGTCACACATTAGCATCCACAGATTTAGATTAGAAGTCACATCGAGAACCTTAATACTATTATAGCTGCAATCAAGTTCTTCCAGCGCTGACTGCTTAGAAACATTTATGCTTGTTAGTTGATTGTGACCAAATCGAATAGATGTAAGGGCTGTATTATTAGAAAAATCAAGTGCTGTTAATTTATTATATATGCACCTTGCCGTAAGTAACAATGTGTTATTAGACAGATCCAGTGTCGTTATTAGGTTATTGCTGCAATCTAAATAGTTTAGAGCGCTATTTTTAGACACATTCAATCTAGTCAATCGATTAGTAGAGCAATCTAAGCTTTTTAAAGAAACAAAAGCCTCAATCCCGGTAAGGTCTGTAATAGAGCTGTTGTAAAGGTTTAAATAAGTTACAAGAGCCGCTCTCGAAGTCAGGATCCTTCCGTCTGGAGTACCTGAATCAAAACCCAGACTGATTAGTTTGTTTTCAAAATTCGCATCGGGAATCAAGGTATATTGTTCTGCTCCCTGAACATAAACCTCGATGTCATCAATTAAAACAATGAAACTGGCACCGTCAAAACTAAACGTAGAAATAGATAAATCGTACGAAAGATCATTGTCTGGAGTAAAAGTAGTTGCCTTTTCTGTCCATAAATTATTGGTTGCAAAAGTGCTGGTGGACAAAGTGCTGCTGCTCCCGTTTTTTGATATATTCAAAGCAATCGGATGATCTCCTCCATAATTAGAAGATACAAATTTATACTTGAATTTTACAGTATAAGTGACGCCGGCTTTCATTGGCACCTGGGTAATAATTTTAGGAGATAGAGTTGTAAATGATAATTTTGCACTGTATAGTCCTGTATTAGCATCACCATTAGAAGTGACAGAATTAGAAATGGTCCAGTTTTGAGGCACACCAGCTATCCAGTTTTCAAATCCGGCATTTGAGACTAGATTGGTTTGCGCATAAATAGAAAAATTTGCTAATAATAACAATAAGAGTAGTTTTGTTTTCATAGATTGTATTTATGGTTTTGGAAGTACAAGTTTACAATTTGCATTCGGTATTTTATTACGGAAAGACGTACTCAGACAATTTCGTTTTTTGATTTTGCACGATCTTCAAGTTACTTACTTCGCTTTTTTATTGTAAAAACAGAAAAAAACGGTGTTTTACAAGCCGCAGATGTTTCTTAAATATTAAGATAAAAATCTTAACACAGTGTTAATCGTTAGTTTTATGTAACAAAATATCATAATTTAGGCGCTTGTTTTAACACATATTAAAAATTTATATAATGAATCATATTAAACCTTTTACTTTATCTGCTTGGGTTTTACTTGCCTTAGCAGGCACTGCATCAGTACAAGCACAGACTTCTTCCTCTAAAGAATTGATTACTGCTCCGTTAGCTGTTGTTAAAAAAGCGCCACTTAGCGAAAACGAATTAAAAAGATGGAGTCATCTTGATTTAATCAAAGATTCGATTCCAGGAATGAGTGTTGACAGGGCTTATGCCGAATTATTGCAAGGAAAAAAAGGAGTAAAAGTAATTGTAGGTATTGTAGATTCAGGAGTTGATATTGAACACCCGGATTTGCAGGGAATGATCTGGACAAATCCTAAAGAAATTCCGGGTAACGGAATCGATGATGATAAAAATGGTTTTATTGATGATGTGCATGGATGGAATTTCCTTGGAAATGCTGTTCATGAAAATCTTGAAATGACACGTGTTGTTAAAAAAGGCGATGATGGTTCTGCCGAATACAAAAATGCACTGGCACAATATGAAGAAAAATCTAAAAAAGTTATAGAAGACAAACAACAAGTAGACTTTTTAATAGATGTTCATAATACGATTAAAAAAGAGCTAAATAAAACCAACTATAAATTAGAAGATTTAAGCAAAATTACTTCGACTGACCCAAAAGTATCCAGAAGTAAAATGGTCATGACTCAAATTTTGACTAATGCAGGACCAACTTTTGATCCGGAAGCAGAGTTAGAAGATTACAGAGAATCAGTTTACGATCAGTTCAATTATAATTTGAATAAGGATTATGACGGAAGAAAAATCGTAGGTGACAATCCCGAAGATATCAAAGATGCACATTACGGAAATAATGTAGTTTTTGGACCAGATAAAGAAAAAGCGCTTCACGGAACTCACGTTGCCGGTATTATTGGTCAAATTCGTGGGAATAATTTAGGTGGAGACGGTGTTACAAACAATGTCGAAATACTAACCGTTAGAGCTGTGCCGGATGGAGACGAATATGATAAAGATATTGCATTGGCAATTCGTTATGCAGTTGATAATGGAGCAAAAGTAATTAACGGAAGTTTTGGAAAAAGCTTTTCTCCACACAAAAAATGGGTTTATGATGCCATAAAATACGCAGCCAAAAAAGATGTTTTAATTGTACACGCAGCAGGAAATGACGGATACGATATTGATAAAACAGAAAACATCAATTATCCAAATGATTCTGAAGACAACATCAAAGAATTTGCCGATAATGTACTTACAATTGGCGCAATCAATAAAGGGTATGGAGAAAATGTAGTAGCACCTTTCTCCAATTTCGGAAAAATAAATGTAGATGTTTTTGCACCGGGAGAAGAGATTTATGCAACGGTTCCAAACAATAAGTACAAGTATTTGCAAGGAACCTCAATGGCGTCTCCAAATGCAGCAGGAGTTGCGGCGTTAATTCGTTCTTACTATCCAAAACTAAAAGCATCACAAGTAAAACAAATTTTAATGGATTCTGGAGTAGCGCTTCCTTCGATGGTAGTTTTAGGTGAAAATCCAAATCCGGATCAAAAACCTGTAACAGTTTCTTCTGCGGAATCTTCCAGAACGGGTAAAATGGTCAATGCTTATAATGCTTTATTAATGGCAGAAAAAATGTCTAAAAAATAAAACAACACACAATATTAACCTAATGGAAGAGTGGCAACTCTTCCATTTTTATTGAAAAAATGATGCGAAAAATTATACTACTTTCTTTTTTGAGTTTGGGATTAAACTCAGCATTTGCACAAAGTGCTCCGTATTGGCAACAACATGTTGATTACAAAATGGAGGTTTCGATGGATGTAAAAAACTATCAGTACAAAGGGAAACAAGAATTGGTGTACACCAACAATTCTCCTGATACCTTAAAAAAGGTTTTTTACCATTTATTTCCAAATGCTTTTCAGCCCGGAAGCGAAATGGACGGACGTTTACATTCGATCAAAGATCCTGACGGAAGAATGGTAACCAAAGTAAAAGGTGCTGACGGAAAAGAAACAAAACAAAGCCGAATTGAAACTTTAAAACCTAACGAAATTGGGTTTCTAAAAATCACCAATCTAAAACAAGATGGTGTAACGGCTCAAACCAGAACCTCAGGAACGATCTTAGAAGTAACTTTGGCGAAACCAATTTTACCAAATTCTAAAACTACTTTTACCTTAGATTTTGACGGACAGGTTCCAGTTCAAATTCGTCGTTCAGGGCGCAATAATTCTGAAGGGGTAGAATTGTCGATGTCACAATGGTATCCTAAATTGGCCGAATTTGATTTTGAAGGCTGGCACGCAGATCCATACATTGCGAGAGAATTTCACGGTGTCTGGGGTAATTTTGATGTAAAAATCACACTCGATGCAGCTTATACTATTGGAGGTTCGGGTTATTTGCAGGACAAAAACGAAATTGGTCACGGGTATGAAGATGCAGGTGTAACAGTTGTGTACCCTAAGAAAACAAAAACATTAACATGGCATTTTATTGCACCAAATGTTCATGATTTTACCTGGGCAGCAGATAAAGAATATACGCATGATATTGTAAAAGGACCAAACGATGTCGATTTGCATTTTTTCTATAAAAACAATCCTAAAACAACTGAAAACTGGAAACAGTTAGAGCCTTTAATGGTAAAAGTAATGGATTATTACAACCATAGAGTAGGCGCATATCCGTACAAACAATATTCGTTTATTCAGGGTGGAGATGGCGGGATGGAGTATGCAATGTGTACTTTGATGTTAGGAAACGGAACGCTTCAGGGAATTTTAGGAACTGCAACCCACGAATTAGGACATTCATGGTTTCAGCACATTCTGGCTTCAAATGAGTCTAAACATCCCTGGATGGATGAGGGTTTTACAACCTATATTGAAGACAGTGCTTTGAATGAATTAAAAGGAGATAAAAAAGAAGTAAATCCGTTTAAAGGGAATTATGCAGCTTATTACCAATTAGTACAATCCGGAAAAGAGCAACCACAAGGCACTCATGGCGATCGTTACGACGAAAACAGACCTTACAGTATCTCGGCTTATGTAAAAGGAAGCATCTTTTTATCGCAATTAGAATATGTAATAGGTAAAGAAAATGTTGATGCTACTTTAAAGAGATATTTTAATGATTTTAAATTCAAGCATCCAACACCAAACGATATCAAAAGATCTGCCGAAAGAGTTTCGGGAGCAGAGTTAGACTGGTATTTAATCGATTGGACAGAAACGACTAATACAATTGATTACGGAATAAAAGAGGTGGCTGATAACGCAGGAAAAACAACAGTTAGTTTGGAGAGAATTGGCAGAATGCCAATGCCTATAGATTTAACAGTTGAATATACTGACGGAACTTTGGAGAGTTTTTACATTCCGTTAAGAATGATGAATTTCATTAAACCAAATCCAAATCCAAACGTAAAAAGAACGGTTTTAGAGGATTGGGCATGGGCGCAATCGAACTATAGTTTTACAATAGACAAAAACAAAACAGCGATCAAAAAAATCACCATAGATCCAAGCGGATTAATGGCGGATGTAAAAGCTGCCAACAATGTTTATGAGGTAAAATAGCCTTTTTTTTAACATAAAAACTCCCGTTTAATTTTCAGAAATGAATTTTAAACGGGAGTTTTTATTTTGAAGAAACTAATTTAGAAAATTCTAATTATAAAATAGCATTCCAGGTTTTTTCATCTTTCAACAAAATCTCTCTCAGGATTTGAATAGGTGGCATACCATTGTCGAGCATCGCATCATTAAATTTTTGCAAATTATAATTGCTTCCTTCCTGTTTTTTATAATCCTCGCGAAGTTTCAAAATCTGTAATTTTCCCAAAGTATAAAACAAATAACCGGGATCATAAGTACCGCGCAAAGCTTCCTGACGAGAAGGTTTGTCACCTTGATACCAGTTGTTCATAAAAAACGTAGTAGCATCATCAACATTCATTCCGTGGCAATGTGTATTGATCGAAACACACAAACGGCAAATACGCAAAAGAGCATCGCCAGATTGTGCCAGACGATATTTTGCAGCTTTAATAGGATCGCCAGTATTACCGTAACCTTCGTCGATCATCATTTTTTCAGTATAATGTGCCCAACCTTCCACATAAGCATAACTCATAAAAACTTTCTGGATCTTAGAAGTTTTAGAAGCGTTCGAATGTAAAAACTGAGTGTAATGTCCCGGATAAGCTTCGTGAATAGAAACAATATCGGTCGTATAATAATTAAATTGTGCCAGCCAATCTTCTTGTTGTTTTGGAGTCCATTTTGGGTCAACAGGTGTAATATAATAAAAAGCCTGAGTTGCCTTTGTTTCAAAAGGTCCCGGAGAATCCATAGACGCCGTGCTTGTAGATCTTGCATAAGCAGGAGTTTCCTGAATTTTAACACGTACTTCAGATGGCATCGTAACAATTTTATGATCGATAAGATATTGTCGGATCGCTTCGATGTTTTTTCTGGCATGCGGGATCAAATCGGCAGCAGTAGGATGTTCTTTTTGCATGTCGTTATAAACATCAACAGGTTTTTTATTGGGATTAATGATTTTTGCAGCAGCATTAAACGAAGCCTGTTCTTTCTTTAATTCTTTTAAACCAATTGCTAAAATTTCATCTGGAGACAATTTAATTTCTTCCTGATACAGCAACATTTTTTTATAATTGTCAACCCCAATCGCATATTTATTATTTGCTTTGGGTAGTTTTTCTTTTTCTAAAAAAGCAGCAAAATCTGTAATGGCAGCAATTGCTTTTTTATTGGCATCATTAAAAGACTTCATCAAAGTATCGTTTTTTACCTCTTTTAAAGCGACCAAAAGATCATTTCCTAAAAACGAAGCAGAACCTTTTGCAATATCAATTGCCAGTTTTATATGAGGTAACGCAAGAGAATCCTGCAAGTTTGTTTTGGCATCCTTAAAAAATTGCGGAGCTTCTTTTTCGATTGCAATAATCGATTTTATCTGTTGTTCGATTGGAGCAAAATTGCGCTGAATGTAAATGTTTACATCAATTGCTCCGGCATAAATCATGGGGTTTTTAGTGTAAAGTTTTAAATCTTCAAATGAAAACAATTCATTTTTTACGTTCGATTTAATGATTTTCCAATCATAATAATTTCTCTTGCTTAAAGTAGTAGAATCAATTGCCGAAAATTCCTGATCGAATTTTTTAAGAGCCGCAAGTCGTTTGTCAAGGTTAGGTTTGCTAAAATGGCCAAGTTTGCCATCGTATTGATGAAGTCCTAAATAAACCCCAAATTGAGGTGTAAATTCCAGGCTTCCTGTAATATATTCTTCAGAGAGTTTAAGAAAATCTTCGTCGCCGGATCCTGTAGACGAATCTGTATTGTCTTGCTTTTTATTGCAACTAAAGAGAAAAAGAAGAAAAATAAAAGGGAGAAAAAATAATTTTTTCATAACGTTTTTGGTTTGAAAGTTAAATTTATCAATGAATTGATATTCAGTAAATAATGATATCAAAAATAATAAAATTTCAAACCAAAAACGGTTTTTTTAGTTTTATCCCAAATGCTCCAACATATCCTTCGTCATCGATTCAAGATCAAAAGTATGTTTCCAGTCCCAATCTTCTCTTGCCTCGGTATCATCAATACTGGCAGGCCAGCTATTGGCAATTTTCTGACGGAAATCAGGATTATAAGTAATTTTAAATTCAGGAATATGTTTTTTAATTTCATTAGCAATTTCAGTTGGCGTAAAACTCATCGCAGCCAAATTGTATGAAGAATGTATTTTTATTTTTTCAGCCGGAGCTTTCATAATATTAATAGTAGCCTCAATTGCATCATCCATATACATCATAGGCATTTTGGTTTCAGACGACAAAAAGCACTCATATTCTTTATCTGCAATAGCCTTATAAAAAATATCAACCGCATAATCTGTAGTTCCGCCACCAGGAGGCGTAGACCAGCTAATTAGACCCGGATAACGAATGCTTCGAACATCGACACCATAAATATTGTGATAATATTCGCACCATCTTTCTCCTGCTTGTTTGCTAATTCCGTAAACCGTAGAAGGCTCCATTACCGTATATTGAGGGGTGTTTTCTTTGGGAGTTGTAGGTCCAAAAACGGCAATACTTGACGGCCAGAACACTTTTTTTATTTTTTTTGCATTCGCTAAATTCAAAACGTGAAACAGTGAATTCATATTCAAATCCCAGGCAAATGCAGGGTTTTTCTCGGCAGTAGCAGATAAAAGTGCCGCCATCAAATAAATATCAGTAATCTGATGTACTTCAACAAGGTGCTCTATTTGATTAAAATCTAAAGCATTGACCACTTCAAACGGACCTGAATTAACAACGTCAGTATTTAATTTTCGAATATCAGAAGCAATAACATTTTCTGTTCCGTATAATTTGCGAAGTTTTTGAGTCAGTTCAGTCCCAATTTGACCGCAAGCGCCAATGATCAATATTTTTGGATTCATTTGTATTGTTTTTTTAGATGTACAAATATAACGTTTTCGCAAATAATTTCCTTTTTCTCAAGAACAAATTATAAATTTAATAATGATAAAGATGCTTTTTTAGATTATTCTCTGTGAGAGTATTATTGCAGGATTTAATTTAAGGACAAATTTAGCCACAGATTGAACGGATTAAACAGATTAACGCAGGTTATTTTTACCGCAAAGTTCACAACATTTTACGCAAAGTTTGCTAATTTATTTCGCGCACAGTCGCAGAGTCAGAAAGAAAAACTTAAAAAGAAAAAACTTTGCGGCTCTGTGACTTTGCGCGATTTAAAAAAAACTTAGCGCACTTTGTGGTAAAATTTTCCAAGTAAAGATTCCCAAAAGTAATCTACGTTAATCTGTTTAATCCGCGAAATCTGTGGCAAAAAAACTTGACCGATTTATAGAATCTTTAGCAAAAAACAGAATTCGTAATTGTAAATTTACTTTGTAACTTTGTAGCTTAATGTTTTACCAAATGAAATATAAAATATCTCTTTTTCTACTTTTTGTTTTTGTGTTAAATTCATGTCAAAATGAAGATGAAAAACGTCGTGCTGAAAATGAAAAAGAAGCTAAAAAAAAGGAAGTTATTTTTAATAGTATCAATAAAAGCTGGGTGTTTATTGACGAGCCAATCAACGAGATTTCAGAACAAAAAGTAAGTTCATGGAATGAATGGCGCGAATTTTTAAAAGAGATTGGAGATAAACCCCGAAAAACAATTGGCGCATTCCAGAAAAAGTCAGCTGCGATTTCGAAAAAAGCAATGGCTTTAAACAATAATATTCCGGCAGAATTTAATGTTCCTGCTATAAAAAGCCGAATTTCTATTTTGATTACTAAGATCAAAATGATGGATTTGTTTATTCATCTCAATCAAATTCCGGCAGAAAAAGTGACTTTTTTAATTGGAGAAATCAATAAAGAACTCGTGTCTCTGGAAAGGCAAATGGATAATATTTTTGTAAAAAGCAAGATTCCAAAAGAAGAAGGAGAAGAGGATTTCTTAAAAATGCTGGATACAACACGTGCGATTCCAAATACGAATCCAGTTCCAATCAGGTCACAAATTATAGATCAAAATACACCAAAAGTTGAGTAAAAATGCCTTATATACGTTGTATGATAATCTGCCCAAAAATCAGCAGATTGCCACACAATTAGTAGAACAGAATCAGATAAAAATGCATCTTAACGGTTTGTTGGGATCTGCAGTTTCATTTGTTATACGCGCTGTTTTTAAAAAAGCAGAGTTGCCTTTTCTGATTGTTTTAGACAATAAAGAAGAAGCCGCTTATTATTTGAACGATCTTGAGCAAATGATTGGTGAGCAGGATGTATTGTTTTATCCTGCATCATTTCGTCGTCCCTATCAGGTTGATGAAACTGATAATGCCAATGTTTTGCTTCGTGCTGAGGTTCTAAACAGGATTAATTCCCGTAAAAAACCGGCTATAATTGTTACCTACCCCGAGGCACTTTTTGAGAAAGTGGTAACACGTCAGCAATTAGATAAAAACACGTTGAAAGTGGCTTTGAATGATAAAATTTCGATTGATTTTATCAACGAAGTTTTGTTCGAATATGAGTTTAAAAGAGTCGATTTTATTACAGAACCCGGAGAGTTTTCGGTTCGTGGAGGGATTGTCGATGTATTCTCTTTTTCAAACGATCATCCTTACCGTATTGAGTTTTTTGGTAACGAAGTAGATAGTATCAGAAGCTTTGATGTCGAGACACAATTGTCTGTCGAGACACATAAAAAAATCACGATTATCCCGAATGTGGAGAATAAAATATTTCAGGAAAATCGCGAAAGTTTCTTAGATTATATTGCAGAGAAAACAGTTGTTTTTATTCAGAACACAGATGGACTTTTAAGCCAGTTAGACAAACAATTTGCAAGGGCAGAAGAAGCTTTTGAGAAATTGGCAAAAGAAATAAAACACGCAGAACCGGAACAGTTATTCTTAAATCAAGCTTCGTTTATCAAACGTGCATTAGATTTTTCGATTGTAGAATTGGCTTCAAAACCAATCTTTAAAACAACAAAAACGTTCGATTTTCATATTCAGCCGCAACCCTCTTTCAACAAACAATTTGATTTATTGTTGAATAATTTGAGCGACAACCATTTTAACGGATACAAGAATTATTTGTTCTGTTCGAATGAAACTCAGGCAAAACGTTTTCATGATATTTTTGAAACTTTAGACGAAGCCAATTCAGAGAATATTCGCAAGCAATATCATACCGTTGTTCTGCCATTATACCAAGGTTTTATCGACGAAGAAAATCAGATTACGGCGTATACAGATCACCAGATTTTTGAGCGTTATCATAAATTCAACATCAAAAATGGTTATTCTAAAAAGCAAAATATTACGCTAAAGGAATTAACGGCACTTTCGGTTGGCGATTATGTAACTCATATCGATCACGGAATTGGAAAGTTTGGAGGATTGCAAAAAATTCAGGTCGAAGGCAAAACGCAGGAAGCCATAAAATTGGTTTATGCAGACAATGATATCGTTTATGTAAGTATACATTCGCTTCATAAAATTTCTAAATACAACGGCAAAGACGGAACGCCGCCCAAAATTTATAAGTTAGGATCGAACGCCTGGAAAATTTTAAAACAAAAAACCAAGGCGCGCGTCAAACATATTGCCTTCAACTTGATTCAGTTGTATGCAAAACGTCGTTTAGAAAAAGGTTTTCAGTTTGCACCGGATAGTTATTTGCAAAACGAATTAGAAAGTTCGTTTATCTATGAAGATACACCGGATCAGACAAAATCGACGCAGGAAGTAAAAGCCGACATGGAAAGCGATCGTCCCATGGATCGTTTGGTTTGTGGAGACGTAGGTTTCGGAAAAACGGAGGTTGCTATTCGTGCTGCTTTTAAAGCTGTTGACAATAGTAAACAAGTCGCAATTCTGGTTCCTACAACTATTTTGGCATACCAACATTACAGAACTTTTACAGAACGATTAAAAGATATGCCGGTTTCAATTGGCTATTTGAACAGGTTTAGAACAGCAAAACAAAAAGCACAAACCCTAAAAGATTTAGCCGAAGGAAAACTTGATATTGTTATTGGAACGCATCAATTGGTCAACAAAAATGTAGTTTTTAAAGATCTGGGTTTATTGATTGTCGATGAAGAACAAAAGTTTGGAGTGAACGTAAAAGACAAACTTAAAACCATTGCGGCAAATGTCGATACATTGACATTAACGGCGACACCAATCCCGAGAACGCTTCAGTTTTCGTTAATGGCAGCAAGGGATTTATCCGTTATTACAACACCTCCGCCAAACAGATATCCAATAGAAACAAATGTGGTTGGTTTTAATGAAGAAATCATTCGTGATGCGATTTCGTATGAAATTCAGCGTAACGGACAAGTTTTCTTTATCAATAACCGAATCGAAAATATAAAAGAAGTGGCTGGAATGATTCAGCGTTTGGTTCCAAACGCCAGAGTAGGAATTGGTCACGGACAAATGGAAGGTGCTAAACTCGAAGAATTGATGTTAGGATTCATGAACGGTGATTTTGATGTTTTGGTAGCTACAACGATTATCGAAAGCGGATTGGATGTACCCAATGCCAATACGATTTTTATCAATAATGCCAATAATTTCGGATTGTCTGATCTGCATCAAATGCGCGGTCGCGTAGGTCGAAGCAATAAAAAAGCATTCTGTTATTTTATCTGTCCGTCGTATTCATCCATGACCGAAGATGCGAGAAAACGTATTCAGGCTTTGGAGCAATTTAGCGAACTGGGAAGTGGTTTTAATATCGCTATGAAAGATCTTGAGATTCGTGGTGCGGGAGATTTGTTAGGTGGTGAACAAAGTGGTTTTATCAACGAAATTGGTTTTGATACGTATCAAAAAATCATGAACGAAGCCATCGAAGAGTTAAAAGAAAATGAATTCAAAGATTTATATCCGGCAGAGAACGATATTGAAACGAAGGAATATGTAAAAGATCTACAAATCGATACTGATTTTGAATTGTTATTTTCTGATGAATATATCAATAATGTCACCGAGCGTTTGAGTTTATATAATGAGTTAGGTGGTGTAAAAAATGAAGAGCAATTAGTTGTGTTTCAAAACAAATTAATTGACCGTTTTGGACCTATGCCTCCGCGTGCCAATGCCTTAATGAATAGTATTCGCATCAAATGGATCGCCACCAGTGTGGGGATCGAGAAATTAGTGATGAAAAAAGGCAAAATGATTGGTTATTTTGTTTCGGATCAACAATCAGATTATTACCAATCGAAGCGTTTTCATAAAATGATAAAATTTGTGACGACACACAGTAATCTTTGCCAGATGAAAGAAAAACAAACACCAAATGGTTTACGACTTTTGTTGACTTTCGAAAATGTAAAATCGACCAAACGAGCTCTGGAATTGATGGAAATGTTGGGAGAGTAACTCTTAAAAAGTTTGCCACGAATTTCACTAATTTACTCGAATTTTTATAAATAGAATTTGTGCTAATTTGGAGAATTCGTGGCAAAAATAAAAAAGGGCGTATGAAAATTTTCATACGCCCTTTACTTTAATAAAACGAAATTATTTTACGATCAGTTTTTTAGTCACATGCAAAGCAGCAGCATTTATGTTTACGATATAAATCCCTGACGCTAAATGATGTTTGATTTGTCCTGATGTTGAAAGTTTTTGAGTTAAGACCACTTTTCCGTTCATATCAGAAACGGTAATCAAAGCGGTATCTCCGGATTCTAATTCTGGCAATGAAACATTAAATTCATTGTCAATCGAAGGATTAGGATATATACTAATCGCTTTTTCTATAGCCGAAATTTCGTCTGTTTTGAGTGTAGCTTTAGCGGCTAAACCAGAAATTGTTGTGGTTTCCAATTGCCATTGTGCGCTAAACCAACCATCTTGAGAGTTGCCATATTGTGCAGATCCGGTTTGGTTTTCGACATGAATTATGTTTCCTGTTTGCCATCTGTTTCTAATTCTAATCCAGGTTCCGTCAATATAATCGGCAGACCATTGAGCACTCCAAAAAGTAGTATCTGTTATATTAGACTGAACGTTTCCGGTTTGGCTTTCGATATTCATTAGCTCACCCGTTGCCACATTTTTTAGCACAAAATAAGTAGCATCGATCGCAATTTTTTGCCATTTGTAATTGTTGTTCGAAGCCGTTGCTCCGTAACCTACATTGGCTCCCGCATCAGATAAATAAGCACCTGTCCATCTGTTTTTAATGGTGTAATAAGGTCCTGTTCCTGTAGCGGTAGAAACCGTTACTGTACAAGTACTTGTTTTGCTTCCGTCAACAGTAGTTACTGTAATTGTTGCTGAGCCGCTTGCTACAGCAGTTATTAACCCAGATGCATTAACAGTTGCCACGGCAGTATTGCTTGAACTGTAATTGACTGTTTTGTTTGTTGCGTTTGCAGGTGCAACTGTTGGTGTCAATTGTTGCGTTGCACCCACTAATAAAGCAGCTGTGCTTGGCGACAATGTAACTCCTGTAACGGCTACACCAGTTCCCGGGTTAGAATCGTACCAGGTAGTATTCATGTACCAACCGGTTTTGTTTCGGGTTAAATCTGAAGACTGATTTGTTCCGTCATTAAAAATTAAATTGGTCGAAGTTACATTTGTAAACGTATAACTGTACCAGCCATTTCCGGCATCGGTCATGTTTACACCCGGCCATGAAGCATCTGCTAAAACTCCGGCAGGTAAAGCACTCCAATAATAAATTTTGATTCCGGTTCCCCAAGTCGATGGTTTATATAAATAAACGGTAAAATTAGTATTTGGGTTTACAGTTATTGCTGCAATTGCGGTTTTGCTTCCATCTTGTGTTGTTACGGTAATATTTGCCGTTCCTGCCGAAACTGCTGTAACCAATCCGGAGGAGTTTACAGTTGCAACTCCTGTGTTACTAGAACTCCATGTTACTGTTTTGTTGGTAGCATTTGCCGGAGCAATTGTTGCCAGAAGCTGTTGTGTGTTTCCTGCATATAAACTTGCGGTTGTTGGCGAAACACTTACTGATGCAACCGGAATTGCTGCAACTGTTATGGCCGAAGTTGCTGTTTTGTTTCCGTCAACGGTTTTAACGGTAATAGTTGCTGTACCTGCTGAAACCGCCGAAACTAATCCAGAGGCATTTACAGTTGCTACAGCTGTATTGCTTGATGTCCAGGTTACGTTTTGGTTGGTTGCATTTGCCGGAGCAATAGTCGCATTAAGTTGCTGTGTAGAGCCTAAACCTACCGTTACTGTTGTTGGACTAACCGAAACTCCTGTAACGGCTACAACTGCAACATTTGTATTGGTTAAAACAATGTATTGAAAAGCATTAAAAGATTGTGTAGCTCCGGAAACCAATGTTACTGTAGCACCGGTATAGGCATCTTTGTAGGTTCCTGCCAATGCTGCCGGAATCACAAATGTTTTACTTGCATTTCTAAGATTGGTCATTACAATAACTTTCTCTGTACCTAATGTTTTGGTGAAGGCACAGATATCATCACTGGCATAAGGTGTCATTGTACCACGTCTGATTGCGGCACTACTATTTCTAAAATTAAGGATCTTGGCAAATTCCGGTGTAGCGGCGGTATTACTCCAGTTGATTTTTACACTGGTATAAGGCCAGGGGATTACCTGATTGAAGGCTACCTCCTGTCCGCTGGTTAAAAAAGGAACCCCTTTCATATAACCCGAAACTAAAAAATTTGCGACTACTCCGGCATTACTTTTAAATACTGTAAAAGGAGCGGTATCGCTGTTGTTTTCTGAGTCATGGTTTGCAGTCCATCTTACTTCTTGCTGACTTCCTGTTGCATACGTATATTCCATGTCGTTTGTGGTTTGAAATCTTGTAGAAACCGGACCTCCGCCTGCAACATTTTTCAAGGCATCGTAAAACCATTTATCACCAAAATTCATATCAAATCCTGCCTGAAAATTTTGCAAACGATCTCCTTCGGCAAGCATTAATAAATTATGAGAAGTGATTCCTCTTAAGTTACTGATAATTTCTGTCCAGAAATCAAGAGGAGGATTATTGGCAAAATCACAACGGTATCCGTCGATATTGGCTGCAAAAATCCAATAACGCATCGCATCTTTCATGGCTGCCCTAAGTGCAGTATTGTTAAGATCCAGTGCTGCTATATCGCTAAAGTTTGCCAGCTGATTGATTGTTGTTCCGGTTCTTTGATAATATTCCGGATGAGATACAGTCCAGGGATGATCCCATGAAGTTCCGTTTACAGCAATATCAAGCATGACAGCCATGCCTTTGGTATGTGCTGCAGCAACCAGATTGCGCATATCTGTAAGCGATCCATATTCAGAACCTACAGCTTTGTAATCCTTGATACAATAAGGAGAGTTGGAACTTCTTGAATCGGTTCCGTAAGGATAAATAGGCATTAAATAGAGTACATTGATCCCAAGCGATTTAATACGATCCAGATCAGAGGTAACTGCGGCTAAAGTTCCGGAAGCACTATGCGGACGAATATGAACCTGATAAATATTGGCGTCTCTTGGGTCCGGAACTCCTGTGTAGGGCGTACCATACTGAGCAGGGTCCTGCGCATAAACTGAACTTGCAAATAATAATAGAAAACAGACTACTGCTTTCGTGAAATGAAATAATCTAGTGGTAATTTTGATTTTCATAATTTCTTTTTTTTGCATGCTTGTCAGCATCTCTAACTAAAATTCATTCTCACTCGCATTGTTTTAAATTTGACAAACATTTTGTGGTTAATAGTTTTCAAGTAGTAAAATTTTAATTTTTGTCCAAAAAGGACAATAGTTTTTTTCGCCACGAATTGCACGAATTAGCACAAATTTTTAATCTCTTTGAGATTAAGAAAACAAGCTTAATTCGTGAAATTCGTGGCAGAAAAAACTTAGAGACTTAGTCTCTCAGCAACTTAGAACCTTAAATTAAATCTTCTTCAATCCCTTTAATTCTGTGGTATTTCCTTCTTTAATGCTAATGGCAACGCCACCACCGGGAGCTAAATACTGTTTTAAAATTGTTTTTGAGGTTACAACAACTTTAGTCACGGTATATTTTTGCGGGTTTTTGTTCCAGTTGGCTTCTTTGTCATCAGCATAAATTGTGGCTATGAATTTTTTTCCGGCAGGTAAATAATCAAAAGTAATGTTGGCAGTTCTTGCGTTTTCGTCTGTGATTCCTCCCACAAACCAAGCATCTTTTCCTTTTGCTTTGCGGGCAATCGTGATATAGTCTCCCGGTTCAGCTTCTAGAATATAACTGTTATCCCAATCTACAGCGACATCTTTAATGAACTGAAAAGCATCTGGAAAACGCTCATAGTTTCCGGGAATATCAGCTGCCATTTGCAACGGACTGTACATGGTAACATAATAAGCCAATTGTTTTACCAAAGTCGTATTGACACGTTGCGTACTTCCGGTTCCGTAATACGAAAGATCTGTCTGGAAAATGCCAGGAGTATAATCCATCGGGCCACCCATTAAACGGGTAAAAGGCAAAATCGTCGTGTGATCCGGCGCTAATCCTCCCATTGATTCAAACTCAGTTCCGCGTGCAGATTCTTGTGCAATCCAGTTAGGAAAAGTTCGGTGCAAACCCGTTGGACGAACCGCTTCGTGACTATCAATCATGATTTTATAATCGGCAGCGCGTTTGGCTACATTTATGTAATGATTAACCATCCATTGTCCGTCATGATGTTCGCCACGCGGAATAATTTTGCCTACATAACCTGTTTTTACGGCATCATAACCGTTGTCATTCATAAACTGAAAAGCACGATCTAAACGACGCTCATAATTGGTTGCAGATCCTGAAGTTTCGTGATGCATGATAATTTTCACACCTTTTGAAGCCGCATATTCATGTACTGCTTTTACATCAAAATCCGGATAAGCGGTTACGTAATCAAAAACTTCCTCTTTCCAGTTGTTGATCCAGTCTTCCCAGCCAATATTCCATCCTTCGATCAGGATTGCATCAAAACCATTTTTAGAAGCAAAATCAATATATTCTTTTGCACGTTCTGTTGTGGCTCCGTGTTTTCCGTTTGGCGTAAGTTTGGTAAAATCATCCGTTAATTTTACGTTTGTTTCTTTACCGAATGCCCACGTACTTTTTCCGGCAACAAAATATTCCCACCAGATTCCGATATATTTTACCGGTTTTATCCACGAAACATCTTTGTAACTTGTTGGTTCGTTGAGGTTCAGGATTAATTTTGAAGCCAGAATTTCTGTGGCTTTATCACTTACAACAATAGTTCTCCATGGCGATTGCGCATCAGTTTGCATATAGCCTTTTGCACCTACGGCATCAGGGGCCAAATGACTGCGCATTTTGTAATTTACAGCATCCAGTTCCAGATACATCGCCGGATAATTGATCAAACCTGCTTCGTGAATGTTGATATACAAACCGTCATCAGACTTCATCATAGATGGTGTTTGCACTGCTAATTCCTTAATAGGCCATTGCGAATTGATATCGATTGTTGCTTTTTTCATTAACGAAGGCACTTCAGAAAGTTTCGACGTTGTGTACGCATATTCATTGGTATCGTAATCTCCCGGAATCCAGAAAATTTTATGATTTCCGGCCAGATTAAATTCAGAACGTTCTTCTTTAATAACAAAATAATTCAAATCATTTTGTTTCGGAAATTCATATCTAAAACCTAATCCGTCGTTGAATAAACGAAAACGAATGCGAATGTATCGGTTGTTGTTTTTTGCTTGCGTTAATGTAACAACCAATTCATTGTAATTGTTGCGAATTGTTTTTTCTTCACCTAAAACAGGATTCCAATTTTCATCTACTGTAGATTGTGCTGTATTTGTAACGGTAAAACCATCCAAAAACGAAGGCAAATTTTGTAGTTCTAAACCCAAAGAACTTGGTTTTATAACTGCTTTTTGTTTATATGATAATTGGTAAGAAGGGATTCCGCCTTCTTTTAATTCAAATTTCAGGGATAGATTTTTGTTTGGAGAAGTTATTTCCTGAGCCTGAATCCATAGAGAATTGGCACAAACAAAAAGGAACAACGCTATTTTTTTGCTGCGAATCTGAAGCAATATTTTTTGGGATTGAAAATTCATGTTATTTTAGTTTTTTGCAAATCTAATTTTGTTTTTAAAATTGCGTGGGTATTAGTTTTTCAATACTAAATATTGAAATGGTTGTAACGTAATTTCGCTGCCAAGAGTTACAGAAGCTCCTGAAAAAGCATCTTTCCAGGTTGCTTTCAAGACAGGGGAAACCAGATATTTTATGGTATTATTGGTTAAATTAGACAATACCAAAACTTTTTCGGTATCATTTACCATCGTAAAAGCACTTATGGCATTGCTGCTATATCCGGTATAGACTCCTTTTTTTAGGGCTGCACTTGTATTTCTAAAAGCAATAATTTTTTTGTATTCGGCTAGCATAGCAGCATCAGCAGTCGACCAATCGATAGGTGTTTTGGCAAAATAATTAATTCTTTTGTCGTATCCAATTTCTTGTCCGTTGTAGATCATTGGTACTGATTTTAAATAAGCTGCGACAACAAACGTAGCAATAGATCCCTTTTTGCCTCCAAAAAGGTCTAATGGTGTTCCGTCTGACAGGTTTACATCATGATTGCTGGTGTATCTTACAATTCTGTTTTCAGGATTGTAATTGTTTGCATATTCTGTAGCATTAGAATCCTGAATTGTTGTTGCCGGGGTACTTTCTTTAAATACTTTTTCTAATGTACTGAAAAAATTGAACCCAAAAGTATAATCAAAACCAGAAGCAAAATGGTTTACTTTAGACCCTTCGGCTAACATTAACAAGGTTTGATTTTTTTTGATGCTTCTTAATTTTGTTATGGCATCAGACCAAAAAGACTGTGGGACCAGATCTGCATAATCACATCTAAAACCGTCTATGTTTGCATTGTAAACCCAGTATGACATGGCATCGATCATTGCATCTTTCATTTCGGTATTATTAAAATCCAATTGGGCTACATCTGTATAATTGGTTCCGGGAGGAATAATAATTTCTCCTTTGTCATTTTTTTGATACCAGCCCGGGTGTTGTGTAATCCAGGCATTATCCCAAGCGGTATGATTGGCAACCCAGTCCAGAACTACAGCAAGGTTTTTTTTATGTGCTTCTTCTACCAAAACCTGAAGATCTTGCAAGGATCCAAAATCGGGATTTACCGCTTTGTAATCCTGCACGGCATAAGGAGAACCTAATTCTCCGGAAGCTTTTATTTTCCCGACAGGATATACAGGCATTAAATAGATAACATTGGCACCTAACTCCTGAATTTGGGTAAGTCTTTCCTGAACACCTTTTAAGGTTCCGGCAGAACTAAAAGCACGAATGTTTACCTGATAGATTACAGCATCTTCTTTTTTAGGCATTTTTTCGAATGCAGTTCCGTATTGGGTATAAGGAGAAGGCGGAGCCTGGGCTGAATCGCTATCTGATGAACTACACGAAATAAATGCTAATGCAAGCAGTAAAGTGTAGACGATATTTATATTTGATTTCATTTTTTTTGAATTTGGTTTTTAATAAGCCCGGTGTTTAAGATAGCCTGCCTTTCGCTCAAAAAAGGCAGGTATCACTCAAACTAATCTAGCGTATTAAAATGTTAGATTATTTTTTAACGATAGTACAAGTTGCAGTTGCAGGATAACCTGTAGATGCTGGGTCTACATCGTCTATAGTAAAGGTTATTTCATAAGTTCCTGCTTCAGGAATATCATAAGCGCCACCATTATCTTTATTAATGGTGTTTGTTGTAGGATCTGCAGGACC
Source organism: Flavobacterium araucananum (assembly GCF_002222055.1). Classification (GTDB taxonomy): domain Bacteria; phylum Bacteroidota; class Bacteroidia; order Flavobacteriales; family Flavobacteriaceae; genus Flavobacterium; species Flavobacterium araucananum. Next base: position 51,405 of record NZ_MUGS01000002.1, read on the forward strand.
ATAGTTTACATCCCATTTGTCATTTAATCTAAATTTTAAGGCGCCTGCTAATAAGTTGGCAGTAACTTTCCAGGTTTTAGTTTCATGGTTGTAGGACATCGGGATAGAGTGATTCCATCCGTAATCTTTATCTTCGGGTGTAGCCGCATGTGTTGATGAACCTACAATTCCCCAGGCATAAGGAGTAGAACTCCATGTCAAAGTATTCAAGTTTACTTTGACCTGAAAAGAGCCTTCACCGGGTAAATTGAAGTTGGTATCACTCATGTTTTTTAAACTGGCATTTGTATCGCCTGCTCCATAAAATTGATCCCAGTTTCTGGCTGTATTTAATTTAAATATAGTTCCATAACCCGGAAGTACGGTAACATAACCTTGATAAACACCTTTTGAGATGGCTGTTAAGGCCAAACCTTTGTCGACATTAAATTCTCCCTGATAGGCTCCCGGCATATAGATTTCGCCAAAGACAACACTTTTTTCATAAGGAGTAACCGTTATTGTAAGCGGATTCGAATAGATTTTACGATCCATTGCAGCCTCTACACGAACGACTAATTTTCCGGCAATATCTGGTGCAAGTCCTAAATCGGTTGCTATTTTATTTAACTCCTGATCTGTAAATGTTTTGCTTAAAACATCCTGACCCACTTCGATTCGTTTTGCTTTTTGCCACGCATTACTGCCACTGGTATCAGAAGTTAAATCAAATTGTATGGCATAAGTCACAGGTGCCGCAATAGGAAACGTAACTGCCGGCCACGATACGAGTAAAACATTATCATCTGCCGTATCTTCTGTAAGGATAATTGTGCTTGCAGAAACTTCGATCGCAGCAGGAAAGCTTACTGCTTTTAGTGTCGTTAATTCGGCTTCACTTTCGCAGGAAATGCCTAAAAAAAGCACGCTCCCTAATACCAATAATTTATTTATATATTTTTTCATGATCGTTTTGTTTTTAGTAACCCGGATTTTGTTTCAGACCTTTGTTTGCGTCTAAAGCCGATGTTGGAATTGGGAACAGTTTTCGATAAGCAGGAGATGCAGGTCTGAATTCGTTTGCCAATAAAAATTTGTCAAAACGTATCATGTCTTGTCTTCTGTGACCTTCCCAGTTTAATTCGAATCCTCTTTCGTTGTATATATCATCCAGCGTTGGGTTTGCAGCTAATGCATTCAATCCCGCACGTTGTCTGATTTGATCTATAAAAGGTTTTGCGGCACCTGGATTTCCTAAACGGGTATTACATTCGGCTATCATTAAAATTACATCAGCGTATCTAAAAATAGGGAAGTCATTCGAAGCTCCTCCACCACTTTTTGCTCCCGCAGGATAAAACTTAATATTACGCACTCCTGCTTGAGGAGCTGCTCCCGGATTGTCTAAAGAAGCAACATCAAGGGTATAATTAAATCCTCCGGGTTGTTCGCCAAATAAAAATTGTTTTCTACGAATATCATTTACGTCATATTTCAGGAAGAAATCTTTAGGGACAATAGTTCCGTTCCAGCCCGCCATGCCAAATAAAGCAGTACCATGCGGACCGTATACGCTACGAACAGCATAAATGTTACGGGAAACAACATCCAGAGTGGCGTAGATAGGTAAAATAGTTTCATCATCAGGAAGTACATCACCAAACAATTCGTAATATTTATTTCCTAATGGGCTAGAGGCATTTGCTGCACCTGAATGTAGCGTAAAGTTGCCTTCGCTCACTTTGTTACAAGCCGCTAAACATTCGTTCCATTTTGATTCTCCGGTATACACCTGAGCATTTAAATATACTTTTGCCAACAAAGTATAACCCGCCCATTTATTGAATCTTCCGTAATAATTTCCTCCTTTTGTTCCGGAAAGTAACTCTACGTTTTCGGTTAATTCTTTAACAATAAAAGCATAAACCTCTTTACGACTTGATTGTGGTATTTTGTCAACCGTAATATTGTTATTGGTATAAAAAGGAACATCACCAAAATCATCAATCAATAAATAATAAAAGAATGCACGCAATACTTTGGCTTCGGCAATTTTTGAAGTTTCGGCATTTGATTTTTCTAATAATTCGACTGCCAAATTTGCATTAAAAATAGATTTGTACAACCAGTTCCAGGTATTGTTTATGATAAAATCTGTTGGTAACCATTCGTGTTTGTGTAAACGGGCAAAGTCTTGTTGCCAGTCTCCGGTGTTTCTATGCGGAATTACCTGCTCGTCTGATGCCATACAGTTCATGTCGTACCAGCCATTATCTGCTCCTGCATAACCAACACCCGGTATATTGTTACGTTGAAAGTCACCCGGAATTTCGGCATAAACACTAGCAAGAGCAATATTTGCTCCTTCTGGTGTGCCATAAAATTCGTCTGCCGGATATTTATCGTACACATTTTCGCTAATATCTGTACAGCTAAAAAGGGCTAGGAAACAAACGCTTCCTGCTATGAGTATATTTTTAATTTTCATTTCTTTTACTATTTAAATTTTACAGTCAGACCAAATGCAACGCTTCTTGTACGAGGGTAAATCCCTCTGTCACCACCAAAGTTGTCTTCGGTTTTACCGCTTCCGCTAATGTTCAATTCCGGATCAATACCTGAGTAATTCGTAATCAGTAATAAGTTGTTTCCTGTAAGAGAAAGACGAATAGAGTCTACATATTTATCTGTAAAACGGAAGCTATATCCAGCCGTAAGATTTTCTAAACGTACAAATGAGCCATCTTCTAACCATAAGTCAGATCCATACGGAGAAGAATGAATTCCCTTATCAACAGCACTTTCTAAAACATTCGATTTACCGGTGTTCTCGAGCATACTTAAATTCTGGTTAAGCGCGTTGTAAATTTTATTTCCTCCGGAACCTCTTACTAACATCGATGCATCAAAGTTTTTATATCGGTAAGAAGGGTTAAATGCAAAAGTATAAGTAGGTAATGCTGAACCTGCATAATAACGATCCGGACTTTTAACGCCCTGATCGATAATGCCGTTTCCGTCACGATCTTTTACCGTTTCAACGCCATTATCATTTACACCTGTATGCTCTAAAATGTAAAATGCACCCACTGGTTTTCCTTGTACCAGATAAGAGTTTGCTGCTCCCCAGCCTACATAATCTGTATTTAGAGGAATGCCATTGATGCTTCCGCTTAAATTAAGAACTTCATTTTTCATGAACGAAACATTTCCTGCCAATGTAAGTGTACTATTATCCGTTTTGATAACATCATAGGCAAGAGCAATCTCCAGACCTTTGTTTGAAATGCTTCCTACGTTTGCTTTTATTTGATTATACGGATAAGGCGGTTGAGGTACCGTGTAATCAAATAGTAAGTTTTCGGTTTTAGAATCGTAAACGTCTACGCTACCTCTTAATCTATTGTTTAAAAGGGCAAAATCAAGTCCAATATTGGTTTGTTTTTTGGTTTCCCATTTCAAATCAGCATTTGCATTTTGAGTAATGTTGAAATTGGTAATAGGCATTCCTCCAAAATAAGTAGTTCCTGCACTACCTACCAATGATAATGAGGTTTGTGGATAAAGTCCTTGTTGATTACCGGTTTCTCCATATCCAACACGTAACTTTAATTCGTTAAATAAAGTCTGAGTCGTCATGAATGATTCTTTGTTAATTTGCCAGGCTACAGATGCTGATGGGAAATTTCCCCATTTGTTATTGGCGCCAAATACAGATGAACCATCTCGTCTGATACTTGCTGTAAGTAAATAACGATCTAACAAAGAGTAGTTTAGTCGTCCTAAATACGACACTAAAGTTCTGTCATTTTTATAAGATGAAATGTCGCTGGACTGTACTTTAGAAAAATCACCAAACTGTAGCGCATTGTAAGTCGTTTTATCGTTTATAAAACCTCTTGATTGCGCATAATTACCCTGATACGTTTGACTTTGCCATTCGTATAATGCCAATGCGTTGAAGCTATGAATACCAAAAGTTCTTTTATAATTAAGACTTATATTAGTTAATTTCTCATTTTGTCTTTCGTTTTTTATATTAGCATATCCTTTTTGATCTACAGCAAGAGCATCTGTTGATTCTGCCGGCATGAAATATCCAATCGTTGTATTTGTTTTTCTCCAGCTTCCAAACCAGTTTGCCGAAAACCCTTTGCCTAAATCTAATTCGGCTTTTAAACTCCCGAATAAATTATCACTTTGTCTTTCATTCGTAGCAGTCTGAGCCACTGCATAAGGATTTAAATATTGAAATACCGTTGGGTCCGTATAATAGGATCCGTTAGTATTAAAAACAGGATCAGTTGGTCTGGCCAATAATGAATTTGTGATCAGGTTTGACTTGTAAGAAACCGTTCCTACCTCGCCAATGCTATTTGTTACGTTGTTTACTCCGGTATTTAAATTAAAAGTTAATTTTAATTTATCATCAAGAGCCAATTGTGTCGCCTGGATACGTCCGATATATTTTTGATTGCTGGAATTTATTACAACCCCATCCTGCAAAATAGCAGTTAGCGAAGCTCTGTAATTAAACTTATCTGTTCCCCCACCAAATGATAATGTGTGCGTTTGTGTAATTCCGGTTTGCGTTAGAAGACCATACCAATCTGTGTTTGAACCATGATTTGCAGAGGCAGGAACACCAACACTCTGAGCAGTTTCCCACCATTGGTTCGCATCTAACATCTCTAGTTTCTTTGGAATAAAATCAATCGAAGTAGATCCTACATATTCCATAGTAGTTTTTCCTGCTTTATTTTTTTTAGTAGTTACAATAATAACCCCCGGCGCCCCTCGGGAACCGTAAACAGCAGTTGCCGAAGCATCTTTAAGAACATCGATGCTTTCGATTTCAGTAGGAGGTACCTGATTTAATAAATCCATGTTACCCTGAATTCCATCTACAACAACCAGAGGGTCATTTCCTCCAATCAAAGACGAAATACCACGAATACGAACACTTGGTCCTGAACCCGGTTCGCTACCAATTTGCGTAATGTTTACACCCGCAGCTTTACCGGCAATCAATTGCAATGGGTTTACAATAGCACCCTGATTCATATCTTTTGCAGCTATCGAAGAAACGGCTCCTGTAACATCTTTTCTGGCTGTAGAACCGTAACCTACCACAACTATTTCCTGCAAGTCTGTGGCATCAGGAATTAACTGAATGTTGATAACTGTTTGGTTGGCAATTACTTTTTTTTCTTTATATCCCACAAAAGACACAATAATTATAGAAGCACTGCTTTCGACCGTAAGTTTAAATTTTCCGTCAAAATCAGTAACCATTCCGTTTTTAGTTCCTTCCTCAATAACCGAAGCTCCGGGTAAAGGCAAACCATTTTCATCGGTAATAATTCCCGTTACAGTTTGTTTTTGATATTCAATATTTTGTGTTTTGAGTTCTGGTTTTTTTAAGATAATCTGCGTATCACGAATCTTAAATTCAGTTGGCGTTCCTTTAAAAAGTTTATCTAAAACAATATTGATAGGCTGATCTTTTACAGAAATAGAAATCGTGCGATCTAAGTCGATATCATTCAATTTGTAAATAAACCTGAAATCTGTTTTTTGTTCTATGGTCTCAATAACCTTTTCGATTGTTGAATTGTTTAATCCAAGAGTTACTTTTGTTTTTTGGGCATAAGTATTTCCTCTAATATTAAACATGGCGACCAAAATAAGTAGTGTAGTTAGTTTCAATTTTAGGTCATTTTGGAACAATGAGTATAGAAACCCATTATTCTTAGATTTTTTTTTCATAATTTTGTTAATTGATTGTAGTTAATTCGTTATATTCAATCACTTAGTAAATCGGAAATTGTTCGCAGCTCTTTCCGATTTTTTTATTCCTGTATTGTTATTCCCTCATGTTTTTTCATTTTTTAGTGGTTATTTAATTAGTATTTGATTGTTTTTTATGGTGTAATTTATGCCGTGAATGTCATTAAAATAGCTCATAACTTTTTCTATGGATTCATCGCTAAAGCTGGCATTGAATTTTTCGTTGGCCAATTTTTCGTTTTGGTTTATGATGGTCACATTGTAGCGTCTTTCCAGTTTTGTAATGATGTTTTTAAACGACATATTTCTAAAAGTCAAGCCGCCATTGATCCATGAAGTATAGATATCTGTAATAACAGCTTTGGTCGAAATAAGAGTGTTATCTCTATTGAAACTTCCTTTATAGCCCGGTTTTAATATGGTGTTTTTAGCAGCATCAAATTCTTCGTTTGAGCGGTACATTCCAACAGAACCTTCGACTAATACAACATCGGTTGCAGCATCTTCAGGATAATTCGAAACATTAAAATGAGTTCCCAGAACCCGAACATTCAATGCATCGGCATTTACAATAAAAGGATGTTTTTTGTCTTTGGCAACATCAAAAAAGGCTTCCCCGTCTAAATAAACCTGTCGGTTTTCGCCGGCAATAAACTTAACCGGATATTTTAAAGTCGTTCCTGAATTTAGGTGCACAAAAGTTCCGTCAGAGAGTTGTAAACGAAATTTCTTGCCATACGGAATTTTGATCGTATTGTAGGTTACTTTTTCTGTATTGGAATTGTTTTCATAAACGATTTTATCCCCGTTTTGATTTCCAACGACATTCCCGCGGGCATCTTTTACCTGAGCCGAATTGTTTTCGGATATAATCTGGACTTTTCCATCTTCAAGTTGCAAAACAATATCGTTACTTTTAAAATCGAATTTAGGTTCAGATTTAGTTGCAAATGTTCCTTTTTGGTACGCAATACCAATTCCTAATACAACCAATATCGAAGCGGCAATAGAAATGTATTTTGTGAAATTAGATTTTTTAGGAGTAATTTCTATTGTAGTTTCCTTTTCTTTAAAATCAGACAAGATGTTCAGGAAGATATTATCAGCCGTTTGCTGATTCATTTTTGGTATTTCGCCCAAAAGATTTTGAATGTCCTCGACTGAAGGGAAATCATCCGTAAGTTTATTTTTTTTATAATAGGCAATTACCTCGTTTGTTTCTTCGGGTGTACATTGGTTTAAAACAAACTTTTGTAAAAGTCTTTTTATTTCAGAATTTGAATTCATTACGAATTGATTTTAGGTCCGGGTTTTATATAATACAGTCGAAAGCAAGTTGAGTACTACTCAAACGTTGTAAATTTTTTAATTTTAACATTTAATCAAATTGATAAATGCTGTGAAGTATTGATTTTGTTGAGGTTTATGCTAAAATAAAAATTCAGAAAAAAAAATAAAAAAAAATAGTTTTTTTGGGATGAAGATATTGTTTTGTCATTTCGACGGAGGAGAAATCTCCACGAGAAGCTCTACAAAGATTGGCGTATATGTTTGTCGATTCTGATTGCGATGAATGGATTAAAATCCATCCCTAGAATATATTTTGTTCCTATCGGAACGTCTTGAAGAAAAATTTTGCAGGAATGATTTATTTTGTAGCAACGGATTTTAATCCGTTGAATGCGCAAAGAAATTTACGCAAACAAAATCGCCAATCTTTGTAGAGTTTCTTGTGTGCCTTCGACTTCGCTCAGGATGACAAGCTTTGCGTAAACCTTTGCGCACTTTGCGGTTAAGCTTAAATTAAAAACAAAAAAAAATCACCCGGAAGAGTGATTTTAGTGGTTAACGTGGTTTTTTGGTTTAGATAATTTCGTCATGAACTTGAAAAAAGACTCGCATCGATTCTAATGCTTTGCTCATTTGGTTCCTGACTGTATTGATAGAGATGCCAAGTTCCTGGCTAATTTCTTCGTAACTCATCCCTTTTTTTCGGGACATCTTAAATATTTGCTTTCGTTTGGGGGGCAATTGTTTCATTGCCTGCTTTCGAAGTTTTTTACAGTCGGCTTCCCGAATCAAATAATCGCCATATTCATGTGATTTCTGACTTTCGTAAAAGATTTCTTCTTTAAGCAATTGATCATTTGCCGCTTTATTCAAAAAATTAAAAGCCTGATTTCTGGCAATCGTAAAAATATATGCTTTAAAGGATTGATCAAGATTTAAATTCTCGCGGTGTTGCCATACTTTCATAAAAACATCCTGAACATTCTCTTCAGCAGCTTCTTTAGATTTTAAAATACTAATGCTGTAACCATAGATATCCTGATAGTATAAATCAAAAAGGGAACGAAATGCTTTTTCGTTGCCATTTTTGAGTTCACTCACCAATAATTTTTCGCTATGCTCTCTTGCTTCTGACATTAATTTAATTAGTCTTTATTTAATTCTAATTATATTATGATACTATCAAAATTGGTACTCTAATCTATTGACTGATTAGCAAATATATAAAAATATTATTCGCAACAAATTTTATTAAAAAAAAGTTAATTCTATTTTTTTTAATAAAATTTATACTGAATACCAGTAACGGTATTGGTAAGTAGCTTTTTATCAAGTCAATAAGTTTTAAGCTGTTATTTTGTAAATTAAGTATTCTAGAAGTGTTTTATTGAGAATATTCTTATTTAGGCTCGCAATAAATATTGATTTTGTAATGGTCCAGACAAAAAAATCCTTTTGCCTTTTTAATAAAAAGTACAAAAGGATTCTATAAAGAAAGAATTTATGGTAATTCTTTAGTATTTAAAAAAGCAGACTAGTTTTTCAGGTCTTTGATTACTTTAAAAGCAACATCAACCTGATCTTCTCCCACCAAAATAGTAAATTCGTTTGAAGTCGAAATTACCTCATTTATGATAATTCCTTCCCAGGCCAAACGCTGAAAAATGAAATAATAAATACCGGGAACTACGATATTTTCTTTAGGTAATTTTACAGTAATAGAAGCTAAATTATCTAATTTCTGAATTAGTTTTTCTCGAACAAAATGTTTTTCAACCAAATGGTTTACACTGCTGCTAACCACAATATTAGTTTCGTTTACACCGCGAGAAGAAGTATAAAAAATGTCCGATAAAGCGTTGATATCCGAAATTAAATCTGCTTGTTTATTTAAGACAGTTTCAGAAGCAGCAAAAGTATAATCTGTCAACTCAGATCGAACCGTAATTTCACCAATATTTTTAATTACTTTATTGATTTTATGGTTCAATTTAAAGTCCAATTCTTCTGTGAGTCGTTTTAAGGACATTACAACAGCGCCTTGTTTCACTTCTTTGCCAAATTCACTTTCTAATTCGGTCATAATGTTCCGGGAAAGGGAAGTCAGGTTAATGATTCCAAGCGATAGCGCATTTAGCAAAAAGGGTTTTGTTTTGATGTAATTTTCGACGATTGAAGAAACGGTTTTCATAATTTTTTCTTTTTTTTTTGTAACTTGATTGTGCTGGTTTAGTGAATAGGGGTGTTATAAATTTCCGCAAATATAAATAAAAAAACAATTTGTTACAAATATAACAATAAAAATTTGTGTTAAAAATGGTAAAAAGCATCTGTAAGATGTTCAATTGCAAATGTTTCACCATCTTTATGGATGGCAATGATGTCAAAACGAATGTTTAAATCATCATAAGAATCCTTTTCCCTATAGTTTATGTAGGCATTTACTGCTTTTATCAGAAGTTGAATTTTTTTGGGCTTCACAAAATCTTGCGGTAATCCAAAATCTAAACTGGATCGTGTTTTGACTTCGATAACGGCCAAAAAGAGATCTTTTTGTGCAATAATATCTATTTCTGCCTTCTTAAAAGTCCAGTTTCGCTCTAAAATCTTATAGCCGTTTTCCTGAAGATAGTCCACAGCAAGATCTTCTCCTTTTTTTCCGAGTTCATTGTGTTCAGCCATGTTTTTAAGTTTTCAGTCTCAGTCTCAGTTTTCCAGTTTGAGTTGGAGATGTTGTGTTAGAAATGTAAGTGCATGCAAAAACGCAAAGTCTACAAAGCCTTATTGAAATTGCTTTGCGACTTTGCGTCTTTGCGAGATTTTTATGTGGTATTTTGGATTCTTCTTGATTGGAAGAAACGAGAAATTATTATTTTTGAAAAGAAACTGTACTTCCGGTTTCGTTTACTTCAATCGAAATGGTATTTCCCATGATCAAAGCTCTATTGTCCTGAATATGTCCTGCCGGAAAGTTGAAGATTACCGGAATATTGTATTTTTTAGTAACATCATCTACAATTTCAACGGCATTTTTGCCCCACGGTACTTCGTTGTCTTTCATTTTTGTCATTCCGCCAACAATAATCCCTTTTAGGTTTTCGATACAGCCATTGCGTCTTAGATTCATCATCATTCGATCAATATGATACAAGTATTCGTCAAGATCTTCGATAAATAAAATTTTATCCTTGCAGTCTATAGCCGATGGAGATCCTAATAAACTGTATAAAATAGATAAATTACCGCCCACTAGTTCGCCGGTGGCTTTACCAAAACGATTCATTTTGTCCGGTGCAATAGTATACGACAAAGGTTCTCCAAATAAACCTGATTTCATTGAGCTAATGGCTGCCGGAGTAGCACGCGGAATCGTTACCGGCATTACACCATGAAGCGATTTGTAGCCCATTGTATTTAAATGATTGTGCAAAACCGTAACGTCGCTAAAACCGATAATCCATTTCGGGTGTTGTTTGAATTTGGTAAAATCTAATAAATCGACCATTCTTACTGTTCCGTATCCGCCGCGAACACACCAGATTGCTTTAATATTTGGGTTGTCCAACTGATGTTGAAAATCGGCAGCACGTTGCTCATCAGTTCCCGCAAGTTGATTAAAATCAAGTCCAATTGTGGTTCCAACAACAGCTTCTAACCCCCAACTGTGCAGTAAATCTATGGTAGGTTTTAAGTTGTCATCGATGTTTTTTCTGGCAGTTGCTAAAATAGCTACAGTATCTCCTTTTTGTAAATAAGGTGGTGTTATCATGTTTTGTTGGGATTGACAGGTAAATGATTGTAAAGCAAAAATAAAAAATATGAAAGGAGAAAAAGAAATATACTTTTTGAAGTTTTGGGATTGTCTCATGTTCATGGTTTCTATGCTAATTCATTATAAAGGTAAACAAATATAGAAATTTTAAAAATTAAAATAATTAGAAAATTCTTACAAATTGATTTATTTGCTTAAATTGAACATCTAAAACATTAAAATTCATGAAGATTATTAGATTTCAGTTTTGTTTCATTGCGCTGTTTTTTCTTTTGATTTTGCAGGCACAATCCAAAAAATACAACATTCATACTGTTGCCTTTTATAATTTCGAAAATCTTTTCGATACGATAAACGATCCTGCAACACATGATGATGAATGGACACCAAACGGAGCGCAGCATTGGACAAAAGAAAAATACGAGCAGAAGTTAAAAAATCTCTCGAGGGTTTTATCCCAAATAGGAACTCCCGAAAATCCTAATGCACCAACACTAATTGGCGGTTCTGAAATCGAAAACCGTGGCGTTCTGGAAGATTTAATAAAACAACCAAAATTACTTGATATAGAGTATGGAATCATTCATTTTGATTCGCCGGACAAACGCGGAATTGATGTTGCATTGCTGTACCAAAAGAAATACTTTAAACCTACATCGTATTCTAATATACCTTTATATATCTATAAAAATAATGCAATTGCAAAAGAAGAAAAGAAAGAAGATACCGATGATGAAGTCGAAATAAAAACAGCCAATAACAATCGAATCTTTACAAGAGATCAGCTTTTAATAACCGGTTTTTTAGAGGGTGAGGAGATTCATATTATAGTCAATCACTGGCCTTCAAGATCGGGAGGGGAGAAAAAGAGTAGTCCGTTTAGGGAAGCCGCTGGAAATTTAAACCGAAAGATTATAGACTCACTTCAGCAAATAAATCCCAATGCTAAAGTAATTACAATGGGTGATTTAAACGATGGTCCGTTTAACAAAAGTGTAAAAATAGCGTTGGGAGCAAAGGCAAAAAAAGCAGACGTTCCTGAATTTGGAGTCTTTAATCCGTTTGAAGAAATGGCGAATAACGGCATGGGAACAATTGCTTTTAGAGATTCCTGGGATATTTTTGACCAGATTATCATGACGGAATCTCTTATAAAACCAGATTTTTTGACGTTTAAATTTTGGAAAGCCGGCATTTTCAACAGACCTTTTCTTATTACCACTTCTGGACAATATAAAGGATATCCGTTACGACATAGTTTGACCGAAGTTGGTTTTAGCGATCATTTTCCTGTTTATATTTATCTGATCAAAGAGGTAAAATAGGTCTGGTATTCAGTCTCAGTTTACAGTCAGAACTTACTGAAAACTGCGACCGCGACTGAAAACTTTTCCTTAACTTAGCTAAAAACTTAGTACCACTAAACATGTCAATAGCAAAACCCTTCAACTTAACCAAATGGATCGACGAAAACCGTCATTTACTTAAACCACCTGTAGGTAATAAAAATCTTTATGTAGATTCCGGTGATTATATCGTGATGATTGTTGCTGGCCCAAATGCCCGTAAAGATTATCATTACAACGAAACCGAAGAACTTTTTTACCAACTCGAAGGCAGTATAAAAGTGGTAATTCAGGAAGATGGCGAACGTAAGGAAATGGAATTACATGCCGGAGATATGTATCTGCATCCCGCTAAAATTCCGCATTCGCCAGTTCGTTCAGCAGGTTCTATAGGTTTAGTAATCGAGCGCAAACGTGCCGGAAAAGGATATACTGACGGATTACTTTGGCATTGTGACACTTGTAATCATAAACTTTATGAAGTGTTTTTTGAATTACATAACATAGAGAAAGATTTCTTGCCACATTTCGAACATTTCTATAATTCAGAAGAATTGAGAACTTGCAACAATTGCGGAACCGTAATGGAGACTGATCCCAGATTTGTAGCGAAGAAATAGTAGATTGAGTCAATGTATTTTAACAGGTTTTGAAAACCTGTTAGGTATTATATATTAGCATTAGAAATTTTGAATTATAGCTTTTTTAGAATTTGGAATGTCAAAATTTAGAGTTTTAGGTTTTTTAGGAGCTATTTCCCGCTATTCGTTCCAATCTTTTGTGTCCGCCGCGGCGGACACAGAAGGATTTCCACTTCTATCGGGGCTAAGGCATTCGTTTTCATAAGAATGATTGTGCTTTCAAGAAAGAATATTACTATATTTGTATCATTAATGATATGAAATTAAATCAAAAATGATACAAGAAATTATCACATATAAAAATATAGTAAATAGTATTGAGGATTTAATGGATAAATCTCCCTTTAAAAAAGCCTATATTATTGAAAAAGCAGGCATACCTAGTCCTACTTTTTATAGAAAACTAAAAACCCAGACTTTTACTCCGGATGAGATGCTTTCTATTGCGAAAATACTTTCTCCGGAAGAAAATTTTCGATTAGAATTGATAAAAGGGATTGAACAAGGAAAGCGTGACTTCGAAGAAGGTAATTTTATTACTCATGAAGAAATGTTATTGGAGTTGAAAAGTAAGGGATTAATTTAATTATAAATATTAATTTAGAGGTTTCTGATGATTATCCCAAAAAATAATTAAAACAATAGAATCATTATGTATTTCGTAATGTAGAGAGATTTGCTTAGAAATCAATACAACATTACATTTTAAATCCATCTTATATTTTCCCAGATAAGGATTTTGTATAAGTAGATTGATAGTATGTATTGTATTTTCTATGAATTTTTTAGCTGTTTCATGATTCCAATGATGTAATAAATAGTTTCTATTACTATAAAAAGTATATTTTGCTTCAGCTGACCAAATAATTTTCATTTTGTAAATTTATAAAAATAAACTTACAAAAATATATTTTACTTTCAATAACAATTCGATAAATTCCTTGAAAAATAGTTATTACAATTCAAATCTCTTCCCTTGTTCCGGATAAATAATGTTCAACCCTAAATCATTTTGCTTTTGCACTTGTTCTTTAAGTTTGATGATATTTTTGGTTGGCGGTTTCAAATGCGTAACAATGATATTAAAACCTTTTAAAGTTCCCTTTCCGGATAAATCTTCTAAAGTATGAAGTTCTTTCATCAGGTAATTAGGAGTCAAATGTCCGAACAAGAATTGATCAGGTTGTTCATTTGGGAAAGAAACTTCGATAAAAATTCCTTTTAGTTGTTTGCTTTTTACAAGAGACGCAATTGCGGTCCAAAGAGCTTTTAGCTTGTCGCTTTTTTCTACTGAGTCAGGTCCGGTATCTCCTAAATAAAGCACATACGATTCTCCGTTTTTAATTAAAAATGCTGTGCTTTCAAACGGATTCACATGACTTAGCGGAAATGCTTTTACCGTCATTGTTGTATTGGTAATTGGAGTTTCTTCTCCAATATTAAGAGTCTGGAAATGGTATTTTTTTAAGGGCTTTCCGGGACCTATATCACCAAAATTAGCCCACGTCTGATCATTAAAATAATGGTTTTCCATCATTTCCATACATTTCTCAGTTGCATATACCGTTTTTGAAGAATCAGCCGGTGAGTTAATAATCAATCCTGAAACGTGATCTAAATGTGCGTGAGAGATAAGATATCCTTTAATGTATTTACGTAAAACCTCGCTTGTCGAAACTTTAAAAATCTTGTTTTCAATTGCTTTTTCGATTCCGGCATTTATAGTTCCCGCGTCAAGAGAAATAAAATCATTTGTATTTACCGGAGCAACCAAATAAGCCGAAAGATTTTTTTCGTCAATTCCGCCTTTTATTCCCAACGGAACAACCTGAAAAGAAGATTTTTGCTCTTTTTGAGAAAATACATTTGCAGAAATTAAAACCAAACAAATAAGGAAACGATTGAAAACAGACATATTTAAATAATTTTGTTGCTGCAAAGTTCCTGAATTAAGACGAATAAATACAGGAATATTTCTTTAATTGAGTTTTATTAATCCTAAATTTACTTGATTTTAACAATGCGCTTCGGTTGAAATTCAACTCGAAATAATATCTTTACATAAAAATATAACAATTTTAACTAAAAAAGTTACAATGACAACAATAGCATCGCAATTTGGAATGAATGAGGCTCTGGAAAAATTGGGCATCAAAACGATTAATGAAGGAACATCAACCGGATTAGAAAACTTTTCATCAGGGGAAATATTAGAAAGTTATTCACCAGTTGACGGAAAATTAATTGCTTCGGTAAAAATGTCAACACCTCAGGATTACGAAAAAGTAATGCAGGCGGCAACAGAAGCTTTCAAAACTTTTCGTTTGATTCCTGCACCACAACGTGGAGAAATTGTTCGTCAGTTTGGGCAAAAATTACGCGAAAATAAAGAAGCTCTTGGTAAATTGGTTTCTTACGAAATGGGGAAATCATTGCAAGAAGGATATGGTGAAGTTCAGGAAATGATTGATATCTGCGATTTTGCAGTTGGATTATCCCGTCAATTGCATGGACTCACAATGCATTCAGAGAGACCCGGACACCGTATGTATGAGCAATATCATTCATTAGGCGTTGTCGGGATTATTTCGGCATTTAATTTCCCGGTTGCTGTTTGGTCCTGGAATACAGCTTTGGCATGGATTTCCGGAGATGTTTGCGTATGGAAACCATCTGAGAAAACACCTCTTTGCGGTATTGCCTGTCAAAACATTATTGCACAAGTTATTAAGGAAAACAATTTGCCGGAAGGAATTTCTTGTTTGATTAATGGTGATTATAAAATTGGGGAATTAATGACAGCTGATTCCAGAATTCCATTAATTTCTGCTACAGGTTCAACCCGAATGGGAAAAATTGTAGCACAAACTGTTGCAGGACGTTTGGGTAAATCATTATTAGAACTTGGCGGAAATAACGCTATCATCGTTACTCCGGATGCTGATATTAAAATGACCGTTATTGGTGCTGTTTTTGGCGCGGTAGGAACTGCCGGACAACGTTGTACATCGACTCGTAGATTGATCATTCATGAAAGTATTTATGATAAAGTAAAAGACGCTTTGGTAGCAGCTTACAAACAATTAAGAATTGGGAATCCGCTTGACGAAAACAATCATGTTGGACCACTTATTGATACTCATGCTGTAGAAATGTATGCAGTTGCTTTGAATAAAGTAGTTGCTGAGGGCGGAAAAATTTTGGTTGAAGGCGGAGTGCTTTCAGGCGAAGGTTATGAAAGTGGATGTTATGTAAAACCTGCAATTGCCGAAGCTCAAAATTCGTATGCAATTGTACAACACGAAACATTTGCACCTGTTTTATATCTAATTAAATATTCTGGAGAAGTAGACAATGCGATCGATTTTCAAAATGGAGTAGGGCAAGGGTTATCATCAGCTATTATGACAAATAATTTACGTGAAGCCGAAAGATTTTTATCTGTTGTAGGTTCTGATTGTGGAATTGCAAACGTAAACATCGGAACTTCAGGGGCTGAAATTGGTGGTGCTTTTGGTGGAGAAAAAGAAACCGGTGGCGGACGTGAATCTGGATCTGATGCCTGGAAAATTTATATGCGTCGTCAAACTAATACAATAAACTATACGACTAGTTTACCTCTGGCACAAGGAATCAAATTTGATTTGTAGATTTAGACAATTTTATGAAAAGGCTTCCAAATTTGGAAGCCTTTTTTTTGTGAATTTACTTTTTAAGAATAGTTTGGGTAAATGAACCGGCATTGGTGTATACTTTGACTAAATAAGTTCCCTGAATTAGAGCACTTACATCTATATTTTCTGTGTTTTTGTCGATTGTTTTTACAAGCATTCCTGAAATATTGTAGATCGCAACTTTTTCTATATTTTGTGTAGAACCCGATATCGATAAGGAGTTTGTAACCGGATTTGGATATAAAAAAGGTTTAATGGTTTGTGGTGTTTGAGTTTCCTCAACGTCTGCCAGACGCAATGTATTGTTATTATATTCTGTACTTATATAGAATAGATTTGCTACAGATCCTTTGCTTATAGTATTTGTTCCTGCTGGTATTGATGCCGTTACTATTCCGGCTGATGCAGTATAAGAAACGTTATTAATTTTTACGGTTCCCGTAAAATTAGAGTCAAAAACTAAGGTCAACGTTGACGAATTTGTTGTCGTGTACGTAATCGTTGTGCTTGATTCAATTTTTAAACGTTCAGTTAATGTTAATCCAGCATATACTACAGATCCTGGCGTAGAATTCAGGTTTCCGGTAATGGTGTAAAATGAACTTGTTTTTCCAGAAGTTGTAAAATTATGTATCTGGTTAGTACTCGGAGTGCTTGTTGTTACCGTTATAGTTCCTGATCCCGTTGCAAATGTTCCGGTTCCGGTAGTAGCAATAGAATAAGATACCGTAGCAGTTGGGGTACCAGAAATTGTGATGGTTTTTGCCGAAGTATTTTTCGCAAAACTAATTCCAGAAGCTGGTAATCCTGTTACTGTTGCATCTGTTGCAGTACCTCCCCAAGTAAAAACAATTGAAGCTATAGCTGTTCCGGTTGCTACTGTCTGGTTGTTGTTAGTTGTAGAAGTAAGCGTTTGTGAGCTTGCTGGCGGATTGCCTTCGCCTTGCACTGAAACTAATGAACTGCTGTAGTTTGTTAATGCAGATTTTAAGGCTGTAATAACAAGTGAGGATTTATCGTCTACACTATTATCGAATGTCCATTTTAGATCGCCTCCGGAAACACGTCCTGAATATTGGATTACTTTGGTTTTGGCTGTTGCAGGTTGATCTGTAACAAGATTTTTTATATAAAATGCAGCATTTGTATCAAAGTTGTTATAAGTATTTGCACCAGATTTAGACTTAACAGTACTACTTACAGTCTCGCCTCTTGTAGTGGCAAGATACGCGTCAAAGTCAGTAGTAGAGCTAATTTTTCCTGAAATGTTGTACAAAGGATTTGTATCGCCATACGCTACAAAACGCATGCTGTTTGTGGCGATATCTGCATCAAAAGTATTATTGAAAGCTTTAATAGAACCTCCTGCTTCACCTGAAAAAGTTCCCATAGTTCCGGCATTATTAACCTGATTGACTTCATCCCAAATATCAGTTCCCTGCAATGAGGTCATCATTGGGTGTTTGCTATTTCTAAAATAGTTTGCTTCTACAAATAGGGAAGAACCTAATGTAGAACCTGATCCGTATTTTGCAACTCCATCAAAATAATTATTGTAGATATGAGCAGAATAATAGCGAACGCGCGGGTGACGAGAATCTGAATGGTCAAACCAATTGTGGTGATATGTGATGTATAAACCAGTGGTAGTCCCTTCACTTAATCCCAAAAGGCTTGCTTTTCCGTTGTCCCAAAAGTGGTTGTACGACAATGTGATGTAAGTTGATGATTTATTGTCTAGCGCACCGTCGCCTTTTATCTGGTCAGCATCACTACCCGCATTTCCGTAAAATAAATCGCAGTTATGCACCCAAACGTGGTCGTTGTCCTGTTGCATTCCAACATTATCTCCGGCAGTACTGTTACAATTCATAAATCCAAGATTGCTAACTTCAATATTCGAAGCAGATTTAAGGCGTACTCCCCAGCCATTTGCAACTGCATCTGTACCAACACCTTCTATGGTAACATAGCTAGAAGCATTATTAGAGTTTTCGATCACCACATCTCCACCTTCCATTACGGTCATATCTGTTATGTTGCCGATCAGGCGGAATATAAACGGACGGGTGTCTTTTCCTTTTTTAATGGCGTATAAGATATTTTGTAAACCAACGCACGGATTTGCACTTGCACCGGTAATGTCTGTCGATATGGTATTTTTGGTGTTTTGCGAGATATAAAGAATTACCGCACCTGTTTTTGGAGTTCCGTCAGCATTGTAACCTCCTGGAACACGACCTCCATCAAAAGCAAAACCATTACGATCCTGAGCAAGAACAGTTAGGTTGCTTGTAGTAGATCCTGTTCCTTCGGTTCCGGAGATTACCGGTTTTACTTTTATGGCATATGTTCCGGCTTTTAGCCCCGGAATATCTGCTCTGTAGTATGAGCCATAGCTTCGAATAAGCTGGTCGTCTATTTTTTTATCTGTAAAACCATTTCCGGTATAGTAAACATTGTACGTTTGGGCATTGCTTAGGGGTTGCCATTTTACAAAAGCAGATTCTAACCAGCCGGAAGCTTCGTTAATTTGAATTTGTTGTGCCCAAGTCTGAATACAGACTAATAGGAAAGTCAGAATAAGTAGGTTTTTTTTCATAATTGTGGTTTTTTAGTTAATAAAGTTTTTGTGGTTTTTTGAGTATCAACACAAATAATTAAATTGTAATCGATTGCACAAAAATATATCTATTTTTTTAAATGTTTATTTTTTTTGCAATAAAAAAATATAAAGTGTAAAAAAAAGCTTGTTTAAATATTGAATATGTAATAAATTACATTAAATGCAATTTATTACATATTTGTAAGAATCGATGTCAGGCTTTGTTTTTATTGTATTAAAAAAATTGGCCAAAAGAAAATTTAGTAGAAAGTAAGGCGAGATTTATTGTTTTAAATTATTTTAGTAACGATTTATAAAAGAAAGAAAAAGCTTATAATTAAGAAGAGGAATTCTCGTTATTTTGAGTCTAATTTGGTTGTAAATAAAACTATTTTTAAAAATTCAGACTAATTTTTAAATTAAAAGCAGGCTGATTTTAGAAAAGTAAGCAGGGGTTTAATGACGTTCTAAAAGGATAATTTTGAGCAATATAAGACGTATAAATTGCTTATTTAAGGAGTGTAAAGTTTATTATAGGACCAATAGAATACATAAAAAAAGCCTTTCTGAAAAGTTCAAAAAGGCTTTGTATTTATATTTTGGAAATACTTAATTTTTACTTGATAATTTTGATAATAATCTTAAGAATTCAACGTACAACCAAACCAATGTAATCATTAATCCCATTGCTCCGTACCATTCCATAAATTTTGGCATTCTTTCCTGAACTCCTTTTTCTATTTGATCAAAATCAAGAAATAAGTTTAAAGCAGCAATAACAATTACAAAAACGCTAATTCCAATACTCATCATTCCGTTTCCGTAATGAACAGGAGTAAAGTTAAAAACCAACGAAGCTAACCATGAAATGATATAATAAGTAGCAATTGCCAATGTAGCAGCAATCACAACTGATTTGAATTGCTCTGTAACTTTTACAATTTTGAATTTATATAAACCTAAACAAACTAAAAAAGTTACTAATGTTGCGCTAACAGCATTAATTACAATTCCGGGATACATTGCTTCGAAAATAGCCGAAATTCCTCCAATAAATAATCCTTCAAACAAGGCATAACCTGGAGCTAAATAAGGAGAAAGCTGTGGTTTAAAAGCTGAAATTATAACTAAAACAAGACCTACAATAGCACCGCCAATAGTGGGTAACATTGCGTTCATTCCGTTAAATGCCATCCACCACGTTACCATTGCAGATCCGCATAATATTAAAAATAAAATAGCGGTTTTATTAATAGTACCTGACAAAGTCATTTCCTGATTGTAATCAATAATTTGTGCCTGATGTACTTCTTCTGCTTTTGAAACAGCATTTGATGAAAAACGTTTGTTGCTTAAAAATGGATTTTTAGAATTGAAGCTCATAATATGATTGGTTTTAAAACTCATCAAATATAATCGATATTTTTTGATGTGCCTGTAATACTATGGAATTTTTAACAATTTGAACCAATAAAAAAGCCATCAATAACAATTGACGGCTTTGTATATTGTATGAATTTATTTTTAATTTAGAAGATCTAAAACTAAAGATGGAAATAAACCTAAAGCAATGTTTAAGGCGATCGAAATTACAGCAACCGCATAAATAAGGAAAGGTTTTCCGGTACGTTCCTGATTAGGTTCTTTAGAATACATAGCTAAAATTAATTTGAAATAATATCCAACACTAATAATTGAGTTTATAACAGCCACGATTACCAAAGCAATATATCCAGCCTGAATGGTTTGATTAAACAAGAAAAGTTTAGCAAAAAATCCGGAGAAAATAGGTATACCCGCCATTGATAATAAGGAACCTGTAAGGATTGCAGCCAATAAAGGATTTGTTTTCCCTAAACCATGAAAATTTGTAATGTCTTCGTTGTCTTGGTTTTTGCATACATATAAGATAACACTAAAAGCAGCGATTCCGGCTAAAGCATAAGCAGCAGTATAGTATAATAATACACCTGCAGATGTTGCTACGGTTAACAAAGTCATTAACATGAAACCGGCATGTGAGATTCCTGAGAATGCCAACATACGTTTTACATTTACTTGTCTTAACGCCATGATATTACCAACGGTCATAGAAGCGATTGAAATAATTACTACAATGGTTTCAAAAGTTCCTAAAAGATCCTGATTGTCTAAAGACGGAACCAGGTTTAATGCAGATACCAGTTTGTAAAGTGTTGCAATAGCTACAACTTTAGCCAAAGTGCTCATTAATGCAGTGGTCAAAGCTGGAGATCCTTCGTATACATCCGGAGCCCAGAAATGAAACGGAACTGCTGCAACTTTAAACAACATACCAATGATTACGAGAATCATTCCGATAGGGAACCAAATTGGTAATTCGGCAGACAGAGAGCTTTCGTGAATTTCTGCAACATCAAAACTTCCCATTGCTCCATAAATCAAACAAATTCCGAATAAAATAATACCGGATGCAAAAGATCCCATCAGGAAATATTTCATACCGGCTTCGTTACTTTTTAGATTTAATCTTTCGCTTGCGGCTAAAATATAAAGAGCTATAGATAAAATTTCGATTCCTAAGAAAAACATGGCTAAGTTTCCAAAAGAAACCATAGCAACTCCTCCAGCCAATAAAAATATTTTTATAGCTACAAAATCTGAAATTTTGGTGGGATGATTTTCGTAAAAATTATGACTTAATGCTACTAAGAAAATAGTTAGAACTATAAATAATGATGAAAACGCAGTAGAGAATTTACTCACTGTGATCATATTATTATAGTAACTTGCTGTTGATCCAAACTCATAATAGTTAAGTGCCAAAACCCCCAATAAACCAATAATGGTAATTGGAACAATGGCCTTTCTTAAATTAAGAATTTCAAACAATAGGCAGAAAATACCCAATCCTGTTATAGCTATTAATGTATTCATTTTTGCTTTTTTGATTTAGGAAATCTAAAACTAATGACGCCCTAATTTATTTTTATTTAAAATATATTTTTATTCTTTTTTAAAATACAAACCTAACTTTTAATGTCTCAAATAAAATCTGAATTCAAAAATCGTTAATCTCCATTCTAAAATCTTAATTCTTATTGATAACGTTTAGAATTGTTTCTAAACTTGGTGTAATCAAATCTGTAATTGGTTTTGGATAAAATCCGAAGAATATTAAAACCGCAATAATTACGATAAATGAAATTCCTTCATTTATAGAAACATCTGCAAAAGTTTTAGAATTTGTTTCTCCTAACATTACATTTTGAAACATTTTAAGCATATAATAAGCTCCCAAAATAATAGTTGTTCCGCCTAATACAGCAAACCAAATATTTATTTGAGACAAACTATATAAAACAGTAAACTCTCCAACGAAATTAAAAGTACTTGGTAAAGCTACAGAAGCCAATACCAAAATTAAAAACATAGAAGTAAATTTAGGCGATTGTGTACGAATACCCCCCATTTCGCTAATTTCTCTGGTTTCGTATCTTCTAAAAATAACTTCGGCAGCAAAAAATAATCCTACTACAACAAAACCGTGAGCAATCATTTGCAAAACAGCTCCGCGTAAACCATCAAGAGTCAAAGTATAAGTTCCTGCAGCGATTAACCCAACGTGAGCTAAGGAAGAATATGCCAATAATTTCTTTAAATCTTTTTGTCTCAATGCTACGATTGATCCGTAGATTACACCGGCAATTCCTAAAGCAATAAAAATATTCATGTACTCTTTTGCAGCCAATGGTGCAATTGGCAATTGCCAACGAATCACACTATACAATCCCATTTTTAGCATGATACCGGACAAAAGCATTGTTCCAACAGTTGGTGCTTTTTGGTATACATTTGCTTGCCAGGTATGGAAAGGGATAATTGGAATCTTGATTGCATAAGCAAAGAAAAAAGCTAAAAATATCCAAAGTTGCTCCGTAGCAGATAAGTTTAATTTGTACAAATCTTCGATCAGGAAACTACCTGCTTTTGTATACAGGTAAATAAAAGCAACTAACATAAACAACGAACCGGCAAGTGTATAAATAAAGAATTTAACCACTGCTTTTCTGCGTTCTTCTGCATCACCATTACCCCAAATAAGGGCAATGAAATATATAGGAATAAGAGCCAGTTCCCAAAAGATATAATATAACAGACCATCTGCTGCAAGGAAAGTTCCTGTCATAGCAAAAGCCATAAATAAAATTAAAGCATAAAAACCTTTAGCATTTTTGTACTCATTGCCAAAAGAAGAGAATATGATAATTGGAGTTAAAGCTGCGGTTAACAAAACCATTGCAATTCCTAATCCATCAGCATTTAGAGCAAATGAAATTTTAGGCTGCGTAATCCAGGCATTTATTAAACTGATGTTTTCGCCTGCACAAAAATGATTTAGTAATACAATTGAACAACCTAAAGCCGCCAAACTAAAGAACAAAGCTACTTTTGATGCTAGCTTGTCACCAACAAAATAAGTGGCAAATGCACCAATTAAAAGAATAATTAATATAAGAGAAACGTTCATAGTTGTAAAATTATTTAGCTAAAAATATATAGGAAACAATGGCACAAAGCCCCAAAACAAATGCAAAAAGATATAATCCGATACTTCCGTTTTGTAATTTTTTACCCTGAAAAGCGAGTTCATTCGTTACTTTTCCTAATCCAAAAACAAGAGCAGACAGAGCTGTTTCAACAGTATCTCTAAAAAATCTTGATAATCCGTTTATAGAGCGTACAAATATCGCATCGTAAATTTCGTCTACATAATATTTGTTGTATAAAACTTTTGTCAAACCTGTAATATTTTCGTCTGTTTCCGGAACATTATCCTGTTTAAAGTATTTGATGTAAGCAATAAAAATACCTACTAATCCACCTACAACAGCAATTGCCATTAATGTATATTCTGTTGTGCCTAAATGATGCTCTTCGCCCGCTACTTTTGAAAAAAGTGGTGCCAAATAACCATTTAACCAACTGTTTCCAGGTAAACTAATTAGTCCGCCAAATGTAGCCAGAACGGCTAAAATCATTAGAGGGAACGTAATCAGTCCGTCACTTTCATGCAAGTGATGTTTTTGCTCCTCTGTTCCTCTAAAATCTTTAAAGAAAGTTAAGAACATTAATCTGAACATATAAAAGGCAGTCATGATCGAAGCAATAGATCCAACAACATATAAAGGAATACTGTGGTGGAAAGCAGTCATTAAGATTTCGTCTTTAGAGAAGAAACCAGAGAAAAACGGAACTCCTGAAATGGCTAATGATGAAATTAACATGGTCCAGAAAGTGATAGGCATTGCTTTACGCAAACCACCCATTTTACGCATATCTTGTTCTCCGTGCAAACCGTGAATTACAGAACCTGAACCTAAGAACAAACAAGCTTTGAAGAAAGCATGTGTTATTACGTGAAAAACGGCTACTTCGTAAGCACCAAATCCTAAGGCTAAAAACATTAATCCTAATTGAGAAACGGTAGAGTAGGCCAATACTTTTTTAATATCAGTCTGAACCAGGCCAATTGTTGCTGCTACTAATGAAGTAATCGCTCCAATAACCGCAATAACAGTTTGAACATCTGGTGCTAAATCAAAAACAAAGTTTAATCTTGTTACCATAAAGATACCTGCTGTAACCATTGTTGCAGCGTGAATCAATGCAGAAACCGGAGTTGGTCCAGCCATCGCATCAGGTAACCAGGTATATAATGGGATTTGAGCAGATTTACCACAAGCTCCAATGAATAAACATATAGCAGCTAATGAAAGCAATGGTATATTTAAGTTTGTTGCGCCTGCAATTGCAGTTTTTAAAGTTGCATAATCTAATGTCGAGAACATTGAACCAAGAATGAACATTCCGATTAGAAGACCTAAATCTCCAATTCTGTTCATGATAAAAGCTTTTTTCGCAGCATCATTGTAATCCTGGTTTTTATGCCAGAATCCAATTAGCAAGTACGAACAAAGTCCAACACCTTCCCAACCAATAAATAAAACTAATAAGTTACTTCCAATTACAAGCGTAATCATGAAAAATACAAACAGATTCAAATAGACAAAAAACTTGTGCATATTTTCATCATCGTGCATGTAACTAATAGAGTATAAGTGTATCAATGATCCAATACCCGTTACAAAAAGCAACCAAAGTAATGATAATTGATCTAATAAAAATCCAAGATTAATGTGTAGGTTACTAATTTGAATCCAATCAAATAAAGTAACCTGAAGGGCTTGTTTTGTTTGGCTAATCTGGTTGAAAAAGAAAAGCGTAACAGCAAAAGAAACTACTACAGCAGCAGTCCCAATGATTCCTGAAACTGTTTTCCCTAAGCTCTTGCCAAAGAAAACATTGATTAAAAATCCTAAAAAAGGAGATAAAACTAAAAGTAAAGCTAAATTGGTATCCATTTTTATTTATCCTTTTAAATTTTTTAAATTATCGATACTAATCGAACCTAAATTTCTAAAGATCGAAACTAAAATAGCCAATCCAACTGCAACTTCTGCTGCAGCAACTGCCATCGAAAAGAATACAAAGACTTGTCCTTGTGCATCTTGATGATAAGTTGAAAAAGCAACAAATAAAAGGTTAACAGCATTCAACATGATTTCGATAGACATAAAAACGATAATAGCATTTCGTCTGTACAATACACCAAAAATACCAATACAGAAAAGTACAACACTTAAAAAGATGTAGTTTTCAATACCTATTTGATTTAATATATTACCCATTATTTATTTAATTTTTCTTTTTTAGACAATAATACAGTTCCAATCATAGCTACTAAAAGTAAGATCGAAGCAAATTCAAACGGAACCATATATTCGTTCAATAATATTTTACCAAGTACTTTGATCGACTGGAAATCTTCGCCTGTCGAATCATATTCGCCAACAATTGGTTTAGAGTTGATAAAAATTGCAATTAATACAATACAAATCAGGCAAAAAGAAACAATTGCCCCTAAACGTGTAATTCTAGGTCTGTGTACTTCTCGTTGTTCGTTCAAATTCATCAACATGATCGTAAACAGGAACAAAATCATAATTGCTCCGGAGTAGACTATAATGTGTACAATAGCCAAAAACTGAGCATTTAGTAATAAATAGTGACCAGCAATCGAGAAAAAACATATTACTAAATAAATAGCACTATGAATTGGGTTTCTGCTAAAAATGGTCAAAAAAGCGGTAATTACCGTGATAAACGCTAAGAAACAAAATATAATTTGTACAGTTGTTGCGTGTGCAAAATCAGGAATATGTATCATTTAATTAGCATTATTAAGTTGAGCATTTTTGATCGCCACGTCAAGAGGCATCACTAATCTGTCTTTTCCAAAAATAAAATCTTCTCTTTCATAGCTGGAAGGAACCAATACTTTTGAAGTCGTCAAATAGATGGCATCTTTTGGGCAGGCTTCTTCGCATAGACCACAAAAAATACAACGTAACATATTGATTTCGTATATCGAAGCATATTTTTCTTCTCTGTACAAATGTTTTTCATCAGCTGTACGTTCAGCAGCTTTCATTGTGATGGCTTCAGCAGGACATGATAAAGCACATAATCCGCAAGCAGTACAGTTCTCACGACCTTGCTCATCACGTTTTAACTGATGTTGACCACGATAAACCGGACTCATTTCACGCACTTGTTCCGGATAGTGAATCGTCACTTTTTTTCTAAATAAGTGTTTAAGTGTGATAAACAATCCTTTTACAATCGCCACAAGATACAATCGTTCCCAAAAAGTCATCTCTTTGTTCGAGACCATCTTTTTTCTACCCGATAATGATATAGTTTCTATTGACATTTTTTTAATTTTTATTGTGAAGCTTAATCCTGCTATCCGCTATATCTTTTGTCCGCCGCGGCGGAATAAAAGGATATCGCTTCTATCAGGGCTAGGGCATTTTGGTATTAATGAAATTTATTTTTTATAACCAATTTTAGTTCTTTCAATTTTATTTTCTTGCTTGTCCATCAACTCATCAAGATAAGTAAAGACTAGTTCGATGTTTTTATTCTGATTTGATAATTTTGCTTTTATCTCTTCAATTTCCAATTTCATATTCAATGTTTCTGAGATCTCCTGACGAATTTTTGTAAAAACACGAATAATTTGAATATTTACTTTAATTGCTGTTGCACTATTCAAAACACTTGATAACATTGCAACTCCTTGTTCCGTAAATACCATCGGATTATACTTTGAATGCGCACCTTGTTTTAAGGTGCCAAATAGGCTCCTTAGAATTTCATTTTCAATTTCAGTCAATTCAAACATAAAATCTTCAGGAAATCGCTCTATATTTCTACGAACCTGTCTTTTCAGTTGTTTAGTTTCTACTCCGTAAAGTATTGCTAATTCTGAATCAAGCATTACTTTCTGTCCTCTAATAAGCAATATTTTGCTCATTATGAATTCCTCTGTAATCATTAATCCTTCACTCATTTATTATTCATTTCAGACGTGGTTACAAATTGGAGTTACCTTTTTTAATTCTAAGGTGCCAATTTGGCTCCTCAAGATTCAAAATCTTAAAATCCTAAAGCTGCTGCGATATCGTGTCTTAATATAACAACACCCGTAATCATAATATTAACAATCGAAAGCGGAATCAAAATTCTCCAGCCTAAGTGCATTAATTGATCGTATCTAAATCTTGGAATCGTCCAACGTACCCACATATAGAAAAATATGAAGAAACATATTTTTGCAAACAATACTGCAATTCCTATTACATTACCAATATTTACACCTACATGTTCTACCATCCATTGCATTCCCGGATAGTTATATCCACCAAAAAATAGCACAGAAATAATTGTTGCAGAAGTAAACATACTTGCGTACTCGGCAAATAAATAGAAGCCCATTTTCATGGAGGAATACTCTGTATGATACCCTCCAATTAATTCACTCTCACACTCTGCT
Organism: Flavobacterium araucananum; assembly: GCF_002222055.1. Taxonomy (GTDB): domain Bacteria; phylum Bacteroidota; class Bacteroidia; order Flavobacteriales; family Flavobacteriaceae; genus Flavobacterium; species Flavobacterium araucananum. The sequence goes on from NZ_MUGS01000002.1 coordinate 79,443, forward strand.
AAATCAAATGGTGTTCTGTTTGTTTCTGCAAATGAACAAATCAAGAAAATTAAAAACGACAAAGGCTGATAGAAAACATTCCAGTTCATACCTTGTTGTTGTAATGAAATTTCTTTTAAACTCATTGTTCCGGTCATCATCAATAAAGCAATCATTGACAATCCCATGGCAACTTCATAAGAAACCATTTGCGAAGCTGCACGAACAGCTCCCATCAATGAGAATTTATTGTTAGAAGCCCATCCACCAATCATAATACCGTAAACTCCAACTGAAAGAACTCCAAAAATATATAATAAAGCAATATTTATATCAGTTGCCTGAAGGATAACATCTCGTCCAAACACATGAAGTCTGTCTCCCCAAGGGATTACAGCACTTGTCATTAAGGCTGTACTCATGGCAATTGCCGGACCTACAACGAATAAAAATTTGTTTGGTGTATTTGGAAAAAATTCTTCTTTCGAGAATAATTTCATACCATCAGCAAGAGGTTGTAATAACCCTCCCCATCCGGCACGGTTTGGTCCTACACGATCCTGAAGAAAAGCCGCAACTTTACGTTCAGCCCAAGTAGAATACATTGCCATAATCATTGTCACGGCAAAAACCACAACAATTACAACACTTTTTTCTATAATAAACGCACCATCTACCATCGTTACGAATTTTTGTTGTTTGTGTTTAATGGAATTTCAGCCATACTAATTTTTTTACGGTCAATATCTCTACCCATTAGAATAGTTTTCTCTGTATCGATTTGTACTTTTTCTAATTTTTGAGTGTAGTTATTTTGGTTGATAACAGAATCTTTTTCAAATTCTCTAGGTCCTTCAATAACCCAGTCACTTACATTTTTATGGTCAAAACGACAGCTGTTGCAAATGAATTCTTCTACTTCATGATACTCGTCTTTACGACCGGTTACACGTTGAATTTCTCCTCCAAACATCCAAACAGTTGTTTTACCGCAACATCCGGGAGTAGTACATTCTCTGTGTGCATTGTATGGTTTGTTGAACCAAACTCTTGATTTAAAACGGAAAGTTTTATCAGTCAATGCTCCAACGGGACAAACGTCGATCATGTTTCCGGAGAATTCATTGTCGATTGCTTTTGAGATACCTGTAGAAATATTAGCGTGATCCCCACGATCTAATACTCCGTGAACTCTGTTGTCTGTCAATTGATCTGCTACTTGTACACATCTTTGACATAAGATACAACGGTTCATGTGTAGTTGAATATTTGGACCAATATTTTCTGGTTCAAATGTTCTTTTTTCTTCAATAAAACGTGATTTTGGATTTCCGTGCTCGAAACTTAAATTTTGTAAATCGCACTCACCAGCCTGATCACAAACCGGACAATCTAACGGGTGATTGATCAACAAAAATTCAGTAACAGATTTACGGGCTTCTGTCACACGATCAGAAGATTTACTGTTTACCTCCATTCCGTCCATACATCCTGTTACGCAAGATGCCATTAATTTTGGCATTGGTCTTGGGTCAGCTTCACTTCCTTTAGCAACTTCAACTAAACAACAACGGCATTTACCTCCGCTACCTTTTAATTTTGAGTAATAGCACATGGCTGGCGGAACTAGATCTCCACCAATCATACGTGCAGCCTGCAGGATTGTTGTTCCTGGCTCTACGTCTATACTTTGACCGTCTATGGTTACTTTCATCTCTTTATTTTGTTTTTTTAGTTTCAAGTTTTTGGTTTCAGCCTATTGAACCTGAAACTAAAAAAGTATTTGAAACTTGAAACTATTTTAAACTGTTTGTTTACCTACTAAATGTTTTACTTGCGAAAAAGGTTCAGCAACAAAGTGATCTCTATTTTTAATTTTTTCAGGGAAACGAACGTGATATTCAAATTCATCTCTAAAATGACGTATCGCTGCTGCTACCGGCCATGCAGCTGCATCACCAAGCGGGCAAATTGTATTACCCTCGATTTTGCTTTGAATGCTCCACAATAATTCAATATCCTCTTCACGGCCCTGACCGTTTTCAATTCTCCACAATATTTTTTCTAACCATCCTGTTCCTTCACGACAAGGGGTACATTGTCCGCAAGATTCATGGTGATAGAAACGAGAAAAATTCCAAGTGTTTCTTACTACACAAGCAGTGTCATTATAAACAATAAAGCCTCCTGAACCTAACATAGATCCGGTAGCAAAACCACCATCACTTAAAGATTCGTAAGACATTAATCTGTCTTCGCCATTTGCTGTTTTAAAAATTAATTCAGCCGGTAAAATTGGCACTGAAGATCCTCCTGGTACAAATGCTTTTAGAGGTCTGCTGGAAGACATTCCTCCCAGATATTCGTCAGAATTCATGAATTCATCAACGCTTAATCCCAATTCAATTTCATAAACTCCCGGGTTTTTGATGTGACCAGAAGCCGAGATTAATTTAGTTCCTGTTGAACGACCAATACCAATTTTGGCATAATCATCACCAGAATTGTTAATGATCCAAGGTACAGTAGCGATAGTTTCAACATTGTTTACTACTGTTGGGTTTGCCCAAAGTCCTGAAACCGCCGGAAATGGTGGTTTAATACGAGGGTTTCCTCTTTTACCTTCTAATGACTCGATAAGTGCAGTTTCTTCTCCGCAAATATAAGCTCCGGCTCCACAGTGAACATGTAACTCTAAATCGTAACCTGTTCCTAGTATATTTTTTCCTAACCAACCTGCAGCTTTAGCTTCGGCGATTGCTCTTTCTAATATTTTGAAAACCCACATATACTCTCCACGAATGTAGATGTATGACAGGTTAGCGCCTAAGGCAAAACTTGAAGTAATCATTCCTTCGATCAACAAGTGAGGAATAAATTCCATCAAATAACGATCCTTAAAAGTTCCTGGCTCAGACTCATCGGCGTTGCAAACTAAATGTCTTGGTTTTCCTGATTTTTTATCAATAAAACTCCATTTCATTCCTGCCGGGAAACCAGCACCACCACGACCACGAAGTCCTGATTTTTTTACTTCTTCGACAACTTCGTCCGGCGTAAGCGTTTTTAAAGCTTTTTCTACAGATGCATAACCTCCGTTTTGGCGGTATACTTCGTAGGTTTTGATACCGGGAACATTGATTTTATCTAATAATATTTTCTGTGACATATTATTTATCGTGTAATATTATTTTATCATCTCTACAATCAGCGATTAACTGATCGATTTTCTCTTCTGTCAATTTTTCTTTGTAGAAATCGCCTAACTGCATCATCGGAGCGTATCCGCAAGCACCTAAACATTCTACACCGGCAATGGTAAACATTCCGTCCGGAGTTGTTTCACCCATTTTGATGCCTAATTTTTCAGAAGTATAATCCATTAAATTCTCAGCACCATTTAAACAACAACAAGAAGTCTGGCAAAATTCGAACATGTATTTTCCAATTGGTTTTTGGTTGTACATGGTATAAAAAGTAACCACTTCGTAAACCTCAATTGGTTTTATGTGCAAAATTTCGGCAACTTTATCCTGCAGTTCAGTACTTAACCAGTTATCGTGTGCGTCCTGCACTTCGTGCAAAACAGGTAATAAAGCTGATTTTCTTTTATCTTCAGGATAATGACTGATTAATTCATTGATGCGGGTCATCAATGCTTCAGTCATGTTTATTTCTTGTTTGTAATGTTTTCTTTCCATTCTTAATTTTAGATTTTAGATTTTAGATTTTAGATTTTTCAATCTTCGATCTTTAACCTACATTCTGCAATCTTTTTTTAATTTTAAATTTTAGATTTTTCAATCTACAATCTACATTCTGAAATCTACAATCTATTTAGGCGTCTAATTCTCCTGCAATAACATTTAAACTTGATAGAATAACAATTGCATCAGAAAGTAAAGCACCTTTAATCATTTCAGGATATGCCTGGTAATAAATAAAACAAGGTCTTCTAAAATGTAATCTGTATGGGGTTCTGCTTCCGTCAGTAACTAAATAGAATCCTAATTCTCCATTTCCTCCTTCAACAGGGTGGTAAATTTCTGCAACTGGTACAGGAACTTCTCCCATTACGATCTTAAAGTGATAAATTAAGGATTCCATCGAAGTATAAACATCTTCTTTTGGAGGAAGGTAGTAATCAGGAACTTCTGCATGATATTCGTTTCCGGCTGGCATTTTGTCCAACGCTTGGCGAATAATGCTTAAACTTTCGCGAACTTCGGCATTACGAACACAAAAACGATCATAAGTGTCACCTGATTTTCCAACAGGAACAATAAAATCGAAATCTTCGTAAGAAGAGTAAGGGTGTGCAACACGTACATCATAATCAACTCCGGCAGCACGTAAGTTTGGACCTGTAAATCCGTAAGCCATTGCTTGCTCTGCTGAGATAGCACCTACGTTTACAGTTCTGTCAAGGAAAATTCTGTTTCTTTCGAATAGGTTTTCAAATTCTTGCCAAGCGACAGGAAAATCTCTTAAAAACACGTCTAATTTGCGGAAAGCTTCTGGTGACCAATCTCTTTCGAAACCACCAATTCTTCCCATATTTGTTGTTAAACGAGCACCACAAATTTCTTCGTAAATTTCGTAAACTTTTTCTCTAAATTGAAAAACGTATAAAAAGCCGGTATAAGCACCAGTATCAACACCAAGGATCGAGTTACAAATTAAGTGATCTGTAATACGAGCCAACTCCATTACGATAACTCTTAAATATTGTGCACGTTTAGGCACTTCGATATTTAGTAATTTCTCTAAAGTCATCCACCATCCCATATTATTAATAGGAGAGGAGCAATAGTTCATACGATCTGTAAGGGGCGTAATTTGATAGAAAGGACGATTTTCGGCGATTTTTTCGAAAGCTCTGTGAATATAACCAATAGTAGGTTCTGCTTCCAGAATTCTTTCACCATCCATTAACAGGATATTTTGAAAAATACCGTGAGTGGCCGGGTGTGTTGGACCTAAATTCAGGACTGAAAGCTCGCTTCCGTCTTCGTTTAGTTTATCCTTAACTATTTTAGCATAACGATGCTCTGGTGGTAATAATAGTTCTGACATTTTATAATGTTGAATTATTTATTTTTTTTAGCAATTTGTTGTTGTTCTTCCAAAGAATCTGTCGTCTTTATCAGTTCTTCCGCTGTCTTCCATTGGGAATTCTTTACGCATTGGGAATGATATCATTTCGTCCATATTCAAAATACGTTTCAATTGTGGATGTCCAATAAAGTTAATCCCGTAGAAATCGTATGTTTCTCTTTCCATCCAATTGGAGCTTAAGAAAATATTAGAAATGGTTTTTATCTCTGGTTTTTCACCATTAATAAAAACTTTGATTCTAATACGTTTATTTTCGTACCAATTGTGCAAATGGTAAACTATAGCATACTGACGATCTGTTTCGTTGTCTGGATAGTGAACCCCACATAAATCGGTTAAAAAGTGAAAGCGTAAATCAGAGTCGTTTTTCAAAAAAAGAATCAATGCTGTGATTTTGTCAGCAGTAGTTTCGAGTGAAAAAATATCTCTTTCTTGTTGAAAGTTAAAAACACTTGCGTCAAATGTTTCTGTAAGTTTATCTTGAATCAGGGTATTTTCTAAAGCCATCTTATGAAATATTATATGAAGCTAGTAATTCTTGGTATTCTGGAGAACTTCTGCGTCTTACAGATTCAGTTCGTACCAATTCTTGAAGTTTCATTACTCCATCTACTATTTGTTCTGGTCTTGGTGGACATCCCGGAACATAAACGTCAACCGGAATTACTTTGTCAATTCCTTGTAATACAGAATACGTATCGAAGATTCCTCCTGATGAAGCACAAGCTCCAACAGCAATCACCCAGCGAGGCTCAGCCATTTGTTCGTAAACCTGTCTTAAAATAGGAGCCATTTTTTTAGAAATAGTTCCCATTACCATCAACATATCTGCCTGACGAGGAGAGAAACTCACACGCTCAGAACCAAATCGTGCTAAATCGTAATGTGAAGCCATTGTTGCCATAAACTCGATTCCGCAACAAGATGTCGCAAACGGTAAAGGCCAAAGAGAATTCGCGCGTGCCATACCTACAACATCATTTAGTTTTGTGGCGAAAAAACCTTCACCAACAACACCTTCAGGAGGGGCAACCATATTTACTTTTGAATCGCTCATTTTGTATTTTAGATTTTAGATCTCTGATTTTAGATTGCAGCAATCTTGAAAATCGAAATCAATATTTAAAAAAATCAATATTATATTTTGAGAAATTTACTTTTCAAATCTAAAATTTTAAATCAAAACAATCTAAAATCTACAATCTGAAATCTAAAATTTCTTTATTCCCAGTCTAATGCTTTTTTCTTGATGATGTAGAAAAAGCCAACTAAAAGAAGCGACATAAATACAATCATCTTTAACATTCCTTCTATTCCAAGTTCTTTGAAGTTTACTGCCCACGGATAAAGGAAAATAACCTCTACATCAAACAATACAAATAAAATGGCAACAAGGAAATATTTTACAGAAAACGGAATACGGGCGTTACCAACAGATTCGATACCGCACTCAAAGTTTTTGTCTTTAACTTCTGAGGTTCTTTTTGGGCCTAATTTTCCAGAAATAATGATTGTTCCTACCACAAAACCAACAGCCAGGATGAACTGCATTAAAATAGGAAGATAACTGTATTGATCAGATTGCATAAACTTAGGGTTTTTACTTAAAGAATAAGCCACAAAGATAACTTTCAACTCTGTAAATCACAAGCTAAAAAAGGATTTAAGTGTGGTGTAAAAGGGTGATTAATTGTAATTTTTATCGATTATAAATAACAATCTCTTTTTTTAAGTTTTTTTTAAGATTTGACCAAAAAAAAACGTCTCGAAATTAATCGAAACGTTTTTAAAACCATTCAGAGGCAAAAAAAATAAATTGCTATATTTTTCTTAGATTACTGCTACTTTAGCAGCAACTTTCCCTTTTCTTCCTTCTTCTTCTTCATAGCTTACACGGTCACCTTCGCGTAATTCTTCCGCGTTAATTCCTGAAGCGTGAACGAAGATATCTTTTCCTGTTTCTTCGTCTGTAATGAATCCATAACCTTTAGATTCATTGAAAAATTTTACTGTACCTGTACGCATTGTAATTGTAATAATAATTTATAATGAAGCAAATGTAATATATAAATTCATACAAAAGACAATAAGGTGTTAATTTTTTGTAAAAATTATTGATTCACAGTGTTTTCGCTATTTATATTGCATCAATTTTGATATGCAAGTATTTTATTTAAGAATCGGTAATAGTAAAAATAAATGTTAAAAAAGTAGCTTATGGTTTACAAAAAATTTGTAAATTAAGCACAACTCATTCGATAAATCTGAGGTTATGTGAGATAATACTTGTATTTATTGGCGTCGCCATTTTTAGCGATGTTATTTTTAGTTTAAAAAATAGTAAAATGTAAAAAAAAACTGCCACTAAATTTTAGCGGCAGTTTTGTATTTTAAAATTATCAGAATTTATATTGCATCAATCTTGATATGTAATTCTTTTAATTGTGCGTCATCAATTTTTGCAGGTGCATCGATCATCACATCACGACCAGAATTGTTTTTAGGGAATGCAATGAAATCCCTAATTGTTTCCTGACCACCTAAAATGGCAACTAATCTGTCTAAACCAAAGGCTAATCCTCCGTGTGGTGGTGCTCCAAACTGAAAAGCATCCATTAGGAAGCCAAATTGAGCTTTTGCCTCTTCTTCGGTAAAACCTAAATATTTAAACATTAATTGCTGCGTTGCTTTGTCGTGAATACGAATTGATCCTCCGCCAATTTCATTTCCGTTCAAAACCATGTCGTAGGCATTGGCACGCACATTTCTTGGTTGTGTCTCTAATAAATGCATATCCTCCGGTTTTGGAGAGGTAAATGGGTGGTGCATTGCATGATAACGACCACTCTCTTCATCAAGTTCTAATAATGGAAAATCTACAACCCATAACGGAGCAAATTCTTCCGGATTACGCAATCCTAAACGAGTTGCCAGTTCCATACGAAGTGCAGAAAGCTGAGCACGTGTTTTATTGGCAGGGCCAGAAAGTACAAAAATCATATCGCCGGGTTTTGCTCCCGTAATTTTTGCCCATTGCCCTAAATCCTCCTGATCGTAGAATTTATCTACAGATGATTTAAAAGTTCCGTCGTCATTACATTTTGCATACACCATTCCTGATGCGCCAACTTGCGGACGTTTTACCCAGTCAATTAATCCGTCAATTTCTTTACGGGTATAATTTCCTGCTCCGGGAACTGCAATACCAACGACTAATTCGGCAGCATTGAATACCGGGAATTCTTTGTGTTGTGCAAATTCGTTTAACTCACCAAATTCCATCCCAAAACGAATGTCCGGTTTGTCATTTCCGTATGTTTTCATGGCATAATCGTAGGTAATTCTAGGGAATTTATCTACTTCGATACCTTTTATTTCTTTTAATAAGTGTCTTGTCAGTCCTTCAAAAACATTCAAAATGTCTTCTTGCTCCACGAATGCCATTTCGCAATCGATTTGTGTAAACTCCGGCTGGCGGTCTGCGCGCAAATCTTCGTCACGGAAACATTTTACGATCTGAAAGTATTTATCCATACCACCCACCATCAATAATTGTTTGAAAGTTTGGGGCGATTGTGGCAATGCATAAAATTGTCCTTCGTTCATACGGCTTGGTACAACAAAATCTCTTGCTCCTTCAGGAGTCGATTTGATTAAGTAAGGAGTCTCAACTTCGCAGAAATCTAAATCAGACAGATATTTACGAACTTCCATTGCTACTTTATGACGAAATAACAAACTGTTTTTTACAGGATTTCTTCGAATGTCTAAGTAACGATATTTCATTCTGATATCCTCTCCACCGTCAGTTTCATCTTCGATTGTAAACGGAGGTGTTAAGGCAGCATTAAGGATCGTTAATTCAGTAACTAAAATTTCGATTTCACCAGTTGGGATGTTTTTGTTTTTAGCTTCACGCTCAATTACAGTTCCTTTTACCTGGATTACAAATTCTCTGCCCAGCGTTTTTGCTAATTCAAAAACAGTTTTATCAGTACGGCTTTCGTCGAAAATAAGTTGTGTAATTCCGTAACGGTCGCGTAAATCAACCCAATTCATAAATCCTTTATCGCGAGATTTTTGAACCCAACCCGCTAGTGTAACTTCCGTATTAATATTTGAGGTGTTTAACTCACCACAATTATGACTTCTATACATGATCAAAATTTTAGATTGCAAAAGTAAACACAAAATTCAAGATAATATAGTAAAGTGATAAAGTTGATCGCCTGAAATTTGAAATATTTTGTTAATTCTTAAATTTAGCAACGCTAATTTCTTTAGATTTGAATCACTAAAAACAAACTTTAAATTATATGAACAAACTTTTTATATCTGGTCTGTTGATTTTTAGCGCTTTGAATGTCATCGGTCAAACCAAAAATCAAATTAAATTTACAGCTAAAATTACGAATAGAAACAGTGATACTTTGGTCATTAGAGGTAAGGATAATTTTAAACAAGTTATCCCAATTAATAAAAAAGAGGTTTTTGCTGCGAATTTTGACGCTCCAAAAGGATTTTATGTGTTCTCTGACGGGACAGAATCTTCTAATTTATATTTAAAACCAAATTCTGAGGTCAACTTAACGATGAATGCCAAAGAGTTTGATGAAACTATTGTTTATAAAGGTAAAGGTGTAGACGAAAGTAATTTTCTGGCACAACAAGCCTTAAAAGACGAAAAGTTTCAAGCGGAAGCTTTTGCCAAAGAACCTGCCGAGTTTGCTTCCTTATTAGAGGCTAAGAAAAAAGCAGATCTTGAAAATCTTGGAAAAGGTAATTTTGAGGCTGAATTTAAAACAGCGTTGCAACATAATTTTGAAAGTTTTAATCAATATGCAGCGCAGGAATATGACAGAGCATCGAAAGCAAATAAACTAAAAGGGAAACCCTCTCCTGGTTTTGATTATGAAAATCATAAAGGAGGCAAAACGAAGCTTTCTGATCTAAAAGGGAAGTACGTTTATATTGATCTTTGGGCAACATGGTGTGCACCTTGCAGAGCCGAAATCCCGTATTTGCAAAAGATAGAAGAAAAATATCACGGAAAAAATATTGAGTTCGTTAGTGTTTCAATTGATAAATTGAAGGACAATGAGAAATGGAAAAAATTTGTAACGGATAAAAACTTAGGCGGGATTCAATTGTTTGCCGATAAAGATTGGGAATCTGAGTTTGTAACGAGTTATGGTGTAACCGGAATTCCGAGGTTTATTATTGTTGATCCACAAGGCAATGTTTTAAGCTCTGATGCTGACAGACCATCGTCTCCAGCGCTTCAAACACAGTTGGATGCACTATTGAAGTAATTTATGTATCAAATTTATAACGTTATAGTAAATTTGTGTTTTTTATAAAAATCCAGTAAAACCAGTGCTTAAGCGCTGGTTTTTTTGTTTTGGGTAAATTTCCAATGTTAAGCTTTTATCCAATGTTACCAAATTGCTAACTAAAAGTTTTTTTAATGTAAACAATTAATTATATTTGATAAAGATTTGAAAACATTAATACCTAAAGATATGAAAAAGTGTGTAATTTTAGTTGCAATATTGTTCTCTGGAATTTTAGTTGCACAAGAGGTAAAACCTGAATTGGAAGCTGTTGGAAACAAAGTAAAAGCTACTTATTATTATGAAAATGGTAATGTACAACAACAAGGCTTTTTTAAAGATGGTAAACTGGATGGCGTTTGGGTATCGTATGATCAAAAAGGTAATAAACTTGCCGTGGGAGAATACACAGACGGATTGAAAACTGGGAAATGGGTTTTCTTCAATGAAAAAAATCTTTGCGAAGTTGCTTATGAAAACAGCAAAATTAGCTCAGTAAAAAATTTACAAAAAAATGCTTTGGCAAACAGAAATTAATACAATTTCGAATAATTTATAAAACCGTCTTTTTAGGCGGTTTTTTTTATGCTGCACTATAGAGAGAAATCAATAATAATTATGCAATACCCAAAGCATAAACAAAGAGAATAAAAAGAATCCTACAGCCGCAAAAAATAAAAATAGGGCAGTATTAAGATTTGGATCCTGAGCACTGCGTTTCTCTTGTTGTAAAATAGATTCTTGTTCCTTATTTTTATGCTTTTCTTTTTCAAAAGCGATCCATTCCGTATACGTATAATTTTTTCCTTTATGGGTATTATACACCTGATTTTGAAATTTGTAAGAAGTGGAACAGATTTCGAATTTTATTTCTTCAAGCAATTTATTGCCTCCTTTTATTGTTGAAGTAAATTTACCCTCCAATACTGTTTTGGTCAACTTTTCTAATTTGATGTTTATGCACGAAGAAATTTGAAAATCTTGCGATATATGATACTCCTTCGCATGATTTATGAAGCTTTGGCTTTTTAACAAAACATCCAAATTTTCTTCATGTAAATCAATCCATCCTTCAAGTTCGACATATTTCTCGTCTATTGATTTACATTCAAAAGTAGTTTTCAGAGGTAAATTAAGGGGCATGGAAATAAAATCCAATCCCTTATATGTTTTACCTTTTTGAAAACCGCTGTCATGGTTAATAAAAAAAAGAATGCAGACACCATTAGAAAGCATATCGCTTTCCAGACCAAGAGGGGTATTAAAATATAATTTTTCGACCGTTAAAAAAACACTTTTATTAGCAGCTGTTCTGTGTTTGTTCTTATACTTGTCGAAAATGGGCTTAAAATTTTCTTTAGTTTTTATTCCGGCAATGTTTAGTTCTCGATTATACTGCCATTCAATCGGACTAAAAACAAGAGGATCTTTTACTCCCTGTTGCTGATAATCTAAATTAATAAATTTGTAGTTTTTATTTAAATCATCTATTTTTTTAATCAATAAACTAAACTTACCATTCGAGATTACATTCAGCAATGTTTTGTCTTTATAAGAGCTATCTTTTTCGAAAGAGAAACTGTATTTTACTGAATCTTGTTTTTCTAGCATAATTATTTTTTTTCGTCAGGAAATGCATTGCTTAATGCGTGCAGGTTAACCAGCGCTTTATCGGTTTCGCCAAACATGCGCTGGTTGCTTATTTTTTGCAGTAATTTGTCTATTTCTTGCTGTGTCATAATCTTAATGGTTTTAGTATTCTTTAACCTCTAGATCAAATGACCATTTTTGTCAACATTATAGTTATCAATATTTATTCTCTCTATATATCCTTGCTGTACATCTTTTTGCATACTACTTATTTTACTTATTGGTACTTTATAATGGTTGAGCCAGCGGTCTTCGTATTCTGCCATCTTTTCTTTATTATCTAAGAGGTAATACAATTTGTAGAGTTTTTCATCGTCCTGATGAAAAAAATAGGGATCTTTAGTATACGTTTTTCTGAAAGTAATGCTTTCATTGATATATTTTAAAGCTTCTTCATATTCTTCCAGACGCAATAAAGCTGAAATTAACCTGAAATGAACCAAATAAAGCCACTTATGATTTAAATCTCTTTTCTCTTTAATGGTGTAATTATCTCTTTGTTTGTCAAAATTCTGAAGCATAAATTTTGCTTCTTGTACTAGTTCGTCATATCTTGATTGTGTATAATAAAGCAGCACCATCCGTAAATGCCCGTTCCTGAAATAGATATTCTCAGCGAGTGTTTTTTGGTAATATTCTTCTGCCTGATCAAACTGGTTATTTTTTTCGGCAAGCATGCCTAGTATTTCATTGGCTTCAGGATAGTTGGGGTCTATGGCGAGGGCTTTGTGGCAGTATTCTGTTGCGGTATCGTCTGCTTCGGCTTCCATATAGGTACTCGCCAGCAATGCCAGGTATTTTTTTTCGTCAGGAAATGCATTGCTTACTACGTGCAGGTTAGCCAGTGCCTTATCGGTTTCGCCAAACATGCGCTGGTTGCTTATTTTTTGCAGTAATTTTTCTATTTCTTGTGGTGTCATAGTTTTAATGATTTTAGTTTTTCTTAACCCCTAAAAGTATTGCCTGGTGGTAATTTTCCGTGAGCGCTTACGTAGGCATCTATTAGCTCGACCTCACGCAAATTGGCAGTGGCATAACTTGCATTTTGCAGATACCATTGTTTAGGAAGAAGGTTTAAATTTGAGAGATTTTCTAAAATATAACTTTCCTTTTCATTTGGGTAAAGTTCAGATATAATTAAATATCTGGCATAAACAGATTTAAACGACGTTAAACCGTATTTCCAGATCGCTCCTATGTTTAGCAAAGTTTCTGTATGTCCTGCTCCCCATATATAATCTCTAAAAAGTCCCGGAAAGCCTACATGCAAGTCGTATACATTATAATCGTCTTTGTCCCTTTTTCTTGTTCTGGGTTTTGTAGTGGTTATGGGTGGTGCAATAGTAATGGGTTTGGTTTCCTCCAGCGGTATGGTACCAGGAGGCGCTACTAGGGGCAGCGGCAAAACATCGTCTACTGCTGCGGGTGGTGTAATACTAGTGGGTATGGTAACTACATAATCCCACATAATTTTTGCCGCATCGACAATGGCACTGCCAATAGAATAAAAAAATCCTGCTATCTCATCTCTCCATGACCAGATTATCATAATGGCTAATGCTGCTAACGCAACCCATCCCACAATATTCCAAAAATTTGTTGATCCCACGCCTGCTAAAAATCCGCCTGCACTTGTCGCTAAAACTGCTGCTCCCATATTATTTTATATTTAAATTTGACCTGAATTGTTACAACTTATTACACCGCCTAAAGGACAAATACATTTAGAATTGTCAGACAGCGGTTTATGTTGCAATATTCTGCTGCTGCATCGTCTGCTTCGGCTTCCATATAGGTACTCGCCAGCAGTGCGAGGTATATTTTTTCGTCAGGAAATGCATTGCTTACTACATGCAGGTTAGCCAGTGCCTTATCTGTTTCGCCATACATGCGCTGGTTGCTTATTTTTTGCAGTAATTTTTCTATTTCTTGTGGTGTCATGTAGGTGTAGGGAACTAATTAAGGTTAATCTTTAAAATGAATGACCGTTTTTGTCAATATTATAGTTATCCATATTTATGCTCTCAATATAACCCTGTTGTACATCTTTTTGCATGCCTTCAATATCACTTAGTGGTACTTTATAATGATTGAGCCAGCGGTCTTCGTATTCTGCTATTTTCTCTTTATTGTCTAAGAGGTAATACAATTTGTATAGTTTTTCATCATCCTGATGAAAATGATATGGATCTTCGATACATGATTTTGCAGTGTTCAGTCTTTCTAAGATATATTTTATAGCCTTTTCATATTCTTCAAGACGAATTAAAGCAGAAATCAATCTGGCACTAATCAAATAAAGCCAATCATAATTTAAATTTCTTTTCTCATTCGATGTATAATTATCACGCTGCTTATCAAAATTCTGAAACATAAATTCTGCTTCTTTTACTAGTTCGTCATATCTTGATTGTGTATAATAAAGCAGCACCAGCCGTAAATGTCCGTTTCTGAAATAGATATTCTCAGCCAGCGTTTTCTGGTAATATTCTTCTGCCTGCTCAAACCGGTTGTTTTTTTCGGCAAGCATGCCTAGTATTTCATTGGCTTCGGGATAGTTGGGGTCTATGGCGAGGGCTTTGTTGCAATATTCTGCTGCTGCATCGTCTACTTCGGCTTCCATATAGGTACTCGCCAGCAGTGCGAGGTATATTTTTTCGTCAGGAAATGCATTGCTTACTACATGCAGGTTAGCCAGCGCCTTACAGGTTTCGCCATACATGCGCTGGTTGCTTATTTTTTGCAGTAATTTTTCTATTTCTTGCTGTGTCATTTTTTAATATTCTAACTTTTTAAAAAGTATTTCCTGCTACTCTTAAATTAAACGATCATATTTGTCAACCGCATAGTTATCGATATTTTCATATTCTATATACCCTTGCTTTACGTCTTCTTGCATACTGTTGATTTGACTAACAGACACTTTATAATGATTGAGCCAACGGTTTTCATATTCTGCCACTTTCTCTTTGTGATCCAATAGATAATATAATTTGTAAAGTAATCTTTCTTCTGAAGAAAAGAAATAAGGATCTTTAATATGAGTTTGATTAAAATTAATTTCTGCATGGATATATTTTATCGCCTCATTGTAGTCTTCGAGGCGAATTAAAGCTGAAATTAATCTGGAATGAATCAGATAAAGCCATGTATTACTTAATTTTATTTTTTCTTTTGTTGTGTAAGAATTTCGCTCTTTGTCAAAATTCTCCAGCATAAATTTTGCTTCTTGTACTAGTTCGTCATATCTTGATTGTGTATAATAAAGCAGCACCAGTCGCATATGTCCGTTTCTGAAATAAACATTCTCAGCCAGTGTTTTCTGGTAATATTCTTCTGCCTGCTCAAACTGGTTGTTTTTTTCGGCAAGCATGCCCAGTATTTCATTGGCTTCTGGGTAGTTGGGGTCTATGGCGAGGGCTTTGTTGCAGTATTCTGCTGCGGCATCGTCTGCTTCGGCTTCCATATACGTACTCGCCAGCAGTGCCAGATATTTTTTTTCGTCGGGAAATGCGTTGCTTACTACATGCAGGTTAGCCAGCGCCTTATCGGTTTCGCCAAACATGCGCTGGTTGCTTATTTTTTGCAGTAATTTGTCTACTTCTTGTGGTGTCATGTAGGTGTAGGGAACTAATTAAGGTTAAGCTTTAAATGGAATGACCGTTTTTGTCAATATTATAGTTATCCATATTTATGCTCTCAATATAACCCTGTTGTACATCTTTTTGCATACCGTTAATTTTACTTAGTGGCACTTTATAATGATTGAGCCAACGGTCTTCATATTCTGCAAGCTTTTCTTTAATATCTAAGAGGTAATACAATTTGTAAAGCAATTCATCTTCTGTATGAAAAAAATAGGGGTCCTTAGTATATACTTGTTGAAATTTAACGATTTCATTAATATATTTTACAGCTTCTTGATATTCTTCGAGGCGTAATAATGCTGAAATTAATCGGGAATGAATCAGATAAAGCCACTTATGATTTAAATTTCTTTTCTCTTGTGTTGTATAATCATTTCTTTTTTTATCAAAATTCTCTAGCATAAATTCTGCTTCTTGTACTAGTTCATCATATCTTGATTGGGTATAATAAAGCAGCACCAGTCGCAAATGCCCGTTTCTGAAATAAACATTCTCAGCGAGTGTTTTCTGGTAATATTCTTCTGCCTGCTCAAAGAGATTGTTTTTTTCGGCAAGCATGCCCAATATTTCATTGGCTTCGGGGTAGTTGGGGTCTATGGCTAGGGCTTTGTTGCAATATTCTGTTGCTGCATCGTCTGCTTCGGCTTCCATATAAGTACTCGCCAGCAGTGCGAGGTATATTTTTTTGTCAGGAAAAGCGTTATTTAATAGGTGTAAATTAGCCAGTGCCTTATCGGTTTCGCCAAACATACGCTGGTTGCTTATTTTTTGCAGTAATTTTTCTATTTCTTGTGGTGTCATAGTCTTAATGATTTTAGTTTTTCTTAACCCCTAAAAGTATTGCCTGGTGGTAATTTTCCGTGAGCGCTTACGTAGGTATCTATTAGCTCGACCTCGCGCACATTGGCAGTGGCATAACTTGCGTTTTGCAAATACCATTGCTTAGGAAGTAGTTGCAAAGCTGTTAATTTTAATAATATATAACTTTCCTTTTCATTTGGGTAAAGTTCAGATATAATTAAATAGCGTGCATATACAGATTTAAACGAGGTTAAACCGTATTTCCAGATGGCTCCTATGTTTAACAAAGTTTCTGTATGTCCTGCTCCCCAGGTATAATCTCTAAAATATCCGGGTCTACCAACATGCAAGTCGTATACATTATAATCGTCTTTGTCTCTTTTTCTTGTTCTGGGTTTTGTAGTGGTTATGGGTGGTGCAATAGTAATGGGTTTGGTTTCCTCCAGCGGTATGGTACCAGGAGGCGCTACTATGGGCAGCGGTAAAACATCGTCTACTGCTGCGGGTGGTGTAATACTAGTGGGTATGGTAACTACATAATCCCACATAATTTTTGCGGTATCTGCAATAGCACTGCCAATAGAATAAAAAAATCCTGCGATCTCTTTCCGGTATATATATGCTATTGTTACGACGGCAACAACGGCTATTATTGCCAATGCAATCCATCCTCCAGGATTCCATAAATTTGCTACTGCCGCACTGACGGCTTCTAAAAAATAGGCGACTGTACTAGTCGCTGCAACTGCTCCCATATTATTTTATATTTAAATTTGATCTGAATTGTTACAACTTATTACACCGCCTAAGGGACAAATACATTTAGAATTGTCAGACAGCGGTTTATGTTCGAGTATTTTAATCTTTAGTACAGGATTTATCCAGTTAAGGGGTTTTCCTGATAAGTCACTATCGAGTTTGCATTTGTCTTTTATGGCGCATGTACCAAAGGCAGGAATGTTTAATCCTGCAATATTGTCTTTGTCTGTGGCAAAGAACCCCTCTCTGTTTTTTATTTTATTATTAGAAGTAACAATTAGTAGGGTCGTAAAAAGCCCTTTGTCACAGTCTAAAATTGCTTTGTCTTTTATATATTCCATACTAGGTTAGCTTTACTTCTATACCGCCTTTTATATTAATATTCTGGTCATTGCTCATAGTAATATCGCCTCCGGTCGAAGAGATATCAATAGAACCGGCGCCTCCTTCTTTTGGTGTTGCGTTCAGGGATATAGTACTGCCGCCGTTTACGGTGATATCTTTGCCGTTTACAGCAATCGTTCCGTCTTTGTGCATGGTAAAAGAGCTGTTTCCAATTGTTATCGTCAGTTTTTTTGTTCCGGTCATAGCAATATTGCCTTCGTCATCCATTTCAAATACAGATTGGGCAGGCGTATCTTTTTTTGCACCCACATTTATGGTATTGGTGCTGCCCACGTTTATGGTATTGGTGTTATTGGCATTTGTGGTTGTATTACCGCTACCGTCAAATTTCATATTGGCGGTTCCGAGGTCGGTAAGATACATCGAGCCCTCTTTGTCATTAAGTTCCAGTTTATTGCCACTTTTACTGCTAAAACTTTTTATATTATTTTCTTCGCCGCCGCCATCACCAATTTTACCATGAAACAAACTTCCTGTAACATAAGGTCTGTTTGGGTCGTTGTATCGAAAACCAACCATAACATGATCGCCAACTTCTGGTATGGTTACCCAGCCTCTGTTTTTGTTTACATTGTCGCTGCTGCCGGCATCCGGGGTCAGGACATAGAGCCACGGGGTACGGGCTTGCCGTTTTTTTTGCCATAATAATTGTACCCTGATTCTTCCGTTGCCTTTAGGGTCATTATTGGCTACTACTACGGCTCTTTGTTGCTGTGCTTCGGGCATTGGCACATCTGGCTCCGGCAGTTTTTTTATTCCGGTCGGCAGTGCCTTAAAACTATTTTCGTATTCGCCTGCGTCCAGTGCCGTATGATTAATTTCTGTAATGATGTAGGTTCCAATTTCGCTGGTTTTGTAATGTATTTTTGTACTATCTAATCCTTGTTTGTAGACATCCAATTTGTCTTTTACCTGTTCTGAAGTAATCGTTATAACAGCGCCTATTCTTAGATGTGCATTTTTGCTTGTTGCCGTTATGTAGTTTCCGTCTGCCGCTGTACTTTCTTGTTTGTTTCTTAAAATAGATTCAAAATACGCGTCGGCTCCAGTGCTAAACTGTCCAAACTCGTACGAAGGAGTTCTGTATAATTTTTGCGAAGCTTCAAAAGCCTCTTTTCCTAATGTAGGCAATCCTTGGGCGATATCATCATTAGTTTGTGCCTGGTACAATCGATCTACACTTTCGTTATACGTATAACCACTGTAATGGTTTGGTTTTGCCTGTACCAATATTTTTAGCGTATGCAAGTCTTTATTGTAAACTAATTTTATAGGGGTAGTTTCTATTTTTGGTTTTCCAAAAAACAATTTTTCACCGTCATAAAACAGCCATTCATTATATTGTTTGGCCAATCGCTGTAGGTATCTAAAATCAGATTCAAGGTATTGTGTCTGATATTCTGTTCTAAGGGTAAATTCAGGATCAATTTTGTGCTGCAAATCATCACCGGCGGCAGTTTGTATGATATCGAGTATGATATCTCTTAAATTTTGATTTTCCCACGAATGCAGTTTTTTGCCGGATTCTAATAGGATCGTTTTAGAATAACCGGAAATTACAATCAGACTGCCTACATCTCCAAGTTCTTTCTCGTAACTTACATTTGTTATAATTCCTAAAAAACTATTAGAGGGACTTAATCTGATGTGAACTACTTTTCCAAGGCATTTTTGTGCATTTTGCATAGTATGCGCCATGGGCTGCTCCAGAATAGAATACGGCATGCTAATAGAAAACTCATGGTGATTGTTGATGCTTTGTTTTAAACTGATTTTTGTAAAATGAGAAATTTCTTTGCCATCTATGCCAAAGATTATTTTTGGGATAATCATATAAGGGGGTTGGTTTTTAGGTTAGTTTTATAAAGTAAACCAATGTTCAAACGACAACCAGCCAGCAAAAGTTTTATTTGTAGCAGTTTAGGGTACTATGGAGTAAAACAAGAATTTCCTGCTTGTTTTTTTTGATTGATAGTTAATACGTTGGTTGTGATTAATTGAACACATAGAGACATAGCTTTTGGACCTTGAGAAAAGGTGTTTCACTTATTTAAAATACACATAGCTTAGCTATGCAAAAAGAAATATATTTCTTTTTGCATTCTTTTTAGTTAAAAAAACTATGTTTCTATGTGTTAAATATATATTTTGACACCTAATGAGTTAATAGGTAATAAAATGGAAAGGGTATTAGACAATGTCCGGGTATCTTATACCTTCTTTTTTTTGGATTTTTTATTTCTTCCAAACCAGATTATAAAACCTGTTACAGGCAAAGCAGCAGTAATTAAGCTTATTATAAAAGCGATAATTTTTCCGGGTAGATTTAAGATCTGTCCGGTATGAATTCCGTAATTCATTTCTACCACTTGCAGGCCTAAACTCTTTTTGTCAAAAGTTTGACTTTGAAGTAGTTTTGCATCGTTGGGATGAAAATAATAGTTGCTTTGATGATCGTATCGCAAAGTATGCGGATAAGCTCCGGTAGTAATAATGTCGGTTTTTTGCTGCGGATAAGTCACAAAAATCATTTCGGCTTTTGGTTGTAGCTGTATGGTTTTGATAAAAGCAAGATCGACAGTATTAGTTCTATGGTGATCAAATTTAGTGGTATCAATTGTTGGTGCTTTTGTTTCTAAGGCTTTATCGTCACCAAAATTGAAGGTTTTATAAATCCCGTCACCAACCCATTCGTAGGTAAAAGTGAGACCTGTAATTGCAAGTATAAGGGCAATAATCGAAATGTAAAATCCGGACGTATTGTGCCAGTCATAGTTTACCCGACGCCATTTTGCAGACCATTTTACAGAGAAACTTCGTTTGATATCGCTTCGTCGTTTGGGCCACCACTGGATAATTCCGGAAATAAGTAATAAAATAAAAATAATTGTCGCACCACCTATTATGTGTTTCCCTATATAATCCGGCAGAAGCAGGTCCAAATGAATGTATTCGACAATTATAAAAAAGTCGGTTTTTGGATTTTCGGCTTTAAGGTATTTTCCGGTGTACGGATTAAAGTAGAGATATAGATTTTCAGTATCAGAAAACAGATAAACAATTGCAGAACGGTTCTTGCCATAATACGAAACCATACTTGATTTGTATTTGGGGGCAATTTCTCTGGCTTTTTCCTGTAAAACAGATGGGAGTAAAAAGGGTTTGTTTTCAGGTTCGACCAATCGCCATTCTTTGCGGGTAATGTCTTTTATCTCGTCATGAAAACAAAAGATGCAGCCGGTAATACTTATAATAAAAACAATAAGCCCGGAAATTAATCCGAGCCATTTATGTATAAAACGTATTTGCGTCCTGAATCCCATTTTTTGAATAAAGCGTAAAAGTATACGCTAAATCAATAAGGGACAAGTAATTTTAGTTATTTTAACTATTGCCTAAAAAGCAAAGAAAAGTTAGCCGCGAATTTCACAAATTTCCACAAATTCAATTCGTGCAAATTCGTGAATTCGTGGCCAAAAAATTTTAAACTTTTGTTCCTGTAACAATTGCTTTCTTCGGTTTTAGATGATAAGCGACATAAAGTGTTATTGAAGCCAGAACAATCCAGAAAACATCAATAAAGAAAACCTGAATATGATTTTGTATAAACGAGTTCCAAAACCAATTTCCGGAAACAATTCCGTTGGTTATTGGGATCAGAAATCCTAAAATACTTCCGGAAATCAAGCAGAATCTATTGGTAAAAGCGTCGTTCTTTTTAATAATAAAAAAGAGGATAAGAATTAACCATACTCCAAAATAAACAAGATAAAGATTATCCTGAGTCAACGGATAAAAGATTTTTGTTGCTATAAATGCAAGGGCAGTAACAGGATACATGCTTAAACATATTGCAAGATAAATGCGAACAACAGCAGCATTAAAGCGTCTTTTTTTCTCCGGCAAATTGTTTTTTTGTCTCGCTACCAACCATATCATCACGCCCGAAATGATCACGAAACAAGTAATAAGCCCCAGAACAAAACTCACGATTTTTAAAACATACCCACCATAATCGCCAAAATGTATTTTGTATAAAACATTTTTTACAACATCGAGATAGTTGGTTTGCGTAACAGGGTTTTTCTTTGCAATTTCTTTCCCGTCACGAATACGGTAAATCACTTTTCCGATCCCGGTAAATTTTTTGTGGCTTAACATTTCACCTTCTACCACTACATGCATATTAGCATCTCCATAGTTCTGGATAAAAACACGCGTAATCTCAAAGTCGTTCCAGTTGCTTTTTGTTTTTGCAACCAATTGATCAATATCAAAAGGTGTTGCCAGTTTTTTGTTATCAAACGTATAAGTAGGATCGTTGTACTCTAATTCTTTATATAATTTATCCTGATCGCCTTTGTACAACGCCATTACAGCAGGAGCCACAATTAGAAGTTTAATCATAAAAAAAGCGCCTGTTACCGCATATACAAACTGAAATGGTAAACCAATCATTCCTAAGGCTGTATGGGCATCTGTCCATAATGTTTTTAATTTTTCCTTTGGACGGAAAATATAAAAGTTAGAAACAATTTTTTTCCAGTGCAATAAAAGTCCGGTTACAATGGCAAACAAAAAGAATAATGCGGTAAACCCAGAAAGATAATATCCAACCGGATACGGAATCTGAGCCAGGAAATGCAAACGGTATAAAAATTCGCCTAACGAATAAGATTGTTCGTAGGTATAAGTTTTGAAGGTTTGTGTATCAAGATAGAAAAACGTTCCTTCTTTTTGTTTGGCGGGAGCCAAAGTATCTTTGGTACCTTCCAGATAAACGGCAACTCTGCGTTCGTTACTTGGTTTAGAGATGGTAACATTTCTTCCGTGTAAAACGTATTCTTTATCCAGTTTTTTTAGAGTTGTGTTGTAATCTAATTGAATTTCTTTGGTATTAACAGATGATTCATTTCTTTCCCAATTGATGATTTCATCTCTGAAAAAAGAAAAAGATCCTGCAAAAAAAATCACAAAAAGAACCACGCTGATCACAATTCCGCTAACAGTATGAGTATGAAAATAGATGTTATAATGACGATTATTCATAAGTTATTTTGCTACGGGATTGTAAGTTTGACCAAGATAAATAAAAAGAGAAAAAAATAAAGTAAGGAGCAAATAGATGCCCCAGATTTTCCATCCGCTTTTTGCTAAAAAAGCAATTACCATTAATGCTACCCAAAGTATAAATCCGGTAAAAGCCATTGTCATTAAAATATTAGCACGGTTAAACCAGGAAGCTAAAGCCAAATGAAAACTGACTGAAACAAAATAGCCGCCAAGTATAGCAGCTGTTATTTTGGCAAATCGTTGCCATTTTGATTGGGTTAGATATTTAGGATTTGCTGGCATATTTTGGTTAGAAATGGTTTGGTTATAATTCGTTGGGTCTAATTAATTCTAACACATAGAAACATAGAATTTGACCTTTCAAATAAGGCGTTTCACTTTGTTAAAATTTACAGAGTATTGCTATGTGAAAGAAATGTGTTTCTTTTTGCATTCTTTTTTAGTATAAAATCTATGTTTCTATGTGTTTAAATAAAATATTTTTGGAATTACACCCTACAGGTTAGTTAAAATAAAATTCTAATAAAGCGACAATTACAAAGAGTGCTATAATAGCAAATCGGTTTATTTTTTTTAAAGGTGCCAAAATGATAATTAAACTACCAATGGTCATGAGTTGAATAAAAAACATCAAAGTCCCGCAGCACAAAGATTGAGTTAGTAACCAAAGAGAATACGCTACTAAAAGAAGTCCTAAACCTAAAAATTTGGTTGGTTTAGGATTGCTTTTCATCCATTTCTCGAAACCCAGATCATAAGATAAAGTGGCTCTTTTTGAGGTGTAATACAAAGTATAAAATGCTAAAAAAACGATGAGACTGGCTGTTGTTATCATAATTTCATAGAATTTAAAAAAACACCTTTCTACAA
Organism: Flavobacterium araucananum; assembly: GCF_002222055.1. Taxonomy (GTDB): domain Bacteria; phylum Bacteroidota; class Bacteroidia; order Flavobacteriales; family Flavobacteriaceae; genus Flavobacterium; species Flavobacterium araucananum. Next base: position 103,078 of record NZ_MUGS01000002.1, read on the forward strand.
GATAGAGAAAGGTGTTTTTTGTTTTTTTATTAGAATCTGTAAGAGAAATTTGCTGCCAAACTTCTCATGTTTTTTGGGTGTATTGTAGACCAACCATCATAAGTATCAACGTTTGCGATATTATCAAGTTTAAGTGTCAGTGTAAATTTTTCAGTTCCGTAGAAAACAGAAGAATTAAGTACGGTGTATTCCGGAATTGTAAATTGTCCTGTCAAAGTACGGTTCATGATTTTGTTATCGCTGGCATAATTTCCTCCAAAACCTAAACCAAAACCTTTTAGGTCACCTTCTATAAATCTGTAGCTTGCCCAAAGGTTTGCTAAGTTTTGTGGCCCTGCACTTTCTGGTCTGTGGCCTACGAAATCCGGGTCACCGGCAGTCAAAAGAGCATCATTGTAGCTGTATCCAAAAACAATGTTTAAACCATCAATTGGGTTTGCAACAATTTCGGCTTCGAAACCTTTGTTTCTTTGAGCACCGTCTTGGTAAGAGGTTTGAGTTGTTGCTGTATAAACGGTATAAACCTGATATTTAACCTCAGTGTTGTAGTAGCTAAAAGTTGCGTAAAGTCTATCTTTAAAGATGTTTAATTTTGTTCCAACTTCAAATTGGTTGGCATGCTCCGGAGAGAAAGTTCTGGGTCTTGAAGTTCCGTCTGCAAGAATGTCGCTGGTTGGTGCAGAGTTAGCAAAACCATCCATATAGTTTGCAAACACAGATACTTTGTCAATTATTGGTTGGTATACCAATCCAAATTTAGGTGAAAAAGCAGTTTGGTTGTAATCATCCGTTTTTGTAGTTACATCACCTTGTGTCATGAAACGGTCTGCACGTAAACTTGCCATTGCAGACAATGCCGGAGTAAAGTTGATTACATCAGACACATAAGCACTGATTACTTCCTGCTTTGTTTTATTATTGTTCATTGGTGCCGAAGCTAAAAGTGATTCAGCACCTGCTTTTGTCAATTTTCCGCTATCGCCATTCGTAATATATTTTGTTGGGTCAGTAATTTTATAAAGGTTTTCATTTACTGTTTTTACATCAAGATTTCCAATATAAATATTTCCATTTGCGACATAACCTGAACCATTGTCAATTGATCCTCTGTTAAAATAATCTAAACCGGCAACAATTCTGTTTCTTAGTTTTCCGATTTTGAAATCACCAATAAAATTTTGTTGAATATCAGTTATTAAAGTAGTTGCATTTTGGTAATTCATTTGACGCCCTAATACAATTCCTTGCGGGATGCCAGTAGTATATTGAGTTCCCTCATATAAGTAGGAGTAATATCCTTCGGTTTTTGCTGAATTTCTTGAAACAACAGTTTGTGAAGTCCATTGGTCAGAAATTTTATAGTTCATTTGACCTTGTAAGCTATAAGATGGAGTTTCTACAGCAAGTTCATTACTGGTATAAGAACGTTTGTTGTCATAACCTAATTCATTCATGTTGTGAACTCTTAGAGGAGCCCCTCTGTCCAGGAACAACATCGTAGGATTCGTTGATTTGTTGTTCATGAACTCCGTATTAATGAAAAACGAAAGTCTGTCGCTTACCTGATAAGATAATGAAGGGGCAAAAAAGAATGATTTTTTAAATCCGGCATCCTGAAAGCTGTTTTCGTTATGGTAAGCCGTGTTAATGCGTAAGTTTACTTTATGTTCGTCGTCTAAAGGAGTATTAACATCAGCAGTAACGCGGTTTAAGCCGTAGCTTCCTGCGGTATAATTAATTTCTCCCCCAAAATGATCGTACGGTTTTTTGGTTGTTAAGTTGATTAAACCTCCGTAAGAGATTAAGCTACTTCCAAATAATGTTCCTGATGGTCCTTTTATTACTTCTATTTTTTCAATATTAGCAGGATCTAAACTCCCGTTTGATAAAGCCGGTAATCCATTGATCATGCTTGGTTGCACAGCAAATCCTCTAAGAGAAAAATAAGCAGCGCCATCTCCACCACGTCCTGTAGATGCCCAAAGAGGGGATAATCCCGGAGCATTTTTAAGAGCATCGTCAATATTAGTAACGACTTGTTCTTTTAGTAATTCGCTTGTAATTGTAGTATAAACTTGTGGGTTTTCAAGATTTTTAAGAGGCAATCTTGATACTTGTTGTGTTTCTTTACGGGCTAATGAATTCTTTTTTCCATTACCGTTAATTACAATTTCGTCTAATTGTTCAGAATTTGCAGTGATCGTAAAATCTTCTACTATTTCGTCACCGGCATTAAGGGAAACACTTTTTTCTTTAGAAGAATGTCCAACAGAAGAAACTTTAATAACATAGTTTCCCGGTTTTAGGTTTTTGATTTCATAAAAACCATTGCTGTCTGTATTGGTTCCTATTTTTGTTCCTTTTAAAACAATTGAAACGTTGTCTGCAGCTTGAGAATTAGCTAAACTAATCTGACCTTTAATACTTGCTTTTTCTTGTGCCGAAATACTTGTTGCAGCTAATAGAAAAAAACAAAAGCTCAAAAAAGAAATTGTAAATTTATATTTCATTTTTATTTAGAATTGATTTTAATAGCGCAAATTTAGTTGTTGAAGGGCAACTATACAAGCTATTCTTATTTATTCTAAATTAAATATTTTTTAAAGGGTAAAATTTACGTTTATTTAAAAAATTAACATCTTAAGCAAGATTTAAGCTAATATTAAGAAAAAAACCCTGTTCAAATTGATGAACAGGGTTTTTATTTATATTGAAAATTATTACAATTACAACTCTAAAGCACGTTTAGCATCGCCATTCATCAATAATTCTAATGGGTTTTCTAAAGCTTCTTTTACTGCTACTAAGAAACCAACAGACTCACGTCCGTCGATAATTCTGTGGTCATAAGAAAGTGCTACATACATCATTGGATGAATTTCTACTTTACCGTTTACAGCAATTGGACGCTCAATAATATTGTGCATTCCTAAAATTCCTGATTGTGGAGGATTGATAATCGGAGTACTTAACATGCTTCCAAAAACACCACCGTTGGTAATTGTAAAAGTTCCGCCAGTCATATCATCAACAGTAATTTGACCATCACGAGCTCTAAGGGCTAATCTTTTGATTTCAGCTTCAACTCCACGGAAAGTTAATAATTCGGCATTACGAACTACAGGAACCATAAGACCTTTTGGTCCTGAAACTGCAATTGAGATGTCTGCAAAATCATACGCTATTTTATAATCACCATCCATCATTGAGTTAACATCCGGATATAATTGCAAAGCTCTTGTTACTGCTTTTGTAAAGAAAGACATGTATCCTAAACCAAGACCACCATGTTTAGCTTTAAAAGCATCTTTGTATTCGTTACGAATTTGGTTGATTGGTGTCATGTTAACTTCGTTGAAAGTTGTTAACATTGCAGTTTCATTTTTAGCCGCAACTAATCTCTCTGCTACTTTACGACGTAACATAGACAATTTTGAACGCTCAGATCCACGGCTTCCACCAGTTGGAGTTCCCATAGAAGGTACTGCATTTACAGCATCATCTTTAGTTATTCTTCCACCTTTACCAGTTCCTGAAACTGTTGCTGGTGCTATATTTTTTTCGTCTAATATTTTTCTAGCTGCCGGAGATGGAGTTCCTGCCGCATAACTTGTAGCTGCCGGAGCTTGTACCGGTGCTGCTTTTGGCGCTTCAGTTTTTACTTCTGCCTTAGGTGCTTCGGCTTTTGGAGCTTCTGCTACTGGTGCAGCCGGAGCATCACCTGCTGGTTTTACACCATCAGTATCAATTAAACAAACTACAGCTCCTACAGCAACTGCATCACCTTCTTCTGCTTTTAGCGTAATAATTCCGCTCATTTCAGCCGGTAATTCAAGAGTTGCTTTGTCTGAATCAACTTCAGCAATAGCTTGATCTTTTTCTACATAATCTCCGTCTTTTACTAACCAAGTTGCAATTTCAACTTCTTTTATTGATTCCCCTGGTGATGGGACTTTCATTTCTAAAATCATCTTTGTTTTTGTTTAAGGTTTTTATGGTTTAAAGTTTCTTGTTCATGTAAAACCGGAAACTTTAAACTTGAAACATTCTTTTTATCTGAATAAATTTTTATCGAATACCATTCTAATTGCATCTGCATGACGACGTTTTGCACGTGTATAACTTCCTGCTGCAGGAGCGGCGTAAGCTTTTAATGAAGCTAATCTCCATTTTACAAGATCAAAGTTCATTAACATAAAGCTGTAAGCTCCCATGTTTTTAGGCTCTTCTTGTGCCCAAACATAATCATCGGCATTTGGATACTGAGCGATAATTGCCTTCAATTGTTCAACCGGTAAAGGGAACAATTGCTCAATTCTTACTACAGCAACGTCATTTCTTCCGTTATTTTCTCTTTCAGCAACAATGTCATAGTAGAATTTACCGGTAACAAAAACTAAAGTTTTTACATCTTTTTTGTTTACGGTAGTATCATCAATTGTTTCCTGGAAACTTCCTGTTGCTAATTCTTCTACTGTAGAAACACATCTTGGGTCACGCAATAAACTTTTTGGAGAGAAAACCACCAAAGGTTTACGGAAATTTGTTTTCATTTGTCTTCTCAACAAGTGAAAGAAATTGGCTGGAGTTGTACAGTCTGCCACATACATATTTTGTCTTGCACAAAGTTGTAAGTAACGCTCCATTCTTGCAGAAGAGTGTTCTGCACCTTGTCCTTCATATCCGTGTGGCAATAATAAAACAATACCATTTTGGTTGTTCCATTTGTCTTCACCACAAGAAATATACTGGTCAATCATGATTTGAGCTCCATTAGAGAAATCTCCAAATTGTGCTTCCCAAATTGTCAAGGCATTAGGGTTCGTTAATGCGTATCCGTAATCAAAACCAAGAACGCCATATTCAGATAAAAGAGAGTTGAATACTCCAAATTTTCCTTTTTTGTTCTCAATAGCATCCAATAATATAACTTCTTCTTCAGAATCTTCTACCTTAACTACAGCATGACGGTGAGAGAATGTACCACGCTCTACGTCCTGACCAGAAATACGAACATCAAATCCCTCCGTCAAAAGAGAACCGTAAGCCAGTGCTTCTGCAGTTCCCCAATCAAGAGTATTATTGTCGTATCCGGTTTTTCTGTCGGTAACAATTTTAGTTATTTTATTGATGAACTTTTTGTCTGCCGGTAATGTCGAGATTGTGTTAATGATAGAATCCAATCCTTTTTTGTCAAAAGTAGTGTTTACTTTTTCAAGCATTTGGGTATCTGTTACCTGAACAAATCCGTCCCATTCGTTTTTCATGAATGGCGTTATAATCGTCAAATCTTTTTTACGGGAAGCTTCTAAGTTCTCCTCCATCAAAGTTTTGTATTCTTTTTCTAAAGCATTTACATAAGAAGCATCGATTACGCCGTCTGACAATAATTTTTCTGCATAAATATCTCTTGGATTTTTATGTTTTGCGATGATTTTATATAAAACCGGTTGTGTAAAACGAGGCTCATCACCTTCGTTATGACCGTATTTTCTGTATCCTAATAAATCGATAAATACGTCGCGACCAAATTGCATTCTGTAATCTAATGCAAAAGATACTGCGTGTACAACAGCTTCGGCATCATCAGCATTTACGTGCAATACTGGCGAAAGTGTAACCTTAGCAACATCTGTACAATAAGTAGACGAACGGGCGTCTAAATAGTTTGTAGTAAAACCAACCTGGTTGTTGATTACGATATGAATCGTTCCTCCGGTTTTATAACCGTCAAGTTGCGCCATTTGAATAATCTCATATAGTATACCCTGTCCTGCGATTGCAGCATCTCCGTGTACGGCGATAGGTAATACTTTAGAGAAATCATCAGCATAATATTTATCTTGTTTTGCTCTTGTAATTCCTTCAATTACTGCTCCAACCGTTTCTAAGTGAGAAGGGTTTGGTGCTAAATTGATATTGATATTTTTTCCTGTTCTTGTTTTTTTGTCAGCCGTAAGACCTAAGTGGTATTTTACGTCACCATCAAAATATTCCTGATCGTAATCTTTACCGTCAAACTCACCAAAGATATCCTGAGTTGATTTGCCAAAGATGTTTGCCAAAACATTCAAACGACCACGGTGGGCCATTCCCATTACAAATTGTTCAACACCTTTTTCAGCAGCTTGCTCGATCAAAGCATCAAGAGCCGGAATAATAGTTTCTCCACCTTCTAATGAAAATCTTTTTTGACCTACATATTTAGTATGCAGGAAGTTCTCGAAAGAAACAGCTTCGTTTAATTTTTCTAAAATGATTTTCTTCTCTTCAGACTTGAAGTTAGGCTGATTAACATTTACAGCCAGTTTTTCCTGTATCCATTTTACAACACCAGGATTTCTAATATACATATATTCAATACCAATATGCTGGCAGTAAATAGCTTGAAGACGGTTTACAATAGCTTCTAAAGAAGAAGGTGGTATTCCGATAGTCTGAGCAGCATCAAAAACGGTAGAAAGATCAGCCGTTGTTAATCCAAAATTTTCAATATCTAAAGTAGGAGACGAAGTTCTACGGTCACGAACAGGGTTTGTTTTGGTAAACAAATGTCCGCGGGTACGGTATCCATCAATTAATTTTAGAACATTAAATTCTTTTTGCAGTTTTTCTGAAACCTGACTGTAATCTGTGTTTGGGCTAGTCACATATTCAACAATATGTTGAACCGGATTTTCGTCATTATAAGTCGCTTGTCCAAAGTCGAAACCTTGAAAAAAACTTCTCCAGCTTGGCTCAACGCTATCCGGATTTACTAAATATTGATCATATAATTGTGCGAAAAACTCTGTATGCGCTGCATTTAAAAATGAAAACCTATCCATAATATTAGTGAATATACTTTTTGTTAAATAGAATGGCAAAAGTACAACAATCGCATTTATTTAAATCTTTTTTTTGCGTACTTTTACGTAAAAATTTGTTAAAAATAGACTCAACTATGAATAAAATTCAATTTTCAATCGATTGCAAACTTTTTTTTGTGATTTTGACAGTCTTATTTTCTAGTTCAGCAATTGCACAGCAAAATTATGTAATTGACAATAGCAATCATTTTTGGGATAAGGTACAATTTGGCGGGGGGCTTGGTTTAGGAATTGGTTCCGGTTATACCGATATTTCTGTAGTGCCAAGTGCTATTTATAATGTAAATGAGATTGTTGCAGTTGGTGTTGGTTTGCAGTTTGGTTATTTATCATCCAAAAATTATTACAATTCTTTTGTTTACGGTGGGAGTCTGATTGGGCTTGTAAACCCGATTCCTGAGATTCAGTTGTCTGCCGAATTAGAGCAGGTACGCGTAAATACAGACTATAATTCGACTCCTTACAGACCAGGTTATTCAGATAATTATTGGAATACGTCCCTATACTTAGGCGCTGGTTACAGAGCCGGAAATGTTACTATTGGTGCCCGCTACGATGTGTTGTATAAGGCAGATAAAAGTCTTTACGGATCAGGATTTATGCCTTTTGTGAGAGTTTATTTTTAAGGTGCAGAGGTTTCAAAGGGGCGGAGTAACAGAGGTTTTCCGTAGAGTCGTATAGCAGTGCATCTAAAGGTTTAAAGGAATTTCAGGAAGGTAATGAAAGATACCATGTAGAGTTTCTTGCGGAGATTCCTCGTTCCTCGGCATGACAAGATTGTGTTTATGATTGCGAAAAATGGATTAAAATCCATCCCTACAATATATTTTGTTCCTACGGAACTTCCTTAAAGAAATATTACTGAGGAATGATTTATTTTGTAGTAACGTTTCCTGAAGCTTCGGGATTATTCTGGTGATTTTTTTTGCTAAATATTCAATTTCGAAGATATATCTCGAAGAGATTACATATTGGTAGAACATTATTATACCACCAACATTTGTCCCATAGGGACATACCGTTTTAAAATTTAGCACAAAAAAGGGAAACCTCTGTCACTTTGCATCTTTGTGCCTTTGCCCCTTAATTTTACTTATAATAATTTCTAAACCAAACCTTCTGCCATTCTCTTTTTAAAACTAAAAAAGAAACCTGCTCGGCCAGAATTACCAGATCAGAACCATCTAGTTTTTTGATATCATTTTCGGGAACATCAATAATGTAAAGCAAGTTCAGATATTCAGCAAATTTGTACTGAATCATTCGGTAGATTTTTTCGTGAAGCTGAATTTTTAATTCTTCAGGCAAAATACGGAGCGGAAAATCTATGCCTTCATTGGCCAGATTAAAGTCTTTATTGATTTGCTCAATCAGGCTTATATATAGATTTCCACTTTCGGCATCGGCCAATAAAATATCGGTATTTTCAGGAATCGGAAACATTGATGCTTTTTAAGATTGGCGCAAAGTTAAAATTAAAAAATCATTTAACTGTCGATTCTCTTTCAATGATTCTTGTAGGAAGTTCAATAATTTGATGTGTCACTGGTCGATGCTCTTTTATATCGACAATTTCATCAATTAAAAGTGACACTGCCTGATGTCCCATTTCGAATCCGGGCTGATCTATTGTCGTTAATTTAGGAGAGATAACCGTACTCATAAACCAATTGCTAAACCCAAAAACGGCAACTTGTTCCGGCGTTTTTATTCCGGCTTCATTAAAGTATTTAATAATCCCGATGGCGACTAAATCGGTAATGGCAAAAATGGCATCGATATCCGGATTTTCGGTCATTACTTTTTGGGCGTTTTCGTAACCGTCTTCAAAATCAGTATTGTTATCGCACACATAAACTAGTTTCGAATCGTACTCGATTCCGTGTGCTTCAAGCGCTCTTTTATAACCTAAAAAGCGATCGATAGAATTTTGCGGAACATACGAACCTCTAAAATGCGCAATTCTTTTGTACCCTTTATTAATAAGGTACGAAACAGCATCAAAAGCCGCTTTGGCATCGTTGATAACCACTTTGGAGCAATCGACCCTTTTGGCAATTTTATCAAATAAAACTACCGGAGTATTTTTACGGATCGCTTCGTTAATATGTGAGAAATCGTCTGTCTCATTCGAGAGTGACATTAAAACACCGTCAACTCTTTTTTGAATTAATAAAGCAAGTTGTTTTTTCTCGAGTTCGTATTTTTCGTTTGATTGTAATATAATAACCAGATAGCCTCTTTTTTCGGCTTCTTCGAGAATACCATTTAGTACGCTGGAAAAAAAATGATGCACAGTGGCAGGAATTATAACGCCAATTGTTTTGGTTTCATTAGTTCTAAGGTTAACCGCAACAGAATTAGGCATGTAGTTCATCGTTTCGGCCATTTCGATAACTCTGGCGCGCGTAGATTTGCTAATATCTGTATATCCTTTTAGTGCTTTTGAAACCGTAGTGACCGAAATTCCTAATGCCGAGGCTATATCTATTAATTTTGTGTCATTCATGAAATAAAAGTACTAAAAATAAACTGCATTGATAAGTTTTTAAGTTCCGAAAACGTTTTAGGTGTTTTCGAAAACGTTTTCGATTTATAATTCTTATATTCCTTATTATTTGTTCCTAAGTTTGACAGTGATAACCATAATTACTAACTAACCAAACAAAAAAATGAAAAAGATACACCAGTATTTAGGCACATTACTTTTAATATTTTGCCTATTTTTTTTACCAAATAAAGGGTTTGCCCAAAATAAAAGTACTATTTCAGGAAAAGTACTTGATGATACCGGAGTAACAGTTCCGGGAGCAAATGTTTCGATTAAGGAAACAGGTAAAAGTACCGTTACAGACGAAAACGGAGGATATTCATTCTCGAATGTCGATGCAGGAACTTACACGATTATTGCAACCAATGTGGGGTATAAAACTTTCGAAAAAAAGATTGCCCTAAAAGAAGGAGAATCTCAGGAGGTAAATTTACTTCTTGAGGGAGAATCACAAAGTTTGAAAGAAGTTGTGGTTACGGGATCATCAGCGCCAAGATCTAAATTGGAGTCCAGCGTTGCCATTACTACAATGGGTGCAAAAGCGATCGAAGACAGAGCGCCATCAAGTACAGCGGCATTACTTCAAACCATTCCGGGATTTGTGGTAGAAGCATCTGGAGGAGAAATAGGAAACAACCTTTTTGCAAGAGGTATTCCCTCAGCGGGAGCTTATGAATATGTACAAATTCAGGAAGACGGATTGCCGGTTTTTGAAGATGGTGCTTTGCAGTTTGCCAACGCTGATACTTTTTACAGACTAGACGAAACAGTAAGCAAAATGGAAGCTGTTCGTGGAGGATCGGCATCCATTTTTGCGAATAATGCTCCCGGCGGAATTATCAATTTTATCTCAAAAACAGGACAAAATGAATTTCAGGGAAGAGCAAAATTTACGACTTCAGATTACGGAATGTTCAGAACTGATCTTAATTTATCAGGCGCTTTAATCAAGGACAAATTATTTTTTAATGTTGGAGGTTTCTACAGAGCCGATAATGGCGTTAGAAACACTGGTTTTACAGCAAATAAAGGGGGGCAGATAAAAGGAAACATCACTTATAAAATTGATGAGGACGATTATTTAAGAATTAATTTTAAACACCTTGATGACCGAAATGCATTTTATTTGCCAATTCCTTTAAAAAGCAATAACGGAAAAATTGAAGGTATAGATGGTTTTAATCCAAATTATGGAACGTTGACTTCTGTAAATTTCAGTCATTTGAATGTACCTCAATACGGCGGCGGAACTTTTAGTGCTGATCTAGAAGATGGTTCTCACCCAATTATAAACGCTATTGGAGCTGAGTTTAAAAAGAAAATATCGGAGAAAGTAACATTCAAAAATGCTTTCAAAAACACGAATATTGATTTAAACTACAATGCTATTTTTCCAAACGGAGGACCTTGGACACAGGATGCTTATGCAACAAGTGTGCAAAATACTACGGCAAGTAATTTGACTTATAGTTATGTAGATAACGGACAAAAACTTGATCCTAATGCTTTGATCATGAGAGCTGATTTATGGCACATCGAGAAAAAGATGAACAATTTTGCCAATAATTTCTCTTTTAATTTTGATTTAGATCCTGTAAAATTAACAGCCGGTTACTATTATTCGAACTGGAAATCGAACCAATACTGGAACTGGAATTCGTATTTGGTAAATGTTTCTGATAATCCGAGATTATTAAACGTAAAAGATAATACAACCGGAGTTGATCATACCTGGAATGGCGTAGAAAGAATTACCTGGTTAGAAAGAGACGCGCAAACTAAAGGGCTTTTGAATGATATTTATGCTGATGCAGAATTTAAAGCTACAGATAAGTTAACCTTTAATGCAGGCTTAAGATATAACAAAGACAAATATTCAGGATATAGAGATAACGCCAGATTTTTTGCCGAGAATTTAGGGATTTTAGACAACAATACGGCTGATGATGCGGTGACAACAGTAAAAGGAAATCCGTACACCTATTGGAGATATGATGTAAGCGAATGGTCGTATACAGCAGCAGGAAATTACAAGTTCAATGACAATATGGCTTCGTACGTTCGTTACAGCCACGGATTTAGATCGCCAATCGAAGAGTCATTTTATGACAATGCAGCAGATTTAAGCAAACTTCAGAATACCGAAGTAAACCAGTTTGAATTAGGATACAAATATGCGAGTTCATTTTTCTCTGTAAATGCAAATTTGTTTCACATGGGGTTAAAAAATGTTGCCTTTACGGATATTTTATCTGACGGATCATCTGAAAACAAATTTGCCGATGTAAACAATATTGGTCTTGAAGTAGAAACCAATGTGAGATATAGTATTGTAAAACTGAATTTTACTTTTACGGTTCAAAAACCGGAATACGATAATTTTACAGGTAAAAATGCAGATGGCTCTACTTTTGATTTTAACGGAAATACAGCACGCAGAATTCCTAAATTTTTCTGTAATCTAAGACCAGAAGTAGATATTACCAAAGATCTTACAGCTTATGTTCAGTTTTCTTACTACGATAAAAAATATACCAATCAGGACAACAAACAAGTTTTGCCGGCTTACAAAGAAGTTGGAGCAGGTTTAAGTTACAGATATAACAATCTTCGTTTTGCAGTCGATGCTTCGAATTTATTCAACGAAATTGGTTTGACCGAAGGAGATCCAAGACAAACAACATCTGCGGCAAGCGATGTGTTTATGGCAAGACCTATTTTAGGACGTGCGTTTAGATTTTCGGTAGCGATTAATTTCTAAATTTATATAAATCAAAATCTGTTAGTGTAACTCGTAAAAAAAATTAAACACATAGAAACATAGATTTTATCGTTTTAAAAAAAAGAACAAAAAAGAAACTGGTTTCTCACACATAGCTATGTGGATTAATGTAAGTGAAACGCCTTTTGAGTTCAATCTAAGCTATGTTTCTATGTGTTAAAATTTACAGCCATCAGGTTACAGCAAAATGACATACGGCAATGTAGAGGCGCACAGCAGTGCGTCTCCACAACGTAAACGTAAAAAATCGGCAACAAATCACAACCGAAAAAAAATTAAACACATAGAAACATAGATTTTTATCATTAAAAAAAGAACAAAAAAGAAGCTGGTTTCTCACACATAGCTATGTGGATTAATGTAAGTGAAACGCCCTTTGAATTCAAACCAAACTATGTTTCTATGTGTTAAATTTAATAAACGTACAGTAACTACAAATTATAGATAAAAAAATGAAAAACATAGGAATCAAAATCTCTCTTTATCTTAATTATTTTGTCTTCGCTATTTTATTGAATAGTGTAGGGATTGTGATTTTAAAATCACAAAAAAATTACGGAGTAGATGAAGTTCAGGCAAGTATTCTGGAAGCTTTCAAAGACATGCCAATTGCTATTGTATCTTTTTTTATAGCCTCTTTTTTACCCAGAATTGGCTATAAAAAATCGATGTTGATAGGATTAGGTTTGGTTACTCTGGCTTGTATTTCTATGTATTTTGGAAACTCATTTGATAATGCTAAAATTCTTTTTGCAACCGTAGGAGTCTCCTTTGCTTTGATCAAAGTTTCGGTTTATTCGTTGATAGGAACCGTGACCGAAACCAAAAAAGAACACAACGCTTTGATGAGTAGTATCGAAGGTTTTTTTATGGTGGGTATTGCGTTGGCTTATTTTTTATTTCCCGCTTTTAATAACGAAAGCGATCCTAATTCCTGGCTTAATGTCTATTGGTTTTTGGCAGGATTATCGTTGCTGTCCTTTCTGTTTTTATTTTTTGTAAGATTCAAAGAGCCCGAAGTTTCAGCAGGAGCAAATGTCAAAGACGATTTCCTGCAAATGTTCAAATTAATGGCAAAATTACTTACCGTTATTTTTGTGATCAGTGTCTTTTTGTTTGTAATGATCGAGCAGGGAATCCTTTCGTGGTTGCCAACATTTAATACAAAAGTGCTTCATTTGCCGGAAAATATCAGTATCATGATGGCAAGTATTTTGGCAATTTCATTGGCAATTGGCAGATTGATTGCAGGTATAGTAACCAAAAAAGTCAACTGGATCTGGGTGTTGAGTTTTTGTATTCTTTCGGCAATGTTGATTGTTGTTTTTGTATTGCCAAAAACAGTTGGTTTAGAAGTTAAAAACATCAATACACTATCAGATATACCCTTAATTGGTTTTGCATTTCCTTTGATAGGCTTGTTTATAGCGCCCATTTATCCGTTACTAAATTCGATTGTGCTAAGTGCTCTGCCAAAGAATTTGCAAAGCTCCATGACCGGATTAATTGTCATTTTTTCTGCTCTTGGCGGAACATTAGGTTCCAGGATAACGGGCTGGTTGTTTAAAAATGAAGGACCGGAAAAAGCATTTTATTTTACTTTAATTCCAATGTCTTTATTATTAATATCCTTTTTTATTCTTAAAAAAATAACTGCAAAAGATGAAATTTAAATTACATATAACCCAAACCATCGAAAAATTATTGGCTCAGGAAGATACTGATGGTGATAAAAAAATAACGATTGATGATCATGGTCCAAAAAAGTTTTTGCTAAATGATGAAAGCGGAAATTCTACTGTAATCGAAGGAACATATCAGCTTTCTAATTTATTGCAGGAATTGGCTTTAGCCAAAAAAAACAAGACTGAATTTGCCGAAATCAATCTGGATGAAATTACCGAAGATCCTGTAAAAAGAATTTCAAGAAAAATAAAAACCCTCTATTGGAAAGGTCTTACCAGAACAATTGATGCCGATGGCGTAAAAAAAATCCTCGAAGACAATAAGATCGAAAATGAATTGGCGTATTTGTACGTGCCTTTTGGCGATGAAATTGTTTTTGATTATTTCAAGAAATTAGAAGCGGCAACACCCAAATTAAAAGTCGTGCAAATGCCTAAAAACATTTCGCCGGAATATGTTTTGTCGCTCAATAAAAAGCCCGGAATTTTAGCGCTGGCACTTCAGATTAAGAACAACGTAATTTCTGGTGTTCCGTTTGTGGTTCCTGGCGGACGATTTAACGAAATGTATGGTTGGGACAGTTATTTTATTGCCAAAGGTCTTTTGATCGACGATAAAATTGATCTTGCTTTGGGCATTGCAGAGAATTTTAAATATCAAATTGATCATTACGGAAAAATTCTGAACGCCAACCGAAGTTATTATTTAACGCGTACACAACCGCCACTTTATACATCGCTGATTATGGATGTTTTAGAAAAGTCGAATCCCGATATTTTCTGGATAGAAAGACATTTAAAAACTGCCATAAAAGAATATCAAACCGTTTGGATGGAAGAAGGCAAACGCCTTACAGCAAACGGATTAAATCGCTATAAAGCCGAAGGAATAGGACTTCCGTTTGAAGTAGAAGAAGGGCATTTTGATGATATTCTGGAGCAATATGCACCAAAATACAATCTGTCTACCCGAGAATTTGAAAAGAAATATCTCGAAAGAGAAGTGGTAGATCCTGAACTCGATAAATATTTTATTCACGATCGCAGCATGCGAGAAAGCGGTCATGATACGACCAATAGATTGGTTGGTGTTTGTGCCAATTTAAACACCGTTGCCATTAATAGTTTATTGTATAAATACGAAACGGATATTGCTTTTTTGATCAAAAAATATTTTAAAAATGAGTTTCAATATTTTGAAGATAAATCTTTTTCAAGCGAATATTGGCTTACAAAAGCCAATTCGAGAAAAGAAAAAATCAATACAATGTGTTGGAATCCGGAATCCGGTTGTTATCTGGATTATGATTTTGTAAACGAAAAGCAACATTTTTTTGAAGCTGCTCCCACATTTTATCCCCTTTGGGCAAAAATAAGTACGCCTGAACAGGCTGAAATTTTGGTCAAAAAGACACTGCCAAGGTTTAAAATGAAAGGCGGAATTGCAGGTTGTACCAAAGAATCTATTGCAGATGTTGATGAAAATGCACCGATAAGACAATGGGATTATCCGTTTGGGTGGGCGCCGCATCAAATGCTTTTATGGGAAGGGTTGCTCAATTATAATTTTTACGAAGAAGCGCAGGAAATGGTTTATCGCTGGCTTTGGCTTATTACCAGAAACGCAGTTGATTATAACGGAACCATTCCGGAGAAATTTGATTTGTCGATAAGCTCGCACAAGATTTTTGCAGAATACGGAAACGTAGGAACTGAATTTGATTATATAACCGAAGAAGGTTTTGGCTGGATGAACGCCTCTTACCAATACGGATTAACAATTTTAGAAGATAATCTAAAACAAAAATTATCAGATTTAGTAGATCCTGATGAACTTTTTAGTTAAACAAGCCTTCGACTTCGTTCAGGGTGATACTTCGTTTTTAAGATATCGTTTGTCTGGCTGAGCGAAGTCGAAGCCCTTTTTGAGCGTTTAAAATAACAAACCCTACAGGTTTTTAAAACCTGTAGGGATTACTGTTTCATAAGCCTTCGACTTCGCTCAGGATGACACTTCGTTTTAAGATATCGTTTGTCTGGCTGAGCGAAGTCGAAGCCCTTTTTCTGTTTACAAATGTGAATTTTTTTTGCCACGAATTACATGAATCTCCGCGAATTCATCATAATTATATTTGATTTTGTATTTTACTGAAAACTGAGACTGAGACTAAAATTTTAAACTTTTCTTCCCATTAAATTTTCACCAAAAGTTCTCAAGATATCTTTCTTTTGGGCGTTAATATCCATTTTTTCTAAAGTTTCAAAAGCCTTAAAAGTATACATTTCTATCGCATCCTGCGTGGCTTTTGAAGCACCGGATTCATTAAAAATAGTTTTTGCTGTGGCTATTTTATCCGTGTTATCGTCTAATTGTAAACTGAATAATTTTTCGAGTTCCGAGGCTTTTTCAGCCGATGAGAACTCACGTGCTTTAAGGTATAAATAGGTTTTTTTGTTTTCGATAATATCACCGCCAACTTGCTTGCCAAAGGTCTCCGGATCTCCAAAAGCATCCAGATAATCGTCCTGAAGCTGGAAAGCCAATCCCAGGTTAAGTCCGAAATCGTAGATAAAATCAGCTTCTTTTTGGGATGTTTTGGCTACAATGGCACCCATTTTCATGGCAGCAGCAACTAAAACAGCAGTTTTGTATTCGATCATTTTTAGATATTCCGGAATCGTAACATCGTTTCTTTTCTCGAAATCAACATCCCATTGTTGTCCTTCGCATACTTCAAGAGCCGTTTTGCTAAACAACTTTGCCAGATCTCTAAAAACGGTTGGATCATACTGTTCAAAATATTGATACGCCAGAATAAGCATTGCATCTCCGGAAAGAATTCCTGTATTAAGATCCCATTTTTCATGCACCGTTTCCTTACCTCTTCGCAAAGGCGCATCATCCATAATATCATCATGAACCAGCGAAAAATTATGAAAAACTTCGACAGCCATTGCAGCAGGAAGGGCTACTTTATAATCCGTATCAAAAACTTCTGAAGCCATTAAAGTTAGTACAGGACGCATCCGTTTTCCGCCAAGACCTAAAATGTAGTCAATAGGTTCATAAAGGTTTTTAGGCTCTTTGCTGATGCTTTGTTTTTCTAAATAAGTGATAAAAAAATCCTGGTATTGGCTAATATCGTGCATAAAATATAATCTGAATTGCGAGCTTCAAAGATACGATTCATAATGAATTATTTCTTTCTTAAATTTTAAATCACAGTTTCCGTCTAAAATAGGCGCTGAATCTGTTAATTCTTAAGGATTTAAAATTATTTTCAAAAAAACTCGGAAACTTATTTGGTGTTTAGAGTTTCCTGTTTATATTTGCACCGTTAATTGGAAACTCGGGAAACCGTAAAAGTTTCCGCAAAGAGTTAGAGTAATTTATAAACTCAGTAAAATCAAATAGTTATGAAAACAACATGGACCTTAGATTCTAGTCAATCAGATGTTTTAATTAAAATGAGACATTCGATAATTGCCTACATGGGAGGAACTACGAATAAATTTGATGGATATGTGAACATTGAGGACAATGAGATCGAAGATGCTTCGGTTGAGTTTTCATTAGACATTAATAACAAAAAAGATAGCTTTCAGCAAATAGATACGTATTTACAACTTCAGGATTTCTTTGATGTAGACGAACATCCAATTATTAGTTTTAAATCGACTTCATTTCAAAGAGTGAACAACAATATCAATTTTTTTAAAGGAGACCTAACAATAAAAGACGTAACCAAAGTGGTAGAACTTGATGCGGAGTTTATTGGAATCAATACCTACAATGGCGAGAAAAAAGTTGCTTTTGAGATCAAAGGCGATATCAAACGTCAGGATTTTGGTTTAGATTTTAATTCGTTCAACCATAACGGAGGTTTAGCTTTAGGGAAAGATATTAAACTGATAGCAAATTTAGAATTTAGCATATAAATCTTAGACAATGAATAAATTAATGTAAAATTATTACAAATATCACGGAAACTATTTTTCTGATTTTAGTTTCCTAAGTATATTTGCAATATAATTTGAAAATTAAAATGAAAGAGAAAATTATATCAAAAGCAAGTGAGTTGTTCTTGAAGCTTGGTTTTAAGAGTGTTACAATGGATGATATTGCAGGTGAAATGTGTATTTCTAAAAAAACGATTTACAAATACTTCTGTAATAAAGAGGTTTTGATCGAAGAGAGTACATCGACAGTTCATAAACAAGTGCATGAAGTTATAGATTCTGTTGTAGCGAAAAATTACAATGCCATTCACGAAAATTTTGAGATTAGAGAAATGTTTCGTGATATGTTTAAAAACGCCACAGATACATCACCACTTTATCAGTTAAAAAAGCATTATCCTGAAATCTATCAAAATATAATGACGCATGAAATCGATCAGTGCAACCATTATTTCAGAGATAATATTTTGAAAGGAATCCAGGAAGGATTGTACAGACCGGAATTGAATATCGATTTGTATGTAAAATTTTACTACACGCTAATTTTTCATATCAACGAAACTACGGTTTCAGAAAGAGAAGCGCAAAAAATAGAATTAGAAGCACTGGAATATCATACCAGAGCTATGGCAACAGAAAAAGGAATACTGGAATTAGAAAAACAACTTAAAAAAATTACTATTTAATCATCAATCTATGAAACGAATAATTCTTATATTTTTGTGTTCAATTGGCTTGTCTGCCAACGCACAAGTCAAAACACTAACCCTGAAAGATGCTATTGTATATGCGCTTGAAAACAAAGCCGATGCAAAAAAAGCAAAATTACAGGTTGAAAATAGCGAGTATAAAATTCAGGAAGTACGTTCAAGAGCGTTACCTCAAATTTCTGCAAACGGAAACTTGACCCACAATCCAATCATTCAGACAACAGTTATTGACGGAGCTGGTTTTGGTGCGCCGGGAACTACGATTCAGGCAGCATTTGGTCAAAAATGGACCTCAAATGCTGGAGTTTCATTGACTCAGACGATTTTTGATCAATCTGTTTTTACCGGATTAAGAGCGGCAAGATCTACCCGTGAATTTTATCAAATAAACGAACAACTAACAGAAGAGCAAGTAATCGAAAGAGTTGCCAATAACTATTATTCTGTTTATGTACAACGCGAAAGATTAATTTTATTAGACAGTAATTATGTTAATACAACTAAAGTACGTGATATCGTAAAAGGACAATTTGATAATGGTCTGGCAAAAAAAATCGATTTGGACCGTATCGTTGTAAAAATGTCAAACATAGATACAGAACGTCAACAAATTAAAAATCAAATTACCTTACAAGAAAACTCGTTAAAGTTTTATATGGGAATGCCTATAGAAACTATAATCGAGATCCCAAAAGAAGAGTTTGAAGTTGTTCCTGCTGCATTGACAGAAGTGCCAAATACTGAAACAAGAACTGAATTTTTGCTTTTGAAAAAACAAGAAGAACTTTTAGTATTCAATAAAAAAGCTGTAGAAGCCGGATATTATCCAACGCTTTCCCTAACGGCAGGTTACAATTATATTGGTCAGGGGCCTCAGATGCCTTGGTTTGCAAAACCTAAAGATGGGGTATATTGGTCAGATTACTCTGCAATTGGATTAAACCTGCATGTGCCAATCTTTACAGGATTTGGAACTCGTGCCAAAGTAAGACAAGCCGATGTCGAAATCAGATCGCTTCAGGAAGATATCAAAGACACTAAACTTTCGCTTGATTTAGATTATAGAAATGCAATGGCTCAAATAGAGAATAACCTTGTAACTATCGAGAATCAAAAAGAAAATATGCGTTTAGCGACGGAGATCCTGAGCAATACAAAGAACAATTATCTTCAGGGATTAGCATCATTAACAGATTTGCTGGATGCAGAAAATGCGCAACTTGAAGCTCAAAATAACTATACCAGAGCAGTCTTGAATTACAAAATTGCCGAAGTAGCACTAATCAAATCAAAAGGCGAACTTAAAACTCTTATTAAATAACTAAAAAAAAATGAAGAAAACTATTATAACAATCGTAATCATAATCGCAGCACTGGGTGTGATTGGGTATGTCTTAAATAATAATAAGAAAGAGAATAAAGCAAAAACAGATATCGTAGCACAGAAAAATGCTGCAGTTTCAGTAAAAGTAGCTCCTGTAAAAACAGAAGAAGTTTCGTTAGACTTCGTGGCTAACGGAAACTTTCAACCTATTCAACAATTGACTTTCTCTGCAGAAAAATCAGG
Organism: Flavobacterium araucananum; assembly: GCF_002222055.1. Lineage (GTDB taxonomy): Bacteria > Bacteroidota > Bacteroidia > Flavobacteriales > Flavobacteriaceae > Flavobacterium > Flavobacterium araucananum. Next base: position 123,202 of record NZ_MUGS01000002.1, read on the forward strand.
AAAAGTAATTAGTGTTTTGGCCAAAGAAGGAGATTATGTAAGAGTAGGTCAGACTTTATTGACAGTGAGAGGTGATGTAATTAATGTAAATGCGCAACAAGCACAGGCAGTTTACCAAAACGCAAAATCTGATTACAGCAGATACGAAAATGCTTTTAAAACCGGTGGTGTTACCAAACAACAATTAGATCAGGCAAAACTAGCGTTAACAAATGCTCAGTCTAGCTTAACACAAGCAAACATTAATGTTGGAGATACAAAAGTAAAAGCTCCGATAAATGGTTTTATCAATAAAAAATACATTGAGCCGGGATCTATTTTGGCAGGAATGCCTGCAACTGCATTGTTTGATATCGTAAACGTTTCTAAATTAAAATTGGTAGTTACAGTAAACGAAAATCAAGTAGCAAGCCTTAAAGTAGGAAACCATATTAATGTAACGGCAAGTGTTTATCCTGACAAAACTTTTTCTGGAAAAATTACTTTTATCGCTGCAAAAGCAGACGAATCTTTAAACTTTCCGGTTGAGATCGAAATTACAAACAATACAAATAACGACCTGAAAGCAGGGATGTACGGAACTGCAAACTTTGCATCGAACCAACAAAAACAAAACCTTATGGTTGTACCTAGAAATGCTTTTGTAGGAAGTGTAAGCAGCAACGAAATATTTGTAGTTGAAAAAGGTATTGCAAAATTAAGAAAAGTTACTGCCGGAAGAATCTTAGGAGATAAAGTAGAAGTTATCAAAGGATTATCAGACGGTGAAACTGTAGTTATTACAGGTCAAATTAACTTACAAGACGGTAATACAGTAGAAATTATTAAATAATTTAAAGCATTAAGCTATAAGCCATAAGTATTAAGCTTATTGCCTAAAGCCTACAGCCTAAAGCAACATATATGAAATTAGCCGAAATATCCATAAAACGTCCGTCGTTAGTGATTGTATTGTTTACAATCCTGATACTTGGTGGATTGTTTAGCTACAGCCAATTGGGCTATGAGCTGATCCCTAAATTTGAACAAAACGTTATTACGATTTCTACTGTTTATCCTGGAGCGTCTCCAAGTGAGGTAGAGAATACTGTAACCAAGAAAATTGAAGATGCGATTGCATCCCTGGAAAACGTTAAAAAAATTGACTCGAAATCGTACGAAAGTTTGTCTATCGTTTCGATTACACTGACATCAAACGCAAAAGTCGATTTTTCTTTGAATGATGCACAGCGTAAAATAAATGCGATTATTAGTGATTTGCCAGATGATGTAAAAACTCCGGCACTTACCAAATTCTCGCTGAGTGATTTACCAATTATGACTCTTGGTGCCAACGGAAAAATGGACGAAGCAGCATTTTATGACTTAATTGACAAAAAAATTGCGCCTATTTTATCTCGTGTACAAGGTGTTGCCCAGGTAAATATCATTGGTGGTTCTGAGCGTGAAATTCAGGTAAACCTTGATGCATTAAAAATGCAGGGTTACGGATTATCTGTTCCGCAGGTACAACAAAATATTCTGACTTCGAATCTGGATTTCCCAACAGGAAACATCCAGACTCGTAACCAGAAAATATTAATTCGTTTAGCGGGAAAATATAAAAGTGTCGAAGAACTAAGAAACTTAGTAGTTTCTTCTCAAAACGGAATCCAGGTTCGTTTAAGTGATATTGCCGATGTTCAGGATACTCAAAAAATTGCTGAAAAAATATCACGTGTAGATCAAAAAAGCGCCATTGTTTTGCAAATCGTAAAACAATCTGATGCAAATGCCGTAGCGGTAAGTGAGCAATTATTGAAAACAATTGCAATACTTGAAAAAGATTATAAAGTAAACCAGTTAAAACTGGAAGTAGCAAAAGACAGTACCGTCTTTACGCTTGAAGCAGCAGACTCTGTAGTTCACGATTTATTAATTGCAGTAGTTCTGGTAGCTTTTGTAATGTTGTTCTTCTTGCACAGTATTAGAAACTCATTGATTGTAATGGTGTCTATTCCGGCATCTTTGATCGCTACCTTTATTGGTATTTACTTAATGGGTTATACCCTGAACTTAATGAGTTTATTAGGATTATCTCTTGTTGTAGGTATTCTGGTCGATGATGCGATTGTGGTCCTCGAGAATATTTACCGACACATGGAGATGGGTAAAAGCCGTATTCGTGCATCGTATGACGGAACTGCCGAAATTGGTGGAACGGTAACTTCGATTACATTAGTAATTGTGGTAGTGTTCTTGCCTATTGCAATGAGTTCCGGTTTAGTATCTAATATCATTACACAATTTTGTGTTACGGTAATTATATCAACTTTACTATCGCTTTTAGCTTCATTTACAATTATCCCTTGGTTATCATCTCGTTATGGTAAATTAGAGCATATTGAAGGAAAAAATTTCTTTGGAAGAGTAATTCTTGGTTTCGAAAGTTACCTGACACGTTTTACAAACTGGATTTCAGTATTGTTGACCTGGTGTTTGGATAATTACGGTAAAACAGTTGTTCTGGTATTGATATTATTCTTTGGATCTATTTTTGGACTTGGAGGTTTTATCGGTGGAGAGTTTTTTGCATCATCTGATAGTGGAGAATTCTTAGTTCAGATCGAAATGCCAAAAGATGCTTCGTTAGAACAAACGAACTTCATGACCCAAAAAGCCGAAGCTTACTTAAAAGGACAAGAATACGTTCACAGTCAAATTACAACGGTAGGACAAACCAGTGAAGGTTTTGGAGCATCGCAAGCTACAGCTTACAAAGCAGAGATTGACGTAAAAATGATCGAACAAAAAGATCGTACCGATGATGCGAATGTTTATGCGGCAAAAATTAAACGTAAACTTGAAAAAGTATTAGTTGGAGCAAAAGTAAAAACAGTTCCCGTAGGTATCTTAGGTACAGCAGAAGATGCTACATTAGGATTGATCGTAACAGGTCCATCTACAGAAAGTGCTATGGCATTTGCAAAATTAGCAGAAGCAGAATTACGTACAATTCCCGGAACAACGGAGATTAAATTAACGGTTGAAGACGGAAATCCTGAGGTAAACGTAAAAGTAGACCGTGATAAAATGGCCGCTTTAGGACTAACACTTCAAACAGTTGGTTTAACCATGCAAACTGCTTTTAGCGGAAACACAGATGGTAAATACAGAGCTGGAGAATACGAATACGATATCAATATCAGATACAATGCATTCGACAGAAAAAGTATTACAGATGTAAGTAATTTGATTTTTATCAATGCAGCAGGACAACAAATTAAATTGTCTCAGTTTGCTGATATTACAGAAGGTTCAGGACCTAGCCAGTTAGAACGTAGAGACAAATCAGCGTCTGTAACCGTAAAAGGACAAAACGTTGGGGTTCCATCAGGAACAATTGTTACACAATGGCAGGCAAAATTAGACAAGCTTAAAAAACCAGCAGGAGTAAACTATATCTGGGGTGGTGACCAGGAGAACCAATCAGAAGGATTTGGTACTTTAGGAATCGCTTTATTAGCCGCTATTGTTTTGGTTTACCTGGTAATGGTGAGTTTGTACGACAGTTTTGTTCACCCGTTTGTAGTATTATTTGCTATTCCACTTTCGTTTATTGGAGCATTATTAGCATTAGCATTAACAAACAACTCCTTAAATATCTTTACCATTTTGGGTATCATTATGCTTATTGGTCTGGTGTGTAAGAATGCGATCATGCTTGTCGATTACACCAACCAGAGAAGAGCAGCCGGAGAATCGATCAGAAATGCATTAATCCAGGCAAATCACGCACGTTTACGTCCAATTTTGATGACAACAATTGCGATGGTATTTGGTATGTTCCCAATTGCATTAGCATCTGGAGCAGGAGCAGAATGGAAAAACGGTTTGGCTTGGGTAATTATCGGAGGATTAATCTCTTCGTTATTCCTAACCCTGATTGTAGTTCCTGTAATCTACCAAATAATGGAAGGAATTATCCGCAGACTATCTAAAGGAGAAAAAATCGATTACGAAGCTGAAATGTTTGCAGATTATACGCCAACAGAAGTTAGTGAAGACGGTTTTAACCCTAAACATACCCATTAATTGATTTAATTTTAGATTGAAAAATCCCAAATTCCTTAATTGGAGTTTGGGATTTTTTTTGTTTGAGATAACTAAATTTTGGTGTTTAGAAGTCATTCTCTATGCCCAAAAAGGAATGTATTTTTTATATTTTCTGGAATTACTTGACGGATCATCGTCTTTTATTAAACCTTCGGTTATCGTGTCTTTTATAATTCTTGATGCTATTGCAGCATTCTTTTCTTCAATTTGGAATCGTTCTCTTAAACTTTGATTAGTCATTATATCATTCGAGACATAGCATAGACAAGCATGTTGATAGCATGCTCGAGCTTTATCTTTTTTATCTAAATGATTAAGTTCTTTATAACTAAACATAGTAATTCTTGTTCTTTTTTCTGAAACTGTAAAGTCAACAGCTGGTAATTGGAACATTTCGTTATAAAAGATTACTTTATCAATTCCGCTTCCCTTTTCTTCACATATTCCAAATCTTCTTAAGATGTCAGCTAATTTTTCATTTCGAGAAATATACTCATCAATAAAACGCTGTGGAGTTATCAGTGGAAGACCTGGATTTGAAATTTCAATTCGATCTGAAAATATTTCGATCATTGGAAATCCTTTTTCGTTAAAATCTTGGTGAATAAGAGCATTTGCAACCAATTCTCTTATTGCAATTTCAGGATACATTTTTGTTTCTTTTCTAAAAGCTTTTCCTATTTCTTCGTTAGCGGGTAATTGTCCATTAATCCAGTCAATTAAACCATCAAAGCTAACGGCATATCCTCTTTTATCTATTTGTTCTCTTATTGTCTCAACTTTATTTTTTCCTTTATAAACAATTACTCTTACTGCTTTTCTTCCTATTTCATCAAATTCTTCGAGGTTTTTGGCTAGTAAAACAGCACCTAGTTTAGTTATGTCGTATAATTCTTTATTCTTTTTTATAAATTTTTCAGAAACAAATTTTTCTATTACGCCTTGCTGAGTATTTGGATATGGAAGTTTTAATAATTCAAAGTATGTTTGAGAATTTAGTAAACTTATTATTTCAGATGATGTAAGATTAGCTTTAGCAACACGATTTTCTAAAGGCTTATCTGGAGCTTTTCTCCAAATTTTACCTTCTTTTTCAGGAAATTCACTTAGTTTTCTAGTATAACTACCGATTCTAATGTATGATGTGTGTAAAAAATCGACAGGATGGTTTACAGCACTTGGAATCATAATCATAGCTACATGTATTCCATCTTCATATTCAAATTCGTGAAACCGAAAATCTATCTTAGGTGCTAATCGATTCATCAGCCAACTTTCTAATTCTTCACCGCCTTTTTTCTGCGATTTTATCTTGAAGCTAGTTCCAACAACTTTATGGGTTTTATCTTCTATTCCAAAAATTAGATAGCCAAACGGGTGGTTATGTAAGCAAGCGCCATTCGATAGTGCTGAAATACGTTCGCCTATTTCTTCAGCTGAATGGTAGTTCAATTTGAATTCAACCCATTCACTTTCGTTGGGTTGTTTAATTAAATCGTTTACTATATTTATTAACTTTTTTTGTTCCATAATCAAATAACCATCAAATAAGAAAGCCTTGATTTTACTGGCTTCTAGTGTAAAAATACATCTATTTATCAAATAACTATCAAATAAGATTTCTGGTTTACTTTGTTTTGGTAATAACTTTTATTCTTTTTGTTGAATTAATTTAATAGATATTTAAATCAGATAAAATGATTTATAAAATATAAGATACAAATAATAATTTATTAATTGCCTTAGCTTCTAATAAAAAGATCAGTACCAATAATTATTTTAACAGGTTTTGCTTTGTAATATTATAAAGTTTTATTTACGTGGGAAAGATCAAAAAACTGAAGAAAAAATCCCAAACTCCAATTAAGGAATTTGGGATTTTTTTATCGATTCCCTCCAATCCCGCTTCGAAATTTCGGGATCAGAATGAGGTTGGAATTCTAAGTATTGAAATTCAAAACCTTTATTTCTTTACAATTTTTATCGTTTTTACTTTACCTTCAGCTTTTACTTTTAAGAAATAAAACCCGGTGGAAACATTCGATAAATCAATTTCAGAATGCGTATTGTTTATTTTTTTAGCCAAAACAGATTTTCCGGAAACAGCTACAATTTCGATTTCATCAATAGTCGAAGCATTATCGATTATCAAAGTATGTTGTACCGGATTAGGATAAAATCTAAAATTAGGCAAAACAACATCCGGAGTAGAAAGAGTTCCGCTTAATTTTGCCGTAACCGCCAAACGTTGTACACTTTCGATTCCGTTTATCGTTTGCGAAGCATAATACGTAGTTCCGTCTACTAATAGTGTTGTTAGAGGCAAAGTAGCTTCAGTACTTGTCTTAGTTGTTTTTCCTGATAAAGGATTCTGATTGCTATACCATTTAATATTCTGACCCTTAACAACCAAATCCCCTAAAGTTTGTCCCGGATTAAATTCTATCGTCAGAATGTCTTTATCATCTATTAAAGGAGAAGACGGATCGACTAAAATATCTGCAATTACAGAACAACCATTAGCATCCTGGACAATTATAGTATAGGTTCCGGGAACTAATGCCTGAAATGAATTTTTTTCAGAAAACACATCCAGATTTGGAGAAATTGCATATCTAAAATCACCATTTCCTCCTGCTGCATTAACTGTAATAGTTTGATTTTTTACCGTAAATTTTGCAGTTACTGCCGCAGTTGGTTCAGAAATAACAACGTTTCCGCCAAGGATACATCCATTAGCATCTTTTACAGCGATATGGTGTGTACCGATAAATAAATTAGAGAAAAGTTTAGTACTATCAGCATCGGCAGCAACATAAGAAGCTTCGTCTAAAGAGAAACTATAAGGGGCCTTGCCTCCAATTCCTTTAATCGATATCCAGCCACTAGAGTCTCCTTTGCAAGCCACATTTGCAGATGTTGTATTAAAAGATAACGCATCGCCCCCGGTAATTACCGCTGTAAGCGAAATTGTCGTGTTTTGATAGTCACGTACTCTTATATCATAACTTTTAGAAACATTACTATTAATAAAGTTACGGGAACTATAATTATTTCCACCATCAAACGAGTATTGATAAGGACTAAGTCCACCGGAAGCATTTACAGTAATTTTTCCTGAATTGCTACAGTTTACAGCCAGCACATCAGCAGTTGCCAAAAGTGCTGTTGCCGGGATAACATTTATAGGTCCCTGTATCAATCCGCACCCGTTAACATCTGTAACTTGTGCACTATAAGATCCAAGAGGCAGTCTTACAAAAACGCCATTGTCCTGAGGTCCTGCAACTACAACTCCCATATTGTTTTGCAAATAATACAGGTAAGGTCCAGTCCCGCCTTTGGCATTTACAATTATACTTTGATCATTAACAGCAAAAGCTGTTGCAGATAATCCCTCTGCCGGTTCATTTAAAGTGATTATTGCCACATTAGTACATCCGTTTGCGTCTTTTATACCAATTTGATAAGTACCTACACGCAAATTAGTAAAAACAGGATTATTAGTAAAAGTATTTCCGTTACTGGTATACATATAAGGAGCTTTTCCGCCAATTGCTGTTGCTGTTATCTCCCCCGTATTATCTCCCTTGCAGCGTATAGTCGTAGCAGTTAATGTAACAGTAGGTGAATTCATAGGACTCACAACAGCAGTTACTGTAGTCTCATTGTTGTCTGCATCGCGTACTTTTATAGTATAAGTACCGGGTTCCAGCGCGCTAAATCCACCTGAAGAAATATAGTTATTACCATTATTTAATGAATATTGGTACGGAGCCGTTCCTCCGGAAGCCGTTACCGTTATATTTGCTAAATCTGTTAAACAGGTTATTGGCACTATAGCTACACTTGCAGAAAGCGCATTAGGTTTATTAAGGATAGAAATATTGGTTTGAGATAAAATACAGTTTCTGGCATCTTGTACTTGTATACCATACGTACCCGCTTTTAATCCGGTAAAAGCATTGGATACCTGTGCAGAACCAAGAGCTAATCCCACATTATTTGTCAATGTATAGGTATAAGGTTTAATACCTCCAACAGCAGCAATAGTTATTCTCCCGTCATTATCAGCAATTGTCGATGAGTTTGCAGCCGTTACCGCAGCTGATAAAACCTGAAAATCGGCTATTGTAATATCTGTATATCTAATACTATTAAGAGCATCTTTTACAGCAATAGTATAATCTCCGGCAGTTAAGTTTTTAAAAATATTGCTCGACTGATACGGATCTTTATTCAAAGCATATTCATAAGGGAGTTGTCCTCCGGATGCAGTAATACTAACTTCGGCATTACTAACACAGTCAATAGGTTTTAATAAAGATGCAGAAGCAGTAAGCTGAGCATAAAAATAATTGGTAAACAGTAATATAAAGCAAAGTAGAGTTTTTTTCATAAATATAGGTTTGTTAAATTTACTTAACAAATATATACAAAAAACCCAATCTTATTTCAAATACAAATAATGATTGTAATAATCTATAATTGCCTTGCCCTCAAGTAGAACGTCTGCGCCAATAATACCATGAACAGGCTTTGTTTTGTAAGCTTCCAGCGCTTCATTGACATGCGAAAGATCGAAAATAACGATATTAAAATCCTGATTTTTCCAATTGCCCAATTGTAGCTTATTATGAGCAGAAATCTGAGTTTTCATGCCCGTTCCTCCCGCTCCTGAAGCTTTGGTTTTAGATTTTTTTGCATTCAGTTCAAAACGTTCAATGCTCTCAAAACCCACACAGGAATTAGAAGCTCCGGTGTCTAAAATAAAATTTCCGGAAACACCATTGATCTTGACTTTTATTAAAAGGTGTTGCGTTTTGATAACTTTAAATTTTATTTTTTTGTAGTTCTCTTTTTTGAGAACCTCGTGAAGATTTTCCATTTTTGATAGTGATTGAAAACCAAAAATAAACCAATTACAGCCAATAAACTAATGATGTAAAAGATATAATTTGTTGGTTTTTCTTCGACAGAAATAGAGCCATAATACACAAAAGAACTCCAATAGTAAGGAGATTTTTTTGCATTGGAGATTGATTTGTTATTCAGGAAATCAAGCTTTGCCGTGTTATTTGCTTCAAAATAAGGAATATCCTTTTTGATGTTTTTATAAAAATCTGCCATAAAAACCGATGTCGTATAATCGTTGACTTTCCATAGCGAGAACAGCAAGTTCTGAGCTCCCGCAAACTGAAAACCTCTTGCAACGCTCATCGCACCTTCGGCTTTGTAGAGTTTGCCAATTCCGGTTTCGCAGGCACTTAAAACCACCAGGTCCGGATTGATATCGAGGTTATACAATTCTGAATATACTATTTCCTGATCATAAAACTTAATACTTGCCGGAGTTTCGATATCGCCCGAAGAAGCATGTGTACTTAAATGCAAAATAGAATATTTGCTTGCATTATTTTTAAAATTAGAAAAACCAGCGGCTGAATTTTCTAAATATTTCCCTTTAAAGTTACTTCTGATAGCTTCCAGCTCTTTCTTGGAAAAACGCAGTTCGTAAGCCGTTTTTTCGAAAACCGGAAAAACTCCCAAAACCGTTTTCTCTGAGTTTGAAATGGGTTTTGAATGGAGATAATTGCCCGCCGAATTATTATAGGCAATCTTAAAATCATGTAGCAAATAATGCATTTTGGCAAAATTTGTAGTTGATGATTCTTGCGTAATCAAAGCTTCGAAAGGCAGGAAATTCAAAATACCATCAGGAACAATGATGAGGTTTTTATAAATGGTATTTTGAGGTAATTGTAATAAATCGTAAACTCTTTTGCCATAATGATTATATCCCGAAACATCATTTGTAATAGCTGCCGAAGAGCTGAAATAATCAATAAACTTTACAATTTCGAGCATCGATCTGTGTGCTGTATAAATATGTTTAAGATTGATTTTCTTGTTTTGTAATGTAAAATAAAACAAGTTTTCATTTCCGGTAAAATAATAAACCATAACAGCTTTGTCTTTTTCCAGTTTTGATAACAGCGCTTTTACATCACAATTTTCAGGAATGTAGCCCGAGCTTTCGGTTTGGATTTTCTTTAGGGAAAGCATCAATTCGTTTTGCTTTTTTATGGCTAAATTAATGCTGGAAATATTTGCTAAATCTCCTTTTTGCTGTTCTTTTATAATGTTGTTATTTAAATTTTGAAGTTGCTGCAAAAGCTGCTTTTCTTCTGTCGATACATTTTTAATATTTGAGCGATACCCTTTTAAAATTCCTGATTTTGTTCTTTCAGATAATTGAAAAGCTTGTTCCAGATATTCAGTTTTGTTTTCCTTTCGATACAATCGATCATAAATCAAAAGACATATTTCGGTACGATTACGTGCCCTGATTTGTGTAATGATTTTAGAGTTTTCGTAAACCAAAACATTCATCAGTAAATCTTCGATATTAAAAGAAAGATAATAAGAGCGAAGTGCTTTTTTATATTGATTTTGACTAAAGAATATTTCTGCCTGCAAATCCAGAACGTCTATTAAAACCGTTTCTGCATACAATTGATTTTGATTAGGCAACATGTTTTTTGAATTATAATTTGGAATAAGGATTTTAAAAATTGCCTGAATCTGCTTTGCGCTTTCCTCATATTTTTGTTCATCAAAAAGCAATAGGGCTTTTTCATAATATAGTTTTGCCAATTTTCCAGGCTGACGATTTAGTATTGCTAAAAATAGCTTTTCTGCCTTTTGCATATAAGATTCAGCAATTTGAAACTGATGTCTTTGACGGTTAAGAGTGGCTAAATTGCGATAAGAATTAGACAAGGTTTCCGATTGACCTTTATCGTTTTTAAGATAATTTCCGACTGATTTAAAAGCGTTTTCCGCCTTATCATAAATTTCCGGGCGCATCAAATTACCAACCGAACTTAATACATAACTGTTACCCAAATTATTTAATAAAATTGCTTTTTGGACATTTGATAATTTCTCTGTTTTCAGCGTGCTTTCCAGTAATTCTATTGCCAAAGAAATTTTGCCGGAACTCTGATAAACATTTGATAAATTCAGGATCGCAGCAAACTTTTGTTTTGTTGCGTCAGGATAATTTGTTGCAGTATTTACAATAAAAAAGTATTGTTTTATAGTATTTTCGGCACTATCATAATCGCCTAAAACAGTATATAAATTGCCCAGAGGTTTCAGGCAAAATTCGATTATATCATAATTACCGAGTTTGTTTTTCTGATAAATTTGCCAGGCTTTCTCGTAACTCGCAATCGCTTTTGTGTTTTGCCCAAATTGGTTTTCATAATAGGCTTTATTACAGCTCAAAATCACAATTGCCAGTAATTCGTCTTTGGTTTTTGGTGCTGATTTTTTCCAGAAATCAGTTTCTATATTCGTGAGATTTTGTAAAGCTTTCTCCGATGGATGTGCCACAAAAACATCAACCGCATTGTATATCTTATCTTCCTGATTTTGTCCGAAGAGAAAGAGTGTTGAAAAGAATAATATATAGCAATATAGTTTTTTCATAAATTTTTTTTCGCAAAGTTGCACGAAGATTCACAAAGAAGGTTTGCCACGAATTTCACTAATTCTCACGAATTTTCTTTTTTATTTAATATTCATACTTTATCTTAAGTCCTGCATTTGTGAAATTCGTGGCAAAAAAACTTTAAATATATTTCGCGCATCTCTATGAAAATTTTCGTGCAACTTTGTGGAATAACTCCTAAAACTTCCAGATTCCATAAAACTGAAAATAGTTAAAATTCTGTTCAAAGTTCATGACATATCGTGCGCCTAAACTGGGACCAATTCTTGCAAAACCAAATGTTAGATCGAATAAAAGACCTGTTTTTAAATTGGAAAAAGAATTTTTGACAGCGCTTGATTCTGTTCGGGTATCCATTAAAAACTGATCGGTTCCGCCCTCAAAAGTTTCGATTTTTTTGGTTTGATTTTGCTCAGACGAAACATCAAAATTAGCCTGAATTCCGGCGCCAACACCTATGTAATTATTAATATTATAACGGATCAAAACGGGAACTTCCCAGTTTACGTTTTTGTTTTCTGTGGTCGTTGTCGTGCGTTGAAACTGTTTTGTACCATTTGCACCCACAACTGTCTGATCAACGATTGTTGCACCACTTTGGTATTTATTAATAGCATTGAGCCATTCTGCCTGCCAATAAAAGCGATACGATTTAAAAGGCGAGATCGTTGCACCAACAAAATAACTGGTCGATTTTTCGAGATCAGGATAGACATTATAACCCGCTTTTGCGCCAATCGAAATCCCGGGCAAGAATCGGGTAGTGGCATAATTGGTAATTATAGGTTCGTTTTTATCGAAGATTATTGCGGTTCTGCTTTTGGTTTTTACTTTATGAAAGTCTTCGGCAAATTTCATCGAGTATTTTACAAAACCCTTTGTACTGTCTTTTTCGTGTACATTTTTTTGTTCGCTTCCGGGTAGATAAATGTTTTTGAAGGTAAAGTAGATTTGATTTTTCCTGATAATCGTATCCAGGCAACTTACAGTAGGTTCCTGACCTTTAGGGCAAATAGGACATTTGGGGTACATATCTTCGACCTGAAATGTTTTCTTGTCGAACATATCCGGAATATCGGTTTCTAACCGGATCATTCTTGCCGGACCTTCGCCATTGTTCTGGAAACGGGTTTTAAAATTTACACGTTTAAAACGCACCAATCTATAATTCATAAAGCTTCCGTTAGACCCCATTTTGTTGGGATCATGAGACGTTACGATTTCCATTTCGAGATTTTTTACTTTGTGGTTTTTATAACTTCTGTTGGGAACAAAGATTCCGCGCATCGTAACGGTTGCACTAGTATCTTTTATCATTTCCGGAGTAGTCTTAAAAGTATAAAAAACATTGTGTGTCTCGCCGGGATTCACATCGTCGAATTCTAAAACAGAGACATTATGATAGGTTTTATTAGCGTCTGACAACGAAGCATTAAGATCTTCTTCGGTTGTTGTATTTCTATATTTTTTGATCTTAAAAGTGTTTTCGGCAGCAGCCAGATAGGTATTAGAATCCTCAAGATCACTGACCTGTGCTACGGTATTTTCTCTTACTTCGCGTTCGTTGGCATACGTTCTAAAATCGACCAATTGAAAATTATTACTTTTAAATTGTTTCTCATTATAGAATAAATACAATTTTCCGCTTGCCACATAATTCTCCAGATTTTGATATCCCACTACGACTACCATTTCCTGATCCGGAATGGGGTCGCAGTTTTTTATAATTGCAAATCCGTTTTGGTCCGCAATAGAAGCAATGTCTTTATAATTAGTATCGGTAATATCGTTTACAGCAACTTTTTTAGGTCGTGTTGCCGGAGGTTTTCCGTTGTCGTAATTGTTGGTTACAGCAAGTCTTGTTGTGTATGTTCCTTTGTTTTTATAGACGTGTTTAGGTTCTGCTTCTTTGCTGTAATGTCCGTCGCCCAACTCCCATAAATACGAATAACTAGGTTTTGGAGCGCCCGCAATCGGGATCAGTGGTGGCGTTTCGGGTTTGTACGTAACAGTATTTCCGTTTTGGGTAATAACAATATTGGCTCTGCGGGTTATGGTGTCTTTTATTTTGGTTTGTCCTATTGAGAGAATAGAGAATAGAATAAAGATAATAGACGATAGTGGTTTCATAACTAGTGGTTTTTAGCCCTGATAGTAGTGGAAATCCTTTTGTATCCGCCGCGGCGGACATAAAAGATACTTCACTTAATTCGTATTTTAATTGGAGTTCAGTGAACTTCGTTTGTAACGAATAGCAGGATTAGCTTCTTAAAATCATCAGAATTAATTTTAAAACTGGATTAAATGTAAAAAAAAGTGATGAGCAAATCACCACTTTTTCTTAAAAGTATTTTGTAAGTTATTGAATAGCATTGATTGCCGCTACAAGTTGTGCCTCTGTACCTACTACAGTTTCTGCAAGAGTAAAGGTATAAACATCGTTGGCAGCAACGGTTACCGCTTTTATTGCATAACGCCATTGACCATTAGATTCGGTTACAAAAATCACGTGACATTTTAAACCAATCGGGATTTGTCCGTAATGCTCGCTAAACAATCCTGCGGCAGTATAGGTGTCCAGTTTCGCCAGTGCATTTGTTCCTTCTCCATCATAAGATAAATAAACCGCACTATTGTTGTTGTCGTAACCATCCGGCGCATCAGCAAGAAGGGTTGTTTTAGGTCTGGGATCGCTGTAAAAACGGTCTACATTTGTCCATCCAAAGTTTCCAAAAGTTACATAATAATTAGTTCCTTCGCCTTGAACACCGCCTTTTCCAACAACTCCATCAGCATTTGGTTTAGGTTGTTCCCACGCAAGTTCGCCTTTATCATCGATGGTACCGTTCCATAAAGTCATTGCGTTGTCTATACCATCTGTTAAAGCAACCGGAACGATTAAATTCATAGAGCAGGAAGTTTTAAGTTCTACACCGCCTTGAGTGGCTTTGATAAAGAATTCTCCTCCTGAAATCAGTAAGTTTTTCTTTCCGTCAGGCATAACTCCCATCGTAGGTTTGTTGGTTACGAGCATCGTTCCTTTGTCAAAAAGCTCGATATATTCAATATCAACTGCTCCGGTTACCGCGACACCGTTTTTAGTAAGACAATCTCCGTTTATGTTTAGTTTTACACCTTTGGCAGATGTTATGGTTTTTACACCATTTCCGGCAGTGATCGTAAATCTTTGTATGGTGCTTGATACGCCTTTTTCGCTAATGCCTTTAAAAGCAGCTCCGCTTGGCGGAAGAACAAGATTGTTATCATCGCCGTCGCCATTGTCGCAGCTTACTAAAGTGACTGTCAATAAAAATAAAACTCCTAATTTTTTAAAATTTGTGTTCATGATTTCTAGTTTTTATAAATCTGTCTTGATTGTTTCAAGTGGTTTTCAGATTCTGGTTGTTAATTTTAATTTTTATATTCTTATATCAATTTGGGTTTGATATTGTTACCCTTATTTTTAAAATTTATTTTTTTAACTTCTTTTCTACCTTTATATCAACTTGCAAAAGAAATTGTTACCCTGTTACTGCTATTTTTTTGAAAGGCATTTATCTTCAAATAAATTTCCGTCTTCGTCTAAGGCAACCAGAATGTCTTTTTTTCTCGAAAGCGTAATGCTTAAATAAATCCAGACAATAGACCAGAGTCCAAAAGTGATACAGGCAAGAAACAAGTGCAGCGGATGATTGATCTCTTTTTTTTCTTTGGATAAAACAGCATAAGGCAATTTCTCGTTATGCTCTATAATAACAAAGCCATTTCGGGTTTTGGCCAAAAGCATTTTATGAAATTGATCCAGGCTTTCTTGGTTTACAAATTGATAAGTTTCCATTTCTCTTAATTTTTAACTGTTTTAAAAGACTTTTGTTCCTATATATCAACCTGAATTGTTAATTGTTACCCTATGATGTGAAATTTATTTATAATTGTTTTTTAAATTAGCTACAAATTTTTTTTATGAGCCAATCTAAAATTCATCCTGATCAAATGTATATTGAGGGACTAGCTGCAAATAACTCAGCAATCATTCAGACCATTTACAAAAAGTATGTTCCAAAAGTGGTGATGTTTGTCATGAACAATTCAGGAGATAAAGAACATGCACAAGATGTGGTTCAGGAAATCATGATTTTACTTTTTAATCAGGCAAAAGCCAATACACTACAATTGACTTGCCCGTTCGACGCTTACTTTTTTTTATTGTGTAAAAGAAAATGGCTTAACGAGTTGAAAAAAACATCCAATAAAGGGGTAACAATAAACGAGGATGCAGTATCTATGAATGAATCTGCAAGTGAGTTGATTACTCATACAGAAGAATTTGATGAAAAACAGCAGCTTTTTGATCTGATGTTCCTTAAGTTAGGAGACAAATGTCAGGAGGTTTTAAAACTGAGTTTCAGCAGTAAAACGATGGAAGAAGTTGCCGGGAAACTGAACGTGACTTACGGTTATGTTCGTAAAAAGAAATCGTTATGTATAGGGCAGCTAACGCAGTGGATTCAGGAAGCCAAAAATTTTAAATCTCTAAAAAATAATTAGTCATGAACGAAGAGCGTTATATATTATTCGATCAATATCTTCAGGGAGAAATGACTGTTGAGCAAAGAAATAGTTTTGAAAAACAATTGTCTGAAGATCCGGAATTGGCTTCAGAACTTGAAACTTTTAAAGACGTGCAGTCGCATCTCACAAACAAATTTGAACACGAAGAACAAAGAGAAGCATTTAAGGCAAACCTGACTGCGATTTCAGACAAACATTTTAATGCAAATAAACCAAAGGTCGTCCTGATGCGACCATGGTATTATGCAGCAGCCGCATCTGCAATTATTTTATTCGGGTTGTTCTTTTTTGATTATAATAATCCAACTTTTGCAGATTATGATAATCCGGAAACCGCTTCGTTTGTAGAAAGAGGCAATTCTGATGCCGCCTTAAAAGAAGCACAAACGGCTTTTAATGATGGGAAATATGCAGTAGCAATTCCGCTTTTTGAAGAAATTTTGAAAGAAAACAAAACCCCCGAAATTCAATATTTTTATGGCGTTTCTTTGTTAGAAGAGAGTAAATGTGCGAAAGCCGAAGCTGTTTTTAATGCGTTAATTTCAGGAACATCCGTGTACAAAGAAAAAGCAAAATGGAATCTTGCCTTGTCTAAATTGAAACAAAAAAAATACAAAGAGTGTAAACAAGTCCTGCAAACCATTTCGCAGGATTATGAAAACTATGATAGTGTAGAGCAACTTCTGGATGAGTTAAATTAAGCTTACGCAAGCATTGCGGGACTTCGACTTTGCTGAGTCTGACAAAAACAAGGTAATAAAAAAAACTGTTTTTATTCGCGTTTTCACGAAGTGAATCGGTTAAATCCGTGCGTCATTTAGCCCCAAAGAGTTGCGTTTTACGTAAAGCCGTAATTGGGTTTGATTTTTTTAGTCTAAATTCGATTTTTCTTATTGTAAGAATTTAACCAAAAACCAATTTAAACCATAATTTTATTGACTGCATGAAAAAAATTACTTTCTTTTTTCTTATTGTATTTACTCAAACGATCTTTGGATTTACTAAAATTACTGAAACCGAAAAACTTACAGCAACCTGCAAAGTCTGGGGGTTTCTAAAATACTATCATCCAAAGGTTGCCAATGGAGAAGTAAATTGGGACAATGAGCTTCTGGAAATTTTGCCAAAAATAGAAAAGACACAAACAAAAGAAGAATTTTCATTGGTTCTCGAAAACTGGATTGATGATTTGGGTCCGGTAAAAGAAATTGCCCCCATCATTATACCAAAAGAGGTCGAGTTTTTTGATAAAAATTTCGATTTAAACTGGATAAAAAGCAATAAGTTATTCTCGAAAAAGCTTTCTAAAAAATTAAAATTTATAGAAGAAAACAGGTTTCAAATCAATCAGGAATTTGAACCGGGTTTTGATGCCTTAAAAAGTATCAAAAACTACTTTGATTTAGATTATACTAATAAAGGATCTAGAATTCTAATGTTATTTGCATATTGGAATTTAATAGAATATTATTTTCCGTATAAATATGTAATGGATCAAAAATGGGATCTGTCTTTAGAACAATCGCTGCCAGCTGTTGCAGCTGCTAAAAGTGAAGCAGATTTTTATATTGCCATAAAAAAACTGACAAGCAAACTCAATGATAGTCATGTCGAAACACCAATATACGGAACTGTTTTTGGACCAAAAAAATTTAATTATTTTCCGGCAAAGGGTAAAATAATCGAAGAAAAACTGGTTGTTACAGAGATTTTGGGTGATAGTCTGGCTGCCGCAGATAATATTAAAGTGGGAGATGCAATTACTAAAATAAATGGCAAAACGATAAAAGAGTTAATTCAGGAAAACAGAGATTTTATTTGTGCGTCAAATGAAGTTACCTTTCTGGACAAAGTTACTGTACCAATTTTAAAAAACTACTCTGAAAATGTTGAAGTAGAGTTTTTAAAAGAGGGAAAATACGAAACAAAATCAATGATTTGGTCTAATTATCATGATTCGCATCGAAATGAATTTAAAAAAGGGGCAATCAAAAAGAAGGAAAAATTTAAACTTCTGGAAGGTAATATTGGTTATGTTGACATGGGGATAATAAAGCAAAAAAATATCCCTGATATGATTGCGGCCTTAAAATCTACACAAGCAATTGTTTTTGATATGAGAAATTATCCGCAAAATACATGGGAAGAAATTTCGAATTTTTTAAATTCTCACGAAGAAACATTTTGTATCTATACGATGCCGTACCCAAATTATCCTGGAAGATACTTATGGACACGAGACAAAAAATGCGGATTTGAAAACAAGGATAATTATAAAGGCAAAGTAATTGTTTTACTTAATGAAGAGTCTTTAAGTCAGGCAGAATGGACAGCAATGTGTTTTAAAACAGCAGGAAATACAACTATTATAGGCAGCCAGACCGCAGGCTCAGATGGAAATGTAATGGAACTTGATTTTAAAGGATTTCATACCAGATACACCGGAATTGGTGTATTCTATCCAGACAGAAGAGAAACCCAAAGAATAGGAATCGTTCCGGATATCGAAGTAAAACCAACCATAAAAGGAATTCAGGAAGGAAGAGATGAGGTTCTGGATCGTGCTATATTGTTTATTGAAAAAGGAGTTTAAATCAGCGTTTTTGCGAAGTGAATCCGTATCATTCGCATACCCTAACATTGAGATTGGGAAAGTTTTTAATATTGTCGTAATTTTGGACTTTTAAAAATTATACCATTGAATTCGACACCCATAATTACCGATACCCATACGCACCTCTATTCTGAAGAATTTGATCAGGATCGCGACGAAATGATGCAAAGAGCCATAAATGCAGGAGTAACACGTTTTTTTATTCCTGCAATAGATGCCGCTGCAACACAATCTATGTACGATTTAGAGCAAAATTATCCTGATTATGTATTCCTGATGATGGGCTTGCATCCTACTTATGTAAAAGACAATTACGAAGAGGAGTTACAACATGTCGAAACCCAATTGGCAAAAAGAAAGTTTTATGCTGTTGGCGAAATCGGGATCGATTTGTATTGGGATAAAACACATCTTAAAGAACAGCAAATTGCTTTTAAAAGGCAAATTCAGTTAGCGAAACACTATAAATTACCAATTGTGATTCATTGTCGTGAAGCTTTTAATGAAATTTTTGAAGTTCTGGAAGAAGAGAAATCAGATGATTTGTTTGGTATCTTTCATTGTTTTTCCGGAACACATGAGCAGGCGCTTCAGGCGGTTTCGTACAATATGAAGTTAGGTATTGGCGGCGTTGTAACGTTTAAGAACGGAAAGATCGATCAGTTTTTAAATCAAATCGACCTAAAACATATCGTTTTGGAGACTGATTCTCCTTATTTAGCCCCAATTCCGTATCGCGGAAAACGTAATGAAAGTAGTTATTTAGTAAATGTTATTAGCAAATTGGCAGATATATATGATGTTTCTGAAGAGGAAATAGCAGCCAGAACAACTCAGAATTCTAAAGACGTTTTTGGGATTTAACCCGTACCTTACAATACTTTGATTTTTTTTTTGTTCTTTTGCCCACTAAAATAGATATTTATAATGCAGAAATTTGATGCCATTCGACCTTTTTATGATTCCGAAATAAATGAAGCACTTCATGGTGTTGTCAATCATCCGATGATGAAAGCCATGATGAATTTTACTTTTCCAGAATTAGAAGATCAAGTTTGGAAAGATCAATTGAAGAAAACACATTCTATTCGTGATTTTCAATGTAATTTTATTTATAATACTATTCAAAAAGTTCTTGAAAAAAGCTCTGAAGGTCTTACTACTTCCGGTTTTGATAAGCTGGAAAAAAATACCTCGTACTTATTTGTCTCAAATCACAGAGATATTCTATTAGACACAACCTTATTAAATGTTTGCCTTTTTGAGCATGGTTTAGTCATGACAGCATCTGCAATTGGAGACAATCTGGTAAAAAAAGCATTCTTAAGCACATTGGCAAAGCTTAACAGAAACTTTTTGGTTTTAAGAGGTTTAACACCTCGCGAAATGTTGCAAAGTTCAAAATTGCTGGCAGAATATATGGGGCAATTATTGCTTCGCGAAAACCGTTCGGTTTGGATTGCACAACGAGAAGGACGTACCAAAGACGGAAATGACGAAACCAATCCGGGAGTTTTAAAAATGATAGGAATGGGGTCTGATGAAGCCAATTTAATGGACTATTTTAAGAAATTAAAGATAGTTCCGGTTTCAATTTCATACGAATATGATCCTACAGATGTTTTAAAAATGCCACAATTAATGGCAGAAGCAAACAACGAAGTTTATATTAAAGAAAAAAACGAAGATTTCATGACCATCTTAAGTGGTATTATGGGAACTAAAAAAAGAATACACATCTCTGTTGGAGATGTTCTTGATACTGAAATTGATCAGATTGTTGCAGAAAACGACAATGCAAACAAACAAATTCAGGCATTGGCACAAGTTATCGATGATTCGATTTTAAAGAATTATCAGTTATGGCCAACAAATTTTATAGCATACGATATCTTAAACGAAACAGAAAAATTTGCTCATTTGTATAAAGAGAGCGAAAAATCGCTATTCGAGCGTCGTTTAGAAATGCGTATTGGTAGTGATAATCCAGTAACAAGACAAGGATTTTTATCCATGTATGCAAATCCTGTAGTCAATAAATTAAAATACCAAGATGTCATCTAAAGCTAAAATATTGCTAATTTATACCGGTGGAACCATTGGTATGAGCAAAGATTTTGAGACAGGCGCGCTCAAAGCGTTCAACTTTGGTAAATTGTTGCAAAAGATCCCTGAGCTTAAACAATTAGATTGCGAGATTGAAACAGTTTCTTTCGAAAACCCAATAGATTCATCGAACATGAATCCTGAAATGTGGACGAAAATTGCTGAAATTATCGAAGAAAACTATATTTCTTTTGACGGATTTGTTGTCCTGCACGGTTCAGATACCATGTCATACTCAGCCTCAGCCTTAAGTTTTATGTTAGAGAATCTGGTAAAACCGGTAATCTTTACGGGCTCTCAATTGCCCATTGGTGATCTGCGTACAGATGCTAAAGAAAACCTGATTACAGCAATTCAGATTGCTTCATTACAAGAAAACGGAAAACCGGTAATTAACGAAGTATGTTTGTATTTTGAATATAAATTGTATCGTGGTAACCGAACTTCTAAAGTAAATGCAGAACATTTTAGAGCCTTTACAGCACCAAATTATCCTGAATTGGTAGAGTCCGGTGTTCATCTTAAACTAAACTCGCATTTATTTCTTCCTGTAAAAACAGAGGCTAAATTGATCGTTCACAAAAACTTAGACAATCATGTTGCTATTATAAAAATGTTCCCGGGAATGAGCGAGATCGTTTTGTCTTCGATTTTAGCCATTAAAGATCTCAAAGGAATTGTTCTGGAAACTTACGGTTCCGGAAATGCACCTACCGAAGATTGGTTTCTAAAGTTGATTGAGAAAGCGATTCAGTCCGGTTTGCACATCGTTAACGTAACACAATGTTCCGGCGGAAGTGTAAATATGGGACAATACGAAACCAGTACAGCATTAAAATCCCTTGGCGTTATCTCCGGAAAAGACATTACTACAGAAGCTGCCATTACCAAACTGATGTATTTGTTGGGACACAATATTCCTAAAACCGAATTTAAAACTGTTTTTGAAACGGCATTACGAGGAGAAATTTCGCTTTAGTCTTTTCTCACCATAGAAATGATATAAGGTCCTTTTAGTTTTTTTCAGGAGCTAATCCCGATAGAAGTGCAAATCATTTTTATAATAATATTTTCGTGTAATTTGTCATCCCTCGAAATGACAAGATCACGGATAGATAATTGGAATTTATTTTTCTTAATCTTTATATGGAATCGGACAAGTTCCCAATTCTTCTTCAGAACTACGGTTTTTATAATACACATAAACAATTACAGAAACGATACAAATAATTCCCTGAATCGCAACTGTATTTCTTGTTCCTATAATGTGCGAAACATACCCAATAATTAAACTCCCTACAGGAATCATTCCCTGATAGGCCATTAAATAATAACTAATACTTCTCGAACGCATGTTTACCGTACTTTGTGTCTGAACATAAATGTTTATAGAGGAGGTTTGTGCCATCATACCCACACCGCTCAATGCCATGCAAATAAGCGCCACAGTCAAACTATTCGAATAGGCTAGTATTATGATGCTAAAGCCTAATAACAAGCTCGCTCCGATCATTATTTTGCCCATATTGTCTGCTTTTTTAAGATTAGCCAGATAAATAGCCGATACTATAGAACCAATTCCTGCCGCACTTTCGAACCAGCTAAAGGTTTGGGCATTTCCGCTAAAGATATCTTTTGCAAAAACAGGCATTAAAGTATTAAAAGAGATCACAAATAAACTGCTGCACATCAACATTAAAAGCATTTTTGCCATTTCGGTTTCTTTTTTAACGTAATCAAGGCCTTCAATAAAATCATTGTACATTTTAAGTTTTTCGGTTGCTTTAATATGAGGTGTAATTTTCATCATTAACAAGGAAACCAGAACCGGGATATAACTCAGGAAATTTCCAATAAAACAAATGTCTTCACCATAGTTGTGCAGTATAATACCTGCCAAAGCAGGACCCGCAATTCGGGCAAAATTATTTAAAGTAGAGTTCAGGGCAACCGCGTTTGGCAAATCTTCTTTGTCATCTACAATATCAATCATCATGGTTTGTCTGCAAGTCATATCAAACGAATTGATAATTCCCTGAATTAAACTTAGCGCCATTATAAAATTGATGTTGTATATCTTTAAATAAATCAATAAAGCCATAGCTCCGGCTTGTAGCATTGCCAAGGATTGTAATAAAATCATCGCTTTGTGTCTGTCATAACGACCAATAATGCTCCCTGCTAAAGGTGCCAGAAACAACGACGGAATCATACTTAAAAAAGTCGCCAATCCTAATAAGAAAACAGAACCCGTAACACTGTAAACCATCCAACTAACAGCTGTTTTTTGAAGCCATGTCCCAATTACAGATACAGATTGTCCGTAGAAGAACAATTTGAAGTTTTTTGATTTTAACGCTTTAAACATGATGCCTGATATTTTTTTACAAAGTTCGGGATTATGATTTCATTAGAAAAATTAATAATTTTACTGATAATAAGTATTTAAACTTATCGATATGGAACTTTATCAATTAGAATATTTTATAAAAACAGCTGAGGTTTTGCATTTTACAAAAGCTGCAGAGTTGTGTTTTGTAACCCAATCCGGATTGTCGCAACAAATAAAAAAACTCGAAGAAGAACTAGGGATGCCTTTGTTTATAAGGATTGGCAAAAAAGTTCAGCTTACCGAAGCTGGAGCTGTATTCCTGATTCACGCCAAACAAATAATCGAAAATGTGCAAAGCGGAAAACAGGCCATCGACGATTTGAACGAAATGATTGGCGGAGAATTACGAATTGGGGTTACCTACATTTTTGGACTTTTGGTTTTGCCAATTGTCAATTTGTTTGCTAAAACATATCCAAACCTTAGAATTGTAGTAGAATATGGCTCAACAGAACCTTTAGAAAATAAATTACTCAATAACGAATTAGACTTGGTTTTGGTGATATCGTCGAAAGAGATAAAACAAACCATTCAGAAAATCCCATTATTTAGGTCGAATCTGGTTATGGCAGTTGCAAAAACACATCCGTTGGCGGTTTTAGACAAAATCTCGTTTAAAAAAATAGGCGATTATCCGCTTATTTTGCCCGTAAGAGGATTTAGTTCGCGGGAATTTCTGGACGAATTGTTTCTAAAGAACAATATGAAGCCCAAAGTTTCGATCGAATTAAATGCTGTTCATGCACTTTTGCAATTGGTAGAAGAAAGCGATTGGGTAACCATTGTAACCGAGAAAGCCCTAAAAGGCTGGGATAATCTTAAAGCAATAGCCATTACAGGCGTTCCTACGCAAAGAGATTCGTTTATGTTAACCATCGAAGGAGCCTATCAAAAAAAGGCCGTAAAATTGTTTATGGAAGAATTCAGAAAAAGTATGTAACTAATATTCGATTTTGTTTTTGTAACTCAGTTTTTTTTGTGTTCTTTGCAGACCAATTTAGAGAGGTGTCCGAGTGGTTGAAGGAGCTAGCCTGGAAAGCTAGTATATGGGTAACTGTATCGTGGGTTCGAATCCCATCCTCTCTGCAAAATAAAAAACCCTTGTGAAGTTTTATTCACAAGGGTTTTCTGCTTTTATTAATATTCATAAAAAAAATATTTTAAAAACGATGTAGCATTTTCATTTTATGATCGTCTTGATTTAAAATGCTTCAATACTCTGAATTTACAAAAATAGACTTTTGGTAAAAGGATTTAAGAAGTAGTCAATCATCAATCAAATATTTAAATCAATCACAATCATGAAAATCAATTTTTCTAAAACTCTGGTATTCTATTTTTTAACAGGTTTAATGGCGCTTAACGCTACTTCTCAAAACCAGCAACATACAGATAGCATCGATGTTTTTCTAAAAGATAAAATGGAAAAACTTCATATTCCGGGACTTCAGCTTGCTGTTGTTCAAAACGGCAAAATAATCAAAAGCACAAGTTACGGAGTTGCCAATATCGAAAATTCAGTTCCTGTAACAGATCAAAGTATGTTCTCTATTAATTCCTGCACAAAAGCATTTGTAGGAGTTGCTGTGATGCAACTTCAGGAAGAAGGAAAACTTAATATCAACGATCCTATTTCCAAATATTTAGAAGATCTGCCAGTTGCCTGGAAAGGCTTAACGATAAAACAATTATTTGCTAATATTTCAGGACTGCCGAACATTATTGATGAAAAAGAAAATTTATTAGCAGATACAGAGAGTGGTTCCTGGGAAAAGGTAAAAACAATGCCGATGGAATTTAATACAGGAGATCGTTTTCGATACAACCAGACTGGCTATGTTATTATTGGCAGGATTATTAATAAAGTAAGCGGGATGCATTTTACCAAATTTATTGAAGATCGCCAGTTTAAAGTAGCAGGAATGAAACAAACTCGTTTTGGAGATTCTAATGATATTATTCCGCATTCAGCAGGAGCTTACACCACTCAGGATATTGTTAATGGGAGATGGGTTACGACTAACGAAGTGAGAAGTAGTTATGCTAAATTTCCGGAGTTTTTTAGAACCTGTACGGGAATCATTTCTACCTCTGATGAAATTGCACAGTGGATCGTAGCCTTGCAAAACGGAGTATTGTTAAAACAAAAATCAAGCTTAGATTTGCTTTGGCAACCAGCGCTTCGAAATAACGGACGTGTAGGTGGATTTAATAAATTGGTAAACGGATATGCAATTGGCTGGCCAACCGTTACAAGAGAAGAACATCCTGCCGTTGGACCTATTGGCGGTATGAGATCTGCCTTTTTTGTTTACCCAAAAGATGCCCTTTCTATAGTTGTTTTAACAAATCTTCAGGGAGCAAATCCGGAATGGTTTATAGATGAAATTGCAGGATACTATATTCCTGATATGAAAGAATCGAATGGCTTTGGATTATCGCCTTCAGTAAAAAAACTGAGAAAAGAATTAATGAAGCAGAAGTACAACAATGCACAAAAAGTTGCCGAAAATTTAAAAAAGACTGATGCTGGTTTTGCTTTAAGCGAAAATGAATTGAATGATTTTGGATACAGATTGTTGGCAGAAGGAAAGCAAAACGAAGCCTTGAAAATCTTTAAACTAAATACAGATCTTTATCCGGAAAGCGGCAATACGTATGATAGTTATGCCGAAACACTGGCTGGTTTAGGAAATAAAAAAGAAGCCATAAAGAATTATAAAAAAGCATTCGAATTGAATCCAAAAAATCTAAATGCTCAGGAACAGGCAAAGAAACTGGCAAGTTTGTAAAAATTAGAATTTGTAATGATATAAAAACCCCGTTGTAAAATTGTTTTTACAGCGGGGTTTTGCTTTTTAGAACGATTGTCTTTCTTTTTTTTGAAGGAAAATATTTACTATTTTTGTATTTTAAATGAAAATGGAAGGAATTATGGAAATCAAAGATCAGGTATTAGAGGCTATGAAAAAAGCGCAACAGCCTTTAAACGCAGGTAAAGTAGTTGAACTAACTAAGTTAGATCGTAAAGATGTAGATAAAGCAATGAAAATGTTGAAAGACGAAGGTTCAATCGTTTCTCCTAAACGTTGCTTTTGGGAAGCAAAATAAATTTGAAAAAAACTATTAGTAAGAGACAGACCTAACAGGTTTTTAAAACCTGTTAGGTCTTGATTTAATTCTAAAGTTTGATCTCAAACAAACTAAAAGAACCTTCTTTATAATGCTCCGGTAATTCGCTTGTCCATTCGATTGTGCTGATTCCTTTGTAGTCAAAACCACAGCTTGTGTAGTATTTGTTTATTCTTTCGTTGCCGCTATGGGTATCAAGTCTAATATATTCTTTGCCGTTTTCGCTGGCATATATTTTAACCCACCCGATGATTTTTTTGACGTAGGATTGTCCTCTGAATTTTGGGTTCGTTGCAATACGATGCAAATATACTGCGGGATCTTGTGCGGCTTCTTTCCAGATAATCAAATCATTAAAAGTAAGTACAAAGGTACAGGCAACTTCCTCTTTTTCTTTGATTATAAAATGACGGTTTTCGGCAATTTCTTTTTCTATTAGAGCTCTTTCAAATCCTCTCCAGCTTTTATTATTGACTGTTTTTTGATAGGAGGTAGCTGCATTATAAATATCAAAAACAGCATCGATATCTTCATTTGTAGTTTTAAAAAATTCCATTATTAAAGTTTATTCGGTAGATTATTGAATTTATCAAAGGTAAAATTTCAATGGCTTAAAGGCATAAAAAAATTTAGTTTTAACTTTTATGAACAGTGTCCAACCAAACCACATTTTGTTCTGATTCGTGATTTTGTCCAATAATATCCCGATACAATTCTGGTCTTCTTGCTTTTATGTAGCGACTTCCACCAGCCTGGATGCATTTTTCGGGAGTTAGTATTGCTGTGGCAAAAGAGTCATCAAAAGAGCTACATTCATTCAAAACATCCCCAAATGGATCAATAATCATCGAACAACCATTTTTTAGTTGATCATCGTCCATACCAATTGGGTTCGAAAAAACGGTATATATTGCATTGTCATAAGCCCTTGCCGGAAGCCATTTCATTAGCCAATCGCGACCTTTCATTCCGTCAAACTCTAATCGTAAAGAAGTGGGGTCGGCTTCGCGGTTTTCCCACAGTTCTGGTGCCACAAAACCAGCTCCGGGACGGGTAGAAGGAGTACACATCGTAACATGTGGCATAAAAATAATATCGGCACCCAAAAGTTTCGTAGCCCGTACATTTTCGATAATATTATTGTCGTAACAGATTAAAATGCCGCATTTCCAACCCTTAATTTCAAAAACACAATAACGATCTCCAGGGGTCAAATACGGATTTATAAAAGGATGCAGTTTTCTATATTTTGCCACCAATCCATTTTTGTCTACACAAACATAGGCTTTGAATAAATTATTGTTTTCATCTTTTTCAAACAAACCGGCTAATATTACAATATTGTTGTTTGTAGCAATTTCAATAAGTTTAAGAATGCTTTCTCCTGTTGGAATACTTTCTGCCAGATCCAGCATTTGTTCTTTCGATAAATGTCTTGCAAAAGTATATCCGGTTATCGAACATTCATGAAACGAAATCACATCGCAACCTTCGTTGGCAGCCTTTTGCGAAAGCTTTTCGATTACAGATAAATTATAATTCTTATCGCCACTTTTGTTCTCGAACTGAGCTGTGGCTATTTTTAGATTTTTCATATTGTACGCTATTAATTTTAGCCAAAAATAGCGTTCCTAATAGGGTGCAAATTGTATAAAACCGACATTTTAGAGTGTCGAAACAGGAAAAGTCCGGATAAGATTATTGGTTAATTTTCCCGTACTGTGCAAATATTCTTTGGGCGATATCCCGGTATGTTTCCTGAATTCTTTGATAAGATGAGACTGGTCTGCAAATCCTGCATCATAACAAATGGTTGTAAGTGTAGTGCTGTCAGATTTACCTTTTAATAGTTTTAAAAAATGATGCAGTCTAATAACGCTGCCAAATTTCTTGGGATTTAAACCAATACATTCTTTAAATTTTCTTTCCAGATGCCTTTCTGTATAACCCGTATATTCGACCAATTGTTTAACAGAAAAATCTCCTTTATTGGCAATAATAAAAGCTAACGAGCTTTCGATAATTACTGGATTGAAAACTGTTTTTTTAGCGATTAGCGCACTAAAAAAATGATTTAAAAGTTCGATTCTTTCCGGATTATTTTTTTCTGATAATCTTTCCTGAAGTGCACTGGCTTTTTGACCAAATACATCTTGAACAGGAAGGATAGAATCCTGAAATTCATGGGCAGGAATACCTAACAACTGATGTATTCCGTTGGGCTGAAAAACGATAATAATCAAAGAAATCTCGTTATCAGAATAAATATCTTTAAAGCCGTTAAGTTGTCCGTATAAAAAGGAAGCGGGTAAATAATTTTTTACTTCAAAATTATTAAAGCCCGAAATAAGTTTACTTTTTAATGAGAATACAACGCCCGTATTGCCATCAGAGAACAAGCGAAGTTTTTGTACAGCAGTTTCATTATGATCTAAAAAAAGATAATGTTTTATGTATGGTGCTAATTCTTTTGGTGGCGAAACTTGCATTACTGTATTCTGTTTTTTGAATGTTAGACTGATTTATCCGGAAATCTAAAAAAGCTTAATCCTTCAAGGCTATTTTTACTTTAGGCAAAATACGATCTACAAATAAAGTATAAGCTGCTGCTGATGGATGTAGGCCATCTCCTGCAACTAAATTTGGATTGTCAAGACCTTTTTGGGTAATGTCGGTAATAGAGATAAAAAGTACGCCATTATTGACACAATAATTCTGGGCAAAAGTATTGTATTGGCTTATTTCGGCAGAAATTCTTGCTCCTTCACCTTGCATTTGGTTGGTACCAAAAGGGGTATAAGCATAATCTGGAATAGAAATAACAATAACCTTTTTTTTATTGCCTTTTGCAAGCGTAATCGCTTTGTTTACTAATTCAGGAAATTCTTTTTCGTAAATAGAAAAATCCCGACCTTGATATTGATTGTTTACACCAATTAAAAGGGTAACCAAATCATAATTAGAATCCAGATTTTCGCTGTTTATAGCCGAAATTAAATTAGAAGTTGTCCAGCCTGTTTTTGCAATTATTTTTAAGGAGAAATTCGTTTCCGGATAAATTGCCTTGAGGCTTGATTTTAATTGTTCCGGATATCTGCACGTTTCACAAACACTCTGACCTATGGTATAGCTATCTCCCAATGCCAAATAATTTATTATTGCGGGTAGCGGCGTATTAGGAACTTGTGTTGCGGGAGGAATTGCGGTATCTTCTAAGGCTGTTTCTTCAGAACTGCAACTTAAAAGGAATATAGCGAGGATAACAGTAACTATTTGTTTGAAATGTGGTTTCATAATTTAGGAAAATTAAGTTTGGGTTCATTCTAAACAAATAGTTACGTTTTATAACTTGTTTTGGTTTTTAGGCCATTTCTGTTTTCAGGACAATTTGTTCTTCGATGGCATTCCAGAGTCCAATTCGTTTTTCTAATGCCAGAATAGAAATTTCTTCGACTTCTTTCCATTTTTGCGCATCATCTTCACATAAGTCTGTAATCATTTGCATTGCCATTGGTCCGTGTTCATCTGCATCCAATTCGATATGTCTTTCGAAATAATAAAGTAATTTACTTAAATCAGTTTCAGGAAGATTTTTTTGAAAGTTTTTTAAAATCGCTGTAAACATACTCGGAATCAGGTCTTCTCTTCCAAAAGTAAAAGCGGCAGCAATTTGATGAGGTTTTCCTTCTTCAATAACTCTAAAGGTAAAATCTAAAAAAGCTTTTGTATCAGGATGTAAAGAACTTTGTTTTATAGCAACAAATATGTTGTGAAGCGAGTTTACTTCGGCCAAAAAGGTATTAATTCCGGTTGTATCTGCACCACAATCTTCCATTGCTTCAAGGTACATTTCATAATGACTTTGTCTTCTTCCGTCCATGCTCAAATCAGTTTCTTCGGCAAGAACAATTTCATTGATTAAGTATCTTGTTTCAGGATTTTTGGTAGCAAACCAGGGTGTTGTGGTACAAGTAAGTTTGGCTTGCAAAGCTTTTAATAGTGACATAAAATCCCAAACGGCAAAAACATGACTTTCTAAAAAACGATGCAAGTCATCGATGCTTTGAATTTTATTGTATAAAGAATGTTGTAAGAGTTGATCTTTTTGAGGTTGAATGCTATTATGTATAGTTTCAATATTCATTTGCGTAAATTTTTTGCAAAGATAAAAAGCTTCTCGGTTAGAAGAAGCTTTTTATATTGATTTTGTATATATTTTAATAGTTGTTTATTATTTAAAAGCTGGAATTCCAGTTACATCCATTCCCGTAATCAATAAATGTATGTCGTGAGTTCCTTCATAAGTAATAACACTTTCAAGATTCATCATGTGGCGCATAATCGAATATTCGCCCGTAATACCCATTCCGCCTAACATTTGTCTTGCTTCACGTGCAATATGAATCGCCATATCGACATTATTACGTTTTGCCATTGAGATTTGAGATGTTGTCGCTTTTCCTTCGTTTCTTAAAACACCTAAACGCCAGGTCAATAATTGCGCTTTGGTGATTTCGGTAATCATTTCGGCTAATTTTTTTTGTTGCAATTGAGTTCCTCCAATTGGTTTTCCAAACTGAATTCTTTCTTTGGCATATCTCAAAGCCGTATCATAGCAATCCATTGCAGCTCCAATTGCTCCCCATGCAATACCATATCTGGCAGAATCTAAGCAACCTAGCGGAGCTCCCAAACCAGATTTATTAGGCAACAGATTCTCTTTAGGCACTTTTACATTATCAAAAATTAATTCTCCGGTTGATGACGCACGAAGCGACCATTTATTATGTGTTTCAGGAGTTGTAAAACCCGCCATTCCGCGTTCTACGATTAATCCATGAATTCGTCCTTCCTCATTTTTTGCCCAAACAACAGCAATATCAGCAAAAGGGGCATTCGAAATCCACATTTTGGCACCATTTAAAAGATAATGATCGCCCATATCTTTAAAATTGGTAATCATGCTTCCGGGATCAGAACCATGATCTGGTTCTGTTAGACCAAAACAACCCATAAATTCTCCCGTTGCCAATTTTGGTAAATATTTCATGCGTTGTTCTTCGTTTCCATATTTCCAAATAGGATACATTACTAGCGAAGACTGAACAGATGAAGTAGATCTTACACCAGAATCACCGCGTTCGATTTCCTGCATAATTAAACCATAAGAAATTTGGTCTAAACCTGCACCTCCATATTCTACAGGAATGTATGGGCCAAAACCGCCAATTTCGCCAAGACCTTTTATAATTTGCTTAGGAAATTCAGCTTTTTGAGCATACTCTTCTATGATAGGAGAAACTTCTCTTTTTACCCACGCACGTGCTGACTCGCGAACTAATTTGTGCTCGTCTGTCAATAAATCGTCTAGGTTATAATAATCTGGGGCTTGAAATAAGTCTGGTTTCATTTTTTGATAGTTTTACAAAAACAAATTTACGCAATAAAAATATAACAAAACAATGTTAAATTGTTATATTTTTACAACTAGTATAGAAGAAAAATAATATAAAGACGAATAAATTTTAGTTTATTGAAAATTTATAAGCTATTTTTGAGATTCCAAAAACAAAATGAATGAGGCTGATCATCTCTTTTTTACTCTTTTTTGTTCTGAATAATGCATTTGCTCAGCAAAAAAGTGCTTTAACAGAACAGGAATATTTAGTATTACAAGATAAAATTCGATTAAATGGGAATGCGAATGTCGATAGTGCTCTTGTATACTCTTACCAATTAGCAAAATCTAATAACAATAAACATTTAGCTTTTGCAAATGCGGCAATGTCCTATTTGTTGCAAATGAAAGGCAATGTCAAACAGTCTCACGAAAAATATAAACTGGCACTTATCTATTTAGAAAAAATGCCGGATTCCCGGGATAAAACTCAGCTTAAGTCCTATCTATATAATTATAATGGTCTGACAGAATGGAAACGGGGAAACTTTAGTAAAGCTCTTGGAGTATATCAGGAAGGCATGAAGCTTTCGATTGAAATAAGCGACATTACTCAGGTTGTTAAGTTCAAAGCTAATATTGCTTTGATAAATGAATCAGTTGGTAATTATCAACTGGCCATTAAAAACTTGAGGCAGCTCAATGATTTTATTGACAAAAATGAAGGCTTATTTACAAAAGAACAATTTTTAAATAGAAAAAGTAATATCAATCTTAGTTTAGGCAGTTCGTATGAAAATTATTTCATGAAAAACTTAAATAAAAGATTTTTGCTTGATTCATCAGAATATTTTTACAAGAAAACGATTGATTATTCTCAAAATTTTGCTGAGAATAAAACAACTGCAAAGTTAAGCTTAGGAAATGTCTATAGTTGGAAAGGCGATTATAAAAATGCTGAGAAAACGTATTATGATATTGTGTTTTTTTCGCAACAAAACAATCAGAAAGATTTATTATGTGTCGCTACATACAATTTGGGAGACATATATTATACGACCAAAAAATATGATAAAGCCTTAGTTTTCTTTAAAAAGACAGACTCAATTGCGATGTTAACCAATAGTAATGATATAGATTATCTAAAATCAAATTATTATCAGGCTAAAATCTATAATATTCTTAAAAAGCCCGAATTGGCTTATAAACATTCAAAAATTTATTTGGATAATTATGAAAAATCTGAAGCTAAATTAAGAGAAGAGGCGCTGGAAGTTAATTATAAATTAGGCGTAGGTGGTCTGGTGAATGAAATGATTACCATACAGGAGAAATATAAATATGAAGTTTTTCTAAATAAAGCTTTAAAAGTATTTTATGTGGTATTGTTTGTTGGAATTGTCTTTTTGCTAATTAAAAACATAAGGGATAAAAATAAAGCGCATAAAAAGATGAATGCTTTGATAGAAGAATTTAAAGCTAATCTTGAAAAGAAAAATCTGCCAGAATTTGAAGAAGTTGTGCTTGAACCCGAAGAAGAAGAGGTTTTGCTCAAAAAAGAGAACGCAAACTTAAGTATTGATGAGGCTAAAGAGAATAAAATTGTCGAAAAATTACTAGCTCTGGAAAACAAACTCGAATACTTGCATGCTGATTTTACGTTGCCTTATGTAGCTAAAAAAATAAAAACCAATACAACTTATCTGTCCTATGTTGTAAATAAGAGATTTGGAAAATCGTTTGGAGAATACTCTAACGAGCTTAAAATTAATTATGTAATCAATGAAATGATTACCAATCACATGTACCGTAAATATTCTACGCAGGCGATTGCAGAAAGCGTTGGGTTCAAAAATGCAGTTTCATTTGCTAAATCATTTCGCAAAAGAACTGGAGTATCTCCAGCTCAATTTGCGAATAATATATAATTTAAAAGATTTAACCGTTTCCGCCTTTTCCTGTTCCTTTTCCTGGATCTACATCTTCTCCGCCACCACCGCCATCACCTCCGTGAATTTCTTTTTGTTGGTTTTTGGATAATTTAGCGTTGTTAAAATCTTCGAATTTCAATTTATTAGTTTTCATAATAATGTGTTTTAGTATTATTGATTTATTATTTTTGTTGATTTCCACTTCCAAGTCCTTTTGACGGATCTACACAATTTGGATCTACAGGATCGTCTCCGCCACGAACTGTTTTTTGTTGAATTTTAGTAATTTTTTCTGATTTAAAATCCTCCAGCTTTAATTTATAATTTGCCATGATGTTATATTTTAATAATTGATTTGTTGTTTGTAAAGGTCTGTTTATTGTTTAAAAAATTATTGAGTTCCGCTTCCAATTCCTTTAGACGGATCAACATAAGTATCACCTCCTCGAATTGTTTTTTGTTGATTTTTAGATAATTTTTGCGCTTCAAAATCTTCGAAATTTAATACTTGCTTTGTCATGTTTTTGTGTATTAGTGTTATTGATTTATCAAAACTAGACAAAAAGCAAAACCCTTAATCGAGAATAGGGTTTTGAGGGTTTTTACTAAAATATTAGCAATGTAATCACTTGATATATAACGAATTAAATGTTTTATTCAGACTGATATAATTTATAAATTGTATGTAGTATAATTGATAAAATGTGTGCTAACAGCGTTTTTTTTCCAATAAAAACAACAATATTTGCAGTGTAATTATGATTTTAAAGATCCAAAACGATGTTAAAACTTGTCCAAAAATTTCTACAAATAAATAGATACTCGGAAATTAAAAATGAGTTTAAGGATTTGTTTCTTTCTCATCCTAATTATCCAAGTTTATTTGCGATAACAGATTCTTTGGATTTGCTTTCTGTAGAGAATGCTGCGATAAGAGTTTCGAAAGAACAAATAGTAGATTTACCATCAAATTTTTTAGCCTATTTTAAAGAGGAACTTATATTGGTAGAGAAGGCTAAAAATTTCGTTCGAATCAATACTATAAAAAAAGGAAGTTTGAAAATGCCGTATGAAAAATTCCTTTTGGACTGGAATGGAGTAATAGTTGCAATCGAACCAAATAATGTAATTGCAAGAGAAAATTTAAAAGTTGAATTCAGTTGGCTAAAATATACATTGCCACTTTTGCTTTCAGTTGGATTATCTTTTTTCTATAACACTTATAATTTATTTAGTGTTGTTTTTTTAATAACATCTGTTTTAGGGTTTATTGTTAGTGTTTTTATTGTTCAGGAAAAATTGGGTTTTAAAAATAGTTTTATTTCGAAATTTTGTAATCTAAGTTCTAATTCATCTTGTAGTTCAGTTATCAATAATAAGGAAGGAAATAACAATAAATGGATTAGTGTTCCGGATTTACCACTTATCTTTTTTGGTTCTAGTTTGATAGCCATTTTAGTTCAGCCATTGCAGTCTGCTATTTTTATAGGTTTCTTAAGTTTATTAGCGATACCTATTATAGTGTCTTCAATTTGGATTCAAAAATTTGAAATTCAAAAATGGTGTGTAATGTGTTTGGTAGTTTCGGCCTTGATTTTTTTACAAAGTGCTGTATGGTTTGCGTCAGATTTGTTTACGCTAAGTTTTAGTTTCGGGAGTATGTTTCCGTTTTTATTCTCCGTACTTCTTCTTATACCTATTTGGACAGTTTTAAAAACAACAGCAAAAGGAATATTAAGTACAGAAAATGCTCTGAAAGAGATGAAAAAATTCAAAAGAAATTATTCTCTATTGAATTTCTTATCAAAAAAAGTGCCTTACACAAACGGATTTGAGGACTTAAGAGGTTTGAATTTTGGAAATAGAAATGCAGCAGTAAAGCTTTCGATCATTATAAGTCCAAGTTGTGAACATTGTCATAAGACATTTCAAGAGGCATTTGATCTGGTTTTAAGATTTCCGGACAAGATTTTTTTAAATGTGTTATTTAATATTAATCCTGAAAACGCAGAAAACCCATATAAGGCAGTTGTCGAAAGACTTTTAACCATAAACAGGGCAACTCCCGGAAAAACGGTAGAAGCTATTTCAGATTGGCATATCAAAAATATAGGACTTAAAAAGTGGTTGAAAAAGTGGAATGTTGATTCTGTCAACATGATGGTCAATCAGGAAATACAAAAACAATATGATTGGTGTTCGAAAAATAATTTCAATTATACACCGGTTAAGATTGTAAACGAAAGAGTATTTCCTAATGAATATGAACTCAATGAGCTAAAATATTTCTTGAATGATTTTGTTGAAGAAATTGAAATATTGGAGAAAAAGATAGCTTAAGGAAATTTGTTTATCTAAGGTTAGAGAAGTAATTACTTAAAGTAATGCATCATGATTAAAAATATTTTGAACCTGGACGGCGCTTATTTGTTAAGTGCATACGAACAAAAAAGTATACAAGGAGGACAGCCAATTCAACCGTCGACCTGTCACTGCTTTTGTAGTAATTCGCACGGATCAGTTAGTGCATCGTGTTTTACATATTGTCCCGATGGATCAATTCCGGGATTAAGTGAAGGAAGTACCGGAAATTGTAAGTTTCCATTTGAATAAATAATATGTTAAAGAAGATTTTGAATTTAGAAAATGCTCAATACATAAGCAAAAATGAGCAAAAAACAATAAAAGGAGGTATTCCTGAATGTTGGATTTATGCTATCGAAGCCGGATGTGTTTTGATACCCGTAGGCGGAACTTGTCCTGTAAATACATTAGCAGGTATTTGTGACACAAGTCGTCTTTGTTGTTAATTTTTAACCGTTTTAAGAGAAATACAATACAGCCTTTTTTAGAATTTAGTCATGTTTTTTTTAATTTGTAGGCGCTCGATCGTGGAACATTGAGCAATTTCCCCACATTGATGATTGGTGTAGGGATTCTTAGGAAATTGGTCACTGAGTTGATTTTAATTGGTTAGGGTTAACCAGTGCCATGTCCTACAGAAATTGTATTTCTAATAAATATGTTTTTAAATACTTTAGCAGAGAAGATTATATCTTCTCTGTTTTTTTTTGACCTAAATAAAAAAAAATAATCTTAAATTGCTCTGGAATAAATCATTAAAAATTGAAAAAATTCACCAATTATAAGCAAGCTGATTATAAAGATTGCGGCCCTACATGTTTAAAAATTATAGCTAAGCATTACGGAAAAACAATCCAGATTCAAGAGTTGAGAAACATTAGCGAAACAACTCGTGAAGGAAGTAATTTGCTTTTTTTGAGTGATGCAGCAGAGAAAATAGGATTCAGGACATTAGGCGTAAAATTAAATCTGGAGAGATTAGAAGAAGCCCCATTGCCTTGTGTTTTACATTGGAACAAAAACCACTACGTAGTACTTTATAAAATCAATAAAGGAACCTATTACCTGTCTGATCCCGCTTTTGGTTTAATTCAATACAACAAACAGGATTTTATTAAATTCTGGATCGGAAATAATGCTAATGAAACAACCGAAGAAGGAATCGCATTATTGATAGAAGCCACCCCAAAGTTTTTTCAATCCGACTTTGATAAAGAAGAGAATAATGGGCTGGGCTTTAAAATGTTAGCGCAATATGTGTTGCGATACAAATCTTTTTTGACCCAGCTTAGTATAGGATTACTCGCAAGTAGTTTGATACAGCTAATTTTTCCGTTTCTAACCCAAAGTATTGTTGATATTGGAATTCAAAATCAAAATATTCATTTTATTTACCTCATTCTCTTTGCGCAATTATTTCTTTTTGCAGGACGAACAGGCTTAGAGCTCATTAGGAGTTGGATATTACTGCATCTTTCTACCCGAATAAACATATCGCTTATCTCAGATTTCTTTATTAAATTAATGAACCTGCCCATTTCATTTTTTGATGTTCGAATGACCGGAGATATTATGCAACGTATTAATGATCATCGCAGGATCGAAAAAATCCTGACCACCTCTTCTCTAAATGTTTTATTTTCTGTCATTAATATGTTTGTCATGGGAGGCGTTCTGGCCTATTTTAATTTGCAGATATTTTTTGTGTTTTTTGCCGGAAGTATTCTTTATTTTGGGTGGATAACCCTATTTTTGAAACGAAGAGAAGTTCTGGATTACAAACGTTTTGCCGAAGTTTCGCAAGAACAAAGCAAAGTCATGGAACTCATTAACGGCATGCAGGAAATTAAACTGCACAATGCCGAGAAACAAAAGCGTTGGGGATGGGAATATATTCAGGCTCGACTTTTCAGGGTTTCTATAAAAGGATTGGTTTTAGAACAAACACAAACCATTGGTTCCTCCGTAATCAACGAACTAAAAAATATTTTCATCATATTTCTATCTGCCAAATTAGTAATCGATGGTTCTATAACCCTTGGAATGATGTTGGCGATTAGTTCAATCGTAGGCAGCTTAAACGGGCCAATAACGCAACTTATAGAATTTGTAAGAGAACTTCAGGATGCAAAAATATCATTGGCCAGATTATCTGAAATTCATGAAAAAGAAGATGAAACCCAACAAGAAATGCATCAAACCAGCGATGTACCTTTTGATTCGGATATTGATATTAAAGAGCTTTCGTATCGCTATTTAGGATCAGATGTTCCTGTTCTGGATAATTTGACGCTAAAAATCCCCGCCAATAAAATAACCGCAATAGTGGGTGTGAGCGGAAGCGGAAAAACGACTTTGATGAAACTGCTCCTTAAATTTTATGAACCTGAAAAAGGAGAAGTCACCATTGGTAATACACAACTTAAAAACATTTCGCAAAAAGCCTGGCGATCCAATATTGGAGCCGTTATGCAGGAAGGTTTTATTTTTAGTGACACCATTGCCAATAATATTGCCATTGGTGTGGATAAAATAGATAAAGAACGGTTGGTTTATGCAGCAGATGTAGCCAATATAAAAGAATACATTAATGGTTTGCCATTGGGTTATAATACTAAAATTGGTGCCGAAGGAGTAGGGATGAGCACAGGGCAAAAACAGCGTTTACTCATTGCAAGAGCTGTTTATAAAAACCCTGAAATCTTGTTTTTTGACGAAGCCACATCTGCCTTAGATGCTAACAACGAAAAAGAAATTATGCAAAAACTGGATCTCTTTTTTAAAGACAAAACGGTAGTCGTTATTGCCCATCGATTGAGTACTGTAATCAATGCAGATCAAATCGTGGTTTTAGACAAAGGCAAAATTATCGAAATAGGAAATCATTCTGCTTTGGTGCAGCAAAAAGGCAATTACTTCGAACTGGTTAAAAATCAATTACAATTAGGAAACTAAATCATGGCAGAAGATACTACATTCGAACTAAGAAGTGAAGAAGTTCAGGACATTCTAACCAAAGTCCCCCATTGGATGATCCGTTGGGGAACAGTATTGATCTTTGTGATTATTTTCTTACTGTTTTTTGTGTCTTGGTTTATTAAATATCCCGATGTTGTCAATACACAAATTGTTATTACAACCAATATTCCGCCAGAGAAAATAGTCTCAAAATCTTCCGGTCGTATCGTAGCAATTTTAGTAAAAGACAAATCGGTAGTTTCCAAAAACAGTACCCTGGCTATTATTGAAAACACAGCCAATTACAAAGATGTTTTTCAATTAAAAAAAATAGTAGATCAGTATGATATCAATAATCCCAAGAAAGTGTTTCCTTTTGGAGTATTAAAAAACATACAACTGGGCGAAATTGAAAGTGCTTATGCCGTATTTCAAAAAGATTATCAGGCAGAACAATTAAATAAAGACCTGCAACCTTTTGAAGTCGAAAACAGAGCGCAGGTTTCTGAGAAAATTCAGATCAAAGAACGATTAGAAATTCTGCAACAGCAAAAAGTACTTAACGAAAGTGAATTGCAACTCCAGAAAAATGAAATTGCCCGTTTTGAAACCTTGTTCAACAAAGGTATTATTTCGGCTCAGGAGATGGAAGCTAAAAAATTGAGTTACCTGCAAGCTCAAAAGAGCTATAAAAGCCTTTTAACGTCTATTTCGCAATTAAGGTCTTCTTTGATTGATAATACAAAACTAAGTCAGAATTCGCATATAAGCGGCACTAAAGAAGAAGTTACACTGGGAAGAAATATGACGCAATCTTTCTATCAGCTTAAAAAAGTGATAAAAGACTGGGAATTGACCTATGCACTAAAATCATCCGTTAGCGGAGTGGTTACTTTCTTGCAGGTCTGGACAGAGAATCAAACCATCAGTGTGGGGGATAATGTTTTTTCTATAATCCCAGATACTAAGAACGGTTTTGTGGGCAAAGTAAAAGCGCCGGCTTTAAATTCCGGTAAAATAAAAGTTGGACAAAGGGTAAATATTCGGTTAGCGAATTTTCCTGACCGTGAATTTGGTGTGCTAAAAGGTACGATTCGAAATATTTCTCTGGTTCCCGATAAAGACGGTAATTTGCTTATTGATGTAGCTTTGCCAAACGGATTAAAAACTTCATATAAAAAACAAATCGTTTTTCAACAGGAGATGAAGGGAAGTGCCGAAATTATAACCGAAGATCTACGATTAATTGAAAGAATCTTATATCAGTTTAAAAGTATTTTTGAACAGGTTTAAAACTTTAGATAAAAATCTTTGGTCAAATCGATATACTCAGGAGTATAAACATGTCTGTCTATTTCGATTGTTAATTCGTCGATTTCAGTTTCCGTATTTTCATTTCGGCTAAAAGCCAATAGACTACGCTTGACGGGAGAATTTGGATTGCCTTTTACGTGTGTAATTTTTAGGGGATATAATTCAGCTTCTTTTGCCAAAGCAATAA
Organism: Flavobacterium araucananum; assembly: GCF_002222055.1. Taxonomy (GTDB): domain Bacteria; phylum Bacteroidota; class Bacteroidia; order Flavobacteriales; family Flavobacteriaceae; genus Flavobacterium; species Flavobacterium araucananum. The sequence goes on from NZ_MUGS01000002.1 coordinate 163,784, forward strand.
AGTTTTCTTCTTCTTTAAAGGGTAGAATAACGGCAAATATTCCGTTTTCAGATAGTAATAAATCTGCGGCCTCGATTAATTCTTCAAAAGGCATAGCATCTTGAAAACGGGCCAAATCACGTTGTTCGTTTTCTGTTTTATAATCTTCTGAATAAAAAGGAGGATTGGAAACAATCAGATCATATTCGTCTTCCGGTTCTTCGATAAATTCATCCAAACCTGCATGAAAACAAAATAAACGATCACCCCAAGGAGAGTTTTCGAAATTATCAACAGCTTGTTCATAAGCCTCTTCATCAATTTCAAGAGCGTCAATTTGTTCAGCATGAGTGCGCTGAGCAAGCATTAAAGCAATAATTCCAGTTCCGGCGCCAATGTCTAATATGCTAAACGGATTATGGTTTACCGGAGCCCAGGAGCCCAATAAAACACCATCTGTGCCGACTTTCATAGCAGTTTTGTCTTGTTTTACAGAAAATTGCTTAAACTGAAACATTTTATTTATGATTATAGGTTAACAATTTAGATTCTAAGAAATTAATTATAATCTAAAAATCCAGCAATCTAAGAAGTCTAAAAATCTAATTAAAGGTACATTTCTACCAATCCTTCCGGAAGGTTCATGATCACTTTTTTATTCTCACGATCAATTTTTACAAGAAAATGGTCGATCATCGGGATCAGCATTTCTACTTCACCGTTCAAAACTTCAAAAAGTGGTTGTGCTGTGGTATCGTTTACGGCAGCAATTTTTCCAAAAACGCCTAAACGCTGGTCTTCGATTTCAAAACCAATTACCTCGTGAAAATAAAATTTGTTACCGCTAAGTTTTGGTAACATATTTAGAGGAAGATAAATGGCATTGCCCATAATGGCATCTGCATCTTCTTCTGTATTCATGTCTTCGAAACGAATTCTTAAAAAATCGTTTTTGTGCAAGGAACTTTTTTCAATAAAAAAAGGAACCAGGTGTTTGTTGCATTCAACAAACACTGATTCCAGATTTTCGTATAACTCAGGTTCGTCCGTGTCTAAATAAGCCAGAACTTCACCTTTGAAACTAAATTTTTTAGCGATTTTACCTAAATAAAAACAATCTTCTTTACGCATTCCCGCTAATTATAATTATGCCTCAGTTGTTTCGTTATTTTCTTCAGCAGCAGGAGCTTCTTCAGTTGATCCTTCAACTTCAGCAACTTCTTCAACTGCAGGATTTGCAGCAGCGATAGCGTCAGCTTCAGCCTGAGCTGCAGCAGCTAAACGTTTAGCGTTAACTTCTTGTTCTGCTTTAAAAGCTTTAGCTCTGGCATCAGCTTGCGCTTTTGTTAAACCGTCTTTTTTAGCGTCAACTTTTCCAGCTTTAGCATCTAACCAAGCAGATAATTTAGCATCAGCTTGTTCTTGAGTCAAAGCACCTTTACGAATACCTCCATCAAGGTGGTGTTTCAATAAAGCACCTTTGTAAGAAAGAATTGCTCTAGCCGTATCAGTAGGTTGAGCACCATTGTGCAACCATTTTACTGCGCTATCAATGTTTAATTCGATAGTTGCAGGATTTGTGTTTGGATTGTAAGTACCGATTTTCTCTAAGTATTTACCATCTCTTTTTGAGCGTGCATCTGCAGCTACAACCCAGTAAAAAGGTTTTTGTTTTTTACCGTGTCTTTGTAATCTAATTTTTACTGACATAATCTTATGATTAAATTTTGAGGTACTCGACCTCTGTTAATTAAGGGCGCAAAGATATAATTTTTTTATGAATTATGCGTTCCAAACTTTATTAAATATACTGAAGAAGGATTTTGATCTTTTTTTAGTTGTTTTTCCAAGTTCAAATTTCCAATTCTTTTAGTTCAGATGAGGCTTTTATGCCTCAAATTCATGATTTTATGAAAAAATACTTTTGTTTATTATTACCTGTTTTTTTACTGGCATCTTGTACAGAGGATGTAAAATTCAATAACCCTGCCTTTCAAAGTTTAAAGGATAATGTTTTTTGGAGGGCTCAAAATTATAGTGCTCATGTAGAAACAAGTGGGATCGTTGTTATTCAGGGATCGTTAGGATACGAAAAAGTAACTTTTAGATTACCGTCTTCGTCTCCGCAAACTTATATTTTGGGTGTTGATGATTCGTCAGTTGCAACATACTCAAATACACTTCCGTCTCAATTGGCAGAATTTAGCACAGGCACAAATAAAGGAAGTGGTCAGATTATAGTTACCGACTATAATGCTGAGGCACAAACTATTTCAGGAACATTTAGGTTTAATGCCGTTAATAGGGATGAGGGTAATCCCGAAAAACCGGGAATAAGTTTTACGGAAGGGGTTTTTTATAAAATTCCAATTTCTCCTAATTAGAGTGCCAGGGGTTAAGTTTTTAATTTACAATTGTTTGGTTTTATTGATTTATGTTTTTTTAAATCAAAATAAAAACATAAATAAACTAATATATAGTAGATTACAGAAAAAATAAGACTACATTTGCTACATTATTATAAATAAGTACATATGAACATTTTTGTTGGAAGCCTTCCATTCAGTATTGAGGAAGCAGATTTAAGAGAGTCTTTCGAGGCTTACGGAGCAGTAGATTCAGTTAAAATTATTACAGATAAATTTACTGGAAGAAGCAAAGGTTTTGGTTTCGTAGAGATGCCAAACGATGCAGAAGCTCAAAAAGCAATTGATGAATTGAACGGAGCTACTGTTCAAGGTCGTGCAATTGTGGTTAATAAATCTGAACCGAAACCAGAAGGCGAAAGAAGAAGCTTTAACAATAACAGTCGTGGTGGAGATTCACGCGGTGGTTATGGTGGAGGAAACAGCCGTGGTGGAAATGACCGTGGTGGTAACAGAGGAGGATATTAATATTTTTTTCTAAATATATAAAAGGGATCAACGTAAGTTGATCCCTTTTTTTATGTGGTAAAATTTGTTTTTGTAGAGATGTACAGCAGTGCAGCTAACACAAAGCAAAGACGCACTGCTGTGCGCCCCTACTTAAAAAATTAAATTATAAATTTGCTACAAGCCAGTCACCAACTTCGCTGGTTTGGTATGCTTTAGTTCCTTTTGCGGCCAGATCCTCAGTAACAATTCCTTGCTCCAATGATTTGTTTACAACAGCTCTGATAGCTTCGGCTTCGTCTTTTAATCCAAAAGCATCTTCGAACATCATTGCTGCAGATAAAATAGTTGCTAATGGATTGGCAATATTTAATCCTGTTGCTTGTGGGTAAGATCCGTGTATTGGCTCATATAATGAAGTGTGTTCTCCTACAGATGCAGAAGGCATTAACCCCATAGAACCTGAAATTACAGAAGCTTCATCTGTTAAAATATCTCCAAATAAGTTCTCGGTAATTAAAACATCATAAGAGTTTGGCCACTGTACCAAACGCATGGCAACAGCATCTACAAACTCGTATGAAACCGTAACTTCAGGATAATCTTTTTCCATTGCCTGAACAGTTTCTCTCCATAAACGAGAAGTTTCAAGAACGTTGGCTTTATCAACACAACATAATTTTTTGCTACGTGTCATCGCCAATTCAAAACCTTTTTTTGCCAAACGGTGTACTTCGGCTCTGGTATAAACACAATTGTCAAAAGCAGTTTCTCCGTCGTCTCTTCTTCCTTTTTCTCCAAAGTAAATACCGCCTGTTAATTCTCTTAAGAAAACCAAATCAGTCCCTTCGATTCTTTCTCTTTTTAGAGGCGAATTGTCAATTAGGGAAGGGAAAGTAAAAGTAGGGCGTACATTGGCAAACAATCCTAATTTTTTGCGCATCAATAACAATCCTTGTTCAGGACGAACAGGTGCACTAGGATCGTTATCATATTTTGGATGACCAATTGCTCCAAACAAAACAGCATCGGCAGCCATACAAATTTCATGCGTTTCATCAGGATAAGGAACACCAACAGCATCTATCGCACATGCTCCTGTAAGCGCCGGTGTCCAGGTTATTTCGTGATTGAATTTTTTTGCAATAGCATCAGATACTTTTACAGCTTCATTAATTACCTCAGGACCAATTCCGTCTCCTGCTAAAAGGGCTATGTTAAATTTCATTTTTTTTTGAGTTTCTAAGATTCTGAGTTTCTAAGATTATAAGTTTTTTCTTAGTAAATGAGAATCTTTATTTATAATAGTTTATTAGTTTTTTGAGATTTTCTAAGCTTCTGAGCTTTTTCTTAGTAGCTTAGAGACTTAGTACCTTAGTGTCTTAGGCTACTACATTAAGCATTTTTTGAGTTGCTATAATTGCTGCAACTGTTTGATCAGAGTCTAATCCGCGGGTTTTAAATTCTTTGCCGTTGTTTACCCATGTAATAATGGTTTCGCACAAGGCATCAGAACTGCTTCCCGGAGGAATTCGAACAGCATAATCAATCAATTTTGGAAGTGTTATTTTCTTGCTTTTATAAATTTTTGATAAAGCATTCATGAAAGCATCAAACTGACCATCGCCTTGCGCATGTTCTTCTATGATTTCTCCATCAAGATTTAAACTTAATGTTGTTGATGGGCGTGTTCCTTTTGAATGCATTAATACATACGATTCGATAGTAATTTTATCTTGATAAGTATGGCTGTCCAAAACATCAGAGATAATATAAGGAAGATCTTCTTTGGTAACGGTTTCTTTTTTGTCGCCTAATTCGATGATTCTTTGAGTAACCAATTTTAAATCTTCCTGATTTAGTTTTAAACCTAATTCCTGAAGGTTTTTCTCGATATTGGCTTTTCCTGAAGTTTTTCCTAAAGCATATTTACGTTTTCTTCCAAAACGTTCCGGAAGTAAATCATTAAAATATAGATTGTTTTTATTGTCACCATCAGCATGAATTCCTGCAGTTTGTGTAAAAACATTATCACCAACAATAGGTTTATTGGCAGGGATTCTGTACCCCGTAAAAGTCTCTACAAGTTTGCTTACCGTATACAAAGAAGTCTCTTTTATATTGATGCTTACTTCTGGCAAATAATCATTTATTACGGCAACGGTGCTTTCAAGAGGAGCATTTCCGGCTCTTTCGCCCATTCCGTTTACAGTAACGTGAAGTCCGTTAATACCTGCTTTCACAGCTTCCATAACATTAGCAATGCTTAAATCGTAATCATTATGTGCGTGAAAATCAAAATGAATATGAGGGTATTTAGCGGTTATTTTCGAAATAAACTCAAAAGTCAAAGAAGGAATTAATACCCCTAACGTATCGGGTAATAAAATTCTTTTTACAGGTTGGGTAGATAAAAAGTCCAGAAATTGAAAAACATATTCAGGAGAGTTTCGCATTCCGTTGCTCCAGTCTTCCAGATAAACATTCGTTTCAATATTATTTTCTTTTGCTAAAGTGATGATTTCTGCAATTTCAGAAAAATGTTGTTCCGGTGTTTTTTTTAATTGATGTGTCAGATGATTCATGGAGCCTTTGGTCAATAAATTTTGCACCTTGGCACCTGCTTTTTTCATCCATTCGATCGAAACGCCGGCATCTACAAACGAAAGCACTTCAATTCTATTAATATATCCTCTTTCTTCAGCCCAGGATGTAATACCTTTTACGGCTTGAAATTCGCCTTCGCTCACACGGGCAGAAGCAATTTCGATTCTATCAATATTTAATTCCTCCAACAACAATTGTGCAATGGTTAGTTTTTCTGCAGCAGAAAATGATACTCCAGAGGTTTGTTCACCATCACGGAGCGTCGTATCCATTATTTCAATTTTTCTTTTTTCCATATTGATGATCTATAATTCTGATGTAATTTGACGCGGATTTTACTGATTCGCTATCGCGAAGACGCGGATTTATGCGGATTTTTCGCTTTAGTCAAAAAATAAAATCAGTTTTTTTCAGCGCTTTTGCGATAGCAAATCTGTTTTATCCGCGTTCTGTATTTTTTCATTTAATTTAGAAAAACCCGACAAGTTTCAAAAACCTGTCGGGTCTAATAGATTGAACAAGATTTTTTTTAGTAAGGAAGTTTATCTGCGAAAGTCACAATATCTTCTTTAATATTTTGTAAATAATCAATGTCATCAAAGCCATTAACCATATTGTTCTTTTTGTATCCGTTAATAGCAAAAGATTCTTGTTGACCAGTTGCCAATAAAGTAATCGTTTGGTTTGGCAAGTTGATTTCTAATTCTGTTTTTGGATCAGCTTCTATTGCTTTAAAAATAGTTTCGGCAAATTCAGGGCTTACCTGAACTGGTAAAACACCAATATTTAAACAATTCCCTTTGAAGATATCAGCAAAGAAACTTGAAACTACAGCACGAAATCCGTAATCATAAACTGCCCATGCAGCGTGTTCTCTTGAAGATCCTGAACCAAAGTTTTTTCCTCCAACAAGGATTTTGCCGCTATAAGTTGAATCGTTCAAAACGAAGTCAGCTTTTGGAGAATCATCTCCGTTATATCTCCAGTCTCTAAAAAGATTATCTCCAAAACCTTCACGTTTTGTAGCTTTCAGGAAACGGGCCGGAATGATTTGATCCGTATCCACGTTCTCAATTGGTAGTGGCACAGCACTACTGGTAAGAATATTAAATTTATCGTATGCCATTTTTTGAAATTTTAGATTTTAGGGTTTTAGATTTTAGATTTTCTTTTGAAAACTTAAACTTAGAACCTAAAAAAGTTTTGTATTAAAATAATGTTGATCATTTTTATTTGAAGAAACTTAGATAGAAGATTGTACACAGTTGAGAAATCTAAAATCTAAAATCTTCAATCTAAAATAATTCACGCGGGTCTGTTAGTTTTCCGGTAACAGCAGCAGCGGCAGCCATAATTGGGCTTGCTAATAATGTTCTTGAACCAGGACCCTGACGACCTTCAAAGTTTCTGTTTGAAGTACTTACGGCATATTTTCCTGCTGGAACTTTGTCATCGTTCATTGCCAGACATGCTGAGCAACCCGGCTGACGTAATACAAAACCAGCTTCTATCAAAATATCCAACAAGCCTTCTTCTTTAATCTGAGCTTCAACAACGTGAGAACCCGGAACTAACCAAGCAGTAACATTATCAGCTTTTTTTCTTCCTTTTACAATTTCTGTAAAAGCTCTAAAATCTTCAATACGTCCATTTGTACAACTTCCTAGAAAAACATAATCAATAGGTTTGCCTATCATTACATCGTCTTCTTCGAAGCCCATATAAGCAAGAGATTTTTTGTATGTTTCCTCGCCGCCTTCAACTTGATTAGCGTTCGGAATATGTTTAGAGATACCAATTCCCATTCCAGGGTTAGTACCATAAGTAATCATTGGTTCAATATCTGATGCTTTGATGTTTAATTCAGCATCAAAAACAGCGTCATCATCTGTTTTAAGTGTTTTCCAATATTCAACAGCTTTTGTCCAGGCTTCTCCTTTTGGAGCGTATAATCTTCCTTCAAGAAAATCAAAAGTTTTTTGGTCAGGAGCAATCATTCCGCCACGAGCACCCATTTCTATACTTAAGTTACAAACGGTCATACGACCTTCCATAGTCATGTTTTCGAAAACATCTCCGGCATATTCAACAAAATAACCTGTTCCTCCGGAAGTAGTCAATTGAGCAATAATATAAAGGGCAACGTCTTTTGGACCAACACCTTTGCTTAATTCACCATTTACGTTAATACGCATTTTCTTTGGTTTGGGTTGCATGATGCATTGTGTAGAAAGTACCATCTCAACCTCAGAAGTTCCAATACCAAAAGCAATAGCTCCAAAAGCCCCGTGAGTAGACGTGTGGGAATCTCCACAAACAATAGTAGCACCTGGCAAAGTAATTCCGTTTTCAGGACCAACTACGTGTACAATTCCATTTTTTATATGACCTAAACCCCAGTGCGAAATTCCGTATTCGGCAGCATTATCTTCAAGTGCTTTAAGCTGATTGGCAGATAGTGCATCCTCAACTGGTAAATGTTGGTTTATGGTTGGTGTATTGTGATCTGCAGTTGCAAAAGTACGTTCCGGATATAAAACGGTAACGCCTCTGGCTTTTAATCCTAAAAAAGCAACAGGACTCGTAACTTCGTGAATGAAATGGCGGTCAATAAAAAACACATCTGGTCCATCTTCAATTTTACGCACTACATGTGAATCCCATACTTTGTCAAATAATGTCTTACTCATTTTTTATTTTTTTTAATTGTAATTCTATAACCACAGCAATTCCTGCTTATTATAATAGGAAAACAAAATTAGAAAAAGATATAAGGGTGTCAATTTCAATATTTCATTATATACGATACCCAAACCAAAATACAAATTGCGATTGGCTTTTTTGTAATCAGATTTGGTTGTAGAATGAATATAAATTGGTTTTGCTTTTCGTTTTCAGTCTAATTCTGATGGAGTGACTTTAATTTTGACGGTTGGTAGAATTATCTTAAAATTAACAAATAATCAACTATTTTATTGTTAAATACGCATCATATTTGAATTAAAGCTCAGGAATTGCTAACTTTGAATTGTTTTTTCAGGGTTTTAAATTCCAATTAAAAAGCCTTTCTGAAAGTCTTAAAGAAAGATTTTACACAAAGAGTTTCTTCGAATTTTTTATTGAAATACTACGACATCCAAGAAGTTTATTTTTATCAAATTTTATGAATTTTAATATAAAAAATGGTTTGTCGACGTGGAGAATTTTAAGGATTAATTGAGTGAGTTTTTGAATTCTAATGGAGTCAGGTTGGTTTTCTTTTTGAACAATTTACTGAAAGACTGAGGATATTCAAAACCCAATTGATACGCTATTTCTGCTACCGAAAGATTGGTAGTAATCAGGAAATCTTTGGATTTTTCGATTAGTTTTGAATGTATGTGCTGTTGTGCATTTTGTCCGGTTAAATTTCGGAGCATGTCGCTAAGGTAATGGGTCGAAACATTAATTTGTGAAGCAAGAAAATCTACTGTAGGCAAACCTCTTTTTAGAGTTTCGGCATTGTTGAGATAATGGTCCAGGGTTTCTTCTACTTTTACTAATAAATCGTGGCTAATTGTTTTTCTTGTAATAAATTGACGTTTGTAAAAACGATTGCTGTAATTGAGCAAAACATCTATATAAGAGACTATTACGTCCTGACTCATCTCGTCGATTGCTGTATGAAGTTCTGTATCAATACTTGTTAATAAGCCAATAATAGTTGTTTTTTCGCTATCAGAAAGATGTAGTGCTTCATTGGTATCATAGGAAAAGAAACCGTATTTTTTGATGTTTTTCCCTAAAGGATAATTTCTAATAAAATCCGGATGAAAAAGCAAAGTATAACCGTGATATTCAATTCCCTCTTCGTTGTCGGTAAAAATCAATTGATTTGGAGAAGCAAACATTAATCCGCCTTCATTAAAATCATAATAACCCTGACCGTAGCCCATTTTTCCATTGGTAGAAAACTTATAAGATATTTTGTAAAAATCGAGTAAGAAAGAAGTATTCGTTAAATCAGCATTAATAACAAGTTGGGTATTATCGACCAGGCTTATCATAGGGTGAAGCGGTTTTGGCAGCCGCAATAAACTATGAAATTGTGATATAGAGGAAATTTTTGCAGGATTATTGTTTTTCTTTTCCATTGTATAAAAGTATAAAAATTTGAAAATTAATCAGGCTTTCCGAAAAGTATTAATCAGTCTCTTTAATTTTGAAAGAGTAGCTTCGGAGAAGCGAAATATTTATAGGAATTATATTAATTATTGATAACAAAGCTCCAGCGGAGCGAAATATTTTTAATACTGCTGTATTTCGCTCCGCTGGAGCTCTTTTGCATCCGCATGATTGAATTTCTATAAATATTCTGCCCCGCTGAGGCTTAATAAAATCAAAAAGAATGTTCAATACTTTTTGGATGGCCTTATTGGGAATTATTATGCTCCCAAAAATTGTTTTCCAAATGCAGCGCGAAAAACTTCGTCTCCCTGTTCCAGTCTTTGTTTGTAAAGTGCTTTAGCATCTTCTCCGGCTACATATCTCAGTTGTGTTTTTCCGTCTGTAGCAGCTTCATAAACTACATCGGCAATTTGTTCCGGACTTGATGCCATTTCAAACATTACATCAACATTTTCGAACATTTTATTTGCCATTGCCTCGTATTCAGGTTTGTTTCCTGTATCAAGCGAGCCGTGCAGGAATTCAGTCTTGATACCACCCGGAGAAACCGTTTTAATGTTGATTCCAAAAGGATTTAACTCATACGCCATGCTTTCGCTCCAGCCTTCCAGACCCCATTTGGTTGCATGATATACAGAACTTAAAGGAAACGAAATCAATCCGCCTATAGAAGTTGTTGAGATAAATAATCCGCTTTTTCTTTCTCTGAAATACGGAATAAACGCATTAGTTACACGAATTACACCTAACAAATTAGTGTTAAGTTGTTTTGTGATTTGATCGTCAGAAAGACTTTCCAAAGGACCAATTAAGCCATAACCTGCATTATTAAAAACGATATCAATATCGCTTAAGTCAAGTGCTTTTTGCACCGTACTTTGTATTTGGTCATAATTGGTAACGTCTAATGGTAACAGGGTTACATTGTTTAAGTTAGAAAGTTCGGTTTCCTTTTCCGGGTTTCTCATGGTTGCAATTACATTCCATCCTTTTTCCTGAAATAATTTTGCTGTAGCTTTTCCTAATCCTGATGAAGCGCCTGTGATAAAAATAGTTTTCATAATAGTTGTTTTAAATTGATAAGGCAAAGTTCCGGATAGACTGCAATTAAAAAGTGCTCATTTTGGTGCAATGAGTATCCAAAATGAATAATCGAAGTTTTTGGAGTTAAAAAAGAGATTGTGACTATCTTATGTAAAGTATAAAGAGACTTTAGCATGTGATTTTTAACACATAGAAACATAGTTTTTTTACTGCAAAAAGACGTTTCACTTATTTAAAATACACATAGCTATGTGTAAAAATCTAGATTTTTTTAACCGTCTTTTTTATTAAACTAAAATCTATGTTTCTATGTGTTTATTTTTTTTGCGAGCTGCACTATTGAGATTTAATTAATGTTTTTGTTAACAACTTTAACTTCTTTATTTCTCCAAAAAAAGCGTAAATTTGAACTTCTTCCATTTTGCATTTCGGGATTCTTTATAGTTCATGTAATCAGTGATTTATGTGAATGAAAATCTTGGAATTTGAAATTTAATTTTTGCTATTTAAACTTATGTATTTAATATTCGATACTGAAACTACTGGATTACCAAAACGTTGGGACGCTCCAATAACCGATTCTGATAACTGGCCTCGCTGTATTCAGATCGCTTGGCAGCTTCATGACGAAATGGGGCAACTTATCGAACATCAGGATTACCTGGTAAAACCTGACGGATTTAATATTCCGTATGATGCGGAGCGTATTCACGGAATTTCGACTGAATTGGCTGAAGCCGATGGAATCACCTTGGCAGAAGTTTTGGAGAAATTTAATATCGCTTTAGGTAAAACCAAATTTATTGTAGGTCAGAATTTAGGTTTCGACGTCAATATTATGGGAGCCGAATTTCATAGAATGAGTGTAGATTCTCCTATGAGTTCAATGCCTGTTTTAGACACTTGTACAGAGGTTACAGCTTCATTACTAAAGCTTCCCGGAGGTCGTGGAGGAAGGTTTAAATTACCAACCTTAACAGAATTACACGAATATCTTTTTAATAAACCTTTCTCGGAAGCGCACAACGCAACTGCCGACGTTGAGGCAACTACCCGTTGTTTTCTGGAATTAATAAGAAGAGAAGTTTTTACCAAAGAAGAATTAGATGTTCCGAAGGATTATTTCAAGGAATTTCAAAGTAGAAATCCACAAGAATTTCCGTTAATTGGTTTAAAACACATCAACCTTAAAAAAGCTTCTGATAAAATCAGAGAGCAGCTAAAAGCGTTAGAATCTGTTGGTAAAGAACCTACAGTTTCACATTCTGACAGAGAAGATTTTAAGGAAGCAAAATATGCGCATTTACACAATCATACCCAATTTTCGGTTTTACAATCGACAATAGGTATTGGTAATATTGTTGCGGCTACAGCCAAAAACGGAATGCCTGCCGTTGCCATGACGGATACCGGAAATATGATGGGCGCTTTTCACTTTGTGAGCGCTGTTATGAATCATAATAAAGCAGCATCAGGAAAAAATAAAGCTCTGGTCGAAGCAGGTGAAGAGCCAACAGAAACAGAGATGAAACCAATTGTGGGTTGCGAATTTAATGTTTGCGACAACCACCTCGATAAAAGTAAAAAAGACAACGGAAATCAGGTTGTTTTGTTAGCCAAAAATAAAAATGGGTACCACAATCTGGCAAAAATGTCGTCGATCGCTTTTACAAACGGATTTTATTATGTCCCGAGGATTGACCGTGCAATCATCGAAAAATACAAAGAAGACATCATGGTTTTGTCCGGAAATTTATACGGAGAAATTCCCAGTAAAATTCTGAACATCGGTGAAAACCAGGCCGAAGAAGCTTTGATTTGGTGGAAAGAACAATTTGGTGATGATTTTTATCTTGAAGTCATGCGCCACAATCAGGAAGATGAAAACCGTGTAAACAAAACGCTGATTGAATTTGCACAAAAACACAATGTCAAGTTAATCGCAACCAATAATACGTATTATTTAAATAAAGAAGATGCCAATGCACACGATATTTTATTGTGTGTAAAAGATGGAGAAAAACAAGCTACGCCAATAGGTCGTGGTCGTGGATACCGTTACGGATTACCAAATCAGGAGTACTATTATAAGTCTTCAGAAGAGATGAAAAAACTCTTTGCCGATTTGCCGGATGCGATAATCAATATTCAGGAAATTGTCGATAAGGTCGAGATTTATTCGCTTTATCGAGATGTATTGCTGCCTAAATTTGATATTCCTGCAGAATTTATAGTTCCCGAAGATGATGCTGATGGAGGTGTAAGGGGTGAAAATAAATATTTGCGCCACCTGACAATGGTTGGGGCAAAAAAACGATATGGAGAGATTACCGAATCTATTCAGGAGCGTTTAGACTTTGAGTTATTAACGATTTCGAATTCCGGATATCCGGGTTACTTCCTGATTGTTCAGGATTTCATTGCCGAAGCCCGAAATATGGACGTTTCGGTAGGACCAGGTCGTGGATCTGCTGCGGGATCTGCCGTGGCATATTGTTTAGGGATTACCAATATTGACCCTATTAAGTACGATTTGCTTTTTGAGCGTTTCCTAAATCCGGATCGTGTATCTATGCCCGATATTGATATCGATTTTGATGACGAGGGTCGTGGTCGTGTTATGGATTATGTAATTAATAAATACGGACAAAATCAGGTTGCCCAAATTATTACCTATGGTAAAATGGCAACCAAATCTGCGATTCGTGATACGGCTCGTGTACTGGATTTGCCACTGTTTGAAGCCGATAGAATTGCAAAACTGATTCCGGCAATGATGCCATCAAAATGGAATCTGGCGCGATTTATTTCTGAAAGCGAAGAGGAAGTTAAAAAAGCGCTTCGTTCTGATGAATTTGATAATGTAAAAGAATTAATAGCCATTGCCAATGAAGATGATTTGGCAGGAGAAACGATTCAGCAGGCAAAAATCCTTGAAGGATCGATGCGAAATACCGGAATTCACGCCTGTGGTGTAATTATTACGCCATCGGATATTACGAATTTCGTTCCCGTGACCACAGCCAAAGATTCTGATTTGTATGTAACACAGTTTGATAACTCGGTTGCAGAGAGTGCAGGATTGCTAAAGATGGACTTCTTGGGTCTGAAGACCCTTACTTTGATTAAAGACACCGTTAAACTGGTAAAATATAGAAACGGAATTGATTTGGATCCGGACACTTTCCCTATTGATGATGTCGAAACGTATGCGCTTTTCCAGAGAGGAGAAACAGTTGGAATCTTCCAATATGAGTCACCCGGAATGCAGAAATATATGAAAGATCTGAAACCAACGGTTTTTGGAGATTTAATTGCCATGAATGCCTTATATCGTCCGGGACCTTTGGAGTATATCCCGTCTTTTGTAAGAAGAAAAAATGGAGAAGAAGAAATCAAATACGATTTAGATGCCTGTGAGGAATATTTAGGAGAAACCTACGGAATTACGGTTTACCAAGAGCAGGTAATGCTTTTGTCGCAATCGCTGGCTGACTTTACAAAAGGTGAGGCCGACGTTTTGCGTAAAGCGATGGGTAAGAAACAAAAAGATGTACTAGATAAAATGAAGCCAAAGTTCGTAGAACAAGCGGCAAAAAAAGGTCATGATGCCAAGGTTCTGGAAAAAATCTGGAAAGACTGGGAAGCATTTGCGAGTTATGCCTTCAACAAATCGCACTCGACTTGTTATGCCTGGATTGCCTATCAAACGGCGTATCTAAAAGCACATTATCCTGCCGAATATATGGCGGCAGTACTTTCTAATAACATGAATGATATTAAACAAGTATCATTTTTTATGGAAGAATGCAAGCGAATGGGCTTACAGGTTTTAGGACCGGATGTAAATGAGTCATTTTATAAGTTTACTGTAAACGATGAATATGCAGTACGTTTTGGGATGGGAGCTATAAAAGGTGTGGGTTCAGGAGCTGTGGCAACTATTGTAGAAAGTAGAAAAGACGGTAAGTACAAATCGATTTTTGATTTGGCGAAACGTATTGATTTACGTGCAGCCAATAAAAAAGCAATCGAAAATCTGGCTTTGGCTGGTGGTTTTGATTCGTTTGAAGGAACTACAAGAGCGCAATATTTTCATGATGATGGTGATGGAATTACGTTTTATGAAAAAGCAATTCGTTACGGATCTAAGTTTCAGGAAAATGAAAACTCATCGCAAGTAAGTTTGTTTGGCGAAGCCAGCGAAGTACAAATTGCAGAACCCATAGTGCCACCTTGCGAAGATTGGAGTACAATGGAAAAACTCGCGAAAGAGAAAGAAGTTGTAGGGATTTATATTTCAGGACATCCTCTGGACGATTTTAGATTTGAGATGAAATATTTCTGTAATGCCCGATTAGAAGCCCTGAAAAGCATGAATGAATATGTAGGTAAAAATCTGAATTTTGCCGGAATTATCAATAATGTACAGCACCGTGTGGCAAAAAACGGAAAAGGCTGGGCAGTATTTAACTTAGAAGGATATGACGAAAGTTATGAGTTTAAGATTTTTGGTGAAGAATACTTAAAGTTTCGCCATTTTTTGATTCAGAATAATTTTGCTTTCCTGAAAATCATAATAAAAGACGGTTGGGTAAATCACGATACCGGCAAAAAGTCTGATCCAAGAATGCAGTTTGTTGAGATCAGGCAATTGCAGGATATCTTAGAAGCTTTTGCCAAAAAACTGATTTTATTATTGAATATAAAAGATTTACAGACAGAGTTTATACAGAATCTGAATCAATTGTTTAATGCGAATAAAGGAGATAATTCTGTGACTTTTGAGATCATGGAATTAGAAAAGATTAAGCGTTTGGTTGAGGTAGAAACTCCTACAGATTTTGAAGGAGCAGATGATGCTGTTTTTGTAGATGAGAATGAAAGTGATGGAGATACTCCACTTGAAGAAACTAAAATCCAGGAAGTGAATGAGGTTGAAGAAATAAAAGTCGTGACCAAATTATCGATGCCTAGTCGCAGGTTAAAAGTTAAGATCTCAACCGAGTTATTGATAGAATTAGAGAAAATGCAGGTAAATTTTAAGCTAAACTAAATTTTAACAGTTAAAATTTAATGTAATGCATTTTTTTTAAGTTAAAAATATGCATGCATAATACTTTTTTAGTAATATTGCTTAAAATTACAACGATTTCGTTCCAAGTCTAACAATGCAAATTGTAGGATTATGTTAAAATAATCTAAATTTGTAAAAATCAATTAAAAACAGAATTATGAAAAAGAACCTATTTTTACTAGGATTATTAGTTTGCTCTATGGCCACAATGGCGCAAACAGAAAAAGCAGATAAACCAGAAACATGGTATTTTAAATTAGGAGGATCTTATTTTAATCAAACTGCTTCTACCGAATTTCCAACAGTTGGAGGTCAACCAGCAAATAGAGATGTTTATTCGGGCACTTTAGCAAGCAATAAATTAGTTTCAAGAGAAGGAGTTACAGGTTCTTTTGGACAGGGTTTTAGAAGTGGTATTACTGCTGGTTACCGTTTTTCTACTCGTTTAGGAGTTGAGGTTGCAGCAAATTATTACACTAGTAATACTAAAACGATGGCGCAGACTACAGATAGAATGGTTACTCCAGCTCCTTCAGCCACCACTCCAGTTACATATTTAAGCTTTACTGCTGAAGGGCAAATTAAGGCATTTGATGTAGCCCCTGCACTTGTAATGTTTTTAGGAGAAGCTCATGGATTTGAACCGTATACTAAAGTTGGAGTTATTGTTCCAATTCATGGTACATTAGATATTGAAACAAATAGAAATTACTCAACTTTTGTTGGAGCAAACAAAGTAGCTAATACTGATGCATATTCAAAAGATGTAGTGAAGCCTAATCCAACGCTTGGGTTTATGGCATCTATAGGTACTTCTTACAAATTAGGAAAACATATTTCAGCTTTTGCTGAATTAGAGTACCGTAACTTTACGGTACACGGAAAAACGAAAGAAACAACTGAATATACTGAAAATGGTGTTGATAAATTAAATACTTCGACTTCGTTTAGACCAGCTTCATATTCTGCTAATCATACTAATTATCATGGTTCTATAGATTCTAGCTCTAATAATACTTTAACAAATGCTGCTGGTTTTGATAATACAAAAGCAACGGATGATTTAAGTACGTATGTTGGTATTTCTGGTATCGGTTTGACTTTAGGTCTTAAATACAGCCTATAATTCTAAATAAATTTATAGTTTATAAAAAGAGGATATTCATTTAGAATATCCTCTTTTTTATTTTTTGTCATTTCTAACGCAAGGAAAAAATCACACAAGAAACTCCACACAGAATGTTTATCGATCTTTGTAAAATCCTTTGCGTAGAATGGATTAATCCCGAAGCTTCAGGACATCCCTACCATATAAATCGAGCTGAATGCTCTTTGTATAAAGTTCCGGAGGAACGGATTATTTTGTAGCAAGGGATTTTAATCCCTAACGCGACGTAACCATAATATTGATCATCCTGATTTCTATAATAAAATCATTTTTTTTGGGAGCTAATCCCGCTATCCGTTACAAACGAAGTTCACTGAACTCCAATTGAAATAAGATTACTTCACTTCTATCGGGGCTATGGCAATCATTTTCATAAAAATTGTTTTTGATTTTTATGAATTGCCTCCAGCTTTACTGGAGAAAAAAAATGAAAACAGAAAAGGCTTTAGCCAAAAGGTTTAGATCTTTGGCTAAAGCCCTTTTTATATTAAGGCTGTAAACTCCAGCTAAAGCTGGAGGCAATTTACAATTATAATAATTATTTAGAATCCCTAAACTCTTTCAAAACTTCATCGATAACCCAGGTTGTTCTGGCGGCCGAAGTTCCTTTTGAAGGAGAAAAACTCTCATTGCCTAAAAGCTCACTAACAACAGTTTCTATAAAAGGCTGCTGAATATGAAGTGGATTTTCGATTGTGATACTTTCTTTTTCGCCATTTGTATATTGAATATGTATGGGATCATTTCCAAAAGTAGAAAAAGAGATTTTTCCTTTATCGCCAACAATGTCAGTATTGTCATAACGCTCAAAACTGGTAAAGTTCCATAAACCAGTTCCGTGAATTCCGTTTTCGAATAAAAAAGACATAGAAACAGAATCTTCGGCAGGATAAGCTTTAAGCTGAGAACTTGCATGACCACGAACAGATTGAATTTGACCCAAAGCAAAATCAAGAAAATCTAATGTATGACAGGCTAAATCTACAAATATTCCACCACCGGAGATATGTGGCAAAACGGTCCATGGCAAGTTAATTTCGTCATCGTATCGTTCTTCAAAGGGGTGATATAAAACACAATTTACATGTCTTACAGTTCCAATTTTATTCTGGTCGATGAGTTCTTTTATTTTTAAAAACCGAGGCAAACTTCTTCTGTAATATGCCACAAATAAAGGCACATTATGTTCTTTGCAAACGCTAATCATTTCGTTGCATTCTTTAAATGTCAATGCCATTGGTTTCTCTACATAAACAGGTTTTCCGGCTTTGGCACATAAAATCGTATATTCTTTATGAGAGGATGGAGGTGTAGCAATATAAACAGCATCGACTTCCGGGTCATTGATTAAATCAGCGGCATTCGAATACCATTTAGAAACCTTGTGGCGTTTGGCATAATCCTCGGCAAGGGCTGCATCTCTGCGCATAACAGCTACTAAAGCTGAGTTAGGCGTTTTTTGAAAAGCAGGACCACTTTTTACCTCCGTTACATTACCGCAACCTATAATTCCCCATTTTACAATTTTCATTTTTCTGGTTTTTTAGTTATTCAAATTTAAAAAGGTTTGCCGCGAATTACACTAATTTTCCTAAATTATTTATTTTGGACTGCATTAAAAAGTTAAGCCACAGATTAGAATGATTCTCACAGATTAATTTAAAAAGGTTTGCCACGAATTACACTAATTTTCCCGAATTATTTATTTTGAAACTGCTTCAAAAAAGTTAAGCCACAGATTAAAAAAAAAGTTTGCCACGAATTTCATGAATTTTCACTAATTAAATGCATAGCGAAAGTATGCAGCATATAAAATCCTTTTAATCTGTGGCTAAAAAAACATTAATTAAATTTGTGCTAATTCGTGAAATTCGTGGCGAAAAAAAACGTCACATTTGAGAAAAATCAAATTCGTGGCAAAAAAATAACCACAAACTCACAAAAATAATTTGTGAATTCGTGGCTAAAAAAATTAAGTAATTAAAGTTTTACTTTTTAGGTAAAGCTTTAAAACCCATATTATAAAGCGTGAACGCCTGAATGTCTACATTTTCCTGAATGGTTGCCGCTACAGATTTTCCTGCTCCATGACCTGCTTTTACATCAATGCGAATTAAAACGGGATTGTTTCCTGTTTGTTTTTCCTGTAATTCAGCTGCAAACTTAAAACTATGTGCAGGAACAACACGATCGTCATGATCTCCTGTTGTAACCATCGTTGCAGGATATTTAGTCCCATTTTTTACATTTTGTACAGGAGAATATCCTTTTAGGTATTCGAACATTTCTTTGTTGTCCTGAGCAGTTCCGTAATCGTAAGCCCAGCCTGCACCAGCTGTAAAAGTATGGTAACGTAACATATCCATAACGCCAACTGCCGGCAGCGCCACTTTCATTAAATCCGGGCGTTGCGTCATAGTAGCACCTACTAATAAACCTCCGTTAGAACCTCCGCGAATCGCTAAGAAATCTGATGAAGTATATTTTTGAGCAATTAAATATTCGCCAGCAGCGATAAAATCGTCAAATACATTTTGTTTTTGCAATTTAGTCCCCGCATCATGCCATTTTTTACCATATTCACCACCACCTCTTAAATTAGCAACAGCATAAACACCACCGTTTTCCAGCCACACAGCATTTGCAATACTAAAACTTGGTGTCAAACTAATATTGAATCCACCATAACCGTAAAGAATGGTTGGATTTTTAGCATCTAATTTTAATCCTTTTTTATAAGTGATAATCATCGGGATTTTTGTTCCGTCTTTTGAAGTATAAAATACTTGTTTTGATTCGTAGTCCTCACTTTTAAAATCAACTTTAGGTTTTTGGTACACTTCAGATTTACCTGATTTTGCTTCAAGCGAATAAATAGTTCCCGGAGTGGTATAATTGGTAAAGCTGTAATACAATGTTTTTTCGTGTTTTTTGCCTGTAAATCCACCTGCAGTTCCTACCGCAGGAAGTTTGATTTCACGAATTAATTTCCCGCTATAATCGTATTGTTGTACAAACGAAACAGCATCTTTAGTATAGTTAGCAAAGAAAAACCCACCACCTGTTGAAGGTGTTAATATGTTTTGAGTTTCTTTAATAAAATCTTTCCAGTTTTCCGGTTTTGGATTGCTTACATCAACAGTAACAACACGTGTGTTTGGTGCATTTAAGTCCGTTTCGATAAACAATTTAGTCCCTTCGTTTTCGATAATCGAGTTATTGCTGTTAAAATTGTCTACAATGGTAACAATAGGACTATTTGCTTTGGTTAAATCTTTAATGTAAAGCTCATTCCCGTAAGTAGAATTTGATGCTGAGATAATTAAATAATGATCATCTTCGGTAACATAACCACCTACATATCTGCGTTTTTGATCTGCACCAAAAATTACTTTATCTTCTTTTTGAGAAGTTCCAAGTTTGTGAAAATATAATTTATGCTGATCTGTCTTGGCAGACAATTCACTTCCTTTTGGTTTATCATAACTAGAGTAGTAAAACCCTTCGTTTCCATGCCATGCAATACCACTAAATTTAACATCAACCAACGTGTCTTCTAACACCTTTTTTGACAAAACATCAATGATAATCACTTTTCTCCAGTCGCTTCCACCTTCAGAAATAGAATAAGCAGCTTTGTTTCCATCTTTAGAAAAATCTAAACCACCAAGAGAAGTAGTTCCGTCTTTAGAAAAAGTATTAGGATCAAGGAAAACTTCTTCTTTGCCGTCTTGCCCTTTTCTGTACATAACAGATTGATTCTGCAATCCGTTATTTTTAGAATAATAAGTAAACTTTCCTTCTGTATACGGAGCGCTTATTTTTTCATAATTCCACAATTTTTCCATGCGCTTTTTAAGTTCATCACGAAACGGGATTTTATCTAAATAATCATAAGTAACTTCGTTTTGGGCCTTTACCCAAGCACCCGTTTCGGCAGATTTATCATCTTCAAGCCAACGATAAGGATCGCTTACTTTGGTATCAAAATACACGTCAACTGTTTCTCCCTTTTTAGTTTGGGGATATTGAATTTTATTTTGCCCAAATGAAAGTCCTGCGGTTGTAATTGCCATTATAAGAAATGTTTTTTTCATAGTTTTTGTTTAACGGTTGTAACAAAAATAACTTTTTTGTTTTGAAATGATAACGATAAAAAGTTAAACCATATAAGATATATAAGCTCCTTTAGTTTTAACTAAATTTATTTATATGTCGTATATGGTTCAAAAATGTTACAGATTAAAGTTAACTCCCAAAACAATATTTCGTCCGATGTTTGGTATACCGTCAGTTTTTAATCTTGAAAGGTGTGCAATATATTTTTTGTCGAATAAATTGTTTCCGTTCAGGTTCACATCAAAAGCATGTTTGCCTAATTTTACTGTTCCGCCAAAACCCAGGTTTACCAAATTATATCCTTTTGATGCAGTTTCGAAACCACTTACGTTATTTTGGCTAAAAGTCGACGAAAGATTTAAAGAAGCATATCCTTCTTCGAACCAGTTTTTAATTTTAAATTCAGTTCTTAAAGTATTGTTCCAGTTGTTGGCAGGAATTAATGGCAAATAATCATTATTGGCTTTTCTACCGGTTACGGTTTCAAAACTGGTTTCAAAATGCAACCAGTCAAGCGGATGTGGATGAAAGTGCAAACCAACTTCACCTCCGTATAAATTTGCATTATTCTGGATATAAGCAAAAACATCATTATCATCACGAGTTTCTCCGGTTGGCGAAGTGTAGATATAATTGTTTACATGATTGTAAAATCCGTTGATAAAAAACTCAAAGTGCGTATTTTTATATTCTAAATTTAAATCCGTCTGAACGTTTTGTTCTGTTTTTAATGCAGCATTTCCAATTTCGTATCGGTTTGTACCCTCATGAACACCGTTTGAAGTTAGCTCGGCTAAATTTGGTGCTCTAAATCCAGTTGCCACATTCAATCGAAGCGTTAGAGGATCTGCCAGTTTTGTTTTATATCCAAGAGAAGCATTAAAACTATCAAATGATCGGTCTAAAGGTAAAAAATAACCCTCTTCGCCTTCAACACCATGTGCCTGAGAAGTAATATTTCGGTTATCAAAACGCAGTCCCGCCTGTACAACACTATTGTTCCATTCGTAATTTGCTGTTCCAAAAACACCAAAATCATTTGTAGTTGCATCTGGAATTAAATACTCTTCGCCAGAATTTTTGTTGGTTTGGTGCATTCCCTGCACACCAATGATAGTCTCAATTTTTCCTAGTTTAGGAAAATGATATTTAGCATTGTAATTAAAAGTATTCAATTTCATGTGAAGCGATGCATCATTGCTGTCTTCAAATTCGCTTCTGTCATTGGCAATATATCCTAAATCGACATCTAATTTCGAATTCTCAAAAAAGATAACGTTGTTTAAACTCAACAAATGATTAAAAATCCCTTGTCTTGGAAACTCTGTGTTTTTACTTGTCGATTGTTCACCAATTCCGTTATCCGGCATTCCAAGATCAAGTTTGTTGTAATTGTATCTTAAAACACTGGAAAAACTGGAATTACTGTAACCAACTCCGGTTTTAAAATCAGTTTCGTTATAGCGGGTATTCGTTACACGTTCGCCATCGGCAATTTTATAATCAGAATGTGTATTGAAACTTCCACGTGCTAAAAACTTCCAGTTGTCAGTCGAAGTTTTTAGACCAATAGAAGAGTTACTTCCTTGTGTATTGGTGAAATATTTTTGACTAAAATTGGCTTTAAACGTGTTCGCATCGGCAAATTTTTCAGGATTAAAATACAAAACACCACCCAAAGCATCAGAACCATACAATAAAGAAGCAGGCCCTTTGATTACTTCGACACTTTCGATTCCGGCATCATTTAAGCCTAAACCATGTTCGTCTCCAAACTGTTGGTTTTCGATACGAACGCCTTGCGAATATACCAAAACGCGATTTCCGCTGAGTCCTCGAATAACCGGTTTACCAATAGAAGTTCCCGTAGAAATTTGCGAAACCCCTGGAATTGTTGCCAACCCTTCGATTAAAGTTGAGGTTCCTTTTTGCTGTAACGTTTTGATGCTTTCATGCTCAACTTTCATAACGTTTTGCGATTGCAATTTGTTAAAAGGAGTTGAAACCACAACTTCATCCATTTCAAAAACAGATTCGGTAAGCGTTATATCAACAGTATTTTCTTTTAATAGTTTGGAGATTGCCTTACTTTGAGTTGTAAATCCAACAAAAGTAAAAGTAATGCGAAAACTTCCGTTAGGAAGATTCTTAAATTCATATTTTCCGTTTTCATCCGTCGTTGTTCCTTTGTGTAATTCAGGAGCATAAACAGAAACGCCTGATAATGGTTGGTTCTCAAGATTTATTACCTTTCCTGAAACCGAATTTTGAGCAGAAAGAATGCTCGTAAACCCTAAAATAAGAGCTAATATTAATTTTTTCATTTGAAAATGATTCTATAGTTAAACTCGTTGAGCGTATTTTTTTAGCACATAGAAACATAGTATTTATAATATTCAGACAAGGTGTTTCATTTTATTTAAAATGCACATAGTTTTATCTATGTGAAAGAAATGTATTTCTTTTTTAAAGCCTTTTCGATAATAATATCTGATCTATGTTTCTATGTGTTTAGTTTTTTTGAATTATACGAGCGCATTATGGTTAATTGATTTTTTTCTTTGAAAATAAAAACTAAAAAGAATAGTAAAATTTGCCGGTCCTGAGAGTTTCAGGATGGGGAAATGGACTAATTTTTTGAATTAGATTAAAGAAAATTTAAAGTGTATTTCGATTATTTCGAAATTCAGGAAACTATAGCAGCAGGAGGGCCACGCAATAAATACGGGCTTTCTGAAAGTGAAAATATTTTTTCTGCGAGAGAGAAAAAATAAGGGATATTGTTGTTGAAAGTATGAAATTGAAAACCAAATTCTTCCGGAACAATATAACTTCCAAAAGCAAAATGGCATACATAACACAAGTCATAATTATGATGCTGATGCGTTATTTCGCCATTGGGATCATTATAATTGTGATGACATTGTTTTTCTGAAAGTTGCTTTACAATATGCTCATAACTGTGTATCGACTGAAACAATATTGAGAACAATACTGTCAGAGCCAAAGAAACACTTAATATGAGCTGTTTTCTTTTCATTACGGACAAAGGTATAAAAGATCAAAGTAAAATAGAGTCATTTTTTAGATTCTGTTGTTTATTTATTGAAAAAAGTGCAACAAATGATTTTATTCATCTTCAAAAAGAGAATAATTACGATGTAATTGTAACCTGAGCTAGCATTATATTATATTTGTAAGTAAAATAAATCTACACTAAAAAACGTTTACTTGAAAAACTCTTTAAAACCAAAATACGATATGAGATTACTTTTTAGCAGTTTGTTTTTACTATCGTTTTTCAATTCTTTTGCACAAGAAGTGAAGCCGGAGATAAAACCTATCGTTAAAATCGATTCTCTGTATCGTGAGGATCAGTTTTATTTTTCTGTTACATATAATCTTTTAATGCAGGCGCCTGCAGGTTTAAAACAAGATAAATTCTCGGCAGGTGTTTCTGTGGGTTTTTTGCGCGATATGCCCATCAATAAAACAAGAACCGTTGCAATTGCAGCAGGTTTAGGATTGAGCTACCAAAATTTTTATCAAAATCTTACGATTTCAAAAGGGGCAGACGGAGCATTACTATATGCCGTAAATAGTTATGGCGAATTTGGCTCAAATAGATACAAACAATATTCTGTAGATGTACCTATCGAATTTAGATGGAGAAATTCGACTTATGAAAGTTATAAATTTTGGAGGATTTATAGCGGTGTAAAATTGAGTTATGTGTTCTCAGACAAATCAATTTTAAAAGACGGAGACAACACTTTTAAGATCTCTAATAATAAAGATATCAATCAATTTCAATACGGAGTTTATGTTTCCGCAGGTTATAACACCTGGAATGTGTATTGTTATTATGGTTTGAATGGCTTGTTTGACAAATCTGTTAAAACCATTACAGGCGAAAATGTGAACATAAAAGCAATGAATATTGGTTTGATCTTTTACATTTTATAACCACAAATATAAAAACAGGACCTGCGGTATTACACCAATTATTAACCCTATAAGTAATTCTTTGGGCGTGTGAGCTTCCATTTCCAGACGAGAAGATGCTACAACTCCCGTCATTAAAATCAAAAATGCGGCCCAATATGGGTTTTGCATTTGAAGATGAATATTTAATCCAATCGCAAAAATTGTAAAACCGCTGATTGCCAACATGTGCAGGCTGGCTTTTATTTTAAACAAAGAACAAACCAAAGCCAAAATAGTACTAAACAACGCACCAAGAAAAAAGAAATGCAACTCCGGATAACGGGTGATGACAATGCTTCTTTTTACCAATAAAATATACAGAAAACATTGTAAAATAAGCGGAATTTTTCGCTGCGAAGTTTCGTGAACCATCACTGAGTTTACATGACCTGTTGAGCGAAGCAATAAAAAAAAGAGCACAGGAACTAAAATCGTAATGATTAGAATTTGAAATAAAACATAATATTTTTCCTGATTCGTAAAAGCCTCATGTTTGCAAAAAAGATAGAATAAAGTAGCGTACATCGAGATAAAA
Organism: Flavobacterium araucananum; assembly: GCF_002222055.1. GTDB lineage: Bacteria > Bacteroidota > Bacteroidia > Flavobacteriales > Flavobacteriaceae > Flavobacterium > Flavobacterium araucananum. Next base: position 189,340 of record NZ_MUGS01000002.1, read on the forward strand.
ATCGGATGTAATATATAGGAGAATATAGGGAGTATTCTTTTCAAAACGTTGTATTTAGTGGTGTTTAACAAATATAGAGAAATAATGTTTTTTGCAATGAATTTCACATTTTTTTAGGAATTTTAATTAGAGAATATTTTGTAAATAATTACTGTTTTCATTACAATAGATAAAAAAAATTCTCCATATTTATGTCATTTTGCCACGAATTGCACGAATAACCACGAATTTTAATCCTCTTAATCTGTGGCAGAAAATCACAGCAAAAATTAACCGCAAAGAATTAGCGAAAATTTGTGCAATTCGTGGCAAAAACACATACAGATTAAAAATCATTTTAATCCTCTTAATCTATGGCAAAAAATCACAGCAAAATTCACAGCAAAAATTAACCGCAAAGAATTAGCGAAAATTTGTGCAATTCGTGGCAAAAACACACACAGATTAAAAATCATTTTAATCTTCTTAATCTGTGGCAAAAAATCACAGCAAAAATTAACCGCAAAGAATTAGCGAAAATTTGTGCAATTCGCGGCAAAAAACACAACAACGAATTAGTAAAAATTTGTGCAATTCGTGGCAAACCTTTTTTTAAATTTGACAAAAAGAATTTCTAAATGAGCATAAACTTAAAAAGCCTTATCCCGGTTCTTCATGCCGAATGGACAGGTTCAGACAATGATATTTTTGTTGATCATATTTCAATCGATAGCCGTTCGTTACAAAACGGCTCCGAAACTTTGTTTATTGCCCTGTCAGGTGTTAATAATGATGCTCATTTGTACATTCACGAATTGATCGCGGCAGGTGTTCAAAATTTTGTTGTGCAGTATATTCCTGAAAGCTGTATTGGGAAAGCCAATTTTTTGCTTGTAAAAAACACATTAGATGCTTTACAGGAACTGGCAGCTTATTATCGTAATCTTTTTTATTTTCCTATTATCGGATTAACCGGAAGCAATGGTAAAACGATCGTAAAAGAATGGCTTAACTTTTTGTTGAGTCCCGATTATAATATCATTCGAAGCCCTAAAAGTTACAACTCTCAGGTTGGAGTTCCGTTATCTGTAATTGCTATTAATGAGAAACACAATTTAGGTATTTTTGAAGCCGGAATTTCGACAGTAAACGAAATGATCAAACTCGAAAAGATCATTAAACCAACCATTGGAGTTTTGACCAATATAGGTTCTGCCCATGATGAAGGTTTTGAAAGTCCGGAGCAAAAAATCAACGAGAAATTATTGTTGTTTAAAGAATCAGAAGTAATAATCTACCAAAAAAATATACTTGTAGATCAAAGCCTGAATTTGTTTTGTGCGCAATATCCATTAAAAAACAGAAACCTTTTTTCGTGGAGTTTTACAGATACTTCTGCCAATGTTTTTATTCTTAAAAAAGAAAATAAAGGCGAATTAACCCATATTCAATATCAATATAAAGGAGCGGTTTTTAGTCTGGAAATTCCATTTAGTGATTCGGCTTCTGTCGAAAATGCTATTTCAAGTTTATTGGTTTTGCTTTATTTGAATTATGATTCAGAAACGATACAAAATCGGGTTCAAAATTTGTATCCGGTACAAATGCGTTTAGAGGTAAAAAACGGAATCAATAATTGCAGTATTATTGATGATAGTTACAGTTCTGATTTTGAATCGCTCAAGATTGCTTTGGATTTTCTGGAAAGCCAACAAAAAAAGAATGCTTCAAAAACGATTATTCTATCGGATATCGTGCAAAGCGGATTTTCAAATGAAGAGTTGTATTCTAAAGTAGCACAGCTGATTGCGGATAATAAGATAAATCGCGTAATTGGTATTGGAACTACGATTTCTGCCTTTGCAGCTAAATTTTCGAATGGTATAACATTTCAAAACAAAGCCGAATTTATTGCACAAATTGAGCATTTGAATTTCGAAAATGAAACCATTTTGATAAAAGGAGCAAGATCATTTCAGTTTGAAGAAATTGTTTCTTTACTTGAAGAAAAAACGCATGAAACGATTCTCGAAATCAACCTGAATTCTATTAGTCATAACCTGAATTATTATAAATCAAAATTGGCAAGTAAGGTCAAATTGATGGTTATGGTAAAAGCATTTGGTTATGGAAACGGAGGATTGGAAATCGCAAAATTACTCGAGCATCATAAAGTAGATTATTTGGGAGTGGCTTTTGCCGATGAAGGAATCTCGCTTAAAAATGGCGGAATTAAATTGCCAATTATGGTTTTGAATCCGGAATCGACCAGTTTTCCTTCGATTATTCAGTACAATTTAGAACCTGAAATTTATAGTGTAAAAGGATTAAAAGCTTTTCTGAAAATTGCAAGAGAAAAGGATTTAAAAGACTTTCCGATACATATTAAACTAGATACAGGGATGCACCGCTTGGGTTTTGAAGAAAATACATTAGGCGAACTCATTGAAACCTTAAAAGGAAATACAACTGTAAAAGTAAAAAGTGTTTTGTCGCATTTGGCAACAAGTGACGAAGTAAAACATTATGATTTTGTGATTTCGCAGATTAATTTGTTCGAAGAATTATCGTCTCGATTAATTTCGGCATTAAATATAAATCCAATTCGCCATATCTTAAACACTTCCGGAATTAGTAATTTTCCGGATGCACAATATAATATGGTGCGATTAGGTATTGGTTTGTATGGAGTTTCTAACGATCCGGCGGAACAAAAATACCTGGAGAATGTTGGAACTTTAAAATCGATTATCTCGCAGGTGCGTACCATTCCTGTTGGAGACAGCGTAGGTTACGGTCGTCGTTTTATGGCAGAGAAAGAAACTAAAATTGCTACAATACCAATAGGGTATGCCGATGGGATTTCGAGATTATGGGGAAACCTTGTAGGTTATGTGGTCATTAAAAACCAAAAAGCGCCAATTGTTGGTAATGTTTGTATGGATATGTTAATGGTTGATGTAAGTCATATTGATTGTAAAGAAGGAGATTCGGTTATTATTTTTGGAGAAACTCCAACCGTTATAGAAATGGCAATAGCTTTAAAAACAATTCCGTATGAAATTATGACCAGCATCTCGCAACGCGTAAAAAGGGTATTTTTTAGATAGATTTTTGAACTTTGCAGAAAATTGCGTATTTTCGATATCAAATTAATTATAAACTAAAACAAACAATTATGGGGATATTTTCAGAATTTAAGGAATTTGCAATGAAAGGCAACGTAGTCGATTTGGCTGTGGGTGTTATCATTGGAGCTGCTTTTGGTAAAATTGTAAGCTCATTAATTGAAAATGTAATTACGCCATTAATCTTAAAACCGGCATTAGACGCTGCTCATTTGTCTACGATAGAAGAGCTGACTGCTTTTGGAGGTGTCAAGTACGGTTTGTTCCTGTCAGCAGTGATTAACTTTGTAATTGTTGCTTTTGTTTTGTTTTTAATAATTAAAGGTATAAATCACGCAAAAAAGAAAGATGTTGCACCTCCCGCACCAGCAGGACCAACTCAGGAAGAACTACTTATACAAATTAGAGATCTGTTAAAAAAATAAATGCCGCTACACTAAGTCTAACTTAACCGTTCCTTAATTGGAACGGTTTTTTTTATTTTGTGTGTTTTGTAACATTTTGTTATTTTTTGTGAAGCACCTTGTTTTGTTTTTTATTATAGCTACTTTTGTACTGTAAATTAGATTAATTCATACTAAAGATATAAAAATGAGAATAGCCGTTGTAGGTGCCACTGGTATGGTTGGCGAGATAATGCTTAAAGTTTTAGCCGAAAGAAATTTTCCTGTTACAGAGTTAATTCCTGTAGCATCAGAGAAATCAGTTGGAAAAGAGATTGAATATAAAGGTCAAAAATATAAAGTTGTTGGTTTGCAAACTGCTGTTGATTTAAAAGCAGATATTGCTGTTTTTTCTGCCGGAGGAGACACTTCGTTAGAGTGGGCGCCAAAATTTGCTGCAGCCGGGACTACAGTTATTGATAACTCTTCGGCATGGAGAATGGATCCGACTAAAAAGTTAATCGTTCCGGAAATCAATGCAGATACATTAACGAAAGAAGATAAAATTATTGCAAACCCAAACTGCTCAACCATTCAAATGGTTTTGACATTGGCTCCGTTGCATAAAAAATACAACATAAAAAGAATCATTGTTTCTACCTATCAATCGATTACCGGAACTGGTGTAAAAGCAGTGAGACAGTTAGAAAACGAGTACGCTGGAATTCAGGGAGAAATGGCTTATAAATATCCAATTCATAGAAACGCGATTCCGCATTGCGATAGTTTCGAGGAAAATGGATATACGAAAGAAGAAATGAAATTGGTTCGTGAGACTCAAAAAATTCTTGGTGATAATACCATTAGAGTTACAGCAACTGCAGTTCGTGTACCAGTTGTAGGCGGACATAGCGAAGCGGTAAATGTCGAGTTTACAAACGATTTTGATGTAAACGAAGTTCGTGAAATTTTGCACCATACGGATGGAGTTGTAGTTCAGGATAATTTAGATACATTTACATACCCAATGCCCTTATATGCTGAAGGAAAAAATGATGTTTTTGTTGGAAGAATTCGTCGTGACGAAAGCCAGCCAAACACACTAAACATGTGGATCGTTGCTGATAACTTACGTAAAGGTGCTGCAACAAACACAATCCAGATTGCAGAATATTTAATTCAGGCAGGTTTGGTATAATCCAGAGATTAAAGAAAATTGTTATAAAGAAAAGACCGTAATTGCAGTACTGTAATTGCGGTTTTTTTGTTGGAGAGTTTCAGTGTTTTAATTAAAGTGAAACGACTATTGTACATTTTTGAAATCCTATGTTTCTATGTGTTAAAATAAAAGCCAAAGATTGATGAAAAGTGTATCTTAGCCAGTATAAATATAAAGGAAATGAATTTCGATAACTATAAAATAATCCCCAATTACAAAACGAATGCAACAGACTTATTTCTAGCTGATAAAGAGGAAATCCTGGCTTGCGAAAAAACACTGAACATTGCTTTTGATGAAGATTATAAACAATATGTTTTAAAATACGGATGCGGAATCCTTGGCGGAACCTATGTGCGGATTTATCTTCCTGAAACCATCATACTTACCAGTGCAGAATGGAAGAGCCGAATAAACGAATATTGGTTCTGGGATGATGGAAAAGATGTTTTGACAAAAGAAGAAGTTTTAAACTCCGTAAGGATAGGAGATACTTTTGATGGAGATGAAATTATTCTTTATAAACAAGAGTATTTTATTTTGCCCAGAAATAGTGAGGTAATCTATAAAGCAGGAAATACGCTTGAAGAAACGATAACCTGGTTGTGCTCGTCAGGAATTTTGACAGAAGCCTTTGCAGAAAGAGAATTTGAACCTTTTGATCCGGGGGATTTAGGAAATGAATCTTAGGGAATAATCATAAAAAAAGCGAGAATTTTAGTTCTCGCTTTTTTTTGTATTTAATATTCAGGGGCTAATTCTAATTCTAATCCTTCAAGTTGGGTAGTAATTGGAATCTGACAGCCTAAACGACTATTTGATTTTACGTAAAATGCTTCTGATAACATGGCTTCTTCTTCGTCTCCCATTTCCGGCAATGCAACATCATTAAGAACATAACACTGGCAAGATGCACACATGGCCATTCCGCCACAGGTTCCTTCAACAGGTAGTTCGTATGCTTTGCATAACTCCATTATATTCATTGCCATATCAGTTGGAGCTTGTAACTCGTGTATAACTCCTTCTCGATCTTTAATCTTTATTAATACATCCATTTTATTATTTGGAATTTTGTTGCTGGTTAGGATTTTATAACGTGAAAAAATCCTTACTGGTGCTAACTATTTTTAATACTAAAAGCGTATTCTTTTTTGTTGCCTTCTTTGAGACGCATTTTTACGCCAAGAGTATTTCCGTTTTTTTCTAATATAGTGACTAAAGCAATTACTGAATAATAATCTTTATCAGATTGAAAAACTAAAGTGCCTTCGTAAGTAGAATTTGTTACTCCTTGTTTGTCTGTTGTAACAGATACTTTTCTGGGATGTGTAAATTGTGCAGCGCTATAAGTTGCTTTGTTAGCAAATTTAGCCTTTCCGTCGCATAAATCGAACAAGAAATCATAATTGCCAATTCTTAAACTGCCTTCTTCATCATTTGCATTTGTCGAAAATACAATTTGACCACTATATTGAAAATCTGACCACTCTTCAGCTTCATTTAACCAAGCTTTACTAACAACAAGAGTTTGCGTTGTTTGTTGTGCATAATTTACAGAAACACAAAACAACAATATAAATAGAGCGTAGTAATTCTTCATAAACTTTAGATTTAGAGTTATGTGACAAATTTAAGTTAATTAAGTAACAATTCCTTAACCAAAACTCTTAAATCTTTACATTGTTTTTTGCTAAATCCGCAATAAGTAGCTTTATTTATGGTGTATTTTTAAACATTCACAAAACAAACCACTCAAAGAACTATTATTCTTGTTAATTGACAAAGTCGTAAAAGCACAAAAAAATCTTGCTTTTACTTACATTATATTCACCACGGTTTCTATTTGTGGTGCATATTTTTTTATTGTTGTTTCAACCCCAGCTTTCAGGGTCATTTGGTTTACACTACAGCTAATGCATGCTCCTTCAAGACGAACTTTGACATGTTTGTCGTCGTCTATAGAGATTAACGTAATGTCTCCTCCATCAGAATTTAAAAAAGGTCTAATTTCGTCAAGAGCCAATAATACGTTGTTTGTTAATTCTTCTGTTGTCATAATATTAATGTGTCAATTAGAGAATTAGAGAATTAGATAATGCTTTAAGGAAATTTTAAATTCTCCCAATAGCATTATCGAATTGCCTCATTATCTCATTATCTAATTATTTCTTTACTGCTGAACAACCTGCCATAGTTGTAATTTTAATAGCTTCTGTTGCCGGCAAATTATCATTTCTGTTTACAACTTCCTGCACAACATTTCGGGTAATTTCTTCAAAAACAGTTTCGATTGTCGAAGCCGTTTGCATTGCTGCAGGACGTCCGTAATCTCCGGCTTCACGTATAGACTGTACAATAGGAACTTCTCCTAAAAACGGAACATCTAAATCTTCGGCAAGGTTTTTTGCTCCTTCTTGTCCAAAGATATAATATTTATTGTCAGGTAATTCTTCGGGAGTAAAATAAGCCATATTTTCTATAATACCCAAAACAGGAACATTGATGTTGTCCTGCATAAACATAGCAACACCTTTTTTAGCATCGGCAAGAGCCACAGCCTGGGGTGTACTAACTACAACAGCACCGGTAATTGGCAATGATTGCATGATCGAAAGATGAATATCTCCCGTTCCCGGAGGTAAATCGATTAACATAAAATCAAGTTCTCCCCAATCTGCATCAAAAATCATTTGATTTAAAGCTTTTGCTGCCATTGGACCTCTCCAGATTACAGCCTGACTTGGAGCTGTAAAGAATCCAATAGAAAGTATTTTGATATCATAACTTTCAACCGGTTTCATTTTTGATTTTCCGTCAACGTTAATCGAAATAGGTTTTTCGTTTTCGACATCAAACATAATTGGCATCGAAGGGCCGTAAATATCCGCATCAAGAATACCAACATTAAAACCCATTTTTGCAAGAGTTACAGCAAGATTAGCCGTAACAGTAGATTTTCCTACACCACCTTTACCAGAAGCAACGGCAATAATATTTTTGATTCCCGGAATAGCTTTCCCTTTTATTTCGTTTGGATTTTCCTTAGCCTCAACTTTAATGTTTACTTTAACTTTTGCCTCTGGAGATACCAATTCAAGTATTGTTTTTTTGATATCATCTTCGGCTCTTTTTTTAATGTGCATTGCAGGGGTATGCAAAAGTAAATCTACCACGACTTCATCGCCAAAAGTAATTACATTAGCAACCGCGCCACTTTCAACCATATTTTTTCCTTCTCCGGCTATAGTAATTGTTTCTAGAGCTTTAAGAATTTCTTTTCTATCTAATTTCATTTTAATATACTATTTTCTATTAACAGAAATCGATTTAAGCATTGTGTTTATTTAAACTGATTTCAGACTGCAAAGATAACAGATTATGTTCGGATTCAAACCCTTTTTTAGATTGTATTTACTGATATCGGGATTAGCCAAAATGATTCTAATAGTTCCTGTTTGCCTTCTTTTTACAGAAACCGAACCGATATTCTATTTGCTATAGCCTGATCAAAACAAACAGCAGACCAAAATATACGAATTTTAAGATAAATTTTTAAACCAAGATCATCAAAATATCAATAATCTTGGTTATATTTGAGAACCCTGAATTTTTAATTTCTACTATCTCAAAAAGTATGTGAAAACGTGTTTTTAGGACAATTATGGGTTTTCGGTATTTTTTGAATAAAATTTAGTCTCAATAAATTTAAAGCTAAAAATATGCGAAATTTTACCTTTTTATCTGCGATAATTGCCGCTGGTTTTCTGTTGCTTTCTTCTGAATCTTCTGCTAAAGAAAACGAAATAATAAATAAACCAACGAAGTTTGAAAGTCATATCATCTCTAACAGGTTTTTTTCTAAACTTACTGTAAATCTTGAGTCCATTAATCAATTTTACAGGAAATACCCCAAATTAAAAAAGTATCAAAATGATGTTTTAGATCTCTATAAAAAGAAAGAATACAATTTGATCTGGTATGACGATAAAAACGTCAGCGAATTTGGATCACTTTTATATCATAAAGTACACTTGCTCAACGATCAGGGTATCAAGGCGACTTTGCCTTATATGGATTTAGTCGATGATGTATTTAATGAAAATGTATCAAACAAACTTCCTCAAATCGATACAGAGCTTTTGCTGTCGAATATGTATGTGTTTTATGCCAGCAATGTTTATTCTGGTGTTGATGCCGCAACGCTAAAAAAAATTGGTTGGTTTTTGCCTGCAAAGAATATTTCGTATGCAAAGATATTAGACTCTCTCATGGTTGATCCCGACCGATTAAACAAGGATGAAAACCTTTTATACGGACAATTCTATAAGCTTAAGGCAGTATTGAAAAAATATAGAACTATTGAAAAAAACAATCAATGGAAAAAAATAGAAATAGATAGTGCAACGTACAAAGACCTAAAGCCATTTGATAGCGGTGTTGCAGTAAAACAAATACGAGAACGTTTATTCGTGGTTGGAGATTTAGCACAAGATTCTAAAAGTAATGTGTATGATGATGAAATGATGGCGGGAATATTAAAATATAAAAACAGGTATGGACTTAAATTAAATTACACACTGACCAGAGAACACATCAACCAGATGAATGAGCCAATTGCAAACCGTATTAAAACCATCATGTTGAATATGGAACGTTGCAGATGGATACCGCCAAACCTGGCACAAGCAAAAGAATATATTATGGTTAATATACCGTCGTTTAAATTGGTTTATGTAAAAAATGGAAAGTACGAACTCGTGTCCGATGTTTTTGTGGGAACAAGAATGACCGAAACAGTAATATTTAGCGGTGACATGGACAGAATCGTGTTTAGCCCCTATTGGTATGTACCGCAGAGTATTATAAAAAACGAATTAAAAATAAAAATGGCAGAAGATAAAAACTATCTGGCAGATCATAATATGGAGTGGAACGGGGGGAATGTTCGACAAAAACCAGGACCTAAAAACTCTCTGGGTTTGGTTAAATTTATGTTCCCAAATCCCAATGATATTTATTTGCACGACACACCATCCAAAAGTTTATTTGAATTCGAAAAACGTATTTTTAGCCACGGATGTATTAATGTAAAAGAAGCCAAAGGTTTGGCTCTCGCTATTTTAAAAGAGGATCCCGATTGGCCTGCTGCTAAAATTGATCAGGCGATGAGTGGTGAAAAAGAAACAACCTGTAAGCTTAAAAATAAAATCCCAATCTATATTGGTTATTTTACTGCTTGGGTAACTGATAACGGAGAAATTGGTTTTTACCCTGATGTCTACGACAGAGATGTGCAATTGTATAAGTTGCTGTATACAGATGCTGTAGTTTCAAAGTAAAAATATTAAGTTAGAAACCCGACAGGTTCTAAAAATCTGTCGGGTTTCTTAAAAAAAATGGTCTACAAGTTTATTCGTATTTTAAATATTTGAGAATATCAATTTTGGTTACCTGATAAGCTTTTGCCAAAACAATTATTAAAGTCAGAGTCAATAAAGAAATCAGTGCGATGCTAAACGGAACAATTGAAATGTTGATTCTAAAAGCAAAATCTTCAAGCCATTTTTGCAGTAAAATATACGCAGGAACAATCCCTATTGCAAATCCCAGAAAGCAGAAACCTACATATTGTCTGGATAATTCTTTTAGCAAAACATCCGTTTCTGCACCTAATGTTTTTCTGATGGCAATTTCTTTTAAGCGTCGTTCCATAGAGAAAGAAGCCAATGCAAATAATCCAAAAATGGCTATAATAATTACCACAAGATTTAAGATAAAAAACAAACCTTTTTGTTTTACCTGCTCTTCGTAGGTTTTTGCAAAGCTTTTATTGACAAATTCATACTCAAAAGGATAATCCTGATTGATGTTTTTCTCCCAATATGTTTTTAATTTATCTAAAGTCCCCGTTAGATTATTTGGAGATACTTTTACATACACATTCTCAAAATTATTCCATTTTAAAGTTTTGATACTTATAAAAACCATTGGCGGAACTTTATTTTGAAGTCCTGTAATATGAAAGTCTTTAACAACTCCTACCACTTTAAATTTCATGTTTCCTTTGTCATTTCCCCAGCCAGAACTTATTATAGTATTTATGGGGTTTTTAAGTCCCAGTGTTTTCGCCAGCGTTTCGTTTATTAACCAGTTACTTATAGTATCCGAAGCATATTTTGGAGATAAATCCCGTCCTTTGACGATCTTAATTTTCATCATTTCCAGAAAACCAAAGTCCATGTCGACATTTCGGGGTTGTACAGAAATACCGTTGTAGGTAAATCCGGAACTCGAGTTGGTACTGTTGCCAAAAGAACCTGCAAATGTAGATACATCCTCAACCCCTGATAGTTTAAGAATCTCTTGTTTTGTAGTCAGGTATTTTGCTGTTTTGTTATTTCGATCGGTAAATTTAAACGGAATTTTGATCACTTGATCTCCACTAAAACCAAGATCTTTATTCATCATATAATTCACTTGCGAATTTACAATCAAGGCGCCAATAATGAAAAACGCTGCAATACCAAATTGAAAAATAAGCATTGAATTTCGAATCCATATTCCGCTTTTACTTCTGGAGAAATTTCCTTTTAAAACTTTTAAGGTCTCGAAGTTTGAGATATAAATGGCTGGAAAAATACCCGCAAGAATGATTACTAATCCAAATATAAAAAGAAGCTGCAGGTAAAATTCACTGCCATTCATAGTCAGAGATTTATTCAGGAAATTGTTGTAGTAAGGCAATGAAAGCTCTACTATGGCTAAAGCAAAAAGAATTGCTAAAGTCACAATTATAGCAGTTTCAAATATAAATTGAGTAATAATTTGCTTTTTTGATGCTCCCACCACTTTGCGAACACCTACTTCTTTAGCGCGTTTTATGGCTGAGGCCGTTGCCAAATTAATATAGTTTACCAGAGAAAGTGTCAAAATCAAAATTGATAAACCTACCATGATATAAAGCAGTTGCAAATTGCCGGGACCTTCAGGTAAATTCGAACCACCGGCAGATTTTGTACCATGTAAGCGCACGTGGTCTAATCGATCAAGAATAACCTTGATTTCGCCATTTTCTTTTATAAACTGTTCAACGGTTTGTCCGCTTTCTTTTGCATATTTTAAAACCCTGTTGACAAAATTGACATGTCGCATCTTCTTTAAAACAGTCTCGATGTTGGCTCCTTTTTTGGTTTTAATCAGTAAAGTATAACTGAAATCGCCCCAACTGTTTACATTATTATCGCCCAAAAGACCTCCAAAAACATAATCAGGTTCAATAGAAGAAGGTTTAATGATTTTATAAACAGATTTTACAACGTAAGCCTTTTTATCATTTGTGATTATTTTGCCAATAGGGTCTTCATTTTTGAAAATTAATTTCGCCGTTTCTTCAGAAATTGCAACACTGTTTTTTTCTTTCAAAATGTCCTTTTTGGCTCCTTTTGTAATTGGAAACGGAAAGGCATCAAAAAAACCATAATCTGCGACTATAATCTTTTTACTCATCCATTTTTGATTTTTATATCGTATTACATCTTGATAATACCAACCATCAAACAAAGTAATAGATTCAATTTCAGGAATTGTTTCTTTGCACGTTACACCAAAAGGTATTGGATTTGCTGCCCAGATATCACCAGTTGGTCCAAGTTTGTTGAGAACCTGATAAACGTTTTCTTTTTCAGGATTCCATTGATCATACGAATTTTCGTTGTTCCAATATAAAATGGCAAAAATTACACCCGCAATACCAATGCTTAATCCCAGAACATTCAAAAGCGAAAACAATTTGTTTTGCTTTAAATGATATATAAATATTTTAAACCAGTTAAAAATCATGTTTTATTTTTTATCGTTAATGATATGTTTCAATAGATCTTTCAGGCTTTTAAACCTGTTTAATCTTTATATAATGGCGAATATCTTGCAAACAAACCCCACCAGAATTATGATTGCGGTTACAATAAATTGTATCATTTTGAAATTATTTAGCGTCCATAAAAACATCAACATTTCTCTGATTTAATCTTTCAGAAAATATAACACCATCTTTCATGTGAATCGTTCTTTGCGAAAACGAAGCATCATAATCAGAGTGTGTAACCATCAAAATAGTCGCTCCTTTAGCGTGCAAATCTGTTAACAGTTCCATTACTTCATTACCGTTTTTACTGTCCAGATTTCCCGTTGGTTCATCGGCAAGAATAATTTTGGGATCATTAACCAAAGCTCTTGCAACGGCAACCCTTTGTTGTTGCCCGCCCGAAAGTTGTTGCGGAAAATGTTTTAAGCGGTGTGTGATGTTCAATTTCTCAGCAATCGCTTCTATCTTTTGTTTTCTGTCTGACGCTTTTACATTGTTGTAAAGCAAAGGCAATTCGATATTATCATAAACCGAAAGTTCATCGATTAAGTTGAAGTTCTGGAAAATAAAACCAATGTTTTCTTTGCGAACATTAGCCCTTCCTTTTTCTTTCAAGCCTACCATTTCCTGATCCAGTAATTTGTAACTCCCATCGTTGGCACTGTCCAGAAGCCCAATAATATTTAGTAAAGTCGATTTTCCACAACCAGAAGGACCCATAATAGTCAGGAAATCTCCTTTTTTAATCTCTAAAGTAATTCCGCTTAAAGCAGAAGTTTCCACCTCTTCCGTTTTAAAAACTTTGGTTAAATTTTGAATTGTTATCATAGTTTTTCAAGGTTTTAATTGTTGTTGATTTATGTTTTTTTGATTGATGATTGAAACTTTTATTTTTTTTCGCCACGAATTTCACAAATTAGTACGAATTAATTTTTTTGACTATCAGAATGAAAATTCGCGAAAATTTGTGGCAAACTTTTTTAAACTGAAAACTGCGACTGAAAACTGTTTTACTGCGAACTACTAATCGATAATTCCTCTATATCCTTATAATCTGTATAGGACGAAGTAATCACAGATTCACCTTCTCTTAAACCTTCGAGAACTTCATAATACGAAGGATTTTCTCGACCTAGTTTTATATTTCTTCTTTCGGCTTTATTTCCCTTTACGACAAAAATCCATTTTCCTGACGTTTCCTGATTAAAACTTCCTTTTTGAACGACAAGTGTTTTATTTTTCTCGGATAAAATCAGTTTTACACCAAAACTAAGTCCGTCTTGCAAAGTGATATTCTCTTTAGATACAAAAGCCAGTTCTACTATAAAATGTCCGCTTTTTACTTCCGGGATTACTTTTGTTACTAAAACTTCCAGATTTTTGCCTTTAAATTCTACCTGACCTTTTAAACCCTCGCGTACTTTTTCGAGATAAAATTCGTCTACCTCGGCAGTTAATTTGTAACCCTGCTTAGAATCAATTTTTCCGATGCTTTCGCCAGCCTGAAAAGTTTTTCCTAAAACAGGCTGAAATGAAGTCAATCGACCAGATTCTGAAGCAGTAATCAGAAAATTCTTTTTATTGTTTCTCAAAATATCCAAACTTTTTTCCATCGTTTGAATCGAATGGTTGATTTGCGAAATCTGAATTTGATTGGTTTGTTTCTCTTTTTGAATACTTTGCTGAATCGTTCTTTTTCGTTCTTCCTGAAAACGAAGACTTTCTTTAAAAGTATTCCAGTCGTTTTTAGAAATCACCTCTTTGTCATATAATCGGGCATTCATGTCATATAATCTTTTGGCATCATTATAATCATGTTCGATTAAAACCAAATCTTTATTCAAACTTAACTCTTGATTTCTAATGTTTAGTTTTCCGGTATTCAAATTGTTAATTTGCTCGATAATTGCTGTTTCCTGAGTCAGGTAATTAAGCTCCGTATTTGGGTTGTACAATCGGGCAAGGGATTGTCCTTTGGTAACCATTGCGCCATTTTCTACAAAAATCTCTTTTACAGATCCTCCTTCGGTAACATTGACAAGCATTACATTCAAAGGTTCTACTTTTGCCTGAAAAACCACAAAATCTTCAAAAAAAGCTTTTTCTACTTTTTGAATGCTTAGTTCATCTGCTTTTACATTTAAGCTTCTTTTGGTGTTAAACGAAAGAAAGACGATTGTTGCCAAAACTAAAAAAACTCCAATTGCTATTGTGAGATATCTAAATTTTCTATTTTTACGAGGAATTATCTTGTCCATTTTTTTAATAATTTACTGATTACCAATAGGTAAATACTGTGCCATAAAAATTATCATTTGTAAAACATTGATTTTAAAGAAGCTTTAAAAACCATTCAAAAAAGAACTGTTCGATAATGAACAGTTGACCGTTCGTTATCGAACAAAAAAACAGATCATGCGAAAAAAACAAGCTCAAATATTGATTGTTGACGATCAGGAAGAAATTCTTTTTTCGGCAAAAATGATACTCAAAAAACATTTTGAAACCATTTTTACGACAAATAGCCCTAAAAAAATCATTTCCATTTTAAATGAAAATGAAATAAATGTGGTTTTATTAGACATGAATTATAGAATTGGTTTTGAAGACGGACGCGAAGGAATTCATTGGCTCAAAGAAATAAAAATACTATCGCCACAAACCGTTGTAATTTTAATGACCGCTTTTGGTAAAATTGATACAGCAGTCGAAGGCATAAAAATTGGTGCTTTTGATTATGTTTTGAAACCCTGGCATAACGAAAAACTGCTCGAAACTATTGATAAAGCTGTAACCGAAAGTAGAAAGAACAGTAAAAAAAGAGTAGAAGAAAAACAGACAAAAAGCTATTTTGTGGGTAATTCTCTTAAAATAAAACAAGCGTATTCTATTGCTGAAAAAGTAGCCAGAACAGATGCGAATGTTTTAATATTAGGCGAAAACGGAACCGGTAAATATGTTTTTGCCGAGTTTATTCATTTAAATTCAGAACGAAAAGAACAACCTTTTGTACATGTTGATTTAGGTTCTTTGAGTGATAATTTATTCGAAAGTGAGCTTTTTGGTTATGCAAGAGGTGCTTTTACAGATGCTAAAACAGATACCGCCGGAAGATTTGAAACAGCATCCGGTGGAACGATTTTTCTGGACGAGATAGGAAATATTCCGTTGCATTTGCAATCTAAATTGTTACATGTTTTGCAAACCAAGACCGTTACGCGTTTGGGTGAGAGCAAAGCAAGACCTTTGAATGTTCGTATAATTGCAGCAACAAATAGTGATATAAAAGCGGAAGTTAAAAATAAAACCTTTCGGGAAGATTTGCTGTATCGCATCAATACAATGGAAATTTATTTGCCGCCACTACGCGAGCGAAAAGATGATATTGTACCAATGGCACATTTTATTCTGGATAAGATCGCCGAAAAATACAACCAACAAAATTGGTATTTTGAGGATAATGTAGCTCCTTATTTAGAAAAATATCCCTGGAAAGGTAATATTCGGGAATTAGAAAATAAAATAGAACGTGCTTTGATTTTAGCCGATTATAATACAATTTCGGTAACCAACTTAGATATTCTGGACTTTGAAGAAATTCAGGAAAATGATGAAAATCCGCTATCTGAGATGGAAAAAAATGCAATCGAAAAAGTATTGCTCAAACATAACGGAAATATCAGCAAAGCAGCCGAAGAACTTGGTTTGTCGAGAGCCGCTTTGTACAGAAGAATTGAAAAATACGATTTAAAGAATTAAAAATAGTTTTGCCACAGATTACAGGATTAAGGTGATTCTTAAAATTTGTCTCTCGCAGATTTTACAGANNTCTGTAAAATCTGCGAGAGAACTATATTAGGCAAAGAAATCATTTCTAATCCTTTAATCAGTGGCAAGAAAAAAAATAAAATAATGAAAAACTGGAAATTCTACAATGCTGTGTTTATAAGGCTTCTGTTTGTAATGTTGCCTTTTTTCTTTGCCGTATTTTTAGTCTACAAAAACTTTCGCTTCAATGCTGTTTTAGTTGGATTCTTTGCTTTTTTGATGCTTTTCGAAATGTATTTTTTTGTCAAAAATCAATTGTTATTTTACGATAAAACATTGCTTTCGATATTGCAAAGTGATTTTTCGACCAATTTTCCTGAAGAATATAAAAAGGCAAATTTCAAAAATTTACATCTTTTGTATAATAAACTAAAGGTTCAGCAACAAGAACAAACTTCGAAAGAACTCATTTATCAATCTATTTTAAATAATATTGATACGGCTACTCTAATTCTTGAAAAGGAAAATAAGGATTGGAATATTTTTTTAATGAACGATTGTTTCTCGACATTGTTTAAAGTGCCCAAAGTAAGTCATTGGAAGTATCTTAAAAATTACTTACCATCATTATGCAATGAAATCGAGGATAGAGGTTTTACGGAATTAAAATCGGCAATTTCGATCAAAATCGAAGAACAGGATTTACAAACTTTCGTGTTGCAAACCTCACACACCAAAACATATAACAAGGAATATTTTATTATTTTATTGGATAGTATTCAGCGCGTAATTGAGAAAAAAGAAAAAGAAGCCTGGATTAACCTCATGAAAATTATTTCGCATGAATTAATGAATTCCTTAACGCCAATTCGAGCACTTTCGCAAAATTTACTTCATATTGTCGATCAGGAACAACTCGAAGAAGATGATTTTGAAGACATCAAAAGTAGTATTTCGACCATAATAAACCGAAGTGACCACTTGCAGGTTTTTGTCGAAAATTATCGAAAACTAGCCATGCTTCCAACTCCAAACAAGCAAATGACACCCATAAACCTACTTTTGCAAGATTGCATGCGAATTATGAGTCCTGTTTTGAAAGCTGAAAATATAGAATTGATAAACGAAATAGATAGTTCAAGATCTATTTTGATTGATAAAAACCAGATGGAGCAAGTAATTATTAATCTGATTACAAATAGTATTTATGCCTTGAAAGAAAAGCCGGAAAAGAAAATATTTTTGTCCGGTTATACTGAAAACAATCGCTTTTTTATCACAATTTCAGATAATGGGAGAGGGATTGATGCTGAGATTAGGGACAAAGTATTTCTACCATTTTTTACCACCAGAAAAGATGGTGCAGGAATTGGTTTAACACTTTCTAAAAATATTATCGAAGCACATGGTGGTTATTTAAGTTACCAAACCTATGAAGATAAAACCAGCTTTGTGATTTGTTTGATTTAGAATTTAAACCATATAAGTGATGTAAGTTCATATTAAGCTCTAGGAAATATCTCAAAGCTGTTTGTATTAATCGCTCAAAGTCGCAGAGTCGCAAAGAAAAACTTAAAAAATAAAACTTAGCGGCTTTGCGACTTTACGAGATTAAATGGCAAAGTAAATAAAGACTGTACTTTAAATGAACTTATATGGTAGAAATTTCAGGTGTCCAAAAGTGCTTTTCGAAATCTATGATTTGATTATCGATAACTTCAATACCTTCGCTTTCGAGAAGTTGCTGCATTAAATTTGTTCCGTCAAAATGATGTTTTCCGGTTAGTAATCCTTTTCTGTTTACGACTCTGTGTGCAGGAATATCTTCCATGTTATGACACGCGTTCATTGCCCAGCCAACCATTCTTGCAGAACGAGCCGTTCCTAAAGCCTTTGCAATAGCGCCATAAGAAGTTACTTTTCCGTACGGAATTTGTCTGGCAATCGTATAAACTCTTTCAAAAAAATTATCTTCACCCATAGAGTTATATTTTTTTTGCCACTCCCGATAGCTATCGGGATTCACAGATTAAAATGATTTTACTTTGGTTTGTAAAGTTTAAGTTTTACGCAGAATCTGCGTGAAACCAATTTTAAAGAATTATTTTAATTTGTGGCGTATGTTTTTTACCCGAAATAGTAACTCAAAATATTAAAAAGTGTTGCAATGGCAATTAGTCCCGTAATACTACCAATAATAGTATTCATGTTTCGCATGATATAATCGGTTTTCTTTTCTATTCTTCCAAAAAAACCAATATAGCTGTATAAAGCAGCAAAGGAGCCTAATACAGATCCGAATACAAAAGTAAAAATAATGTTGTTTTCGAATGCAAAAAGGTGGTAAGAAGCCAGCGTAACACTTACGACAACGTAATACGGAATAGGAAAAAAATTCAGGGCAGAAAGTAACATTCCTAAAAAGAAACGGCTTTTTTTGCTGCTCTTTTTAATCTTCGATTTCTTGGCTTTTGGCTCTTTGGCGATAAACAAAAAGTAAATCGTTAAGATAGAGAAAATCGCAAAACCAACTTCACGCAACAAGGTTACAACATCCGGGCGATTATCGATGACCTGAGCAAATAAAACGGCTAAGGAAACCTGAAAAAAGATCACCAAAACGGCACCGGCAACAAACCACAAAGCATTCTTTTTTCCTTCTTTTAGATTTACTTTGGCTGCCGTCATGTTGATTAAACCTGGCGGAATAATCCCAATGAAAGCGGCAAGAAAACCTGAAAGTAATGGGGTAAGTAATGCCATTCAGTTATTTTGATGGGTTTGAAAAGTTTGTTTTTAAAATTAAATTAGTCTTTAATTTTAAAGCGAATATACGTAATTGCCTTATTAATTTCTAAATATTGTTTCTCATAAAAAGTCTGAAAAGCGGTAACTTCCTCAGGACTTCCTTCGTTTGTATATACGTTATGATTGGCATACAAAACCTCATGTCCTTCACCGTGAAGCAGTCCAAGAGTGTAACCGTGCATAAATTCGCTATCGGTTTTAAGATTTACAACACCGTCTTTTTTAAGGATTTTTTTATACAATTTCAAAAACTCAGAATTTGTCATTCTGTGTTTTGTTCTTTTGTATTTAATTTGCGGATCCGGAAAAGTAATCCAGATTTCATCCACTTCATTCTCATTAAAAATATGGTTGATCAATTCGATTTGAGTACGAATAAAAGCAACATTATGAAGTCCGTTTTCTACAGCAGTTTTTGCACCTCTCCAGAAACGAGCGCCTTTAATATCTATTCCTATAAAATTTTTGTCAGGGTATCTTTCTGCTAATCCAACAGAGTATTCTCCTTTTCCACATCCTAATTCTAAAACTAATGGATTATCATTTTTAAAGAAATCAGAGTTCCATTTTCCTTTCAAAGGCATTAAATCGCCTACAACTTCTTCTCTGGTTGGTTGAAAAACGTTTTGAAATGTTTCGTTTTCTCTGAATCTTTTTAGTTTATTTTTACTTCCCACTTTTACAAAAATTTTCAGCAAAATTAAGGAATATAAACGAATGAAAATAGCGCAATTAGGTTTAAAGTTTTTTTGCCACGAATTTTAGCGGATATTTTGCTTTTGCCACAAATTCCACGAATTGGCACTAATTTTTTTGCCACTCCCGATAGCTATGGGGATTCACAGATTAAAAAGATTTTTTAAATACTCCGTTAGGAGTTAAATATAGGTAGAAAATTACAATGATACACACCAGAAAAATGTCCGGTAGGGACTACACCGGTTAAGTTTTTCGCCACGACTCGAACGATAGCGAACAGGCGAAGCAATTCCACTAATTCTCACGAATTAAATAAGCGTTATAATCGAAAAAAAATTAGTGCAAATTAGTGCAATACGTGGCTACTTTTTTTGTCTTTTGCCACAGATTTTAATGATTACAATGATTTTTTTTTAATCTGGAGAATCCGTGTAATCTGTGGCAAAAAAATTACCCGTAATGCGCCTCAGTAATAGGTTTTAATTTAGGATCAAGCGTTTCATCATGTTGAGACAAATCCAGACCAATATGTTCGTTTTCTTCAGAAACACGAAGCGGTATTATAAAGTTGGTTACTTTAAACAAGAAATAAGCCCCAAAGAAAGTAAAGATCGAAACCAAAACCAGCGCCATCATGTGGTGCCCAAATACGTTCCAGCCTCCGTGCAGTAAACTTGCATCTTCGCCATGAGCAAAAATCGCTGTTAGAATCATTCCCATGATTCCGCCAACACCGTGACAGGCAAAAACGTCAAGAGTATCATCGAACCTTTTAGAGAAACGACAGTTTACTACTGAGTTTGATACTAAAGCGGTAATAAATCCAAAAAACATACTTTCAGGAACTGATACAAATCCTGCGGCAGGAGTTATCGCCACTAAGCCTACTACAGCGCCGATACAGGCACCAAGTGCCGAAACTTTTCTTCCGTTCATTCGATCAAAGAAAACCCAGGTAAGCATTGCTGCCGCTGATGATGTTGTGGTTGTTGCAAATGCCATTGCGGCTGTACCATTGGCAGCAAGAGCAGAACCAGCGTTAAAACCAAACCATCCAAACCATAACATTCCGGTTCCTAATAATACAAACGGAATATTGGTTGGGATATGAGCACTATTTTTTCTTTTTCCTAAAACTATAACTCCCGCAAGAGCAGCAAATCCGGAACTCATGTGAACGACAGTTCCTCCGGCGAAATCTTTTACGCCAAAATAGCTTCCTAAAATTCCTGTAGGATACCAAACCGAATGGCACAAGGGCGCATAAATAAAAATGGTAAACAAACTAATGAATAGTAAATACGATATAAAACGAACGCGCTCTGCAAATGAACCTGTAATAATTGCCGGAGCAATAATCGCAAATTTCATCTGAAACAACGCAAACAACATAAACGGAATCGTACTTGCTAATTTTTTATGCGGCAAAACACCCACATAATCCATAAAAGCAAAAGTGGTAGGATTACCAAAAAAGCTATAAAAGTGTTTTCCGGAACCAAAACCTACAGGATCACCAAATGCTAAACTAAAACCTACTACAACCCATAAAAGCGTTACAACACCCAAACAAATAAAACTTTGTAGCATGGTCGAAATCACATTTTTTCTACCCACCATTCCGCCATAGAAAAATGATAATCCCGGTGTCATGATCAAAACCAGACAACAAGAGGTTAACATCCAGGCAACATCCGCAGGGACAATATGATCCGTAGTACCAAATTCAGATAATACGTAACTATTTTGAGTAACAGTTGGCCAAAATGCACCGGTAACACAAACAATACTTATAATAATAAAGGAAATGATCCAGCGTCTTTCTATTTTCATTTTTCAAATACTTTATTTAACCCTATTTTTTTTGGGGTCAAAGTTAAAAAAAAATAAAGATTTTGATTTTTAGGGCTAATAAAATAGAGGTGTGGCTTTTATTTTAGTTAATTTTATAATATTTGATCCTTTTTTTTGAGAGTATCTTAGTTTGAACTTCTAAAGTATGGGTAATATTGTCAATTGTATTATAATTAATTTGGTATTAAGTTCTGTAAAGCGCTAGAAAAGTTAGGATTATAATAAGAAAGTTCAAAAATGTTTATTTTTTTTGAAGCTTCGAAATCAAAACGTCTTCAAGCGGAGCTTTTATTTTGGTAGCAGCATCAACCTCTTCGTTAGGAACTGTCATTGATAAAACATAATGCTGAATTTTCCATTCTTTCCCCACTTTAACTAAAACACCGGAACCGCGACAAATTTTCATTTGAGTATTTAGTAATTCATCAAACCACGCAATTTTTCCTGTTTTGTCAAAAAAGATATGACGTTCAAGAGCCGTAAAATTCCAGGTTTTCCCTTTGTCAAAAAAAGGTTTTGCCCAAACTTTAAAGTCTTTTTTATTCCAGTTTTCGGTAGCATCAGTACCAATAAAAATGGCATCGCTGGCCATTAAATCAAAGTAAGTATCAAATTTTACATCAGCCGCCGCTTTATGCCAGGCATCGATGGTTTGATTGACTTTCTCTTTTTCTGAGGTTTGTGCATTTGCAAAAGTGACAACGAATAATAAAAGTAAAATTGATTTTTTCATGAGAGGTTTTGTTTTGGATTTAAAGTTAGCAAAAATTAATTCACAGGGACAAAGGTTTTTATTTTAAGACCACAGATTAAAAAGATTCAAATGATTGATAAATTAGACGTATTAAAACCAATCTTCGCGATATCCCTACACTATAAATCAAGCCGAAGGCTCATTTCAAGAGTTCCGGAGGAACGGATCATTTTGTAGCAACGGATTTTAATTCGTTGAAAATAAACAAAAATTAATCTCGCAAAGTTCTTTTACCATATAAGCGATATAAGTTCATTTTAGAAAATGTGTTTAAAAACAATCAGCAATAATCCGTTGGATCCTTAAAATCCGTGGGCAATATTTTTTCGCACAAATCTTAAATTATCTTACATCACTATATGGTCCAATATGATTTAGTATATTTGAGTGCTCTAAAAATCACACATTATGAATTCAAAAATACTTATCACCGCTATATTTGTAACTTCTTTATTTTTAACGTCTTGTAAGAAAGAATTAGAACCGCAGGCAAGTACACCAACATCTGAGTTGGTAAAATTAGGCTTGGCAAAAGACACAGCAAAAACAAAGTCAGTTGTACAAATGCCGGCAGGAAATGCAAATACTGTAATGGGAGAAGCTACAGGAATCAATCCTGCGCATGGACAACCTGGACATCGTTGTGATATTGCCGTTGGTGCACCATTAAACTCAGCTCCCACACAAGGTCAAGCCGCAACAGTACAACCTACACAAACAGTACAAGTAAACCCAGGACAGCAAAATGTAGTAACTACAACAACTGCTGCACCGGTTAAAGTAGGTAAAGGAATGAATCCGTCGCACGGACAACCGGGGCACAGATGCGATATTCCGGTTGGAGCACCACTAAATTCTCCAACAACGAGCCAACCTGTTGCAAATACATCACAAAGCGGGACAACATCGCAAAGTTTTACGGTAACACCACCAGCAAACAATGCAGTTCCGGCTTTATTAAGTACCGAAGAAGCAGTAGCAGACGGAATAAATCCAGCGCACGGAAAACCCGGACATCGTTGCGATATCGCCGTTGGAGCTCCGTTGCCAAAATCATAATATTTACGTCAATAATAATCTGGGCGTGCCACCAATAAAAAAAGGGGCCAACTATGCAATCGCTTAGTCGGCCCCTTTTTTTATTGCTGTCGGGCTATCCGCTCCGCTGCGGCGGACAGCTTCTATCCCTCACGCAAAAAAAAGCTACACTGTGTTATAATAAATATTAGTATAGCCCCTACGGGGCACTTTTTTTGTGGCTTTCACTCCTTTTTCTACCAATATTTAATTCCTAACGGAATTGCCTTTTAGAGATTATTATTTTCGATTATAGTCCCCAGGTTTCAACCATGAGAGACGAATTCTGATAATGCATGTATGCCAACGGTCGAAACCGTTAGCAATATTTGTATAGTAATATTTATACAGCAATATTTGTATCTGTAATCTGTGTCAAACCATTAGTTATTAACTAAATAACATCTCGTAGAGATTACATCTTGGTAGAAAAAATAATTCGCGAACCACAATTTTGTTCCTTAGGGACAACATATTAAATAAGCGTTCCTGAATTCCTTTTATTCAATTTCAAAAATCGCCTGAATCTCTACAGCCGAATTTAATGGTAACGAAGCCGCACCAATTGTTGCTCTCGCGTGTTTTCCTTTTTCACCAAAAACCAAAGCGGTTAGGTTCGAAGCCGAATTCATAAGAGCGGCATGTTGCGTATATTCTGGAGTAGTATTAAAATATCCGGTCAATTGCACACATTGTTTTACCTTGTTCAAATCTCCTCCGCAAGCTTCTTTCAAAACAGCAATAACATTTAGCATCGTTTGATAGGTTGCTTCTTTTGCCTGATCGTCTGTAACTGTTGCACCAACTTTACCCGGATTTAGAATTTTTCCGTCTTTTAAGGCTACTTGATTAATGTATACTTTATGATCTGAAATCGTAAACGGAACGTAATTTCCAACTGGTTTAGGCGCTTCGGGAAGTACAATGTTATTGTCTTTTAGGGTTTTATAGATATCGCTTTTAGTTTCTGCCGACGCTGTTTTTACAGCTTTTATATTCTCTGTATTTCTCAATCCTGAAGCCACTTTTGCCAAAGCTTTTCCTTGTTCTTTAGCCAGATTCAACTCGCTTTGCGACGGGCGAGTTCCAACAGGTGATCCAGCCAACGAAGTTGCGCCAAATGGCGTATTTCCTTGCGGAACTGTTTTGTCTAAAGTTGCCGTTCCCATAATTCCCGTAGGAACAATCACCATTCCGTGCGAAGCAAGAATATTCCAAAAAGATAATATTGCGGCCTCTTTTCCTGCACCGGATCCGGCAGACATAAATACAGTCGCGGGTTTTCCTTCTAAAGCTCTCGAAGTCCAAAGCGGAATACTCTGGCTAAAAAAGTAATTCATATCGGCACTAATATTAGCAAAATGAACCGGGCTACCAAAAGCGATTCCGTCATAACTAGCCAATTCTTCGATCGTTGCTATGGGCAATTTCTCGACCTCAGCATTAAGTTTTTCTTTTGCATTTATCGAAGGAACACGTTTTATTGTTGCTTTAGTATTTGGATATTCCTGAGCTCCTTCGGCAATAGCTTTTGCCATTTTATAAGTTCCGCCGTTTTGAGAATAAATCAAAACCAGCACATTTGTTTCAGATGATTTTACTTGTGCATTGACGCCAAAGCCTATAAGAACTGCGATTAATAATACGAGTAGTTGCTTTTTCATGAGGGTAATTTTTTAATAATTTGTAATGTATAATCCCAATCAATATCCTTGTATTCTCTCTATAACAAGATTCTATTTTTGGGATTGCAAAATTACTTCTTACAATATCAAAAAGCGTTATTATTATGTTAATCGTATTTTGTTTTGCTGTGCGTTGTTTGCTATGCACTGTTTGTTATCACTGTTTTAACAAATCGTAAGGGTGAAAAACTTTTAAAAACAGGCTGAAAGCCCTAAAAAGCAATAACGTAGTGCAACGCACTATGAATTAAATCAAAAGTTAAAATCGCCCTGAAAGGGCAACAGCAACTAGACAATAAAGATTAAGGAAAACCGCGGTTTCTCATAAAAAATAATGTAAAATAGAATAAATGTTCTCTTTGAAATTAGGCTTTCGCCCTTTCAGGGCTTAAAATAAAAATAATCTTCATTCATAGTGCTTCGCACCATACTATTGCTAGGGCTCTTTCAGAGCAACAGATTCTGAACGTTTATAGCCACAGATTAAAAAGATTAGAAAAAATCTGCTTTATCTGCAAAATCTGCGAGAAAACATTTAGCACATAGAAACATAGAGTTTTGTTGTCACTCCTGATAGTTGTCGGGATTCCCGGATTAAAAAGATTAGAAAAAATCTGCTTTATCTGCAAAATCTGCGAGAAAATATTTAACACATAGAAACATAGAGTTTTGTTGCCACTCCTGATAGTTGTCGGGATTCACAGATTAAAAAGATTAGAGAATAAAAATCTGCTTAATCTGCGTGAAACAAAAAATATTAATCATTCTAATTCGTGGAATCTGTGGCAAAAATTTCTAACTTCGAGGAAACAAATCGCCTTACTTATGAAAAAAGCAATTGTATACGGAGCAAGCGGATTAGTAGGATCTTATATTCTGGAAACTTTACTAAATAACGCCAATTATGAACAAGTCGTAATTGTAGTTAGGAAAGACCTAAACATCCAGCATCCAAAACTAAAAACTTTGATTGGCGATCTTAATTCCTTGCCCGAAGTCGTAAAAGGTATTCAAATCGATGAGGTTTTTATTGCGCTTGGAACAACAAAAAAGAAAACACCCGATAAAAAACTCTATTATCAAATCGATCATGATTACCCCGTTCTGGCAGCAAAACTGGCAAAAGAAAACGGAGCAAAAGCCGTATTTTTAGTTTCGGCAATTGGAGCAAATGCAAAGTCTTCGATATTTTACACCAAGATGAAAGGCGAAACCGAACAAGATATTATCAGTCTAAAGCTTGATCACACGTACATTTTTCGACCATCGATGATTTTGGGAGACCGTAAAGAAAGCCGACCTCTGGAAAAAGTATTCATAGGGATCTTTAAATTTATCAATCCGTTGTTTGCAGGAGGATTAAGTAAATATAAAGGAATCGAGGCGAGTGATATTGCTAAGTCAATGGTAAATAGTGCGAACGCACTAAAGGAGAAAGTCAAAACATTGCATTGGGACGAAATGACCGCTTTGCTAAAATAAAAAATGGCATTATCCTGATTAGAGATAATGCCATTTTGCATTTTGATACTATATAAATTAGTGCGCTTTCATTTTTTCGAAAGTCGTAGTAAGAGATTTTTTTGCTTTGGCAAGAGCACCACTAAAAGCTTTTTCGAGCGTATCAGAGTGGTCTGTAACAGTTAAGGGTTGTAAGTTGGCAATGCGAACTTCGATCACACATTTTTTATCGTTTAAGCTGAATTTTTCTCCGTTTTCATCTCCAAAATGTACTTCGATGCGGGTTATTTTTTCCTCAAAACGAGCTAAACCTTTTTCTAATTCTTCAGAAAAATAAGCTGCTAATCTTTCGTGTCCTTCGATGTTCTTGTCGGTATTGATTTGAATTTTCATATCGGTTTATATTTAATGATTGTTTCTCAAAGCTATCTTTTTTAGAATGAAAAGCCAAGTGAGTTAATAAAACATTAAGAAAAAAGGTTCAAAAAATTTAAGGCCTTTTTTATCAGGCTTGGCGATCCCGAAATGTTATTATGGAACACAGATTTCACGGATTCACTTCGTGAAAACGCAGATAAAAACAGATTTTTTTTATTTGTATTTTTCCCCAGGCTGAGCATCCCGAAACTTCGGGAGAAACCCTCGCAACAATAAACGAGCTAAAAATAAAAAAGCTTTTAAAACGATAGATAAATCCTACTATTTGCAATTGTTTATTTGGTATCTTCGCAGTCCTAAACATCGAGAATATGAACACAACAAAACTTTTTGCCCGTATGGTACGCTGGCGGTATTGGAAACAACCACAACGCGTTCTCGAAGGCGTAGGACAGCTAACCCATACGGGTTTTATATTTCCTAAATTTCGAGATTATGAGTACAAACACCCTTTCAAAAGAAACCCAATTGCGGTTAACAGATTTTTTCAGCAAATCGATTGATCCTGAAACGATGGCAAAAAACATCCGAAGAGTAAATTATGTCATCGCCCTAAGCATGATTCGGGATTGCGAAACTCTCGACCTCGAGAAAGCAAACCTCGAAAAAGGCTTTTATTGGTTAAACGAATTAGCCGAAATTCTAAACCCTTATTTCGATGCCGAATAAACCTAAAAAGCCACTGCGAAGTGGCTTTTTTTATTTTGGTCCTCTTGTTCCGCTTAGTTTGTCATTTCGAAGAATGAGAAATCTTCGCAAGTAACTCTGTTGCAATTGTTATATTAAGGTTTTTGTTTTTTATTTAATAATAGAGGAATTCAAATTCTTTTAATTTTTAACTTAATTATGTAATCACATCCGTCACATTTGAGAAAACTATTATCAGCCAGCCGACTAATATATCTATTTCAATTTCGTAATCACAAACAGGGCAATTGTAAATAATATCTATAAGTTTTATAGGCAGATTAAGTACAGTTGGAATGTAGAGTGTTGAATATTCTACCATGTTTTTTTAATTAACCAAATTGTATATAATAATATATAAAATCGTTGATTTCTTCTCCTTAAGAATCAAACTTTAAAACAATTCTAGAGCATAATTTATCAACCCAATTTTCAATTTCTTCAAAAGAATCTATGCTATTTAGAAAAAGCAAAAGTTCATTTTGATTTGTAAAATTATCTATGAACATACCAATATCTTTTTAAAATTATCTGCATAATTTTCATTTGTTTGTGACAAATAATTTTATAAATGTTCAATCTTTTCATTAAAACTTAACATAGGAATTTTATTTCAAAGGCAAACAAAAACCCGACTATACTCCGTTGTTTTAGAGTCTACATTTTGCAACTTTTGTTAACATGGATATTAAGCAAAAATTCGGACTCAAAATCAAGGAGCTTAGAAAACTTAAAGGATTATCTCAAGAAAAGCTAGCCAATCTAGCAGAGATTGATCGTACTTATTTACCGACGATTGAAAAAGGAGAGAGAAATGTTTCTATTGAAGTTGTTGAGCGATTAGCAAATGCTTTAGAAGTTAAAGTAAAAGATCTTTTCGATGAATAGGGCTTATTATTCAGGTTTCATTGCGAGTTTTGTTAATGAAGATCTTACAAGCGTATTAGGTGTTATTTCTTTTAATTCAGGGAAAGATGATATACTACAAAAGAATGCTTGGAAAAGACAAATAGAAATTCTGCAAAAAGAATTAAAAGGGGTTACGGGTAAAATATTTTTTGAGTTTACAATTCCACGAATGGGAAAGAGAGTCGATAATATTTTAATTATTAATAATTGCATTTTTGTTATAGAATTTAAAATAAATTCAAAAAAATATGAGAAACATGCTATAGACCAAGCTTTCGATTATGGATTAGATTTGAATAATTTTCATGAAGGAAGCCACGCAAAAAATATTATTCCAATTTTAGTTGCTGATAAAGCTGAAGATGAAAAAAATATTTATAGAAAATCTATAGATAATTTACAGAATACGATTGTTGCAAATGAAAATAATTTATCAGAAGTAATATCAGAAACGTTATTAAAATTTAAAAATTTAGAGAATATAAATGTTGAGAGTTGGGAAAAATCGATATATAAACCAACACCAACAATTATAGAAGCGGCTACAGCTTTATATAAAAAACATAGTGTTTCTGAAATATCAAGAAGTGATTCAGGAGCAGAAAATTTATCTGTGACCTCA
Source organism: Flavobacterium araucananum (assembly GCF_002222055.1). Classification (GTDB taxonomy): domain Bacteria; phylum Bacteroidota; class Bacteroidia; order Flavobacteriales; family Flavobacteriaceae; genus Flavobacterium; species Flavobacterium araucananum. The sequence continues at coordinate 218,678 of NZ_MUGS01000002.1, forward strand.
GAATGTATTTCTAAAATCATAGATCATTCAAAAGAAACAAATAGAAAATCAATTTGCTTTATAACTGGAGTTCCTGGCGCAGGAAAAACACTAGCAGGATTAAACATTGCTAATTTACGTTCAAATTATGAAGAAGAAGAACATGCTGTTTTTCTATCTGGCAACGGTCCTTTAGTTGATGTGTTAAGAGAAGCATTGGCTAGAGATAAATATACAAGTGCGAAAGAAGATAATGAAAAGTTGACAATGGATGCGGCTAGATCTCAAATAAAGTCTTTTATTCAAAATATTCATCATTTTAGAGATGATGCAATAAAAAATCCTGAAAATGCACCAATAGAAAAAGTAACCATTTTTGACGAAGCGCAAAGAGCATGGACGACAGAAAAGGCTTCAAGTTTTATGAGGATTAAAAAAGGAATTCCAGATTTTAATAAATCGGAACCCGAATTCCTTATTGAAGTAATGAATAGACACAAAAATTGGTGTACAATAGTTTGCTTAATAGGAGGAGGACAAGAAATTAATACTGGAGAAGCTGGTTTAGAAGAATGGATTAGACCATTTTCTAATAAGTTCCAAGATTGGGATATTTATTATTCTTCTAAAATTGTTGATGATCTGAACTATATTAAAGATAAAGAAGTTTTGATGATTTTAAAGGATAAAAAAGCAATAAAGCAAAGAGAATTACATTTGTCGGTTTCCCTGAGATCATTTAGAAGTGCTCAATTATCTGATTTTATTCAAGAAATAATAAATAATAATATTGAAAATGCTAAGGAAATTTACAAGTTATCTATTAAAGAATATTATCCCATTAAGATAACTCGTGATTTAGATAAAGCTAGAAATTGGTTAAAAATATCAGCAAAAGGATCTGAAAGAATTGGAGTTATTGCTTCATCTGGAGGAATTCGTTTAAGACCTTTTGGATTAAACGTAAAGGTAAAGATAGATGCTCCAATTTGGTTTTTAAACGATAAAGACGATATACGTTCTTCAAGTTTTTTGGAAGAAGTTGCTACCGAATTTGACATACAAGGGTTAGAGTTAGATTGGACTTGTGTTGCTTGGGATGGAGATTTGTTTTACGATGATAATAAATGGAATTATAAAAAGTTTACAGGAACTACATGGAAAAATATTAATCCTATAATCACAAGTTATTTAATTAATTCTTATAGGGTTTTATTGACTAGAGCGAGGCAAGGTATGGTGATTTATATTCCATTTGGAAATAGTGAGGATATAACGAGGCCAGAATTTATGTATGATGGTACTTTTGAGTTTTTCAAATCATTAGGAATTGAGGAGATTTAAATTATATAATTATAATTGATTTAAAATGCCTCAAATAGTGTTTAACTTTTGAGGCATTTCACGAAGGTAATTTTTCATTTAAGAAGTAAAATTTTTAAGGATAAGCAATATTAAAATAATTTTCAAATGCCTTACAAAGTAAATCCTTATCTACTTCAAACAATTCATTCCTAACATCCCAATCTTTGATATATTCTTCATCGCTTTCGCTAATTTCTTCCCCATAAAGTTTTCGAGTTAAAATGTCGCTTAACAAAACGCTGTTACAATGATAATACTTTGGATAATATTTCTCAATGAATGCCCAATAATCAAATTTATCATCATCTTCTTTTTCTTCTTTGTTGTCTTTCTCTTCAAATTCTTTGATTACTTCGAATTCTAACCAACTCATTGCTTCACCAATTCCTTTGTAAAATGCATTTCTCTCTACCCAAGTTTCGAAAGTATACTTTTTTAAGTTGATTATTTTTTCACAATCATTTAAAGTTTCATTATTATGATATTTCCTTACTTGATCTTTTCCGAAAATTATTTCTGCTAAATATTTCATTTTTTGATAACGGATTTTTTATTAGTTTTCTAAAACATGATTTCAAATGTACTTTTTAGATAATAATTGACCCGCCTACAATTGGCCTTATTAGATGATAGTTTTAAATTTTATCCATAAAAAAAAACGCCAATCATTTCTGACGGGCGTTAATTAATATTTCTTAACTTCTCTTGAAAACCAAAATCCCTAGCCCTGATGGAAACGGCATCCTTTTGTTGCTTTCTTTAAGCAATAAAAGATAGAGTGTACAGCAGGAAATAGCTCCTAGACATTCAGATCCTAAGTTGCAAAAGCTCTTCGACTTCGCTCATGGGGACAAATTTTAGGCGAGTTACTTGTGTGATTGCTTTCGCCACGGCGAACAGGTCTTTTCTTGCAATGACTACTTCTCCTTCTTCCCCCATTTAATTTTCATTTTTCCATCATCACCATCTACTGCGATCAAATGCAGGACGATTCCGCGGTCACGAACGGCGTCGCGTTCGGCTTTGGTGGCGAGTTTGATGTCGTTTTTGGAGTTTCGGAGGGGGATGGTGAGGGCGAGATTGGTACCACGACCAAAGGAATAAACGCCCTGGGCATCGAGGTTTAAGACGCTGGAACTAATGGTGAAATTATTCACGTCGATTTGTTCTCCGCGTAGTTTAAGAGTGCCGGATAAATCACTAAAGGTGATATTCTCGACATCACGAAACGGGAAGGCAAACTTGCCAATTTTTACGATAGGAGCAAAGTTGAGCAAAGCACCCTGATTGACGTTGAAAGTCAGATTACCGTGCATCGAATTGGTGATCAATCCGCCATTGCTGTTAATGAATCCGGTCACATTGGCCTGACTACTCAATTTTCCTTTAATGTTTTTGGGGCTAAAAGACGTAACCCCAAAGTTGTTGAACGAGTGCAAAAAACCAGCAATGTCAACGTGGTTTACTTGGGCGTTAGAACTAAAAGCAAAGTTTTTCCCGCTTGGTTTTACTTCGCTGTTAAACGTGATGTTCCCGCCAGAAGTTTGTAGCGAACCGTTTTTAATGACCAATTTCGAATCGATCATCTGTACCGTTGCGGTAGTATTTGTGGCGGTTAGTTTGTTATAGTTTATTTTTTCGGCTTTGATGTCGATAACTACAGAACATTTGTCGATTGCGGTTCTTATTTGATTCGACATTGTTGGCTTTTTGTTGGTTTTGCCAACGGCTTTACTTTTTTGCGATGAGGCCAAAACGCCTAGAAATTGTTTGAGGTCAAGATTGGGAAAGTAAATATTCCAGTTTACCACCATTTTTTCGGGAGCATCATAATATAAGTTCAGGAAATTATTGATTTTTCCGTCGATGATAATAGTGTTTTTGTTGTGTTTATAAGTGATTTTTTTGATCAGTAAAGCTTGTTCTGTAAAGTCAAGCTGAATGTTTACTTTTTCGGCATGTACTTTTTTGGGAATAAAATCAAAAGAGGCATTCTCAACGTTTATATTACCAATAAATTTGGGTTTGTTAATATACAAATCGACAATGTCAAACTGAAATTTCAGATTTGCTTTGGCATGACCTTCGGTAAACTGAATCCATTTGTCGTTGCTTATCTGGTTGAGTTTGGTAACATCAAAATCAGAATTTACGTTTCCGGTTGCCAATGGCTTATCGAGATTATTAATAGACAATTGCGAAATAGTAAGCGGAATATTTTCGTACTCGCCTGCAAACTTCGTTAAGATAATCGCCGAATTTGCGTCGTTATAACCGTCTTTTGGTTTGAAATTATTGGTAAAAATTCCTTTAAAATGGCAGTTTTTAAGCAATCCGTCCGGAATACTCAATTCATTATCTTTTACAATTGCCTGAACAACAATTCTGGGATCGCCTTCGGCATTAAAATCACCTTTTATATCGCAGTTTACATCGATTTCTTTTTTCAAATTAAAACGGTTAAGCTTAGAGCTGATGTTTCCGGATAATAAATTCGATGCATTTTGCCATAAAATAGTAGTCCCAATATTGATTCCAAAAAGTGCATTTCCTTTGGCTAGATTAAAAAAGGCGATGATATCAAAACCGTCTGTGCCTATTTTTAGATTTTTGGTTACGACATCAATTCGTTCTTTTTGTGAGGTATACGAAACATTAAAAGTTCCGGTAAGTTGTTTTTCTTTGGCAAAACTTCCGTGTACAGTATTAAAGGCCAGACTCTTGATGTTGGTGTCCAGAAAAACATCGGTTTGCCAATTGTCGCCGTCATAATCTACTTCCGTTTTTAGGCTGGCAACATCAAAATCAAATAATTTATGCCCCAAACGATTGTCTAAAATAAAATGAACATCGTTGAGGTCGACCTGATCAATTGTAGTTTCTCTATTGGATTTGCTATCCGGGGTTTTCTTCTTTTTTGGTTTAAAAATATCGGCGTTCGAATACCCATTTTCGGCTTTATAAACATAAATATCCGCTCCGTTAATCAGGATTTTATGAATGTTGATTTCGTTTTGCAATAAACTCCAAACGTTCAAACGTGCTTCGATTTCTTTGGCTTTTAATAAAGTATGTTTGTGCGTTGCCCATTGATTGTCTTTGAGTTCGACATCTTTTAAGGCTAAGGTAAAATTTGGGAAACCGGTTAAAAACTTATAATGAAAATCGCCAATATGAAATTTTCCATTAATATTCTCATTGATCTTCGTGTTGATTTTGGCTATGATTTCGGTTTTATTTTGATTAAAATAAATTGATAATCCACCGCAGGCAATTAGCAGTAAAACAATGAGCCCCAAAATAAAAAAGCCAAAACGTTTGGCATATTTTTTAAAATGAACTGATCGAAAGTAGGTTTTTATGGTAGGTAGAATTGCTGTCATCTCGAAGAATTTTCTGGATCATTAAAGATAAGGTAAAAAACTGACGTTCTTTTAAAAAGATGATTTTCAATTATCTGTAAGGCAAAACTTATAATTAAAATTTTTCTGGTTAATATAATTATTGACAATACATTTATAATGAAAACTAATTTGGTTATGGTGTTTCATTAGTATTTAATTTTTAAATTTGTAGTCTAGTTTGAAACGAAACAATTCAGACAATAATTTTAAAAGACAAGAAATTATGGCATTAGCAATAACAGATGCTACTTTTGATGAAGTAGTTTTGAAATCAGATAAACCAGTAATGGTAGATTTTTGGGCAGCATGGTGCGGTCCTTGTAGAATGGTTGGTCCAATCATTGATCAAATCAGCGAAGAATACGCAGGTAAAGTAGTTGTTGGTAAGGTTGATGTAGATGCAAACCAGGAATTTGCTGCAAAATATGGTGTGCGTAACATACCTACCGTTTTGGTTTTTCATAACGGTGAAGTAGTAGGAAAACAAGTAGGAGTTGCTCCTAAACAAACCTACGCAGATAGTTTAGACGCTTTGTTGTAATCGTAAGATTATGATTTATATAAAAGAGGTTTGGCGAAAGTCAAACCTTTTTTATGTTTAAAAGTTTTTTGCCACAGATTATACAGATTAGAAAGGATTTCTTTTTGCCACGAATTACACGAATTAGCACAAATTATTTTAAGCTTAAAATTCAATTTCACGAATTAAAATGTGGTTTAATTTTTTTTACGACAGATTAAATGATTCTCACAGATTGAAAATCATTTTAATCCTTTTAATCTGTGGCAAAAAAATGAGTTTAATTTGTGCTAATTCGTGAAATTAGTGGCGAACTATTTTAAGAAAGTAATCGTAAAAGTAGTTCCTGAATCGGGCTCAGACTTCACTTCGATTTTGCAATTTATGGCTGTTGCCAAATCCCTGATTAAGTGTAATCCTAAACCGGATTTGATCCCGATAACTTCTGAGTCGTTATACAAAGCCTTAAATTGTTCCTGAGTTCCACCGGGACCATTATCTGTAATCGAAAGATATTTGGCGCCGTTTTGTTGCCAGGCTTTCCAGATTATTTTGCCGTTTACAGTTTTATCAAGTGCTTTTATACTGTTTCCGGTCAGGTTTCTAATGATGGTTTTCAGGTAATTCTCATCGGTATATAAGAGGATGTTTTCAGGGTTTTCGAATAAGATTTGGATGTTTTCTATGCTCGAAAAATGTTTTTGCATTTCTTGAAATACAACAGCAACAGCAGTTTCTTTAAAATAAGGTTTAAAATTCTCCATTTGCCCTTTGCTCCACAATAAAATATCTTCCATAGACGATAATAAATTCTCGGCTCCGGTAATGACTTTGGTTTGCATTCTTAAGGCTGTGGCTTCGTCAATAAGTTCAGGACTTTCTTTTTGAAGATGCAAAAAGTGAATTAAATTCGAAACAGGACTTCGCAAATCATGATTTAAAATGCTAAAGAATCTCGCTTTTATTTTATTGGCTTCATCGAGTTCCTGATTTAAAAGCTGTAATTTTTGATTGGTTTTTTTACGATTCTGATTTTGTTTAAATAACAATAACCCGATGATTGCCACGAGAATTAATCCTGAAATCAAGTAGAAACGTTGTTTTTTGGCTTCGGCAATCTGAATGTTTTTGATCGTGTTTTGAGTCGAAAGACTTTTTATTTCCTGTCCTTTAGTTTTATTTTGGTAGCGAGCTTCGGCATTGGCAATATTTTGTTTAGCCGATTCCTGCATCATTTCGTCATTCGATTTAGTGTAGATTTCATTATATCGAAAAGCTTCTTTCCAAAGTCCTAAGGCGGCATAACTTTGAGAGAGTTTTTTATTGATGTTTACAAACGATTCCTTGTCGTATGTCAAAGCATTTTGCGAAGCTTTTTTTAAGGTTTCGATTGCCTTTTTGTATTCGCCTTTTTCATACAAAACTCTTCCCATTATGGCGTTTGCTTCCATAATGATATCTTCGTCATTGGATTTTTGTGCAAGAGCAACAGCTTTTTTAGCATAGCTAAATGCGGTGTTTATTTTGCCTGCATTTGCATAATATTCGGATACGCTTCTATTGGCAAAACTTAGATTGAGAAACAAAGAATCTTTTCTGGAAGGATACGTATATATTAGGGTGTAATATTTTTGAATGCTATCCGGATTTTTTAAAGGAACAAAACACTGCAAATAATAGTTGCATGAAAAAGCACTAATATAAGGAGAAGTCTTTATGTAGGGCTGTGCATAATTTAAGTATTCAATAGCCTTATTGTATTGTTTCATTTTAGTATACGCAGCTGCAATCTGACTGTAGGATACGCCAATAGTTTCATCGTTGGCAATCGTTTTTTTAAGCAGTTTTTTATAATTAATCGCTTTTAGCTGATAGCCAATAAAGGTTTCATATTGAGCATTATCTAGGTAATATTCGCCAAGACTGCCAAAAAGTACAGATTTTGTATACGTACTTTTTGTAGTATCAAGAACCTGTTTTATGTATACGATTAACTTTGTTCTTTTAGAAGTTTCGTTAAGTGCATAATAGGCATAACTAAGGCGCATCAAGGCAGAAGTTTCGTTTTTAAGATGTCTTGCCTTTTGGGCATATTGTAATGCAAACTCATAATTGATCGCAGCATCTTTGTTTTGATTGTTGTCGAATTCGTATGCATTTCCTTTTAAGAAATAAAATCTTGATTTGTAAGCAAGATGATCTCTAGAAAGTTCGATTCCTTTTTGTGCAGCGATTAAAAGTTTGGGATAATCTTCGGATTCTAAAATTTCGTTGGTATATTTTAGCCAGACTTTTAGCTTTTCGGCTGTAGTTTTATACCGTGCTAAATTTGGTTCTTGCTGAGCAAAGACAAAAATAGTGCTGAAGAACAAAAGCAAAAACCAGACTTTTTTCATTTAGAACAGGTTTAGGTTTTCTTTATAACTTCGTCCCACAGGAATTGTAATGTCGTTATTGAGAATAATTTCGGTAGAATTTATTTTTTGGATAAACTGTTTCTGGACTGCAAAACTTCTATGAATTCGAACAAAGGACTGAAAATGATCTTCTTTCAGCAAATTGCCAATGCTCGACAAAACGCAGTGTCTTTTTTTATCGGTTATAATAAAGGTGTAATCTTTGAGCGCTTCGAGATATAGAATCTCGTGCAGCTTCACTTTTGTTTGCTCATGACCTTCTTTTATATAAATGGTATCGCCACCAATACTGGCTTCAAAAAGAGAAGCTTTGAGTTTGATTTCCATAAATTCCTCAATCCGGCTTACCGTTTGTGCAAAACGATCGAGTTTTAACGGTTTTACGATAAAGTCGAGTGTTTCTATTTCAAAACTTTCTACAGCATGTTCCGGATGTGCAGTTATAAAAATACAAACAGGGATTTCTAATGCTTGTTTTCTAAAGTCAATTCCGTTTAAACCCGGCATATCAATATCCAGAAACAAGATGTCGACTTTTTCTTTTTGGATAAACGGAAGTGCGTCTTCTGCTGATTCAAAAACACCCAGAATATCCAGAATAGTAAATTTCTTGGCAAACGATAACACCGTAAGCCTGTCTATTTCGTCATCGTCGATAATGATACACGTGTATTTTTTAGTCATTCTTTTTGGGTTTTATGTCGTCTGTCTATTTAAAATGTCGTCTGTCTATTAGTGGTTTTTCGGCACAATTTAATCCTGCAAATTTGTCTTGTAATTAAGTCGTCAGATAAAAAGAAACGTTCTTGTACTATCATTTGATCATTACAAAAATAATGTTATTGAATTAAAAAAGAATCATTTAGCCCAATTTAAAACCAAAATTATTATGAAAACTTTAAAAACCATTTTTACAATTTTATTAGTTGCAATTTCTACAATTTCATGCAGCAGCGATGATGGCAAAGACGGCATCGACGGTATTAACGGCGTTAACGGAACTGCCGGACTAGCCGGAGCAACGGGAGCAGCAGGGGCAACAGGAGCAACGGGAGCGACAGGAGCAACCGGAACAGCAAATGTTATTTATAGTGCCTGGATTACGGCTCCTACAGCAGTTGCAGAAACCATAGACGGTACGTCAGGAATGTCTACCAGCATTAATGCACCCGAATTATCAGATGATATTCTTGCAAAAGGAACCATATTGGTTTATGTATCTTATGGAGCAGGTACCTTTACATTGCCTTATACTTCATTGGCAGGCGGAACAGCCAATACTATTACTGCAATTTCTACACTAAAGAAAATTAAATTGTTCCGATTTACACATTCAGGAGCAGGAACAGTAGGTTTGCCAACAACCCTTAGCTGGCGCTATATTTTGATTCTGGGTGGTGTTGCCGCTGCAACATCAAAGGCCGATAAACTGGATTATTCTAAAATGAGTTATGAAGAAGTTTGTACGCGTCTTAACATTCAGCCGTAATATTTTTCTAACTGTTGTACGCAATAATTATTATTCAGGAGATATTAGTTTCAAATTTATGCAAACGCAATGATTTTATTTTTGGATAGCTAGAATTAGTATGTTTGTAGAAGGCCTGGCAATAGTCAGGCCTTTTTTATTGTTTTTTTGTCCCGAATTGCACGAATTAGCACGAATTAGTACGAATTATTTATTTTAGTATTGCTTAAAAAATTTGCCACAGATTAAATGATTCTCACAGATTAAAAAAAATCATTTTAATCTTTTTAATCTGTGGCAAAAAAGAATAATTCGTGGCAAACTTTTTTTTATTTTTACGAATCTTATATTCCTTGTAAAAATGAAAATTCTCCACAGCTTTCTTTGTTTTATTGCCCTTACTACAATTGGTTTTTCTCAATCGAAGCCAAAAGAGAACCTTGTTATAGATAATGGCGTTTCGGAGCAATTGGCAATTTTTCGAAAACATCAAATTTCAGATGTAACTTATGGGCTTTCGTTCGAAATTCCGCAGCAAAAACAACAGGAAATCAATTCGAATCTAATTTTAAACCTATCAATAGCAGATTTAAGCGAACCTTTGTATCTGGATTTTAAAGTCAAAACTCAAAATATAAAATCGATTCAGGTTAACAGTAAAAGCACTGGTATTGTTCATGAAAAAGGACATATTGTTATTGCTGCCAAAGATTTGATTTTAGGCAAAAATACTGTTGTTATTTCGTTTATTGCCGGCGATTTGTCTTTGAACCGTAATGACGACTTTTTGTATACCTTATTGGTTCCGGATCGGGCGAGTACTTTGTTCCCGTGTCTGGATCAGCCCAATATTAAGGCGACTTATAAATTGAGTATGACAGTCCCAAAAGACTGGACCGTTTTGGCTGGAGCAAAAGTGAAAGAGAAAATAGAAAAAGGAGATTTTGCAAGCTATACTTTTGGAGAATCTGATAAAATGAGTACCTATTTGTTTTCGTTTGTGGCGGGTAAGTTCAAAACAATAACGCAGAAACCGGAAAATAGAGAAATGACAATGTTGTATCGCGAAAACAATGCAGAAAAGATAAAAACAAGTACCGATACTATTTTTAATTTACACCAACAGGCATTAGACTTTTTAGAAAAATATACCAATTATCCGTTTCCTTTTCAGAAGTTGGATTTTGCTTCGATTCCGGTTTTTCAATACGGCGGGATGGAGCATGTAGGTGCGATTCAGTATCGCGAATCGACATTGTTTTTAGACAATAGTGCGACCGACAGCGAGAAATTAGACCGTGCAAAACTTATTGCTCACGAAACTTCGCACATGTGGTTTGGCGATTTGGTTACCATGAAATGGTTTGATGATGTCTGGATGAAGGAAGTATTTGCCAATTTTATGGCAGACAAAATCATGAATCCAATTTTTCCGAAAGTCAATCATAATTTACAGTTTTTAACAGCTCATTATCCTAATGCTTACGCCGAAGATCGCTCATTAGGAACACATCCTATAAAACAAAATCTGGCCAACCTTAAAGATGCAGGTTCGCTTTACGGCGCTATTATTTATAACAAAGCCCCAATAATGATGCGCCAGCTCGAAGCTTCGATGGGTGCAGCAGCTTTTCAGAAAGGAATCGAAAAATACATAAAAAAATACGCCAATGACAATGCCGATTGGAATAATCTGGTCGAAATCCTGGATGCCGAAACGCCGCTTGATATGCAAAAATGGAGCGCCGTTTGGGTCAATAAATCCGGAAGAGCCATTTTTACAGACAAAATAGAATATGATACTAAAAAACAAATAAAGAATTTTGAAATAAGCCAGCAAGCCGAAGATAAATCTGCAAATGTCTGGCCACAGATTTTTGATATTGGTTTGGTTTATCCGGATCATGTAAAAGTGATTAATGTTACGATAAAAGACAAAAACTTATTGGTTAAACAAGCAATCGGGCTTGCAAAACCTGTTGCTGTTATTTATAATTATAATGGTTTTGGTTACGGTGTTTTTCCGCTTGACGGGAATACTACAAAAACTGTTTTGACTTTGAAAGATGAGGTTGCAAGAGCTTCTACATACATTAATATTTACGAAAACACATTAACCGGAACTATCGCGCCAGACAAAGCTTTTGATTGTTTTGTAAAAGGAATTCAGCAAGAAGAAAACGAATTGGTTCTTAAAATAATTACCAATCAAACCAACGCAGTATTCTGGAAATTCCTGACAGAAAAGCAACAAACCAAAGCACAAAAACAGCTTGAAGATGTTTTGTACGAACGTTTGCAAGCCAATTTGCCAAGCAATATCAAGAAAACACTATTCAATTTATTTAGTTCGATTGCATATTCAGATTCCGGCAAAGCCAAATTGTATGCGATCTGGAATAAAGAAAAAGTGATCACAGGTTTAAAATTAAACGAAGACGATTATACCAATATGGCAATGAATTTGGCTATATTTAAACATGAAAAGGCAGATGAGATTTTGAATAAAACCAGAACAACCATTGCAAATCCGGATAAACAAAAGCGATTTGAGTTTTTGCTTCCGTCTTTGTCTAAAGATGAATTGGTACGTGACGCCTTTGTAAAATCGTTGAAAGAGGATGAAAACAGAGAAAAAGAATCGTGGGTTTCTGTAGGGTTGGCGAATATTCATCATCCGTTACGTCAGGAAAGTGCTCAAAAATATATCAGGCTTTCGTTAGATTTAGTAACCGAAATTCAGCAAACGGGAGATATTTTCTTCCCAAAGGATTGGCTCAATAATACCGTTGGGAAATATTCGTCGAAATATGCTTTTGATGAAGTACAGCGATTCTTAAAAGAAAACCCTAATTTTAGTCCGATTTTAAAACGAAAATTGCTGCAGGCGACAGACGGTTTATACCGCGCGCAAAACATTAAAAAAGAAACTGAATGAAAATTGAATCGGAAATAGAGAAAGTCTCCAGTTTTCAGCACCTCGAAATGCTGGCAAATCAGGTTGTAGAAGGTTTTATATCCGGAATGCATAAGAGTCCGTTTCATGGGTTTTCGGCTGAATTTGCTGAGCATAAAGTCTATAATGCAGGAGAAAGCACCAAACATATCGATTGGAAATTGTTTGCCAAAACAGATCGTTTGTATACCAAACGTTACGAGGAAGAAACCAATTTGCGTTGTCATCTTATAGTCGATAATTCGTCGTCGATGCATTATCCGGAACTAAAATCCGGTCAGCCTTTTTATGAAAAAAAGATTGGTTTTGCCGTTTTGGCATCGGCAGTTTTAATGAATATCTTAAAAAAACAGCGTGATGCCGTTGGTTTAAGTGTTTTCTCGGACAGTTACGAATATTATGCGCCCGAAAAAGGAAGCGATCGCCATCATAGAATGTTGCTCAATAAATTAGAGCAATTACTAGAACAGCCAAAAGTCAAAAAAACAACGGATACGATTACGTATCTGCACCAGATAGCAGAGAAAATGCATCGTCGTTCGATGATTATCCTGTTTACAGATATGTTTCAGTCAGAAGATGATGAAAAGCTTTTTAATGCCTTACAACATCTTAAACACAACAAACACAAAGTTGTTTTGTTTCATGTGGTAGACAATGAAACAGAGCTAAATTTTGACTTTGATAACACGCCAAGAAAGTTTATTGACTTAGAATCAGGTGAAGAAGTATCGATTTTTGCCGATAATGTAAAAGTAGAATACGAAAAAAGGGCAGAAGCTTACTTTAAAAAATTGGCTTTGACCTGTGCAAAGAACCAAATTAAGTACGTTCCGGTGAATGTTGGTGATAATTTTGAAAAAATATTGACTACATATTTAGTTGAAAAACAAAACTTTGGCTAAGGATTTAAAAATATATTTAATTTTTTTTAGCAAAACACTTGCAGAAATGAAATTCTGTACTATCTTTGCAACCGCAATAACGCAGAGGTTTGGTAGTTCAGTTGGTTAGAATACATGCCTGTCACGCATGGGGTCGCGGGTTCGAGTCCCGTCCAGACCGCAATATTGGGAAAAGCCTTTCGTAACAGAAAGGCTTTTTTGCCCAAATACGGTATCTAAGATTAGTTGTGTTGTTTTGCTACGACTTTGTAACTCGTAGCTGGTTTAGTAGTTAGACCAATGAAAAGCTTTCCACTTTTGTGGATGGCTTTTTTGATTTAAGCCATTTCTGTTTTGGATTCTATAAGTAATTAGGAGTTCATTTAAAGTAAAAATTTGAATATAAAGAACCCGAAGATTTTCGCAAAGTCCGCAAAGCTTGATTATTCAGCTTTGCGGACTTTGCGCTTTTAACCTTGCATTCTTTGGGGTTAAGTTTCGTCTTTTTTGGGTGGCGATACTAAAATTTGGGATTTTACTTACAACTATTGGTTTGGAATTTATTTAAAATCAGGAGATTAAAAATTTCTCAATTTTTATTGCTAAAAACCCTTGCAGAATCCAACTTCTATTGTATTTTTGCACTCACAATAACGCAGTTGGTTTGGTAGTTCAGTTGGTTAGAATACATGCCTGTCACGCATGGGGTCGCGGGTTCGAGTCCCGTCCAGACCGCAATATTGGAAGAAGCCTTTCTTAACAGAAAGGCTTTTTTATTTTATAGCCTTTCGGTAAATTCCAATTTTTTAGCTTTTTAAATTTTTGTTTTTGTACTCATTGTATTTAAACCATAGCCCAAGGTTTCATCCTTGGGAAACGTATTGTGATGATCTATATGGAAGCATATATTGCGTCCCAAGGTTGAAACCTTGGACTATGGTTTTGAAAAATTTTGCGAACCTTGCATTTTTACCTTATGAACTTTGTTGTTAAATCTACACAATCCAGTTTTGGAATTTGGAATTTTTAAAATATTGAAATTTAAATTTCCCTACATTTATATCACAATAAAGATATTCGATTACTTCAATGGAACATTCCGGCCAGAAACTAGATAAGTATTATATCAAAAAAGTAGATGCTGATAAAAAAAGCATTTATTGTCACCACGATTTGATGGGAGAATTGTTTGTGCCCACACACAAACACGAAAAAGCACAAATGCTGTATGCCGAGGGGGATGTGGTTTTTGTAACTACAGAAACTAAAACCTATTTTTTGCCTGCAAGACATTTTATCTGGATCCCCAGTGGAGTAGAACACAGTATTCAGCCCAAATCTGAAAATGTGATGATGCGAAACTTATATTTTCCGATAGAAAAAAACGAAGATGCTTTTTATAAAAACGAAGGTATTTATCCGGTCAATAATTTACTGCTTCAAATGATGCTTTTTACCAATCAATGGAACGGTGATCTTAAAAAAGGTTCTCCAAATTTTGTGATTGCAAAAGCTATAAAAGCCATATTGCCTCAAATATGTCTGACCAATTTGCCGCTTGAATTACCGTTGCCCAAAGACGCTCGTCTGGGTAAAATTTTGCGTTATGTCGAGAATAATTTGGGCGAAACAATTTTGTTTGCAAATGTTGCGCATGAATTTGGGTACAGCGAACGCTCTTTGTATCGCTTGTTTCAAAAAGATCTCAAAATGTCTTTTATTCAATATTACACGATTCGCCGAATCCTTAAAGCAATTGAACTTTTGCTTGACAGAAAACTTTCTGTAAAAGAGGTAGCCCAGGAAGTTGGTTATAATAGTGTACCTACTTTTAGTAATACTTTCTTTAAAATCCTCGGGCAAAGACCTTCTGACTACTTAAACGGAGAAGATGTTTTAAAGAGTAGATAGATTTTCTTCTCTCGCAGATCTTGCAGATCTTGCAGATTGAGCGGATTATTTGTAGAAAAAAGAAATCTGCTCAATCTGCAAGATCTGCGGGAAAATTTCATACTTAATGCCATTTGTTTGTAATTATTTGTTATTCAATGTTTTAATATAACGTTTTCGGGAAATTAAATTTTAACATTTGTCCGAAATGAATATGTTATTGACTTTTTAGAATTATCAGTCATCAGAAAAATGCAGGAACTTTGCATCATAAAATTATTTAAATATTCATGTTCCTTAAAACAACAAATACTACAGAAGATTGTTTTCTTAAAACGGTGTTGATATTTTTAATCCTATTAACATTTAATGGTTTACAGGCTCAGGAAATTCACTCGGTTTCGTTAACCGAAGCGGTGAAACTGGCGAAAGAAAACAATAAAAAAATCCTTAGATCTCAATTAGAGACTACGCTCTCTGAGCAAAACATCAAAGAACGAAAAGAAATGCGTTTGCCGGATATCGAACTAAACGGCGAATATTCGAGAATTACCAACATTACAGAATTTAAAGGCAGTGGTTTCCTGAATGGAAAAGAAGTAACGAAAGCAATTCCTGAAATCTATCAGGTCAATTCGACTTTCAAGATGCCAATTTATGCGGGTAATAAGATCAATAACGCCATCAAAATTGCCAATCAGGAAAACGAAATTGCCAAAATAAAAACCGAAAAGACTCAAAATGACATCGAGCTTGAAGTTGTGGCAAATTATCTGGCGGTTTATAAAATGATGGAACTTCAGAAGATATTCGAAGAAAATATTAAAGAAGAAAAAAGCCGATTGAAAGAAGTTCAGTCACTGCAAAAACACGGAACGGTAACCAAAAATGAAGTCATTAGAGCCGAATTGCAGCTTTCTGACCGTGAATTGAACTCGCTGACCAATTCTAAAAATATAAAAATTGCATTGCATGATTTAAAAACGTTGATTCAGATTCCGGAAAACGAAGAAGTCGCAATTGATACTACAGCAAATATGGATAAAATGAACGGTTTGGATCCGTATAATTTTTATCTGGAAAAAGCTTTTGAAAACGAAGAAATGCGAATGGCGAGTCAGGAATTGAACATCAAAAAAACAGAACTCAAGTTGGTAAAAGCAAATTATCTGCCAACGGTAAACTTTTTTGGGAACTATGGTTTCTATTATCCTAACTACAAATTTTTTCCGCCAAATCCGTATTTGTACACTTTAGGGCAAATTGGTATCGAAGCACATTTTGATATTTCGGCTTTGTATAAAAATAAAGTCAAAGTGCAGCAAGCCAATACCAATATCGAATGGCAAAAAATGCAGTCGGAAATTATAAAGGATGAAATTCAGGATAAGCTGTTTAAAGAACATACCCAATATCAGGAAATCCTCGAGAAGTTTGTGGTAGTAGATAAAGCCCTGGATCTCGCCAATGAAAATTACCGAATTGTAAAGCTAAAATACCTGAACCAATTGGTTTTGATAACCGAAATGGTCGATGCAGATAATGCGTTACTACAGGCAAAATACAACAAGATTTCGACCCGACTGGACGCGATCCTAAAACATTACGAATTGCTGCATACTGCGGGGATAATGCCAGAGGAGATTTAGGAGTTAGAGGATAGAGGCAAGATCTTAGAAGCAAGAGGATAGAGTATAGAAAATAGAGTGTAGAATATAGATTTTCAGTTCCGAAGGAACGATTCATATTGTAGCGCCGGATTTTAATCCGGTGGAGAATTAGAGAGAATAGAAAACAGAAAAAGATATAGAGTTTATGGTCAAGATTAAAAATGAAACTAGAGCAAACAGATCGTTTCATATTATAATAACAATAATTGCTTGTGTTTTGGTGGCAAGCGGAATCATTTTGGGGATTTGGTTTTATGTGTTCAACAAAAACCACGAAGAAACCAATGATGCTCAGGTTGAGCAATACGTAACGCCCATTATGTCCAGAATTACAGGTTATGTGCAGGAAGTTCGTTTTGATGAAAATCAGTTCGTGCATAAAGGCGATACACTGGTTGTAATCGACAATCGAGAATACAAATCGAAGCTAAATGTAGCTCTTGCCGATGTGCAAAGTGCGAAACAAAGCAGTGTTGTGGCCGAGAAAAATGTAGCTACAACGGCAAGTTCTGCCGTAATTGGCGAATCGCAATTGGCGGCGGCGAAAACCAATCTCTGGAAAACAAAATTAGAATACGACAGATACCAGGCTTTAGTAAAAGACGAAGCAGCAACCTCGCAACAATTAGAAAAAGTAAAGGCAGATTACGAATCAGCGCAAGCACATTTTCAGGAAATGAGAGACAGGATTCAGTCTTCGAACCTGAGTACTTCTCAGGCGCAGGCAAATGTGCCTACAACCCAAACCAATATTGCGTCCAAACAAGCTGTGGCAGACAATGCTGCATTGTTTCTTTCGTACACCATAATTACCGCGCCTTATGATGGTTGGGTGGGTAAAAGAACCATTCAGCCCGGACAAATGGTTAAGGAAGGTCAATCATTGCTTTCGATAGTAAGTAAAGAAAAATGGATTACCGCCAATTTTAAAGAAACACAATTGCAATATTTAACCATAGGTCAGGAAGTTCGTATTCAGGCAGATGCCTTAAATGACAAAGAATTTACAGGAATCGTAACCTCATTATCTCCGGCAAGTGGCGCGAGATTTTCGTTATTGCCTCCGGATAATGCAACAGGAAACTTTGTAAAAATTGAACAAAGAATTCCGGTTCGTATTCAGTTGAAAGATACTGACAAGCAAGCCGACTTTTTGAGAGCCGGAATGAATATCACGGTTATTGCCGAACACCAATAAAATGGAAGATAAAAGTATTTTTAAATCCTGGGTTCCAAACTGGGCGATCATCATCATATTATTCGTGTGTTTGTTGC
The DNA here is from genome assembly GCF_002222055.1 of Flavobacterium araucananum. Classification (GTDB taxonomy): domain Bacteria; phylum Bacteroidota; class Bacteroidia; order Flavobacteriales; family Flavobacteriaceae; genus Flavobacterium; species Flavobacterium araucananum. Next base: position 236,506 of record NZ_MUGS01000002.1, read on the forward strand.
ATTCGATGATTTTGTTGGGCGTTTACAGTTCGAACGTGGCGTATGCCGCAAGTTTTCTGGATATAGAACCCGAAGATTTGCAATATGCCATGTGTGTAACCTACGGAACTTTGCTGGCAACGATCATGATCGAAAGTCGATTCTCGAATTACTTTCCTGCAAAAAGCTACTTAATTGCCCTTTATGTATTGATCGCCGTAACGATAATTTCGTCAGGATATGTAACCAATTTTGCTGTTTTTATAATGTTGCGAGTTGCCGAAGGAATCTTGATGGCTTTGCCGGTTATGATTTTGAGGCAATTGTTGGTAGAACGTTTTCATTCTAAAAACGCCATTATTATAGGATTCTCCTTTTATTACGGATCGCTTTTGTTGGCAACGCCCTTTATTATGAACATTGCTGTTTGGTTTCTGGATCATTACGACTGGAAATACATGTTGTATGTTTCAGGAATGCTGCAACTTATTAATGTTTTCCTGATCCTGGTTACCTTTAGAAGTCATAGAATAACAAAGAAAATCCCGTTGTATCAGGTCGATTTATTGAGTTATGTTTTGGTTTTGGTTTCGATTTTAACAGGCGCTTACTTTTTTGTGTATGCCGAAAAAAAGTACTGGTTCGAATCTTCGCAATTGATTCTCGCTTTGATAATGTGTTTGGTTACAGGCGGATTATTCATTTTTAGACAATTATTGGTCAAACGACCAAGTTTTGATTTTGAAGTTTTCAAGTACGCAAATCTTAGAATTGGGTTTCTCTTGTTTTTTCTCTTTTACATCGCCAGAGCAACCTTAAGTCTTTGTCATAGTGCGATGTTTAGCATCTGGAACTGGGATCCCTCGAGAGTTGCCGGAGTACAATACATAAACGGATTAGGAAATGTAATAGGCCTGTTTCTAGCCGCCATTTTCCTGATGCGATCTCTCGCAACCAAATACATATTTATGATAGGCTTTGCGCTTTTGGCCGTTTTTCATTTTTGGTTTACGTTTCTCTTTGTACCAGATGTTTCTTTGAGCGATATTATTATACCTTATATAATACAAGGAATCGCGGTTGGTATTTTGTTTGTGCCCTTGGTTTTGTTTACCGTTACTGCTGTTCCGGGCAAGATGATGACTTCGTCTGGAATTATTGGAGTTTCGGGACGTTTTTGGGGTAGTACAATTGGTTTTTGCATCATGCAGAATGCACAGGTATTCCTGAACAAAAAACACTTCCTGAAACTAAGTCAATTCGTAACAGGCGAAAATCCCGAAGCACAGCAAACAATTGCCACAACAGCGCAGGGTTTTATGGCCAAAGGATATTCGGCAGATAATGCCAATACACTTGCCCTGAAAAAAGTTTTTACGACCCTTGCCAAACAAGCAACCTTATTGTCGAATATGGAAATTTATACCGCTGTAGGATATGGTTTGTTGATTTTGGTCGTTTTAATAGGCTTTAATCAACATCTAAGACATACGGCAAACTTGTTTAAAAAGAAGATTTGGATTAGTTAGAAAATTAAAATTCCAATTTTGAAAATTGTCGATTCTACGAAAATAAATTGCCTCCTGCTTTAGCTGGAGGTTTTTTTTATGAAAAAATAAAATAGAATTGAACTCATATATGCGCTCAAATGAAAATATGTTCTAAGGATTTTTGTGGTATTCTTAAAACTTAACGATAATGACTACAGAAAAACTTTCAAAAGAAACAGAACAAATGCTGATAGATTTTTTTAATACTATTATCTCTGCCAAAGATCTGGCAAAAACAATACGACGATTAAACTATATAGTCGCTTTGGGGATATTAAGAAAAGATGAAACTCTAAAGCTTGAACTCGAAAAAATAAGCGATGGCTTTTATTGGCTCAATGAATTTGCAGAGATTCTAGATCCTTATTTTGAGGTTGAATAAGGTGAGGTTTTTGCGTCTGTTTTTTTATTTTTTTGTTTACGTTGTGTTCAACGGATTAAAATCCGTTGCTACAAAATAGATCATTCCTTCGGAATTTTATAGAGAGTTCCGTAGGAACGAAACCTTATTGTAGGGATGGATTTTAATCCGTCCTTCGTGGTTATAATCGACAAATATTTTGTTTACGTTGCGTTCAACGGATTAAAATCCGTTGCTACAAAATAGATCATTCCTTCGGAATTTTATAGAGAGTTCCGTAGGAACGAAACCTATTGTAGGGATGGATTTTAATCCATTCTACGTGGTTATAATCGACAAATATTGTGTTTACGTTACGTTCAACGCATTAAAATCCGTTGCTACAAATAGATCATTCCTTCGGAATTTTATAGAGAGTTACCTAGGAACGAAACCTATTGTAAGGATAGATTTTAATCCGTCCTTCGTGGTTATAATCGACAAATATTGTGTTTACGTTACGTTCAACGCATTAAAATCCGTTGCTACAAAATAAATCATTCCTCGGGAATTTTATGGAGAGTTCCGTAGGGACAAAACCTATTGTAGGGATGGATTTTAATCCGTCCTTCGTGGTTATAATCGACAAATATTGCGTTTACGTTGCGTTCAACGGATTAAAATCCGTTGCTATAAAATAGATCATTCCTCCGGAATTTTATAGCAAGTTCCGTAGGGACAAAACCTATTGTAAGGGTGGATTTTAATCCGTCCTTCGTGGTTATAATCGACAATGTTATAATTGCATTTTAATTTCGGCGAAAGCCAAAAGCTAAAAATGTTTTAAACAATCGATAAATATATTACTCTTTTACGGAAAATCGTAAAATCAATGATTTGCGCAGGACTACATTTGTCTATTATTAATTTAAGAAAAAAAACATGAAAAAATTATTATTAGTTGTTGTCTTGATTTTAGGGTTTAATCTTAATGCACAAATTGTAAGGCATTCCGAAGATAGCAAGCCAGATGAAGTAATTTCTGTAAATATGGGTACCACGAAAATAAACAGGTTTGGAGAATTATATAGTTTAAATATGCCGGATGTAACTACTAAAAACGATGTAAGATGGAGTTATGTGCTTAAAAAATCAGAAATGATAGAGATTTATAATGAAGTATTTAGAGTGATGAACAGTGCTGAATATAAAAAGGGAGAAAGTTTTGATTATAAAAATTGGAAAGGCGATATAGTGACAATTCGTTATGATAAAATGCTGGGGGTTAAAAGTGTTTATTTTGTAAAAAAACAAAACGAATCGGTGACTCATATTGGTGGCCCACTTACTTTAAAAAATTTACAAAAGTTATTTAGTATAGAAGATACGCAAAAAGATGGCTAGTAATTTAGACCCGATTCAGAAATGCGATCGGGTTTTTTATTACTTTCTTTTTAAGCTGTTTTATCTTTTGAAAAGATTTAATTATGCAAAACTAAAATGAACTTATATTACTTACAAGGTTCAAATAGTAGTAATATTTGTCAAAAGACCAAAAACAAAAAAGCTTCTGATTTCTCAGAAGCTTTTTCAGTGCGGATAATAGGACTCGAACCTACACGCCTTGCGGCACCAGATCCTAAGTCTGGCATGTCTACCAATTTCACCATATCCGCTCAATTGTGGGTGCAAAGATAAACATAACTTCTATATTTCAAAGCATTTTTGAAAAAAAATATTAATTCTATTTTTTGTATTTTTGAATTTCTATAAAAATAATTGAAATGGAAAATATTAAGTCTTACGTTCAACAACATAAAGATCGGTTTATCAACGAATTGATCGAATTATTAAAAATTCCGTCGGTAAGTGCTGACACTGCATATTCGCAAGATGTGATCGATACTGCCGAGGCTGTTAAGGAAAGTTTAACAAAAGCAGGCTGCGATTTTGTCGAAATTTGCGATACTCCAGGTTATCCAATCATTTATGGAGAGAAAATAATCGACCCAAATTTACCTACAGTTCTTGTTTACGGACATTATGATGTTCAACCACCAGATCCTATCGAATTATGGACATCGCCACCATTCGAACCCGTAATTAAAAAAACCGAAATTCACCCGGAAGGCGCAATTTTTGCCCGTGGAGCCTGCGATGACAAAGGACAAATGTACATGCACGTAAAAGCCCTTGAGCTTATGGTGCAAACCAATACTTTGCCTTGCAACGTAAAATTCATGATCGAAGGCGAAGAAGAAGTAGGTTCTGCAAGTTTGGCCTGGTTTGTAGAACGCAATCAGGAGAAACTAAAAAATGATGTAATCTTAATTTCAGATACCGGAATGATCTCGAACCAACAACCGTCGATCACGACAGGTTTACGTGGGTTGAGTTATGTAGAGGTAGAAGTTACAGGACCAAATCGTGATTTGCACTCCGGATTATACGGTGGAGCAGTAGCGAACCCAATAAATGTTTTGGCAAAAATGATCGCTTCTTTGCATGACCAAGACAATCATATTACCATTCCTGGTTTCTATGATCGAGTACAGGAGTTATCTACAGAGGAAAGAGCCGAAATGGCAAAAGCACCTTTTAGCTTAGAAAAATATAAAAAAGCCTTAGACCTAAACGATGTTTATGGCGAGAAAGGATATGTTACCAACGAGCGCAACTCGATTCGTCCTACATTGGACGTAAACGGAATCTGGGGCGGATATCAAGGCGAAGGAGCCAAAACAGTTATTGCGAGCAAAGCTTTTGCTAAAATCTCCATGCGTTTGGTCCCTAATCAGGATTGGCATGAAATCACAGAGCTTTTTACCAAACATTTTACCAATATTGCGCCGTCTGGAGTTACCGTAAAAGTAACGCCACATCACGGTGGGCAAGGGTATGTTACGCCAATTGACAGTATTGGATATCAGGCAGCAAACAAAGCCTATACAGAAACGTTTGGAGTTCCTGCAATTCCGGTTCGTTCCGGCGGTAGTATCCCAATTGTAGCGTTGTTTGAGAAAGAACTAAAAAGCAAAACAATCCTTATGGGTTTTGGTCTGGACAGTGACGCGATTCACTCACCAAACGAGCACTTTGGGATTTTCAATTTCTTGAAAGGAATCGAAACTATTCCGTTGTTTTACAAATATTTTGTAGAGCTTTCTAAGTAATTTGCCACGAAGGCTCTAAGACACAAAGTTTTTTTTTACAAAGTTTCCTAACAGGTTTTCAAAACCTGTTAGGTATCAAAATACAATCCGTTTATTCTTTTTAGAGTAAGCGGATTTTTTTTATGGGCGTTTCCGCTGCCGCGGTCGGGCTTTCGGCTATATCTTTTATTCCATTTCATTTCATAAAAGGATACCGCCTCTATCCCTAACGCAAAAGAGAGGTTCAAAGGCATAAAGTGACAAAGGTTTTCCGTAGAGACGCACAGCAATGTGTTTAAAGGTGCAAAGCGACAAAGGGTTTTTATATCAGAAATTGAATAGGCTCCAGCTTTAGCTAGAGTTTTTTGTAAAGAAAAGAAATGGCTTTAGCCAAAATATTTAAGCGTCTGAGAATTTATTTGGCTAAAGCCATTTCTTTCTCATTGTATTGTGAGCCCTGGCTAAAGCTGGGGACTATTCAAAAAAACTTTGTCCCTTTCAATGTTCTACAAACCTCTGTGCCTTTGTGGCTTTGTTTCTTTGAACCTTAAAAAAAGAAACTTTTTTTAAATTCTTTTTGTTATTAAAAAAATAACTCTACATTTGTAGAGCAACATCTATAAATGTAGAGTTAAATTCGAAATATGAAAAACCTTCTTTTACTATTTTTTTGCGGAATGATACTTTTGGGCTGTAAAAGCAAACCTATTAATCAGAAGATTGATAAAAAGAAAGAAGGTCTTTGGGTCGAAAACTATAAACAAGACAGCACAACTTATAAATCATTTGAATATTATAAACACGATATAGCGGTAAAAAAATGGAAATCCTATATTAACGGGAAAATCTACAAAACCGAGAAATACAAAAACGGAATCTGTATTGTAAAATATTATTATGAAAATGGAAAACTACAATCAAAAGGAAAAACAAAAATCGAAGTCAACGCTGTAGAAACACATTGGTTTTATTTTGGAGACTGGAAATTTTACTCAGACAAAGGCAAACTAACCGAAATCAAGAACTATAACAATGGTAATTTGATTTCAGAGCGAGAAATAAAGTAGCTTACTGTTTTTTTTAGAGAATAGAATATAGAATATAGAATATAGAATATAGAATATATAATATAGAATATAGAATATAGAATATAGATTAATCGTAATCATCAAAAAAATTAGAGAAAATTCGAGCAATTCATGGCAAAAAAACTTAGTATCTCAGAACCTTAGCACCTTAAAAGTATGCAACTATCAAACTCAGAAGAACAATTAATGGAGCATCTCTGGAAGCTTGAAAAAGCTTTTATGAAAGATTTACTCGAAGCGTATCCGGAGCCAAAACCGGCAACAACAACCGTTGCAACACTTTTGAAACGTATGATCGACAAGAAATTCGTCGCCTATAACGAATTTGGGAATTCGAGAGAATATTATCCTTTGGTCGAAAAGACCGTTTATTTCTCGAAACATGTAAACGGATTAATCAGTAGTTTTTTTAATAATTCGGCATCACAATTTGCTTCTTTTTTTACGAAAGAAACCAATTTGTCGACTTTAGAATTAGAGGAACTTAGAAAAATAATCGATTCAGAAATCCAAAAAAAGAAAAAATGACAACCTATCTTCTAAAATCAGGAATACTGCTTTTCGTTTTTTATGCAGTATATAAATTGTGGCTTGAAAACGAGAAAATGTTTCGTTTTAATCGTGCTTATTTATTGGTGAGTTTGGTTTTTAGTTTCGTGATTCCGTTGCAAATTATTTCGTTTCAATCGACTGTTTCAAGTACAATAGGATTGATTGAGCTCAATGAATTGGTGATTCAAAAAAGCAGTCAAAGTTTTGAGATAATTTCGTTTAGCGATTTTGTAATGGTTTTAATTTTAGCCATTTATTCCGTGGGCGTTTTATTGCTTACAACGCGGTTTTTATTTGGCTTATATTCATTTTATAAGAGGTTAAAAAGGAGTGAAGTACACTTTATAAAAGACGATAAAATAGTTTTGATCGAGGAATCTATTTTACCGCATTCTTTCTGGAAATCTATTTTTATCAATAAAAATGAATTCGAAAATGGTAAGATTCCATTAGAATTAATAGCGCATGAAAAAGCACATTTAAAGCAAAAACATACTTTGGATATTCTTTTTGTTGAGATTTTACAAATTATTTTTTGGTTCAATCCGTTGCTTTTGCTTTACAAAAAATCCATAAAACTCAATCATGAATTTCTGGCTGACGAAGCTGTAAACAAACAGTTTGAATCTGTTAAAAGTTATCAGAATCTATTGTTGGATTTTGCTTCTAATAAAAAAACGATTGCTCTTGCGAGTAATATTAATTATTTAATAACTAAAAAACGTTTACTGATGATGACCAAAAAAGAATCTCCGATTAAAGTTGTATTAAAAGTATTTAGCGTAGGTATAATTTATGCTTTATTGTTGTTTGTTTTTAGTACCAAAACAATGGCTCAAAAGGTTTCTAACAAAGCCGATGTTAAAGAAAAAGACCTTTATGTAATTGAGGAAGTTGAAAAATTGCCTGAATTTCCGGGTGGCATGAATGCGTTTTATAAGTTTATTGGTGAAAATTTTAAAATGCCGGTAGCAGTTGGAAAAAATAAGATTGACGGGAAAGCCTACATACGCTTTGTGATCGAAAAAGACGGCAGTCTAACAGATATCACAACACTAAAAGATCCGGGTTACGGGATAGGCAATGAGGCAATTCGCGTTCTTAAACTTTCCCCAAAGTGGACTGCCGCCACCCAAAAAGGAAAAGTCGTTCGGGTAATGTATACTTTGCCAATTACGTTTCAGGCTGAGAAATAGGTTTTTTTTTAAGGTTTTGAAAAAGGTTCAAAGTTGCAAAGGTTCAAAGCCACAAAGTTTCAAAGGTTTCTTTTGGGTATGAATAGGCTCCAGCTTTAGCTGGAGTTTTTGTAAAGAAAATAATTGGCTTTAGGTGAAATTTTAATCATCAAAATGTGTTTATTGGGCTAAAGCCATTTCCTTCTCATTGTATTGTGAGCCCTAGCTAAAGCTAGGGACTACCCAAAAACCTTTGTTACTTTTGCGTAATCTAAAGAAACCTTTGAAACTTTGCAGCTTTGTCCCTCTGTACCTGTTAACACCTTTCTTTCAAAAAAAAATCCGCTTCTGAAAAATAGAAGCGGATAAATAAAAAACTAAAAAAAAATTCTAAAAAAAACTAACAAAACCAGATCTTAAAACAAATCTGGGTTGTATCCAAAATAGGGCATATTTTGCTCGTTAAAAATGACCCCATATTCTTCTAACTCTTTCAAAATGGGTAAATACACTTCTTTTTTTATCGGAAGTTGTACTCCGGGAGTTGTTATTTGTTTATTCAAAATCAATAATGTGGCCATTGCAACCGGTAATCCTACCGTTTTTGCCATTGCAGTATAAGTTTGATCGTCGCCAATACAAACCATTTTTGAATCTATTTGCTGTTTTTTGCCATTTAGTTCGTATCCAAATTTGTGATACATAACAATCATATCCTTGTCGTTGGGTTCCAGGGTCCAACTGTCTGATAATATTTTTTCTAATATTTGTGCAGGAGTAGCATTGGGTAAATTCACTTTTTTGTCCGGATTAAACAAATCCAATTCCAGAAGTTTATCCCACATTATATCATCCTGATCTATTTTTAAAATCAATCGCGTTTTAATCTCTACAGAATCTGTTGGGTGATACGGCAAAAAGGAGTTCACAAACTCACGGTAACTCATGTTTTCTGAGCCTTCCATAATATAACTATCATCTGTCATGCCTAGTTGCACAAACATATTCCATGCTTTCGAATACCCCACTCTTCTAATTGTTCCTCGATATAAAGTCAGGATGTCATCCAAGCCGTAAATCGACCTGTATTTAAGCGAATCCCGGTTCGAATAGGCTTCGAATTTCCCGTAACCTTCGACTTCCAGAAATTCGGTCCTGCGAAACACAGTTCCGTAGGGGATATATTTATAAGTACCTTCCTGAATAAATTTTGCAGCCCCGCCTTGTCCCGCCAGAACTACATTTCTGGGCGCCCAGGTAAATTTATAATTCCATAAATTGTTATCACATTCGGGAGCCACTAATCCGCCACAAAAAGATTCAAAAAGCAACATATTGCCGCCTTTTGCTCTAATCTCGTCAATAACTTTCATGGCACTCATGTGATCGATTCCGGGATCAAGACCAATTTCGTTCATAAAAATCAGATTGTTTTTCCTGGCCTCTTCGTCCAGCGCCTGCATGGCATCGCTTATATAAGAAGCGGTTACAAGGTGTTTTTTGAACTCCAGACAATCCTTGGCGATCTCTATATGCAAATGAGCAGGCAGCATCGAGATTACGATAGATGCTTTTTCGATTGCAGCTTTTCGCTGTTCGGTATCAAAAATATTTAAAGCAATTGGAGTAGCATTGTGGTGATTCTGTGTCTTTTTTTCGGCTAGAGCCAATGACAGGTCAGCTACAATAAGATGTAGATTTTCACTTTCTGATTTTGATAGTAAATAACGTATCAAGGACGATGCAGATCTACCGGCTCCAATAATTAAAATGCTTCTCATGTTTTAAATATATAACACAAATATATTAAATTGTTAAATATGTAACAATTTTAATTTTCTAAAAATGCATTATTTTTTATTTTGAAGCCAAAAAGCAATGAAATTCTTTTTCCGGAAAAGATTTTCGAAAACTAAAATGCTTTTTAAAATGTATTGAAGTATTTTTGTTGTAGAAATAAAAAGATAGAAAACATGAAAAGAAAAATTGTTTTAGCAGGAGCTTTTATGGGAATGATAGCCATTATTTTGGGGGCTTTTGGTGCGCATTTACTAAAAAAATATTTATCTGTCGAAGAGCTAAATACTTTTGAAGTTGGAGTTCGTTACCAAATGTATCATGCCTTGTTTTTGCTTTTTCTTTCGACCAGAAAAGATATTGCCGAAAAAACCTTAAAAGCAATCTATAATTTAGTTGTGGCAGGTGTACTTCTATTTAGCGGTTCTATCTATTTATTAGCGACAAAAAGTCTTACAGTTTTCGATTTTAAAATTATCGTATTCGCAACTCCTTTGGGTGGTTTTTTATTAATTATTGCTTGGGCGGCATTATTTGTTACAATTTTGAGAAGAAAATCATAAAATCCCGAATAAAAAATTCTATCTAAAAATTAATCTTTAATTTTGTCTCATAAATAACATATAATCTTATTTATGTGAATTTCTGTTGTTTTTTGCTTTAATACGTAAATTATATAACAAATTCATTTAGTGGATTATAAGAAAACAAATTGGGGGCGGTTATTTTTTTGTTTTATTGATTTTTGAGATCAAATTTTACTTTATCGATATAAATAAAAGTGAAATTTAATTTTTTTTAAAGGTTTGATAATAAATACATAATTTTGCTTCTTATTAAATATCACACACAACTTAAAATTTATGGACAGTCACACAGTTTTCACGCAATCGATTTCGCTAAAGGAGTTAGGAATTGAAAATGCAAAAGTTCGCTACCAATTATCTGCTGATGAATTGCATGCGATTACTTTGCAATCAGGCCAAGGTGTTGAGAACTCTACAGGCGCATTGGCAATTAATACAGGTGAATTTACAGGGCGTTCTCCTCAGGATCGTTACATTGTAAGAGATAGTATTACTGAAGATCAGGTTTGGTGGGGAAAAGTAAATATTCCTTTTGAACCAGCTGCTTTTGAAAAACTATATAATAAGGTAACTCAGTTTTTATCAAACAAAGAGGTTTTTGTTCGTGATTCGTATGTTTGTTCTGATGCCAATTATAGATTAAATGTTCGCGTTGTTACAGAAACTGCCTGGTCTAATTTGTTTTGTTACAATATGTTTCTAAGACCGGAAGATTCAGAATTAGCAAATTTCACCCCGGAATGGACGGTAATTTGTGCACCAAGTTTCATGGCAGATCCTGCTGTAGATGGTACACGCCAGTCTAATTTTGCTATTTTAGATTTTACAAAAAAAATAGCACTTATTGGTGGAACAGGTTATACAGGAGAAATGAAAAAAGGGATTTTCTCTGCTTTAAATTTCATTTTACCGGTTTTCAAAAATACTTTACCAATGCACTGTAGTGCCAATGTTGGTGAAGATGGAGATACTGCAATTTTCTTTGGATTATCAGGAACAGGAAAAACAACTTTATCAGCAGATCCTGCACGTAAATTAATTGGAGATGATGAACACGGTTGGACTGCAGAAAATACAGTTTTTAACTTTGAAGGTGGTTGTTACGCAAAAGTAATCAACTTAACCGAAGAGAATGAACCGGACATTTTTAGAGCTATCAAAAAAGGAGCACTTTTAGAAAATGTGGTTTTTAAAGCAGGAACAAACGAAGTTGATTATGATGATGTTTCCATCACACAAAATACTCGTGTAAGTTACCCAATAACACATATCGATAATATTCAGCCGGGATCTATAGGTCATAATCCTAAAAATATATTTTTCTTAACGGCAGATTCTTTTGGAATTTTGCCTCCAATCTCAAAATTAACTCCAGGTCAGGCAGCGTACCATTTTATCTCAGGATATACTGCAAAAGTTGCAGGAACAGAAGCTGGAGTAACAGAACCACAACCTAATTTCTCAGCTTGTTTTGGTGCACCATTTATGCCATTGCACCCAACACGTTATGCCGAAATGCTAACGAAAAAAATGAAAGACGCAGACGTAAAAGTTTGGTTGATCAACACCGGTTGGACAGGTGGAGCATACGGAACAGGAACTCGTATGAAACTAAAATATACACGTGCCATGATTACCGCTGCATTAAACGGTGAATTGGACAATGTAGAATATAAAAATCATAAAGTGTTTGGAATCGCAAAACCACAATCATGTCCGAATGTGCCAAGTGAAATTTTAAATCCTAGAAATACTTGGGAAGATCCTGAGTTGTACGATAAAAAAGCAGTTGAATTGGCTCAGAAATTTAAAGCTAATTTCGCCAAATTTGAAGAGTTTGCAAACGCTGAAATTTTAGCCGGAGCACCGATTACAGAATAAGGAAGATTACTAATTCAAACTAAAAAAAGCTGTTCGTTATGAACAGCTTTTTTGTTATGTCTCAGTCTCAGTTTACAGTCCAAGTATTCAATCGCAGTTAAGAAACTGAATACTGAGACTGCAAACTATTTCTTAGCTTCGTCGATACGTTTCTGGATCAAATCCCAGGTATAATAATGAAAAGTCATTCCGTTGCTCATCGCTACAAAAAGTCCGTTTTTAAAATTTCCTCCTAAATTTATACTAGTCGCATCAGCGCCGTCGCATTCGATTGTTGATGTTGGGATTTCGGCTAACAAAGGATAATTGGCAGGATTGCCTTTTGCACCTTCTCTGGGATATACCATAAAAGTATTTGCTTGCTGATTAGAGACTAAAATATATCCTGTAGAATCTGTTTTTTTATAAATAGCAATTCCTTCATTGTCGGCTTTAAAGCCTTTTTTTCCAAAAATAGTGATCTCTTTGTTATCGTTTAAAGCAGGATCGGCTTTGTATTTTCTAATCCCAAATTGTTCATCACAGTACAAAACAGTTCCCAATTCGTTATCAACCGCAATGGCTTCAATTTCTTTCTTTCCGCTATAAGCGCCAAATTTCCGAACGACTTTTGCAGTTGCAAATTTTCCGTTTCCAGAAAGTTCATATTGCCATAAGTAACTTCCCGATGGTCCTGATTTTCTGCCTACGATGGCAAAAATTTTACCATCGCTTTTTCTGGTATACAAAGCAATTCCCATTGGATCACGCAGATCTTCACCGTCAAAAACAGCTATTCCGCCATTATCAATTGCTTTTAAATCAGGCAAACTAAAAATTCTTATTTTATTAGATTCACGTTCTGTAGTTACAGCAACGTCTGTTTTTTTTCCGTCAATTACCAAACCGTAAGCGATATCTACATTGTTCGGGCGTTTTAAAACCTCTGATTTGGCAACAATTTTTCCTTTTAAATCAAAAGCATACAAAGCACCGTCTGTATCCTTATCAGTCCCTACAATAATACTTTTTGATGCATCTGTTGGATGAATCCAGATCGATGGATCATCAGTATCGTGCGGTAAAGCCTGAGTAACAACGGTTGGTTTTACTGCATTTACAGCAACCGGCGCCAGTTTATTGTCTTTGCAAGCGATGAATAGAGTGCTTAAAAGTAAAAAAACTATGATAGATTTATTTTTCATTACAGATTTCATTTTAATAAAATTAGACAGAACGGTTATGTTCTGTCTAATTTAAGAATTTTATAAATTGATTATTACAAGTCAAGTTTTAACCCAAAATTGTATCGGGCCTGATAATACTCTGCTTGTTTGGTATGCGCCTCAACTCCTTGGTAGTAGCGTAAAGGCTGGTTTGTTAAGTTGTTAGCTTCGGCAAAAAGACGAAGTTTAGGTGTAATCTTGAACGAAGCATTTGCATCTAAAAAGAATTGTTTGTCGTAATAGCTGTCTTTGTAAGATTCTGAACCCAATTCGTCTAAATAATCTGAAGTGAAATTGGTCGAAACTCTGGCAGAAAAACGTTTGTTCTCCCAAGACAACGATCCGTTGAACATGTGTGGAGTTGTTCCCGGAAGACTGATATTATTTCTTTCGTTTCCGTCTTCGTCAGCAATTCCTTTTGCTTTAGATTTCGTGTACGTGTAGTTTAAATAAATACCAAATCCCTTAAGGAATTTACCCGGAAGGAAATCTAACTGACGTTGAAACGCCATTTCAAAGCCATAAACATCAACTGTATCTCCGTTTCTTGATTGTAAAAATGACCAGTTTTCTCCCGCTGGAATTGGATTAGTCTGATTGGGGAAATCAGCCGCAAATTTTGCATCAGTATATTGATTGTCACTATAGTTGTAAATAAAATTGTCTAGCCTCTTATAAAAAACACCACCTGAAATTAATCCAACAGATTTGAAATAATTCTCGGCCATAAAATCATAATTATAGGAATAGGTAGCGTCAAGATCCGGATTTCCGGCTGTAATTTCTTTATCGGCAGCAATATTATTTACATAAGGAGCCAATGCATAATAGTCCGGTCTTGCCAAAGCCGTTGTAACAGCCGCTCTCAAAACGAGATCTTTTGTAGCATTATACTGCAACGAAATACTCGGTAGCAAGTTTGTATAGGCATTCGTCGTATTTATTTGACTCTCTAGTTTCTCTTCATCTAAAACGCGATTTCCTGTATAATCAATATGAGTATTTTCGACTCTGAAACCTAAAACCATAGAAAGTTTGTCGTTAAAATCCTGATCCCATCTTACGTAAGCGGCATAAATACTTTCTTTGGCATTATAATTTACCGCTAAAAACTCTGATGGATCTTCGGATTTTTTAAATAATGCAGCATTGTTTAAGTCCAGACTTCCCAGAAAATTTGCCGAAGCAAAACTTCCAGGAACATATTTGCTTCCCGGATTAAAGTTCTGACCATCGTAATAACTGTTTTGAACTTGTGATAACAAAGCCATATCAGTATTGATTGGTGCATAAGCGTAGAAATTATTATCTCTTTCTTTTTCTTTTAATCGAAGTCTAAGCCCGGTTCTCAATCTTCCTTTTTCAGAAGGAATAATCGTAAAAGGAAAACGGATATTCACTTTTGCCCCAAATTCACTTTCGCTCGTTTCATTTGTATTTTCTGTAGCGGTTTGAAATTTGAACTTATCAAGAGATTCTCCGGTTGTTGTCATTAGCGGAAACCTGATATCAGACAAATCCTGAACCATATCCAGGCCTTTCTGACGGTATTCGATATAGCGTTCTCCAGGGCGATATTCTCTTGCTTTTGCATAATTGGCAGACCAGTCTAAATCTAGTTCGGAGTTGATTAAATGTTCTCCTCGAATCGAATAATTCTGAACACGTTGATCTTCTAATCTTCGGTTTTTATCACGATTATTATCAACCCCTCCTTTTGTCTGACGTTTTACACGACCTTTAAAACCTGTAATTTGTTCGCCATTATAAATAGGTGCAATGTCATCATAAGTAGTTCTAAAACGGTTTTCTCTGTCGTCTCTCCAGTTATAAATTGCGTTGGCAAAAATCGTATTGTTCTCATCAAATTTATAGTCTAATGCCACAGATCCGCTACGACGAATACGTTGTACATCATATTTTCTAATTTCTGATGCCTGTAGATATTCATTCCCGAATTTATCTTTTACCCATTCGTTTTCGATATTATCAGATCCGTAATTTACATTATTATAAGAACCGCTAAAAACAGCTCCTAATTTATTGTCAAAAAAACGGTTTCCGTAAACTAAACCAGCAGTATAGGTTGCATGCTCACGTATTGGCATAAAACCACCGGCAAGTGTGGCTGAGATTCTTTGGCCGTTAGGTGTTGCTCTGGTTACCAAATTTACAGACCCTCCAATTGCATCAGCATCCATGTCAGAAGTCAGGGTTTTGTTGACTTCGATTGTCGAAATCATATCAGATGGAATTAAATCCATTTGCACGTTTCTGTTGTCTCCTTCGGCAGACGGGATTCGATCACCATTTAAAGTTACCGAGTTCAATGACGGAGCCAAACCTCTAATGATAATGTTACGTGCTTCGCCCTGATCATTTTGCATTGTAATTCCCGGGACACGTTTTAAGGCATCTCCAACGTTTGCATCAGGAAACCGCCCCATTTGATCAGATGAAATGATGTTTCCGATATTTTTGCTGTTTTTTTGTTGGTTTAAAGCTTTTGCCTGGCCTTTTAGAATATCTCCAACAATAACCTCATTTAGTTCTGTTCCTGAAGTTTTAAGGGCAAAATCGATGACGTTATTTTTACTTTGTTCTACAGTGATCTCTTGAGTTATCGCAGTATATCCTATATATTTTACTTCTACTTTGTAAGTTCCAACATTGATGTTAAGCAATTCAAAACGACCGTTATAATCTGAAACCGTGTATTTGTTTTCACCTACAATTTGAATCATCGCTCCCGGTAAAGGAAGTTTATCATCAATATCTAATACTTTTCCGGAGATTATTGCTTTTTGAGCATAACCTGAAAAGGCTAATAGCATGAATGTTACTACTAAATAAATTTTTTTCATTGTGTTTTAGTTTGATTTCTTGCGAAACTAGAACCTTAATGTTATTAAAGGCGATAGAAAAAATTAACATAGTGTTATGATTCCTTTCCAACATTAGAAATAGATTAATGTTAAAATAACATTTAACAAAAAAGGATTTTTTATTGATGCAAGTAAAAACAAATCAACTATTTACATCAGAATTAAATTTTTGGCGTTAAATTTGCCCTATCAATCACAATCAAAAATCATCAATCATGTTAAAACAATTTTTTATCCTCTGCTCTGGGGCTGATCGGGACTTACTCGATAATTGCTCAGAAGGCGAACAAACCAAATATGTTGGTATTGGAGCCACCGTTTTTTTTACCGCTGTTATGGCTTTTCTTGCAAGTGCCTATGCGCTTTTTACTGTTTTTGACTCAATTTATCCAGCTTTAATTTTTGGATTTGTATGGAGTTTACTCATTTTTAATTTAGATCGTTTTATTGTTTCAACAATTAAAAAAAGAGACCGTTTTCTTGATGAATTTCTTCAGGCAACACCTCGAATTTTGTTGGCGGTTATTATTGCCATTGTAATTTCTAAACCTTTGGAGATTAAAATTTTTGAAAAAGAAATCAATACCGTTTTATTAAAAGAAAAAAATGAAATGGAATTGGCAAATAAAAAGCAAGTTGGTAATTACTTCAAATCAGATGTAGATAAAAATAAAGCTGAGATTGCGGCTTTAAAAAATGATATCCTTGCAAAAGAAAAAGAAGTAAACGCTTTGTATTCAACATATATTACAGAAGCCGAAGGAACGACGGGAACTAAAAAGCTGGGCAAAGGACCCGTTTATAAAGAGAAGCGAGACAAACACGATGCTTCCTTAAAAGAATTAGCAGTTTTAAAAACAACTAATGAGGCCAAAATTGCCGAAAAAGAAAAAACAGGTAAACAACTACAAGCCGATTTAGATAAAAAAGTCTTGCAAACTCAACCTATTATTGAAGGTTTTGATGGTTTAATGGCTCGTATAAACGCTTTAGATAAATTGCCCTGGTTGCCATCATTCTTTATTATGTTGTTGTTTCTCGCGATCGAAACTTCTCCAATTATAGCTAAATTACTGGCCCCTAAAGGCGAATTCGATTTTAAACAGGAAGAAGCCGAAACAGCAATGAAAGCTACTTTGGTACAAAATAAATACCAGCGTGAATTATTGGTAAAAACAAGTGCTTCAATGCACGATAGGGTTTATGCTGATATTGCCGGGGATAAAAATTTATACGATTTGCAACGAAAGAAAGCAACAGAATTGTTGGAACTGCAAGCGCATAGTTTTGTAGAAAAACAAAAAGCGACTTTGTAAGTTGAAAGTTATAAAGTCAAAAGTCAAAAGTTAAAAGTCAGAGTATAGACTTGAAAATAAAAGCCAGAAATATTTCTATTTCTGGCTTTTTTATTTTAGACAAAGGTTAAAACTTTCAGACTAAACTACATATAGCTTAAAATCTCTTTTTTGTAAGTATCATATTCACCTTGCATGATTAAACCATTATCAAGCAATTTTTTATAATTCTGTAATTTATCAAAAAGTTCTTCTTTAGATAATTCGCTTAATTTACGATCTGCTGTCGAAGGTTGCGCTTGCTGAATAGGCTCAAAAGTTTCGTAAGGTGTTGTTGTTGCAGGCAAAATTTCGGCATAATTTGTTACCTCTTCTGTTTCAACTTCTTCAACATCGTCTTCAGAATCATCTTCTGTCTCAATAGTTTGAGTTGTTTCTGTAATAGGTGCTTGTGCAACAACCGGATTTTTAAGTAAATCTAATTGTTCTTTAGCGTATGTATAAATTTTTCTAGCCTGAGTTTTTGGGATATAATCGATCGAAATAGTCAAGTCTGTCTGAGTGCCAAATGAAAACTCAGAACCCAAAATGTTTTCTTTTACAAAAGTACTTGTAATATCATCCCAGGTATAATCCGTAAAATCCATTGAAAGCCCTAAATTTTTAGGTTTACAAATGATGATACGTTTGTTGGTTAAGATTATGCTATCTGGAAAAACAGTAATTGCTGGTTTTTTTTGAACCGCGATATAGCCAATTTCTTCGTTTTTCATCAATAAATCATTGAGTTTCGAAGTGATTTTTTCAATCGCTTTTGGATCTTGTTCTTCGTTCAGAAATTTTTTAAATTGTTCTTTCATGTCTATAAGTTGCTAATTTGCAAATTAATTGAGTTGTTAAGTTTTTTATCTTACGATGCAAATGTAATGCCTAATTTTCTAATTCAATAATTTCATTCTGAATTTTCTTTGTCAAACTTTTGAAAACCAACTCATACGAATGATCGATTAATTCTTTTACAAAAGAAGTCGATAAATTCCCCTTTAAGCCAATAGTGTTCCAATGTACTTTGCTCATGTGAAAGCCCGGTTTTATCTCGTCATATTCAGCTCGTAATTCCTGAGCACGTTCCGGATCGCATTTTAAATTGACCGAAGGTTCATTTTTCTCCCACTGCAATAAGGAAGATAAAGCAAACATTTTGCCGCCAACTTTAAATACCAGAGTGTCTTCATCAAAAGGAAAATGCTCGCTGGCTCCCTTTTTTGAAAGACAATATTCGTAATACGTTTCTAAATTCATATTATTTTTTATTTACCAATTTCACCTAAATGAGTGTATTTAAAACCTTTTTCATATTTTAATCCATAACCAAAAATTCGATCCATAGCAGAATGAGAAAATAGAATGATTCCCGCCAATTGTATACTTTCGATTTTTAAATAACTACCTGCGATATATAATAAAACTGCAATTGCTTTATGATGAAATACATTATAAAAAAATGCGCCGCTTTTGTTTCCAAATAGATATCCAAACATTGACAAATCCGGAGCTAAAAGTAAAACTAAAAACCACCACCAATGATACGTTAAAAGACTAAATAAATAGATTCCGAGGATAAATAAGCCTAACTCTTCAAGTTTAGTTATTGTTTTCATCATAGTTTTTTCTCCATTAATTTTTCAGGATGTTCCAATTGAGTAAAGCCAAATTTACGATATAAAAAATGAGCATCAGTTGTAGCCAATCGCCAGATTTTAATGTCTTTTAGAATTGGTTCGTTCATCATATTTTCGATTAAAATGGATGAATATCCTTTTCCACGATGTTCTTCGGTAATAAAAACATCCATAACATATCCAAAAACGACATAATCTGTAATTACGCGTGCAAAGCCAATTTGTTTGTCATTCAGGTAAATTCCAAAACAAACCGAAGCATCAATTGTAGTTTGAACTTCATCGATTGTTCTTCCCGCAGCCCAATAAATATCCTTTAGGAAATTTTGAATAAACGGAACGTCAAGTTTAGTTTTATCTGTAGAAACGTTAATCATATTGGTTTAGTTTTTTCTGTCACGAATTACATGAATTTACACTAATTTCTTTATTCTTATTTTGATACAGATTAAATCATTTTAATCCCTTAATCTGTGGCAAAAAAACAGGATTAGCTTGTGTAAATTTGTGTAATTCGTGGCAAACTTTAAATTTTATATAAAATAGGTTTGCTTGGACTTGCGTCATTTTCAAACGAAGCGATTTGTAAATTTAGTATATAATCACCATCTTGAATTTCATCAGCAACAAAAATCATTTCTGTAATTGTTGCATTTAAGCGTGCGTCAGCGTTTAGGTATAAAGTGTCTTTTACATTCCAGAATGCTTTGTGGGCCAATAATTTCCCTTCGTCATGTTCTTTGTCCACACTTGGCAAATCAATAAGTAAATGCTCAATTTTGCTTTCGCGGATAAAAACAGCAGCTTCTTCAGAGAAATAGGGTGGATTTGTATTCGAGTATTTTCGAGATTTTTTGTCTTTTTGATTTGGAACCGTTCGGATAATTAAAGCCTCAATTGTCCCATTGAGCGAAGTCGAAATACTTTCTTTCGTAATCACCAAATCATCACCGATTTTTTCAGGTTCGATTGTAATTAGTTTTGCAAAAAAGAAAAACCGTTTTAAAGACTGATTGATGCTATAAAAATCATTTGTAATATGTCCTAAACATTCCGTATGTGTACCATGTCCATGCGGATTGAAGAAGATATTATTAAAGTTTGTTGATGATTTTCCTTCCGAAACTTTTCCAATCCAATCGCCAAAAACCACGGGTTCAATAACTGGTTTTTCAATATACCATGCAATTGGGTTTTCGTCTGTATTGGTTAACGGAATCGAAATATCAATGGGTTTTGATAAGTCTATTTGGTATTTGTCGTCAATAAGTGCTAGCATAACGGAACGCGGATTTACAGATATTTTAACGCGGATTTTACGGATTTTTATCAGCGTTGCCTGCCTCCGTTTTATCAGTGTCCAATTTTTATTCTTCCAAATTTAAGTAAAAGAGATCACTTGCAATTCCATCCGTTAAAAATTTTCCTTTTGCAGTAGGTTTTAAAATATTATTTTCGATAAAAACCAAATCGTCGTCTAAGAATTTCTGACTTTGTTTTTTGAGATAAGTCAGATAATTTAATCCAAATTCATTTTCAATTCGTTCTAGCGAAACACCCCAAATGGTTCTTAAACCGGTCATAATATATTCGTTATAACGATCAGAGAGTGTTAGGGTTTCTGTTTCTATGGGCAAGATATCTTCCTGAATAGATTTTAAGTAAAGAGAATTATTAGCAATATTCCAACCTCTTTTTTTACCATCATAACTATGTGCCGAAGGGCCAATTCCGATATATTTTTTACCTAACCAATACGCCGAATTATTTTTTGAAAAATAATTTTCTTTCCCAAAATTTGATAATTCGTAATGAATAAAACCATTTTTTTGAAGCATGTCGACCAAAATCATAAAATGGTTTGAAGCGACCTCGTCTTGTGGTTCAGCGATTTTACCGGTATCAATTAGTTTTTTTAAAGCTGTTTTAGGTTCAACCGTCAAAGCATAACTTGAAATATGCGGAATACCAAACGACAAAGCTGTTTCGATATTTTTCTTCCACATTTCATCTGTCAATCCCGGGATTCCGTAAATTAAATCAAGCGAAATGTTGTCAAAATATTTGGTTGCTTCTGTCAAGCAATTTATAGCTTCTACCGAATTATGAGCTCGATTCATCATCTTTAGATCGTCTTCATAAAAAGATTGAATGCCAATGCTTAAACGGTTTATTGGGCTTTTGGATAACTCTAAAATTCGTTCTGTAGATAAATCATCCGGATTTGCCTCGAGCGTAATTTCCGGATTTTCTACAACTTTATAATTGTCGTAAACAGTACGAATCAGAAGATTAATTTCTTCGGTTGTTAATACAGAAGGTGTTCCACCGCCAAAATAAATGGTTTCAATTTGGTTGTTATTTCCGGCAGAGTCAAGAAGCTCAAATTCATTTTTGCGCATGGCAATTTCTTTGGCTAAAGCCAAAATCATTTCGTCTTTCTTTTTCATGGAAGTCGAAAAATGAAAGTCGCAATAATGGCAAGCCTGCTTGCAAAATGGTATATGAATGTATATTCCTGACATTTTTTAGTTTTCAGTCTCAGTTTTCAGTCTCAGTTTCCAGTCTTAGTATAACTGTAAACGGCCACTGAAGACTATTTTCTAACTTTATCTTCGTTTTGTTTTACAAATGCATCCCAGCCGGTATAACTTTTTCCGGCAACGATTTTTCCGGAGTTAAAAAAATGGCAAACTGCGGCTGCTAATCCATCGGTAGAATCCAGATTTTTTGGCAATTCTTTTAGTCCTAAAAGCTGTTGTAGCATTTTTGCCACTTGTTCTTTACTGGCGTTTCCGTTTCCGGTAATCGCCATTTTTATCTTTTTAGGCTCATACTCAGTAATCGGAATGTCTCTCGAAAGTCCTGCTGCCATTGCAACTCCTTGCGCACGACCTAATTTAAGCATCGATTGTACATTTTTACCAAAGAAAGGAGCTTCGATCGCAATTTCGTCAGGATGATGTGTTTCGATTAACTCGATTGTGCGTTCAAAAATGATTTTTAGTTTTTGGTAATGATTGTCGTATTTAGAAAGTTGCAATTCGTTTAGTTGCAAGAATTCCATTTTTTTATTGATGACCTTAATCAATCCAAAACCCATAATCGTTGTTCCGGGGTCAATACCTAATATGATACGTTCTTTTGTCATTTTTTGTAATTACACAGAGATTCACGAAGAAACTTGAAGATTCGCAAAGTTTAAATTTCTATAAAATCTTTGCGAAACTCTGTGGGGCTTTGCGTGACTTTGTATAATAGTTTTTCCTTTACTTTGCAAGATGATTTCAATTCCTCACAAAGCTAAACAATTCCTAGTTCTTCTGGTCAAACTTTTGATTGTAGGCGGTGCATTTTATTTTATTTATAATCAATTGGCACACAATGATAAACTCGATTGGCAGAAGTTTATCACCTTGTTTCATAAGAATCAATCGGTATCAGGAATTGGATTTATCCTGCTTTTAAGTGTTTTGAATCGTTATTTTGAGATTTTGAAATGGCAAAATTTAGCCAGGGTAATTCATGAAATTTCTTTAGGGGAAGCTACAAAACAAGTTCTGGCAGCACTTACGGCTGGAATTTTTACGCCAAATGGTGTAGGAGAGTATGCCGGAAAAGCATTATTCTATCCTAAAACAGAAGCTAAAAAAGTAGTTTTCCTGAATTTGATCTGTAATGGAATCCAGATGATTTTAACAGTGATTTTTGGGATTTTTGGGATGTTGTATTTCAATGCTAAATATGAGATTATTACAGCACAAACAGTAGCTGTTTTATTTGGTATTTTTGTCTTGCTTTTTGTTGTTTTGTTTTCGTTGAAAAAAATAAAAATCAAAGGATATTCGATCGAGAAATTGCTGCATAAGATCAATGAAATTCCAAAACCAATTCATCGCAAAAATATTCTTTTAGGAGTTTTACGCTATTTAGTTTTCTCTCATCAATATTACTTTTTGTTTTTGGCTTTCGATGTTCATTTACCTTATTTCACGCTGATTGCTACAATTGCAGTGGTTTACTTTTTGGCTTCGTCATTGCCTACTTTTCAGTTTTTAGACTTTGCGGTAAAAGGAAGTGTTGCCGTCTATTTCTTTGGGATTTTGGGTGTAAACGAATGGATTGTGGTTTTTATAAGCACTTTGATGTGGTTTCTTAATGTGGTTTTGCCGGTAGTTATTGGTGCTTATTATGTGTTGAATTTTAAAAGCTCTTCAGTAAGCCTTAAACAATAATTGGCAAAAAAAGGGACTAGTTTCTTTATCTGATTAAAGATTTATATAGTCCCTACGAGACAAAATTAGTCAGGCATATTGATTCTGGTTACCAATATATAATCTCTACGAGATATACTTTTGGTAATGTTAAATGTATTTTAAGGAGTAACCCGTTGGGTGTAATTAATTTTAAGACATAGTAACATATTTTTTGACGCAAGCGAAGCGAACAGACGAAGTAATTACACCCAATGGGTTAAGGAGTAATAAAAGTACAATGATATATTTGCCATCTATAATTTCTGTATGATATACTCCGTTAGGAGTTAAATGTTTGTGGTAAATCATACAAGTACAATAATATATCTTCCAATTTGTAATTTATGCCGGATATACTCCGTTAGGCGTTAAATGTTTGTGGTAACTCATACAAGTACAATGATGTATTTGCCAATCTATAATTTTTGCAAAACATACTCCGTTAGGCGTTAAATATTGGTAGAAAACAATAAAATGAGTGAGTAAGAATGTCCCGTAGGGACTACATTTGCGAATGAAAAATGATTTTAAAACAAAGTTATGATTACCATTATTCTAAGTATAATTTCTGTTGTTTATTTATCTGGTATTGGATTGCTTATTTATGGTTTTAAACGAGTAAAAAAGCATCAAAAAACAGTTTTAGAGCCTCAAACTAGTTTTACAATTATAGTTCCGTTTCGAAATGAAGGCGAGAATTTACCGAATCTTCTAAAAAGTTTTTCGGCGTTGATTTATCCAACAAATTTGTTTGAAGTGATTTTGGTTGATGATAGTTCGAAGGAGAAGTTTGAGGTTTCAGGTTTGAAGTTTCAGGTTTCTGTTATTGATAATATTCGGGTTTCGAATTCGCCAAAAAAAGATGCTATAGCTACAGCGATGCAAGTCGTAAAAACAGACTGGGTTATAACTACTGATGCAGATTGTCTGGTGCCGGAAAACTGGTTACTCATATTTGACAATTACATTCAGCAAAACAATGTTTCGATGCTTGCCGGTGCTGTAACTTATGAATGCGACAATTCATTTTTGCATCATTTTCAGCAATTAGATTTAACGAGTTTACAAGGAGCAACAATAGGAAGTTTTGGGCTAGGTAAAGCTTTTATGTGTAACGGAGCTAATTTTGCGTACACAAAATCGCTGTTCAAAAAGCTAAACGGATTTGATGGAAATGATAAAATTGCAAGTGGTGATGATGTTTTTTTATTGCAAAAAGCGACCAATTTATTCCCTGATAAAGTTCATTATTTAAAATCGGAAGAATCGATTGTAAGTACAAAACCAACCGAAAGCTGGAAATCTCTATTTTACCAAAGAGTGCGTTGGGCAGCAAAAACAAGTTCATATCAAAGCAGTTTTGGAAAGGTTTTAGGATTGCTTGTTTTCTTTGGAAACCTAAATTTTGTAATAGGATTTTTCGCCTTAGCTTTTGGGATTTTGCCTTATCCGTTTTTTGTTTTGTTTGCTTTCTCAAAGTTTACAATTGACTTTGT
Source organism: Flavobacterium araucananum (assembly GCF_002222055.1). Taxonomy (GTDB): domain Bacteria; phylum Bacteroidota; class Bacteroidia; order Flavobacteriales; family Flavobacteriaceae; genus Flavobacterium; species Flavobacterium araucananum. The sequence goes on from NZ_MUGS01000002.1 coordinate 261,426, forward strand.
ATTGCTTTATATCACAAATCAATTTTTGAGAAAGACAAGAATAAAAAGTTTGCTTTTAAGTAGTTTCTTATATCCTTTTTTTAGCTCAACTGTAGCGTTATATAGTCTGTTTGGTTCTTATGAATGGAAGGGGAGACGATTTAAATTGTAAAAGAAAACAGTAAAATTATTCTTTACCTTTTGCTTTAAGAATTACCGGCAAGATAAATTGAGTTTTTACCGGAAGTCCGCGTTTAAGAGCAGGATTTATTTTTGGAAAATCGACTAAACGAGCGTGTAGAATACTATCGATTTTGATGGTGTCATAAGCGACTGAATCTTTAGGGAATTGTGGCTCAAATTTCATGGTAGCATTTGGAAAAACCGTTACTTTTACGGCTATGGTATCAAGTTCCGGATACAGTATAGACAGTGTATCGATGTCTAGTTTTTCCTGAATCAATTGTGCCATAACGTCAAAAAAACATTGTTGGCGTAGCTTTTTATCGGCTATTTTTTCGCAATTGGGTACAGACGGGTATTCGTCAACTTCTTTCCAGTTGATTGTTTTTAATTCTTTTTGAAGTAATTCTTTTTCAGACGGAACCTGCTTATCAATATATTGACAAGAATTGAAAAATAAAATAACTAAAAAAAGGAAAAACTGCTTCAAGATTTTGATGTTGAATTGAATGGACTGATTAAAGGTATAAAAATACGACTATTTTTTTTGAGATGCTTTGTATTGCAAATAATCTTCATAGCTTTCTAAGAGCCATTTTTCTTTGTTTTGTGCTGCAACTTCTTTCTGATCAGGATATAATTTTGCCAATCGGTCAGAAAAAATGGCAATTTGAACCGTGTAAGCATAAAAATCTTTTCTGCTTAACACCACATTCGAATCGGTTCTATGATTAAAATATTCAAAGAAAAGGGAATCAAATTCTCTCATAGAAAAATTAAGTACTTTTTTCTTATTACTTTTATAAATGCTGTCCTGAAGTAGTTGATCATCGATCGAAAGCTTTTTAACTTGCGAATACGTATTATCGCTGATTAAAATAATCAAAGAAGTAAATAATACGATTTGCAATATTTTACGCATTTAAGAGTTTTTATTAAGAATTTGTAGGTACAAAATTACAAAAAAATATATGGATTCACTATTGTTATTACTTGGTTTTATATGTATGATTGTGGGCGTTTTGGGTAGTTTTTTACCTGTATTGCCTGGGTTATCCTCTTGTTGGGTAGGTTTATTGTTGTTGTATATGACAAAAGCGGTAGACAATAATTATTGGGTTTTGGGTATTACTCTTTTGATAACAATAGTAATTACAGTTCTTGATTATGTAATTCCGGCAAAAGGAACGAAGAGATTTGGCGGAAGTTCTTACGGAATCTGGGGAACCAATATTGGTTTGATTGTTGGGATTCTTGCACCAATCCCTTTTGGTGTTATAATTGGTCCTTTTGTAGGGGCTTTTATTGGTGAATTAATCTATGATTCTAAAAATCACAAGCGAGCGTTAAAAGCTGCAACCGGATCATTACTTGGTTTTCTGGCATCTAGTTTTTTGAATTTTTTATTCTGCATCATCTTTTTAGGTATATTTTTGAATGTGACATGGGAATATCGAACAATTTTATTTTAATTGTGTAACATACGCTTAAGCTTTTTCTTATAATTCATTTTTTTTGCAAAAAATATTTATTTCTGTAATTCCACCTTTTGTGTATGTTTTGATAACGAAAGGGTTATATTTATTGATACTTCTAAAAATTGCTCTTAACAGACTGTTTATCTCGGGATTAATATTTTAACTTATTTTTTGGATATGTTAAAATATTTTATATTTTTATCCTGATAAACGATAAAAAGCCTCACTTTATCGGTTATTTTGAATAGATTTAAATAATTTCTTTAAACAATTTAAACATGACTCCAAACCTACAAATTGAACTTAGACGTTTTATTTCTTCTAATGTTGTCTCCAAGCTAAACAAGTTTTATTTTGAAAATGATGCACTTTTAATCAAGGGAATTGATGTTTCGATAGGTACGGTTTTGATGGGGTTGTATAATAGGGCAGAGGAATCAGATTTTTATAAAGGAATTGTCTCCTTATTACCGGATGATTCGACGTTTTATCAGGAAGTTGATTTTACATCCGGCCGAATTTTATCAGTAGATGATTGTTACCGTTTAGAAGGAAACGTTTTACTGAAAGAAATTTTCACCAATAAAAAAGGAAGGATTTCTGAAATGATTTCAAACGAAGTCGGAATCAAAAGTGAGACAGCAAGGGAGATTCTTAATTTTTCAGCCTTATTAGTCGCTTCTTATCTTAGAAATAATCTTCAATTACTGGAAAGCTTAAAATTGCTTCTGGACGATCAAAAAAGAGATATTTTAAACAGTATTCCGCCCGGAATCAAAATTATCCTTGGTTTCTCCTCTTACGAAACGGTCGAAGAAAAAAACCAATCTATCGGACGCTCTATCTTTACACTTTTCGGTCACAATTTTTTCAGTTTCTAAATAAAAAAAAATCCCATCTTACAAAAGTAAAACAGGATTTATATTCAAATCAATTTTGAATCGTTTATTAAACGTTTTTCAAATTGATAATTTCTTGCTCTGTCAAAAAGCGCCAGTTACCTCGAGGTAAATTCTTTTTGGTTAAGCCGGCAAATGACACACGATCAATACGTAAAACATCATATTCAAAGTTTTCAAAAATTGCACGAACTACTTTTACATTCGATGAACGTAATTTAAGGCCTACTTCGCTTTTTGCTTCTTTCTCAATATAACTGATTTCTTCAACAAATACGCGGTGTCCATCAAGAACTAAACCTTTACTTATTTTTTCTAAATCTTCAAATTTCAAGTTTTTATCTAAAGAAACCTGATAGATTTTAGATGATTTCTGACTCGGTAAAGTAAACTTACGAATCATATCTGTATCGTTTGTAAACAACAACAATCCTGTTGTGTTTTTGTCCATTCTTCCTATAGGAGCAATTTTAGCCGTTGTAGAACCACGAACCAATTCTAAAACATTACGATATTCCTGACCTTCGTCAAGAGCGGTTGTAAAGTTTTTAGGTTTGTTCAACAAGATGTATTCTTTCTTTTCCGGAGTCAACACAACACCATCAAAGTTTACAACATCATTCAATTTTACTAAATAACCCATTTCAGTTACCGGAACACCATTTACTTTTACGTTCCCGGACTGAATGTATATATCAGCATCACGACGCGAACAAACACCAGAATTAGAGATGTATTTGTTCAAACGAATTTCGTCTGCAGCTTTTTGTCTTTTTGGAGCCTGATTCTGTTTTTTAAGTTTTTGCGCCGCTTCTTCTTCCGCAGCCTTAACAGCGGGTTTCACTTTTTTTGGCCCTTGAGCGCGCTTCGCCATAGGAGGTTTTGGCTTGTTAGAGTTTGGTCTAGAGCTATTTGGCCTAGAACCGCCTCTTTTATTATTGCCTTCCTTATTGTTCATAAATTCTGTAATTTGTGCAAAGATAGTTTATTCTTGCTAAATAATCCTAAGTTGATTGTTCTTAGATTAATAGCTATTATTTTTTGGAGTTGCAGAAGCATCACAATTGGCTTTTTTTAGGCATAATTCCCGCTTTCGGCTTTATCTTGTTCCGTAAACTACACAAGGATAGCGCCTCTATCGGGGCTAGATTCAAACAATTGGCTTCTTTTAAACAAATTATTAGAAAACCTTGAGGTTAAAATTTTTGTGCATCTTCGTGAAATTCTCCGTGAGTCTTTGTGGTATAACTCTTAGGACTTTAAAAGTAAATTCTTTCCATGCCACAAAACACTTGGGTTTATCAAAACAATGCAGCAAACCCCTGAAACAATCAAAAATTTGAGCACATTGTGCAAAAGTAAAAACTGCTCTTTAGAATTTGAGTTCCATAGATAAACCAGAAAAAATAATAAAACAGCAAAACAAACATAAAAGTAAATATCCATATAACCCACATCATAAATATTGATCAGGATATAAACAGGAACCACTGTTAGAGCAGTCAAAGCAGTAATGATTTGTTTAGAAACGGTTTCGTTATAAATGATCGGAATCGTTCTGTAATTGTTGGCGATATCGCCTTTTAGATTTTCTAAATCTTTTATCATTTCCCTAATCAATAACAATAGAAACAAGAAGACAGCATGTGCCGAAATTACCATAAAATGGCTCATGTGATCCTCAATTTCTTCAAACGAAATCTTATTATAGAAATACAGCAGAATGGCAAAAAAAGGAATAACAGCCATAAAAGCAGCTGTTAGATTGCCAACAATGGGGTATTTTTTTATTTTGTGGGAGTAAAACCAAATCAGGAAAATATAGGCAGAAAAGAATAAAAATGCACGCCAGGAAACAATCAAAGCCATTAAGGCGGCAATAAAATTGAGCGTAAAGTAAACCGAAAGTTTTGTCTTTTGACTTACTAATCTGTCCAGCATCGATTTGTTGGGCCTGTTGATCAGATCTTTCTGGCTGTCGTAAAAGTTATTGATAATATATCCTGAAGCTATGGTAATTGCAGAGGCAAAAACAATCAGAAATAAGTTGAAATCGAGCAAAATGTCAAGGGCTCTTTTTTCTGGGGCTAATATAAAAATAGCGGATAAATATTGTGCTAAAACAATAATCGGAATGTTATAGCCTCTCACTACTGAGAACAAACTAACAATTTTCAGGACTAAAAGTTTGTGCTGTCTGCTTAACATTTTTTAAATTTCGTTTGGGATTTTAATTTAAGGCTTATTTTTGAGTTGAGTTTTAAAGCAAATGTTAAAGTTTGTCTTTTAACAATGCAGCAGAACCAATACCCAATTTTCTAATGCAAGCTAAGGCTTCTTTTTGAGATATTCCAACTTCTGTGATGTCTTTTTTATTTACAAAACAAACGGAGCCAGTCCAGGGACTTGGTGCATCAGGAATAAAGACGGTAAAGTTGTCTTCGTTTATTTGCTCTATCAAAAAGGCAAATTGCAATCCTGCATCTGTGGGAACTAAGACTACTTTTAGATTTTCATTAGATTCTATTCCCATGACGTTTTCATTCGTTTTCTTCATAAACGAATAACCAGGAACGAAGCTTAAAATCCCATTTTCTAATCTTTCAATTAGTTTCTTTGCATATGTAGTTCTGGCAACTAAACCAGCACTAATGCAAATAATGAATATAATTAAGATGGCGACGATTTCTTCAATTGCCAATCCTAAAATTTTCACTTTCGGGAAATGGCTTATAATCGGAAGTGTGATTTTCTGAATAATGTGATATCCTTTCTCCAGAATAACCAGTAGTAAAACTAAAGGTGCCAGAAATAGAATTCCGCCTAAAAAAGTTGCTTTGATAATCTTTAAAATACTTTTCATATTAAATAACTTTTAGGGTGATGATTTCTAGAAAAGGATATTCAATATGAAAGGTTTTTAAAAAAATTTAAATTTTAGAATTGATAAACAACTTCTAATTTATAATCTTTTAAAGATGCTTTAGCTCGTTCCAGATCCTCGGTGAATCCAAGAATATAACCTCCTCCTCCAGAACCGCAAAGTTTTAGATAATAATCATTTGTATCGATTCCGTTTTGCCAGATTCCGTGAAATTGCTCTGGAATCATTGGCTTAAAGTTGTTTAAAACGACTTTTGATAGTTTCTTGGTATTGGTAAACAATGACTTCATATCGCCATGTAAAAAGTTTTCTACACAGGCATCCGTATATTTTACAAATTGGTTTTTAAGCATCGCACGGAAACCTTTGTCTTTTAGGTTTTCCATAAAAATGCTTACCATTGGTGCAGTTTCGCCTACGATTCCGGAATCTAATAAAAAGACAGCACCTTTCCCGTCAAAACTTTGAGTTGGAATTCCGGTTGCTTCAATATTATCTTTAGAATTGATTAAAATGGGGATACTCAAATAACTGTTTAAAGGATCTAAACCGGAACTTTTTCCGTGGAAAAAACTCTCCATTTGAGCAAATATATTTTTTAGTTGTAACAGTTTTTCACGAGTTAAATTCTCTAAAACGGTTATTTTGTGTGTAGCATATTTGTCATAAATAGCAGCTACAAGTGCGCCACTACTACCAACTCCATATCCTTGTGGGATACTTGAATCGAAATACATGCCGGTTTCAACGTCATTTTTTAAACTTGCCAAATCAAAAGCAACCAATTCCGGCTGCTCTGTTTGTAAAGTTTCAAGGTAAGTTGCAAAACGTTTTAAACTTGCATTTGATGCGATTGCTTCTGCCGAAGGATCTTCGATTCTTTTCAACGCACCATTATAAAAATTATAAGGGATAGAAAGTCCTTTAGAGTCGCGAATAATTCCGTATTCTCCAAAGAGTAATATTTTTGAGTAAAATAATGGTCCTTTCATATGTGTTTTATGTCTTTTATTTTATTTGGGTCTTGTCGTGTGTCAAAAAATGTAATTATATCTACTCTTTTTGTATTGAATTTATAATAGATTGTTGTTTGTTTTGACAAGATACATTTGCGATTTAGTTCCGACTTAGGAAAATTTTCAGGATCACTTTGTATTAGATAAATTACTTTGTCAAGATTTGATATAAATTTATTTTTTACTGTTTTTGACCATTTAATTTCTAGATACCCAAATAATTCAAATAAATTTTTTTCTGCATTTTTTGAAAAGATTATTGCTCTTTTCATTAACGATGCTTTTTCATCATATCTTCATACAAAATAAATTCACCTCGTTCAATTTGTCTTTCTCCTTCTTTAATTTCTTCTTTCTGTGCCTCAGTTAAATCATCCCACCAATCTTTTTTCTTTTTGGTCAACAATTTTATGACGGCTTCAATGATTGATGGATCATTTGTCTCTTCAATCATATTTATTGCTTCGCGTTTTCCTAATTGAATGTCCATAATCAAAATTTTAATTAAAGATACGGAAAATTATAATGCAATTGCACCATCTCCAATCTGGTCGCAAATGTACTGACCATTCTGACAAAATACAACTAATTCGTCCTGAATAAATTGTAATACTTTTCCGATAACGTTTTCTGGATATAAAACATGAACATTTGCACCAGCATCAAGTGTAAAACAAATCGGAATCTTAGTTTCATTTCTAAATTTCCAGATCGCATTGATGATTTGCAAGGTGTTTGGTTTCATTAATATAAAATAGGGCATTGATGTCATCATCATAGCGTGCAAAGTCAGGGCTTCGCTTTCGACTACTTTAATAAATTCGTCTAGATTTCCGTTTTCGAAAATTGCAATTAACTGATCTAAATTTTCGTGAGCCTGAGCAAAACGTCTTTCTGCATAAGGATGGTTGTGCATTAAATCATGTCCAACGGTGCTTGAAACTTGTTTTTCGCCTTTGTCAACTAATAAAATAGTGTCTTGATAATTTTTGAAGTTCTCATGAATAGTATAAGGAAATTCGACTCCAAATAAATCAGAACTGCCTTTGATGTTTTTCTGATCTCCCCAAACAACAACATTTCCTTTTATACTTCGGCAAGCACTTCCAGAACCTAAACGTGCTAAAAATGATGCTTTTTGATAAAAATAGTCTTCTGTCATTTCCGGGTTTAAAACCTTTTCTAAACTCATGAAATTCATGGCTAAAGCAGCCATTCCTGAAGCAGATGAAGCAATTCCGGAACTGTGCGGAAACGTATTTTTTGTGTCAATCGTAAAATGATATGCTTTCAAAAAAGGCAAATAAATTTCGATTCGCTCTAAAAATTTCTGGATTTTTGGTTTGAAATCTTCTTTTGGTTTTCCTTCAAATAATAAATCGAATGAAAAACCTCCATTTGTCACATCGAGCGGAGTCGAAATGCTTTTTTTTTCAAAACCCAACTTAGTAATCGTTTTACAATTATTAAGGGTAAAACTAACCGAGGGATTTGCCGGAATTTGATTGTCTTTCTTTCCCCAATATTTCACTAATGCAATATTGCTTGGAGCGCTCCATTCAAAATTTCCGTTTTCGATCGTCGAGGTATATTTTTCAGGAATAAAATCAGTTGCTGTAAACATGAATTATAAAATTTTTGCAAAGATAGTTTTTTCACCATAATAGGTATTTTTTTTCACCATGTAAGTTATATAAGAAATTATAAGTTTGGCCTCGACTAAAATGAACTTGTATTACTTATATGGTTTAACCTTTCTTTTTAACTATTTTTGGATAAAAATTGAATAAGAATGAACAAGGTAGTCAAAATCGTCATAGCGCTCTTTATTTGTTTAATGGTAGGATATTCTGCAAGTGTAGTAACGAGACCAAGTGTCGAAATCTGGTATCCTACGATTGTAAAGCCTGTTTTTAATCCGCCCAATTGGATTTTCATGCCGGTTTGGACTTTGCTTTATATTTTAATGGCAGTTGCCGCAGGATTGGTTTGGGATAAAATAAAAGAACAAAACGAAGAGGTAAAAAAAGCGCTAGGTTTCTTCTTGATTCAATTGACTTTGAACGCAATTTGGTCGTATTTATTCTTTGGACTAAAGAATCCAATGTTGGCTTTGATCGAAATTGTGCTTTTATGGTTGATGATTTATGAAACGTACTTAAAATTCACCAAAATAAATAAAACTGCGGGTTATTTATTGATTCCGTATATGGCTTGGGTTGCTTTTGCAGGAGTTTTGAATGCCAGTATCTGGTGGTTGAACAAATAATCCAGTAGTGAGGTTTTAGTTTAATTTAGAGGTTCTAATTTAGCTTTTTTGAACATCTCATTTTTAGCATACAAAAAATCCATTGTAGTCAATATATTATTGTTTTCTATAATACCTTTTGATCTTGGGTCTGCATCACAAAAATCTATAAAAAGATCTTTTTCTTCGGGCTTTAATTTTAATTCCTGGGTAAAAAAGCTTGAAGGAATTGATGCTGCGATGAGTTTTTTGAAAAGACTCATGGTTTCCATTTTTTCTTTTGGTTTTCCAGACCCTAAAGCAAATGATACTGACATTCCGTTTGTTATTGTTCCGTCTTTATAGCCCGGAATCGATCGGGTTAAATCATTGGCTCTTTTTAGAACATCGATGTTGTTAATAGCGCCCTGATCGAATTTAATTTTGTCAAACTTTAAACTGGTTATCACAACTTCTTTTAATTCCTCAGGTTTTATAATCATATTGACCCAGATATTATCCTGAGCAATATTTTGGGAATTTATCTTTATTCTTGTAAAAAAGTAATTTTTAGAGAAAAACAACAAACTATCATTTGGTTGTACCAGAATCGAAAATTCTCCCATATAATTTGTTCTGGTGCTGGTTTTGGCTGTTTTGTTAATGACTTCAACTTTTTCTATCGGATAATTATTGGAAAGAACTTTTCCGTGAAGTAATTTTTCTGTCTGAGAAATAGAAAGTTGGTAGGTTAAAAAAGAAATTATGGTAAGTAATCTTACTTTCATTTAATGGTATTTAGTTGGGCGTAAAATTATTAGAATTGTCTTAACGAAAACTTAGAGAATCTGTAAAATCTTGTTAATTGATCAGTTCGGTTGAAAGTCGCAGTCGCAGTTTTCAGTCACAGTTTGCAAACTGAAAACTGTGACTGAAAACTGAAAACTAAATAGCATTTGCCAAAATAAACCCGCTTGTCCAGGCATTCTGAAAGTTAAACCCTCCAGTAATAGCGTCAATATTTACTATTTCGCCAGCAAAATAAAGGTTTTGATGTAATTTGCTTTCCATGGTTTTAAAATTGATTTCTTTTAAATCGATTCCTCCTGCGGTAACAAATTCTTCTTTAAAAGTACTTTTTCCGTTTACCTGAAATTGTGCTTTTGTGAGTTGTGATGCTAGATTCTGTAATTGAATTTTAGATAAATCTGCCCATTTCGTTTCGGCTTCAATTCCTGAAGCTAAAACCAGACTTTCCCATAAACGGTTAGGAAATTCGAAAGGGGATTTTTTTGAAACAGCTTTCTTGGCATGTTCTTGTTTTAAGTCTTTCAGGATTTTTTCTGCATCTTCTGTATCAACATCATTTAGCCAATTGACAAAGATTGTAAACTGATAGTTTTTGTCGAATAAAGTACGCGCACCCCAAGCCGAAAGTTTCAAAATAGCAGGACCGCTCATTCCCCAATGTGTGATTAATAAAGGTCCTGTCGATTCGAGTTTGGTGTCTTTTACGTTTACGGTAACTTGTGCTGCAACGCCTGGCAACTCTTTTATTCTGGAATCTTTAATATTGAAGGTAAATAGGGAAGGAACCGGGCTTACAATTGCATGTCCTTGTGTTTGCAGCATTTCCCAGATTTTAGGATTACTTCCTGTGGCAAGAACCAATTTTTCGGTAGCATAATTTTCATCCTGAGTATCAATTTTCCAGTGATTTTCGGCCTTAAAAATCGATTGTACACTTTGTCCGGTTAGTACTTTAATACCTAATTTTCCGGTTGCTTCTAAGAAACAATCAATGATAGTTTGCGATGAATTCGAAACAGGAAACATTCGTCCGTCGTCTTCGATTTTTAATTCTACACCATGTTTTTCGAACCATTCGATTGTATCGCCGGAACAAAATTGATGAAAAGGACCACGAAGTTCTTTTTCGCCACGCGGATAAAATTTGACTAATTCATTCGGTTCAAAACAAGCATGGGTTACATTACATCTTCCACCACCGGAAACTCGGACTTTCGAGAGTACTTCTTTTCCTCTTTCTAAAATGGCAATTTTCAGTTTCGGATTTTTCTCTGCAATATTAATCGCAGTAAAAAAACCTGCAGCGCCTCCGCCAACAATAATTATGTCGAAATTTTTGATCATGTTATTTTGTTTGTCACAAAAGTTTTAGCCACGAATTCACGAATTTTTATTCTCAAAGATTGTCAAGAAATAATTCGTGAATTCGTGGCTATTAAACTTTATATTTTATCGGGAAAATCAGAGATAATTCCGTCTACGTTAAAGCTTTTTATTTTTTGAATGTCTTCTGCTGTATTTACTGTCCAGGGTAAAACCATAAAACCTTTGTCCTGTATTTCCTGAACATTTTCTAGATTCAATAATTGATAATCGGGATTAATGGCGTGTGCTTGTATTAATTCGGCGAAAGCCAAAGCCTTGTTCACATCTTCTTCTGTCAAAACCCCAATTGCAATATTCGAATTTAGATTTGACGTTTCTTTCAGTAAATCCCAATTAAAACTAGAAACGATAAAATGTCCGTAATTCCAATTTTTCTCAGTAATGTATTCTTCAATTAATGCGGCAACTTTATCCGCAGTTCCTAAGCCTTTTAGCTCGATATTGATCAGACATTTTTTATTGACTAAATCAAAAACCTGTTTTAAAGTTGGAATCTCGTATTGATCATCAATCAAAAATGTCTTTAATTCTGCTAAAGAAAAAGTATTTACAAAACCTTTTCCATTGGTCGTTCTGTCGATCGTTTCATCATGAATTACGATTATATGTCCGTCAGAACTAAGGTGAACATCTAGTTCGATTCCGTCAGCCTTTAAGTCTAATGCTTTCTGGAAGGACTTTAGAGTATTCTCAGGTTCATATCCTCTGGCACCGCGATGAGCTATTTTTAGCATGTATTGAGCGTTTAACCGTTTAACTGCAAAGGTCGCAAAGTTTACCCAAAATGCGCTAAGGATTAGATAAAAAGTTAGCCACAGATTATAGGATTAAAATGATTTTTGTTTCACACAGATTTTGCAGATTTTTTAGAATGTATTTATAAATATCGGTATAGATTTTTTAATCTGCCTTATCTGCGAGAGAAAAAAAAGTTAGCCACCGATTAAAAAGATTAAAAGGATTTTTTAAATCTGTGCTAATCTTTTAAGTCTGTGGCTAAAAAACTTTGCAGTTAACTCTATATTTTTTCTAATAAAACAAGTCCAAATTCAGAATGTACAAATGCTTTTCCGTCCTGAACTTCTGTTTCTTCACCAGAAAAAGCATCTTTTAGTTTCGTGCCATCCTGAAAAATCGATGCTACGGGAAGTTCTTTTAGACCAAGGTTAAGGTCTAAACCAATTATGACTTGATCTGTATAATTTTCAGTGGTATAGCTTCTGGAAAAGATATATGGTTTTTGAGTAATCATACGGTGTATTCCTGCACCAACTGCGGGATGATTTCTTCGAAACTGACCTAGTTTTTGCCAGTGTAACAGTATCTTTTGTGTTTCTTCGTTAGATTGAATATCATCCCAATTCATTAAAGATCGTAAAGTAGCGTCGCCTTCTGTATCTTCAATCACCAGAGAGCGACCTGATTCGTCGCCATAATAAACCTGAGAGATTCCGGGCGAAAGCAATAATTTGGTTCCGGATTCGAAAGTTCTGTTACGATGCGCATCAAAAGGATCAGGATCATCGTGTGAGGATATATAATTAAGGACACTATATCCTTTTAATTCATTTTGAAGTTTCGTTGAATACTTCGAAAATATAAACTCATAATCATTTTGAACATCCAACTTAAACTCAAAATTGATCATGCAGTTAAAACCATTCTGGAAGTAATTTACTTTTCGATCTCCAAAATCATACTCCAGACCAGCGTTTATTCCGTAACCATATACTTCGGCAATTGTATAAAACGGATTTTGATCCAATATTTCTGTTGGATGGTTTTTTTTCCAGGTTTCGAATGCATAGTCACATTCTTTTTTAAAATCAAGCCAGACATTTTCTTCGGTATGTTTTACAGTATCGGCTCTGTAACCATCAATTCCAAATTCTACGATATAATCTGTCAACCATTTTATGATGTAATATTTAGGAGTTCGGGGATAATTGGTTCTTTTGAAGAATTCATTAATTGAAGCAATTTCTTTTTCATATCGACCTTCTTTGTGCCATTTTTCGATTAAAAAAAAGGGTATTGCAACTTCCTGATTACTTTCGGTTCTTACATCCGGAAGATTATCCACTAAGGTACACATGGTTGTGTTTTCGAATGATTTATAATCACATACAACTCCTGTTCTAACCCAGTCTTGGGGCCAGATAGGATCTTCGGGAGTTACAGGTCCGGTATGATTGATTACACCGTCGAGCATAATTCTGATGCCTTTTGCGTGTGCTTTTTTGACCAGATTAGCGAGGTCTTCTTTGGTTCCAAAATTAGGGTCTAATGTTGTCCAGTCTCTTGCCCAATAACCATGGTAGCCATAACTAAGTCCGGTTCCTTCGTCGACGCCATCATGAATTTGTTCTACAATTGGTGTAAGCCAAATGACATTGATTCCTAGTCGATCAAAATAACCGTCGTCGATTTTTTTAAGAATTCCGATGATGTCACCACCTTCAAAACCACGTAATTTTCCGGGAGTTTTGGTTCGGTTAAAATTTAAATCATTAGAAGGGTTTCCGTTGTAAAAACGATCGGTAAGTAAAAAATAAATATTTGCTCCTTGCCATGCGAAAGGAGTTTTTGAAGTAGTGTCGTTATTCATTGCAATTAATTTTTGCCAGAATATTAAAGATAATGAAAGAATGGCATATAATAAAAAAATAAGCCACAGATTACAAGGTTAAAAGGATTTTTTTAATCTGTGTCTAAAAAAAAACGCCACGAATTCACGAATTATTTTTAGACAATCTTTGAGGATAAAAATTCGTGAATTCGTGGCGAAAAAACGTTGTGCGTAATGTTTTCTTATTCCAATTCTAAAACAATTGCTGATTTTGGCTCTAAAGTAATTTCAGAAGCTAAATCGAATGTTTTTCCAGTCAAAATATCTTTTCCTGATTTAAAGTTTTTGATGTTTTCTTTAAAACGATTGGTTTTAACAACTTGCTGAGTTGCATTGTTATTAAAAACGACCATTACGGTTTTGGTATCTGTATATCTAAAATAAACATAGGTATTGTTTTCAGGGATATAATGAGTCATTTTCCCGAAATGAACGGCTTCATTTGATTTTCTCCAGTTGAATAATTTCGCAGTAAAATCAAAGTACTTTGCTTGGTCAGCAGTTCTTCCTGCTGTGGTAAAAGCGTTGTTTTTATCACCAACCCATCCTCCGGGAAAATCCTGACGAATAGCTGCGTCGCCTTTGCTTTTGTCACCGCCCATTCCAATTTCTGAACCGTAATACAATTGTGGAATTCCGCGAACGGTTGCCATTAAAGTCATGACTAATTTGTATTTAGCAAAATCATATTTATAAACATCATTGATTCTGTTGGTGTCATGATTTTCAGCAAAAACCAGAATGTTGTTTGGGTTTGGATATAAATAATCTAAAGTAAAATTGTTGTAGAACTTAATCATTCCATTGTCCCAGGTTGCATTGTCTTCATTAAAAGCAGAACCAATCTGGTCTTGCAAAGTAAAGTCCATTACACTAGGTAAATTTGAATTGTAGTTTTCGATGGCTCCAATTTTACTGTCTTTTTGCCAATAAGCTAAATTCGCCTGATTGTGCATCCAGATTTCTCCAACAATATTAAAATTTGGATATTCATTGGTAATTGCTTTTGCCCAATTTGACATGGCAGCCGGATCAGAATAATTATAAGTATCTACTCTAAAACCATCAAGATTTGCATATTCTATCCACCAAATAGCGTTTTGTGTTAAGTATTTTGCTACCAAAGGATTTCTTAAATTCAAATCCGGCATAGAAGGTACAAACCATCCATCGATACAAATTTCCTGATCTAATTTTGAGGCGTGAATATCTGTAATTACTTCGCGACGGTGATGTGTTTGTGTGTAGTTTTCGAACTGATTCAACCATGATTTAGTTGGTAAGTCTTTGATCATCCAGTGTGTAATTCCCCAGTGATTGGTTACATAATCCATAACCAGTTTCATGTCTTTTTTATGCATTTCTGTGCCAAGACGAACATAGTCTTCATTGGTTCCGTAACGAGGATCGATTTTATATACATCAGATTGTCCGTAAGTATGATACGAGTGTTGTTTGTCGTTGTCTTCGCATAAAGGCGTGCTCCAGATTGTGGTTGCGCCAAGAGACGAAATGTAATCTAAGTTTTTTATAATTCCTTCGATATCTCCGCCGTGACGCCCGCTTGGATCCTGACGATTTCCTTTTTCGGTTAAAGAAGCATCACTGTCATTTTTAGGATTTCCGTTGGCAAAACGATCCGGCATGATTAAGTAAATCATATCCGATGCATCGTAACTTTTTCGGTCAGCGGAATTTGCTCTTCTTTCTTTAAGCGAATATTTCTGCGTGAAAGCGACTTTATTATTGTTTTTGAAAGAGAAAACCAATTCAGAAGCTTTGATATTTTGCGTATCAATAGTTACGAAAAGGTAATTCGGATTTTCTGTTTTTTCTACATTTTTAATCACAACATTGTTTGAAACCGAAGCTTCGTATTGCGAGATGTTTTTTCCGTAGAACATAATTTGTAGTTCCGGATTTTTCATTCCTGCGTACCAAAATGGTGGTTCTGTTTTCTGGATTTGCGCTTTCGCGGAAGCGGAAAATAGTAGAATGAATAGAAGTGTTTTATAGATAATATGGTTTGTTTGAATTCTCATAATTTATAGATTTAGTTTTCCTGCAAGGTTTTGAAAACCTTGCAGGACTAGATATAATAAATACCTAACAGGTTTTTAAAACCTGTTAGGATAACGGTCAGTTTAAAAAAAAGACAAGTAATCTTGGGGAAAATTACTTGTCTTTTTAAAAAATTATTTAGTTTCGATTATGCTTATGGCATAACCTCCGCCCGGAGCAGATAACTGCGATAATTTTGATTTGTTTGTTACTGCAATTTTCTTAATGGTGTAAGCTTGCGGATTTGTTTTGTAATGTGCCTCTTTTGCATCAGCATAAATTGTAGCGGTATATTTTTTACCTTTTTCAAGGAAACTGAAATCGATGTTTGATGTACGAGGCGTTTCTCCGTTTACGTTACCAACAAACCAATTGTTTGTTCCTTTTGCTTTACGGGCAACCGTGATAAAATCTCCCGGTTCAGCTTCGATATATTTACTTTCTGACCAATCTACAGCTACGTCTTTAATGAATTGAAATGCATCTGGAAAACGGTTGTAATTCTCCGGAGTATCTGCTGCCATTTGCAACGGGCTGTACATTGTAACATACAAAGCTAGTTGGTTGCAAATTGTACTGTTTACATGAGATTTGTTATCAGGATTCATTTTGCTGATATCCATTTCGAAGATTCCAGGCGTGTAATCCATTGGACCACCAATTAAACGTGTAAATGGTAAAACGGTAACGTGATTTGGTTTAGAACCTCCAAAAGCTTGGTATTCTGTTCCTCTTGCAGCTTCGTTTCCAATTAAGTTAGGATACGTTCTGCAAATTCCTGTTGGACGAACTGCTTCGTGAGCGTTCACCATAATTTTATAATCGGCTGCTTTTTCAATTGCATATTGGTAATGGTTTACAATCCATTGATCGTAATGGTTTTCACCGCGAGGCAAAATATCTCCAACATATCCGCTTTTTACAGCATCATATCCATTGTCTTTCATGAATTGGTATGCTTTGTCCATGTGACGCTCGTAGTTACGAACAGAACCTGACGTTTCATGGTGCATGATAATTTTGATTCCTTTAGATTTTGCATATTCGTGCAAACCTTTTACATCAAAATCAGGATAAGGCGTTACGAAATCAAAAACATAATCTTTTGAATGTCCAAACCAGTCTTCCCAACCTTCGTTCCAGCCTTCGACTAAAACAGCGTCGAAACCATTTGCAGCAGCAAAATCAATGTATTTTTTTACGTTTGCATTGTTTGCTCCGTGCGTTCCGCTTGGTTTTGCTTTAGAGAAATCAGAAACACCCAATTGTACCGTTGGAAAATCGTTTGTGTAGGACCAAGAGCTTTTCCCGGTAATCATTTCCCACCAAACACCAACGTATTTTACTGGTTTAATCCAGGAAGTATCATCAATTTTTGATGGATCGTTTAGGTTTAAAGTCATTTTTGAAGACAAGATTTCTGTAGCATTATCGCTTACCATAATGGTTCTCCAAGGCGAGTGGCTTGGTGCTTGCATATATCCTTTGTCACCTTTTGCATCTGGGGTTAACCAGGATTCGAAAATCATGTTTTTGTCATCCAGATTCAAGTGCATACACGAGTAGTTGATTAATGCTGCTTCGTGTAAGTTGATGTAAATTCCATCATTTGTTTTTAACATCAAAGAAGTCTGAACTCCTGTTGGTGAAAAGTTTTTTTGCGAAACATTTGCCGTATATGCTTTTTCAGACAATCCTCTGATTTCAGATAATTTAGATTTTGTATAATCGTATTCCTGAGTATCATAATCTCCCGGAATCCAAAAAGCGGTGTGATCTCCCGCCATAGCAAACTGAGATCTTTCTTCTTTGATTACGAAATAAGTCAGGTTTTTTTGCGCTGGAAATTCATATCTAAATCCAAGTCCGTCATCAAACAAACGGAAACGAATTATGATTTGTCTCTCTGTTCCTTTTTGGTTAAGGGTAACGGCTAATTCGTTATAATGATTTCTAATGTTGTCTACTTCTCCCCAAACTGGTTTCCAGCTTTCATCAAAAGTGGCTGTTTTAGAATCAACAACGGTAAAATCATTCAATAAAGATTTTTTGTCATCTTTAAGCTCAAGACCTAATTTACTGGTTTTGATAACTTCTTTATTTTTGTATTTTAAATTGTAAGTTGGAGTTCCGTCGTTTTGAAGAGAAAATTCCATTACGAACTTGCCTTCGGGTGATTTTAATTGTTGTGCTTTGGCAATTGTGCTAAAAGCAAACAAGATTAAACTTGCGAAAAATAAGTTTTTCATGTTTTTTAGTTTTTAAATTTATAGTAATGTATTGGTGGGTATAATTGTTTTTAACACATAGAAACATAGGTTTTATTTGTAAAAAAAGAGAGAATAAAGAGAAACCTGTTTCTTTTACATAGCAACTATGTTTATTTTAAATAAGTGAAACGCCTATTTGAGTACTCTAAATCTATGTTTCTATGTATTTAATATTGTTTTTGTTAATTATCCCTAATGGATTATTGTATTAATTAATTTGCATAAATTTACTTACAGTTACAGGATTTTCGTTCACGATAATAGTTAAATCCTGATCTCCATCTACAGTAAAAGTAGTTTCGTTATGATTGACAGCTACTTTTATAATTTGATTTCTAAAGTTTATTTTAAAAGAGTAGCCTTTCCATTCTTTTGGAATTTTTGGAGAAAAATGAAGCTGGTCCTTTTTAATTCTCATTCCGCCAAAACCTTCTACGATACTCATCCATGTTCCCGCCATTGAGGTAATATGACAACCTTCTTCGACTTCTTTATTATAATCGTCAAGATCAAGACGAGAAGTTCTTAAATAAAAGGTATACGCCATATCCATTTTGTCCAGATGAGCTGCCTGAATCGAGTGCACACAAGGCGAAAGTGAACTTTCATGAACTGTAAATGATTCATAAAATTCGAAATTGCGTTTTAATTCTTCTTTAGAGAAATGATCTTCAAAGAAATAAAAACATTGTAAAACATCGGCTTGTTTGATATAAGGGGAACGTAAAACACGATCCCAGGACCATTTCTGGTTTATTGGTCGTTGCGAACGGTCTAAGTCTTTTACTGGAACAAGATCTTTGTCCAGAAAACCGTCTTGCTGTAAATAAATACCCAATTCCTTAGAAGTAGGGAAGTACATATCATCAGCTACTTTTTTCCATTCCTGAATTTCGGCAGCAGTAAGATTTACTTTTTCCAGAATTCGTTTGTGATCTTCAGGATATTCTGCTGCTACTTTTTTAATTTGTTCCTCAGTATAATCAATACACCATTTTGCAATATAATTGGTGTAGAAATTATTGTTGATGTTGTTTTCGTATTCGTTTGGACCTGTAACTCCAAGAATTACATATTGATTTTTTGCTGCAGAGAAAGAAGCTCTTTGGTGCCAGAATCGTGCAATTCCGATTAAAACTTCGAGACCTTTTTCAGGAATATAAGAGTAATCTCCGGTAAAACGGTAATAGTTATAAATTGCAAAAGCAATCGCACCGTTTCTGTGGATTTCTTCGTGCGTGATTTCCCATTCGTTATGGCATTCTTCTCCATTCATGGTAACCATTGGATACAAAGCAGCGCCATTTTTGAAGCCTAAATTGTCTTTGGCATTTTCGATCGCTTTGTCTAATTGATTGAAACGATACGTCAATAAGTTTCTCGCAACTTGCTGATCTTTTGTCGCCATATAAAACGGAATACAATAAGCCTCAGTATCCCAATAAGTAGATCCGCCGTATTTTTCTCCTGTAAAACCTTTTGGTCCAATATTCAAACGAGAATCTTTTCCTAAATAAGTTTGGTTCAATTGAAAGATGTTGAAACGAATTCCTTGTTGTGCTTTTACATCACCTTCGATTGTAATATCTGACATTTCCCAAATTTTACTCCAAGCCTCAATTTGATTTTGAAGTAAAGTATCGTATCCTAAATTAACGGCAGCTTTTATTGTTTTTTCGGCTGCCGCCAATGTATTATCGTGATTTAAAGAAACCGTATATCCTCCAACTTTCTGGATAGATGAGGTTTGTCCTTTGGCAATAATAGTTCCGTAAGTAAACTGAACTTTATCCGGAGTAGAATCGATTGTAGAAGGCGAAATATTTACGTTTTCACCATTTGCCATAATCGTATTGTGCATAAAAGTAGTTACTTTAAAATGCGTTTTAAAAGTCTGTGCTGTTACAAAAGCTTCGTTTGTTCCTTTTTTTACTTCAAGGGGTTCCCAGAATTTTTCTTCCCAGTTGGCATCTTCATTGGTTACACCAGCATCGATATAAGGTTTGTAAACAATTTTTGCATCTTTGTTTAACGGTGTAATGTCAAACTTGATAATTCCTGTTTCATCCAAATCCAAAGAAAGAAAACGACGCACGTTTACGGCAATTTCGGTTCCGTTTTTTAACGTAGCTTCAAAAGAACGGTTGTACCAGCCTTCTTTCATATTCAATTCTCTGCGAAAGTTTCTAACTTCGGTACAAGTGTTTAAATCTAAATTTTCTTCATTGATCTCAACATCAATCCCAATCCAGTTTGGCGCGTTTAATACTTTCGCAAAATACTTTGGATAGCCATTTTTCCACCAGCCCACTTTGGTTTTGTCCGGGTAATAAATTCCGGCAATATAACTTCCCTGAAACGTTTCTCCAGAATAGGTTTCTTCAAAATTGGCACGTTGTCCCATAGCACCGTTCCCGATACTAAAAAGACTTTCAGACGATTTTACCCTTTCGGCATCAAATCCTTCTTCTATGATAGACCAGTTGTCTGGTTTTATATAATCTTGGTTCATTTTTTTCAATTTAATGATTAAAAGATTTAAAAATTTAAAGATTTTCGAATCACTCTAAATCTTAATTTTAAATATTTCAATATTTTAATTTTTCAATTAATTAATTTCTCGATAAAACTTGAGTCGATTTCGGTAAAATCTTTAAAAATATAATCGGCTTCATGCAAAATTGTTTTCTCGCCAATTCCCACACTTACCATTGCGCCAATATTTGCTGCCTGAATTCCGGCAACAGAGTCTTCGAATACAATTGAATTTTTTGGATCAGTACCTAATAATTGAGCTGCTTTGAGGAAAACTTCCGGATCTGGTTTTGCATTAGTCACATCATTTCCGTCAACAATAATATCGAAATATGAAATGATTCCTGTTTTTTCGAGGATTGGTCGGGCGTTTTTACTGGCAGAACCCAATGCGATTCCCTGATTTTTTTCTTTTAATAGTTGCAGAATTTTAAAAACTCCCGGAAGAATTTCGCTTTCGTTCATATCAACCAGATAAGATAAGTAATCTTCGTTTTTTTGAATCAGCCATTTGTCTTTGTCTTCCTGAGAAGCCTGAACATTTCCTAATTCAAGAATTATATCTAACGAACGTACACGGCTTACTCCTTTTAGTAATTCGTTGTCTTCGTGTGTAAAGTTTATGTTTAATGCCTGAGCGATTTTTTGCCAGGCCAAAAAGTGGTATTTAGCGGTATCTACGATCACTCCGTCAAGGTCGAAGATGAATGCTTTTTTGTTACTCATGAATTTCAATTTTAGTTTTACTATTTACTCTAAGGGTAAGTAATCCGGCAAATATCATGGATACTCCTCCAATTATTAAGGCGTAAATAGGTTCATTATGAAAGAATTGTTTGATTACAAAACCTAATATTGTTGCTGCAACAATTTGTGGTATTACTACAAAAAAGTTAAAAACCCCCATGTAATATCCCATTTTTGCGGCGGGTAATGCGCCTGATAACATCGCATAAGGCATTGATAAAATACTTGCCCAGGCAATACCTACTCCTAACATTGGGAGAATTAGCATTTGTTTATCTCCAATAAAATAAATCGAAATTAAACCAACACCTCCAGCACATAATGCTAATAAATGTGTTGCTCTAACACCTACTTTTTTTGCAATAATGGGCAATAAAAAAGCTACTGCTGCCGCAATTCCGTTATAGACCGTAAACAATACCGAGACCCAGTCTGCAGCATCATTGTATACTTTTGAAGTGGTATCTGTTGTGCCAAAAATGTGTTGTGTAACGGCTTGTGTCGTGTATATCCACATAGAGAAAAGTGCAAACCAGGAGAAAAACTGAACCCATGCCAATTTTTTCATGGTGGTTGGCATATTCAACAGATCCGTCATAATAATAGTAAAGCCATTATGAACCTTAGAAGTTCTTAACTGTGATGCTATTATAAATAAAATCCCCATGAATACAAGACCAACAAAGAGAATATAGAGTTCTTTTGCAAGACTGTTTTCGAAAATAAAAAAAGAAACTACAGCACCAATAAGGGTTAGTAATAAGCCCAGAGACAATTGTCTTTTTATATTGCTTCCCGATTCTGTATCCGGATTTAGGATAAGATCTTCTTTGTCTTTTTTGCTGTGTTCTTCAAAAGCGTGAAGTTCTTCAGGGGTGTATTCTGTTGTTTTAAAAACGGTCCATAAAACAGAAAGCAGAAAAACGATTCCGCCAATATAAAAAGACCATTTTACTGAGTCCGGAATAATTCCTTCGGGGGCAGTATTGCTTACTCCAAAAACATTTGTAAAGAGATAAGGTAAAACAGAACCTACCACAGCACCGGTTCCTATAAAAAAGCTTTGCATGGCAAAACCTAAAGTTCGTTGTTTTTCTGGTAAATTATCGCCTACAAAAGCGCGAAAAGGCTCCATTGAAACGTTTATTGAGGCATCCATTATCCATAAAGTTCCTGCGGCAATCCATAAAGTTGGAGAGTTGGGCATAATGAATAATGCGATTGAAGATAAGAGGGCTCCAATTAAAAAATAGGGGCGACGCCTGCCTAGACGAGTCCAGGTTCTATCACTAAAATAACCAATTACGGGCTGAATTATTAAACCGGAAACAGGAGCTGCAATCCATAAAATTGGAATTTCATCTATTTTGGCACCAAGGGTTTCAAAAATTCTTGAAGTATTTGCGTTTTGCAGTGCAAAACCAAACTGTATTCCCAAGAAACCGAAACTCATGTTCCAAATTTCCCAGAAACTTAATTTACGCTTTTCCATTATCGTAATTAAATAATTAATTAGACGATAAGCGCTTTGCTTATCAAAACTTACTGTTTTTTCGAAGTAAAAGTAAAAGCCTTGATGGGCGTAAAAGTATAAATTATTTTTTTAATTCAAATCATAAAAAAACCATAAATAACATTTATGGTTTTAGAATAAGTTGATTTTAAGAAAATTAGTCTGTAGATTCCCTTTTTATCAAGTGTGTTTCGATTACTTCTGTGGTGTAATTTTCGTTTTCTTCTTCGTCGTCTTCGTGTCCGGCTTCTAGTCTTTCTATCAGCATTTTAGCGGCTTTATTTCCCATTTTTTCACCACTCTGGCTTACGGTTGTAATACTTGGCGTAGAATATTTGGAGATAATTCCGTCCGTAAAAGCAATTACAGCGAGATCTTCAGGAACTTTGAGTCCCATTTTGCTGGCTGTTTTAATAATGGTTACGGCAAAAAGCTCGTTTACCGCAAATACAGCATCAAAAGCTCTGTCATGCAAAAGCTGGCTAATGGTTATTTCACACGTATCGACATCTTCAATTTTTATAATTAAATCTTCGTTAAAGGGTAGTCCGTTGTCCAGAAGTGCTTTTTCGTAACCATCTGTTCGTAGTTTTCCAACACTTACATAATCAACTGTGGTGACCAGAGCAATCTTTTTTCGGCCATTATCAATTAAACTCTGAACCGCTTCGTAGGCCGCCGCTTTATCATCAATAATTACTTTATCGCATAAAATATCATTGGTAACGCGGTCGAACATTACAACAGGCATACCTTGATTGATAACTTCGGTAATGTGATGAAAATCACCTTTGTATTGGGTTTCTTTAGAGAGTGACATGATAAAACCATCGATACTTCCGTTGGCCAGCATTTCCATATTCAGGACTTCTTTATCAAACGAATCGTCAGATAAACAGATCACGACACTATAGCCATTTTCGTTGGCTACCTGCTCAATTCCGTTAATTACAGTAGAGAAAAAATAATGTACAATTTCCGGAATGATAATGCCAATACTTTTGGTTTTTCGGTTTTTCAGACTCAGGGCAATATTGTTGGGTTTATAGTTGTAAAACTTTGCAAAAGCCTGAACTTTTAAGCGGGTTTCTTCGCCTATTTCCAGACTGTTTCTAAGTGATTTTGAGACAGTTGAGATAGATACGTCAAGTTCCTTTGCAATCTGTTTTAAGGTTATTTTGCGTTTCATAGTTATTATTGAAAAAAATCTAATTATTAATAAAGGTATCTTTTATTTTTTGATTTGACATTTTTTGACTTAAAAGATTACAAAAAATAGAAAGTTTTCAACACTATCACGTTTTCGTAATCCAATAAAAACTGTAACTGGTTGGTCGTGTTAATAAATTCCTAATTTTGAAATTCGAAGTAAAATTAAAAACTCAACTAACAATCAAAAACTCAAACTAATTTAAACAAAAAGTATGAAAACAATTTACAAAAAGTTGTTATTTTTATTCTTACTGTTACCATTTACTGTACTGGCTCAAAGTACTTTAAAAGGAACAGTTGCCGATCAGGCAACGGGGCAACCAATCCCGGGAGTAAACGTAAGTATACAAGGTGCTCCGGGCGGAACATCGACTGATTTTGACGGTAAATTTCAGTTATCTAATGTAAAAAATGGAGACAAAATTGTAGTTTCATTTATTGGATACAAAACCTCTACTATAGCTTTTAACGGTCAACAAACATTAAGTGTTTCCTTAGAAGAAGATACTAATCAACTTAAAGAAGTTGTGGTACAAGTAGGTTACGGTACTGTTAAGAAAAAAGATGCAACAGGTTCTGTATCTCAAATTTCGGCTAAAGAATTTAATAAAGGAATCAACGTAACTCCTGAAAGTTTAATCAGCGGTCGTATCGCTGGTGTAAATGTAACGGGAGGTGGAGCTCCTGGGGCTAAAGCAGATATTAGAATTCGTGGAGGATCTTCTTTGAATGCTTCAAATGAGCCATTAATCGTTTTAGACGGACTTCCGTTAAGCAACGCGGTTCCAAGTGGTGCAACAAGTATTTTGTCTACTATTGATCCTAATGATATTGAATCTTTTACGGTGCTTAAAGATGCTTCTGCTGCTGCAATCTACGGATCAAGAGCTGCAAATGGTGTAATTGTTATTACTACTAAAAAAGGTTCTAAAGGTGGTGTAAAAGTTAATTTTAGTTCTCAAATTGGTATCAATACTGTAGCCAATACGGTTGATGTAATGAGTGCAGATCAATTTCGTGAATTGGTAAAGACAAAAGGTACTCCGGCACAACAGGCTTTATTAGGAAATGCAAATACAAACTGGCAGGATGAAATTTTTCATACAGCCCTGACAACTAACAATAATATCTCTGTAAGTGGTTCTTTGTTTAATAAAGTTCCGGTTCGTTTATCTGTTGGTAATGTTGATAATCCTGGAATCCTAAGAAACACTTCTTTTGAAAGAACTACGACATCGATATCGTTAAATCCTGTTTTGTTTGATAATCACTTAAAAATTGACATTAGCGGAAATTTATCTTTCGGTAAAAATCAATTTCAGGACGAAGCTGCCGTTATTGGAAGCGCTATTGGGTTTGACCCGACACAACCGGTTTATCAATCAGGTTCTCGTTACGGAGGTTACTACGAATGGTTAGAACCAAACGGAAATTTACCATTATTGCCGTCAAGAAATCCTGTGGCAAGATTAAACCAGGACGACAGAAGAGCAACTTCTACCAGAAAATGGGGTAACATTAGATTAGATTATAAACTTCATTTCTTTGAAGATTTAAGAGCAGTTGTAGAAGCTGGGATTGATCGATTTGACAGTAGCGGATATACTGAGGTAAGTACTCAAAGTGCTTTAGGATATCAGCCAAAAGCATTTAGTGATACGGGTTATGTAAACTTAGGAAACTATAATAGCTATACAGATGCGCTTCAAAATAAAAACTTAAATGCTTATTTTAATTATACCAAAGATTTAGGAAAAATTAAAATTGATGCAACTGCAGGTTATAACTACCAATTGTTTCAAAAAGAAAAATACTCTTCAGGAGAGGTTAGACAACCAAATCCTAATGAAGATGTTGCTACAGATCCTGATGTTAACTTACAATCTTTCTTTGGTCGTGTAAATTTAGGGTACGATAGCAGATATTTATTGACTTTAAATTACAGAAGAGACGGAACATCCCGTTTCTCTGAAGACAACAGATGGGGTAATTTTGCAGGAGGTGCTTTTGCCTGGAATTTATCTGAAGAAGCTTTCTTAAAAGACAACAAAACGGTTTCGACTTTAAAATTAAGAGTTGGATACGGTACAACAGGACAACAGGATATCTCTGCTCAGTATGATTATTTACGCAGGGTAACTTTAGGAACTATTAACTCTCAATATATTTTTGGTAATACTGTTTATTCTACAGCAAGACCGGAGGGATATAACGAAAACATTAAATGGGAAGAATTGGCAGAGGGTAACCTTGGTATCGATTACGGATTTTTTAATGACAGAATTACAGGATCGATTAACTATTTTGATAAAAAATCGACAGATTTATTAGCAGATATTGCAGTTCCTGATGGAGCAAATCTTAGAAATCAAGGTTTCTTTAATATTGGTAGTGTAAGAACAAAAGGGGTTGAATTTAGTATTGCTTCTGATATTGTTAAAAATGATAATCTGACATGGAATGTAGCTTTTAATACAACTTATATTGATCAGAATATTTCTGAGTTAGGAATCACGGTTCCTGGTTTTCAAGGATATTTGACAGGAGATAATATCGCTGGTGGAAACGGAAATAAAATCCTTATCAACTCAGTAGGATATGCACCAAATTCATTTTTTGTATACGAGCAATTGTACGATAGCAATCATAAACCTATTGCAGGAGCTTATGCTGACAGAAATGGAGACGGAAAAATTGATGCGGGAGACCGTTACAGAGCTGGTAAAGCAGCACCGGATTATACTTTTGGGTTGTTCTCTACTTTAAATTACAAAAAGTTTGATTTTACAATGAACTGGAGAGCAAGTTTAGGAAATCATATTTTTGATAACGTAAGTTCTAATTTAGGATATTCTGACGCCGGATTAAGAAGACAAACAGATTTGTCTAACGTAAGTTCAGATTACTATAATACTGGTTTTACTTTTGAAGATAACGGGACATCACGTTACTTGTCTGATTATTTTGTAAAGGATGCTTCTTTTATCAAATTAGACAACGTTACCCTTGGATACACTTTTGATAAAACAATAATTAAAAGTGCTTCTTTAAGATTTACAGCTGGTGTTCAGAATGTTTTAATTCTGACGAAATACAATGGATTGGATCCTGAGAAATTCAACGGAATTGATAATAATGTGTATCCAAGAGCAAGAACATTCTTGTTTGGAGTGAATGCGAATTTCTAATAGTAGACTGAAAATCAAAAATTTAAAAACAAACAAAATGAAAATATCATTTAAATATATATCTTATTTTTTCCTATTCGTTTTAGGATTGAGTATGACGCTTACTTCGTGTACGGACGATTTAAACGTGACGCCTAAGGATGATGATGAGTTTTTATCTGAGGCCTTTTTTAAAGATCCTGCATCATACAAAGAAGTATTGGCTAAATTATACGCCGGTTTGTACGTTGGTGGTAATGATGGTGATGGTGATGCCGCTGTACCTGGAAAAAGCCCTGATATTGCAGGACTTGGTGGTGACTTTAGCAGTTACTTAAGATTGCTTTTTGTAACTCAGGAGTTTACAACAGATGAGGCTATTATTGCATGGGCAGATG
Source organism: Flavobacterium araucananum (assembly GCF_002222055.1). Taxonomy (GTDB): domain Bacteria; phylum Bacteroidota; class Bacteroidia; order Flavobacteriales; family Flavobacteriaceae; genus Flavobacterium; species Flavobacterium araucananum. Next base: position 288,820 of record NZ_MUGS01000002.1, read on the forward strand.
GTACTTTGCCAACATTAAATGCTCAGACATGGGCTCCGGCGAATGAATTTCTGGAAGGAACTTTCTCAAGAGCATTTTATCACATAAGTGTGGCAAATGAGTTTTTAAGACAAACTACAGATGAGAAATTAACAGAAAGAGGTGTTGATGCAAACTTAAAAGCTGATATCGCTAATTTTAGAGCCGAGGCTCGTTTTTTAAGAGCTTTCTCTTATTATAACTTAATGGATTTGTTTGGAAATGTGCCCATTACAACAGAAAAAGATCCTGTTGGATTTTTCTATCCGGAACAAAAATCAAGAGCAGAAGTTTTTGCTTTTATAGAATCTGAATTGAAAGACTTAGACAATAGTTTAGTGGCTTCAAAAGCAAACGAATATGGTAGAGTTGATAAAACTGCGGCTAAATTTTTATTGGCACAAATTTATTTAAATTCTAAAGTATATACAGGTGTAGACAGAAACAACGAAGCTGCAACATTGTGTAATGAAATCATTACCGCTTCTGGATATACGTTTGCAAATGTTCCTTACCGTTTCTTATTCTCTGCAGATAATAATAGAAATGGTGCTCAGTCTGAATTTATTTTCCCAATTATTGGCGATGGTAATGCAATTAGAGCTACTGGTGGAGGAATGAGTTTTATCATGCACGCTTCTATTGGTGGTAGCATGGATGCTGCATCAAGAGGTATGAATGGTGGATGGCAAGGGATCAGAACTCGCAGAGAGTTTGTAAATCTTTTCCCGGATGCAACTGCAACGGCAGACAACAGAGGGACATTTTATACAGATGGTCAATCAAAAGATATTAATAATGTTGGAACTTTTACAGATGGTTATGCAGTAACAAAATACATTAATAAAAATGCCGATGGTTCTGACGCACAAAGAAATGATATCCCGGATATCGATTTCCCAATGTTTAGATTAACAGATGCTTATTTAATGTATGCCGAAGCAACTCTTAGAGGTGCATCAAGTGGTAACCTTACAACTGCTTTAGGATATATAAATAAAATTAGAGCCAGAGCAAATGCACAAGCAATTACACTTCCAGAGTTGACACTTGATTTTATCCTGGATGAAAGAGGAAGAGAATTATTCTGGGAATGCCACAGAAGAACAGATTTAATTCGTTTTGGAAAATTTACCGGAAGTTCTAAAATCTGGCAATGGAAAGGTGGTTCTGTAAATGGTAACGCTACAGAGTCATTTAGAGATTTGATGCCAATTCCTGCAAGAAACATTCAGGCAAATCCAACTTTAAAGCAAAATCCAGGATACTAACATCTTATAAACATTAAAATGAAAAATATATATAAAATTTTAATCGCATTTATTGGTGTATTGGCGGTTTCATGTAATGCGGATGATGTAGACAACAGGCCTGTTATTGAGGCAGAAACTGCTCCGGTATTGTTAACACCAAAATCTGATTTTAGCATTGTGCTATCAAAAGAAACAGAGAAAAATGTTGCAACTACTGTAACCTGGAATAAAGCAACTTATACAGGAAAGCAAACAATTGTCAATTATACCATTCAAATTGCAAAAGCAGGAACTAGTTTCGCTAATCCAATAACTTTAATGAATACTACCGCTATTTCGCAAGAAGTAACAGTAGAAGAATTAAACTCGGCATTAGTAAACGGAGGTTTTATCGAGAAAGCAGTAAACAGTGTTGATATTCGTATTAAATCTGCTGTAGGAGCTTCAGGGATTCCTCAATATTCTAACTTTTTTACCATCAAAGCAACTCCTTATCATGTTCCTTTAGCGAGTTCTCATTGGTTAGTAGGTGGAGCGACTCCGGGAGGATGGTCTTGGGATGGCGATGCCGAAACTGAATTTCCTTTAGTTGCCGGAGAGACTAAGATCTACAAGGTTTCATTAGTACTAAAATCAGGAGAAGGATTTAGAGAGTTTCTGGCAAATGATTTTACAAGTGGTGGTAACTGGGGTGCAACCAATAGTCATAACTATACTTATTATGCAGATGCAGGATATACTATCGATTCAGAATTAGAAAATGCAAATGATGGAGATAAAAACTTTAAGTATACAGGACCAACAGGTCTTAGAGTTTTTAAAATTGATAACGTTGCAAAAACGATAACAGTAGATTAATTCTTATTGTAGATAATTTAAAAGGCTATCTTAAAGGTAGCCTTTTTTATAGAAATCAACCCGCAGGGTAAAAGATTTTGGTTTTGTTAGTAATCCGAAAGGGCTGTCTCTAAATGAGGCAGCCCTTTCAATTTTGTACTATTTCTTTTTGTTGCTGTATTCTCCAATTACAGAAAAGTAGCCAAAAGTTCCCAGTCCCAGAACAATTAGCGGAGTAAGAATAAAGAGGATAATGATCCCAAAGACTAAATCGTCTTGTTTGTCTGAAAGCAGTTTAGGTAAACCAAATTCAAAAACGCAAAAATAAGCCGCAGCAACCGCTAGTATAACCCATAAAACACCTAAAATTTGTTTGATCGTATCCATGTTAAAAATATTAAAGGTGATTAGTTTTGTTTTTATTATCGATATAAATCATTCCTATTACAAAGCATACAGATGCTATAATAATGGGGTACCAAAGCCCTTCGAGATAAAACTCCGGTTCCCCGGCTTCTTTGGCATGAGTTACAAAATAGGTTGAAATTGCGGGTAATAAACCTCCAAAAATACCATTGCCCACATGATAAGGCAGAGACATTGATGTATACCTGATTTTTGCCGGAAACATTTCTACTAAAAAGGCTGCAATTGGCCCATAAACCATTGTAACAAATAAAACCTGAATGAAAACTAAAAATATTAATGTCCATTCGTCGCCTGAATTTATATTGATCGAAATACTGCTTTGAGATTCTTTTTTATTTGCAAAAGTGGTCTTCTTTTCGATATACGTAGTTCCGTCAGTATAGGTTTTTGATATAGAGGTTATTGTGTCATTATTTTTTGTAGTTTCTATGGTTTGATTTCTCTCTTCTACAATTTCAGTTTTATAATTTATATCTGTTGTGTTGTACATCATCTTATAAATTGGTCTGTAGAATAAGATAGCCAGCAACATGCCAAACATCATAATATATTTTCGTCCTACCTTGTCACTCAACCATCCAAAAACAATAAAAAACGGAGTACCAATCAATAATGCAATCCCCAACAAGCCATCGACCTGAGATGAATCAATATTCATGACGGTTTTCATGAAGCTCATAGCATAAAATTGTCCGGTGTACCAAACAACACCTTGCCCCATTGTAGCGCCAAATAATGCCAGTAATACAAATTTTAAGTTATATCGATTGCCAAAACTCTCTTTTAACGGATTTGTACTCGTGGTTCCTTCTTTTTTTGCTTTGGCAAATACAGGAGATTCATCCATGTTTTTGCGTATTAAATACGAAACGCCAACCATAACAATAGAAACCCAAAACGGAACACGCCAGCCCCAGGAATCAAATTCTGTAGGCGAGAGAACATTTTTTGTGGCAAGAATTACCATCAAAGATATAAATAAGCCAATTGTAGCTGTGGTTTGAATCCAGGAGGTCCAATAGCCTTTTTGGCCTACCGGAGCATGTTCTGCGACATAAGTGGCGGCACCGCCGTATTCGCCACCAAGAGCAAGACCTTGCAATAAACGAAGAATTAAGACTAACAAAGGCGCCATAAAACCTATAGTTTCATAACTGGGGATACAGCCTATTAAAAAAGTAGAGCCTCCCATTAATAATAAAGTAGCCATAAAAGTGTATTTACGACCAATAATGTCACCAAGTCTCCCAAAGAATAATGCGCCAAAGGGCCTAACAACAAACCCTGCCGCAAAGGTGGCCAACGTAGATAAAAATGCTGCTGTAGGGTTATCACTCAGAAAGAATTTTGTTGAAATTACGACTGCCAAACTCCCAAAAATATAGAAATCATACCATTCGATCATTGTACCCATTGAGGAGGCCGAAATTACTTTCCAGATGCCTTTTGTAGAATTTTTACCCATAAAACGTTCTGTATTTTTAGCAATAAATAAAATAATTAAGTATCATTTTACGAATATATAATATATTTGTTTATTTAGTTGATACTTTTTTAACAAAAAGTACTTAATTATTAACTTGTGGGTTTTTAGTAGAAATTAGTTTGTTAAAATAACAGATCAAGAAGAGTTTCGACGCTAGAATGGTGCAAAGCGCCATGAACGAAAAGGATAATGTATGTTTAAGCCCTGAAAAGGCGAAAGATATTATATGAAAAGAATATTTTAATTTATAAAACCGAAAAAACCTCGATTAAAATTGAGGTTTTTTGTAAAAAAGGACTATTAGAAATTACTCCACATCCAGATAAGGATTGAGGGTTTCGGCCAATTCGTTGAGCCAATAAAAGCTGTTTTCTAATTTAATTATTTCTTCTTGCAGGGTTTCGTTTTCCCTGACGAGGCTTAAAGCGAGCACAAAATTTACTTGTCTAAGTGCTTTTGCCATACGTTCTGGTGCAATTGTTTGCGTAAAAAAATTCATTAGCCTTGTTTCGGCTTCTTTTGAAAGGGTGCTTGTACTCATAATGTGAAGATTTAAGAACAAAAACCCTCATGCGTTAGCAGTCTTACGCGTCTTCACGGCGTCAAAGTCCTTTCAGATCTTTACTACATAACATAAGGGCAATTTTATTTTGTTCTTAATGTGAAGATTTAAGAACCGCAAATGTAGCAAAAAAAGGGATTGTTGTATAGTAAGAAAATAATTATAAATAGATATTTGTATAAATCAATTTTTATCAAGTAGCAAAGGCACCTGGCAGGATTGTGTGGCAAGGCAATGATGGTTGCGCCTGTTGGTAAAGGCAAGCGAGAATAGATATTCAAAAAGATGCAGCGATGCTAGAACAAGGATAGAAATGTAGCGTTTTTTCTTTTAGACTAACCAATATTTACACTTAATTTTTGATGCTTTACAAGTTTTCGTGTTGATCCAATATTCTTTAGGAAAGTATTAAAAACAAAAAACCCGAATATTGCTATTCGGGTTTTGGTGGTGCCTCCAGGGATCGAACCAGGGACACATGGATTTTCAGTCCATTGCTCTACCATCTGAGCTAAGGCACCGTGCTGATTGCGGGTGCAAAGATAGAATCATTTTTCGTTTATCCAAAACATTTTTTAAAAAAAATCAATTCGTATCTTTGCAGTTGTAAAAAAGTAAACATGATTTTAACCGTCGATGTTGGTAATACCAGAATTAAAGCAGCTGTATTTGAGGGCGATACTGTTCTTGAAAATTATATTTTTGAGAAAAATGAGTTTGAAGAAAAAATTCAAAAAATTTTAAAAAAATTCCAAAACTGCTCTGATTTGGTTGTCGCATCTGTTGGAAAAATAGAAAAACAATCTTTTTTGGCTTTCGAAAAAGAATTAAACGTTCATTTTTTAACGCATGAAGATGTTTTTCCGTTTATAAATAAATATGCGACACCCAAAACATTAGGAATAGACAGGATGGTTTTGGCTTCCGGAGCAACTTTGCAGTTTCCGAAACAAAACCGATTGGTGATTGATGCGGGTACATGTATTACCTATGATTTCATCGACGAAAACGACAATTATTTGGGCGGAGCCATATCTCCGGGCTTAAGATTGCGTTACGAAGCATTGCATAACTATACGGCCAGACTGCCTTTGCTGACTTTTGAAACCCCGGAACAGTATATAGGAAACTCGACTTCGCAAGCCATTCATTCCGGAGTTGTAAATGGGTTCGTCTATGAGATTGATGGTTTTATCGATGAATATCGAGCAAACTTTTCAAATTTTATAATAATTTTAACGGGAGGAGATGCAGATTTTTTGGCTAAACGATTAAAAAATACCATATTTGCCAATTCAAATTTCCTTTTAGAGAGTTTGAACCAAACATTTCAATATAAAATCGACAATGATTAAAAAAATTATAGTAAGCGCTTGTTTGCTTATCTCGTTCGTTTCATTTGCTCAACAGGGTACTGCTTCTCCTTATTCTTTTTTCGGAATTGGGGATGTAAGATTTAAAGGAACTCTTGAAAATAGGTCTATGGCAGGAGTTTCGGTAGAGCAGGACAGTATACATTTAAACATTGAAAATCCAGCGAGTTATGCCAGTTTGGGACAAACGACTTTTACAGTTGGAGGAACTTTTGGAAGCGCAACACAAAAAACCAGCGAGCAGTCTGCAAAAGTGCAACGCTCAACTTTTGATTATTTAGCAGTAGGAATTCCCATGGGAAAATTTGGGGCAGCCTTTGGTTTGGTTCCTGTATCTTCTGTTGGGTATAAAATTCAAAATGACAATACAGCAACAGAAGGAGCAACAAGTACACAACTTCAGGGAAAAGGAGGAGTTAATAAAGTATTTTTGGGTTTAGGGTATAAAATTAAAAAACACTGGACTGTTGGAGCTGATGCACAATATAATTTTGGTAAAATTACCACCACAAGTGTAGAGCTTGTTACAGGAGTTCAAAATGCAACCAGAGAAACAAACGCATCTGAGTTGTCTGGTGTTAGTTTTAATATTGGTACGATGTATCAAACAAAAATCGATAAAAAATTAAGCTTGTTTACCAGTTTGAGTTATACTTTTGCGAGTACCTTAAACTCTAATAGTACCAGGGTTATTGATGTAGACGGCGATCCGGATCCTTATGCAGTTCCTGCGCATGAAGATAATCTTAAACTGCCAAATAAAGTAACATTTGGTGCCGGTATCGGAGAGGCAAGAAAATGGTTGGTAGGTACTACAGTTGCTTTTCAGGGTAACGGACAGCTTGCAAATTATTACAATGCAGCAGATAATGTGCGTTATGAAAAGTATCAGAAATATGCAGTAGGAGGTTATTTTATCCCTAACTATGCTTCTTTTACCAGCTATTTAAGCAGAATTACTTATAGAGCAGGTTTAAAATATGAAAAATTGGGTTTGATTGTTAATAATCAATCAATCAATGATGTTGGAATGAGCCTAGGAGCAGGAATCCCTTTGGGTAACGGATCTTTTTCGAATGTAAACGTAGGTTTGGAATTTGGAAAAAGAGGAACAACAACTGCCAGTCTGGTTCAGGAGAATTACATAAACTTTAGTTTGAGTTTCTCTTTTAATGACAGATGGTTCGTGAAAAGTAAATTCAATTAAGGATTAACTTTTGTGCTTTTTTAAGCCCATACAATTTACTACATTTGGCAAATGAATTTACCAAAGAGATATATTATAGCCGTTGTCACAGTTTTTGCTGTGACACTGTTTTTTGGATGCGAAAGTAATTTTAAAGATGTTCAAAAAATTAACTTCTCAGAGTTTGTTCCGGGAAGTGATGCAGACACTGTTAATATAAAATATACAGATTCCGGGCTTATAACCGGCGTTTTAAAAAGTCCAAAAATGTTGGATTATTCTAATCTGGATTTTCCATTTACAGAGTTTCCAAAAGGAATTGATGTTACCTTATACGATAAAAAACAAAAACGTACATTTATAGTATCAAATTATGCGGTTTCGTATAAGCCAACCAGTATAATAGACTTGCAGGGAAAGGTAAAAATTACCTCAGAAACAGGGCAGATGCTGGAGACGGAGCAATTGTATTTTGATCAGAAAAATGAATGGTTTTATACCGAGAGAAAGTTCAAGCTTACAGATGCAAAAGGCGTTTCTTACGGACAGGGAATTGATTTTAGTAAAGATTTTAAAGTGATTAATTCGCAACGTGTAAGCGGTGAGATAGAATCAGAAGAAAAATTATAATTATGGGCATTTTAAAATATACACAGTATCTTTATTTATTAATAGCAGCTGCTTTCATTTATGATGGAGTGATGAAGCTAATTTCGGCAAATGAAAATGAAAATCCGTGGTTGAGCTTTATAGTTGCAGGAGTGAGTGTTTTTATGTTTTTTTTCAGGAGAAAATATGCCAAGAAATTTGATGACCATTATAAAAAACAATAAAAATGGAAATTAGTATTATAATACTATGTTTAATACTATCAGCCTTTTTTTCAGGAATGGAAATAGCTTTTATTTCCTCGAATAAAATTTATCTTGAAATAGAGAAAAAGCAAGATAATTTTTTATCACAAATTTTAACCAAACTTACTCAGAATCCTTCTAAGTTTATTGCGGCAATGCTTATTGGTAATAATGTAGCATTGGTAGTTTATGGTTTTTTTATGGGAGATTTAATTCTAAAATGCATTGTCGATTTAGGATTTCATTTTTCTAATCTGACCAGTTTATTGGTGCAAACTATTATTTCGACTTTTATAGTTTTAATAACAGCAGAGTTTTTTCCCAAAGTTTTCTTTCAGATTTATGCCAATTCATTAATTAAAATTTTTGCAATTCCGGCGTATCTGTTCTACAGGTTGTTCTATTACATCTCTACTTTTTTTATCTGGATTTCGGATTTTGTTTTGCGAAAATTTTTCAAAACAGAAGGCGATCAGGTGCAGTTGTATTTTAGTAAAATAGAACTCGGAAATTACATTACAGAGCAAATGAATTCTGTTGAAGATGATGAAGAAGTAGATTCTGAAATTCAGATTTTCCAGAATGCATTAGAGTTTTCAGGTGTAAAAGCGCGTGATATTATGACACCTCGTACAGAAATAGTCGATATAGATTTGTTTGATAGTATTACAGATCTAAAAGATTTGTTTGTAGAAACAGGTTATTCTAAAATAGTAGTAAGTCAAAACTCGCTTGATGATATTGTGGGTTACGTTCATTCGTTTGATTTGTTTAAAAAGCCAAAAACAATAAAATCAGTTTTAATGACTGTTGAGTTTGTTCCGGAAACCATTTTGATAAAAGACGCCCTTAATTTGTTGATAAAAAAGCGTAAAAATGTAGCTGTCGTTTTAGATGAATACGGAGGGACTTCAGGAATAATTACCATCGAAGATATAGTCGAAGAACTTTTTGGCGAGATTGAAGACGAGCATGATCTCGATGAAGAATTAATTGAGCAGGAATTAGGAGAGGGTAAATATTTATTTTCGACCCGATTAGATGTCGAATATTTAAACGAAACTTATAAACTTGCGATTCCTGAAGAAGATTCTTACGGGACATTAGGCGGTTTTATTGTGAATTCTACAAAAGAAATACCTCAAAAAGGCGATGAAATAGCAATAAACAGGTATCATTTTGTCATTGAAGAAGCCACAAATAAGAAAATAGAATTGGTTAAATTGACAATAAAAGAGTGATTTTTTAAATTAATAAAAAAAATTGTGTAAAATAAAACGCTAGTTGTATTGTTATTAACTAGATAATTGTATTTTCGCAAACTGAATATAAAATTAACGATAATAAAAATGGCAGTTTTAGCAAAAATTAGACAGCGTTCCGCTTTATTGATAGGAGTTATTGCACTTGCATTATTTGCATTTATAATACAAGATCTTTTCACCAGAGGAAGTTTCGGTCAAAGTTCGAAAGATGTGGGAAGCATTGACGGAAAAGATATTTCATTTGAAGACTTTAGAGTTAAAGTTAGTAATGTTGAAAAAAGTGGTCAAGGAATTACTTCCACTGAAGCTGCAAACAGAGTTTGGGATCAAGAAGTTTCGATCGCATTATTATCAGCGCAATTTGATAAATTAGGATTAAGAGTTGGTGAAAAACACCTTCTTGAAGTTTTAAAATCAGATCCAAATATTGGTAAAAATCCAATGTTCTTAAACGCGGCTGGTGGTTTTGACGTAGTAAAATTTAAAGAGTACTTTAAAACAAATCCGGAAGCGGCACAATATATTTCTGAAAAAGAAAAAGATGCTGAATTAAACGCAAAATTTCAAATCTACAATACATTAGTAAAATCAGGTCTTTACACTACAGCTAGTGAAGGGAAATTGAAATACGAAATGGAAGCTAACAAAGTAAACTTTGCTTATGCTGCTGCATTATATTCTTCTATTAAAGATAGTGAAGTAAAAATTTCTGATTCAGAGATTGTAGATTATATGAAGAAAAACGAGAAAAAATTCAAAGCAGATGCAACTCGTGAAATTCAATACGTTTTAGTAGAAGACAAAGCTTCTAAAGAAGATGAAGCTGAAATTAAAGCTAAAATCACTGCTTTATTAAACGGTAGAGTAGAGTATAACGCAAAAACAGGTAAAAACGATACTTTGCCAGGTTTTAGAAACGCAACTAACATTGCTGAATTTGTAAACTCAAACTCTGATGTTCCTTACGATTCTACTTATGTAGCCAAAAATTCTTTACCAGCTGTTGATGCTGATAAATTGTTTAGTCTGCCAGCCGGATCAATTTACGGACCTTACGTTTTTGGAAGATACTATGCTGTTTCTAAATCTTTAGGATTTAAAGCTGGTGTTAATGCAAAAGCAAGTCATATCTTAATTGGTTATCAAGGATCTCAAACTCCAAACCAAAAAGAAAAAAGAACGAAAGAAGAAGCTAAAGCTAAAGCCGAAGAAATTCTGGCTCAGGTTCAGGCAAATCCGGATAGTTTCATGATGTTGGCTTTTACAAGTTCTGATGATTCATCTGCACAACAAGGTGGTGATTTAGGATATTTTGGTCAAAACCAAATGGTAAAACCATTCAATGATTTTGTATTCAATAACCCAATTGGTAAAGTTGGTTTAGTAGAAACTCCTTTTGGATTTCACATTATCAAAATTACAGATAAACAAGACGGAATTCGTTTAGCTACAATTGCTCAAAAAATTGAGCCTTCTGAAGCTACTTCTGATAAAGTATTTACATTGGCAACTAAATTTGAAATGGATGCTGCCGATAAAGATTTTAATGCTACAGCAAAAGAGTTAGGTTTAAAAGTGGCTCCTCCTGTAACAGCAAAAGCTATGGATGAAGCGTTTGGTCCTCTAGGAAACCAACGTAACATTGTAAGATGGGCTTATGATAAAGAAACAAATGTTGGAGATGTAAAACGTTTTGAAATCGCTAATATTGGTCACGTAATTGCTCAATACAAAAGCGAAAACAAATCAGGTTTAGTATCTGTAACATTGGCAAGACCTTATGTTGAGTCAATCTTGAAAAACAAGAAAAAAGCAGAACTTTTAAAAGCTAAAATGACAGGTTCTACTATTGAAGCTGTTGCTAAAAGTGCTGGTGTAGCCGTTCAACAAGCTGCAAACGTAACTATGGATAATCCGGTTTTACCTGGTGGAGTTGGGCAAGAGCCTAAAGTTGTTGGTAATGCATTTGCATTGACTGCAAATAAAATTTCGGCTCCAATTGAAGGGAATACAGGAGTTTATGTTGTAAAAAACATTAGTACTGTAAAAGCACCTGCAATTGCTAACCACGCAGAATATGTTGCTAAAGTAAAAGCGCAAACCGCATCTGATGCAAGCAGAATTTTGCCAGCTTTAAAAAGCAATGCTAAAATTGAAGACAACAGATTACAATTTAACTACTAGTTTTTAGTAGATAAAGATTTCAATATAAAAAACCCGAAACGTTCTTAAGAATGTTTCGGGTTTTTCTTATTTTATACAAATCTCACAATTGTTTTTTGTAATAATAATCACGCTATTTTCTTAAGTTATATAGGAATAATAGAAATATTATTGAAAAGTTTGTGATATTCAGATAATTACAGTTAATTTGCTCGAATTTTTATTTTAGTAAAGTTTTGTTGATTTAGAAATTGTCAAATAAAATTACAAAAATCGATGAGTAAGTACGGTAGTAATCAAGCATGTAATATTTATGTTTAATTTGTTGAGAAGAAGGCCCAGAGTATATTCTAAAATTGAGAACCATATTTTTGGAATAATTACCGAGCTTTTAAAACTTAGTAGTACCGACATCAATAGTGATGAACTGGCAGGAAAGTACTATTTAAGTAACGAAGAGCAACATTTTAAAGTTACCATCATGAGCAACGATCATGTGATCAGACTTACCAATACTCGGGATTCAGTTGCTGAAAAATATGAGAAAACCTTTGTAGAAGATGTTCTAAAAGCGGTAAAAGAAGAGAAACACCGCCGGATGGAACTTGTGTATGACTCTATTAACAACAGCATCGAAAAAATGGCTGAACGTTTGCATAATACCCTGATCGAATCGAATGAGCTCGAAACCCTAAAAATTCGACACCTTGAAAAAACATCTTAATAATAAGGTAAAACTTTTAGTTTATCTTTCTTGCCTGTAAAGTATTGCAAATGTAATGCATACTTATTTTAGTAAAATCATCTCCTCGTAAGGCAGTATAGTTTCATATCCTTTTGAAACAAAATAGGCAGTAGGATTTTCTTTTGAAATTGCCATTACAAAATCGCCACCCCAGGCGCCAAGACTTTTAATGACCCCGTTGAAATCCGGAAAAGCAACTTCTTTTATAGTTTGTATTTCTAAAATACTACTTAAATGAATTTCATGTTTTTCTATAGAAAAAGTAAATTCTTTAAGCGTTTGTGCCTTTATAACAGCATCGGTAATTTTGTTGTTAGCGTTTATATTTTGAGCTAAGCTTTGATTTTTGTTCGCATAGTAAGCAGTAATAGCTGCCTTGCTATTTTGCTTTTTATTCAGGTAAACAAAATAGATGTTATTTGTAAAATCGGGATCAAAGTCGACCTTTTCTACCACAGGCAAATTCTGCTCTAATCGATATACAATTGGAGTGTCATTTTGTGCGCAGGCAATATCATAACCACTTCCTCCAAAACTGTTTTTAAGCAATGTAAAAGCATCAATCTGTGTCCACTGAGCAATGTTGTTTAATAAAGTAGAAGAGGTGCCCAGACCCCAGTTTTTTGGAAACGTAAGATGCGTGCTGATTTTATATCCCTCATAATTATTGATAAAATCGGGATTTAATAAATAAGCTTCATGCAAAATGTTGATTAAAGTCGTTTTTACGGTTTCGATCTTTAGGTCTGTATTGCTTATAATTTCAGCAAAAGAAATAGTGTCTTCGTACCATAATTGTGCATCAAAATTGTAGCTTTTCCATTGAATTTCGTTGTTTGAACCATTTTCAACAATTAAATTTTGTCCAAATTTGGTAGGTAATGCAAAAGCTCTGGCTCCATCTAAAACTAAATATTCGCCCGTAATGAGAAGTTTCCCGTTACTGTAAAAGGTTGTTTTCATTCTTTATTTTCTTAAACTCTCAATAAACTCAACTACGGCACTATGTGAGACAGTATTTTTCTTGAAATGACTTTTTATTAAACGACGTTCTTCTTCGCTGGCTTCAAATTGATTGATGATGTTGTTTAAATGCATTTTCATGTGGCCTTCCTGAATTCCTGTTGTAGTTAAAGAACGTAAAGCCGCAAAATTTTGTGCCAAACCTGCAACCGCAACAATTTGCATTAATTCTTTTGCAGATGGTTTTTCGAGTATTTCAAAACATAATTTTACCAGAGGATGTAAGGATGTTAATCCGCCAACGGTTCCTAAAGCCAACGGAATTTCAAGCCAGAATGTAAAGATTCCGTTCTCGATTTTGGCATGCGATAAACTCGAATATTGACCGTTTCTCGATGCATAAGCATGAACTCCAGCCTCGACAGCCCTAAAATCATTTCCGGTAGCCAGAATTACAGCGTCAACACCGTTCATGATTCCTTTATTGTGTGTTACAGCTCTAAAAGGTTCAACTTCGGCAATTTGAACCGCTTGCAAAAAACGCTCGGCAAATTCTTGTGGATTTGGAATGTGTTTTTCGCTCAAATCTTCAATAGCACAAGAAACTTCGGCTCTTACAACACAATGTGGTACGTAATTAGACAAAATACTCATAACAACCTTTAATGTGTCATCTTCAGAAAATAAATCAGAATGTTGAAATTCATCTTTCAAAGTTGTGGCAAATTGCTCCAGGCATGAGTTGATGAAATTGGCTCCCATGCTATCTTTTGTTTCGAAAGTAGCATGAAGCTGAAAATAATTTTCGAGCAAACTTCTTTTGTCTTTTAGTTTAATATCTAAAATTCCTCCACCACGTTGTTGCATGTTTTTAGTAATGCTTTGGGTTTCAGAGAAAAATTTAGGTTTTATCTGATCAAAGAATGATTCTAGCTTTTCTGTATCACCATTGAAAATAAAATGAACCTGACCAATTTTTTCAGTATCAATAACAGTGGCTTTAAAACCACCTCGCGTCGACCAGTATTTTGCTGCTTTTGATGCAGCAGCGACTACTGAGCTTTCCTCAATTGCCATTGGGATAGTTTTATACTGTCCGTTGATCAAAAAATTTGGTGCAACCCCAAGCGGTATATATAGGTTTGTAATAGTGTTTTCGATGAACTCATCATGCAATTGTTGTAGCTTTTCGTCTGAATTCCAGTAATTTCTTATAATAGTAAGGGCTTCTTCGGGCTTTGAAAAATAAGTATTGGCAATCCAGTTTATTTTTTCTTTTTTGGATAATTTAGAAAATCCGGCAACAGCGTTGTTCATTCTCAGTATTTTAAATAATAAAGTTGTTACAAAGATACCATTTTAAGGGTTTTGTTTGCAAGTGATTTGAAATTTGAAAAGTACGCAAACGTTATTTTTTTTAACATTTAACAGTTGAAATGTGTATTATGTTCATTTTTTTTACTAAAATTGGTCTCTTTTTTATATTTAAAATAATTCTAATGAATACTAGTAAAATTACTGTAATACTTTTGTTTTTGGTCGCCTCCGTTTTTGGGCAACAAAAAATTACTGTCGAGAGCATTTATAGCGGAACATTTCGCGCAAAGGGAATGGATGAATTACAGTCATTAAAAAATACAGATCAATATACTGTTTTAAATGTAGATCAGGCAAGTAGGAGCATGCAGATCGATTTGTACGATTTTGCAACCCTAAAAAAAGTATCTAATTTAATTGATACTAAAAACCATGCAGCTCTTGCTGAAGGGATTGATAGTTATACTTTTGATGCCTCAGAAAAAAAGATTTTAATCGCATGCAACTCCAATAAAATTTTTCGCCACTCGTTTACGGCAGATTACTTTTTGTACGATATAACTTCTAAGTCCTTAACGAAGCTTTTTAATTTTCAAATACAAGAACCTACTTTTTCGCCTGACGGAACTAAAATTGCTTATGCGAGAGAAAATAATCTGTACGTATATGATGTAGCTTCGGCAAAATCTACAGCAATTACAACCGACGGGAAGAAAAACGCAATTATCAACGGTATTACGGATTGGGTTTATGAAGAAGAATTTGCTTTTGTCCGGGCTTTTGACTGGAGTAAAGACAGTAAAAAATTAGCCTATATTCGTTTTGACGAAAGCCAGGTTCCTGAGTTTTCGATGTCCATGTTTAATAAAGATCTGTATCCAACAATTGAAACTTTTAAATATCCTAAAGCAGGAGAAAAAAACTCAGAAGTTTCACTACATATATATGATGTGGCGGGCAATGCCACAAAAAAAGTTGAATTAGGTAATTATAATGACTTTTATATTGCCAGATTACAATGGACAAACGATAACAACATATTATCTGCACAGGTTTTAAACCGCCACCAGGACAATCTTGATTTATTATTTGTTGACGGAACGACTGCTACGGCAAAAGTAGTTCTGAACGAAAAAGATAAAGCTTACGTTGATGTTACAGACAATCTGACTTTCTTAAAAGATAATAGCTTTATCTGGACAAGCGAAAAAGACGGTTTCAATCATATTTATGTATATGATAAAACCGGAAAACTTAAAAACCAGGTTACAAAAGGAAACTGGGAAGTAGTGTCTTACTACGGTTTCGACGAAAAAACAAAAACTATTTTCTATCAGTCTACAGAAAATGGTTCGATCAACAGAGATATTTACCGCATCGCTTTAGACGGAAAAAACAAAGTGCGTCTGTCCAAAAATACAGGAACAAATGCGGCAACTTTTAGCCCTAACTTTCAGTTTTTTATTAATACTTTTTCAAGTGCAACTCAGCCTACGACCTATACTCTAAATGAGTCAAAAACAGGCAAAGAGATTCAGGTTATCGAAAATAATCAGGAGCTTGCAACCCAGTTAAAAAATTATAATCTGCCTGCAAAAGAATTTTTTGTTTTAAAAACAGCAAGAGGCAACGAACTAAATGCATGGATCTTAAAGCCAAAAGATTTTGATCCTTCAAAAAAATATCCGGTTTTTATGTACCAATATTCCGGACCGGGATCTCAGCAAGTTAATAACGACTGGAATAACAATGATGATTATTGGTTTGCTTCACTTACACAACAAGGTTATATTGTGGCTTGTGTAGATGGTAGAGGAACTGGTTTTAAAGGTGCTGATTTTAAAAAAGTTACTCAAAAAGAATTAGGAAAATACGAAGTACAGGATCAAATAGATGCAGCCAAAGTTATTGGCGCTTATCCTTATGTTGATGCTTCGAGAATTGGAATCTTTGGTTGGAGTTATGGTGGTTTTATGGCTTCGAACTGTATTTTTCAGGGTAATGACGTGTTTAAAATGGCAATTGCTGTTGCTCCGGTAACCAACTGGCGTTTTTATGACAGCGTTTATACAGAAAGATACATGCAAACTCCGCAGGAAAATGCGAGCGGATACGATCAAAACTCTCCAATAAATCACGTTGATAAATTAAAAGGAAAATTTTTATTGATTCATGGTTCCGGAGATGATAATGTTCATGTACAAAATTCGATGCAAATGATGGAAGCTTTGATTCAGGCAAATAAACAATTTGATTCTCAGATTTATCCGGATAAAAACCACGGGATCTATGGTGGTAAAACCAGAATTCAGCTTTATAATAAAATGACTAACTTTATCAAAGAAAATTTATAATCTAAAACTTTAAACCTTAAATAAATAATGAATAATATGGGAGAAACTCAAGTAAAAACTGCGCATCCAAAAGGACTTTGGGTATTGTTTGGAACGGAGATGTGGGAGCGATTCAATTTTTATGGAATGCGAGCTTTATTAACTTTATTTCTTGTGAATTCATTATTGATGAAAGAAGAAGAAGCGTCTTTAATTTATGGAGGTTTCCTTGGACTTTGTTACCTAACGCCAATGTTGGGAGGTTTTGTTGCCGATCGTTTTTTAGGGAACAGAAACTGTATTTTATTAGGAGGACTTTTGATGGCAGTTGGACAAATGCTTTTGTTTACCAGCGGAAGTATTTTTGAAGGAAATTTGCCTTTGGCCAAAATTATCATGTATTCTGCATTAGGAGTTATCGTTTTTGGTAACGGATTCTTCAAGCCAAATATTTCCAGTATGGTAGGAAGTTTGTATCCTAAACAAGAAAAAACAAAATTAGATAGTGCTTTTACTATTTTCTATATGGGTATCAACATCGGAGCTTTTTTAGGTCAGTCAATCTGTCCTTTGTTAGGAGATGTAAAAGATGCAGGAGGAATTAGAGATATCCATGCTTTTAGATGGGGATTCATGGCAGCTTCTGTTGCGATGTTGTTAGGAACAATTCTTTTTTACTTCTTAAAAAATAAATATGTAGTTTCTCCGGAAGGAAGACCATTAGGAGGTTTGCCTTCTAAAAATGTTGATGCAGATTTTGAAGAAGGTGAAGCGCAAAAAGCAAATTTCTCTGGAAAAGCCCTGGCTATTGCCGGAATTGCATTTATTGCTCTTGGATTCTTTTTTCATTATGCAGTAGGTCAAAACTTAATTTATACCCTTATTTATTCTAGTGGTTTGTCATTGGCAGGATTAATTATTTCAGATACTTCATTGACTAAAATCGAAAGAGACAGAATTATTGTAATTTATATCGTATCCTTCTTTATTATTTTCTTTTGGGCGGCTTTTGAACAAGCAGGTTCATCATTGACTTTTATTGCAGACAATCAAACAGACAGAAATTTCTTTGGCTGGTTAATGCCGCCATCAATGGTTCAGATTTTTAATGGATTATTTGTAGTTCTTCTGGCAGTACCTTTCAGTATACTTTGGGATACTTTGAGAGCTAAGGAAAAAGAGCCTATTTCGCCGGTTAAACTAGCAGTAGGTTTGGTAGTGATTTCTATAAGTTTCTTTATGATTGCAACTCAGGTTTCTTACATAGGAACTTCAGGTTTGTTATTGGTAAAATGGCTTATTTTATTATATTTCTTAAATACTTGTGCTGAGTTATGTTTATCGCCAATTGGTTTGTCATTGGTAGGTAAGTTATCTCCAAAACGTTTTGCATCTTTATTATACGGAGTATTTTTCTTGTCTAATGCATCTGGTTATGCTTTAGGAGGAACTCTGGGTTCTATCTTGCCTGCAACAGGAGATAAATTTGCAAAAGCAAAAGAATTAGGAATCGATCTTCAGGCAGTATTAGATAATAAAGTTGTGCCAACGGCAGAGCAACTATCACTTTTAGAACAACATCAAATTAGCGCTCATAATCACTTTTTTGCCGGATTTGAAATTCATAACCTATATGAGTTTTTTATGGTATTTGTTGTTCTTACAGGTATCGCAGCAATTGTATTATTTGCTTTGACTCCGTTCTTGAAAAAAATGATGCACGGTGTTAGATAAAATGGAAAAAACGATTACACTAGAAGAAATACAGAATTTTAAAGGCAATTACCCAAAGCAATTATGGTATTTGTTTTTTGTTGAAATGTGGGAGCGATTCTGCTTCTACGGAATGCGGGGAGTTCTTACCTTTTTTATGGTAGATCAGCTTTTATTAAAAGATGAACATGCCAATTTGCAGTATGGAGCCATTCAGGCGTTTGTATATGCTTTTACTTTTATAGGAGGTATTTTTGCCGATAAAGTATTAGGGTTCAAAAAATCATTATTCTTTGGAGGAATCGTTATGATTCTGGGTAATCTTTTGATTGCCTTTTCTCCGCAGGTAATGTTTTATTATGGTATCGCTTTCTCGATTATTGGAACAGGTTTTTTTAAGCCTAATGTTTCCTCAATGGTTGGAGAGTTGTATCATGAAGATGATAACAGAAGAGATGCCGGTTACGGAATGTTTTATGCCGGGATAAATGTAGGAGGTCTTTTAGGAGGTGCTTTGTGTATTTATTTAGGAAAGTATTATTCGTGGCAATTGTGCTTTTTGTCTGCAGCCGTAGTAATGTTTTTAGGTTTAGTTACCTTTTTGTTTACCAAAAAGTATTTAGGCCCAATTGGTGATTCGCCATTATTGAATCTGGAACCAGGTAAAAGAAGAATTCGTGAAATTGCAGTATATGCAGTGTCGATTTTAAGTTTGCCGTTTATTTTTATAATGGTAAAAAATACAGATTACACAGATTATTTCATGTATACAATTGGAATTGCTGCTGTTTTGTATTTTACGTATGAATTGATTAAACTGGGAGATGCAAAATTACAGAAAAAGCTGTTTGCAGCATTTTTGTTTGTGTTTTTCTATCTTTTGTTCAATGCAATTTATGAACAGAGTGGGGGATCTTTATCTCTTTTTGCAAAAGACAATCTAAGCGATAAATTGTTGTTTTTTTCAATTGATCCAAACATTGTAAACAATAGTTCGAATACATTTTTTGTAGTAGTTTTAAGTCCTATTATTGGTTTGTTGTGGATCTGGCTTGGTAAGAGAAGAATTGAACCTAACACCTTAATTAAATTTGGGATTGGATTCCTGTTTCTGGGAGCTTCTTTCTATATATTTTACCTGACAAAATTCTTTGCAAATTCTAAAGGTATTGCCTCTTTAAACGTGTTTACCTTTGCTTACTTGGTAACGACGATAGGAGAGCTTTGTTTAGGGCCAATCGGGATGTCGATCATTACCAAGTTATCTCCAAAAAGATTGTTTGGTATGATGATGGGATTGTGGTTTCTGGCAAGTGCATTCGGGCAATTATTTGCAGGTAAATTAGGGGCTGAAATATCGAGATCAAATACAGGAGTTACCTTGCTTTCTAAGCTGCAATCGTATACACAAGGGTATTATCAATTGGCAATTTATTCGCTGGTTGCCGGGGTTGTTTTAATTGCAATTTCGCCAATTATTAGAAAATTAATGCAAGAAGTAAAATAGACGACATTTTGCAATTCTTTTTTTGTTTAAATTTGTTGAAAATAAAATAAAAATGAAAAAAATATTTTTAATAGCATTGTTTTTAGTTGGTGCGTTTGCAACACAGGCGCAAGAGCTAAAATGGTACACTGATGTAAGAGAGGCAATTACCGTAAGTAATAAAGAGCAAAAGCCATTGTTACTTTTTTTTACAGGAAGTGATTGGTGCGGATGGTGTATTCGTTTGCAAAATGAAGTTTTAAAAACTCCGGAATTTAAAAAATGGGCTACAGATAATGTTGTTTTGGTAGAATTAGATTATCCTCGAAGAACAGCACAAACGCCAGAGCTTAAAAGCCAGAACAATGAGTTGCAACAAGCTTTTGGAATCCAGGGTTTTCCTACCGTATTTTTTACAAGTGCTGAATCAAAAGACGGCAAAGTAAATTTTAAAGGACTTGGACAAACAGGTTATGTTGCCGGAGGCCCATCTGCTTGGTTAACAGTTGCAGAAGGAATTGTTCATCCTAAAAAATCTTAAGAGAGAAAAGATATAGTACAATATTTTATAAAACTCCTTGCGTGTTCGTAAGGAGTTTTTTTGTTTAGTAAGAAAAGTTATTCATTTGTTTTGACGAATTTAAGACTTTGATATTTTATTGTGTCAAAAAAAACATATAATATAATTTTTGTATTAATAAAAATTGGAAAATTAAAATAATATGTTAATTTCGTCATACTATACTAACCAAAACCAATTGTATTATGACCAAAAAATTACTTATCCTACTCTTTTTTTTAGGTTCATTTTTTCTGCATTCGCAAAATTTAGTTTGGAGAACAAACATGACAGATGCCATTGCTATTAGTAATGAATTAAGAAAACCAATGTTAATTTTATTTACAGCCTCAGGTGTATCAGAAAATCTTCAGAATGAAATATTTAAAACTCCGGATTTTGCTGTTTGGTCGCGTGACAATGTAGTTCTTGTAAAACTTGATTTGTCTGATTCTTCGGCAGATCAAAGTGATACAGAACAAAATATTAAATTAAAAAATGCATTTGGCGTTGAAGATCTTCCCGAAGTATGTTTTGCCAGTGCATCAGTTCGAAAAAACAAAACAACCTTTAGTGCACTAGGAAAAATCGCCTACAAACCGGGTGGAGCAAAAGCATGGATAGCAGAGTCGAATGCAATCTTGCATCCTAGCGAATAGATTAGATTTAAATTAAGTTTTCTTAGTTTAATTTGTAGATTCCCTTTTTGCTTTCGGGTAAAAGGGGATTTTTTTTACAAAACGTTTATGGCCCAATGAATGCTTTTACGATTTAAAGGGTATTATTTTTTCCATTTTCTTAAAAAAATATGGTTTTATTGTTGAATTGCTGTTTTGTTTATTTTTTATATTTTTTTTGTTTAAATATAACTTGTTTGCTAAAGTTATTATGTTAATTTAGTCCCATAAACCTACTTAAAACCAATTTTATATGACCAAAAAATTACTCATCCTGCTATTTTTTTTAGGTTCATTATTTCTGCATTCACAAAATTTAGCTTGGAAAACGGATATGAATGATGCTATTGTGGCAAGCGACGCCCAAAAACGACCATTATTAATTTTATTTACTGCGACAGGTCTTTCACAAAGAATGGAAAGTGAAATTTTTGCAACTCCGGATTTTGCCGTTTGGTCGCGTGATAACGTAATTCTTGTTAAACTTGATTTATCAGATTCAGAAGCATCTGATGTTGTAAAAGATCAAAATGTTAAACTAAAAAATGCTTTAGGCATTAATGAATTACCACAAGTATGTCTTTTAATGGCATCTGTTAGAAAAGGAAAAACAACGTTTAATAATATGGGTTTAGTTCCTTACAGACAAGGAGGAGCAAAAGCCTGGATCGCTGATGCAAATTTGATTTTGAATCCATAAATGATTTAAAGCAGACCCTTGGTTTAATGCATAAATTCCCTTTGTACTTTCGAGCACAAAGGGAATTTTTTTTAGGTCTGGTTTTAAGGCTGTTAATCCGTATTCTGTTGTTTATAAGGTGATTTTTTTTTGTTTTGCTAAAAAATTAATGTTTTAATGATTAATCTTTATTTGTTTTGATATTTGATTAAATATTTTAATTTTTATATTTTTTTTAATATGTTTTGTGTTAAATTGGTGAAATAAATGTAATTTTTAAATAAAATTTAATATGGCACGAAAACTACTTATCCTGTTATTTTTTTTAGGTTCATTTTTTCTGCATTCGCAAAGTTTAGCCTGGAAAACCAATATGAATGATGCAATAGTAGCCAGTGATGAACAAAGAAAACCATTGCTGATTTTTTTTACAACATCAGGGATTTCTCAGCTCATTCAGAACGAAGTTTTTGCAACAACAGATTTTGCAGATTGGTCTGGTGATAATGTTGTTTTGTTAAAACTTGATTTATCAGACTCTACACTATCTGAGTCAGATAAAGAACAAAATCTCAAACTGAAAGAAGCTTTGGGAATCGATGAGCTGCCTCAGGTTTGCCTTGTTACCGCTTCTATTAGAAAAAATAAACCAACGATTAATAAACTGGGTCTGCTGGGATATAAAGTTGGAGGTGCAAAAAAATGGATAGCAGATGCCAAGTCGATTATAAATGGAGAATAAAGGAGCTAACTTTGTTCCTAATTTAATTTATAATATCCCTTTTCGTTCGTCGCATGAAAAGGGATGTTTTTTTTAAGACAGGTTAATTTCCATGTTTTCAAAATAGCATGCGAATTTGAAGCGTCGGCAATTATAATTTTTGGATGTAAATCCCTTAAAATCCGTTCTAAATTTATCTTGGTCGATTGCGTAAGTATAAGAATGTCCGGTTGAATATTTTTAGTATAAACTCCCGAACTGTCTATCAGGAATATTTTCTTATTCTTAAAAAACAAAATATTTTTTATCGAATTAGTTGCTTTCAGTCTGCCGGAATTGCCTACCAGATAAAAGTTTAGTACATTATTTTTAGAGATAGAATCTTTTGTATAAAGTATAATATCCCGTCCATTTCTCTCAGAAATTAAAGTGTTTTTCTTTGTGTTATAAACAATAAATTCCTGTATACTCTCGATTTCTTTTTTTGTACAGAGGAAAGAAACCTGCAATAAGATTATTGTGGTTAATAAAAAACACAATTTGTTATAATCTGGTTTTTTAGTCCAGACGATTGCCGAAATAATAAACAAATAAAAGGTGAGTAAATAATAAGAGTTAAAGCTGATATCTCTTATTACAAACCATTCAAACGAAGCCACAATATGAATCGTCAGGTTAAGGAGGTAAATGCTTTTTTCGAAAATTACGATTAAGAATACTGGTGGTGAACTAATAATTGCGAAAAGCATTACTATAATCCCGGCAATCATTATAAATGATAAAAGTGGAATAATGACAATATTGGTCACAAAAAACAATCCCGGAAATTGATGAAAGTAATACAAACACAGTGGCAAAGTGCCTATTTGAGCGGCGAATGAAACCGTTAGTGCGTTCCAGACAGAGGTTTGAATTTTGTTTTTTGGTTTCCATATTTTTTTTAATACAGGTTGTAACCATACAATAAAAAGTAAGGCGAGATAGCTGAGCTGAAATCCAACATCAAATAAAAAGTAAGGTTCAAAAAGTAGAATAAGTAATATAGATACTAATAAAGTATGGTAAATACTTCCGGTTCTGCGCAAATGATTACCAATTGATAAAAATGAAAACATTACCACAGAACGCAGAACAGATGGTGAGAGACCTGAAATTATTGCAAAAGTGGTTAAGGATAATAAAATCGAAAATAGTTTTATCAAAGATCCTTTTCGTGTATTGGGTATTGGTTTTAAAATAAAATTTATAAAAATCATAATAAAACCAACATGCAATCCTGAAACGGATAGTACGTGTGTCGCGCCAGAATATTGATAATCCTGAATAATTTCTGTCGAAATATCTTGTTGTTGGCCTAAAATTAGTGCCAGCGCAACATTCATTTCTTCCTTGTTAAAATTGGCTTTATCAAGATTGCGAACGATCCTGGCATGCAAACGACCGGAGTAATACCAAATATCTTTTTTGATCTTTTTGTTGATGTTAAGCTCTGCTTTGGTAAGATAAACTTGTGCACAAACTTGCTTGTTGGCCAAATATTGGCTGTAATCAAATTGATTGGGATTTTTGTTTGATTCATTGCGTTGCAAAACAGTTTTGACCTTAATAAGATTTCCAATAATAGGATTTTTAAGACTGTCTTTACGGATATTGACAATTATTTTTCCGGAGTAAGGTTTGTCGCCAATAGTATTTACTATCGCTGTAAACCGGTCATTATAGGAGTTGCTTTTTAGTTTTTCCCGTAGAGTAAACGTTATGATTTGAGGGGATTTAAAAGCTTTTTCGCAATGTATATAATTGGATTGCTGAAGCGAATTGGTATGGAATAATAAAGTCAAAACACCAATAAAAAAGGAAATAAAGTAAGTGCTGATTCCAAATACCGTGTTTATGTTTTTATTTTTTCTAATAGTAAAATAAGAAAGTATAAATAGGACTAAACCAACAACAAGTGCCGGAATGGCAAAATAAATGGAGGGTTTGCTGTAATAACAAAACAATATACCAATAAGAAACCAAAGTGTAATTTTGGTCAAAGGAAAATCTAATACTTTCATGTTTTAAAAGTATTGAATTTTTTGTAAGAAAAAAGATATATTTTGTCTAATACAGTTTAATCAATAACCCGATTGATTTGAGCAAAAGAATTCTGATAATAAGGCTCTTTTGTTGACGAAATTATAACTCCTTTTGAGGTAGAAGAATGAACAAATTTTATTTCAGTCGTATTGACTTCCACAATTAATCCAACATGATTAATTTGCTTGCTTTTATTTGTTTTAAAAAAGATCAAGTCTCCCTTTTGAGCATCACTTAATTTGATGATTTTTCCAACATTTGCCTGTTCGTATGAACTTCTGGGAAGTTTAATGTTCTCAGATTCAAAAGTAGTAAACACCAATCCTGAACAATCAAAACCACTTTTGGTTGTGCCACCCGCTTTATAGCGAACACCAATGTTGTCGGTTGCTTTTTCAATCAAATTATGAACTACATATCTGTTTTCTTTCTTCGACTCCTTTTTGCCCACAGCAGTAGAAGTCGATTTACAAGAAGTAAAAAAGACAGATAAAAGCAATAAAACGACTATTTTTTTCAAACCAAAAAAATTAAACTTGTTTTAAATCAGCCACAATAAGTTTTGCTGTCTTTTTACTAGCGCCAATTCCACCCAGTTTTTGCTCCAGGATATCATAATTCTTAAGTAGTTTTTTGCGATAATCAGGCTCCAGTAATTTCTGTAATTCTTCTTTTATACGTTTTGTGTTGCATTCGCTTTGAATCAATTCAGTAACAACCTCCTGATCCATAATTAAGTTAACAAGCGAAATGTATTTTAGAGTAATAATGCGTTTTGCAATTTGATAAGAAATCGAACTTCCTTTGTAGCAAACTACTTCAGGGACTTTAAAAAGAGCCGTTTCAAGAGTTGCAGTTCCTGAAGTTACCAATGCTGCAGTCGAAGAACGCAACAAATCATACGTTTTATTCGAAATAAATTTGATGTTTTTGTTCGAAATAAATTGTTGATAGAATTCAAAATCCTGACTAGGTGCACCCGCAATTACAAATTCGTAATCCTCAAAATCATCTACAACACTTAGCATAACACTTAGCATTTTGGTAATTTCTTGTTGGCGGCTTCCGGGTAAAACAGCAATAATAGGTTTTTCGCCCAGTTGATTTTCTTTTCTAAAAGTAGTTTCATCAAACGAAGGTTGATTCTGGATCGCATCTATTAACGGATGCCCAACAAAATCTACCGGAAAATGATGCTTGTCTTCATAAAAGCTTTTTTCAAAAGGCAAAATCACAAACATTTTATCAATGTCTTGTTTGATTGCTTTAATACGGTTTTCTTTCCAGGCCCAAATTTGTGGGGATATATAATAATGAGTTTTATAATTTAAAGCTTTAGCCCATTTTGCGATACGCATATTAAACCCCGGGTAATCAATAAAAATTAAAACATCAGGTTTGAATTCTGTAATGTCTTTTTTGCAAATTTTTATATTGCTTAAAATAGTTTTTAGATTAAAAATCACTTCAATAAATCCCATAAAGGCCAATTCCCGATAGTGTTTTACTAAAGTTCCTCCGGCTTTTTGCATCAGATCACCACCCCAAAATCGAATTTCAGCCTGAGGATCTTCTTCATATAAAGCTTTCATTAAATTTGAACCGTGTAAATCTCCAGAGGCTTCACCTGCTATTATGTAGTATTTCATATCAATTTTCTTGAAAGTGTGTTTTCATTTTTAAACACAATATTTTTTTTGCAAAGCAAAGATAAGATTTAAATAAATAAAGTAGAAATGGCTAAAACAATCACAGCCAATACAACACCTCTTGCCATAAGTTCCTGATTTTTTTTCAGCAAAATCCCAAAAACGGCCAGATCCAAAACAGTACCTATCGTAATTACTTTTCCTAAATATCCTTGTTGTCTGATGGTTTGCAATCCTGTCGTAATATCAAATTTCGTAAAAAAGGAAACAAACAAATAACTACCAAGTAATGCCGTAAAAATGCCAATTGTAAAGCCAATAAGCAGGTCTTTTTTATCCATTTAATTTCCAGGTATTAAGTTGTTGAATAGAGTGATGTGCTGTTAAGTCAAATTGAACGGGAACTACTGAAATATAACCGTTTTCCAACGCCCATTCGTCTGTATCTTCGCCTTGATCCTCGTTGGTAAATTTTCCGGTAAGCCAGTAATAGTCTTTTCCGTAAGGCGTTTGTCGTTTGTCAAATTTTTGAGCGTAGTAGGCCTTCGCCTGGCGACAAATTTTTATTCCTTTAATTTCTTTTTCCTTTAATTTAGGGAAATTAACATTTAAAACCACTCCCGGAGGCAGTTTGTTTTTGAGTGTTTCTAGAGTGATTTTCTTAACGAATGATTTTATTTGTTCAAAATCAGCATTCCAGTCAAAATCCAGTAAAGAAAATCCAATGGCCTGGATACCTTCTATTCCTGCCTCGACAGCAGCGCTCATTGTTCCGGAATAAATTACATTTATAGAAGAATTTGAGCCATGATTAATTCCTGAAACACAAAGATCTGGTTTTCTCTTTAGAATTTCATTTACTGCCAGTTTTACACAATCAACAGGAGTTCCTGAGCAACTATATTCCGTTATAATATCTTCGTCTTTAGAAATTTTATCCAGAAATAAGGTGTTGTTTATGGTTATTGCATGTCCCATGGCACTCTGAGGTTTGTCCGGAGCCACTACTATTACTTCTCCAATCGTTTCCATTACACTTATTAAGGCTCTAATTCCCGGAGCCAGAATTCCGTCATCATTAGTGACTAATATTAGTGGTTTTTCATCTTTCATGAGGTTATTATTATTCTGATTTATCAAAATTAAAGCTTCTTAAAGCAAATGTAGTAACAGATTTTGGTAGAATACTATCAAAAAGATAAAAATTGCAAACTAAATTCAAGAAGACTTTTGGGCATCAAACATTTTTATATCTTTAACAAAAAATTATAGTGAACTTGGCATGTTGACATTAATTTTACCGTTAACTTAGATTAAAAAATTGATGAATGCTATTATTAAATTTATGAAAAGAAATTATAAAATACTTATAGCCGTATTATGCTTGTCATTAACATTGTTTGCATTTAAAATAAATGCAGACAAATCAGTAGATCCGGACCCAAACAGAGATAAAACACTTTTAGAATTATTGGCATTTGTTATTGAAAAAGGACACTACAGTCCGGCAGAAATAAACGATGAATTTTCTAAAGGAATTTTTAAAGATTATATTGATGCATTAGATCCTTCAAAAAGATTCTTTTTGCAATCTGATATTGATGAATTTAAACAATATGAGTTGCAGTTAGACGATCAGTTTTTGAATAAAGATCTAACGTTTTTCAATCTTACTTATACCAGATTGATGAAACGAATGGAAGAAAGCAAAAAGCGTTATAAAACTATTTTGGCGCAACCTTTTAACTATGATGTTGATGAAACTTTTAATGCAGATTATGATAAGTTGCCTTATGCCAAAAATGCAGCAGAAATTAATGAGAGATGGAGAAAACAAATTAAGTTATCGACACTTTCATCACTTGTAACCAAACAAAAGTTAGAAGAAGATAAAAAGAAAGCAGATCCTGCCTACAAAGTAAAATCTTTTGAAACTCTGGAAAAAGAAACACGCGACAGTTCATTAAAATCTTTAGATGATAATTTTAGTCTTATCAAAGATCTTAATAAAGAAGATTGGTTTTCTGTATATGTAAACTCAATTATGACGCGCTTTGATCCGCATACAAGTTATTTTGCTCCCGAAGAAAAAGATCGTTTTGATGTAAATATTAGCGGTAAACTGGAAGGTATTGGAGCAAGACTGACCAAGAAAAATGATTTTACTCAAATCGATGAGTTAATCTCTGGTGGACCTGCCTGGAAAGGAAAACAACTAGAAGCAGGAGATTTAATCCTGAAAGTAGCACAAGGAAACGAAGAACCTGTAGATGTTGTAGGGATGCGTTTAGACGATGTTGTCAAAAAAATAAAAGGACACAAAGGAACGGAAGTAAAACTTACGGTTAAAAAAGTAGACGGAACTATAAAAGTAATTTCTATTATCAGAGATGTAGTAGAAATCGAAGAAACGTATGCTAAATCCAGTATTGTAGAAAGAAACGGATTAAAATATGGTGTAATTTATTTGCCTAAATTTTATATCGATTTTGAAAATAAAGATGGCCGTGATGCCGGAAAAGATATTGCTCTTGAAGTCGAAAGATTGAAAAAAGAAGATATCAATGGTATCGTACTTGATGTTCGTGATGATGGAGGAGGATCGCTATCTACCGTTGTAGATATTGCAGGTTTATTTATTGAAGAAGGACCAATTGTTCAGGTAAAATCAGCAGGAAAAAAGAAAGAAGTTTTATACGATAAAGATAAAAAAATCGAGTGGGACGGACCATTAGTAATTATGGTAAACAGCTTCTCGGCTTCGGCATCAGAGATTTTGGCTGCTGCAATCCAGGATTACAAACGTGGTGTTATCATTGGTAGTAAACAAACTTATGGAAAAGGAACAGTACAAAATGTACTGGATCTAAATCAGTTTGTTCGTAATGCAAATTATGGCGACTTAGGAGCTTTGAAAATTACAGGACAAAAGTTTTACAGAATCAACGGAGGTTCGACTCAGTTAGAAGGAGTTCATAGTGATGTTGTTATGCCAGATCGTTATGCCTACCTTAAAATGGGCGAGCGTGATATTGATAATGCTATGCCATGGGATAAAATTGATCCTGCAGATTACAGCACCTGGAAATCCAACGAAAATTTTACAAAAGCTATTGAAAATAGTAAAGGTAGAATTGCCCAAAATGCTCAATTCAAATTAATTGAAGACAACGCAAAATGGATCGATGTTAAAAATAAAGAAAACACCTATAGCTTAAATATTAAAAGCTTTAAAGCTACTCAGGAACAAGTAGAAAATGAAGGTAAAAAATACAAACCAATTTCAGATTACAAAAACAATTTGGTTTTTAAATCTTTGCCTTACGAAGAGCTTGAAATGAATAGTGATGCAACCTTAAAAGAAAAAAGAGAGGTTTGGCATCAGGCATTATCTAAAGATGTATATGTAGAAGAAGCATTAAATGTTTTAGATGATTTGCAATCTAAAGGTAGTGTCGTAAAAGGATCAGTTTCTCCTAAAATGAAAAAGGATAAATTAGTAAAATCTTAATTCGTTAAAGAATTAATTTGTTGGAAAACGCTCCAGAAAGTTCAGCTTTTTGGAGCGTTTTTTTGTAATTTTAAATCGATGAAATTGTTATCTCATCAAAAGTTTGAATATATTCTATATGAGTAAAATATAAGTAACAGGATGAAAAAATATATTGTTTTGGGTTTAATAGGTTTTGTTCTCCTGGCGTGCAAAAAAGAAAGCAATCCTAAAAATGAAGTGGTTCAAAGTCAGGAACCAACCTTTGTCTCCAATCAAAATAGTACAGGTTCTTTGTATACAGTTGCTTATTTGCCAACTTCTACAACAAAACAAATTGTAAAACATACTTATTATACCTTGTCGTATAATGAGCAATACGAACAGGCAGAGTGGGTTGCTTATGAATTAAAAAAAGAATATCTCAAAAACGCCAACTATAAACGCCCTTATTTTATTGAAGATCCAAGCGTAACAACTGGTTCTGCAGACTGGAGAAATTATAAAAAATCAGGTTATGATAAAGGGCATCTTTGTCCTGCCGCAGATATGGAATTTGATCAGCGTGCGTATAATGATACTTTTTATACCTCGAATATTTCGCCTCAGGATCATGATTTTAATAGCGGAGTCTGGAATAGATTAGAGCAAAAAACACGTTATTGGGCAAGTAAGTATAATGATATTTATGTCGTGACAGGTGGAATTCTGGATGATTCGGATAAAAAAATAGGAACAGAAAAAGTTTCCGTTCCTAAATATTTCTATAAAATAATTTTGGCTAAAATCGGTACTGGGCATAACGCTATTGCTTTTCTGGTTCCTAATAAAGACAGTGATAAGTCATTGTATGATTTTGTAGTTTCAATTGAAAGTCTGGAAAAAATGACCGGAATTGATTTCTTTCCTAATTTAAAAAATTTACAAAGCAGTAAAGATTTTTAGAAAAGCAATAATGCCAATTTTATAAACGCTTTTGAGTTTTTCCGGCATTGAATACAATAAAACTCATAAACGCCAAAAACCAGACGCCAATTCCTCCGTATAAAAGTATCATTTCGAAACCATGGGCAAGCGAAGCATGCAAAATTGATTGTGATGAATCTAATAAAGTTAATTGTGGAAAATCTTGATGAAGAGATGAAAAGTTTCCTGCCGCTACTTTTTCTGAAATAGAGTGCAATACTTTTTTATCAACAGATCCGGAAAAAGCAGTATGGAGATACGAGAAAATACCTTCTGTCAGAATAAATCCCATCAAGGCAATATTTATTGATAAAGTAATTAATCTGGCGCTCATGTCTATTCCTGAAGCCATACCGGAACGGTTTGACGAAACTGATCCCGTTGTTGTGTTGGTTACAGGTGTGTTGGTTAACCCTAAACCAATTCCTGCCAGTAAAGATCCCGGAAGCATGGTGAGCCAACTCGCATTCTCTTCAATACTGCCATATCTCATCGCAATAAAACCAAGTCCTATTATAAATAATCCTAACGGGATTACAACTCCTGAACGATATCGCACAGATAGGTATTCGGCAAAAGGAGGGATAATTAAAGTAGGCAATGTATAAGCAAGTAAAGAAAGACCAACAGTTACCACATCATATCCCAGACAGCTCTGAAAATAAATGGGCAAATAGATGATAAAGGGCCAAAAGCTAAAATTCATGCCAATAGATCCGAAAATAGCACCTGAAAAATTACGGATTTTGAATACCGAAAAATCAAACATCGGATAAGGATTTGTTCGTTCTATCCATACAAATAAAATGAAACTTATTATTGCAATGCTTATGATAGCCAAAGCTTTAAGGCTTGTAAAACCAAGATCTGGTCCTTGCGTAATAAAATAGGTTAACCCAAATACAGCTGCAGATAAGGTAATCATACCCCAAATATCGACGTTTTTTGCATCAGAATCTTTAGATTCATCTACGTAACCGTAAACAAGAATTACTGCTAGAATTGTGATGGGTACGTGTATTAAAAATACCCATTGCCAAGATAAAATAGCTATAATCGATCCGCCAATTATAGGACCAAATCCTAATCCTGTACCAAGAATAATTCCCCAGATGGCAAAGGCTTTGCTTCGTTCATTTCCTTCCTGAAACTGATGCGAAAGTGTCGCAATCTGACAAATTAGCATTGCTCCGCCGCTTATTCCCTGAAAAAATCGACTGATGATTAGTAAAGTTACATTTTGTGCCAAACCACAGATTAAAGAAGAGATACCAAATAAAATTAAAGTAATAATCAAAATACGTTTTCGGCCGTATCGATCTGCCAGAGTTCCCGCAGCCATTAGCACAGTGGTACAACCTATTGTATAAATATTCATAATCCATTGCATATCTTTTAGATTCGCATGTAGTACTTTTTCAAGTGTTGGCAGGATTACAGGGACACTGGAGATCTCAAGTGAGAACATTAATGTAGCAAGGCAAATTGCAATTAGAACAATTGTGTTTTTGCTGGTATAAAATTTTTGTTTCATTTTTTTATTCGGTTTTAAGCAAAAATAAACTGAATAATCTTTATTTTTCAGTACAATAAAAGTATAAAGAAGTACTTTTGTAATATGAAAAAAGAGAATATGCACCAATCGATTGAGGTGATTTATAAAAAAGTCGACGATTGTTCGCTCGTAAATTCGCAACTTAGTTTTTTTCAGATGGTGTATGTTATTTCAGGTAGCGGATTTCTTAGGATCAATGGTAATGCGATAACGTATTCAACAGGTAATTTGATGTTACTTACGCCAAATGACTTTCATACATTTGATATTACAACTCCAACAGAGTTTTTATTGGTAAAGCTTAATAGTGAGTATATAAAAGCGTATAAATCAAAAAGTATTGATCATATAGAATGTTTGTTGCATTATGCATCGCATTTGTCAGGTTGTATCTTAAAACGAAAAGAGGATGAATTTTTGGTAAAATCAATATCAGAATCATTGATTTATGCTATCGATAATAAAGATATTTATGACGAAGATTTAATTACACATTATGTAAACGCTCTTATAGTAATTGCTGCGAGAAATATTGCGAAAATAAAGCCAACGGGAGTAAAAGAAAGTGCTGATAAAAGGATTTTGGAAATTATTAATTATATTCAGGCTAATATTTACGATCCTCAAAAAATTAAAATCTCGGTGATTGCAGATAGATTTGATATATCGAATACTTATCTGGGAAGTTATTTTAAAAATCATTGTGGTGAAACAATTCAGTCATTTGTTTCAAATTATAAAATTCGATTGATAGAACACCGACTTCGTTTTAGTGACAGGAGAATAAATGAAATTGTCGATGAATTTGGTTTTTCTGACGAAAGCCATCTGAATAAATTTTTTAAGAAACACAAGGATATTAGCCTGACAGGATATAGAAAAGCTAAAGTTTTGCCTAATTGATAAATTCATAAAAGACAAAAATTGAAAAAGTTTATGCCACTGATTAAAAAGATTATAAAGGATTTCTTCTGCGTCGCCCGTTTGGTGTAACTTTGATTTGCAAATTAAGGGAGGTTTAATTTTAAAATTAATTCAATAAAAAAGCCAAAGAGAGATCTTCGGCTTTTGTTTTCTATTTTGTTTAAAGCTTAAAAAGTAGTCAAAGCTTTTAATTCAGTAATTGTTTGAGTTGGATTTTCGGCTTTAAATACAAAGCTTCCTGCAACTAAAACATCAGCTCCGGCTTCTACCAATTGTTTCGCGTTTTTGCTTGTTACACCGCCGTCAATCTCAATTAATGTTGAAGCATTTTTGCGGGTAATTAAAGCTTTTAGTTTTTCGACTTTGGCATAAGTGTTTTCGATGAACGATTGACCTCCAAAGCCCGGATTGACACTCATGATACAAACTAAGTCAATGTCGTTGATAACATCTTCCAGTAAGTCAATATTAGTATGTGGATTGATTGCTACTCCTGCTTTCATTCCTTCGGCCTTAATAGCCTGCAGTGTTCTGTGCAAATGCGTACAAGCTTCATAATGTACGGTTAAGTTATTTGCGCCTAAATCTGCAAAAGTTTTAATATAGCGATCCGGGTCAACAATCATTAAATGCACATCGATTGTTTTTTTGGCATGTCTTGAAATTGCTTCTAAAACGGGCATTCCAAAAGAGATATTAGGTACAAAAAGTCCATCCATAATATCAATATGAAACCAATCAGCCTGACTGTCGTTAATCATCTCGATATCACGTTGTAAATTGGCAAAATCAGCTGCAAGAACAGAAGGTGCAATAAGTGTATTCTTCATTGTGTAGTTGTGTGTTGTTGTTTTTTTTGCAAAAGTAAGATTTTAGTTTCGTTTACAATGAAATTAAATTTCATTTTTGAACCATTTAGATATTAAGTTAATTAAGCTTTATGTCTTTTACTAACTTATTTTTTTAGTTGATTAAGGGTTTTACTTTATGAAACTTAATTTCTTAATGGTTTAAAACAAAAATAAAAAACTCCGGTAATCAGCCGGAGTTTCAATCATCAATCAAAAAACGAACAGTCAATCAAACTGTTGTTTGCTATAATAACTAATATACGTAATTTCACAACAAATTCCAAATCCCAATATTTGGAATTTGGAATTTATATATTAGTTTTTGGGTGATTACCCAAGGTAAGTTTTAAGAATTTTACTTCTTGAAGTATGTTTTAATCTACGGATTGCTTTTTCTTTAATCTGACGAACACGCTCACGAGTCAGGTCAAAAGTTTCTCCAATTTCTTCTAAAGTCATTGGGTGCTGATCGCCAAGACCAAAATACAAACGAACAACATCAGCTTCTCTTGGAGTTAATGTTTCTAGCGAACGCTCAATTTCAGTACGCAATGATTCGTGAATTAACTCTCTGTCCGGGTTTGGAGATTCTCCAGAACGTAAAACGTCATAAAGGTTAGAATCTTCTCCTTCAACAAGTGGAGCATCCATAGATAAGTGACGACCAGAGTTTTTCATAGACTCTTTTACGTCATTTACAGTCATATCAAGTTCTTTTGCAATTTCTTCAGCAGAAGGTGGACGCTCATTAGATTGCTCTAATAAAGCATACATTTTGTTGATTTTATTGATAGAACCAATTTTGTTTAATGGTAAACGAACAATACGGGATTGTTCTGCCAAAGCCTGAAGGATCGATTGACGAATCCACCATACAGCATAAGAGATGAATTTGAAACCACGAGTTTCATCAAAACGTTGAGCCGCTTTAATTAAACCTAAGTTTCCTTCATTAATTAAATCCGGAAGAGTTAATCCTTGATTTTGATATTGTTTAGCAACCGATACAACGAAACGTAGGTTGGCTTTTGTTAATTTTTCTAAAGCTCTTTGATCACCAGCCTTTATTCTTTGTGCTAATTCTACCTCTTCATCAGCGGTAATTAGGTCAACTTTTCCAATTTCTTGTAGGTATTTGTCTAACGATGCAGTTTCACGATTTGTTACCTGCTTGGTGATTTTAAGTTGTCTCATGTTTTTTGTCTCCTCAATTTTTAAGTGTACAAGTAGTTATACGTAATGCAATACAAAAAGGTTACATTTTAGTAAAAAAAATTTTTTTTTAGTGCAAAATAAATCTGTTGTCTCACTTTTATTAGAGTCTTAATTAGCGGTAGAATCTTTGATTTCTATTATTTCCTTAATAAAAACTGGTTTTCCGGTCGCTGAAAATCCTTCCAGTATTATTTCGAATTTACCCGAAACATCTGATGCATAAAATGATATTTTCGAATCTTTATTACTTAAGTCAACTTTTGGCAGCCATAATAACTGATGTCTGTAATCCGGAATTCTTGCGTTTTGATGGTTCGCATAATCAGGTTGAAAATATTCTTTTTTGGACTGAGGTCTTAATAATTCCGGTCTTGTTATAAAAGACCCTTTAAGTTTAGTTTCGAAATCTCCTTTTTTGGTAGTAAAGGCAACCAAACCATTAAAAGATTTTGATCCATAATAATAGATTCCTTTTACCACATTGACTTTATCAATGTTTTTGGAGTTATAAGCAAATAATTCAGTAAGATCCTCTATTATTAAACCGTCGACAACTATTAAGGCTGGTAATTCAGATTCGTAGTTAGGGTCGTAATCGTAAACATGAATAGAATAATTATTCTTGGTTTTTGTAAAATACGTACCCGCAATAACTTCTGTTATGGTTTCTTCGATAGTATGAAATCTTGTAAAGGCGTCTAGTTTATATTCTTTTGATAAATTATTGTAGAAAGGAATAGTATCATTAGAAGATAACGTGCTGTCTTTTTTGATGTTGTAATAAGCATTTTCGATCTGGCTCGAAATTAGCCTTTCTGAAATGTTTTGCCTGAATTCTGAGTTGAATTGAAAAGTTGGAAATGTCAGATTAGAGAAATCGATACCCTTTGGTTTATCAATTTCAATCGTGTAATCTTGTTTGTTATCCTCAATAATCTGAACAATTATATTCGAACCCGGATTAGATTTTTCCAAATTAAAAATAAACCGACCTTCAGCATCTGTTTTAGCCAACTTTAAAATATAATTTTTGCCTACTATAGAGAGGGCAATTTTTTTATTTTTAGTTTCTGCATTAGTAGATGATATCTTTCCGGAGATTATTTCACCACGTAATTCAGGTAATATAAAATCGGTGTTTTTTATTTCGTTCTCAGAACTATTATTAAAATTGAGGGTTTCAAATTTTACTTTATTTTGAGATAAAAAGCCATCTGCTTTTTTTACAGAAAGCACATAATTGCCCTTGCTAAATTCATCAGAATTGGTATTGACTTTCAATTCTATCAAATCTCTATTGGTATATGATTTGCTTTTTAAATCAAAAGAGATATTCTCATTCGACACAATTTCCAACAAATTAGATTCTTTTTGTAAAACAGTATTTGTTGGTTTTTCTTTATAAGGATTTACGATATAAAGGTAAATAGTAGCGTATTCCGCAGCTTTTTTATTCAGCATCCAGTTCGTATACCCTATTATTTTATAACTTCCGGTTTCTAAGGTTGTTGGTATAAAAAAATCACTATTTGCAATACCGTTTTCAAGGAATAATTTATGCGTAAAAACGATCTTTTTATTACTGTCGATAAGTTGCAAATAGGCAATTTTACTATAATTTGATGCTGTGTTTGTTACTTTATTGGTGCAAAAAATCTTGTAGAATAAAGTTTCCCCGGTTAGATACGAATTAGAATTTGTACTGATATAAAGTGATTCATTTAGCTTTTTATCTATTTCATTCAGTTCTGTTATAGCATTGTTTTTTTGAGCAAATGAAATCTGCTGAAAACTAAGGGCTAAAGCTATGATTGTTATATATTTTAATCTATCCAAAATGATGGTTTTATGTTTGATGAAAATGAAGTGCAATCTCCGCATTCTATAGGATACAATATGTAAGCGCCACTTTCGTCAGGAAAATAAGTTTTAGTTCCTGAACTAAGTAAATCTAAAATTAGATTGCCCTGACAAGCAGGTGATTGACCAAAGCAATAGGTGTATAAATAATTATCGGCTTCTGACTCCGGAATCGGAGCCGGACAATTATACTGATATTCCGGAATTGATTGTCCGGGAAGAATCTCTGTGAAATTAAAAAACAATCTTTTTTCTGAGTACGAAGACACTTCAAAAAAGCCAATTACTTTTTCTCCCGGATTGTCAACAGCTTGTATGTTTCCATAAAAAAAACCAGGCTGGGTTTGTGACAGAATACTACCGGTATTAGAGATCTCTTTTAAGGTTTCAGAAAAAGTATGAGCAGCAAGACTCTGAACGTATTGTTTTACCAATATGCTGTATCGGTTTCTTATAATAGGATCGTTGCTGCTAATGAATCTCACAGGAAAATCAGTCACTTTGTCTTCACTTAGCTGGTTGGTATTGGTTAAAATCAGATCGTTTGATTTTTGATTTAAGTAACAAATTCTGGCTTCTGTTGTTCTGTCTTCCAAAACAACTCGTCCTTTAGGATTGGATCCGGGAGCAAAAAGAACAGGAACTGCTTTTTGATAATACCATTTAGGAGCAACTACTTTATATGTTTCTTCATATTCGTATCTGTAATATTTAGAGTTATTGGTAGGATCTGTACTGTTTACAGTAATCTCTACACCAAGAACACCATTTTTTGTAACCGCTTTGGACTCTAATTTATCAATTTGAGTTTGTTGGGGTAATTTTTCTGTAGTCGAAATATAGGATCGTCCATCTTTTGTACGAACATGCAATTGATATGATCTGTCCGGACTGGCCTGAAATTGTGTTAAAGAAACATATAATGCTCCGTTTTCCTGAAAATCATATTTATTACCACTATCATCTGTTACATAAACGACTGCTTTGCTTTCAAAAGTTGGTGTTTTTTCTTCGAGTTTATACGTTCTGGATAGTTTTATTTCCTGGTTTTTATATTGATTCGTGATCGTGGCTTCTATTACAATAGCATCTTCAAACCCATTGGTCTGATAGGTATATGGTGTGGTACAGCCAAATACTGAGGCAAGAATTATTGTTACAAGAAATCTATATAAGAAGATTTTTTTCATAACGTTTAAAATTTAAAATTATAAGTAATGGTTGGTATTGGAACAGAAAAAATAGAGGTCTGATACGCTTTTACCTGTCCTTCTTTTGTTACAAAAAAGATGGAATATGGATTATTTCGCCCTAATACATTGTATATAGAGATGTTCCAGAAACTATGTGCCAGTTTTTTTATTTTATGATTTCCTTCGATGTTTAATCCAATATCTAATCTGTAATAATCCGGTATTCTGTATTTATTTCGATCACTATAAAAGGTGTATTCGGCTCCATTATAATTGTATTTTCCAATAGGGTAGGTTATTGGTCTTCCTGTTTGATAGACAAAATTTGATGAAAAACTATAACGATGTGTGAATTTATAGTTCATCACGATACTTACATCATGAGGTTTATCAAAATTGGTTGGGAAGTAAGCACCGTTATTTACTTTCTCATCATTAAACTGACTGTCCAGTTTTATAAAGGTTCTTGAATACGTATATCCTATCCATCCATTTAGTCTTCCTACCGATTTTTTTAGTAAAAATTCAATACCATAAGCTTTTCCGTCACCTTGCAATAATTCTGTTTCCAGATCTTTGTTTAAAAGTAAGTTCGCTCCAACTTTGTAATCAAGTATGTTTTTGGATGTTTTATAATAGCCCTCAAGACTTAACTCGATATCATTATAGTCCAGTTTTTTAAAGATTCCAAGAGAGTATTGTAAGCCGCTTTCCGGTTTTACATTCAAATCAGATAATTTCCAGGTATCTGTAGGCGATTGAGTAGTATTGTTGGTTAAGAGGTGAATGTATTGGTAGTTTTTATCAAAACCAGCTTTTACAAATAAACTTTCATCAAAAATATAACGTAAAGCAACTCGCGGCTCAAAACCTCCATTAGTATTAATTACTTCATTATTGCCATATTTTTTTTCCTCCGTAACAGTCGATGGCGTCATAGGCACACCATCTTTATAGACTTTTTGGGTTGATTCTCCTAAAGCCGCATAAAAAGAATATCGGGCTCCAATATCCAGTAAAAGCTTTTCGGTTATTTTAAATTTGTCTGAGAAAAACACAGCAGATTCTAATCCTTTTTCATTATCAATTTTTATTGGCGTAACCAATGATGATTCTCCCTTTGCATTTAATTCTCCGGGAGACACTTTGTGTAATTTACTTGTTATACCGTAGGTAAATTTGTGCTTGCTATTTAATTCACTACTGAATTTTAGACTTGCCTGAGTTTCATTTATTTTATACTTAAAAGTAAATGATTCCGGATTTACGGATTCGTAATCGATACTAAATTTATATTCACTGTTCGAAACATTCAATTCACTACTGTTCTTTTCGTTAAAAGCGTGTTTCCATTTTAGCGAAATAAGGCTGTTGCTGTATTGGTATAAAGAATCCGGAGTTATACTGTATTTATCTTTACTATAGTATCCCGTACCTTCTACAGAGTTGTTTTTGTTTATCTTATGGCTGTATTTTGCAAATAAATCATAGAAAGAAGCTTGACTATTTTTTAAGTTTTCTTCGTCTAATGATTTTAAAATCCAGTCAGAATAGGTTGCTCTCCCGCCTACTAACAAACTGGCTTTTCCTTTTACGACTGGAATCGAAGCCGTAAGATTGCTCGTAACAGGACCAATTCCTCCTTCGCCGGAAAATTTTTCTGTGTTTCCGTTTTTCGAGGTAATATCAAAAACAGATGATAACCTGCCACCAAATTCAGAGGGTATTCCACCTTTATAAATATCGACTTTGTTTATCGTATACGGATTAAGAGACGAGAAAAACCCAAAAAGGTGAGCAGGGTTATAGATCGTACCGTTGTCTAATAACATTAAATTTTGATCTTCTTTTCCGCCTCTTACATTAAATCCGGAAGAGCCTTCACCGGCAGTTTTTATTCCCGGCAGGGTTAAGGCAATTTTCAAAACATCTCTTTCTCCAAGAACCAGCGGAACCGTTTTTACGCCTTCGGCTTCGATTGTTGTAACTCCCGTTATGGCGGTTCTGATGTTTTGACTGTTTTTTCCTTTTACCAAAACTTCTTTCAGCTGATTGATCTTTTCTATTATAGAAAAATCTAAAGTTCCGTTGCTGTAAATCATTATTTTTCGGGATGTATTGTTGTACAATACAGATTCTATTTCGATTGTAGCAAGTCCTACAGGAAGTTTCAGGCTGTAAAATCCTTCGCTATTGGTCGTCGTTTTGATTGTCGTGTTCTTTACCCTGACCGTAATATCGCCCAGATGTTTTTCATCTTTCAAATCAGTTATATGACCGGACAGCGTATAGAAATCAACTTCATTATCAGGTGTTTCTTTTCCTATTAATGCTATTGGAGCCGTTTCTGTTTTATTTTTTCGAACAGAATCATACTGCTGAAAAAAGATGGGAATATTAGTATTCTTAGACTTGTCATTTTCAAACGTATCATTGATGATACTATTATTTGTTAAAATGATTTTGTTTTTAGTAATAAAGAAATTAAGATTCGTATCCTCAAAAACTTTGCTTAATACTTCCTGAATCGTTTTATTGGTATAATCGCCAGACAGGAGAACATTCTTGTCCAGCCAGTCATCCTGAAAATAAAACCGATAGTTAGTAGCCGCTTCTATTTTTTTTATAACTTCAACTCTGTTGATGTTACTATAACTAAGAGTAAGCTTGTTTTTTTGATCTTGTGAATAGGTAAGTTGATGAAAACCGAAAAATAATAAAAAGATGATAAATAGTCTCATTTTGATGATTTCTACAGATTTTAATTGTTAATGTGTTTTAAAAGATTTTGCATAAATAAGGGAGTATCATCCTTTTTTAAGCTTCTATAGGTAGCATAAAAATCATTTATTTTTTTCTTGCTGTCCGGAAACAGTATTATGATTTCTTTTTTATCGTTTACGAGATAAAATTTATTTTCTTTTAATACTATGAATTCGTATTTTGGTATAAATTCGATCAAATCAATTTCGTCTTTATTGATTTTTTTCTTCTCTTTATAGTATTTTATAAAGAGCGTTATGTTGTTTCCTGTCAGGATTTCTTTGTAATATCCTTTTCTAAAAGTAGTTGTGTTTAGTGTTTTCAGGTTAACAAATTTGTCATTCCCTATTTTAAAATAACTAATGTTGTCTTTAATGACATTAATTTTGGTTGTATTTGATTCTCCGTAAGGCTTTAAAACCAGCTCGTCGTTATAAGTATCATAATTCAGTAATAAGTCAAAATAATCCTGGTTATTATAGTGGATATTGCCTTTTATGAAGTCTTCAGAAATGTAGTAGCGATTTTTATTGTTGGCTAGCTTATCAAAATTTAAATGGGCAGGTCCGTTCTCAAAGTCTAAGGATTCTACACCAATGTTTTTGTCAAACCAATTGTACAGTGAGGTTTCATGGCTTGTTTGAGAATAAGAACTGTAAATGTTTAAGAATATTCCAAATAGAATAAGGCAAAGAGACTTTGTTTGATTTTTTTTCAAAGGATTAGTGGTTTGGTTTTTAGTTTTTAGCTTTCCAAAAATATCAAAAAAATGTTAATAAGCACAGAAATATTGTTAAAACATATTGCTTTTTTTATTTTTTTAAAGGAAGAACCACTAAAATTCCTAATTGCTCAAAATAAAACACACACTCAGACTTAAAAAAATAATTTGAAGTGCTTTATTGAAAAAAAGGGCAAACTTTTTTATTATGATAAGTCATCATAGACATCGAGCATATTATCGAATATCTTTTTTAATGATTTTATGTACAAAGGAAATGCAATAACCAGCAATATATATTCCTTTCTTAAAACAGTTACATCGTCAAGAATTTCATATAAACTAGGAATAATTAATGTTAATGAAACTGCAATACCAACCCAGGGATTATTCTTTATTTTTTTTAGAATGTATAAAATTTTCATATCTGGCTGTCTGTTTAATGCGATTCTCATTCTTAGCTATTGATTTTGGGGTTTCTTAGCGTAAAAGTAATTTTGATTTTTACGTTTGAAATTAAAAATGTCATGAAAGCCATTTTTTTTGTCATAAGATTTTAAAAATCAAATAACTCACCTGATTTACAATAGTTCTATAAACGAAAAAATCCTCTCGCGAGGAGAGGATTTTATAAAGTTGATCTTATGGTAGTTTGATTTTATTAAGACAAAATATTCATCTTTTTCAGGAAATCCTTATAAGTATCGCTAAGGTTTATTTTGTGATCTCCTTTGAGGATGATAAGGTTATCTGCCAGGATAATTTCTTCGATTTTATCAGTATTGACAATAGTATTTCGATGTGTTTTTACGAATTTATTTTTATCCAGCAAGTTGCTGATTTTGGTCAGGGAAATTTGAATAACAAATTTTTCTTTTTCGGTAATGATATTACAGTAACGTTCTTCGACTTCAATATAAAGAATGTCGTTTATGGATACCTTTTTTAGCGAATTTTTCTTTTTTATAAACAGGTAATCATTGCTAATTACGGTGTCTTGTTCTTCGCTCATAAAAACATTCGTTTGGGCATAAAATTTTTCAACTGCCATTTCGATAGCATACAGAATTTCAAGCTCATTAAAAGGCTTCATTAAAAAGCTAAAAGGTTTCGTAAGTTTAGCTCTTTCAAAAATTTGACGATCGTGTGAACTAGTCAGAAATACAAATGGTTTTGAGGAGTTTGGAATAACATTAATAGATTCAGCAAAGGTTATCCCGTCCGGTTTTCCGTCTAAAAAAACATCAATAATAATAATGTCTACTGTGTTTTCGTAAAATAGTTTTAGCGCATCAGTAAAATTTGCTGCAACTCCTACAGTATTATAATTGTTTTCAAGTAGAACTTTGACAAGTGCATCACTTTGCTCTTTAGTATCTTCTATGATTAAAACATTAATATTATCCATTTGTTCTTGTTTTTGGGGAGCAAGTAATTAGGTGGTATTTTTTAATGAAGTAAAGTAAAGAATTATTATAGAAATAAGAATTGTTAAAAAAGTATTTTTTAAGGTGATTTATTTAAAATAAAGATTGGAATTTTAAATAATACTACTTGTGAATAAAAAAGAATGTAAGCCTTTAAATTTAACGTAGCACATGATTTCTGATTAATCAGATATACTTGTCTTTGTGCCTCTTGAAGTTTTTGGGTCATCTCCTCCTGCAATAGTTTGTAATTGTTTTCTGGAAAGAGGAGTAAAGTTTTTTAGGTCGGATGTTTTTGCGGTTTGTGTTGCTTTGTTTTTCATGGTATTTTTTAGTTTAGTATTTTATTAATGGTTAAATTATTTAGATTAGTCTTGTATACTTGTCTTAGTACCTCTGGATATTTTTGGGTCGTCTCCTCCTGCAATAGTTTGTAATTGTTTTCTGGAAAGAGGAGTGAAGTTTTTTAGGTTAGACGTCTTTGCTGTGTCTGCGATTTGTGTTACTTTGTTTTTCATAGTTCTCTATTTTTGTTGATTATAGAATAAAAATAAACAAAAAAAGTATACAAATATAGAAGTAATGTAAGATAATTTAGACTGAAATAATTCTATTAGTTTTGTTAATAGCGTGTTGTGTAAAAGAGAGGATTCTTTTATTAGAAATCAATATAGATTTAATTCTATAGCAATACAATACAAATAGGTATTTGTATTAGTGTTTAATTTGCATTAAAAGGAATCTGCTTTAGAGCAATTGGCTGGATTTTTAAACAATCGTTTTTGGGAAGCTTAAGATCATTTTGGTTCCTTTATTGATCTCACTTTCCATGGCTAGCGTACCGCTATTTTTCCGGATCATTTGTTTGCATAATTGTAAACCTAAACCGGTACCTATAATTTCAGAACCACTTTTTTTGGCTAAAAGCTCTCCTTCTTGTAGGAGTTCTTTAATGGTGCTTTCGCTCATTCCTATCCCGGTATCCTCAATTACAAGATCACAGAAATCAGGGGTGGTTTCTTGGGTATAAAAACTTATTTTGCCGTTTTCATTAGAAAATTTAATAGCATTGTCCAATAAGTTACGCAGTACAATCTTGAGCGAATCCAGATCTACAAAAATAAAGATGTTTTTTGAAACCAAATTGTCAAAAGTAAGTGTTTTGTCAAGCAGTAATGGCTTATAGCTGTATTCGATTTGCTGTACAATAGAGTACAAATGAACAGATTCTTTTTGAAAATAGAGTTGTTTGGTTTGCAGCATCGCCCAATGCAGTAAGTTGTCTAAT
The DNA here is from genome assembly GCF_002222055.1 of Flavobacterium araucananum. Lineage (GTDB taxonomy): Bacteria > Bacteroidota > Bacteroidia > Flavobacteriales > Flavobacteriaceae > Flavobacterium > Flavobacterium araucananum. The sequence goes on from NZ_MUGS01000002.1 coordinate 333,423, forward strand.
AAGCTATAAGCTCCATTTGCAATCGTACTGTTTTGAATGATGAGCTGGTGTAATTCGTCGTAATTTTTAGTTTCGAGAGTAGCAGATAATTTCGAATTACTTGTTTTCAATGCATTTACAGATGATCTTAAATCATGGCTTACAATAGAGAATAATTGATCTTTTGTGGCGTTGAGTTCATCGAGTTTGTTTTTTTGGAGCAGTATGATTTTCGCATTTTTTACTTTTTGACCATACAAATAAACTCCGGCAGTTAGAATTAATAATAAGCCAATGGCAGCAAAAAAGAAGCCATTACGTTCATTGTTTTTAAGCTTGTTCTCGACTTCGAGCACTTTGATTTGTTTTTGTTTTTGAGCTACGGCGAACTTTTTCTCAAAATCGGCCACTGCCCAAATTTTATTTTGATTGTTTAGTGAATCTTTCCATTGAGTAGATTCTTTTCTATAAACTAGGGCTTTTTTGTAATCGCCTCTATTTTCTTCTACCACTGCCATATTGAAGGCTGTGGTTTGTTTTAAGTCGAAATCTTTTATATTTTTAGATAAGGTATACGCTTTTTGAAAATAGTGTATGGCTTGTTGGTCTTTATATTGTGCGTAATAAAAATTAGCAATATTTATATTAGCTCGAACCACACTTTTTGTGATTTGTTTTGGATTTAAAAGAACCTCTTTTTTTAGGTAAAATTCTGCTTTTTTATATTGATTTAAGTGCAAATAACAGATTCCGATATTTTCATACAAAGTGGCTATTTCGCTTTCATCTTTATGGTTTAGTATTTCTTTTTCGGCCTTCAAATAATAAACAATTGCTTTGTTGAATTTTTTTTCATAATAAAACAGTAATCCAATATTATTATCGACCTGATAATAATATTGGAAAGATTTGTTTATTATACCAAATTCAATGTGTGCTTGTTTGTAGAGTCCTTTTTTTCTTAATGAATAACCTCTAAAATAATGACAATAGTTTCTGGTTTCTAAATCAGGACTAGAATTCAACTGCTTCATAGAATACACCAATGTGGAGTCCCATTTCTTTTTTAAGAAAAAGTATTGTGCTTTGTTAAAGTTAATTTCGCTTTTTAGTGAATTTGCTTTTTTTTGAATAGCAATATCAAAATAATTTAAACTTTTTTCTTGTTGAGAGAAAACTATTGAATAAAAAAAAAGAAACAGTAAGAGAAACTTGTGTTTTTTTTGAATCATTGTTGATATATTATAAAAATCACTAAGAATTGATTGTATTGATGATTAATGAATTTGTAGATAAAATCATTATTAAATATTTATCAAAAAACAATAATCATCAATAAAAATGGTGTAAATCTAGAAATATAAATGGCTAACTACTTTTTAGTTAATCTCCTGCGCTTGTTTTTGTGCCTCTAGAAATTGTTGGATCTTCTCCTACGCCGCCATCTAAAGGTGGAACTGTATATTGTAAGTAAGATGTAACTTCTGTAATATCTTCAACATTTTCAGCAGTATAATCTATTTCTACATACCAAACATCATAGGTGTCAGGGCTATATCTATCCCAAATGTACTTAAAGTAAATTTCGGCAGTACCGTTTTTATTTTGTGTCAGGCTTCCAAAAGTCGGAGCTTTCGACTCTAAAGAATTAATGTAAAGAGTAGCACAAATTTTTAATATTTTTTCTCCTTCTTCATTTTCATAAAAGTTTACAGAAGATAGGGGAGGAATCGGAAAAGTTAGATTCTCGATGTCTGTAAACTTGAAATCATCTCCGTTGATTTTTGTAATTTGAACAACTTTCAATGTCATAATAGGGTTTTTTTAGGGTTAATGAATTTATTTTTGGTGGGTTAAAGTTATTTTTTTTCTTTGAATAAAGTGTAAAATTCATGTATTTTTTTAGTTTTATTCTCGTTAAAAAATAAAAGCCAATTATTCGACAAAAACAAGCTTTTTTAATTTGTTTTGTTCCAAAACGAAAAACCCCAATTCAACTAAATGAATTGGGGTTTTCTATGAATAAACCTTTAGTAAACTAAGATCTGATTACTCTTTTTTCTCCTCACGTGGAGGTCTTGGTAAAAGTGCTTTTCTTGACACTTTTTCTTTTCTTGTTTTAGGATCAAGTCCTAAGTATTTAACCTGAAATACATCGCCCATATTTACTACATCTGTAACGTTTTCAGTACGTTCCCAAGCAAGCTCAGATACGTGTAGTAAAACTTCGTTTCCAGGTGCAGCAGTATATTCTACTACAGCTCCAAAATCAAGCATTTTAATCACTTTAACTTCATAAGCTTCGCCCATTTGAGGTTTGAAAGTAATAGATTGAATTTTAGCCAATACCGCTTCAATTCCGGCAGGATCTGTACCTAAGATTTCGATAACACCTTCTTCGTTTACTTCGTTGATCACGATAGTTGTTCCCGTAGCTTTTTGTAATTCCTGAATTACTTTTCCGCCAGGTCCAATTAATGCTCCAATAAAGTTTCCAGGAATAGTTCTGGTAATGATTTTTGGAGAATGCGCTTTAACATCTGCATTTGGTTTCGCAAGAGTTTCAAGCAATTTGCCTAAAATATGCAAACGTCCATCACGAGCCTGAGCTAATGCTTGCTCCATGATTTCGTATTTCAATCCGTCAATTTTGATATCCATTTGACAAGCTGTAATACCTTCTGAAGTTCCTGTTACCTTGAAATCCATATCTCCTAAATGATCTTCATCACCTAAAATATCAGATAAAACTGCAAAACGATCGCCATCAGTAATCAATCCCATTGCAATTCCGGAAACCGGACGGATCATTTGAATACCAGCATCCATTAAAGCTAATGTTCCGGCACAAACTGTAGCCATAGAAGAGGAACCATTTGATTCTAATACTTCAGAAACAACTCTGATCGTATAAGGGTTTTCAGCAGGAATCATGTTTTTCAATGCTCTTTGAGCTAAGTTACCGTGACCAACTTCTCTTCTTGAAGTTCCTCTTAACGGACGAGCTTCTCCTGTAGAAAATGGTGGGAAGTTATAGTGCAAATAGAACTTTTCTTCTCCTTGTTCAGATGGTGAATCAATTTGGTTTGCTTCTCTGGATGTTCCTAAAGTTGCAGTTGCCAATGCTTGAGTTTCTCCACGTGTAAACAATGCAGAACCGTGTACAGATGGTAAATAATCTACTTCACACCAGATAGGTCTGATTTCTGTAGTTTTTCTTCCGTCAAGACGGGTTCCTAAATCTAAAGTTACATTACGAACAGCCTCTTTATTGGTTTTATAGAAATATTTAGCAACTAAGTCTCCGTTTTCTGCCAATTCTTCTTCTGTAAATAAAGCTTTTACTTCTTCTTTTACAGCATCAAATGCAGCAGAACGTTCATGTTTAGCTGAACCAACTTTTGCAATGTTGTAAATTTTATCATAAGCCGCTGCTTTTACTTTTGCGTATATAGCATCGTCTGTTTTTTCAGTTTCATAAGTACGAACTTCTTTTTTACCAAAAGCAATTGCTAATCTTTCCTGAGCATCAATTTGTACTTTAATATGTTCGTGAGCAAATTTAATTGCTTCTAACATTTCAGCTTCTGAGATTTCTTTCATTTCTCCTTCTACCATTGCGATAGAATCAGTCGAAGCTCCAATCATCATATCAATATCTGATAATTCTAATTGTGCACGAGATGGATTGATGATAAATTTACCGTCAATTCTACCAACTCTGGCTTCAGAAATTAAAGTTTCAAAAGGAATGTCAGACAAAGCAAGAGCTGCTGAAGCGGCTAATCCTGCTAATGCATCCGGCATTACTTCTTCGTCATGAGACATTAACTGAATCATAACCTGAACTTCTGCGTGATAATCACTTGGGAAAAGCGGACGTAAAACACGGTCTACTAATCTCATTGTTAATACTTCGCTGTCGCTAGGGCGCGCTTCTCTCTTGAAGAAACCACCTGGAAAACGACCTGCTGCTGCAAATTTTTCACGATAATCTACCGTCAATGGCAAAAAGTCGATACCTGGACTTGCTTTTCTTGATGATACAACTGTTCCTAAAATAACAGTTTTACCAATTCTTACTACTACAGAACCATCAGCTTGTTTGGCTAAACGTCCTGTCTCGATTGTGATGCTTCTGCCATCACCTAAATCGATACTTTCTACAAATAATTGTGGAATCATAAATTTTTCCTTATTGGTTATACAATGGGTTTTAGTTGTGTTGTAGTTGTTGTGTGTAGTTGTTGTTAATCTAAAACCCAATGAAAAACCAAACTTTTTTTCTTATTAAAAATGCTTGTAATGCTTATAATCTGTAAAAACAAAAAGAGGCACTTTCGCACCTCTTTTCTATATTGATTATTTTCTGATATTCAATACTTTGATAATCTCACGATATCTGTTGATCTCTTTCTTTTTCAAGTAATCTAACAACGATCTTCTTTTACCTACTAATAGTACTAATGAACGCTCAGTATTATAATCGTGACGATTTTTTTTCAAGTGCTCTGTTAAGTGACTAATTCTGTAAGTAAACAATGCGATTTGAGCTTCTGCTTTTCCAGTGTTTGTTGCTTCACCGTGTTGTGCAAAAATCTCTTCTTTCTTTTCTTTAGTTAAATACATTCCAATATTATTTAATGATTTTTATGTATGTCATACATCTTTTGTAAGACGGTGCAAAAATAATACTTTTTTTTCGAAAAAATAAATTTAAAGATTGAAAAAATTAAAGATTTAGCAATTAAGACTAAAAAACTTCTTTATATCAAGGTTTAAAGGGGGTGTTTTTTAGAATAATTTTGCAACTTCCTGATTTACAAATTCTAAAAAGCGTTCGTCAGCTTCTGTAAAAGGGTCTATTACGTGACTGTCAATGTCAATTTGACCAATGTTTTGTCCGTTTACAAATAAAGGAACCACGATTTCAGATTTTACTGTAAAGCTACAGGCAATATAATTGTCCTGAGCGGCAACATCCGGCACTACAAAATTTGCATTGCTTTCTGCGACTTGCCCGCAAATTCCTTTTCCAAAAGGAATTACAGTATGATCTGTTTCAGCCCCAACATAAGGACCTAAGTGCAATGTTTTGTTTTCATGATTGGCAAAATAAAAACCAACCCAGTTATAATATTCTACATTTGCGTTTAAGAGTTGGCAAATGGCTAATAATTTTTCGTCTCTAAGCGTTTTAGTATCAGCTACAATAGCGCTTATTTTTGGTTGTAATTCCTGAAATGTCATGATGTAAAAATTTTATACAAAAGTATTTAAAGCTAATCTCAAAAAATACATAAATTTGAAAAAAATTTCCATTGAAAAAATACCTCATACAATTTAAGCCTTTCCTTATATTTATAACCACTTTTTTTGCAGCATATATTTTGCTTACAATCGTTTATAAATTCTATTTAGACACTTTTGAAACAAAGGATGTTGACGGGATAACTTATATTGTAGGTAAAAATGTGGCGCAATTAATGAATGTATTTAATTGTGATATCAAAATTTATAAAAGTAGTACCGATTCCTGGCTAGAGGTGTGGTACAATAAAAAATATGTTCTTAGAATCATTGAAGGCTGTAACGCTGTAAGTGTTATCATTTTGTTTATTTCTTTTATACTTGCTTTTTCCGGAAAACTTAAAACTACGTTGCTTTATATCGTGTTTGGTATTTTGTTTATTTATGTTCTCAATGTTATTCGGATTGCTTTGTTGGCAGTTTCATTATTTTATGTTCCTGAAAAAGAACATATTTTGCATGGTGTTCTTTTTCCATTAGTTATTTACGGTGCAGTCTTTATTTTATGGATTGTCTGGGTAAATAAATTTTCGAAGTATGCTAAATAAATTACTGCAACATAAAGTTAAAATTCTCATAGCAATTCTTGTCATCTTTAGTTTTGGATTGATAAGAGCTTTTGAGAGTAAAATATTTTATGATCCCTTTCTGGTTTATTTTGAATCCGATTTTAAAAACGCACCTTTTCCTCCAGTAGATTTTTTTAGCCTTTTCTGGAGCCTTTTATTTCGATATGCTTTAAATACTGCTTTGTCATTGCTCCTTATCTATACTTTATTTCAGGATCTTGAAATAATCAGGTTTAGTGCGTTTTTATATGGTTTCTTTTTAATAGTGCTTTTAGGGATGTTCCTAATAATTATAGCATATTTTCCTGAGGGTAATTGGCTTCTTTTTTATGTTCGAAGATTTATTATTCAGCCCATATTTGTATTGTTGTTTATTCCTGCATTTTATTATCAGCAACAAAATCTTAAAAAATAACATTTTATTAAATACTTTTTCAAGTCTTTTAGGTAGTTTTGCAGTATGAATCTAAAAAAGTGCACAGGATTATTTTTAGCGTTCCTATTGTTGGTTTCCAACATTGGGTTTGCTTTTGATGTGCATTATTGTGGTGGCAAAATCGCTTCTGTTTCATTAAATACTTCAGTTACGGCATCTCCTGAAAAGAAATGTTGTGGAGCATCAGAAAAAAAATCTTCTTGTTGTAAAGACAAAGTAGTTCATTTTGAAAAAAAATCTGATGATGCAACGCTTAAGTTTTTCTTTTTTCAATTTGCTTTTCCAGCCGTAATTCAGGAATTTAAACCAATTGCTTTTTTATCAATTCCAAATTTCAAAAGCAATCAAATCACTTCGTATTATTCTGATGCGAATGCCCCCCCGTTATTTAAATTATACAGTCAATATATTTTTTATTCCTGATTTTAATGTTTAGAATCAAGCTATCTGTTGGCTTGCGCTATGCTGTTGGTTTCATATTTAGTGAAATTTCTTAAGACAGCTTTTCTAATTAACATTAAAATCTTTTTTTATGCAAAAAAATATTATGCTTTTGGGTATGATGTTGCTTTCTATTGCTGTTTTTTCGCAAGAAGATCTGGAAGAAGTAAAAATCACCAAAAAGCAAAAAGGAATTAAAAAATCCTATACGCTTACCACCAATACGAGTCTTATTACAAGTAAAGAATTACTAAAAGCCGCTTGTTGTAACCTGGCCGAAAGTTTTGAAACAAATCCTTCAATTGATGTCAATTTTTCGGATGCCTTAACAGGAACGAAGCAAATAAAAATGCTTGGATTAACAAGTCCTTATCTCATGATTACCGAAGAAAACATACCGTCGGTTCGTGGGGCTTCTCAGGCTTATGGGTTGTCATTTACTCCGGGAACCTGGATCGAAAGCGTCCAGATTACCAAAGGAGCCGGAAGTGTTATTAACGGTTACGAAAGTATTTCAGGTCAAATAAACACAGAGTTGTTGAAACCTTTAAGCGATATTCCGTTCTTTCTAAATGTTTATGGCTCTACAGATGCTCGTTTTGAGGTTAATACCCATTTTAATAGAAAGCTATCGGACAAATGGGCAACAAGTTTGTTTGTTCATGGAAATGCACGCGTCGCAAAAAACGATATGAATGATGATGGATTTCTGGATAATCCGTTAGGAAAACAAATAAATGTACTAAATCGTTATCAATATTATAATCCGGAAAGTGGCTTGGTTAGTTTTATCAATTTCAGGTATATGAATGATAAAAAACAAACCGGAGAAGTAGATTTTGATAAGGACAGAGATCGCGGTACAACAAATCACTGGGGTTCAGAGATTAATACAGAACGTTTTGATGTCTCTACAAAAATAGGATATGTTTTTAAGGATATGCCATATCAAAGTATTGGTTTTCAAAATGCTTTTAACAGTCATAATCAAAATTCTTATTTTGGTCTGAATCTGTATGATATAAAGCAAAATAGTTTTTATTCGAACCTGATTTTCAATTCGATTATTAATAATACGATGCATAAGTTCACGACTGGTTTGAATTTCTCATACGATCAGTATCAGGAATTTGTAAACGTGACTGATTACAGCAGAATTGATAATTCAGTAGGAGCATTCTTTGAGTATACCTATGATAATACCGACAATTTCAGCGTAATTTTAGGCGGAAGAGTTGATAATCATAATCGTTTGGGCTTTTTTGTGACCCCTCGTTTACATGTAAGATACAATCCGTGGAAAGATGCAGTAATTCGTTTTTCTGCCGGAAGAGGGAAACGTTCTGCAAATATTTTTGCCGAGAATCAACAACTTTTTGCTAGTTCAAGAACGTTTTCGATTTTGGATACCGGTGGCAAGATCTACGGTCTGAATCCTGAAATAGCATGGAATTATGGGGTGAGTTTTTCTCAGAAATTCAAACTTTTTAATAAAAATGCCGATATTGGTTTTGATTTCTATCGCACCGATTTTCAAAATCAGGCCATTGTAGATTTGATGCAAAGTCCGCAGCAGGTTTCTTTTTATAATTTAAAAGGAAGTTCTTTTGCAAATAGCTTACAAGTTGAGTTTAATTATGAGCTTATTCATAATTTGAATTTGAGAACCGCTTATAAATATTATGATATTCAAACCGATTATTTAAGTGGTACTTTTCAGCGTCCCTTGCAGGCAAAACATCGTTTTTTAGGTAATCTGGAATATGAAACAAACTTGAACGATGGTAAACAATGGAAGTTTGATTACACCTTCAATTGGTCCGGAAAACAACAATTGCCTTATACAGCATCTAATCCTGTTCAGGACCAATTTCCTGATTTTTCGCCATCGTATGCTGTTATGAATTTTCAGGTAACACGAGTGGTTTCACCTGTTTTAGAAGTCTATGTTGGAGGAGAAAATATTGGAAACTATAAACAAGAAAAAGCAATTTTAGGGGCTCAGGATCCGTTTGGTCCTAACTTTGATGCTTCGATAGCCTATGCTCCAATTTTTGGACAAATGTATTACGCAGGATTGCGTTTTAAAATAAAATAACGATTGGGTAAATTAAAATAATAATTTTACAAACATTAATAACAGACAAAATGAAATCATCGATTCACGAATACAAAAAAAACAATATAAAAGGCATGAGTAAAAACATACTTTTAATTGCATTAGTGACTTTTTTAGGATTTTCGGCACAAGCTCAAACTAAAAAGAATAAGAATTTAAAATACACTACAGAAGTAAATGGTAATTGTGAGCAATGCAAAAAGCGCATAGAAAAAGCAGCTTTTGGTGTTCCGGGTGTAAAATCGGCTATATGGGATATTAGTTCACATCAATTGGCAGTTATTTTAAATGAAGAAAAATCATCTCCCGCAGATTTAAATAATGCTATTGCTAAAGTAGGGCATGATACAAAAGAGGTTAAGGCAACAGAAACTGATTATGACAATTTGCATACTTGTTGTAAGTATGTAAGAGAATAATGATCTTGAGAGCCCAAGTTTAAACTTGGGCTTTTTAATAGTTAATTTATCTTTAAAATATGTCATTTTATTGGTGTTGACGCAAATTATTGTTAATTTCACGAACTTATAAATATAACCAAACGCATTTATGAATAATTTTGATTGGACTCAATTAATCAACCCCGAATTTTATATCACATTAAGTATCGGCGGTTTTCAAATTGGTTTATTTATTGTTTTGTTTATAGTTTTTGCTGAAACAGGACTTTTTGCTGGTTTTTTTCTTCCCGGAGATAGTTTGCTTTTCTTGGCGGGTATTTACAGTCGCGATTTAATGCTTAACGTTATCGATATTCCATCTGATTTTATAAATGTCTTTTTGCTTTCGACTCTGGTTGCAATCATGGGGGTTTTGGGTAATATGACAGGATATTGGTTTGGAGCTAAAAGTGGCTACTATTTGTTTAAAAAAGAGGATTCTTTCTGGTTCAAGAAAAAGTATCTTTTGCAATCTAAAGACTTTTTCGAAAAGTATGGTGGAAAAGCAATTATCTACGCACGTTTTCTTCCTATTTTCAGAACATTTGCACCAATCATTGCAGGAATAGTTTCTATGGATAAAAAGAAATTCATGTTTTATAATATTTTGAGTTCTTTTTTATGGTCTTTCATCCTGATTTTTTCCGGACATTATTTATACGGAGTATTTTTGAAACATGGAATAGACTTAAAACAACATATTGAGTATATCATTATTATAATTGTGATCATATCGACATTCCCGGTTTTACTGAAGTTATTGAAAAAGAGACCAAGCGAAAAGATATAATTAGAATAAAAAACATAAAATACAAAAAAGTCCGAAGTTTTAAGCTTCGGACTTTTTTTATGCTTGAATTTGTATGATTTGTGCAGTCCTTAATAAAAGGTTATTTGGAGTTTTCTATGATGCTGCCAGGTATAACTAAAGCTTGTGGAAAGACCTTGATTCAGCATAAGGGATAAACTGCTGTATAAATAATCTCGTTATTTTAGTTTAGAATTTTACATTGCAATTTACCAAGATTACCACTCGTTTACTTTGTTTGCATCCATTTTTAAGAATATAAACAATAAAATTGTGAATCCCCAGAGTCCCGAACCTCCGTAAGAAAAGAAGGGAAGAGGAACTCCAATAGTTGGAAAAATCCCGATAACCATTGCAATATTAACAAAAAAGTGAGTGAATAAAATCCCGGCAACACAATAACCATAAACTCTGCTGAATTTTGTTTTTTGTCTTTCGGCCAGATAAATTACCCTTAAAAATAAGGCAACAAAAAGCGCAATAACAACCATAGAACCGGCAAAACCCCATTCTTCACCAACAGTCGTAAAAATATAATCCGTATGTTGCTCAGGAACAAAACCTCCTTTGGTTTGGGTTCCTTCTAAAAATCCTTTGCCAATCCAGCCTCCGGATCCTACTGCGATTTCAGATTGATTTGTATTGTATCCAATACCTTTCATGTCGACAGTTTTACCCAGTAATATATTAAAACGGTCACGGTGGTGTTGTTTGAAAATATGGTCAAAAACATAATCTACAGAAAAGACAAATGCTGAAATAATAGCTAATAGAATACCGCTTAAAAGAATGTTTCGATCAACAGCCCTACCTTTAAAATGTATAATAATTAATACGCCCAAAGCAATTAAAACGACCGCATAAGGTTCTAGAACAAGTGTTAAAACGAACAATAAAATAGTAATAAAACCAGTCCATACATACCAGGAAGGTAATCCTTCTCTATACAAAACAACTATAAAGATGCTGTAAATTAACGCACTTCCGGGGTCTGGTTGTGGTAGAATTAATAATACAGGCAAAAATACAATAGCCAAAGCCTGGACTTGCCTGTTTACATCTTTTAGATTAATTTGTGTGTCACTTAAGTATTTTGCCAAGGCTAATGAAGTGGCCGCTTTTGCAAACTCAGATGGTTGTATGGTAAAACTTCCTATGGCATACCAACATCTTTGTCCGGCAATGGTTTTTCCAAAAAGAAATAAACCTGCTAACGATAATAGCGAAACGCCAAAAATAATACTGGCATATTTTTCGTAGAATTTTCCATCAACAAAAAGTACGATAAAGATCAACGGAATTGTACACCCAATAAAAATCAGCTGTTTTTGATATGTTCCTTCTGTCGATAATAATGATGACGAATAAATATTTAACCACCCTAGTATTACCAACGTGCTGTAGATAAAAACACTTATCCAGTCAATGTTATTTTTTACACTTTGATTTCTCATTTGAAATAATCTTGTTAGTTTTCTTTGGTGGTATCTATGGGTGTTTTTTTAATTTCTACTTGTTGTGGTTTTGCTATTTTAGCTTTCATAACAGAGTCTTTAGGAGTAGACTCAATTGCGCTGGCCTCAGTCATGCCGCCTAACTTAGCATATTCGCTTGCAAGACTTTTATTTAATACGCGAATTTCTAAATCAGTTCTTGAAATTTTCTTTTTCAAATATTTTTCAATCATCAAACTGGCAATTGGTCCTGCAACGGTAGCACCAAATCCTCCGTTTTCGATCATAATGGCAATAGCAATTTTAGGATTGTCTTTTGGTGCAAACGCAACAAATATAGAGTGATCCTTAAGCTGTGTTCTTTTTCCGTTAATTTTGGCAAAATTCTCAGCGGTACCGGTTTTTCCACAAATATCAATACCGTTAACTCTCAATGCGTGAGCGGTACCAAGGTTATAAACATCAAATAAACCGCTAATTACAGGCGGGAAATATTTTTTATCAATTGTGGTTTCGTGTTTAGTAGTAAACTTAGGATCTATTTTTTTGCCTTCTATCTTTTTAATGATATGAGGCGTGTAATAATATCCCTGATTGGCTACCGTTGCCATCATGTTGGCAAGTTGAATTGGCGTCATCAGTACTTCACCTTGTCCAATCGCATTAGATACAATTGTTGTGCTTCTCCAGCCACCGTTAGGATATATCTTTTTATAGGTCTTAGAGTCTGGGATATTTCCTTTTTTACCTGTTGGTAAATCATACCCCATAAATTGTCCTAGTCCAAAACTTTTTACGTGGTCACTCCAAACATCTACTGCCTTAGCTGGATTCGAATATTTGTTTATCGTTAACATGTACGATTGCGCAAAATAAGTATTACAGGAATTATAAATTCCGTTATGCAATTGGTGGGGGCCAAAACCGTGACATTTCATAAAACGACCTCTGCCGTAACTAAATCCATGATGACACATAAATGTAGTTTGCTCATTAATCACGCCTTCTTGCAGCGCAACTAATCCGGTTAAGATCTTAAAAGGAGAACCCGGAGGATATTCTGCCAGAAGTCCTCTGTCGTATAAAGGTTTTGCAATCGAATCATGATATAGTAACGTGTAGTTTTTAGACCTTTGTCTTCCAACCAGAATGCCCGGATCATAAGATGGCGCAGTAACTAATGCCAGAATCTCACCGGATTTAGGTTCGATGGCAACAATTCCACCTCTCTTATTGATCATTAATTCCTCTCCGTATTTCTGAAGATCAGCATCAATGGTCAAATTAATATCTTCTCCTGCAACGGCAATAGTATCATATTTACCGTCTTTATAAGACCCAATTTCTCTGTTGTATTTGTCTTTCTGGATGTATTTTATACCTTTTATTCCGCGTAAAACCTCTTCGTAGCTTTCTTCAACTCCTTGGCGTCCTATTAAATCTCCGCTATTGTAATAAGGGTTTTTTGCAATTAATCGTTCGTTTACCTGAGTGATAAATCCAAATATATTTGCGCCATAATCTACTTCGTAATCACGAAGAGAACGTTTTTGAAAATAAAAACCTTCAAATTTTCTGATTTTTTCCTGAAATGCAGCAAACTCATTTTTATTCAATTGAGATAAAAATACCGAAGGAAGTCTCGGGCTGTATACTTTTGCTTTTGCAATTCTTCTGTTGTACTCTTCTCTGGTAATGTTCAAAAGTGTACAAAATTCACCAATATTAAGGTTTTCTTTGATTTCTCTTGGGATAACCATGATATCATAAGAAGCCTGATTAGACACTAATAATTTGCCATTTCGATCATAGATATAACCTCTTTCCGGATAGTCATACTGTTTCTTTATTGCGTTGTTTTCTGATTTTAATTTAAAAGAATCATCTACAATTTGCAAATAAAATACCCTCATCACCAGCAAAGATGCTGCAATGATAATTAAAGAGGGCAGCAGAACTTTTCTCATCGTTTATTGGGCTTAATAAGGTAAATTATTATAATTGAGGTGATTATTGTAAAGATAGAGCTAAATAAAGTTCGGAGTAAAATATCTCCAATAAATTTAAACTGAAAGGCTTCGAGCACAAATAGTACAATGTGATGCAGTACTACGGATACTAAAATAAAAGAAAATCGTTCCGGAGTTAAGGATTCATTTAACTTAATGGTTTGATATTCATAACTCAGTCCAAAAGAGAATTTAAAGATGTAAGGTCTGTAATAAGCCAGAATTACACAAGCTGTGGCGTGAATTCCTCCTGAATTACAAAACATATCCATTGTTAATCCAAGTAAAAAGCTAGAAAAAATAAGACTTGATCTATTACTGTTTACCGGATACAAAATAATGTATAAGATGTATGGGAAGGGACTTATGTACCCTAAAAAATTCATATTATTGAAAATAACAACCTGAATTGTTAGTAACATAATAAAACGAAAAATATTGACTAACAAAGCGCTATTCATTTTTTTCTTTGTTTTCTAAATTAATAAGTTCTTCTCTGTCCTTACTCTTAATAATATAAACGTGACCCAAATTTGTCATATCGTTAAATAGTTTAACATTTATAACATAATAACTGGTACCTGTTTTAATGTATATTTTGTCGACTGTACCAATATTAATTCCTTCTGGGAAAATTACAGATTGCCCACCGGTAACAATAGTGTCTCCTTTTCTAATCGAAGCAAGTCTAGGGACATCTTCAAGTTGCACAAATCCTGTGTTTTTTCCGTTCCAGGTTAAAGAACCAAAGTGATTTGATTTTTTTATTTTGGCATTAATCTGCGATTTCATGTTCAAAATACTGACAACAGTCGAGTATCTTGGAGATGTATCATCGATAACCCCAACAATTCCTAAACTATTTATAACACCCATGTCTGGTTTTACACCTTCATTTGTTCCTGAATTTAGTGTAATAAAGTTCTCATGTGAGTTGTATGAGTTGTGAATTACTTTTGAAACAATTATATCCGCAGGTTTTACACCTTTTACGCTATCGGCTAAAGGAAGTTTTGTGGTATCTTTTTTATTGAATAATAGACTTTTTAATCTTGCGTTTTCAAGTACAAGTTCGTCATTTTCGGTTCTTAAATTCAAATACTCGTTTACACGATTTATTTTCTCATAAACACCTCCGCTTAAAAAATTAGCAGAACTGATTATTTTACTTCTATGGTAGGAATGCGATTGAATTGTGAGAGCCAACGAAATACCTAAAAGCAGCAAAAACAGCAATCGATTACTGTTTCTTATAATGAAATTAAAAATTTGCTGCATTTCTTGTTTGGTTATTTTGTTTCAGGATATGCTTTTAAGTTTCAAATTTTATAAGAGTCAAATGATTTGAATCTGACTCTTATAAAAACATATTGATTGTTTTAATCTTATTTAATTAAGATGCTTTTGAATTTTGCAATGTTTTTAAGTGCCATTCCTGTTCCACGAACTACAGCTCTTAAAGGATCTTCGGCAATATAAACAGGTAAATCTGTTTTTTGCGAAATACGTTTATCAAGACCTCTTAACATAGATCCACCACCAGCTAAATAGATACCTGTATTGTAGATATCTGCAGCTAATTCAGGAGGAGTCTGAGATAATGTTTCCATTACTGCATCTTCAATACGCTGAATCGATTTGTCTAATGCTTTTGCGATCTCACGGTAAGAAACGTCAACTTGTTTTGGTTTACCCGTAAGTAAATCTCTACCTTGAACTGACATATCTTCCGGAGGGCCATCTAAATCTTCGATAGCAGCTCCAATTTGAATTTTTATTTTTTCAGCAGTACTCTCTCCCACAAAAAGGTTGTGTTGTGTACGCATGTAGTAAACAATATCATTTGTAAAAACGTCACCTGCAATTTTTACAGATTTGTCGCATACAATACCACCTAATGCAATAACGGCAATTTCTGTAGTACCACCTCCAATATCAACAATCATGTTTCCTTTTGGTTGCATGATATCAATACCAATACCAATCGCTGCTGCCATAGGCTCATGAATCAGGTAAACTTCTTTTCCGTTTACTCTTTCACAAGATTCTTTTACAGCTCTCATCTCCACTTCGGTAATACCAGACGGAATACATACTACCATCCTTAAGGCTGGAGTAAACATTCTTTTTTTCAATGCAGGAATACTTTTAATGAACATGTTGATCATTTTTTCAGAAGCATCAAAATCAGCAATTACACCATCTTTCAAAGGCCTTATGGTCTTGATGTTTTCATGCGTTTTACCTTGCATCATATTGGCTTCCTTACCAACAGCAATGATTTTGCCTGATATTCTATCACGTGCTACGATCGACGGACTATCAATAACAACTTTATCATTATGTATGATTAAAGTGTTTGCGGTACCAAGGTCTATCGCAATATCCTCGGTCATGAAATCAAAAAATCCCATAAGTTTTTTAGGGGTTTAAAATGTTATAAATTATTTTGAACAAAGTTAAACAAATTAATGTTTAAAATGACGTGTTCCTGTAAATACCATTGCAAGATTATTTTCGTTGCAATAATTTATGCTTAATTCGTCTTTTATTGAACCTCCTGGCTGAATAACAGCAGTTATTCCTGCTTTTTTAGCTAATTCGACACAATCCGGAAATGGGAAAAATGCATCGCTCGCCATAGAAGCGCCGGTTAAATCAAATCCAAAAGCTTTGGCTTTATCTACAGCTTGTACCAAAGCATCAACTCTTGATGTCTGGCCTGTGCCGGAAGAAATTAATGTTCCGTTTTTTGCAAAAACAATCGTATTTGATTTTGTATTTTTGCAAATTTTAGAAGCAAATATCAAGTCTTCTATTTCCTGAGCGGTTGGCTCAGTAACAGTAACGGTTTTTAAATGCTCTTTAGTATCTGTAATATTATTTCTGTCCTGAATTAACAAACCGTTAAGACATGTTCTCACTTGTCTCGATGGTAATTCAACTTCATTTTGAACTAATATAATTCTGTTTTTCTTTTCTTGCAAAACGGCAATTGCATCATCATCATAACTTGGTGCAATTACTACTTCGCAAAATAATTTATTGATTTCCTGAGCCGTAGCTAAATCAATTTTAGTATTTGCAATCAAAACACCACCAAACGCTGATGTTGGATCGCAAGCCAAAGCTGCTAAATAAGCCTCGCTAATTGTTTTTCTGGAAGCTAAACCACAAGCATTGTTATGTTTTAAAATTGCAAAAGTTGGTCCGTCAGTTTTAAACTCATTGATTAAGTTTACAGCCGCATCAACGTCTAATAAGTTATTGTAGGATAATTCTTTTCCATGAACTTTTTTGAAAATAGCATCAAAATCCCCAAAAAAGAAACCTTTTTGATGTGGGTTTTCGCCATATCTTAAAATCTGACCGTCTGCAATACTTTCTTTGTAGATGGTTTCGTCAGTATTAAAATAATTAAAAATAGCACCATCATAATGAGAGGAAACATGAAATGCCTTTGTAGCAAGCAATCTTCTGTTTTCAAGAGTTGTTGCTCCGTTTTGTTCCGTAATCAAATCAAGAAGCAAGCTGTATTCGTTTACCGAAGCTACAATTACAGTGTCTTTAAAGTTTTTTGCACCGGCACGGATCAATGAAATTCCGCCAATATCAATTTTTTCAATAATATCCTGCTCACTTGCACCAGAAGCAACAGTTTTTTCAAAAGGATACAAATCAACAATTACCAAATCGATCTGAGGGATGTCAAATTCCTTCATTTGTTGAACATCACCTTCGTTATCCTGACGGTTTAAGATTCCGCCAAAAATTTTAGGATGTAAAGTTTTTACCCTTCCACCAAGAATTTCAGGAAATGAAGTGATATCTTCAACCGGAACAACTGGAATTCCAAGGTTTTTAATAAAATCTTCTGTTCCGCCAGTCGAATAAAGAGTAACGTTTTGTTCGTGTAATTTTCTAACGATTGGCTCCAGACCATCTTTCGAAAAAACAGATATTAATGCTGATTGTATTGTTTTAGTTGTGCTCATTGTGTAGTTATGATTTTCAGACTGCAAAAGTAGTTTTTTTAAATATTATTTTAAAGGAAATTAATGTAACATTATGCTAAAAAAATCTACTGATGAGTAAGTTAACTTTTATTAGGTTTTTGATTTTAAATTATTGAATTTTACTTTAATGAAAAATACACATACATGCTTGTTTATCTAAGGTTATTAAAAGAAAGTTTTCGCTTTGCTATAAATGCTTTGCGAAATAATAAGTTACGAACTTTATTGTCTTTATTGGGGGTTACTATTGGTATTTTTTCGATTATTGCCGTATTGGCAGCAGTAGATTCATTAGATCGAAAAATTTCAAAAGATTTGAGTAGCTTAGATAAAAATACGATTTATTTAATGAAGTATTGTTTTGGGCCGTCTGAAATTCCGCAATGGAAAAGAGAGCAGTTCCCAAATGTAAAATATGACGAATACATAAGTTTAAAGAATTCTTTGAATAATACAGATCAGGTAGCCTATCAGCTTTTTGTAAAACATGAAACTTTAAAATACGATTCAAAAACCGTTGGGGATGTTAACATCGTGCCTTCTTCTAACGAAATGGTCGATATCGAAGGATTAACTTTTGATAAAGGAAGGTTTTATAATGAATCCGAATCAAATTCAGGAAGTGCTGTTATTGTTTTAGGATATGATATTGCCGAAGGTCTTTTTGGAACAAGCGATCCTGTTGGAAAAAATATTCGTTTATACGGACAGCGTTTTACTGTTATTGGTGTAATTACCAAACAAGGTGCCGGTTTTTTTGGAGACAGTAATGATACCTCGGTTTATTTGCCAACCAATTTTTTACGCCGTATGTATGGCGACAGCGATTCGATGACGCCGGTTATTGTTTTAAAACCCGTAAAAGGTGTAGATATGGACGCTTATAAAGCCGAAGTAGCTCAAAAACTAAGAGGAATTCGTGGAATGAAAGCAGGAGAAATGGATAATTTTTTCATCAATGTACTTTCAGGTTTTACAGATTTTGTCGATGGAATCTTAGGTAGTTTAAGGTTTGGAGGGATTTTTATAAGTTTCTTTTCTTTTCTGGTAGGCGGTTTTGGAGTTGCAAATATTATGTTTGTTTCCGTAAAAGAACGAACCAATTTAATTGGAATTCAGAAATCTTTAGGAGCAAAAAACCGATTCATATTGTTTCAGTTTTTGTTTGAAGCCGTTATACTTTGTTTAATTGGCGGAATAATTGGTTTGTTGATCGTTTGGTTAATGTCTCTTCTTTTGACTAATCTATTAGATTTTGAGTTTGTTTTAAGTTTTTGGAATGTCGTTATCGGAGCCGGATTATCAATTTTGGTTGGGGTAATTTCAGGAATTTTGCCGGCTATTTCAGCCTCAAAATTAGATCCTGTCGAAGCCATTAGAACCGGAATGTAAAAAAAGTATTACGTAATTAATGTCTTACAAAATAAATTTGCTTTACTATTGAATATTATCGTAATTTTAGTTGCTTAATTAAAAAAATGATAATATGATACCTGTAAAAGCTTATGCAGCCTATGATGCTGAAAATCCATTAAAACCTTACACGTTTGAAAGAAAAGAAGTTGGTGCTCATCAAGTTCAAATAGAAATTTTATACAGTGGTGTATGCCATTCTGATATCCATACCGCAAAAGGCGATTGGGGACCAGTAGATTATCCTTTAGTTCCCGGACATGAAATTGTAGGTCGAATTGTTGCCGTTGGTAGTGAAGTGTCTAAATTTAAAGTTGGAGAATTAGCCGGAGTAGGTTGTTTTGTTGATTCTTGTAGAGTGTGCCCAAGTTGTCAGTCAGGCGAGGAGCAGTTTTGCGACGAAGGAATGACAGGAACTTACAACAGTGTAGAAAGAGGAACTAACATCCCAACTCGTGGCGGATATTCGACCAGTATTATTGTCGATGAGAGTTATACACTTCATGTCTCTGAGAAATTGGATATAAAAGGAGTAGCGCCATTATTATGTGCCGGAATTACAACTTATTCTCCATTACGTTATCTAAAAGTGGGTAAAGGTCATAAAGTTGGCGTTTTAGGACTTGGTGGTTTAGGACACATGGCTGTAAAATTTGCAGTGTCGTTTGGTGCCGAAGTTACCATGCTGAGCCATTCGCCATCAAAAGAAGCTGATGCTAAAAAATTAGGAGCACACAAATTTGCACTTACATCAGACCCTGCTACAATGGAATCTCTGGCTAATAGTTTCGATTTTATCCTGAACACCGTTTCAGCAAAACACGATCATAATGCTTATTTGAATTTGTTGTCTACAAACGGAACCATGATTGTAGTAGGAGCTCCGCCAGCACCTGCAGAAATTCCTGTTTTTACCTTAATCATGAAAAGAAGAAGTATTATTGGTAGTTTGATTGGTGGGATAAAAGAAACTCAGGAAATGCTGGATTACTGTGCAGAGCATAATATTACATCAGATGTTGAAGTAATCGATATGTCGTACATTAATGAGGCTTACGATCGTATGAACAAAAGTGATGTAAAATATCGTTTTGTAATTGATATGGCTTCTTTAAAATAGTTTTTTAAGGTACAGAGGCTCAGAGTTGCAAAGGTTCAGAGTTTTTCTTATGTTGAATTGCCTCCAGCTTTAGCTGGAGACCTAAATTACAGATAAAGATTTAGGCTTTAGCCAAATAATTTTAGAGCATACTTTTTTTAAAATCTATTATATAAAAAAAATCCTGAGAAAATATTTCTCAGGATTTTTTTATTGAAATTAATATATCTTTTTAAGTCTTACTTTTCTTTTAGTAATTTTTCTAAATACTCCACTTTTTCTTTTTCTGCCTGGAGCATACGCTCATAAAGTTCAACCACTTTGTCTAATGGGTTGAAATTGCAATGACTCGGATTGAATATTCCGTTTGTGCCATTGCTAATGCTATTGTCATAAAAATTATTAAAATAACTGATCATATTTTCTTCCGTAAAGTTTTTTATAGCTTCAACACTTACTCCAAGCGCTTTTGCAACTTCTAAAAGCTTTTTATCATCAATTGTCTCGCTGTTCTCTATTGCAGATACAGTTTGTTGGGATATTCCTAAAGCGTCAGCCAGTGCTTCTTGCTTCATGTCTTTAAGTTCACGAATACGGCTAATTTTTCGCCCTATATGATTTGGTTTTGTTGCGGTGCTCATAATTCAAAGATATTTATAATGCTTTAAAGAAAATAGATTTTGGTAAAAAACAAGTAAATTTATGTTTGATACATTTTCTAATAGTTTACTTGGGTATAAAACTATTGTTTATTGTATTAGAAACAAAAATACAATTTTTCAGACAAGTATTAATCAGTTAGGATTGAAATTGCAAGCCAGGAAATATTCCGTAGGAATTAAATATTGGTAGCAACGGAATTTATTTATGTAAGAGTTGAGATTGAAATTGCAAGTCAGGAAAAATTCCGTAGGAATGCAATATTGGTAGCAACGGAATTTATTCCGTTGCGAGATACAACGACAAGTTCAAAAGTTCCGTAGGAACGGTATATATAGTGTTTTAATGATTCAATTTTGGTTTTATAAAAGGAGATGTAATGCTGTTCTCCTCTCACTTAATGTTATTTGAATTATAAATGTGGTTGTTTTTCTTATATTTCAGGACCAGACATATAGATATAAAAAAAATCTCACCTGCAATTAAGCTGATGAGATTTTATATGTTTAAGAAGTTTTAAAACTATCTAATTGTATTGTTTTGAATTAAATCAAGATACAAGTTAATTTTGTCTTTTAGTTCTTTTCTTGGCGTGATAAAGTCTAAGAAACCGTGCTCTAATAAGAACTCAGCAGTTTGAAAACCTTCCGGCAAATCTTTTCCTGTAGTGTCACGAACCACACGAGGACCCGCAAAACCAATCAAAGCACCTGGCTCAGAAATATTAATATCTCCTAACATGGCATATGATGCAGTTGTTCCTCCGGTAGTTGGATCTGTACATAAAGAAATGTACGGTAATCCAGCTTCTGCAAGTTGAGCAAGTTTTACAGATGTTTTAGCTAATTGCATTAATGAATAAGCCGCTTCCATCATACGGGCACCACCTGATTTAGAAATCATAACAAAAGGTAATTTGTTTTTGATTGCGTGATTAATACCTCTGGCGATTTTTTCTCCAACAACAGCTCCCATAGATCCACCAATAAAGGCAAAATCCATACAGCAAATTACAAGTTCTTTGCCTTTAGATTTTCCAACTCCCGTACGCACAGCGTCTTTTAGGTGAGTTTTCTCCATTACATCTTTCAATCTCTCAGCATATTTTTTTGTATCCACAAAATGCAAAGGATCTTTTGATGTCATGTTTTTGTCTAATTCAACAAACTCGTTATTGTCGAACAAAATTTCAAAATAGGTTGCGCTTCCAATTCTAACGTGAAAATCATCTTCCGGACTAACAAATAAGTTTCTGGCTAACTCGTCAGCATCAATAATTTTTCCGGTAGGAGATTTATACCACAATCCTTTCGGAACGTCCATTTTATCTTCAGTCGCAGTTGTAATCCCTTTTTCCTGTCTTTTAAACCAAGCCATTTTTTTTATTTTAGAATGTAGATTTTAAAGTTTAGATTTTTTAATCTGATTCAAAATTTAGATTCCAAGCTTTTTTAGAAGTCTGAAATCTAAAATCAAAAATCTAAAATTTAAAGTGTATTTACGTTATTCAAGTCTGCAAAAGCTTGCTCAAGTCTTGTATTGAATGTTACTTCGCTTTCACGTACCCATCTTCTTGGGTCATAATATTTTTTGTTAGGAACATCAGCACCTTCAGGGTTACCGATTTGAGATTTTAAATAGTCAATGTTTTTAACCATATAATCACGAATTCCTTCAGTATATGCAAATTGTAAATCAGTATCGATATTCATTTTGATAACTCCGTAGCTAATTCCTTCTCTAATTTCTTCAAGTGTAGAACCTGAACCTCCGTGAAAAACGAAATCTACCGGGTTATGTCCAGTGTTGAATTTGTTTTGTACGTAATCCTGAGAATTTTTTAAGATTTTTGGAGTCAATTTTACGTTTCCTGGTTTGTAAACGCCGTGAACGTTTCCAAAAGCAGCAGCAATTGTAAATTTAGGGCTTATTTTAGATAATTCTTCGTAAGCATAAGCTACTTCTTCTGGTTGTGTGTATAATTTTGAGCTATCTACATCAGAGTTGTCAACACCATCTTCTTCACCACCTGTAATACCAAGTTCGATTTCTAATGTCATTCCCATTTTGCTCATTCTGGCCAAATATTCTTTACAGATCTCGATGTTTTCTTCGATTGGCTCCTCAGACAAATCGATCATGTGAGAACTGAATAATGGTTTTCCTGTTTCTGCAAAATGTTTTTCAGAAGCATCTAATAAACCATCAATCCAAGGCAATAATTTTTTTGCACAGTGGTCAGTGTGTAAGATAACAGTTGCACCGTAAGCCTCTGCTAAAGCATGAATGTGTTTTGCTCCGGCGATTCCTCCAGCGATTGCTGATTTTTCTCCTGCATTAGACAATCCTTTTCCAGCGTTAAATTGTGCTCCTCCATTAGAAAATTGAATAATAACTGGCGCATTTAGTTTCGCTGCAGTTTCAAGAACTCCATTGATTGTGCTTGATCCCGTAACATTTACTGCTGGTAAAGCAAAACCTTTTTCTTTTGCATAATTAAAAATCTCCTGTACTTGATCTCCTGTAGCTACTCCCGGTTTAATATTGTGTGCCATTGTAATTTTTTTTAGTTGTTTTTAGTTTTTAGGTTGCAAAAATAAGAATTAATTAGCATTAGAAAGGATAATTTATTCCAAAATTTAAAACCGAGTGCCCAAAATTGTATTCTTTGAACCAACGATCTCCCTTGTCATGTGCTGGATTATAGGTCTTAAAGCCTAAATCTAATCGAATAACAAAAAAGCTTAAATCGTAACGTAAACCGAATCCTGATCCTAAAGCAATTTCAGCTAAATCGTTTAAGTTATTAAATC
This sequence comes from Flavobacterium araucananum, assembly GCF_002222055.1. Lineage (GTDB taxonomy): Bacteria > Bacteroidota > Bacteroidia > Flavobacteriales > Flavobacteriaceae > Flavobacterium > Flavobacterium araucananum. The sequence goes on from NZ_MUGS01000002.1 coordinate 356,989, forward strand.
TTGCCTTTTCATCAGTAACATTATCGAGCACATTCCAGATATTTCCGGCATCTGCAAAGATAGCTCCTTTGACATCACCAAAGATTTTAAATCGAAATTCGGCACTCATTGCAATCTTCATGTTTGCCTCATTAAAATCGTTTGCCGCATTTGTGCTTCCCGGACCTAAAGCATAAGGTTGCCATGCGCGATTGTCGTTAGAACCTCCCGCATAATAACTTCGTGAAAACGGAATATAATCTGAATTCCCAAACGGAACTGCTATACCAAAAAAGCTTCTTACTGCCAATACTTTTTCTTTTCCAAAATCCCAGTGTTTGATATAATCAAATTCGGTTTTTATATATTCAGAATATTCTAAGTTGAAGATCTCATAATTCCCGTTTGCGTTCTCAGGCAGCTTTGCGATATTTGAAAAAGCGGTTAATAAAGTACCCGCAGATTCTATTTTTGTTTTAAATTGATAAAAAGTATTATCGGCAAGATCTTTTTTAGTGGTTTTGGTAAAAGTATAACTCGTTGCCAGGATAAAATCATTTTCAGTCAAACGAACTCTTCTTTCTTCAATACTTTGTACATTTTTATAGTCCGCATCTGTAGAAACTAAATCTGTTTGTCCTTTTAATACATCGTTCGTAAAGCCGGTCGTTCCTTTGGGTATAGTTAGGTTTTTTTCAATTTGTTCCGCTGGAGTTTCTCCCCAGTTGACAAGAGTAGTATTGTGGACCTTTCCTATATTATTTAACTGATTGTAAGAAGAGGTATAGACCTTAAAATAATTATCCGGATTTAAGTTTCGCACAAATTGTGCATTAAGCAGGTCTAGTTTTGCGGTATTACCACGCTTAGGAGACCAGGTGTAAGCAATTCCTCCGGTAAAATTTTCTTTATCCAAACCAATATTTGTTTGCTTAGAGAAACCTCCTGAAACACTTGTAGAAGGAATCATCCTTTTTGGGATAATTTTTTCAGTACCAAAAGGCAATAAGATCCTTGGAAAATTTAATTTCAAATCGACACCATATTCAGATACGTTAAAGAAATTATTATTAGGATTCGCCATATCTTTAGACGAACCAAGATTTAAACGGGTAGAAATTTCAAGAGTTTCGGCTCTGTTGAATACATTTCGGATCGTTTCAGAAATACTTGCTCCAATACCAAAATCCTGAATATTAGAATGTGTTACGTCAAAAGTGGCACCAAAACTATATTTTTTTCGGGGTGTTAAATAAACATTCGCAATTAGCGATTGTGCTGTTGAGTCGCGCTTGTCGACTTCGTATTGAATCGAAGGATAATTAAAAATTTTAAGATTGTTTAAATACCTTGATGAAAGCGTTGTTCTGGTGTCAGAAAAAGTGCTTCCCTTATTGATAAAGATCGCATCAGTAATAGCACGAGGCTTATATTTTAGCTTTTTATAACTGTATAAGTTAAAGTTGTTATAAGTAGTACTATCAGCAATTTTTGTTTTAGCATTTGCAGGCGAATAATCCGTGTAAATATTAACATCACTAATTTTGTACAACTTAAAAGGTTCTGTTCTGCTTGAATCTCTTTCCTGAATATTGTTATTGTTGACAATAAGCGTTACATCGGCTTTGTTCTTTTTACCAATTGTGTCAATATCAAAAGTAACATAAGTAGGTTGGAAAAAATAAGCACCGTGATTTCTGAAATAAGTAGTCAGACGGTTTTTTTCTTCTTCAAAATCAGCCGTTTTATATTGTTTGCCTGATTTTAAAAACGAAGGTTCATTGTTATTCTTATATAATGAATCCAAAGCCGGAGTCATGATATTAGTTTTAATAGAATCCAGCGTATAGGCTGGGCCGGTAGTAATTATGTAATTTATTTTAGCTTTTTTTCTGGCAACACTATCAATGCTGTAATCTGTAGCAACATTAAAATAACCACTGTTAAAATAATAAAATTTTAAACGTAGTAGCGATTTTTTTGTTTTTGCGGTATCGATAACAACAGGTGGTTCTCCCGTATTTTTAAGGAAGTCATTAAGGCCCTTGTTCAAAAAAGATTGTCCAAGGCGATCAACTTGTTTGGCTGATAATAGCTTAGATTGACGCTCATATAAACCAGGGTGTTTTTTAAATTTTGCCTGATAAGTAGAATCCGGATTTAAGTTGGCTAGATTGTATAAGTTTAGGCGTAAACGGTATCCTAACAAAGTACCATTTGGTTTTTGATACATTTGGTTTGAGGCAATTTCATCATTGGTTGCCTTGCCGTTTACAAGAATCGTATTTTTTACAAGAAGGTTTTTTCCATCTGGAACTCTTTTTACAGCGTTACAACCGCAAATAAATATTGCTATTAGAATAAATGCTGTTATTTTTGTGGAATTCTTTTTCAAGTGTTCTTAAATATTTAATTCAAAAGTACATTATTTTATGGTTAGTAAAAACCAAATAAAACTTATCTCAAGTTTACATCAAAAAAAGCAACGTTTTGCTAATCAATTATTTTTTGCCGAAGGAGTAAAAGTAATTCAAGAATTGTTGTTATCCAATTTTGAATTAGAGCATTTGTATACGACTCTAAATGATTTTGAAGAAGTTCAATCTTCCAAACGTACTCTTATTTATGAGCAGGAACTTAAAAAAATTAGTGCGTTATCAACTCCAAATACATGTTTTGCGGTTTTTAAAATCCCATCCGAAAATAAAATAATCAACTCAGGTTTGATTTTAGCTTTGGATGATATTCGTGATCCCGGAAATTTAGGAACGATTTTGCGTTTATGTGACTGGTTTGGTATCAAACAAATTATTTGCTCTAAAGAAACCGTCGATATTTATAATCCAAAAGTAGTTCAGGCAACAATGGGATCTATTGCAAGAGTAAATGTGAATTACGTTGATTTAAAAATGTTTATTGCAGAAACAAATCTTCCTGTTTTTGGGACTTTTATGGATGGCGAGAACATTTATCAATCAAATTTACCTCAAAGCGGAATCATTATTATGGGTAATGAAGCCAATGGTATTTCAGCAGAGATTGAAAAAATGGTAACAAGCCGCCTCACAATTCCCAGATTTGGAGAACTACAAAAAACAGAAAGTTTAAACGTAGCTACCGCAACAGCAATCATTCTTAGTGAATTTAAACGAAATAGTTAGGATTTTGTTTTAATGAAAAGTAAAATTAATTAAAATCGCTCTTGATTTCATAGAATCAATATTGTCTGTCCATGGGCTAGGTCCTTTTGAAGCATTGTCACGAATTAACTCATCAGTAATGCCAAACATTCCTCTGATAGAAGGAGAAAAAATGAAGTATTCAGAGAAAATATCAATCCCAAATCCTAGCTCATAAGCCGCTGTCCAGGGTTTTACCCTGAATTTGCCTTCAAAGTTATCGTCTTTAGATTTAGAATTACTGGATAAATTCAAAGTAGTAGACATTCCGCCTACTAAATAAGGGCGGATATTTCCGGTACGTAAAGAAGAGAATTTTAATAATAAAGGAAAGTGTATATAAGTACTGTTTACTTCTCTTAAAAAGTCTTTTTGCAAAGGCATATTCGAATAATAAAGATCGCGTTTCGAGTAATATAAACCTGGTTCGAAACGTAAATTAATATATTCCTGTAGTCTTAAATCTGCAACAACACCCACATTAAAACCTGTAGTTTTTTTAACCTGAATGTCAGGTCCGGGATTTTTGTAGTCAAATTTAAAATCAAAACTATTAAATCCAAGATAATATCCAAAATACAGACGCTGTTTTTGCCAGTTTTCAAGATTTATAATAGGATCTTTGCTAAACATGCTTTTAGCAAATTGCGAATATCCGTTTGTCGTTAAGACTAATAAAAGTAAGACTACAATTTTTTTCATACTATTTTTTAGATGCAGAATAAATGGTTGCAACACCAAAAGTTTGAGGCATGGCTACAACATCTATAAACCCAATTTTTCTTAAAATATTGTTCAGAGCTTCTCCATAAGGAAAAACAGCAGCAGATTCAGATAAATAACCGTAAGCAGAATTGTCTTTAGAAAACAATTTTCCGATGATTGGAAGTATGTTTTTACTATAAAATTTATAACCCTGTTTATAAGGTGTTTTATCAGGAACCGAAGTTTCAAGAATTACAAATACACCGTTTGGTTTTAAAACTCTTAAAATTTCGGCAAAGCCTTTTTCCAGATTTTCAAAATTTCTAACGCCAAAGCCTACTGTTATAGCATCGAAATAATTGTCTTCGAAAGGTATTTTTTCAGAATCTCCTAAGACTAAATCAATAACATGAGATAGTTTTTTTTCGTCAATTTTCTTTTTTCCAACTTCAAGCATTCCGGCAGAAATATCCAGACCAATTATTTTTTCGGCATTCGTTTGTGTCATCAGGATGGCTAAGTCGCCAGTTCCTGTTGCGATATCAAGAATAATTTTTGGTTTTTTATCCGAAACTATTTTTAATACTTTTTTTCGCCATTTAATGTCAATACCAAATGAAATTACACGATTTAAATTGTCGTAGTTTCCAGAGATGTTATCAAACATTTGGGCAACTTGCTCTTTTTTACCTAAAGAAGAGTCTTTATATGGGGTTATTTTTTCAGACATTTTTTTTATTTACGCAAATATAATACAATCTGACTTAACTGTAATTGAGTTTTTTAATTTGTAAATAATGTTTTGTGTGAAAGCTTCTATTTTCTGACAGCTATTTTATTGAGGTCTATCCCTGAAATCCGGTATCTAAAAAATATCCCCAGAAGTGGGTATTGTGGAGTGCGCATATTATGACCAACTTTGCTGAAGTTAAAAGATAAAATTTTAATGATTGATAGAATATAAAGACTCAATCAAATGAAGACTTTTTTTGCACTGGTAATTTCATTTGTTCTTGTAAGTAGTTTTGAAAGTATTGTTCTTGGGGCCAATACTCTTTTTTAAAGTGCGAAATACGTTCTTAGGATTAAATTTGTTTTTGGAAATTTTAATTTTCTTGCCTTTAATATCTTAGTGGTATTTGTTATTAAAGGCTCTTTTGAGATTCGGTCTCAATTAACATTAAATGTTATTCAGTTATTTCAAATGTTGTCATGACATTTGAGTTTTTTTACCAAAGCTATTGCTCGAATGAGTCAGATCTAAAAAAATCAATCGTTTTAAAAAACATCCTTCACAAGAGGATGTTTTTTTTTATCTTTTATTTTCGAATGTAGGTTTCGTAAGTATAATCGTAAAGATGTTTTTCGTCTTTAAAATTTTCTTCAGATTCTACAAGTTGCCAATCACTTTTGTTAATTACAGGAAAAAAAGCATCTGCTTCAAAAGTATGGTGAACTTTGGTTATTTCTATAATATCTGTAAAAGGTAAGCCCAGATTGTAAATTTCGCCACCGCCAATAATATACGAATCTTCATTTTCAGGACATGCTGCAATTGCTTTTTCGATACTGTCGACTACAATACAGCCTTCCGGATTATAATCTTTTTGACGTGTTATTACAACGTGAACCCTGTTAGGAAGTGGTTTTGGAAAACTTTCAAACGTTTTTCTTCCCATAATAATGTGATGACTTGTAGTAAGCGATTTAAACCTTTTAAAATCATTGGGTAAATGCCAAACTAATTCATTATCCTTCCCGAGCGCATTATTTTCGGCAACAGCCGCTATCATTATAATCATGGTATTCTAAAACTAAATTTTATTTTCGGTATCCTCATTTATTCTGGACTCTAATTGACTAATTCTTTTTTGTTGCAAAGCAACAAGTCTGTCAATTTGTTCTCTTTCCCATTTTTTATTCATGAATCTATCCGTGATATACACCTTTATAAAGTGCAGGATAAAGATAAAGAACCATATCGTGATTGCCCAAATACACCAGTTTTGATCTGTATTAGCGCCAAAACCGAAAAAACGATTAGCAATAAATAAAAATAAACTTCCTAATAGAAAAAGTACAAAATGAAAATATAGTATCTTTTTTTCTCTAAGTCTTCTTCGGGCGTATTCGTATTGTTCGTGCACTTCTTTTTCCATAAGATATAAATGAGGTCATAAAGTTAAAATTTATTTTGTAATCACCCTATTTAGATTGTAGAATATTTCTCCTACAATACACCGATAGTTTGAAATCCAAAATTTTAAGCGGATTTAATTATTGATATAATTAAAAAGATATTCGGTTTATGATATTATCATAAATCGGTTGTGAAGGTATCGAAAGTTTATGTGAATTTGTGTAATTTAGTGTATGAATCTAAAAACTAAATAGTTATGTCTTTAAAGAAACAATTTATTAAAACAAAACCGGTCGTTAAGGTTACTTTTTCTATAGATGCTAAAGAAGCAAGTTCTGCAGCAGTTGTAGGCGATTTTAACAACTGGAATATTGAAGAAGGAACCTTGAGTAAGTTAAAGAATGGCACTTTTAAAGCTACTTATGACTTAGTTAAAGATGCAATTTATGAGTTTAAATACGTAATTGACGGAAGTTATGTCAACGATCCTGAGGCGGATTCGTATAAATGGAATGATTTTGCAGGAAGCGAAAATAGTGTTTTAGTCGTATAAAAAAATCCGCTTAAATTTTAAGCGGATTTTTTTATACCTTATACTGCAACACTTCCTTTTATGCCGGCATGTGGTTCGTAATCTAAAAGAGTAAAATCATTATAGTCAAAATCAAAAATGTTTTTAATCTCAGGATTTAAAATCATTTTTGGTAATGGTTTAGGTTCACGGGTCAATTGCAATTCCAACTGCTCAAAATGATTGTTATAAATGTGCGCATCTCCAAAAGTATGAATAAAATCACCATATTCTAAATCGCAAACCTGAGCAATCATCATGGTCAATAATGCATAAGATGCAATATTAAAGGGAACTCCTAAAAAAATATCAGCACTTCGCTGGTACAATTGACAGGATAATTTTCCTTTAGTTTCTCCTTTTTCAGCATCAGGACTAGTTACGTAAAACTGAAAAAAAGCATGACAAGGAGGTAAAGCTGCTTTGTTATTGGCTACATTCTCTTCAAATGATTTTTTAGTATCCGGCAAAACCGAAGGGTTCCAGGCAGAAACCAGCATTCTTCGACTGTTTGGGTTTGTTTTTAGCTCTGTAATCAATTCAGACATCTGATCGATTTCTTCGCTATTCCAATTACGCCATTGATGTCCGTAAACAGGACCCAGATCGCCATTAGAATCTGCCCATGCATCCCAAATTTTTACCCCGTTTTCCTGAAGATATTTTATATTGGTATCTCCTTTTAAAAACCATAGTAATTCGTAAATTATAGATTTTAAGTGTAATTTTTTGGTTGTAACCATTGGGAAACCTTCACTTAAATCAAAACGCATTTGGTAACCAAAAACACTTTTAGTTCCCGTTCCTGTTCTATCGCCTTTTTGACAACCGTTTTCTAAAACATGTTGTACTAAATCTAAGTATTGTTTCATTGTTTGTTTATTTGTTTAATCGTGGACTTGTTTAACCGTTTGATCGATTTAACGAATAAGCGGTTTAACGATTAACCATTTTAATCTATCTCTTTGAGATTTCGTCTCTGATCTTAGCTGCTTTTTCATAATCTTCCTGAGAAACAGCCTGATCTAAAAGCTCATTTAGTTCTTGCAAACTATGTTTGGCATAAACATCACCGGATTGGTTGCTTTCTTCTTCCTGCCCAAAAGTTTCAGGGTTAGAAAGTACGTCATCAATTTCCTGAGAGCCCTGATCTGTTTCGGCGGTATTTGATTTTAAATAAATTCCCGCTTTGTCTAAAATATTTTTATAAGTAAAAATAGGAGCATTAAAACGCAGCGCCAATGCAATTGCATCAGAAGTTCTGGCATCGATAATTTCTTCGATTTTGTCTCTTTCGCAGATTAGACTTGAATAAAAAACACCGTCGACAAGTTTGTGAATGATAACTTGTTTTACAACAATGTCAAATCTTTCAGCGAAGTTTTTAAATAAATCGTGCGTTAATGGACGCGGAGGTTTTATTTCTTTTTCTAACGCAATAGCGATGGATTGGGCTTCAAAAGCGCCAATAACTATTGGTAATTTTCGTTCGCCATCAACTTCATTCAAAATTAAGGCATAAGCGCCATTTTGAGTTTGACTGTATGAAATTCCTTTTATGGATAATTTTACTAGACTCATATATGTGGGTAAAAAAGGGCAATTATTGCCTCATTTTAATACTTTTTTTGATTGGAAAATAAAGGTGCAATTTTAATCAAAAAATATGGAACAAAAAAGCTACCTAAAACAAAGATACGATTATCTTGTTTTTAGGTAGCTATATTTTTATAGAGAATTTTTAAATTAAGAATGTTGAGCTTTAAAAGCTTTCAGTTTCTCAATTAATTTAGGAACAATTTCAAAAGCATCTCCAACTACACCGTAGTCTGCTACTTTAAAGAAAGGAGCTTCAGGATCGTTATTAATCACTAATTTTACTTTTGAGGAGTTGATACCTGCAATATGCTGGATTGCGCCAGAAATTCCTATTGCAATATATAAATTTGTAGCAACCGGTTTACCTGTTTGTCCAACGTGCTCGCTGTGAGGTCTCCATCCTAAGTCAGAAACCGGTTTAGAGCATGCTGTTGCAGCGCCTAATACTGCGGCCAAATCTTCTACTAATCCCCAGTTTTCAGGACCTTTAAGTCCGCGTCCGCCAGAAACAACAACATCAGCATCAGCAATAGAAACCTTTCCGCTTACTTTTTCTACAGATTCTACTTTTACTCCAAAATCATTGTCTCCAATCGATGGGTTAAAATCTTCTGAAGTTGCAGCTCCTGCACTTTCAAAAATTCCGTAAGAGTTTTTTGCCAATCCAAGAACTTTTACATCTGTATTGATTTCTGTAATGTTGAACGCTTTGTTTGAGAACGCATTTCTTTTAACCTGAAAAGGAGAAGTGCTAATAGGTAATCCAACAACATTTGAAGCAAAACCGGCATTCAAAGCTACTGCAACTAATGATGAAAGGTAAATACTATCTGTAGTCGAAGAAAGTAAAACTACTTTTGTTCCTTCTTTTTCGGCAGCTTGTTTGATAACATCAGCATAAGCTTTAGCAGTAAAACCTGCTAATTTATCGTTGGTTACTTTTAGTACTTTATCAACTCCGTATTTAGATAATTCGCTTACATCGCCAATGTTTACGGTTAAAGCGGTTACGGTAGTTCCTAATGTTTCGGCTACTTTTTTAGCGTAAGAAGCTAATTCAAAAGCAACTTTTTTAAATTTTCCTTCTGCAGATTCTGCATATATTAATATTGACATAATAATTTTAGATTTTAGATTAACGATTTTAGATTTTTGAAATGAATCAAATGTTGATTTTAGATTTAGTATTGCAATCTGCAATCTAAAGTCTAAACTCTACAATCTTAAATAACTTTCGCTTCGTTATGTAATAAATTGATCAACTCATCTAAGTTATCAGCAGAAACTAATTTTACTGCAGATTTTGGAGCTGGTTTTTCAAATTTTACCGCTTTTGTATTTACAGGAGCGTCAACCGGCTCAAGAATAGTAAGCGCTTTTGTTCTTGCAGTCATGATTCCTCTCATGTTTGGGATACGAAGATCTTTTTCTTCAACAAGACCTTTTTGACCACCAATAATTAATGGCAAAGTAGTACTTACAGTTTCTTTTCCACCGTCGATTTCGCGAACAGCTTTTACATTGTTTCCATCGACAGTAATTGCACTACAAGAGTTTAAGAAGTTAGAACCTAAAATTCCTGCAATCATTCCCGGAACCATTCCTCCGTTATAATCAAGAGATTCTTTTCCTGCGATTACAAGATCGTAACCACCATTTTTAATTACTTCGGCAAGTTGTTTTGCAACAAAAAAACCATCAGTAGGATTCGCATTTACACGAATTGCTTCGTTTGCACCAATTGCCAGAGCTTTACGTAAAGTTGGTTCAGTATCAGGACCTCCAACATTTACTACAGTTACAGTAGCACCCTGTTGTTCCTGAAACCAAATTGCACGTGTCAAACCAAATTCGTCATTAGGATTAATTACATATTGTACACCATTGGTATCGAATTCTGAGTCACCATTGGAAAAGTTAATTTTTGAAGTAGTATCAGGCACGTGGCTGATGCAAACTAATATTTTCATAAGTATATATTTTATATTTATAATATGCTTTTACAAATTTAGAAATTAAAATCGGAATAATATACTATGCACGCATAATATTATTTAAAAACTATTACGATTTCGCAGATTATGAAATTTACAAGACATTTGGGGATAAACGAAAGAAGATAATGCATTCATTTAAGCTGATTCTTAGGAATTTTGCAAAGTGATATCCTTAGGAAACTGTTAAATGTTGAGGTAATTTATACTAGTTTTTGAATTGTTACGTTTTAGAGAAAGAATTTTATGGAATCAAAATTAAACAAAAATAGTTCAGTTTGTCCTGCGAGTGCTTTAGGAGCGAAATAAATATCATTATATCGATTTCGTAAATATCACAATAATTTTTAAAAAGTTAAAAGCGCAAAGCCGGAGGAAGTTCATGTGATTTTAAATTCAATTTATGCTTTTAAGTTATTTAAAATAATTATTTTTGCTCTTCAGAAAATTCAACATACAATATAAATATGAGAACAATACAATTTAGAGAGGCCATTTGCGAAGCGATGAGCGAAGAAATGCGTCACGATGAATCCATATATTTAATGGGCGAAGAAGTTGCAGAATACAACGGAGCATATAAAGCTTCAAAAGGAATGCTTGCTGAGTTTGGCGAAAAAAGAGTAATTGATACTCCAATTGCTGAGCTTGGTTTTACAGGAATTGCAGTAGGATCAGCTATGAACGGTTGTCGCCCTATTGTCGAGTACATGACATTCAACTTCTGTTTAGTAGGTATTGATCAAATTATAAATAATGCTGCTAAAATGCGTCAAATGACAGGAGGACAATTTAATGTGCCTATCGTTTTTCGTGGACCAACTGCTTCTGCAGGTCAATTAGGAGCAACTCACTCTCAGGCTCTAGAGAACTGGTTTGCAAATACTCCGGGTCTTAAAGTAGTTGTGCCATCAACTCCTTATGATGCAAAAGGACTTTTGAAAGCTGCTATTCGTGATAACGATCCTGTAATTTTTATGGAATCTGAGCAAATGTATGGTGACAAAGGCGAAGTGCCGGACGGAGAATATACAATTCCGTTAGGAGTTGCTGATGTAAAACGCGAAGGTACAGATGTAACGATTGTTTCTTTTGGTAAAATTATCAAAGAAGCTTTTATTGCTGCCGATGAGTTAGCTAAAGAAGGTATTTCTTGCGAAATTATCGATTTAAGAACCGTTCGTCCAATGGATAAAGACGCGATCTTAAAATCTGTTAAAAAAACAAATCGTTTAGTTATTTTAGAAGAAGCATGGCCATTTGCAAGTATTTCATCTGAAATCACATATATCGTACAAGAACAAGCTTTTGATTTTCTTGATGCGCCAATACAACGTATTACAACTGCAGATACACCTGCACCTTACTCTCCTGTTTTACTAAAAGACTGGTTGCCTAATGCAGCTGATGTAGTAAAAGCAGTAAAGAAAGTACTATACAAATAGTCAATAAAACAATACTTATAAAACTTCATCAGTCATATTAATTGATGAAGTTTTTTTTTGCCAGATTATGAAAAAGATAATTTTACTCAGCCTATTTTTTGTATTTGCATTTGCAAGTATTGCTACTGCACAAACTAAAGTGAGTGGAATCGTTTTGGATAAATCGAACCAGCCTGTTCCCTTTGCAAATGTTGTTTTTAAAGGATCAAATACAGGTATTGTTTCTAATGAAGACGGTCGTTTTTACCTGGAATCACCAACTACTTACACCGCTTTATTAATTACTTCGGCAGGATTTTCAGATAAAGAAGTGCCTTTGGATAAAGCTGTAAATTATGATTTTAAAATCGTTTTAAGCGAAGCCGAAGCACTTAATGAAGTCGTAATTTATACCGGAAAAACATCTAAAAAAAATAATCCGGCATTAGATATATTGAGAAAAATTTGGGAAAGAAAACGTAAAAACGGTTTGTACCAATTCAATCAATATCAAATGCAAAAGTACGAGAAAGTTGAGTTTGATATGAACACAATCGACAGTGCTTTTATGAAAAATAAACTCTTTAAAGGAATGGAGTTTGTTTTTGATCACGTTGATACATCTGAAGTTACCGGAAAAACCTATTTGCCAATTTTTATCAATGAATCTGTTTATGATGTTTACGGAGATAATAAATTAAAGAAAATAAAAGAAAACTTAAACGGAAGTAAAACATCAGGATTTAATGGCAATCAACAGATCTTGGCATTTGTAAAAGATCTTTATTCAGATTATAACATTTACGATAATCACCTTAAATTTTTTGATAAAAGTTTTACAAGTCCGCTTTCAAGAACCGGAATTGACGTTTATAATTATGTCCTCAAAGACAGTGCTTTTATCGACAAAAAATGGTGTTATAATATTGTCTTTTATCCAAGACGTAAAAATGAATTGACCTTTAAAGGAGATTTCTGGGTAAATGACACCACTTTTGCGATCAAGAAAATTAATATGGGCGTTACCAAAAGTGCCAATATTAACTGGGTAAAAGATATTTATATCGAACAGGAATTTGAGGTAGAAAACGATTCTGTCTTTCTATTGACCCGTGATTATATGATGTCTGATTTTGCTTTGAATAAAAAAGAAAAATCAAAAGGAGTTTATGGAAAAAGGACAACTTTATTCCGAAACCATAAATTCAATATTCCAAAACCCGAGAAATTTTATAAAGAAGAAGTCAATTTTATAGACAATGCAGTTTATGATCGACCAAATGATTTTTGGGAAGAAAACCGTTTTGAAAAATTAAATAAAGACGAAGCAGGAATCTACAAAATGCTGGATACGTTGCAAACCGTCAAGCGATTCAAGCAGCTTTACAGTCTCGTCTCTATTTTAGGAAGTGGTTATGTCGAGTTTAAAAACTTTGATTACGGACCTATTTTCTCCACATTTGGATATAATGAAGTCGAAGGATTAAGACTTAGAGTAGGCGGAAGAACCTATTTTGGGCCCAATGATCCGTGGCGTTTGCAAGCCTATACCGCTTATGGGTTTGATGATAATAAGTTCAAATACGGAGCTTCAGGAAAATGGATGGTTGACAAGAAAAACCGGGTTATTATTTCTGGAGGAAACAGGCGTGACATCGAACAAATTGGTGCCAGCTTAACCACAACAAATGATATTTTAGGACGAAGTTTTGCATCTTCGGCATTGTTTACAACCGGAAGCAACGGAAAATTGACGAACATCAATTTGAGCAATGTTTCTGTAGAAATGGAGCCAATCAAAAACTTTGTAGTTCAGGCGGGTATTTCGTACCGAACACTGGAATCTGCATCGCCAACCTTTAGTTTAGATTATTATACCACTTTGCCAACTACAGCAAATCCTGCCGGAGTTATTCAAAGTTCAGTAAAACAATTTGAAGCCAATGTTCAGTTTGAGTTAATGCCAAAACGTAAAACGATAGGTTTTGGAGTAGAACGAGACCTGGTTGACAGTCCGTTTAGTCATTTCTTTGTAAACTTTAGTTACGGACTTAAAGGCGTTTTGAACAGTGATTTTGCATACGAAAAAATACAATTATTCTACAAACAGCCTATTATAATTGGACCTTTAGGAAGATCAAATATTATCCTTGAAACCGGAAAAACCTTTGGTACAATTCCGTTAGGATTAATGAGCGTAATTCCGGGTAACCAGACTTATTTTACTATTGAGAATACCTTTAGCAACTTAAACTTTTACGAGTTTATTACAGATCAGTACACCACTTTGCAATGGAATCACGATTTTGGCGGTCGATTGTTTGCCAGAATCCCATTTATGCGAAAACTAAACTGGAGAGAATTTGTAGGTGTAAAAGGGGTTTACGGAACAATCTCGAACGCAAACAGAGCAATAAACGCATCAGATCAACCGTATACAGCACCAGAAAATGTGTATTGGGAATATAATGCCGGAATTGGAAATATCTTCAAGGTATTTCGAATCGATTTTTCCTGGAGAGGAAGTTATTTAAATACTCCCGATGCTAATAAATTTGCAGTAAAAGGATCTTTCGGGTTTTATTTCTAAACCCTTAAAATCGCTACATTCATGATTATAATTAAACAATTAGTATTTTATGAGTAGAAGCCAGGACGGTAATAAAATGATGTGGACAACTAATCTAAGGGTTGTAGCAACAGTTAGTGTGATTTTTTTGCATGTTGCCTCAGAAATTTTATATCAATATGGCTGTGTTTCTGATTTTGTATGGTGGACAGGAAATATTTACGATAGTTTAGTTCGGTTTTGTGTACCCGTTTTTGTGATGCTCACCGGAGTATTAATGCTAAGAAGGACCTATGAATTAGATGATTTCTTAAAAAAAAGATTTTCACGAATCGTACTTCCCTTTTTGTTTTGGAGTTTTGTTTATGCAATGTTTTCTTTAAATGATAACATTACCGCAGGTTACAAAATGTCTTTTTTAGAAATTCTGGATTGGATAATGAATTTATTCCTAAACGGAAGTTCCTATCATCTTTGGTATATTTATATGATTATCGGAATTTATCTTTTTATTCCAATAATCAGTAAGTGGGTTCAAAATGCCACCGAAAAAGAAATTCTGTATTTTATATCCATCTGGATTTTTACCCTGTTTATCAATCAGCCAATTTTATCTAATTTCAGGATTAATATTGATTTAATCTATTTTTCTGGATTTATAGGCTATGTAGTTTTAGGATATTATCTATCAATCAAGTCCTTTGCATATAGTAAAAGAACAATTAACAGCATTGCTATTCTTTTAATAATTACAGGAGTTGTAATTACCATATTTGGTACCTATTTTTTGTCGTATCGCAATCATAATTTTGACGAGTATTTTTATAATTACAACACCTTCAATGTCTTGATCGTTTCTATTGGAGTTTTTCTTCTTTTTAAGAATTTAGAAATTTCTAATCCAATAGTAACAAAAACGACAAGCTTTATTAGTACATACAGTTATGGAATATATCTTGTACACGTTTTGGTTTTGCGTTTCATGAAAACATTAAAAATAGATTATGACTTTGTAAATCCCATATTTGCAATTCCTCTCGCAACCCTAATTTGTTTATTTGTTTCTGCTTTTATTATATATGGTATAAATAAATTGCCTTACGGTAATTATATATCCGGATAATAGTCTAAAACAGGAAATTGAACCATAGATATTGTCTTCAGGAACCCAATTTGATTCCATTAGGAGATATTACAGACCTCATTGCGATCAAAGAATTCCTGAATATTCAGGCAAACACGAAATAGAAATTCAGGCACAACGCGGGAGTTCATGTCAATCTTATGCGACATATTTGCTTTGGCATTATTACTTAAACAGGAGAAACGGAAAAATTATATATTAACTGTCTGTTATTTAAAAGAAAAGTAGGTAGATTAATTGCGTTTTTTATTGTAAAAAAGGATTGTTTAGTTACTTTTGCAATCGAATTTATAGAAATAATAAAAAACGAAAATGACCGCAGACAAACTAACAACTTTCGATGTATTAATCGAAATACCACGTGGAAGTAGAAATAAATACGAGTACGATTTTGAAATTAAAAGAATGCGTTTTGACAGAATGTTATTCTCTTCGATGATGTACCCGGCAGATTACGGATTTATTCCTGAAACTCTGGCACTTGACGGAGATCCTCTTGATGTATTGGTTTTAGTAAACGAACCAACTTTTCCAGGATGTGTTATGGAAGTAAAACCAATTGGTGTTTTTCATATGGCAGACGATAAAGGACCAGATGAAAAAATTATTTGTGTACCGGTTTCTGATCCAATTTGGAATTCTTTGACTGATCTTTCTGATATGAACCCGCACTTAGTAAAAGAAATCGAGCATTTCTTTCAGGTTTACAAAGATCTTGAAAACAAAAAAGTAGATGTAGAAGGTTGGGGAGACGTAAACGAAGCATTTGAGATTATTGCAGAGTGCACGAAGCGTTTTAACGATATCGAAAACAAACCAGAGGGATTATTTAGTATTAAATAATTTTAACCCTATTCTATTATAAAAAAAGCAATATTCCCGTCAGGAGTATTGCTTTTTTGTTTAAATTCGTTTTAGTTAGTTTATTGAATATTAACCAATAACCATTAAAATATTATGAACGAATTTATGATTTACTTGCCAATTGTTATGGCAATTATAGGATTACTTTTCATGGGAATAAAAAGAACCTGGGTATTAAAACAAGATGCTGGGGATGGCAAGATGAAAGAGATTTCAGATCACATCTACGAAGGTGCCTTGGCATTTTTAAAAGCAGAATACCGATTACTGACTTTCTTTGTAATTGGAGCAAGTATAGTTTTGGCCGGAATTTCTTTTATTGTTCCTACTACACATATATTAATAGTGGTAGCGTTTATTTTTGGTGCCTTTTTCTCGGCTTTAGCTGGAAATATGGGAATGAAGATAGCTACTAAAACAAATGTTAGAACTACTCAGGCAGCTCGTACAAGTTTGCCTCAGGCCTTAAAAGTTTCTTTTGGCGGTGGTACCGTAATGGGTTTAGGCGTTGCGGGTTTAGCAGTTTTAGGACTAACAGGATTTTTTATTGTATTCTTTCAAATATTTATGCACGGAGTTTGGACTTCGTCTGAAGATATGACTAAAGTTTTAGAGACTTTAGCAGGGTTTTCTCTTGGAGCAGAGTCAATTGCTTTGTTTGCCAGAGTAGGTGGCGGAATTTATACGAAAGCTGCCGATGTTGGCGCTGATTTAGTAGGTAAAGTTGAAGCCGGAATTCCGGAAGATGACCCGCGTAATCCGGCTACAATTGCAGATAATGTAGGAGACAATGTTGGAGATGTTGCAGGTATGGGAGCCGATTTATTTGGTTCGTATGTAGCAACTGTTTTAGCAGCAATGGTTTTAGGAAATTACGTGATCAAAGATATGGGTGGAAACATTCAGGATATTTTTGGCGGAATTGGTCCAATTTTATTGCCAATGGCAATTGCCGGTTTCGGAATCTTGTTTTCGATTATTGGTACTACTCTTGTCAAAATATCCGATGATAATGCCAAAGAAGCACAAGTGCAAAAAGCATTGAATATAGGAAACTGGGTTTCGATTGTTTTAACCGCAATTGCCTGTTTCTTTTTAGTAAGATATATGTTGCCGGAAACCATGCAAATGAGCTTTTTTGGCGAAGGATCTAAAGATATATCATCAATGCGTGTTTTTTATGCAACATTAGTAGGTTTAATAGTGGGTGGGGCTATATCATCCGTTACAGAATATTATACCGGATTAGGTACAAAACCGGTAATGGCGATAGTGCAAAAATCATCGACAGGAGCAGGAACAAATGTTATTGCAGGTTTGGCAACAGGAATGATCTCTACGTTTCCAACCGTACTTTTGTTTGCAGCAGCAATCTGGATTTCTTATGCTCTGGCAGGATTTTACGGAGTTGCCTTGGCAGCATCTGCAATGATGGCTACAACCGCAATGCAATTAGCAATTGATGCTTTTGGACCCATTTCTGATAATGCAGGAGGAATTGCTGAAATGAGTGAATTGCCAAAAGAAGTTCGTACCAGAACAGATATTTTAGACTCAGTAGGAAATACTACAGCAGCAACCGGAAAAGGTTTTGCAATAGCCTCTGCAGCCTTAACCTCTTTGGCTTTATTTGCGGCTTATGTAACATTTACAGGAATCGACGGAATCAATATTTTTAAAGCACCTGTTTTAGCCATGTTATTTGTGGGCGGAATGATTCCGGTAGTTTTCTCGGCTCTTGCCATGAATTCTGTTGGAAAAGCTGCTATGGATATGGTTTATGAAGTACGCCGTCAGTTTAAGGAAATTCCGGGAATTATGGAAGGAACCGGAAAACCGGAATATGGCAAGTGTGTCGAAATTTCGACAAAAGCCGCCTTACGCGAAATGATGTTGCCAGGAATCCTTACCATAGGTTTTCCTATTGCAATTGTACTTTTAGGAAAATTAGTTTATGCAGATAACAATCAGTTAATTGCCGAAATGTTAGGAGGATATATGGCAGGAGTTACCGTTTCAGGAGTACTTTGGGCAGTTTTTCAAAACAATGCAGGAGGAGCCTGGGATAATGCTAAAAAATCTTTTGAAGCCGGAGTTTTAATCAATGGCGAAATGACATACAAAGGTTCAGATGCGCATAAAGCAGCCGTAACCGGTGACACCGTTGGAGATCCTTTTAAAGATACTTCAGGACCATCGATGAATATCCTGATAAAGTTAACCTGTTTAATAGGTCTGGTAATTGCCCCAATTTTAGGCGAAGGACATTCTGCATCAACAGTGACAGAAAAAGGTTCCTGTTGTGTAAAAATGGAGGTGCATACTGGCGGAGTTTCTAAATGTGGAGATCATTCAAAGCTTACTAAAGAAGAATGTATTAAAATGTGCAAAGAAAAAGGATGTACAGCCGAAGAAACAGCAAAATGCCTCGCTCATTATGATGCAAACGGAAAATATGTATACCAAAAAACAGATTGTTTTGATACTACTAAATACAGCAAAAACAGGCTTGAAGTAAATTTATCTACTGTTAACGGAGTTACAACAGGAACTGTAACCAAAACAGAAAACGGAAAAACAACAACCGAAGTTTATGAAGGTACAGAAGCAGAAGTAAAAGCAAAAATTGAAGCTGCCAAATAATTTAGAAATCTATCCTAACAGGTTTTCAAAACCTGTTAGGAAAATAACAAAAAATGCCTCTAAAATTTTTAGAGGCATTTTTTATTTGTTAAAATCTGTGCAATTGGTATTTCTAAAACAACCCATTGAGTTCAGCATCAATTCGATTAATGATGTTTCCCAGATCTTCAGGATTGTCAACAAAATTAATATTGTCAACATCGATAATTAATAATTTTCCTTTGGTATATGTTTGCACCCAGGCTTCATATCTTTCGTTCAGGCGGCTTAAATAATCGATCGAAATTGAGTTTTCGTACTCGCGACCACGTTTATGAATTTGTCCCACTAAATTTGGGATAGAACTTCTTAAATAAATCAATAAGTCAGGAGCTTTTACTAAAGATTCCATTAATTCAAAAAGAGAAGTATAATTTTCGAAATCACGGCTAGTCATTAATCCCATAGAATATAAATTGGGAGCAAAAATATAAGCATCTTCATAAATAGTACGATCCTGAATGATTTTTTTACCACTTTCACGAATTTGTAATACCTGACGGAAACGACTGTTCAGGAAATAAATCTGCAAATTAAACGACCAACGTTCCATTTGGTGGTAAAAATCATCTAAATAAGGATTATCAACTACATCTTCATAATGAGGTTCCCATTTAAAATGTTTGGCTAATAATTTAGTTAAAGTGGTTTTTCCTGCTCCTATATTTCCTGCTATTGCTATGTGCATTACGGTGTTACGATTTTATAATTGGTGATTTCTTTAGCTGTAAAAATAGATAAAATTTGGTCTTTGTAGCAGAATTTGTCAAACGAATTTTCTAAAATTTCAATTTGGGATAATGCATTCGAATTTGTACTTGCAATGTCTTTAAAATACAACAAATTAGCCTTACTAAAAATATATTGATGGTTGTTAATAATCTCGATCGAATCAAAATCAGATACTTTTCCTAGAGCAGTTACTTTTCCGAAAATATCGCAGGAAAACCAATTGTTTTTTTTGTCAATCCAGTAAAAAGAATTGAAATCGGTTTGGTAATACTTTATCGTTTCTATAAATGGAGTAGAAACCGTTTTGTATTCATTTTTTAAATAATCAAAAAGTCCAATTTGTTGGTTCAGAGTATTGTAAATCCAGAGTTGATTTTGTGTTGACATTCCAATTGCCGAAACTACGATTGGAGTATTATTTAAAGAGAAATTAATCTCGCTGATTTTATTGAGTTGATTGTCTAATAAAATGGCAACATTAAAATCTTCATAAAACAACACGATTTTAAGCGGGTTTTGTAAATCGACTTTGGTAATGTTTCCCAGTGAAACATTTTTATATTCAAATATTTCTTTGCCTTTGATTTTGCTAAAAACGTTATTTTTAATCTGATACGAATATCCAAAGGAATCATAACCTAAAAAAGAATCAGCATCGATTTTGAAAGAAGTAGTCAAGGTTGCTTTTGTTTTTGCACTTTGCGGAAAAACAGCCGAAAAGGAGCATGCCACAAAAAGAAAATTTAAAAAAAGATGTGCCGTTTTGCTCATGATAGTACGTTTCGAAAGAGCCAAATTACAAAAAACTACACTAGAAAAAGCTTAAATAGCAGAGATTTAGTCTTTAGAACCGGTTTGTTGTAATAGTCTAAGTAATAGTTGATTTTGTCTATATCTTATAGGTATTGATATATTTAACTTTCTGTATTTTAAAATAAACAATACATTTGATTGTAAGTTTTATTGAATTCGATCAATTTTAAAGAAAACACAATGAAAAAAGTACTCTATTATATGTCTTTAATGCTAGTATTTACTCAAATGCAGGCTCAAAAAGATTTTCAGGGAATGGCTGTTTATGAGTCAAAAACGCAAGCACCAAAATTTGAAGGGATGCGGGGTAATCGTGATATCACGCCCGAAATGCAAAAAGACATGGAAGAACGCATGAAGAAAATGCTGGAAAAAACTTTTATTCTAAATTTTGATAAGTCAGCATCTATTTATAAAGAAGAGGAGAAATTGGAATCTCCTGGACAACAAGGCGGCGGAATGCGTATCATGATGAACTCATTTATGGGCGGTGGCGGAACGTTTTATAAAGATGTAAAAACCAAATCGTATACGGTAGATAAAGAATTCATGGGAAAAGAATTTCTTGTTGTAGACTCTTTGCCAAAGCTAAATTGGAAAATGGAAGCAGAGACCAAACAAATTGGCGGGTATACTTGCTATAAAGCGACAGCAGTAAAAGAAGCCAGTAAAACTGATTTTAGAAATTTCAGACCAAAAAATCCAGAGGATAAAAAAACCGAAGAGAAAAAAGAAGAAGTGAAGAAAACCTCGGGAGAAACGAAAACCAACTTTGAAGATAATTTCGAAATTCCAAAAGAAGTAACCATAACCGCTTGGTACTCGCCAGAGATTCCGGTTAATCAGGGTCCGGAAAATTATTGGGGATTACCGGGTTTAATTTTAGAAATAAATGACGGAAGAACAACAATATTATGTTCTAAAATTGTTTTGAATGCCAAAGATAAAATCGAAATAAAACCCTCTAAAAAAGGAAAAGTAATTTCGCAGAAAGATTATGATGATACAGTAATTAAAAAAATGGAGGAATTTAGAGATATGAACCGTGGTCGTGCCGGCGGTCCGCCTCCAATGATGGGAAGATAAAATCTTTTAACCTTAAAATTATTTATTCTAATCATTTTTTTAATGAACAAGATACTTTTTATACTCGCCTTACTCTTTACTTCTATAAGTTTTTCGCAAAGTATTCGCTTTGATGGTTTTATTCAGGATGATCAAAAAAATCCGTTAGAAATGGCAAATATCATGGCGGTAAACACGGCTACAAAAGCAATGGATTCATACGGAATTACGAATGATAAAGGAAAGTTTCAGCTAACATTAAAGCCTAACACGTCTTATTCGATCAAAGTAAGTTATCTGGGCATGAAATCGAAAGAAATTGCAATTGCAACGCAAAACGCAAATATCGTCCAGAACATTGTTATGGATGATGCCGGAATCGAACTCGAAGGCGTTGAGATTGTTCGCGAAATGCCGGTTTCTATAAAAGGCGATACGATTGTTTATAATGCTGATTCGTTTAAATCCGGAACAGAAAAAAAACTCGAAGATGTATTAAAAAAATTGCCGGGAGTTGAGGTAAACGCTGATGGAGAAATTGAAGTCGAAGGTAAAAAAGTTAGTAAATTAATGGTCGAAGGCAAAGATTTTTTTGACGGAGATACCAAATTAGGAGTTAAAAATATTCCTGCCGATGCCATTGATAAAATTCAGGTTCTAAGAAATTATAATGAAGTAGGAGCCTTAAAAGGTTTAGAGAATGATCAGGATAATGTAGCCATGAATATTAAACTAAAAGAAGGTAAAAAGAACTTTTGGTTTGGAGACATGACTGCCGGAACCGGAGTAGGAGAACTCGATAGTAGGTATATTATAAACCCAAAATTGTTTTATTACAGCCCTAAATACAGCATCAATTTGATTACCAATTTTAATAATATTGGCGAATTGCCGCTTACAGCACAAGATTATTTTAAGTTCACAGGCGGATTTAAAAATATGATGAAAAAGGGCGGAAGCAGTTTTAATGTTTCATCAAATGACTTAGGGATTTCGATCTTAAGAAACAATCGTGCGAAAGAAATTGAGACGAAATTTGGAGCGACGAATTTTGCTTATTCCATTACGAAAAAATGGAATATAAGCGGTTTTGGAATCTTATCGACCTCAAAAACAGATCTTGAGACCAAATCGCAAACGACTATTTTGGATTCCGGAGATCAACAAAAAAAAGACGAATTGACCCATCAAAAAAATAATCTGGGGCTTTTTAAACTGAGTTCCAGTTACAAACCAAATGATAAATTTCAGTTTGATTATGATATACTGACCAAGATTTCCAAACAAAATGAAGATACAGATTTGCTAAGAGAATCGATTGTGAACAATACGTCGTCTTTAGAAACAATTTTGACCAATAAAAAACAAGATCCAACCTCTATAAATCAAAATTTGAGTTTGTACTATACGCAAAGCGACAAGAATATTTTTGCCTTTGAAATGCAGCATTTGTATCAGGATGAAAACCCGTTTTACAACGCCAATTTGCGTACACAACCGTTCAATTTTTCAGGGTATATTTCAGGACAGGATAGAAATGATCTGAATCAGGATCGCTATGTAAAAACCAATAAGCTAGATGCTAAATTAGATTACTATTATATGGTGACGCCCAAAAGTAACATCAATATTACGCTTGGAAACACGTTTTCGTATCAGGATTTTAGTTCCCATATTTTTCAGATTTTAGACAACGGAGATAAAAATGATTTAAACAGTGCCGAAAATAACAATCTGGTAAACTACAATTTTAATGATGTGTTTCTGGGATTTCATTATAAAATTCTAGCCGGTAAATTTACTTTAACTCCCGGAGTAAGTGTGCATTCGTACACAATGAAAAACACACAATCAGGGACAGATTATTCGCAGAATTTCATGAAAGTGTTGCCTGATTTTTTTGCGTTATATCAAATCAAAAAATCAGAAACCCTGACGTATAATTTCTCTTTGTCAAATGATTTTACAGATATCAATCAATTGGCTTCAGGTTATGTTTTATCAGATTATAGCAGTTTGTTTCGAGGAAATCGTTTCCTGGAGAATGCTACTTCACAAGTTCATACCTTGCGTTATTTTAAATACAATATGTTTAATTTTGAGAATATCTTTGCCAATGCAACCTACACTAAAAAGGTAGATGCGATAAAAACAAAAGCCGATTTTACCGGAATTAACCAATCGTCTACACCTTACAATTCTAATTTGGCTGATGAAACTTTTAGCGGACTGGGAAATTATGGGCGATCTTTTCTAAAAAATTATAAAGCATCTGTAAATGCAAGTTTCAATTGGTCGAAATTCAATAATATTCAGAATAATGTATTGGCAACAACCGAAAGTTTTAGTCAAAGTTATACCGTAAAAGCTTCAACAAACTACAAAAACTTCCCTAACCTCGAGTTTGGCTATAATGCGCTCATTAACAAATATAGTGGTTCAACGTATTATACAGACAAACCTTTTGCCAGATTGGATTATTATTTTCTAAACAGCTTTTCGTTTGTGTCTGAGTATGAATTTTACCATTATTACAATGGCGATAAAACAGTCAATAACGAGTATGATTTTTTGAGTGCCAGTTTAATTTATCAAAAAAAAGAAAGTAAGTGGGAGTACAAAATAGCTGCAACCAACTTATTAAATACTAAATATCTCAATGACGACAGCTTCTCGCAGTTTTCTACAAGAGTTTCGCAATACACTGTACAGCCCCGTTACATCATCTTTACGATGAAATATAATTTATAGTAATTTAATTACAATACTTAACGTTTTTGATATTTGTTTTCGATAAGAAAGAAATATCTTTGTTCTCAATAGTAACAACTAAAATTTTAAGCATGCGTAATTTTATATGGAGTTTCTTAGCGTTCTTTTGTTTAATATCTGTTTCTTTTTCTCAAACAAAAAACATTGAAAAAGGGTCTTATTTGTCTACCAACAAAGGGCAGAAAATCAAATTAAATTTATTAGAAGATAATAAATACGAATTGGTTTTTTATTCCGGTAATTATGAGATTAAAGGCGATTCATTATTATTTGCCTCAAATGCCAAAGCAGAAAGTGCTTTTGATCTTGCTTTTAAAAATGATAAAAAAGCAAAGAAAATAAAAGTAAAATTCTCAGATGCCGTTTACTATTATTCTTTCTATGTAGGTACACAAACGGGTACCGGCGATGTTCAGTATCAAAGATTGTCAGATATTAGAGAAAAAGTAAATCCTGAAGATGATAAAACAGACGTAGATTTTGAAATTGATCGTGCAGATTATTTGTACTTAGTTTATGAAGAATATGGAGGAAAAAGCACGGTCTCTAAATTTGCTTTGCCAAAAGATGTTTCAGAAGTTGCCATTAAATACCAGCCGGAAGTTTTAGGAGATTTGAAAATTACAGGTTTTTTTAATCAGAAAACAAACGAGTTGATGATTTCTGAACAATCAGGAAAAGATCCGTTAGTTTTTCGAAATGCCAAAGATACTCAGCCAGAGAAAATATCAAAAGTTGTTTCTTTAGAAAACAAGACAATCACAAATTTTACTTATCCCGGAAAGGAACCTCTTGTAAGTGATGATTTTGGGACAGATGTTGCCGAAGATTCAACTGTTGTAGTTGCAGATTCTTTTGCGTCCAAAAAAGTTGATTTTAGATTAAAAGTAGAAAATAGTTTAAAAAGTGCTCTTGCAGCAACAGGAGCTACTAAAACCAAATTTCTGGTAATGGCAGTTGATAGTAAAAATGCCGCAGCAAAAGCTGATTTTGATGCCTTTATTAAAGATCAGGAAACTCAGGTTGGTTACAATATGTACGATGTATACAATCCTGAATTTGATTTGTTTAATTATTATCTGGCTACAGCCGATGATAAAAAATGGTTAAAAACAAACAAAATTACAGACACACCCGGTCTTATTGTTTTAAATAATAGTGGAGTAGTTCTGGCTATTGCAAAATCTAACTTAACAGAAAAACAATATCAATTTAGTTATTATGACGGGTTTTATAAAAAGCTGCAAAGAACAGAAGGCTTGATGACTTTTAGTAAAACAATCCAGAATAAAAAAGCAACAGATGCAGCTTTAATTACAGCTTTTAATAAAGTTGCTGTTCTTGAAATACCGTATGATTATGATACTGATTATACAACATCTGATGAAAACCCTACTGAGTTTAAGTTTGTAAACAGCACTGTTGATAAAAAAGAAATTACCTTAACCTGGAAAAAGCTAATCGAAGCACATCAAAAAGATACAAAACCAAACCTATATTTGGTAGAAACAATTTTAAAAGAAATTAAAAATCAAGGGTTTTCGAAACAGTTTTTTAAAGAAGATAAAGTTCTAAACGACACTGATTTTCTTGCAATAGATTATTTGATAAAACACTATGATGCTATCGATGCAGAGCGTGCCGCTTTTACTGCCAAAGAAGGCGAAACGCATATAATAGGAACTTTAAATACAGAGATTTCAGCAGCTTTGCAGCAAAACAAATATGTTGCAGAAAATGATATTGCCGCAGAAAAAAATCAAGACAAAACGATTTCAGTTTATAGAAAAATAATAGCCGCCGGAAAAGGAAATTTTGAATGTTACCAGAACTATTTTGCTTATTTGGGAGAGGTAGAAGACAAAGACGGCTCTAATACAAGTTATTTAAAAGAGTTTAGTACTTATTTTAATGCTAATCTGTCGACTGATAAAGGAAGTGTGATCGAGAAATTAGACACTATGTTTACCGCATTAGACCCTGGTTCTGATTATGCTTATAACGGATGGAATTCGTTTAAAGAATATCACTCAAACTTATACAATTCGGCTGCATGGACAGTGGTTTCAAAACCCGGTAATACCGGATTTTTAAAACCAGCTATTGCCTGGTCAGAATATAGTTTGATAGTGACCAAAAACAATCCTTATTATTTAGATACCCTGGCACAGTTGTATTATAAAGACGGACAAAAGCAAAAAGCAATTGAAACCCAAACATTGTCTGTAAAATATTTAACTGCAGATGTAGCAGAAGAAACTGCAACAGAGATTCGAGAAACATTAAGTAAAATGCAAAACGGAACGTACTAAAAACAAAAAGCCTTTGAAATATTTCAAAGGCTTTTTTGTTAGTTTTTAATTTTTACCAGTACTTTCAGATTATAGCTGTTTAATACTCTTTTGTTATTTTTTATCTTGCCGTTTGCACTAAGATAAGTAATCTGGATTTTATATTTTGGAGTTTCTACTTCCTGGGTTATTTTTTTATTTGAGTTATAGTTTCCTTCAAAATTAGATTGTTTGTTCACGAAATCATTAATTGGTATGGGAATATTATCTTGATTGATACGCAGATTTAGACCATAATTTGCAGATGTAGATTGAATAGAATAGCTTTTATTGTCAATTTTTATACAATCAGTACATTCAAAAACATCATCATAAGAGGAGAGGTTAAATGACACATCGTATCCGTGAATGTTCTCTACTGTATTTTGTCTGTTTTCATAATAATAGTAATAGAAGTCGTCTTTATTTTTTTCTTCCTTTTCATACGAAGATTTATATTCGTAACCCAAAGCTTCCATAATTTCGTAATCGGTGGGAGATTTATGTTTTTTAAGAAGCGCTTCTAATTTTGTTTTGGCGTACGGCACCATAATTTCTATCCCATAATTATCCTCTAAAAAAGAAACAATACTACTCAAATCCTTTTCCTGCTCAAAAGTTACTTTTTTAGGATTTGATTGTTGCATATACTTTTCAAATCGGTATAACTGACTGTTTTTGGAGATCGAATTGGCACCTTGCGGACCAACAATAGAAAGTAGTCCGGCGAGACACATGCTTATTGGAATGAACTTTATTTTAGGCTGTTTCTGAATCAAAAAATAAACCACAACAAGCGAGAGCCATATTGATAATAACAACACATAATAGCGTTCATGTGTAAATCCGTAAAGATTGATTCGGTATATAATAGCCCAAAAAAGTAATCCAAGCAGCGGAATTAATAGAAAATAAAACCAACGACTAAAAGTTCGCATCCATAAATTGCCGGTTTCAGTTGCAATTGGGTGAACCAATAAAAAAGAGAGAATTCCAAAGATGGCAAATACCAGAACCAGATACGAAACCCATCCAACAGGAAGCGAAAGTGTGATAAGAATTTTAGCCTCATAACAAATTAAAATGACCAGATATAGACTTATTAAAGGGAGTAAAACATATTGTGTAAAGTTTTTAAGCCCTTTAGGATATTTTAGAACCAATGGATTCTCACTACTATTAGTTTCAGGAACTCCGTTTAAAAAGAAAATAGTATTAAAGAGTCCTGCAATTACATAAAAAACGTGAAAATAAATATGGTCATAAAATTCGACCTTGAACAATTTGTCAACAGCTAAAATGGCTAAGGCTAAGCCGCAATAAAGTACAATACTATACAATCCGGCAGTTAAGATTCTAAGAAAAAGCTGCTTGTTAAATTCCCAAAATTCATCCTGATTATACCTTCTGGGCAAAAATCCGGCAAACGAAACCAATAAATGCAACGCAATGTTAAGGACAATGAATTGTTGTATTTCTACTTCGGTAATATATTTATGGAAATTAAAAACAAAGAGAACCATAAAACCGCCAAGTAGTATGCTGGTAAAAAAACGGATAATATTGCTTTTTTTTGAAGCTAAAAAAAATAAACTCACAGAAAGAAACAAAACCAAACACAAAGAACAACTCAATAGTGCTTTTTCATAAAGTTCTTTGTTTGGATCGTTGTATTCTTTTTCATTAAGTACAATAGCTATTATAGTTCCTGAAAGGGAAATTATCGTTTCCAGAGGGAATCGTAGAATCGTTTTTAGTGTTGCGTTCAGAACGTTTTGTAAAGAAGGAAGTCTGCTCATTTTTTAATCAGTTATTTTGTACTAAGGAAAGTAAATTGTAAGAGATAACCAAATAAAAGTAATAATGACGAAAAAATGATGTCTGCATTTTATTGAATTTACATTTTAGTAATGTTTCAAATCAAAACAGGCGATTTTTTCTCTATAAATTACTAAGTTTGGAATACTAAATTAAAACGTATGAAAAATAAAATGATCCTCGTTTTGATTGCTTATGGAGGAGTAGTTTTTTCGCAGGCAATTAAAAAACCTCTAGTTTCAGCAATTACAGATAAAGACCTTAAAACAGATATGTACCAGATGGCTGGTGATCATTTTAATGGTCGCGAAGCAGGAACTCTGGACGAACTAAAAGTATCAATGTGGTTGGCAAACAAAGCAAAAGAAGCAGGAATGTTACCAGCAGGTGATGATGGAACTTATTTCCAGTTTTTTGATATATACAGACATCAGGTAACTCCAAATACAAAATTTAAAATTGGACAAAAAGAATATAAATTGTGGAAAGATGTTCTGGTAGCCGAAACCACAAATATTAAAGTTGACGCACCCTTAGTATATTTAGGAGCAGCCACAAAAGAAGAAATTGAAAAAGCAGACGTAAAAGGAAAAGCAGTTGTTTTATTAGCATCTAAAGAAGGAATTGCAGATGATATTTCGCTTTTTGACAGACGTTATCCTGGTCTTGTTCGAAACAAATATTATGATCTTGTTGTTAAAAAAGGAGCAACAGCACTTATTATGGTTGCAGATAAACTGGCAGAAGAAAGCTGGTCTCAGGTAGAACCACAAATGACAAGAGGTATTTATGGTATTGAAGGTTTTCGCGATAAAATTGGTGCTACAATGCCTGTTTTTTGGGTACACAACGATCAGTTAGAATATTTAAAAACAACTAAAGATCTTTTATCTACCGAAGTAGTTTCTGAATCATACAAATATCCTTCGGTAAATGTAGTTGGAACAATCGAAGGAACAGATGCTAAATTAAAAAACGAATATGTTCTTTTTAGCGGGCATCAGGACCACGATGGTGTAAGACAAAAATACGGACAGGATTCTATTTATAATGGAGCCGATGATAATGCAAGTACTTGTGTAGCGATGTTAGCTATTGCAAGAGCGTATAAAAAGCAACCGGGAAAAAGAACGTCTCTTTTCGTGTTTCACGGTTCAGAAGAGCGTGGTTTGCTAGGTTCAAGATGGTATGCCGCGCACCCAACGGTTCCGGAGGCAGGTATTATTGCGGTATTAAATGGGGACATGATTGGTAGAAATAATGTAAATCAGGCAGCTCTTTTAGGTTCTAGTTCTCCTCACGAAAACTCTTCAGATTTAGTAGCGATTGCGAAAAAAGCAAATGACGAAGGACCTAAATTCGATTTAGATAAACTTTGGGACAGACCGGAGCATCCGGAGTATTTTTACTTCCGTTCAGACCATTTGCCTTATGCTAAAAGAGGAATTCCATCTGTTTTTTATACCAGCGTTTTGCACAGTCAATACCACACACCAATGGATGAATCAGAAAACATTGATTTTGTAAAATTGCACAAAATGACCGAGTGGATCTATCGTACAGGCTGGATTTTATCTAACGATGCAGGTCGCCCGAAAACATTACCAAATGTACAATTAGAGCGATAGAAGTTTTTTTTTAGATAAAATCTGTTTTATTGCATTGAAATTAAGACGCGGACAAAAACAGATTTAAATAATTTCAACAATGTTGAATTTGCTAAAATAAAAATGGCTGTCTAAATAAATAGACAGCCATTTTTGTATGTAATTAATTTGAATTGCAATCCAAATTAAAAATTGCTAAGCTCAAACAAATCAAAATAATAAAATCCGTTTTTATCCGCGTCTTTACGAAGTAAATCCGTTTCATCTGCGTTGAATTGAAGCATAGATTTAATTTTGCTAAAAAATAAAAGAGGCTATCTAAAGCAATAGATAGCCTCTTTTTTATGTTTAAGAGTAACTAGTCGTCGAAAAACCGAAGAATCTAAGTTAGTCTGGTAATCTAAATTTACAAGCCAAACTCAGCTTTTACTTTGTCTACGAAATCAAGTTTCTCCCAGGTAAACAATTCAACAGTAACTGTTTTTACATTTCCGCCCGGAGCCGAAAAAGTTTTAGTTACCACCTCTGGTTTACGTCCCATGTGTCCGTAAGCAGCAGTTTCGCTATAAATAGGATTTCTTAATTTTAAACGTTGCTCAATAAAGTAAGGACGCATGTCAAAAATAGCTTCTACTTTTTTAGCGATTTCACCGTTGGTCAAGTTTACTTTAGAAGTTCCGTAAGTATCAATGAAAATTCCCATTGGTTGCGCAACTCCAATTGCATAAGAAACTTGTACTAAAATCTCGTCTGCAACACCAGCTGCTACTAAGTTTTTAGCGATATGACGTGTAGCATAAGCCGCACTTCTGTCTACTTTACTTGGATCTTTTCCTGAGAATGCACCACCACCGTGAGCACCTTTACCACCGTAAGTATCAACAATGATTTTTCTTCCCGTTAAACCAGTATCTCCGTGAGGTCCTCCAATAACGAATTTTCCTGTTGGGTTAATATGGTAGTTAATTTTATCATTGA
This sequence comes from Flavobacterium araucananum, assembly GCF_002222055.1. GTDB lineage: Bacteria > Bacteroidota > Bacteroidia > Flavobacteriales > Flavobacteriaceae > Flavobacterium > Flavobacterium araucananum. The sequence goes on from NZ_MUGS01000002.1 coordinate 387,954, forward strand.
ATAAATGCGCGTGAGTTGGATTTTTTGCAATGATTCTGGGAATCAGGATTTCGATAATGTCTTTTTTGATTTTAGCCAACATAGTAGCTTCTTCATCAAAATCATCATGTTGGGTCGAGATTACAATCGCATCAATACGAGTTGGTTTGTTATCGTCGCTATACTCTAAAGTTACCTGCGATTTTGCATCAGGACGTAAATAAGTGATTTCCTTATTTTCGCGTCTTAAAATTGCTAATTCTTGTAATAAGCTATGAGATAAATCAAGTGCCAATGGCATGTAGTTTTCAGTTTCGTTAGTTGCATAACCAAACATCATTCCCTGGTCTCCCGCACCTTGCTCTTCTGGCTTAGCTCTGTCAACTCCCTGATTAATATCTGCTGATTGCTCATGAATTGCCGAAAGAATCCCACAAGAATTTGCTTCGAACATATACTCACTTTTTGTATATCCAATTTTACGGATTACTTCGCGCGCAATTTGTTGAACATCAAGATAAGTGTTCGATTTTACTTCACCTGCTAAAATTACCTGACCAGTTGTAACAAGAGTTTCACAAGCTACTTTTGAGTCAGCATCAAATGCCAGAAAGTTATCAATTAAAGCATCCGAAATTTGATCTGCAACTTTGTCTGGATGCCCTTCACTAACAGATTCTGACGTAAATAAATAAGCCATAATAATTTATTAAATTAACATTAAGCGAGGAAAAGTAATTGCTGAAAGTGCTAAAGGAGGTATCCTGCTTTAGCATTTTTTACTACCGAAATCTGTCTTTCAGTATTCATAACGAATCATTTCATTATGAAGAGGTTGCAATCAGTTCAAATTTTTCCTCTGTATTCGGGTGCAAAGGTATAAAACCATTTTGATTTGCAAATTAAAGTTCAACTTTTTTTATTTTTATAAGTAGAAATTTAACATAAGCATATTAAATTGATAGGGTAATAGAAATTATTTCGGTTTTTGTTTGGTCGATTAAAAAATAGTTTGCAAATTTGCCTCATCAAAATAATAGAAAAGATGAAATTAACAGTTTGCAGTATGTCTTGTAAGATGCCGGAGCCTTCCGCAGAGACACTATTGTAGATTTTTTTCAAAAATATATATAGAACCTCTGCTAACCGCAGGGGTTTTTTTATTTTAAAAAGAAACCAAATTGCAGATCACTTTTCAAACCAAAATAATAATAAATCAGAAGAAAGAAATGAAAAAAAATGTAGTATTAGCATTAGGTCTTTTAACATTTTCCGGAATCTATGCTCAGGATAATAAAAAAGAGCAGGATACTTTAAAGAACAATGAACTATCAGAAATAACGATAGTAGGATCCAGAAGTAAAAACCGGGTAAAAACTGATGTTCCTGTTCCGGTAGATGTTTTTAACATCTCAGAAATTACAAAAGGATCACCACAAACCAGTGTTACTCAGATTTTAAATTATGTTGCACCCTCTTTTACCAGTAATGCGACCTCTACCGCAGATGCAACAGATCACGTCGATCCGGCACAATTAAGAGGGTTAGGCCCTGATCAGGTTTTGATATTAGTAAATGGTAAACGAAGACATTCAAGTGCCTTGGTAAATATTAACGGATCACCCGGAAGAGGTTCTGTAGGAACAGATCTAAATGCAATACCATCATTTGCAATCGAAAGAATCGAAGTATTACGAGATGGTGCAGCAGCTCAGTACGGCTCAGATGCAATTGCAGGAGTTATCAATATTGTATTAAAAAAGAATGCCAATTTTATTTCAGGAGGGATTCAATACGGGACCAATTTATCATCAGGATCCAATAACTTTAAAGGAGGAGCCGATGGTCAAAATTTACAAGTAGATTTAAACTACGGAACATCGTTAGGCAAAGCAGGAAGCTTCCTGAATGTTACCGGAAGTGCCGTAACCAGACAAGCAACAAGTAGAGCAGGAATTAGAAACAATGCTATCTTTAATGCTTATAATGCTGTCGAAAACAGAGCTGCTCAAAATGGAGTGGCTATCAATTCCTTGTTTAGTAATATTAATACAACGCCAAATTCTGCGCAAATCCTTACTTCATTAAAGCAATATGCACCACAAGTAAGTTATTTTACGCCAGCACAACAAACGGCAATTTCATCGGCAACAACACTTACTCAAATGCAAACCGCTTTGAATTTTGATGTAACCAATAATGAGATTGCCTATAGAGGTCAGGAAAGAAGTGATTATAATATGAGTGTTGGTCAGTCAGAGTTGGCTTCAGGGCAGCTTTATTATAATGCAAAATATCCTCTTACCGAAACTACAGCTGTGTACTCTTTTGGTGGAGTATCTTATAGAAACGGAAAATCGTATGCTTTTAACAGGCTTCCAAATGGTTCCGGAACTTTTACGCAAGTGTATCAAAATGGATTTTTGCCGGAAATAGAATCGGATATTTTAGATGCTTCATCAGCTGTTGGAGTTACAACAGAATTATTTGGTTTTGATACTGATCTAAGTACAAACCTGGGAACAAACTCTTTTAAATATGATGTAAACAATACCATTAATGCAACTCTGGGAACCAATTCGGCTTCCAATTTTGATGCCGGTAAAGTTTCGTTTTTGCAAAGTACAACCAATTTAGATTTAAGCAAAAAGCTTGATGTGCTGGAAGGATTAAACGTTGCTTTTGGTGGAGAATTTAGATATGAAAATTATCAGATCAAACAAGGAGAAGAAGCATCTTATGGATTATATGATACAAACGGAAATTTAGTTTCCGGAATTCTGCCAAGCAATTCGCCTTTGATCGTAACAGACTTTTTTGGAAACAAACGCGGAGCAGGAGCACAGGGTTTTTCTGGATTTCAACCCGCAGATGCTAAAGAAAAAGACAGAAAAAGTGGTGCAGCTTATGTTGATTTAGAATTAAATGCCACTAAAAACTGGCTTTTAAACGGAGCTGCTCGTTATGAGAATTATTCAGATTTTGGCAGCACAGTGATCTTTAAACTGGCATCTCTTTTAAAACTGAATGACAATATCAATTGGAGAATTTCTGGGCAAACAGGTTTTAGAGCGCCATCATTACAACAAAAATATTTTGAGGCAAGTTCTACTCAATTTATAAACGGTTCACCTTATCAGGTAGGTTATTTTACAAACGATTCGCAAGCGGCTAAAAGCATTGGGGTTGAAAATTTGAAACCGGAAAAATCTAAAAGTATCAGTACAGGATTTACATTCAAAATTCCTGCAGCCAATATTACCATTGCAACAGATGCTTATTTTACAAGAATCGACGACAGAGTAGTCTTAACAGGACAATATGCAAGACCAACAGATGCGCAGATAAGCGGTGCAACCTCAAACGAACAAAGAGATGCTTTGACTTTGTTTCAACAAGCATTTGATCTAAAAGGAGTAGAAAGAGCTTCGTTCTGGACAAACGGAATCAACTCAGAAACGAAAGGGATAGATGTTGTAATTTCTCAAAAATATGATGTGATTGCAGATTTTACCATCAGAAATGATTTTGCATTAAGTTATAATACAACCAAAAGAGTAGGTGACTTAAATGTTCCTCAATCTATTATTAATGCAGGTGGAGATGCTTATAAATATTCATTTTTTCCGGAATCAAGCAGAATTTATTTAGAAGAAGCAATTCCAAAATTGAAAGCGAATTTAATGACAACTTTCAATATCAAAAAACTGGACATTTATTTAAGAAACAGTTATTTTGGACAAGTTACTGATCCGGGTGCGACAGATGTAAATTTAGACGGATCATCCTCTGTTTATGAACATCCTGTATATCGTGCAAAATTGGTTACCGATTTATCTTTTGGATATCAAATTAACGAAAAATTCAGATTTACACTTGGGTTTAATAATATAGGAGATGTATATCCGGACAGAAACAATCCATCAACTCCGGCGTTTACCAATACAACGCCAACATTGTCTCCTGCACCAAGCACAGATCTAACCAATGCAAATCAGTTTGCTTATTCAAGAGCAGTTTCACAATTTGGATTGAACGGAAGATTTGGTTTTGCCAGATTAAGTTTTAAATTCTAAAATAAAATATTAGCCACAGATTATAGGGATCGAACGGATTTTGCACCGATTTTTTTAATCCTTTTAATCCCTATAATCTGTGGCTAACTTTTTTAATCAACTGCAAAGCAAATAAAATAAATCTGTGTAAATCTGCTCAATAAGTTTAATCCGTGGGTAAATTTTTTAAAGAGAAATACCAGCATTTACGGAGCTTCCAAAAATATTAATGTTAAATGTTATTTTTTGATTTGGTAGTTCTAAAAATAGTTCTATATTTACTCTATCAAATTAGTCGAGTTTAAAAAAGCGATTAGTTTTAAATAAAATGAAAATGAAAACAGTAGCGAAAAATATGATTATATGTTGTGAGATGATGCAAATGTGCATCCCAATTCGTTATAGCCAAAAGTGAAAGAGTAAATCTTTGTTATAGTTAGAACTATAAGCCCTTTTGGTCGCCATCCGAAAGGGCTTTTTTTATTTCAACACTTTTTAATTCCAAATTATGAAAACACTAAATTCAATCGCAGTAGAATATTTATTGAGAAACGATTCTCAAAATACTACTAATAATAAGTCCGAAGACATAGCAAAAGAAGTTATAAGACTAAATGCAGAACAGGCTGTAATAAGAAGTCAAAAATCATTATTGCTTTTAATGTATAATCTTGAAGAAGAAGGAGAAGATTTTTTTATACAATAAAGATCAATTTCAATAACAATATATATAGTATTAACAATACCTAAAAAACTAAGATCATGAGCACACAAAAATTCGCAACAAACGCACTACACGCAGGACACGATGTTACTAAAAATGCAGGAACAAGAGCAGTGCCAATTTATCAAACATCATCATACGTATTTAACGATTCAGATCATGCTGCTAATTTATTTGGTCTTGCCGAAGCAGGATTTATCTACACCCGTTTAAATAACCCAACGAATGATGTTCTGGAACAACGTCTTGCAGCACTCGAAGGTGGGATTGGAGCTGTTGTTACAGCATCCGGAGCCTCTGCAATTTCGACAACATTGCTGACTTTGCTAAAAGCGGGCGACCATATTGTGGCTTCGAATAGTTTATACGGAGGAACTTATAATTTGCTTAATGTAACTTTGCCTCGTTTAGGAATCACGACAACATTTGTAGATCCTTCTAAACCTGAGAATTTTACCAAAGCAGCCAAAGAAAATACAAGAGCTTTTTTTGTAGAATCATTAGGGAATCCAAAATTAGATGTATTGGACTTAAAAGCAATTTCGGCGGAAGCCAAAAACTTCAAAGTACCTTTTATAGTAGACAACACTGTTGCGACACCTTATTTATTGAACCCAATTAAGTACGGAGCAGATATTGTGATTCACTCACTGACAAAATATATTTCAGGTAACGGAACTTCGTTAGGAGGTGTTATTATAGATGCAGGAAATTTTGACTGGTCAAACGGAAAATTTCCGGAGTTTACAGAACCATCCGCGGGATATCATGGCTTGGTATATCATGAAGCTTTAGGAAATGCTGCTTTTATTGCAAAAGCAAGAATCGAAGGTTTACGTGATTTTGGTGCCGCTTTGAGTCCGTTTAATGCTTTTCAAATCATTCAGGGATTAGAGACATTACCAATCCGAATCCAGAAGCATAGCGAAAATGCTTTGGCTTTAGCCTCTTGGTTAGAGAAACAAGATGAGGTTGTCTGGGTAAATTATCCAGGATTAAAAACCAATAAATATTATGACTTAGCACAGGAATATTTACCAAAAGGACAAAGTGGAGTAATTACTTTTGGACTAAAAGGTGGTTTTGAAGCAGCTAAAAAAGTAGTCGATCAAACGAAATTGTTCTCGCTTTTGGCCAATATTGGGGATACCAAATCATTGATTATTCATCCCGCAAGTACAACACACCAACAATTGTCTGATGCTGACCAACTGGAAACAGGAGTTTCAAAAGATTTAGTACGACTTTCTGTTGGACTTGAAGATATCGAAGATTTAATAGCTGATTTGCAAACCGTTTTCGCAAATGTTACCCAATCGCAATACAGCGTTAATAAAAATTAGGTTTTTTTGTTTTTTGTTTGAAAAATTGCCTTTAGTAGCGTGAGTTCTGCTAGAGGTGATTTTTTATAATAAAGAAATTAATATATATGTAGAGGCGCACAGCAGTGCGTCTAAAATATTTTAAGGTTTAATTAACCCCCAATAAATTAAAAAATTATGTCAAAGCTTAAAATAAATATCATCCTTTTTGGAATTGGAAATATCGGAAGTACTTTGATTAATCAAATTATCGAAAGTCAGGAGTTTTTTCTGGAAAGTAAAAATGTCGATTTTCATTTCCCGATAATCACAAACTCTACAGTTGCCTTTTTCGAGAAAGAAGGCGTTGGATATGCCTGGGAAACCAATTTTCTTGAATTGGCAGTTCCGTTTAAAGTGCAGGATATTATTGAATTTGCCAAAGAAAACGAATTTGAAAATCTAATTGCAGTTGATGCAACGGCAAGTGATGAGTTAATTCATCATTATAATACCCTGATCGAGAACGGCTTTAATATTGTAGCGGTAAATAAAAAAGCCAATACCTTGCCAATTGATTTGTATAAAGAGATTAGATCAAATCTTAAAAAGTACGACAAAGAATTTTTGTATGAAACATCCGTCGACACAGGTTTTCCCGTTTTGCAAACCTTAAGAGATTTGTATTACTCGGGCGAAAAGATCACGAAGATACGAGGTGTTTTTTCAGATAACCTGAGTTATGTGTTTAATAGGTTTGCCAGTGAAGAAACGACCTTTTCGTCTCTTCTAAAAGATGCAAGCTTGCTTGGTTTAATGCGTTCGACCTTCAAAGAGGATTTATCCGGAAATGATACCGCAAGAAAATTACTGATTCTGACCAGAGAAATTGGAAAGGATTTTGAATTGTCAGATATAAAAATTCATCCTCTTATTACCGAACAGCATTTAGAACCCAACGGAATACTTAATAAGGATGCAGTCGACAGATCGTTTAAAATTGCAAAAATTACCCAGTCAGACAATCATGTATTAAGATATGTTGGAGAGTTTGATGTACAGAAAAACACCTTAGAAGTCAAATTAGTTTCAGAGCCTGTTACATCAGCGATTGGACAATTGAAAGGATCAGATACAATTTTCGAAATCTACACACAATCTTACGCAGATGTTCCAATAGCAATTCAAAGTGCTTCGGCATGCAAGCAAGCCATTTCAAGAGGGATAATAACTGACATTTTGAAAGTTGCTGAAAAAATTAAAAATAAAGAAGCAGTTTGGTCGTAAGTGGTTTCCAATAGTAGTTAGTTGTTCTTTGATATATTGAAACAGGAAAGTTTATTGTGTTATTTTTTGTAGGTTTTTACATCTAATAAATAAAAAATAATTTTTGTAAGATGTTTTTTAACGTTTAAATGCTGTTTTTTAACGTTTTTTAAGATTAATTTGTTGATTCTCACTTGTATAATTGAAAAAATATTCGCACATTTGTAACACCTCAAAAGCTACAAATAAAATAACTTAACTATTCTGATAATAGTTATGTCGATCGGGACAAAAGTTGAATAACTTTAATTCTTATTGATTTTTAAAAGAAGAGAAAGTTAAAATATTTCAATAGTTTCGAGAAGCTAATAAAAACAAACAAATGCAAGAATTTTTTAAAATAGCAAGCAAATCAAAGATGAATAAATCCCTACAGATGAACAAGATGTTTATGTCTAATGTCGCACGTATTTGTGTACGCGTCTGTTGATACTAAAAGTATATATAAGTTGTAAAAAACTTAAACCCTTTTGGTATTCAAACCCAAAAGGGTTTTTTTATTCCATTTGGTTGCCATAACAAAAAATTAAACAAAGAATAATAGTATAAAACACAAACTAACATAAACTTAAATATCATGAGCAAATTAAACTACATAACAAAAACTTTTTCTACATTGAAAAACTTGAGAGCTAAAAGAAACAATGCACCGCCACCAACAAACGAATTGGTACATCCCAGATTTGGGATTGCAGAGGCTGATAAAATAGCAGAGAAAAAAGAGCCAAACTCATTATTGTTTTTGATGTATTCAAAAGAAAATGAAACACTTTTTATCTAAATCAAAAAGTATCATAAAATAGGGTAATACCTGCTTAAATTTACTGAGCAAATAGTTCGGTAATTTTTTGCGTACAATAGTTTTTGTTTGAATTATGTTTAAGAAATCGAGGAATCAGTTTCGATAAAATTTGTTTGTTTAAGAAATTAGTAGTTAATTTGCATCTTTAAGTTCAAAAACGTATTGAAATGTTATAAAGAAAGGACGAGGGATTAGACCCGATGAATCCTTAGCAACCCTTCGTTAAATCGAAGAAGGTGCTGCATTCTACCACGCCCAAACGTGGAAAGATAACAACAAGAATTTTTCTAGTTTCACTCTAGTACTTTCTTTCTAATATTTCCACATACAAATCAAAATTAAAAAGATTTGAAATTGGAAAATATACCAAGTCCCATTATAATTCAGGATTTCATCACAGAAAGTGGTGCATCATATCCATTATTGCCATTAAGTTTTACACTTTTTGGTTTACCATTGCACAGTGCGCCTGTAGTGCTGGTTAATCACGCTTTAACCGGAAACGCTCAGGTAACAGGTGAAAATGGTTGGTGGAATGATTTAATTGGCGACGAAAAAACAATCGATACCAACAAATATACCGTATTAGCATTCGACGTTCCGGGAAATGGGAATCATTCGTTTATAATCGAAAACTATCAGGATTTTACAACAAGAGATATTGCCAGAATTTTTATAAAAGGTTTAGCGGCTTTAAATATCGCACAAGTACACACCATTATTGGTGGGTCTGTGGGCGGAGGAATTGCATGGGAAATTCTTGCATTAGAACCCAACATTACTCAAAACCTGATACCAATTGCAACCGACTGGAAATCTACAGACTGGATGATTGCAAATTGTTATTTACAAGAGCAAATCCTGAACAATTCTTCAAAACCTATCGAAGATGCCAGAATTCATGCCATGTTGTGCTATCGCTCTCCTGAATCATTCAAAGAAAAATTTCGAAGAACAACCAATAACGACCTGCTGATTTTTAATATAGAAAGCTGGTTGGCACATCACGGTCAAAAATTACAAAAGAGATACCAATTGTCATCGTATAAATTGATGAACCAATTGCTCAAAACCATAGATATTACCAGAAATAGTGACGATTTCGAAACTTTATTGTCCAGAACAAATGCCGCGATTCACATTATCGGAATCAACTCAGACTTGTTTTTTACGCCAAAAGAAAATCGCGAAACTTTTCAGGAATTAAAGAAGTTTAAAGACAATGTTTTTTACAGCGAAATAGATTCGGTTCACGGACATGACGCTTTTTTAATAGAGTACAAACAATTAGATCATTTACTTGCCGATATTTTTAAGGCAGAAACAATAGAAAAATAAAATGAAAATATTAAAATTTGGAGGCAAATCATTATCAAACGGAGAAGGACTTAACAAAGTAGTTTCAATCATTTCTGATAAAGTAAATCAAGGAGAACAAATTGCCGTTGTCGTTTCGGCTCGCGGAAAGGCAACAGACGAATTAGAATATATTTTGAAACTTGCTGCTAAAAATGGCAATTACAAACCATTATTTGAGAATTTTAAAACCTATCAGATTTCAGATTATCCACAAGTAGATTTATCCGAAGAATTTAATATTTTAGAAAAACTATTTGAAGGAGTTAGCTTAATTGGAGATTACAGCAACAAAATCAAAGATCAGATTTTATCTAAAGGCGAATTGCTTTCGGCTAAATTATTAACAGCAATTTTAAAAGAAAAAGGAGTTCCGGCTAATTTTGTTGATTCCAGAGAATTACTAAAAACCGACTCTAAATTTGGTGATGCACAACCATTAGAACAACTTTCTAAGAAAAATGTCATCAATTATTTTAAAGAGCATAATGGTGTAACCGTTAATATCGTAACCGGTTTTATTGGTTCAAACAATAATAACGATACGACAACTTTAGGTCGAAACGGGAGTAACTATACAGCATCGTTAATTGCTAATTATCTAAATGCCGAAGAGTTACAAAACTTCACGCATGTTGACGGAATTTATACCGCAAATCCGGATTTAGTAGCCGATGCCAAAAAAATTGAATTTTTATCTTTTAATGAAGCAAATGAATTGGCGAATTTTGGAGCAACAATTCTGCACGCCAAAACGATAATTCCTTTATTAGAAAAAAATATCCCGCTTCGTATTTTAAATACTTTCAATCACGAAAACCGCGGAACTTTAATCACTTCAGATTCGGCTAAAGAAGGAATCAAAACCCTTTCGGTTTTAGAAAACGTATCACTGGTTAATCTTGAAGGACGCGGATTACTAGGGAAAGCGGGTGTAGATGCCCGAATTTTTAAAGTAATGGGCGATCATAATATCAGTGTAAGTATCATTTCGCAAGGTTCATCAGAAAGAGGCATTGGCCTTGTTGTAGCAACAGAAAAAGCAACAACTGCAATGGTCGAATTAGAGAAAGAATTCGAAAACGACTTTTATTCTAAAGATGTAAACCAAATAACGGTTACAGATAATGTTTCGGTAATTTCGATTATTGGTCAGGATCTAAGTACTTTTCATAAGCCTTATACCGCTTTAATCAAAAATAAAATAGTTCCAATATTGTTTAACAACACCGTTACGGGCAAGAATGTGAGTTTGGTGGTTAAAAAAGCAGAACTAAACAAAGCCTTAAATGTAATTCACGGAGAGATTTTTGGAGTTTCTAAAAAAATCAATATTGCTATTTTTGGTCATGGATTAGTAGGCGGAACATTAATCAATCAAATCTTAGAATCGGCTGCCGCGATCGAAAAGCGTAAAGACATTAAACTAAATGTGTTTGCGATTGCAAATTCTAAGAAATTGCTTTTAAATAAAAATGGCGTAACTGCTGACTGGAAAAACGACATCCAAAAAGATGGGCTTGAATATACAATCAATGATGTAATTGCTTATGCCAACCAACACCATCTGGAGAACTTAATTGCGATTGATAATACAGCAAGTGCCACTTTTGTAGAAAATTATATCACGCTGGCAGAGAGTAGTTTTGATTTGATTTCTTCAAATAAAGTGGCCAATACATTAAGTTATGGTTTCTATAAAGAACTAAGAAAAGCTTTGGCAGATAATCAGAAAAATTATTTGTATGAAACCAATGTTGGTGCCGGTTTACCATTAATTGATACCATAAAATTGTTACACCTTTCAGGTGAAAATATCACGAAAATAAAAGGAGTTTTCTCAGGAACATTAAGTTATTTATTCAATAATTTCTCTGCAAAAGATGCTCCGTTTAGTCAGATATTGCAAGAAGCAATTGATAATGGATACACAGAACCGGACCCGCGTGAGGATTTATGCGGAAATGATGTGGGAAGAAAATTATTGATTCTGGCAAGAGAATTGGATCTGCAAAATGAGTTTGAAGAAATCTCAATTCAGAACCTGATTCCGGAACATTTACGCGAAGGCAATGTTTCTGATTTCCTGACAAAATTAAAAGAATTTGACCCAATTTATGAGAAAATAAAAGCAGATCAAAAGCCAAATCATGTATTAAGATACATTGGCGAATTGTCTGGAGATTTGCAAAATGACAAAGGAATTCTCGAAGTAAAATTGGTATCAGTTCCGTCAGACACAGCTCTGGGCGGATTAAAAGGATCAGATTCTTTCTTCGAAATTTATACAGAATCTTACGGAGATCGTCCAATTGTAATCCAGGGAGCCGGTGCAGGTTCTGCCGTAACAGCAAGAGGCGTTTTTGGGGATATCCTGAGATTATCTGATAAAGGGTAAAACGATTTTAGATTTTAGTGTGCAGATTTTAGAATTATGTACTCAGCAAAAAAAAACAAAAAACAAATAACATGAAAGTAACCTTAAACAGAGTAAACGACGCGTTTCATTTTAAACTCAAAAATGAACGTGGTCATGTAGTTGATGTTGATAGCAGAGCCGAGTTTGGCGGAAGCGATTTGGGTGCAAGTCCAATGGAGTTAGTATTAATGGGAGTTGCAGGATGCAGTGCCATTGATATGATTTCGATATTAAAGAAACAACGTCAGGAAATAACGGCATTTAATGCTGAGGTCGAAGGAGAACGCGTACAAATTGGAGAAGCAAAACCTTTTAAAGAAATCAATGTAGTTTTTTATTTAGAAGGAGATATCAACCCGGAAAAGGCACATCGTGCTGCACAACTTTCTTTCGAGAAATATTGTTCAGTAGCCAAAACGGTTGAACCAACTGCTACAATTAAATATAAAGTTGTCCTGAACAACGAAGCATTATAAATTAGAAAATTAGTCAATTAGATAATGCTCAGATCGAGTATAAATGAAATTGACTCGTTTTATTTTAGATCTTAAGTTTTGTTTTTTGCTTAACGCAAAACTTGAAACCTGAAACAAAAAAAAACAAAAAACACACAATGAACGAACAAGAATTTGGCTTTGAAACTCTGGCCATAAGAACACAATTAGAAAGAACACAATATCTCGAGCATTCGGTGCCACTATACTTATCGTCAAGCTTTGTATTTGAAGATGCAGAAGATATGAGAGCTTCTTTTACAGAAGAAAAAGAAAGAAATATTTACAGCCGTTTCAGCAATCCAAACACAACTGAATTTGTAGATAAAATTTGTAAAATGGAAGGTGCAGAGGCAGGTTATGCTTTTGCAACCGGAATGGCAGCAGTATATTCAACATTTGCAGCTTTATTAAATGCAGGTGATCACATTGTTTCGGCAAGCAGCGTTTTTGGTTCAACTCATGCATTGTTTGTAACTTATTTTCCAAAATGGAATATTGAGACATCCTATTTTGAGATCAATAAACCGGAAACGATTGAAGCGTTAATAAAACCAAACACAAAAATATTATACGCAGAGTCACCTACAAATCCGGGTGTCGATGTAATTGATTTGCAATTGTTAGGAGATATTGCCAAAAAACACAATCTGATATTAATAATAGACAACTGTTTTGCAACACCTTATATCCAGCAACCTTTAAAATTTGGAGCCCATTTAGTTGTGCATTCTGCAACGAAATTAATCGACGGTCAGGGACGTGTTTTAGGCGGAGTTACCGTTGGTAGCGAAGATCTAATCAGACAGATTTACCTGTTTTCAAGAAATACAGGTCCGGCTTTGTCGCCGTTTAATGCCTGGGTTTTATCAAAAAGTTTAGAAACTCTGGCAATTCGTGTCGAAAAACATTGCGAAAATGCCTTAAAAGTAGCTGAGTTTTTAGAAGCACATCCAAATGTAAACAGCATAAAATATCCTTTCCTGAAATCGCATCCGCAATACGAAATTGCCAAAAAGCAAATGAAATTAGGAGGTAATATTATTGCATTTGAAATCAAAGGCGGGATAGAAGCAGGGAGAAAATTTTTAGATAAAATAAAACTTTGTTCACTATCAGCTAATATTGGCGATACAAGATCAATTGTAACACATCCGGCTTCAACAACACACAGCAAATTGTCTGAAGAAGATCAATTGGCAGTTGGTATTACACAAGGTTTAGTGCGTGTTTCTGTAGGTTTAGAAACCGTAGCAGATATTATTGCTGATCTAAAACAAGCGCTTTCTTAAGTAATTTTAGATTTCTGATTTTAGATATTAGATTATACTATAAATGGCGATTTTTGACTGTAAATTTATTATAGTTAAAAGTCGTCATCTTCTTTTATAACATCTGTTGTACTAAAAGTATATTTTTGTTTTTAAATAATTTAAATACATGAAGAATCCTATTTATATTATAGATAAAAGAGTGTGGGCTTCAGATAGAAGACGTTTTATAAGTTGTATTTTGGATTTCTTTTTTGTCTTTGTTTCAATATTTGCTTTTAGTTTTGTTGTTTTGATGGTAGGAAATATTTTCAATTTGGGATAAAATTATTATTAATTATACCTATTCAGTTTTATTCGTTTTTTTAATGCTTAATTATTTAGTTATGGAATGGTTTTTTGGAAGATCATTTGGGAAATTAATGACTGGTACAATTGTAGTTGACAAAAATGGAATAAAACCAGGCTTTGATGTTATTTTTATAAGAACTCTTTGTCGTTTGATTCCTTTTGATCCGCTATCATTTTTAGGTAAGTCAGGAAGATTGTGGCATGATTCTCTTTCTAATACCTATGTTGTTAACAAAAAAGTATTAGACGAGAATGTGAAAATGTTTCATGAATTCAATTTAATAGGTATTAAAGAAGAAATAAATTAAACTATACTAATCTAGTAGAACTTACTTATTGATTGTGTTAGTATTCTCGTCCAAAAAGCCTATTTTTGTTGCAGAAAAATATGTAGTTTGTTATTTTAGATGAAAATCTGAAATCTACATTCTGCAATCTAAAATTTATATAGTGCTTTCAAAGAAAACAAAATACGGAATTAAAGCCTTGACTTATTTGGCCAGAAGAGAAAATAATGATCCTGTACAAATTGCCGAAATTGCGAAAAGCGAACATATTTCGATAAAATTCTTAGAAAGCATATTGTTGTTGCTTAGAAACTCCGGGTTTTTGGGTGCTAAAAAAGGAAAAGGAGGAGGTTATTATCTTATAAAAGATCCTAAAGATATTAGCATGGCAAAAGTGTATAGAATTCTTGAAGGTCCAATTGCGTTATTGCCTTGTGCAAGTCATAACTTTTATGAAAGATGCGATGATTGCGATGATGAAACAACCTGTGCAGCAAGACGTTTAATGATGGAAGTGAGAGACAATACACTTAAAATTCTTGAAAGTAACTCCTTGGCAGATATTGCATTTTAAACTATATAAGTTCATTTAATTCAGCTATACCACAAAGTCTAAAATAAACTTATCTGGTAAAAAAAAACTGTTTTAAAAAATCAGTTTATATCCGGCTAAAAAAAGCATAACTGCAATAGCATTTCTAAGCCATGAATCAGGCACTTTTCCGCTTAACATACTTCCTATAAAAATTCCGGGAAGTGATCCCATTAATAATTGTCCCAGTAAAAGTAAATCTAAATTTCCCATCGAAGCATGACCAATTCCGGCAACAAGAGTTAGCGGAACAGCATGAGCAATCTCCGTTCCTACCAAACGTGGTGTTGGCAAAAGTGGGTATAGAAAAAACAGAGTAACTGTGCCTAAAGCACCAGCACCTATAGATGTTAGTGTTACTGTTGCACCTAATAAAACCCCAATTCCAATAGTTAGCATATTTTGAGTATGACTCTCACTATGAAAACGGTCACCTGCATGTTTTTGAGAAAGTACTAATAGTTTCTTTTTAAATAAAATGGCAATAGAGGTAAAAAGTAATGCCCAGCCTAAACTGTATTTTATTACCGCATTTATAGTTGTAATATCTGTTTTGATGCTATTTAAGATCCATAAAGTTACTAAAGCTGCCGGAACACTGCCAAGAGTAAGCCAGCCCGTGATTGACCAGTTGATATTGCCTTTTTTATGATGTACAAATACGCCCCCCATTTTGGTAAAAGCAGCATATAATAAATCTGTGCCAACTGCTGTTGTGGGCGGAATACCAAACCACAATAAAATAGGCGTCATTAACGAACCGCCTCCTACACCCGTTAACCCAACAACAAACCCAACAACCAAACCTGCAATTACAAGACCTATTTGAAAATCCATGAATAAAAATTTGAAGTAAAAATAACAACAATTTTATAATTATCCTATGGATATGGTAGACTTTAAAATGCTATATTTGTAAATGGATATCTTTAATTATTTATTATATTGTAATACAGTACAATACGATTTTTTGATTAACGAGCCAATTTGTTATATTATTTAAAATAACGGTTTGCTTAACCAAAAGAGAATTAGAGTTGTAAAAAAATTAAATAATGTTTTGATATTTAGAAATAAGTACTAATTTTGCATAGTAATCTATTAACCCGATAGGGTAATAGATTTAAAGCTCAAAACCAGCCGTAGCGTATGGAAAAAGAATTGAAAATAAATAGTTATGATTTTAGGTCTGATGCATCAATAAAAGAAAAATTATGGGTTGTGATACCTGTTGTTTTGTTAGTAGGTTTATTATCTACATTGATATACAACCACTATGCTGAGTTTTCAGTAGATGGATTAGTTAATGGATTTAATGAGGAGTTTTTAGCATTTTTTGCTATTGGAGTTTTTGCTCAATTAGTAGACGGAACATTAGGAATGGGTTACGGAGCAACATCAACTTCATTTTTATTGGCTTACGGAGTTCCACCAGTTGTAAGTAGTACTGCGGTTCACGTTTCTGAAATGTTTACAACGGGAGCATCGGCACTTTCTCATCATCGTTTTGGAAACATCAATAAAAAACTCGTAAAACATTTGCTGGTTCCAGGCGTTTTAGGTTCAATAACAGGAGCTTATTTATTGTCAGATGTAATCAATGGCGACATTATTAAGCCTTTTATTGCAGTTTACATGATCATTTTGGCAGCTATTATTATCAAAAAAGCATTGTCTAAAACTATTGTAAAAAAGAAAACGACAAAATTAGGATATTTAGCCACTTTTGGAGGTTTTATGGATTCAGTTGGCGGTGGCGGCTGGGGTCCAATTGTAACATCAACATTATTAGGAAGAGGGAGAAATCCAAGATATACAATTGGTTCTGTTAATGCAGCCGAGTTTGCGATTTCATTTGCGAGCGGAATCACTTTTATGCTTTTTGGAGGAATTCATGGTTGGCAGGTGATTATAGGGTTGATTTTAGGAGGAGTAATTGCAGCACCATTAGCAGCTTATCTGGTTAATAAAATTAAAAGAAAACCAATGATGGTAGCGGTTGGAATATTAATTATACTATTGAGTTTAAAAACATTGTCTAAATTATTGTAATACGTTTTTTAGAGGGAAAGAAAGAGAATATGAGTGCGACTATACAATCATTATTAGATAAAACAAAAGATTTTTCGCTGGATGAAACCTTGGTTTTTTTAGCAAATGAATATCCCGGAAAAGTAATTTTTTCGACTTCTTTTGGTCAGGAAGATCAGGTAATCACAGATTTTATTGCAAAAAGCAATACTGATATTACCGTTTTTACCTTAGATACCGGAAGATTATTTCAGGAGACTTACGATGTTTTTCATAAAACATTAAAAAAATATAAAAAACCTATCGAAGTTTATTTTCCGGAAGCAACAGCAGTAGAAAATTTACTAAAACAAAAAGGACCAAACAGCTTCTATGATTCGGTAGAAAACAGAAAAGAGTGTTGTTTTATTCGTAAAGTAGTTCCGCTACGAAAAGCTTTAGCAGGAAACTCAGTTTGGATAACGGGTTTAAGAGCAGAACAATCTGAGAATAGAAACGACTTACAATTGTTTGAATATGATGGAGGATTCGAAATTATAAAGTTCAACCCCTTATTAAAATGGACTTTAGAAGAAGTTGAAACCTATTTATCAGAAAACAATGTTCCCCAAAATGCCTTACACAAACAAGGCTTCGTAAGCATAGGTTGCGCACCATGTACAAGAGCAATTTTTCCTGGTGAAGATATCAGAGCCGGAAGATGGTGGTGGGAATCAAGTCATAAAGAGTGTGGTTTGCATAGTGCGAAGAAAGAGTAGAGAAGAAAGAGAATAGAATAAAGAATATAGATTCAAGACAATAGATAAAGTTCCGGAGGAACGATTTATATTGTAGCGTCGGGTTTCAACCCGATGGACGAGGAGGAACGATTTATATTGTAGCGCCGGATTTTAATCCGGGGGAGGTTGAAGATTGTAATGTGAAATTTCAACCCGATGGAGATTGATGATGGCAAAGTCGTGAAACAACGAATTGAAATCCGTTGAAAAAATAAAAACAAAAAACACAGAATAACGATAGTCTTACAGGTTTTAGATTAAACTCACAGCGATCTAAAACTAAAAAACTGTCAGGCATTAAACAAAATATCAAATGAGTTCAAGTTCAGTATTAAAAACAAACGCTTTAGAGAGTGAAGCGATATACATTTTCAGAGAAGTAATTTCACAATTTGACAAACCTGTTTTACTTTTTTCTGGAGGAAAAGACTCTATAACATTAGTGCGTTTGGCACAAAAAGCATTTTTTCCTGCTAAAATTCCGTTTCCTTTATTGCATGTTGATACAGGACATAACTTTCCTGAAACTATTGCTTTTAGAGATAAATTGGTAGAAGAGTTAGGATTAGAACTAATTGTTCGTAATGTTCAGGATGCTATCGATGAAGGAAAAGTAGTGGAAGAAACAGGAAAATACTCCAGTAGAAATAGTTTGCAGACGACAACACTTTTAGATGCAATCGAAGAATTTAAGTTTGATGCTTGTATTGGTGGTGCACGTCGTGATGAAGAAAAAGCAAGAGCCAAGGAACGTATTTTTTCAGTACGTGATGATTTCGGACAATGGGACGAAAAAAATCAACGCCCTGAGTTATTTGATATTTTAAACGGAAAAATAGAAAATGGTCAAAACGTTCGCGTTTTCCCAATTTCGAACTGGACAGAATTAGATGTGTGGAGTTATATCGAAAAAGAGCACATCGAAATTCCATCGATCTATTTTTCGCATAAAAGAAAAGTTTTTTTGAGAGACGGTTTAATCTGGTCACATTCTCCTTATGTGTATCAGGAAGAAGACGAACAAATCGAAGAAAGAATTGTTCGTTTCAGAACCGTTGGGGATATGAGTTGTACGGCTGCTGTTGAATCTTATGCTGCAACAATTAAAGAAGTGGTAGGAGAAATTAGAGAATCAACTATTTCTGAAAGAGGTGCCAGAATCGATGACAAACGTTCTGAAGCTGCAATGGAAAAGAGAAAACAACAAGGATACTTTTAAGTTGTTGGTTGATAGTTTTTAGTTAATAGCTGAAAACTTCAATAAATACAACAATAACATAAAAGAGCAGATTTAATATTTTGATGGTTTTAGTTGATGTTTTAGAAAGCCAACAACCATAAACCAACAACCAACAACAAAAAAGAATGGAAGTTTTAAAAATAGCAACAGCAGGAAGTGTAGATGACGGAAAAAGTACTTTGATTGGAAGATTATTGTATGATACAAAATCATTGACGACCGATAAGATTGAAGCAATCGAAAAAAGCAGTAAACAAAAAGGATACGATTATCTGGATTTTTCGTTAGCAACAGATGGTTTGGTAGCAGAGAGAGAACAGGGGATTACGATTGATGTTGCGCATATTTATTTTTCGACTGCAAAAAAAAGTTACATAATTGCTGATACTCCCGGTCACGTAGAATATACGAGAAACATGGTTACAGGAGCGTCGACTTCTCAGGTTTCTATCATTTTAATCGATGCCAGAAAAGGAGTTATTGAGCAAACCTACCGTCACTTTTTTATCAATAATTTACTGAGAGTAAAAGAGGTAATTGTTGCGATTAACAAAATGGATTTAGTCGATTATTCAGAAGAAGTTTTCAATAAGATCAAAGCCGATTTTCAGGCTCTAAATGCTAAAAGTACTTTCAAGGAACAAAACGTAAGTTACATTCCGCTAAGCGCGATCAACGGTGGAAACGTAGTAGATCAGTCAAAAGATATGCCTTGGTACGACGGTCAAACCGTTCTGGAGCATCTGGAAGGATTAGATTCTGAAGATGTTTTTGAAACAGGCAAAGCACGTTTTCCGGTTCAGACCGTAATTCGTCCAAAAACAGAAGAATACCATGATTTTAGAGGGTATGCGGGGAAACTGTACGGAAACTCCATTAAAGTAGGAGATGCTGTAACTGTTTTACCTTCTCTAACAGAATCAAAAGTATCCAAAATTCATTTTTTCGATAAACAATATGATGAAGCTGTTGCAGGTTCTTCGATTACGATCGAATTAGAAAATGATATCAATGTTACAAGAGGCGATATGATTGTAAAATCATCAGAACTTCCAAAAATTGAAAAAGAAATCAGTACAACCGTTTGCTGGATGGACAGTAAAAAACTCGTTGCAGGTACAAAATATATTGTACAACACAACACAAACGCTGTTTTGGCGAAAGTAGAAAGTATCAAAAATACCATCTCAACAGATTATTCAGGAACAAAAGAAGCGTCGCAATTAGCGATAAACGAAATAGGAGAAGTAAGCATCAAGTTAAGTAAACCATTATATTTTGATGCCTACAACGATAATAAGTCAAACGGAGCCTTTATCTTAATTGATACAGCAACCAATACCACAGCGGGAGTAGGATTCATTCGCTAGTTGATCGTTGATGGTTTTTAGTTGATAGTTATTCTGCCAACAAACCAACAACCAACAACTGACAACCAACAACTAAAGAAATATGGAAAGTTTTAGAACAGAAATAGAAAATCCGATTGTTCAGAAAGAGATCATCGATTTAGAAAAAAAGATTCATTTATTTCGTGGAGGAAAAATTGATGATGAGCGTTTTCGTAGTCTTCGTTTGGCACGCGGAATTTACGGACAACGTCAGGAAGGCGTTCAAATGATTCGTATCAAATTGCCTTATGGCAAAGTGACCAGTGAACAATTGGTCCGAATTACAAAAGTTTCTGATGAATATTCTACCGGACGTTTGCACATTACAACACGTCAGGACATTCAGATTCACTATGTAAGTCTGGACAGAACACCTGAACTTTGGGCAAATTTAGCAAAAGACGACGTTACCTTGCGTGAAGCTTGCGGTAACACCGTTAGAAATATTACCGGAAGCGAATTGGCTGGAGTAGATGTAAACGAACCATTTGATGTTTCGCCTTATGCACATGCTTTATTTCAATACTTACTAAGAAACCCAATCTGTCAGGAGATGGGACGTAAATTCAAAATTTCGTTCTCTTCTTCAGACGAAGATACTGCTTTGAGTTATTTACACGATTTAGGCTTTATCCCTAAAATTGTTGATGGCGTTCGTGGTTTCAAAATCATGTTAGGCGGAGGTCTGGGATCTCAGCCGGCACATGCCGAATTGCTTACCGAATTTGTTCCGGCAAATGAAATCATTCCAACAGCAGAAGGGGTAATTCGTATTTTTGACCGATATGGAGAACGTGCTAAAAGAATGAAAGCACGTATGAAATTTTTAATCAAAGAAATGGGAAGAGATGTTTTTCTTGATTTGGTTGAAAAAGAGAAAAAAGCAATCGCTTTTGAAACTTACGAAATCGACACAACAGCTTTTGACGGACCAATTCCGGAGCCATTATTAACAGCACCAGCCGTTACTATAGAAGATACCGCAGCGTATGAAGCTTGGAAAAAATCGAATGTAATTGCACAAAAACAAACAGGTTATTATGCTATTGGGATCAAAGTTTTATTAGGCGATTTTTATACCGATAAAGCCAGATTATTAGCCGATTTAATAAAAAATTACGCCGCAAACGAGTTACGTTTTTCATTGCGTCAAAATATTGTAATACGTCACGTAAAAGAAGAAAACTTACCTTTCTTTTATCAGGAATTAGCCAAGCTGGACTTTGTTCATTTAGGGTATAATTCTACAGCAGATATTACGGCATGTCCCGGTACAGATACTTGCAACTTGGGGATTGCAAGTAGTACCGGAATTGCAGAAGAACTTGAAAAAGTGCTAAATGCAGAATATCCGAAATATCTAAACAATCACGAGATCGAAATCAAAATTAGTGGTTGTATGAATGCCTGCGGGCAACACAATATGTCGGCAATTGGTTTTCAGGGAATGTCTATCAATTCAGGAAAACTGGTAGCTCCGGCTTTGCAGGTCTTGTTGGGCGGAGGAAAATTAGGCAATGGATCAGGACGTTTTGCAGATAAAGTAATCAAAATTCCAAGCCGTAGAGGGCCGGATGCATTACGTACGATCTTAAATGACTTTGATGCCAATGCAAACGGAGAAAAATTTCTGAATTATTATGATCTGAAAGGAGAGAAATATTTCTATGAAATTTTAAAACCTTTCGCAGACGTAACCAATTTAACCGAAGCTGATTTTGTAGATTGGGGTAATGCCGATAACTATGTAAAAGCAGTTGGAGTAGGAGAATGTGCCGGAGTAGTCATCGATTTAGTCGCTACGTTATTACTGGAAGCCAAAGACAAATTGACTTTTGCACAAGAATCATTCGACGAGAATAAATGGTCAGATGCGATTTATCATGCTTATGCAGGATTTGTAAATGGTGCAAAAGCTTTATTGCTTTCAGAAAATGAAAAAACAAATAATCACGCTGGAATTGTAGACCTATTTGATACTGTTTTTATAGCAACTTCGAAGATAGAATTGCCAACAACATTTAGAGAATTAGTGTACCAAATCAATCAAAATGAACCATCAGAAACATTTGCAAAAGCATATATTCAGCAAGGAATTTCATTTTTTGATACTATAGAAAAATACAGAGCTCAAGAATTGGCAAATGCATAAAATAATAAAACCCAAAGTAACTTTAGTTGGCGCAGGGCCCGGAGATCCTGATTTGCTTACGCTAAAAGCCGTAAAAGCACTAGCTGAAGCAAATGTGGTTTTGTACGATGCCTTGGCCAATGACGAAATATTAGCACACGCGCCTAAAAATGCCATCAAAATTTTTGTTGGAAAAAAGATAGGAAATCACGCCTATACGCAAGATCAAATCAATCAGTTGATTGTTGATAATGCTTTAACATACGGAAACGTAGTACGTTTAAAAGGTGGAGATCCGTTTATTTTTGGGCGTGGAAGCGAAGAAATAGAATTTGTAGAAAGTTTCGGAATCGAAACGTTTGTAATTCCCGGAATCTCTTCAGTTGTTGCTGTTCCTGCAAGTCAGGGAATTTCGATAACTAAAAGAGGCGTTTCAGAAAGTTTTTGGGCGATTACCGGAACAACTTCAGACAGAAAACTGTCTTCAGATGTAGCTTTGGCTGCACAATCTTCTGCAACAGTTGTTATTTTGATGGGAATGCACAAATTACCTCAAATTATAGATTTATTTCAAAAAGAAGAGAAAGGAAATTTACCCGTTGCAATCATTCAAAACGGTACAACAGCCAATGAAAAAGTAGGTGTTGGGACAGTAGATTCGATTTTAGAAATTGTAGAGCAAAAAAAACTGGGATCACCCGCAATTATCGTTCTTGGTGAGGTTGTTCGTGAAAGCAATAAATTAAAAGGATTTTATGAAGAATTCCTTTCAAAAGAAATCGCAAGATAAAGTTTCGGAGGAACGACAAATTTTGTAGCGTTGGGTTTTAACCCGATGTACGGATAGAGATGTACGGATAGAATTGAGATAATTTAGGATTCCAACCCGATGTACGTATAGAATAAAACATATAAAAATCAGATTTTTAACCTGAATAGAATAAAAAATCATCTAATTTTGATTGGATGAAATTAAATTATAATGGAACAAAATGAATTATACCCAATATTCCTAAAACTACACAATCTAAATGTTCTGATTGTTGGCGGAGGAAACGTTGGGTTAGAAAAACTCTCTTTTTTATTAAAGTCGAGTCCCAATGCAAATGTTGAGGTTGTAGCACCAAATTTCCATTTAGAAATAAAGGTTTTGGCAGAGAATCACCCTTCGGTTACATTAACAACATCGAAGTTCAAAAAGAAAATGCTCAAAAAACGTCACATGGTAATCGCCTGTACAGATGATTTAGAAGTCAATAAAAAGGTATACGATTTATCCCGAAAACGTTATTTGATTTGCAATATTGCCGATACACCGGATTTATGTGATTATTATTTAGGTGGAATCGTAACGAAAGGGAATGTAAAAATTGCCATTTCGACCAACGGAAAATCACCAACAACAGCCAAAAGGCTACGGGAATTTTTTGAAGAGGTAATTCCGGAGGATATCAATCAAATGGTTGAAAACCTCAATGAATACAGGAAGACATTGAAAGGCAATTTTGAAGACAAGGTTAAAAAGATGAACGAGATTACCGCTTCATTAAAAAATAGAGAATAATAAAAGAGTTCCGGAGGAACGACAAATTTTGTAGCGTCGGGTTTTAACCCGATGATTCCGGAAGGACGAATTATATTATAACGTCGTCCCGATAGCTATCGGGATTAACCCGATGAAAAATTTCGCAAGGAAATCAATGATAAAAATCATTTGACATTAGAATAAATTATTCGTTTCTTTGTATTATTAAGAATGATTATAAACAACAACATAATGATTAAAACAGATATACTTATAATTGGAGCAGGGCCAACAGGTTTATTTGCCGTTTTTGAGGCAGGTTTATTAAAATTAAAATGCCATATTTTAGATGCTTTACCACAAGCAGGGGGGCAACTTTCAGAATTGTACCCTAAAAAACCTATTTATGATATTCCTGGTTTTCCGGAAGTTTTAGCAGGAGATTTAATTGATAACTTACAAGAACAAATTAAACAATTTGAACCAGGTTATACATTAGGAGAACGTGCAGAGACAATCGAAAAACAAGAAGACGGAAGTTTTATTGTAACCTCAAATAAAGGAACTAAATTTCACGCGCCGGTTATTGCTATTGCTGGAGGTTTAGGAAGTTTTGAGCCTCGTAAGCCACTTATTGAAGATATCGATTTTTATGAAGATAAAGGAGTAAAATACTTTATTAAAAATCCTGAAAAATTCAGAGATAAAAGAGTTGTAATTGCCGGTGGAGGAGATTCAGCTTTAGACTGGAGTATCTTCTTAGCAAATGTAGCTTCAGAAGTAACATTAATTCACCGTAGAAACGAATTTAGAGGAGCTCTAGATTCTGTAGAAAAAGTACAGGAATTAAAAACAGCCGGAAAAATTAAATTAATTACTCCTGCAGAAGTAATTGGAATCAATGGTGCTGAGCATGTTGAATCATTAGATATCGAAGAAAACGGAGCACACCGTAAAATCGAAACAGATTTCTTTATTCCTCTTTTTGGATTAACTCCAAAATTAGGACCAATTGCAGATTGGGGATTAGATATAGAGAAAAATGCCATTAAAGTAAACAATGCATTAGATTATCAAACTAATATTCCGGGAATCTTCGCCATTGGAGACGTTAATACTTATCCGGGTAAATTAAAATTGATTCTTTGCGGATTCCACGAAGCGACTTTAATGTGTCAGGCAGCATATCAAATCATCAATCCAGGTAAAAAATATGTGTTGAAATATACAACAGTTTCAGGAGTAGACGGTTTTGACGGAACTCGTAAAGAAGCTCCAAAAGCGGTTGTTAAGGCGATTCTCTAAGAGTCTAAATTTCTAAGGGACTATCCCGATAGCTATCGGGACTAAGATTTTATATAGAAGCTCAAACTTTTAAAGTTTGGGCTTTTTAAGTCTTAAGATAATCCCAGAGGGATGAAATATTTATAGAATTAACGATATTTGTTGGAGAGAAACCCCATCGGGGGTGACATATAAATAATTAACATAAAAAATTAAGATATCGCTCCGCTGGAGCTTTTTTCGAATGCTGTTTTTGGGGCTATAAATATTATGCTCCTCTGGAGCTTAGAAAAAAAAATAATATTGAAAAAATAGATATGCAAGATTGGTTTGAAAATTTATCAAAAGAAGAAAAAGAGGAAATTGAAATAGGACTTAAACAAGTAGAGAATAACGAATTTACAGATCATGAAGAAGTGATGGAAATATTCGCAAAATATAAACAAACTATTAAGATTCTAAACTTAGTACCTTAGCAACTCAGAACCTCAGAACCTTTAAAAAAAAATGGCTTTCGACGAAAATAATGCACAAAGAATCCGAACATTTTTACAACATAAAGATGCCGATTTTTCGAAAAGAAAATGTTTGGCGGGCTTGTTTTTATGGTAGATAATAAATTGTGTTGCGGAACTCGTCTTGACAAACAAATTGGAGAAAATCTTCTGTTATGCAGAATCCATGATAAAGCGTATGCAACCGCAATAGAAAGAGACGATGTATTGCCAATGCCAAATGCAGAAAAACCAATGAAAAACTACATTTTTGTTACAGAAAATGGTTGGCAAAAAAGTCAGGATTTAGCATTTTGGATACAACTTTGTTTAGATTTTAATCCGTTTGCAAAATCCAGTAAGAAGAAATAATTAAGAATTTAAATTAAATAAATTTAATCCCATCGGGATGTTATATTTATAGAATTGATAATTGGTCATGAACATAACCCCATCGGGGTGACATATTCGATATTACGGTAATTACGATATCGCTCCGCTGGAGCTTTCTTCGAATGATATTTCTTTTTGCTATAAATATTATGCTCCGCTGGAGCTTTAATAAAAAAAAAGATGTAAAAAATCCTAAACTTAGAACCTCAGTCCCGATAGCTATCGGGATAGTTCTTAGAAACTTAAAAAAACACTTGCAATTGTTCAGGTTATGTCTTTACTTTGCACTGTTCTTAAAATTACTGAAAGTTATCACGAAAGGCGGAGGGAAAGACCCAATGAAACCTTAGCAACCCTTTATCATAAAGAAGGTGCTACATTCTACTTTGTACTAATCATAGTATCTAAGATAGATAACACAAATACATAAAAAGTATTTCTCAAAACTCTTCCTGACAACTTACAATATAATTTTACCGAATTCACTTTGGTATCATGAGCGAATCATTGACGCATTTTTGCCGTCAATCGTTCCCGCTTTCGCCTATATCTCTCGATTTCATTGCGAGGATAGCGGCTCAAACGAAGTTCACTGAACTCCTATGAAAATAGAAATTAAGTGAAGTAATCGGGGCTAATGAGCCAACAATAGTGAATTTTTGGAATTAATGTGAATCAAAATAACGTATCCTAACAGGTTTTTGAAACCTGTTAGGTATATAATTAGAAACTAAATAAAACTTAGCAACTTAGAGCCTTAGCGTCTTAGTAGCTAAAAGACAAAAGCTATGGCAATAACAATTCAGGAAGCAATAAAAAAAAATATCCTAATCCTTGACGGAGCAATGGGAACCATGTTGCAGCGCTATAATTTCTCCGAAGAAGATTTTCGAGGAGAGCGTTTCAAAGATTTCCCGCATCCATTAAAAGGAAACAACGATTTACTATCCATAACACAACCACAGGCAATCCGCGATGTCCACGCCGCTTATTACGAAGCCGGCGCAGACATCGTAGAGACTAACACTTTTTCAGGAACCACAATTGGTATGGCCGATTACTTTCTGGAAGATTTGGTTTACGAACTAAACTACGAATCGGCTAAACTTGCCCGAGAAGTAGCCGATGAATTTACAGCCAAAAATCCGGACAAACCACGTTTTGTTGCAGGTTCAATAGGACCAACAAACCGTACGGCGAGTATGTCGCCAGATGTAAACGATCCGGGATACAGAGCCGTAACGTTTGATGATTTGCGCATTGCCTACAAACAACAAGTAGAAGCGCTAATGGATGGAGGTTGTGATTTGCTTTTGGTAGAAACCATCTTTGATACTTTAAACGCAAAAGCAGCGCTTTTTGCGATTGAAGAAGTAAAAGACGAACGTAATCTTGATATCCCGATCATGGTTTCAGGAACTATTACAGATGCTTCAGGAAGAACACTTTCCGGGCAAACTGTCGAAGCATTCCTGATTTCAGTTTCGCATATTCCGTTATTGAGTGTAGGGTTTAACTGTGCTCTTGGAGCTGATTTGTTGAAACCGTACTTGAAAACATTATCACAGCACACAAGTTTTAATGTTTCGGCACATCCCAATGCAGGATTGCCAAACGCATTCGGACAATACGATGAAACACCGGAACAAACTCAGGCATTCATCAAAGAATATTTAGATGATAATTTAATTAATATAATTGGTGGCTGTTGCGGAACAACTCCGGATCATATTAGATTAATTGCTGAGGTGGCGAAGGGTTATAAGCCGAGAGTTCCTTCCGTGGTAATGTAAATATAAACGAGAAAAGATTGTTGTAAATTTTTGTTGGTACTTAGGGGGAATTTGGATTTATTTCACTCACAATTACAATGAAAAATAAAATACTAACTATTACACTATGAATACTAAAAGTTACTTTGTTGGATGGTTAACTTGTTTAAGTTTGATTTTTTTAAGTTGTTCCAATTCTGATGATGATTCTAAGAACATCAATTCTGATAAAAATTGCACTCAAACAGTAAATATTCCAGATGCAAACTTTAAAGCTAAATTATTATCTGCTACCGCAGACTTAAATAATGTTGTGGCTTCCAATTTAGAAGGTTTTGTAACTAAAATTGATGCTAATAATGATGGGATTATTCAAGTTTGTGAAGCCGAAAACATTAGTGAACTGACTGTTGATAATTCAAATATTAGTTCATTGGAAGGCTTGCTTGCCTTTCGAAATCTTAAATACTTATCTTTTAGAAGCAATAAGGTTAAAGTTTTAGATGTTTCAAGTCTAAAAAAACTACATACAGTATATTGTGAATATAATAATATCACTAATATAAATGTACAAGGTTTGACCAACTTAAAATTTCTTTGGTGTAGTCAAAATGAATTAACTTCCTTAAATTTAAGTTCATTGCCGTCACTTGAATCTGTGTATTTTGAATCAAATAAAATTAGCAGTTTCAACATTGAAAACTCAAATAAAATTAGTGATCTAAGAGGTTCAAATAATTTATTAACGACTTTAACAATTGGACCTTTAAAAAATTTGAGTTACTTATATATATCTTATAATTTATTGACGTCTTTGGATGCTAACAATTTAAAAAATTTAAGTTCGTTGCATTGTTCTAATAATAAGATGACCTTTTTGAATGTTTCAAATTGTATTAGTTTAATGGATATTTATTGTGATAACAATGTTTTATCAGATTTAAAATTAAGTAATTGTAGTAAGTTGAATTTTATCAGAGGCTACAATAATAAGTTAACCACAATCGATTTAAATGGTTTGACAGCATTAAAAAATTTAGATATATCCAATAATCTTTTATTTAGTTTTGATGCACGTTATTGCCCTCAACTTGATTATTTAGATATTTATAATATGGCAAATTTACAATCCATGGTGTTAAAAAACGGAAGTAATTTGAACAATTACTATTTTGGAAATAATCCTAAACTTACCTCTATCTGTTGTGATGTTTCTGAATTGGCTGAAGTTCAAAATCAAGTTAATTTTTGGGGATATAACTGTACTATTAGTACTAATTGTTTTTAAAATTATAAGAGCTAGTTAATATAAATACTTGGTTAGTGTTTGCAAAGAGAGTATTGCTTTAAAAAAAAGAGATATATAATATATAAATATTGCTTTGTTTCTCGCAATGCCAAATTGTAACACAAAACCGCGTGAGGGATAGAAGTGGTTAGCCCACAGCCTGACTTCGTTCCTCGCAAAGACAAGCAAGACGTTGAAATAAAAGTTCCAGAGGAACGAAACATATTGTAGCAATGGAATTTATTCCGTTGAAAATTGAAAAAAAAATGGCAGAAAACAGAAGAGACCTTGTATTAGCAGGATTAGAACCGTTGATTATCACGCCTACCAGTGTTTTTGTAAACATTGGCGAGCGTACGAATGTTACGGGTTCAAGAAAATTCCTTCGCTTAATCAAGGAAGAGAAGTATGACGAGGCACTTGATATTGCAAGACAACAGGTAGAAGGAGGAGCGCAAATCATCGATATTAATATGGATGAGGGAATGCTTGATGGAGTTCAGGCAATGACTAAATTTTTGAATTTAATTGCATCAGAACCGGATATTTCGAGAGTACCAATTATGATTGATAGCTCGAAATGGGAAATCATTGAAGCGGGTTTAAAAGTAGTACAAGGAAAAAGTGTTGTAAACTCGATTTCGCTAAAAGAAGGAGAAGAAGCCTTTATTCATCATGCCAAATTAATCAAACGATACGGAGCTGCGGCTATTATTATGGCTTTTGACGAAGTAGGTCAGGCGGATAATTTTGAACGAAGAGTCGAAATCTGTCAGCGTTCGTATGATATTTTGGTTGATAAAGTTGGTTTTCCGCCACAGGATATCATTTTCGATTTAAATATTTTTCCCGTTGCAACCGGAATGGAAGAACATCGCCTGAATGCTTTGGACTTTTTTAGAGGTACAAAATGGGTTCGTGATAACTTGCCACATGCACATATTAGCGGAGGAGTAAGTAACGTGTCGTTCTCTTTTAGAGGAAATGATCACGTTCGTGAAGCGATGCACTCGGTATTTTTATACCACGCAATTCAAAACGGAATGACGATGGGAATCGTAAATCCGGAAATGCTTTCAATCTATGATGATATCCCTAAAGATTTATTAGAACACGTTGAAGATGTAATCTTAAACAGACGTGACGACGCGACAGAACGTTTATTAGATTTTGCTGAGAACGTAAAAGGCGAAGTAAAAAGTGATGAAAAAGCGATTCAGGAATGGCGTTTAGGAACGGTTCAGGAACGTATTACGCATTCATTGGTAAAAGGAGTTGATGCTTTTATCGAAATAGATGTAGAAGAAGCCCGTCTTGCCGCTGTAAAACCTATCGAAGTTATCGAAATCAATTTGATGACGGGAATGAATGTGGTTGGAGATTTGTTTGGAAGCGGAAAAATGTTTTTGCCTCAGGTTGTAAAATCGGCACGTGTAATGAAAAAAGCCGTAGCCTACTTGTTGCCTTATATCGAAGCAAGTAAACAAGCTGGAGACAAACAAGGAAACGGAAAAATATTGATGGCAACGGTAAAAGGTGACGTTCACGATATTGGTAAAAACATCGTTTCGGTAGTTTTAGCCTGTAACAATTATGAGATTGTAGATCTTGGGGTTATGGTGCCTCCGGAAAAAATTATTGCCGCTGCGATAGAACACAACGTTGATATCATTGGCTTAAGCGGATTGATCACCCCTTCGCTTGACGAAATGGTTTATCTGGCAAAAGAATTAGATAAGCAGGGAATTAAAATCCCGATTATGATTGGTGGTGCAACCACTTCACGTGCGCATACGGCCGTAAAAATCGCACCACAATATAGAGAAACTGTAATTCACGTAAACGATGCTTCAAGAGCTGTTACTGTTGCAGGAAACCTTTTAGATCATAACCGAAAAATATATGCAAGCGATATTCGTGCCGATTATGATGCATTTAGAGAAACGTTTTTAAATCGTTCGAGAGATAAAAACTTCCTGACAATCGAGCAAGCGCGTAAAAATAAATTACAATTGGATTGGGCAGAATATACGCCTACGAAGCCAAAAGTAATTGGAAAACAAATCGTTGAGGTAGAACTGGATGTTTTGGTTCCGTATATTGACTGGACACCATTTTTTAGAACCTGGGAATTGTTCGGGAAATATCCGGCAATCCTGACAGATGAGGTTGTGGGAGTAGAAGCAACTTCTCTTTTTGCAGATGCTCAGGCAATGCTGAAAGTGATTCTGGCAGAGAAAAAATTATCAGCAAAAGGAATTTACGGTATTTTCCCCGCAAACCAGATTGATGATGATGATATCGAATTGCGTGATGAAAACGGAAAAGTTCTGGAGAAATTCTTAACGCTTCGTCAGCAATCGCAGAAAACAAAAGGAGCACCAAACATCGCTTTGTCTGATTTTATATTGCCAAAAGACTCTGGAATTACAGATTATATAGGAGCATTTTGCGTAACAACAGGTTTTGGGGTTGATGAATGGGCAGCCGAATTTGAAAAAGATTTGGACGATTATAATTCCATTATGGTAAAAGCATTAGCGGATCGTTTTGCTGAGGCTTTTGCCGAATATCTTCACGAAAAAGTACGTCAGGAATTCTGGGGTTATGATGCCGAAGAATCCCTTTCGACAGAAGATTTGATCGAAGAAAATTACAAAGGGATTCGTCCTGCGCCAGGTTATCCCGCTTGTCCGGATCACTTAGAGAAACCAACAATCTGGAAACTCCTGAATGTAGCAGACGAAATTGGAGTAACTCTGACGGAAAGTATGGCAATGTGGCCGGCGTCATCTGTTTCAGGATATTATTTTGGAAATCCGAAAAGTAAATACTTCGGACTTGGAAAAATAAAAGAAGATCAGGTAGTCGATTACGCCAAACGCCGAAACGTTCCTACAGATTATGCAATGAAATGGTTAAACCCTAATATAGCAGATTAAGATATTGCTGAAGGTTGTGGACGCCAAACATCAAAAGATACAATACATTTTCTTCATATTTCGAGAGGATCATTATATGAATTAGAAACACAATATTATTTAGCATTTGACCAAAAATACATAGATGAAAATAATTTCAATATTGCTTTTGAACAGATTCAGACTTGCAAAAAGCTGTTGAATAGGTTTATTAACTATTATAAAAAATTAATATAGTTGACGGTTGCTATTTTCACCTGCAAAATCAACCATCAACCAAAAACTATCAACTATAAAGAATGAAAGTAACACAACATATAGAAAACGCCAAAGGAAAAACATTATTCTCATTTGAAATTATTCCGCCTCAAAAGGGGAAAAGCATTCAGGAATTATACGATAATATTGATCCGTTGATGGAGTTTAATCCGCCATTTATTGATGTAACAACTTCTCGTGAGGAGTATATTTATATTGATAAAGGCAATGGGCTTTTAGACAAGAAACTAACACGCATGCGTCCGGGAACGCTTGGAATTTGCGCTTCTATAAAACATAAATACAACGTAGATACTGTTCCTCACGTACTTTGTGGCGGGTTTACAAAAGAAGAAACGGAATATCTTTTGGTAGATTGTAACTATCTTGGTATCGACAATGTGATGGCTTTACGTGGTGATGCCATGAAAGACGAACAATATTTCATGCCAAAAGCAGGAGGAAACGATTATGCTATTGATCTGGTAAAACAAATTAGTTTATTGAATCAGGGAAAATACCTTCATGAAGTAATGGATGCTGATAACAGAGCTAACTTTTGCATTGGAGTTGCAGGTTATCCGGAGAAACATTTAGAATCTCCATCACTGCAATCAGACTTAAAAAGACTGAAAGAAAAAGTAGATGCCGGAGCAGATTATGTAGTAACACAAATGTTTTTTGACAATGCAAAATATTTCAAGTTTGTAGAAAAGGCGAGAGAAATGGGAATCACAATTCCTATTATTCCAGGAATTAAACCTATTGCAGTTCAGAGACATTTACAGGTTTTACCACAGATTTTTCGTATCGATTTGCCGGAAGATTTAATTCATGCCGTAGATTCATGCCAAAATAATGCAGAAATAAGACAAGTGGGTATCGAATGGGCAATTCAGCAATCGTTGGAATTAAAAGCAGCCGGAGTTCCTGTTTTGCATTATTACTCTATGGGGAAATCAGAGAATATTCGCCAGATAGCGAGCCATCTTTTTTAATGTCATTGCGAGGAACGAAGCAATCTGATGTTGCTTATCTTTTGTACTTTTGTTAGTGCGGTTGCTTGGTTCCTCACAATGACAAACAATGCTTGGAATTTGGATTTTTAAATTTGGAATTTAACTTTTACCATTATGAAACAAGAAGAATTACAAGCAATAGCTTCTCAGTTAAAGCATCCTAAAGGAGAAAAAGGAATCGAAATGGCAAATATGATGAATGAAACCAACATCAATATGACGCACCATTCAATTCAAAATCTACATATAGCATCCGGAAATATAATTTTGGAATTAGGTCATGGAAATGCGGGGCATTTAGAATTTATATTCGAACAAGCTGAAAACCTGAAATACTACGGACTCGAAATGTCTGAATTAATGTTTCAGGAAGCACGCCAGATCAACAGAAATTATGTTTCTCAAAAAGAAGCTTTCTTTTCTATTTATGACGGTAATACAATTCCGTTTCAAGAGGCTTCTTTCGATAAAATATTTACCGTAAATACGCTTTATTTCTGGCAGGAACCTGAAAAATTGCTTTTAGAAATTTACAGAGTTTTAAAACCCAAAGGAATTTTGTGTATCACTTTTGCCGAAGAAAGTTTTATGAAGCAACTTCCTTTTACCCAATTTGATTTTGAACTTTACAGTACTGAAAAGGCCAACAAACTAATTGAAAAAACGCCTTTCAAAATCATAAATGCACCAACCCAAACAGAGAAAGTAAAAAGTAAAACAGGCGAGTTGGTAGACAGAGCTTTTACTACTTTGGTGTTGGAGAAATAATGATTAATGCGAATTAATGACCTAAACCGTTTATTTTGTACCGTTAAGGACTAAATGTCGGTAGAAATTATGAATTAAAAGGGATCTGGCGTGCCGTAGGTACGCAACAAACCGATATCTATTGCGTACCTGCGGCACGCCAACACATTTCGAATTTACGGTCTGTAATATTTAATGTCTAACGGCACATTTTAACTGTTGATTCGCTAGATTAGAAAAGCATTCGAAATCATTTTAATTCCTGGCATAAAAAAATAATTTTACTACTCTTTTTTTGATTACTTTAATTGATTTTTATTTCAGGTTTCTATTCAGGATTGTAATACTTTAAATATATGGAGGTTAAAAAAATCAATTTTCTCAAGAGTTACAGCAGTATCCTTTTACTTCTTGGCGGAATCACAATTGGCAGTATTCTGGGATTAGTTTTTAAGGAAAAAGTTGAGGTGATAAAACCTCTAGGAGATATATTTCTGAACTTATTGTTTACAGCAATTATTCCGCTTATTTTTTTTACTATCGCTTCGTCAATTGCAAATTTAGAAAGAACCGAAAAGCTGGGTAAATTGTTTCTTATAATGATTGCTGTTTTTTTAGGAACAGTTTTAATTTCGGCAATTGTAATGATTATTGCAGTTTATCTTTTTCCAATTCATCAAAATATTATAATTTCTAAAGTTCCATTGGAAAACATTCAATCCGGAAGCATAGGCGAGCAAATAGCCCAATTGCTTACTGTAAATGATTTCTTTGAGTTATTGTCGCGTAAAAGTATGTTGGCATTAATTATATTTTCTTTTTTAATAGGTTTTGCAAGCTTGCAATCCGAAGAAAAAGGAACTGCTTTCAGGAGTTTTCTGGATTCAGGAAACGAAGTCATGAAACAACTTTTAGGTATGATTATGAAATTGGCTCCAATAGGTTTAGGGGCATATTTTGCCTATCAGGTTGGAGTTTTCGGCCCACAATTATTTGGAATTTATGCCAAACCATTGGGGGTTTATTATGGTGCTTGTGTACTTTATTTTTTCATATTTTTTAGTTTATATGCTTTTGTCGCCGGAGGAAAAAGGGCTTTTAAAGTTTTTTGGAGTAACAATATTACACCGGCTTTAACCGCAGTTGGGACTTGTAGCAGTATTGCAACAATTCCGGCAAACCTTGACGCTGCCGAAAAAATGGGAATACCTAAACACGTCCGTAATTTAGTTATTCCGTTAGGAGCTCCATTACATAAAGACGGTTCAAGTATGTCCTCTATCTTAAAAATAACCTTTCTTTTTGCCATGTTTGGAAAAGATTTTACCTCACTATCAACAATTTTACTTGCATTAGGGATTACAGTAATTGTTTCGATTGTCGAAGGCGGAATCCCAAACGGAGGTTATATAGGAGAAGTTCTTGCCATTACAGTTTATGGTTTACCAATGGAGCAAGCCTTGCCCGTAGCCATGATTTTAGGAACCCTTGTTGACCCAATTGCAACTTTATTGAATGCCAACGGCGATGTGATTTCTTCTATGATGGTCTCGCGTTTCTCCGAAAAAACCAAGTGGTAGAATAACCTCACTAATAAATAAAAATCAGTATTAATTTGCTTAATCAGTATAATCTGTGAGCTGTTTTTACAGCAGCACTTAGCTGTAGCATTCAAATATATAAATAATGAATTCAGTACTTCAGAACGATCTTAACGATCTCGAAAATATACTTAATCAGACCAAACAACACGGATTAAGTTTTTTGAATAATCTCGAAAATATTCCAACTTCAAATAAAAACAGAATTGATCCCACACGGGTTTTAAACGAATTAGGTTTAGGATCATTGGCTGCTTTAGAGGAGTTTAAAGAACGATTAGCGCCGCTGATGGTTGCTTCGCCGGGACCAAGATATTTAGGATTTGTAACCGGAGGCTCAACTCCGGCTTCGATTGCAGGCGATTGGCTGGCATCAGTTTATGATCAAAATACGCAAGCGATAAAAACTCAGGGAGGTGTTTCGGCTTTAATTGAGTTTGAAACAATCAATCTGTTATTACAATTGTTGAACTTGCCGGAATCTTTTTCAGGTGGTTTTGTAACCGGTGCAACCATGTCTAATTTTACGTGTCTGGGAGTTGCAAGACAATGGTTTGGAGCACAATCAGGAAAAGACTTTGCAAAAAACGGAATTTCGGAAACAATCAATATTCTGACTGCCACACCACATTCTTCGTCGATAAAAACAATAGCGATGTTAGGAATTGGAAGTAATAATTACACCACAATCAAAACGATAGAAGGCAATCGTGAAGCAATTGATATCGCTGATCTGGAAAAGAATATCCAGCATCTAAACGGGAAACCTTTTATCTTAATTTCAAGTGCGGGAACCGTAAATACAGCAGATTTTGATGATTTTGAAGCTATTTCAAAACTAAAAGAAAAGTACAAATTCTGGTGGCATATCGATGCTGCTTTTGGTGGTTTTGCTGCTGTTTCAGAAAAGTTCAAACATCTTACAGACGGTTGGGAAGGTGCTGATAGTATTACAATCGATTGTCATAAATGGCTCAATGTACCTTATGAAAGTGCTTTTTATTTAATTAAAAAAGAGCATATAAATCATCAGGTAGATACTTTTCAAAATTCGAATGCACCTTATCTCGGTAATGCATTAGAGAATTTTAATTACCTGAATGTATTACCGGAAAACTCGCGTCGTTTGCGCGCATTGCCGGTTTGGTTTTCGTTAGTAGCCTACGGAAAAGAAGGCTATCAGGATATTGTAGAAAATAGTGCAGCACTAGCATTGCATTTTGCGAATGCGCTCATTGAAGATGATAATTTTGAACTTCTGGCACCAATTCGTCTCAATAATGTTTGTTTTACTTTAAAAGGAGATCACAATCAGGAAAACGTAAGTCAGTTTTTGACGGAGCTAAATGACAGGGGAAAAGTATTTATGACGCCTACATTTTATGAAGGCCGTAAAGGAATCAGAGCTTCTTTTGTAAATTGGAGAACAACGGAAAATGACGTTAAAATAATTGTCAAAGAATTAAAAGAAACGATCTCAGATCTCGATTTATAATAGTCGTTTTATTATCATTACTGCGCATTAAAAAAAAGAAAGAGCCTGCTAACTACAGACAGGCTCTGTTCTATCAAAAAAAAAACAAAAACAAGGGAAACTAAAGATTCAAAATATTAGATTCTATATGTAAAGGCTATTGTTGCAATTTTGTTGTCAAGATCATATCTTTTATTGATACTTGTTTGGGCTATAACCGAGTTGATGTGAAAATTATTAGTGTTGAAAATATCAGTAATATTAAATTTGATATTGCCTTTGTTAGAAAGGACCTGTTTAGAAATTCCGATACTGAAATCAAAAAAAGCAGCTCTCTCATAAATACCAAGATTCGATTTTGATTGATATTGTGCATTTGCTTCGGCTTTCCAGCTTTTTGTTATCGTAAAGGAATTTTGCACGCTTAAATTCAACGTGACAATCGGGTCGATTTTATCGGTATTGACTGTATTGCCCATAAATTTATTTTCGAAAATATTAAAAAGCGTATTTACAGACCACCATTTATAAATTTCGGTTGTATGGGTAATATTAGCACCATAATTATAGGATTTGTCTACATTGATTTGCGAGGTTACAGTAGTATTATTGGCAGGATTATAGACATAAACCTCTGTAAAAACATCTTTGGTTTTACTACAATATAGCGAAGCCATAAAAGCACTTTTCCAGGCATATCCAATTTCTGCTGAATGAGTGATTTCAGGAACCAAATTTGGATTTCCTTGCGAATAGTTAAAAGAATCATCATAAAAACGGAATGGGTTTAAATCAAACTGGCTTGGTCTGTTGATTCTTTTGCTGTAAGAAGCATGTAGCGAATGATTGCTGTTCAATTCATATTTCATAGAAACACTTGGAAACCATTTTAGATAATCGTCTTTATGTGCTTGATTTAAGGTTTTCTGTAAAATGTTTATCGCAGTATATTCAGAGCGTAAACCACCCTGAATGTTCAGGTTTTCTATTTGATATTTATAGTTGGCATAAGCCGCATAAATTTGTTCCTTGTACTCAAAATGATTGGTCGAATTAAGATCAACGATCCATTGGTTATTTTCATTGTACTCATACACTGATGGATTATCATTGTTTTTAATGCTGGCTTTAAATCCCCATTCGATCGATTGTTTTTCTTTTAGAGGAATGGTAAAATCAACTTTTCCGGTAAATACCTTTAATTGCGACGGAATAAAACCGCGTCGGTCATTAATGCTGGCTGGACTGGAAGGATCTGTGTTTTTTGCACTCTGAAACTGATTTGATCTGAATTTTGATGTTTCGTATTCAAAATCAAAAGACATATTTTGTCCTTCGGTATTAAATTTATGTACTCCGGAAAAAGCAACCGTATAATCGTTCCATTTTTCTTTACTGTCATTGTAGGTCGATGCATCAAATTGTATTTGGTCTAAGGCATTGCGCAACGTGTTTGTACCGTTTGCAATGTTCTCATAACGTCCCAGTTTTGCATCAAGATATACCTCAAGATTGGTTTTAGGAGAAACCTCATAAGTGGTTCCAATCTTAAAATTGTTCGAAGTAAGCGGTTCGTCAGTTGTCGAAGTTTGATGATTTGTAGTCAAAATTTGTCCACGTGTAGCATCAGTATATTGATTTTGGTCAAATTTTTTGTGCTCTTCCTCACCTCTAAACGTGTAACTGTAGTTTCCGTAAACACCAATTTTCTCTTTATTATAACTCAAATTTACACCAGAATTAGTTCTGTTTTTACGGCCTCTGCCATAATTTGTAAAAACCGTTCCTTTAAGTCCGCCTGTATTTGGTTTCTTTAAAACAATATTAATAATTCCGGCTTTTCCTGTCGCATCATATTTAGACGAAGGATTTGTAATGACTTCTATTTGTTTAATATTTGATGAGGTTGTCGATTTTAAATAATTGGCTAATTCCTTTTGCGAAAGCTGCGTTAATTTGCCATTTATCATTACGCCCACACCTTGCTGCCCGCGAATTGATAACTCTCCATCTTGCGATACGACAACACCTGGAGCGCGGGATAAAACATCCAATGCTGTACCACCTTCAGAAACAATACTGTTTTCGACGTTAAAAATCAATCGGTCAGATTTTTGAGTATATAAAACCTTCTTTTTTGTAATCACAATTTCATCCAGAACATTTATAGACGTTTCGACAATGCTGTCCGTTTCTTTTTCTGTT
Organism: Flavobacterium araucananum; assembly: GCF_002222055.1. Lineage (GTDB taxonomy): Bacteria > Bacteroidota > Bacteroidia > Flavobacteriales > Flavobacteriaceae > Flavobacterium > Flavobacterium araucananum. Next base: position 427,464 of record NZ_MUGS01000002.1, read on the forward strand.
TGTGAATATCCATAGACCGAAAATGCGAGCATAATAGAGGTTATAAAATTCTTCATGATTTTTGGATTGTTTTTTTGGGAATGAGTTTTAATCTAATTTGTAAAGAAGATATTCGTGACTTGCTTGTTTTAAAAGCGCTTTTTTATTTTAAAACGATCTGTTCTAGTTTATCAATAAGAGTCTCTCGAAAATGCAAAAGGCGATTGAGCAGTCTGGAAAATAGAATTTTGATAAGGTTGAAGGCAAACAACATTTGTATCGTTTTTGAGTTTCAGTTTTCAAATATAACACTATTTATATCAAGTCTAAATAAAAATAGTTAAAATTTGTAATCAAATAGGATAACAAATTGATAATTAGTCCTTCGCAATTTGTTCATTATCCGGAAATTTTAAAGCAAAAAGGGAACTTTGCAATAAGTGCTTCTAAAAAAAAGATTTTATCGCATAAAAAATGGCGGGATAATAGCGTTAAGTAAAAAAAGCCAATTTGTTTTAGAGAACAAATTGGCTTTTTATCGGTAAAGTGAGGCTGTAAAGGGAGAACTTATTTGGTAATTTCTCTAAAAACAGCTTCGAGGTTTTTATTTTTCTGATTGAGTTGTAATGTTTTTAAGCCATTTTCGTTGGCAAAATCAAAAATAGCCGGACGCATATCTTTTTCTGCAACAAAAGTTAGCTCCCAGGTCATATCATGAATGTTTTTATAAGAGGTAATATTTTCGAGCTTTGCTAAAAGTTGTTCTTCGATCTGATAATCAAATTCGACTTCGATTACTTGTTCTGTATCGGCAGAGATTAATTTGTCCAGTTTTTTGTCGGCAACAATTTGTCCTTTGTCAATAATAATGACACGATCACAAATGGCTTCTACTTCCTGCATAATGTGCGTCGATAAAAATACCGTTTTATCTTTGCCTACATTTTTAATAACATTACGTATTTCCATTAACTGGTTAGGATCTAGTCCTGTAGTAGGTTCGTCCAGAATAATAACATCAGGATTATGCAGTAAAGCATTGGCGAGACCCACACGCTGGCGATATCCTTTAGACAGTTGTCCTATTTTTTTATGACTTTCAGGTGTCAGTCCTGTCAGTTGAATAACTTCTTCGATTCGTGATTTTTCGATTTTATAAACATCGGCATTAAAAGCCAAATACTCACGAACATACAAATCCAAATACAACGGATTATGCTCCGGTAAGTATCCAATAGAACGTTGAACTGCTTTTGTGTTTGTCATGACATCGTGACCATTTACAACGGCTGAGCCACTATCTGCCAATAAATATGTGGTCAAAATTTTCATTAAAGTAGATTTTCCTGCGCCGTTTGGACCAAGAAATCCAACAATTTCTCCTTTTTCTATAGAGAATGAAATTGAATTTAGTGCTTTTTGAGTTCCGTAACTTTTTGATATGTTGTTTACTTCTATCGACATGACTATTTATTTGCTACAAAAGTAAACAGAAATAAGCTCGATTACTACATTTTTATCTTTTAAAGAAATCATAAAAAAATCACAAAGCCCAACAGCTACGGCATCGTTATTGTTAAAGGAGTATTAATTAAAAAAATAATTTATAATGAAAAAAATTTTACTTATTCTGGCTTTAGCTATGTTTAGCTTTGCAAATGCACAAAAAGGATCAATCTTAGTTGGTGGTAACATCGGGTTTACTTCTGAGAAATCAGAATATCAATTTGGTGAAGCAAAAACAAATTCTTTTAGCTTTTCTCCTAAAGTTGGTTACCAATTTACTGACAACTGGACTGTTGGGGGTGAATTTACAGTAGCTTCATCTAATGATGACAACGGAGCTAGAGAAATTAAAGATAACAACTTCAAATTAGGAGCATTCGTTCGTTATTCTATGCCATTAAGCCAAACTTTCTCTATTTTTGCTGATATGGGTGCTGGTTTTCAAAATGCTAAAACAAAACAATACGGTCCTGGAAATGCTTTCGCAAAATCTAAAGCAGATGGTATGTATGTAGGTGTTACTCCAGCTCTTTTTATCAACATGAAAAAAGGTTTTGGTCTTAACTTTAGTATTGGTGGTTTAGGATATGAGACACTTAGTTATGATAACAACGGTGCTGATTACAGTAAATTCTACTTCAATTTTGGACAAACATTTAACATTGGAATTTCTAAAAATTTCTAATCTTAAATTATATATTCAATTTCAGAAAGCATCAGCCCCGGCTGATGCTTTTTTTGTTTTTAGTATAAACAGTTCTTCTGAAAAGCTGTAGGATCTGATTTTTGATTAATGAACCTCAACCTCAAAAATTTCTGTATAAGTAATAGAAGTTTTTTCTTTATCATTAAATTCATAATTAAGAACTGCTTCGATAGTATTAATTCCCTTTTTGGTTAATACTTCTTTTACATCAATACCTATCTTAGACGTTTTTTTTACTATTCGTTTTACTTTTGTGTCATCTACGTCTGTATTTTCAATCTTAAAATTACGTTTAGCATTAGGTACATTGGCTATTAAGTAGTGATATTTTAAGGTGTCTCCAACTTTAAGATATTGCTTGACATCTTGTTTAAGTCGCCTTTTTCTTGATATTTGATTTTGATATGTTTCGATTAACGGATACCCTTTAAAATTTTCTACATTTCCCTTTTCATCAAAAAGAACAGTAAAAGCTTGTATACCTAAATCATCGTATGATGTATAGCGCATAATTTTTCCGGATGGAAAATTTTCAATCTTTTCTTCAATGCCTTCATTTTTAATAACAGATTCAAACACTTCTTTTTTTTGTTTTACATCAGAAGAATATTCTTTTGATGTATAAACTTTTTCATCCTTAAAATAAAAAACCACGGCTATCAAGCCAAGTATGACAGTGGACAATATAATTATATATTTATTTTTCATAATTTCATTTTTTTTTTGTGGAGAACTATAAATGTCTCTATTAGTTGATACTGATTATGCAATATTGATTAATGAACCTGAATCTTAAAAGAAGTCGCATCATTAATAACTGTTTTTTCTTTATCGTCAAATTCATATTTAACGGTTGCTATTATTGTATTAATTCCTTTTGTTGTTAATACTTCTTCTATATCAAAACTTATTTGAGATGTTTTTTTTAATGTTGATTTAACTTTTGTATAATCTGAATCCATATTTTTTATCCTAATGTCGCGTTTGGCATTTGGGATATACGCTATTAAATATTGATGTTTTAATGTGTCTCCTACTTTAAGATATTGATTTATTTTTGTTTTAGATTTTTCTTTGTTTGCAATTTTAGATTGATAAACTTCCATTATTGGATAGCCTTTATAGTTTTCTACATTTCCTTTTTCATCAAAATCAATGATAAAAGCTGAGATGCCTAAATCATCATAAATCATGTATCTCATATCCTTGCCATTTGGATGATAATAAAAACTTTCTTCTAAGATTTTACTGGTCTTTCTATAATGTACTGATTCGATAGTACCGTTATCATAGTAAAAAATACTTTCACCTTTTATCTGTCCATTAACAAAATTACCTTCATAGGTTTTATTTCCTTTTTCATTATAATTAATAAATTTTCCGTGAAAAATTGTATCCCCATCTTTTATTATATATTCTAGTGTTGTAGTCTCTTTTGTTTCGGCATCATATTCTTTTAAAACATGTACTTTTCCATACATAAAATAAAAAAACCGAATACCCAACTAAGTACTATAATAGTTAATAGTACTATTATTTTGTGTTTTCTATTCATTGTTATAAATCGTTTCGTTTTTTGTCCTGGCCTTTAGGTTAATGAACCTCAACCTTAAAAGAAATGGTATCATTAATAACTGTTTTTTCTTTATCGTTAAATTCATATTTAACAACAGCTCTGATCTTATTAATTCCTTTTCTTATTAATACTTCTTTTACTTCAAGACCAGTTTGAGACGTTTTTTTGAATGTTCGTTTAACTTTTGTGTTATCCACATTTAAGTTTTCTATTTTAAGGCTACGTTTGGCATTTGGGATATTTGCTATTATATATTGCTGTTTTAATGTATCTCCTATTTTAAGGTATTGCTCAATTTTTGTTTTAAATCTTTTTTTGTTTACAATTCTATATTGATATGTTTCCATTACTGGATAACCTTCATAATTAACAATATTTCCTTCTTTATCAAAACGAGAAATAAAAGCTGACAAGCCAAAATAGTCATATAATGTGTATTGCATTACCTTTCCTGATGGATGATTTTCTATAATTTCCTCCAGAATTTTACTGCTTTTCCGATAAAATATCGATTCTATTATACCATTGTCAAAATAATAAATGCTTTTTCCGTTTGGTTCTCCATTCACAAAATTCCCTTCAGCTATTTTGTTTCCTTCTCTATTGTAACGAACAAATTTGCCATTTAGAAGAGTATCTCCATTTTTAATGACGTATTCATATTCTGAAGCTTTTTTTCTGTTTGGATAATACTCATGTAAAACATATATTTTTTCAGTCCTAGACCAGAGGTAGAGCACTACAATTCCTAATAGTATTGCAAAAAATAAAATTGTCAATATTTTATTTTTTTTTGTCATTGTGTATTTTAACCTCTGTTCTAATTTCTTTTCCACTTTTGTCATACCAAGTTGTTCTTATATTTTTATTAGATTTAGTACTATTTGCATTATTTTCTTTGGCTTTTTGTTTGTCTAAAGTTTCTTTCATAGCCTTCCCACCATCTACACCATTATCAACTGCGTTTGTAAAATCATCAACTTTGTTTTCTTGTGTTGGTTTTCCTCCGTTTGTTCCTTTTCCTTTTGGGGTAGGGTTTTTTATTTCGAATGCAAATATCATAAGGAGGGCTTCAAGTGCACCTCCAAAATCAATCCAGGTTACATTTCTTCCGCCTTTGGGCAATGCGCCGGGGTTTTGATAGTTTCCTGCGTCAGACATTGCAATTCCGTCACTAAAAAAGGAGGGTTTCTTTTTATTAAAATCGTAAAGAACTTCTCCGTTATAGGTTATTAGTCTGGTTTCTCCATCTAATAATATTCGGCTATTATTAGCAAAAGTTTTGCCCCAGGTATGTCCTAAATTAGAATAATTGCAAATCTCAGCCTTTCCGTCAAGCCACTTTATTTCTCCTGTTATTTTATTTCTGTACCAATCAAATGGGGTTCGCCCATAGCAATCTGCCAAGCGCAATAAATCATTGTTGTAAGCGGCATAAGAGGAGTACTGTCCGAGATCTCCTTTTGTCTTAAAATTATCAAAAATGTCGAAGTTATCAAAGTTATTATACATAATAAACAGTGTATCAATGTAAGTTATTACTTATTTTAATAACAATGATACATATAAATTATCTTACTTAAAAGACAACTTAGAACATTAACATAATTGTTTAAACCAAAAAAGAGACTCGAAAGTCTCTTTTTTGGTTTAATATATATCTTATAATAGTTATTTTGTTTTTACGATATTTTCTAAAAATTCGACTTTTTCTTTTTCAGCCTGAACCAAACGTTCGTATAATTTTTTGTTTTCTTCGTAAGCTTCTATTAATTTGTCCAAAGGATTGAATGTGCAATGATTATTAAAAGTACCAGCACTATTATCAGTAAAAGTATTAAAATAATTAATCATATTTTCTTCCGAAAAGTTTTCAATAGCTTCTACCGTAACTCCCAATACTTTTGCAATTTCTACAAGTTTTTTAGTATCAACTTCTTCGCTTCCTTCAAGTCCTGAAATAGATTGCTGGCTTACACCAATAGCTTCTGCAAGCGCTTCTTGTTTCATACCTCGAAGTTCTCTGATGCGGCTAATATTTCTGCCAATGTGTTTTGGTTTTGTTGCTGTACTCATAATTCAAAGATATTTAAAAATTCTGAAAAATTTTTCTGTTTAGGTAAAATACAATCTGCACTTGTGCCATACAATTTTCGATAGTTCGCAAGCACGCAATTTATTGCTTAATTTTGGCCTGCCTGCAAAAGTACGATTTTTCGCATGCGGTAAAATAAAGAACCTGGGATTATTAGGAGCTTGGTTCTATTGTTGCAAATAAGCTAGAGATAGGTGTTTAAGAAAACTAAAATTTATGATGTAGCCCCGATAGAACTGGAAATCCTTTTGTTTGCGCCCCGGCGGATACAAAAGATTGTAAGGGATAGCGGGACAAAAGGTGTTTTGAAACGGAGTTTTTATGCTTCAAAAAAAAAACGAAACTTATAAACACCAACACAAGTGAAGTCGAAACTAATTCATAACTACAAGAACTTCGACCTCACGAGTTGGCATAAAAAACAAAAATGTATGTAATAAAAACTATAAACTTACAGAGTTTTAGATAGTTGCTCTCATTTCCTGAGCGGCAGCAACCATCTCGATTAATGCTTTTTTGGTTTCGTCCCAATGGCGAGTTTTTAAGCCACAATCGGGATTTACCCACAATTGATCTACGGGAATTACGGCCGAAGCTTTTTCGAGCAAACGAACCATTTCGGCACTTGATGGCACACGTGGCGAGTGAATATCGTAAACACCGGGACCAATTTCGTTTGGATATTTAAAGTTGGCAAAAGCGTCTAAAAGCTCCATTTGCGAACGCGAACATTCGATCGTGATAACATCTGCATCCATATCTGCAATGTTCTGGATAATGTCGTTAAACTCGCTGTAACACATGTGTGTATGAATTTGTGTGTCGTCGTTTACACCACTTGCCGAAATTCGGAATGCTTTTACGGCCCAATCCAGGTAGTTTGCCCATTCTTCTTTTCTTAGAGGCAATCCTTCGCGAATCGCAGGTTCGTCGATCTGAATGATTTTGATTCCGGCTTTTTCAAGATCTACGACTTCGTCACGAATTGCCAAAGCAATTTGCGTACAAGTTTCAGAACGGGGCTGATCGTTACGAACAAACGACCATTGCAAGATCGTTACAGGGCCGGTAAGCATACCTTTTACCCATTTTTGGGTCAATGATTGGGCATATTTAGACCATTTTACGGCCATTGGGTTTGGTCTCGAAACATCGCCATAAATAACCGGAGGTTTCACGCAACGGCTACCATAACTTTGTACCCAGCCATTTTTTGTAAAGGTAAAACCGGACAATTGCTCCCCAAAATATTCGACCATATCGTTGCGTTCGAATTCTCCGTGAACCAATACATCAATTCCGGTTTCTTCCTGAAAACGAATTGTAGCTTCGGTTTCTTTCTCGATCAATTCGTTGTATTGCTCGGTAGTCAATTCTCCTTTTTTAAATTTTGCTCTCCAGCTTCTCACTTCGGCTGTTTGAGGAAAAGATCCAATTGTGGTGGTTGGGAACAAAGGAAGATTCAAGGCTTCGATTTGTCTTTTTCGTCGTGTCGCAAAAGTACTTTTACGTTGATCATCTGTAGCTGTAATGGCAGCAACACGTGCTTTTACGGCATTATTATGAATTAATTCTGAAGTTTTACGATTGTCATTTGCAATTTTGTTTCTTTCGTAACCAACAGAGTTTTGTGCTATAGTTTCGTTAGAAGCCAATTGTTTTAATACGAAAACCTCATTGATTTTTTGTTTGGCAAAAGCAAGCCATTGTTTAATTTCCGGAGTCAGTGTTTCATCATTTGTTTCTAAGTCTAAATCGCATGGACTATGAATCAAGGAACAGGATGGCGCTACCAGAATTCGGTTTTCTCCCAAAGCATCGGTTGCTTTTTTGATTAAAGCCAAAGAATTTGAGTAATCATTTTTCCAGATATTTCTACCATCGACAACTCCCAGAGAAAGATTTACGTTGGCGGCCAATTTTCCTGATTCTAAAATATCATCTAATTGCGACGGGCAACGCACTAAATCTAAATGAAAAGTATCGACCGGTAATGCCAATGCGGTTTCAAGATTTTCGCCAAAACAATCAAAATAATTCGCCAGAACAATTTTAATATCAGGGAAACGTTTGTTGATCTCATTATACACTTTCGTGAAAGTATTGCGCTCTTTGTCTGTTAAGTTGAGCGCTAAAAAAGGCTCGTCTAACTGAATGTACTGTACTTTTTGGGCCTGTAGTTTCTCGAATATCTCGAAGTAAACAGGAAGTAGTTTATCGATAAGATCAATGCGGTGAAAACCTTCTTCTTTTTCTTTTCCTAAAAGTAAATAAGAAACAGGTCCAATTAGAACCGGTTTTGTGGCAATTTTTGCCGCATTTGCTTCCTTAAACTCGGTGATTATTTTTTCAGAAAACAAATCGAATTTTTGATTCTTTGTAAATTCAGGAACAATATAATGGTAGTTGGTGTCGAACCATTTTGTCATTTCCATTGCCACAACATCCTGACCGTTTTTTTGAGCTCCTCTTGCCATTGCAAAATACAAGTCGATAGACGAGTTTGTTTTGGCAAATTCGTGGTATCGTTCCGGAATTGCCCCTACAGTGAGCGTTAAGTCAAGTACCTGATCGTAAAATGAAAAATCATTAGACGGAATCAAATCTATCCCGGCTTCTGATTGTAAATGCCAGTTTTTGAGACGAATGTCTTTTCCGGTTTCAATAAGTTCGGTAACCGAAATTTTTCCTGCCCAATACAATTCGCAGGCTTTTTTTAATTCTCTGTTGCTACCAATTCTTGGATAACCTAAATTATTTGTTTTCATTTTTGCTTCAGTGTTTTTTACTGAACAAATTTATTGTTTTAGGTTTTATAACTTATATTTGACTGTTATTTAAGTAAATAGTGTTTATAAACGAATGTTTTGAAGATTATATTACTGATAAAAGCTTTTAAAAAGAACTTTAGCCGTAAAAAACACTATGGAAAATCTCGACAAAACCGATTTACTGATTTTGAAATACCTGCAAGAGAACTCAAATATCAACACAAAAGACCTTGCAAGTAAATTATTTCTGACCGTTACGCCCGTTTACGAGCGTATAAAAAGATTAGAAAGAGACGGCTATATTACAAAATATGTGGCGTTGCTGGACAAGAAAAAAATGAATCGCGGTATGATTGTTTTTTGCAATGTTCGCTTAAAAGAACATGCAAAAAATGTGGGGAGCAATTTTGTAAAAGATATTGTTGCACTTCCAGAAATTATAGAATGTTATAATATTGCAGGCGATTATGATTTTATGCTTAAAATTCTTGTTCAGGATATGGCTAGTTATCAGGATTTTGTAATGAACAAATTGTCTACAATCGAAAACATCGGGAATACAAACAGTATTTTTGTAATGGGAGAGATTAAACACAGTACAGCGCTGGAGTTTTAAAAAAATCGTCTTATTATATAACAATACCGGGGATTTTAAAACACGATAAAAATCACCTTTTTTGTAAGTTTAGGCTTTTACATTTGTAAGATACATACTAATTGTATCTACTTATGATAAAGAAAAATAAATGGGTAGTTGCAGCGGCAGGAATGTTGTTGCAATTATCAATAGGCTCTATTTATGCTTACAGTGTCTGGATAAATCCCATTTATGCACTAAACGGCTGGGATGGCAACCAGCTGAAACTTTCCTTTAGTTTAGCCATTTGTTTCCTGGGTCTTACAGCTGCTTTTATGCAAAAGTTTGTTCGCAAAACAGGACCCAAAAAAGCGGGATTGCTTGCAGCCTTATTTTTTGGTATTGGATTAATAGGCAGCGGATTTGCCATTGCTGCAAAATCATTGCCGCTATTTTATTTATGCTACGGTGTTATAAGCGGTATAGGTTTGGGATTTGGATACATTACACCCATTTGGGTTGTTGTAAAATGGTTTCCTGAAAAACCGGGTTTCGCGGGCGGACTCGTCATTATGTCCTTTGCCTTAGGATCTGTAATTGCCTCACGGCTTATTTTGCCATTGGTAGACTTATTTGGTGTTTCAGGTACTTTTTATTGGTTAGGGAGTGCTTATTTTATACTAATGACTTTAGCATCATTATGCTTGTGGCTTCCTGTTGCTGATCCTCAGATAGAAAATTCGGTAACGAACAGTTCTATACCTTTAAGAGAGTTATTAAAGGATGTTCGCTTTTACAGCCTTTGGCTCATGTTGTTCTTAAACACGACTTGTGGTATTGCATTAATCTCGATTGCAGCACCAATGGCAAAAGAAATTATTCATATTACAGATCGGCAAGCCATTAATTTTGTTGCATTCATTGGTTTTTTTAACGGATTTGGAAGATTGTTTTGGTCCAGCATCTCTGATAAAATTGGTCGATGGTCAACCTTCTTCTTATTTTTTGCAATTGGAGCCTGTTGTTTTCTGGTTTTAAGTCAGACCAATAATCCGCTTTTATTTCAAATACTGATTTTTATTATTATCAGCTGTTATGGAGGAGCGTTTGCCACTATGCCCGCTTTTGTCAAAGATATTTATGGGTCAGGCAAAATGAGTGCCCCTTTTGGTTTTATACTAATAGCGTGGTCTGTAGCTGCTTTTGTTGGTCCCGGATTGCTTTCGCTTACAAGCGATTATACCGTAATATTTTATTTGTTTGCAGCACTATTAAGTGGTACTGCCATCATGTGCTTATTGGTGAAATCTAAACTTACTTACGGAAAATAAATTTATTTTATAAATAATCCCCTTGCTGATTATTATCATGTTTTTGTATGAAAAAAGTGATGAAATTTACTTGTATAAATACATTAAAATTAATTAGTTATGAAAGTAAGTGTCGAAAAAATGGTCTTTACACCCGGCAAATGGGGATCCTCAGTAAATGTTCAGGACTTTGTAATAAAGAATATTACGCCCTATGAAGGCAATTCGTCTTTTTTATCCGGACCATCGCTAAAAACTACAAACTTGTGGAATATTTGTAAGGAAGCTTTATTAAAAGAACGAGCAAATAACGGATGTTTGGCAGTAGATGTAGAAACTATTTCAACAATAAATGCATTCAAACCAGGCTATATTAATAAAGAAGATGAAGTGATTGTAGGTTTGCAAACAGATCAGTTACTCAAGAGAGCCATGAAACCCTTTGGAGGGATCAAACTGGTTGAATCTGCTGTAAACGAAAGAGGATTGAAAGTATCAGATCGTGTGATAGATATTTTTAATTATGCTAAAAATCATAACGAGAAAGTTTTTGATGCTTATGATAAAGAAATAAGAGATTATCGTTCTAAACATATATTAACCGGTTTACCGGATAACTATGCGCGCGGACGAATCATTGGCGATTTCCGTCGTCTGGCTTTATACGGTATCGATCAGCTTATTAAGTTCAAAAAAGAAGATCATAATAAGGTATCCGGTGCAATGACAGAACACAAAGTTCGCTTGCGTGAAGAAATTTCGGCTCAAATAAGCGCATTACAAGATATGCTTAAAATGGCAGCAGATTATGGATTTGATATTTCGCATCCGGCACAAAATGCAAAAGAAGCAGTACAATGGGTATATTTTGCTTATCTAGCCGCTGTAAAAGAACAAGATGGAGCAGCAATGTCATTAGGCAACGTATCGTCTTTTCTGGATATTTATTTGCACAGAGATCTTGAAGAAGGATTAATCTCAGAATTTGAAGCACAAGAATTAGTCGATCAATTTGTGATGAAGTTGCGAATGGTGCGCCATTTAAGACCCGGTGCTTATGATGAAATATTTGGTGGAGACCCAACCTGGGTAACAGAATGTATAGGAGGAATGTTTAATGACGGCAGAACAAAAGTTACCAAAACATCTTTTAGATTTTTACAGACCTTATATAATTTGGGAGCCTCTCCAGAGCCCAATCTAACCGTTTTATGGTCAGAAGATCTTCCTGACGGATTTAAAAATTTCTGTGCACAAGTTTCGATTGATACCTCTTCGATTCAATATGAAAATGATGATTTAATGAGAACTACAAGAGGATCTGATGATTACGGAATTGCTTGTTGTGTTTCTCATCAGGAAATTGGTAAATCGATTCAGCATTTTGGCGCACGTGCCAATCTGCCTAAAGCATTATTAATAGCACTAAACGGAGGAAGAGAAGAACGTGGCGGAGTGTTGATCATGAAAGATATTCCAAAAATAGAAGATGAGATATTAGACTATAATGTAGTAAGTAATGTCTTTAAACGTACACTGAAAGAACTGGCGCGAGTATATGCCAAGTCAATGTATGTAATTCATTATATGCATGACAAGTACTATTATGAAAGAGCACAAATGGCAATGATCGACTCTGATCCACATGTTGATATTGCTTACGGAGCAGCAGGAATTTCGATAATTGCAGATTCATTATCAGCCATAAAATATGCCAAAGTAAAACCAATACGAGATGAAAACGGGCTTACGGTAGATTTTAAGATAGAAGGCGATTATCCTAAGTTTGGTAATGATGATGACAGGGTAGATGCCATTGCACAGGAAATTACTTCTTTCTTTATCAAAGAACTAAGAAAACATGAAGCTTATAAAAGTGCTACACCAACACTTTCATTGTTAACCATTACGTCTAATGTAATGTACGGAACCAATACCGGTGCTACTCCTGACGGACGTAAAGATGGTGAGTCTTTTGCACCAGGCGCAAACCCAATGCATGGACGTGATTCCAGCGGAGCAATTGCGTCATTAAATTCTGTTGCAAAACTGGATTACAAGGATGCACAAGACGGTATCTCGAATACATTCTCGATGGTTCCAAAATCATTAGGAGATACAAAAGAAGAGCAAGTAACCAATTTGGTAAATGTTCTGGATGGTTATTTTGAACAAATGGCACATCACTTAAATGTAAATGTACTAAATCGCGAAACCCTTCAAGATGCTTATAATCATCCTGAAAATCATCCGCAATTGACTATAAGAGTTTCGGGTTATGCCGTTAATTTTGTGAGATTATCAAGAGCGCATCAGCTGGAAGTTATAGCGCGTACTTTTCATGAAGCCATGTAAAATAAGCTAAATGCAAAGTTATAATAGGCTGGCTATCTTAGCCAGCCTATTTTTATTTATTCAAAAAATCATTCAACAAACTATGTATTTTCAATTACAAGATATTGAAGCCACCAAACTAAACCTTGATGACCCCGACCATTTAAGAATACACTCTCTGGAAACATTTGGTACCCATGACGGGCCGGGAATTAGGATGGTAGTGTTTGTACAAGGATGCCAGTTTAGATGTTTATACTGCCAGAATCCCGATACACTTGATGTCAGGGGAGGATCGTTGGTCGAAATAGAAGAATTGGTAAAAAGAGCCGTTCGTCAAAAAAGTTATTTTGGTACAACTGGGGGAGTTACAGTTTCCGGTGGCGAACCATTGCTTCAAAGAAATAAATTAATTCATTTTTTTAAGCTACTTCATGCACAGGGAATCAACACGTGTCTGGACAGCAACGGAAGATTAAACAATCATCAGGCTCAGGAACTTTTTGATAATACTGATATATTATTGTTGGATGTAAAACACATCAACGACAAGATACACCATAAACTAACCGGTTTGACCAACAAAAACACGCTGGATGTTGCCGCTTACAGAGAATCGACCGGAAAGCCCATGTGGCTCAGGTATGTACTAGTTCCGGGTTGGACAGATCAACCGGAGTATCTCGAAGAGTGGGGACAACATTTTGCGCATTACAAAACGGTCGAGCGGGTAGAAATTATTCCTTTTCACCAACTGGGAGCTCAAAAATGGGAATTGCTTAATATGCCGTATCTACTAAAAGATACCCCTCCGCCAACAGCAGAAAGTAAATCTGAGGCATTGGCTATTTTTAAAAAATATTTTAAAAATGTAATCCTCAAATAAACAGTGTGTTTTAAAATAATAATGGGAATGTACCAATATTTATCTTTTAATTTATAAAGGGATAGTCTGTTTTGTTTGAATGAAATCCTAAAATAAAATGTATTTTTGACGTTTTAGACCATCACTCTGAAATCGTTAATCTACAATCTAAAATTAAAAATGAACTGGGAACAACTTTTATCACTCAAACGCCAAGGCGATACTAGCAAAAGATTACGTGTAGAACAAGATGATACCCGACTAGGTTTTGAGGTTGATTATGATAGAATTATTTTTTCGGCTGCATTTAGATCCTTACAGGATAAAACACAGGTTATTCCGCTTTCAAAAACAGATTTTGTGCACACCAGACTAACGCATAGTTTAGAAGTCTCAGTGGTGGGACGTTCTCTGGGACGTTTGGTTGGGAAAAAAATCATAGAAAAATATCCTCATTTAAAAGAAGTTCACGGTTATCACATGAATGATTTTGGTGCTATTGTAGCAGCAGCGTCTTTGGCACACGATATTGGGAATCCGCCTTTTGGGCATTCTGGCGAAAAAGCAATTGGAGAGTATTTCTCTATTGGTAAAGGAGTAAAATATAAAGACCAATTGACAGCCAAACAATGGCAGGATTTAATTGATTTTGAAGGAAACGCAAACGGATTTTCAGTTCTTACGGCAAGTCGCCCGGGAATCGAGGGCGGACTTCGAATTTCGTACGCTACTTTAGGTGCTTTTATGAAATATCCAAAAGAGAGCTTACCCAAAAAACCAACCAATGATATTGCCGATAAAAAATATGGTTTCTTTCAGACAGATAAATCTTTTTTTGAAGAAGTAGCTAAGGATATGGGAATGATTGCCAATAAATCTGGAGATGATATTGGTTTTGAAAGACATCCTTTGGCCTATCTGGTTGAAGCCGCAGATGATATTTGCTACACCATTATTGACTTCGAAGATGGTATAAATTTAGGTTTAGTCTCTGAAGATTATGCCTTAGAATATTTAATAAAACTCGTAAAAGACAATATTGGAGTTGCCAAATACAAGACCTTAACGACAAAAGAAGATCGAATTAGTTATTTGCGCGCTTTGGCAATTGGAACATTAATCAATGATGCCGTAAATGTTTTTGTTGAAAATGAAGAAGCTATTCTTACCGGAAAATTTCCTTTTGCATTAACCGACAAAAGTAAATACAAAGCACAGATGAATGATATTATCAATTTAAGCGTTGATAAAATCTACCAAAGCCGTGAGGTTATCGAGAAAGAAATTGTGGGTTATGAAATCATTCAGACTTTATTGGATAAATTTATAACAGCTTTTAATAATAAATATGACGGAATTGCTTCGAACTACGATAAATTGATTCTGAAAATGTTACCGGAAAAACATCAATTAGAGAAAGATAATTTATACGAGCGTTTGCTCCATATTTGCCATTATGTTTCGCTTTTGACAGACGGAAATGCGTTAGAATTATTTGAAACAATAAACGGAAGAAAAAAGAATTAAGTCAATCTCACATTCACCCAAAAAAAGACCCCATAAAAACATTATTTTTATGGGGTCTTTTTTATGCTCTCAATAGAGGAGAGATAATTTATTATTGAAAAGCATATACCAGACCCACGCCTAATACCTGTCTTAGCTGGGCTCTTGGGCCATTGTTGACCTGAGATGTTGATCCTGTAACCGGGTCTACGACATCTATTTTGGTTTTGATATCATCATCATAAACCAAATGAATACCAATATTTGCTTTTACATAAGCATTTACGACAAGATCTAATCGTGTGTCATAATCAACGTCGACATTTCCAAACTTATTCAGATAATCGGTATATAAACTTAATCTGTTTTCGTAAAAAATATTTTTGTAGATCTCACTTTTCATGTATGCGGTTAACAAAATACCAAATTCTGCCTTTACTTTCTGTCCGTTTTCAATTAGAATTTGCGAATTAGGATCAAGAGGATCAGGAGCATAAATGGCTTTTTTAACACCAAAAGATCCCTGATTGGCTAAAGTCTGATCTAAAACCAAAGTTGTTTTTAAGGTAATAGGAGAGAAGTAAAATGTTCTGTTTTTCTTTTTGTCTGAGTTTTCAGCTCCAGCTCCCAAAAATACGTACGCCGGTGCAAAAGGTTTAGAGATCGCGATATCTCTGTTAGGATAATTATAACCGTCTGTAAATTGAGTATTGAAATTAAATTTAGCCGAGTAATACCAATTCGATAATGTGTCTTTTCTGAATCCGTAAGTTGAATTCATCATAAGAGCGTCATCTGTTTTTCTAAGTTCAGTACCGTCTTGTTTGTTTAAACCATATTTTACAATAAGTTCATTGACCCATTTATGATTTCCTTTGATATAAGTTCTGTTAAATTCGCCTTTAAACAATCCGGAAATTGAACTTGTTCCCCCAGCACTCCAATTCACAAAAGCAATTTCAGAAATGTCAAATCCCAATTGATTTTTCTTAGTCCAGTTAGAAGGTGGCGGAGGTAATTCGTTTGGGGCTAAAGTGGTTTGTATAATTTGAGCAAAGTTATGTGATGTACACAAAAGCAGTAGGAGCAAAAGGGTAGAACGCAATAATTTCATTATGAATTTAGTTTTTTTTGGTAGTGCAAAATAATTATTTTGTATCGTTTGAAAAAAGATTTACCAAACTTTTAACGTCTATATTGCACAATTGTTGTAATTGAGTTACTGTTCCGTGCTCAATAAACATGTCCGGAATGCCCAAAACTACAACCTTATTTTTAAAATTATTTAATGCCGCAAACTCTAGAATAGCACTTCCAAAACCACCATTTATGGCTCCGTCTTCGATAGTAATTATCTTACTGTAAGCAGAGAAAATATCAGTTAATGCATTGTTATCCAGTGGCTTGATAAAAGGAAAGTCATAATGAGCAATAGTCTCCGGATTCTTTGCTTCCCTAAGGGCTAAAATCACATTATTTCCAATCGTTCCGGTAGACAAAACGGCTGTTTTTGTACCTTCTTTTAAGCAGTTGGCTACCCCAATTTTAATTTTTTCATAATGTCCGAAATTTTCTACTTCCCAATTTGGCAGAACGCCCCGACCTCTTGGATATCGAATTGCAATAGGACTATTTAAGCCCAATTGAGCCGTATATAAAATGTTTTGCAAGGCAATTTCGTTGATTGGCGCATAAAGAATTAGGTTAGGAATTACTCTTAAATAAGCAATATCAAACACACCATGATGAGTTGCGCCATCTTCGCCAACCAAACCGGCTCTGTCCAGACAAAAAATAACGGGTAAGTTTTGTAGTGCCACATCATGAATTACCTGATCGTAGGCACGCTGTAGGAAAGTCGAATATATAGTGCAATATACAATCATACCTTGCGTTGCCATTCCGGCAGCAAGCGTTACGGCATGCTGCTCTGCAATACCAACATCAAAAGCACGTTCCGGAATTTCGTCCATCATAAATTTCAGAGAACTCCCTGATGGCATCGCGGGTGTGATTCCGATAATTTTTTTGTTTTTTCTGGCTAAATCTAAAATGGTTAAACCAAAAACATCCTGAAATTTAGGAGGTAAATTTTCTTCCGATTTTAAAATAATTTCTCCTGTTGAAGCATCGAATTTTCCGGGCGCATGGTATTTTACCTGATTTTCTTCTGCTTGCTGTAAACCTTTGCCTTTTGTAGTTACAATATGAAGAAATTTGGGACCTTTTATATTTTTTAATCTGTTTAATTCTTTGATTAAAGTAGGAAGATCGTGACCGTCAATTGGTCCCGAATAATCAAAATTCAAAGACTTGATCATATTATTTTTCTTTGGATTTTTTCCTTCTTTTACTGCAGTAAGATATTTTTTAAGAGCGCCAACACTAGGGTCAATCCCAATAGCATTATCGTTGAGAATAACCAGTAAGTTGGCATCTGTTACGCCAGCATGATTCAAGCCCTCAAAAGCCATTCCGGATGCTATCGATGCATCACCAATAACCGCAATATGTTGTTTGTCGAAATCGCCTTTTAGCTTAGAAGCAATTGCCATTCCCAAAGCAGCAGAAATAGAAGTCGATGAATGCCCTACACCAAAAGTATCGTAAACACTTTCGGTTCTTTTAGGAAATCCCGAAATCCCGTCAATTTGCCTGTTGGTATGAAAAATTTCTCTCCTTTCGGTCAGAATTTTATGTCCGTAAGCCTGATGGCCAACATCCCAAACCAATAAATCTTCGGGAGTATTAAAGACATAATGCAAAGCAATCGTCAATTCGATTACACCTAAACTAGATCCTAAATGTCCTTCTTTTACAGAAATCACATCGATAATAAAATCACGTAATTCTTGTGCAACCTGTGGGAGTTGCGCTTCAGGAATTAAGCGTAAATCGGCCGGATTATTGATGTTTGAAAGTAAGTTGCTTTTCATTGTAAGGTAAAAAGCAAATTTACGGTTTTAAATTTAAATTTTGGTTTTAGAATGTTTAACCTATATTGATTTAGGAACTTTAAACGCTGTAAAATCGTTCATAATTGATAAATGAGGCGATTAAAAATGCTAATCACCTCAAAAAAGCAGTATATTTGAGGTGATTAATAGCATTAAATACCTCATGAAGTACAATTGGCAATTACCAAACTGGGCAAATTTTGTATATGATGATACTGTAATAGATTCATTATGTATTGATTTTGCATTTGAAACAGGTGAGGTAAAAGGTCTTGTTGATTCTTTATCATCTGAAATTCAGCAGGAAACTATTTTACAATTTATGATTTCAGAAGCTATTAAAACTTCTGAAATCGAAGGTGAATTTTTTAGCAGGCAAGATATAATGTCTTCCATTAAGAAGAATTTAGGTATTGGTGATGCTTTTAGTCAAATTAGAGATAAAAATGCTCAGGGAATTGGAAAGTTGATGGTAATGGTTCGTACTTCTTATGCCGAAAAACTGACTGAAATTAAGATAAACCAGTGGCATTCTATTCTTATGGAATATTCGAAACGTATTAATCCGGGAGAGTATCGAACAGGAAATGAGCCCATGCAAATTGTGTCAGGTGCGTATGATAAAGAAATAGTTCATTTTGAAGCTCCACCATCCAATCAGGTTCCGGTTGAAATGAAAAGATTCCTTAAATGGTATAATGATTTTGAAATAAAAGCAACCGATATTAAAAAAGCATTAATTAAAACCTCGATTTCGCATTTGTATTTTGAGAGTATTCATCCTTTTGAAGACGGAAATGGCAGGATTGGCAGAGCTATTGCAGAAAAATGTCTTTCGGAATCTTTAAATCGTCCGGTTTTAATGAGTATTTCGAGTACTATAGAACAAAATAAAAAAAAGTATTACCAATCTTTGAAAGAGGTACAACGAACACTTGAAATTACAGATTGGATCTTTTATTTTTCCAGCTTGATTTTAGAGTCTCAAAAAAATGCAAAACAAACGGTGCTTTTTACATTAAACAAAAGTAGATTTATAGATCAGTTTAAAAATGAAATGAATGAAAGACAGATAAAAGCTGTCTTGAAAATGTTCGAGAACGGTGTTTCTTCTTTTGAGGGCGGAATGACCACAACAAAATATATTTTTATTACTAAAACGTCAAGAGCAACAGCAACAAGAGATTTGCAGGATTTGACAGAAAAGACCATACTGAAACCAAAAGGCGAAGGTCGAAACAGATCTTATGATTTGAACTTTTGAGCTAAAGAAAATCTTTAAGAACGAATATTTTTATTGCTGCTTTTTAAGTTGTAAGTCAGGAAAAATTATTTCAAAATTGTACTTTTGCAATTATGATAAATCCTTTTACCGACGAATATTTCATGAAAAAAGCTTTGCAGGAAGCTGAAATGGCTTTTGATAAAGGCGAAATTCCTGTAGGAGCTATAATTGTTGTTGCTGACAAAGTAATTGCCAGAAGTCATAATTTAACGGAGTTATTAAATGATGTTACGGCTCATGCCGAAATGCAGGCAATAACCGCTGCTGCAAACTTTCTGGGCGGAAAATATTTGAAAGATTGTACTTTGTATGTTACTCTTGAGCCTTGCCAGATGTGTGCGGGAGCTTTGTATTGGAGTCAGATTTCTAAAATCGTTTTTGGGGCACGCGATGAACAACGCGGTTTTATGACCATGGGGACAAAGTTGCATCCCAAAACGACTGTAGTTTCCGGCATTATGGCGAATGAAGCCGCAGATTTAATGAAACGTTTTTTTGTTGAAAGACGAAAATAAAATTAATGAGTTTACTTAAGTTTTCTACTTTTTTAAAATTCAAATTTATTATAAACATATTTTTCAAACCATTGAGGAATTGATACAGTATGAAACTTGAATGCAGTTCCTTGATAAATTTCAGCTAATAATTCATAATTATTTCCTGAATTGTCAAAAATATAAGCTCTGTGTACAAGTCTAATAGCATCACTTAAATTATCAAGAGTTTTAAAATAACGCTTTTTTATTTTTTCTTCATTAACATCATGTCCGTCTTTTAAAACTCTGTTTTTTACTCTCTCAATGTTTTTCTCAAAATCATCAGTACATATAAAATAAAGATATGTCCTGTAGCCTAATTTGTTAGCCTGAATGATTTCGTCTAATTTGTGACGATCGCTCATTACAGTTTCATAAGTAAAATCTTTTTTTTCTGAAAGCAAAGAATATCTTATAAATGAAGCTGCAAAAGCAGCTTCATAACTGTTGGTGTTTACTAGATTGTTAACAATGAAATTATCTTTTACCCTTATATCAATTGTATAGTTCTCACTTATGGCTTTTTTAATAAGTGAAATACTGGAAGGTAATTTTTTAAAACCCTCTAAATTTGATGTGTCAATTTTTAAATTAAAATCTGTTAAATCAACAAAACCAATTGTTTGTAGCTGCTTCTCAATTAAATCTGCATTAACAAAAATTCCGGAAATATATTTTTTGCTAATAGCATCATAAAGAGAACTTTTTCCGGAACCATTTGGACCTGCATATATGCGTGCTCTATTTGGACTTGGCATACAGAATTGTTCCTTTTTTAATGTTTAAAGGTTTTCTGGGAGCAATTGGTTTTACGAAAACAACATTTCCATTTCCCTCTTGTCTGTAAACTTTGTCTCCTTTTGTAAACGTAAAAGATAGTCCTAAAATTTTATTTTCACGAATAGCTTTTTGAGCCGCTTTTTTACCAGCAGCAATAAGGCTTGAAGTTTCTTTAACGCCTCTGAAAATTATTTTTTTGCTTTCCATTATTAAAAAATTATATTATACAAATATATGATTTTTAAGGCATTTCCCCTTCTAAATATCCAAATTAAAATAATTTCAAATACCGAATTTTCCTCTTAAAACATTGAGAAAAATACTTTATATTTACTACAATAATTGGCATATCACTTGTTATGCCTTTTAACTGTAAAAAGTTAAAACGTTCTGTAGATTTTAATTTGTAACCTTATAACTCTAAATAAAAGTGAAAGCAAAAGGATTAGTTCTCGTGTTTTGTGTGTTTTTTATTTTTCAATCTTGCGGTAGAAAATCAGCTGCCGATTTTAATTCCGATTTTTCATTATTTAAAGAGTATATCGTCAGTTTTACGGGAGGAATCGTCTCTTCGGAATCTGACATTCGGGTAGTTTTGGCTTTCGATAAAAAAGACTGGAAAGTCAATCAGGTTTTAGACAGCGATTTGTTAAACATTTCGCCAAGTGTAGACGGAAAAGTGGTAGCGCTCTCCAGCAATACACTTGCTTTTATTCCTGAAAAAAAGTTAAAACCGGGAACAGAATATCAGGTTACTTTAAACCTGGATAAACTTATTGCAATTCCGAAAGAGAAAGAAGCAGTACTTTCGAAATTCAACTTTACGGTAAAAACAATCAAGCAGGATTTTACTATAAATACGAACGATATTCAGTCGTATAGTAAAGAATACCAATATTTAAATTGTGTTTTAAAAACAGCTGATAATATTGATATTGAAACAGCTATAAAATTAGTTTCGGCCAATCAAAAAGGCAATAATCTTAAAATTAAATTCGAAAAGAAATCCGGTTCCGGTAAAGAATTTAATTTTATAATTGACAGTATTCAGCGTTATTCTGAGGCAACAAATCTTGAAATAGCGTATGACGGCAGTGATTTTGATATTGACCAGAAAGGACAATTAGATTATCCTATTTCGAGCATTAACGAATTTAAGATTCTAAAAGTAGACGTTCCCGAAGGAAGCAATCAGTCCGTTCTAATCAACTTTTCAGAACCATTAGAAAAAGGGCAGGATTTTAAGGGATTGGTTTCGATTCAGAACACGAATAATTTAAAATTTTCGACACAGGGAAATGTGCTTAAAGTTTATTTTAGTAATGAAAAGGCAGTCAAAAAAGAAATTCCTGTTCCGGTTGTTGTAGAAGAACCGGTAGCTGTTGCAACGGATTCTACAGTGGTTGTAGTTGACTCTGCGGCTGTAGCAGTAGATTCTGCCTCAAGTGAGGTAGTCGAAGTTGTTGAGGACGAAACACCGGAACCGGTTATAACCGGCGAACTGTTATTAGAAGTTTTTCAGGGAATCGAAAGTCAGTACGGAAAAAAAATGGACTCGAATTATACCGAGAAAATTACTTTTGACCAAATAAAACCAAGTGTCCGCTTTATTAAAAATGGAACTATTCTGCCAAGTTCAAATAATTTAAAATTGAATTTCGAAGCTGTAAACTTAAGTGCTGTAGACGTAAAAGTGTATAAGATTTACAAAAATAATATTCTGCAATTTCTTCAGTATAACGAATTAAACGGAAGTCAGAATCTTAAAAAAGTAGCACAACCTATTGCAAAAACGACCCTCAAGCTTAATGAAAGCGGCTTAATAACCCCAAGTAAATGGAATACGTTTGCCCTGGATTTATCTAAGATAATTACGCCGGAACCGGGAGCGATTTATAGAGTAGAATTTGTGTATAAAAAGAAATATTCTTTGTATAAATGCGAAACGGCCGAAACAGATGAGAACGATCAAGATGACGAAGAGGTAGACGAGAATGATGTCAACTACAGTGGAAACGCTTACGATGATTATGGAGATTATGAAGATTATGACTGGAGAGAAAGAGAAAATCCTTGTACAAACTCGTATTACTATAATGCCAAAATAGGAACAAATATTTTAGCGACAGATTTAGGTGTTATTGCCAAAAGAGGAGAGAACAAATCGTACCTGTTTGCTGTAAATAATATCGTTACGACAGAACCGATTTCAAACGCAAGAGTTGATTTGTACACTTTTCAGCAGCAAAAAATAACTACAGGAACAACAAGTAGTGAAGGAATTGCATCCTTTCAGCTGGATAAATTTGCCTATTTTGCTATTGTTACATTAGGAGATCAGTCGACTTATGTAAAACTCGACGATGGGCTTTCTTTGTCTGTTAGTAATTTTGATGTTGCCGGTGAGACTTTACAAAAAGGATTAAAAGGCTTTATTTACGGAGAACGTGGCGTTTGGCGTCCCGGAGATAATTTGTATTTGTCGTTTATCCTTAATGATGCATCAAATAAATTGCCAAAATCACATCCTATAAAATTCAGACTGAATGACCCTAATGGCAAAACAACGTATCAGACGATTCAGAAAACGAACGAGTTAAATCATTATTCTTTTGTGGTTCCAACAAGTGCAGAGGCACCAACAGGAAATTGGGAAGCCATGATAAGTGTTGGTGGTGCTAAGTTTTATAAAAGTATCAAAATTGAAACCATCAAGCCAAATCGTTTAAAAATAAAGAATAATTTCTCGAGAAAAACACTTTCGTCGTCTTATCCCAACACGAGTAATCTTGAAGTTACATGGCTTCACGGAGCAATTGCGAAAAACCTGAATGTAGAAATGCAGGCTAAATTTTCGCAACAAACGACTACTTTCAAAGGATATGAGAAATTTGCTTTTGATGATTTAGTGCGTAAATTCAGCACAGAAGAAATTAATATTTTCTCCGGAAAATTAAATGAAAACGGAAAAGCTTCTGTAAATATCGAACCCAAATTACAAGGTCAGGCACCGGGAATGCTTCGTGCCTCATTTATTACAAAAGTATATGAAGAAGGAGGAGATTTTAGCACAGATGTTATCTCGACCACTTATTCGCCTTATAAAACTT
The DNA here is from genome assembly GCF_002222055.1 of Flavobacterium araucananum. Lineage (GTDB taxonomy): Bacteria > Bacteroidota > Bacteroidia > Flavobacteriales > Flavobacteriaceae > Flavobacterium > Flavobacterium araucananum. Next base: position 451,357 of record NZ_MUGS01000002.1, read on the forward strand.
ATGTAGGGATAAAATCTCCAGAACCAAACAAATACGGAATGCTGGAAACCAGAACCAATAATCGTTTTGATATTGTTACCGTTGATGAAAACGGAAGGCCAAAAGCAGTAAGAAATCTGGAGGTAAAAGTATTTAAAGTAGATTGGCGTTGGTGGTGGGATGCTTCGAGTGATAATTTATCAAATTATAATTCATCAGATGCAACTACTTCATACAAAACATACGTAGTTAATACCGATTCGAGCGGAAAAGGAAGTATTCAGTTATCGTTGACTGATGAAGAATGGGGACGCTATTTAATTCGTGTTTCTGATGGAACAGATGGTCATGCAACTGCATTAACCGTAAATATCGATTGGCCAATTTGGTCCGGAAAAACTCGTAACAGAGATGCTTCTACAGCCAATATGTTAGTATTTTCGACCGATAAGAAAAATTATGCAGTGGGCGAAAAAGCACAGATATCTTTTCCTTCCAGTGAAGGTGGCCGCGCTTTGATATCTATAGAAAATGGTTCAAAAGTAGTGCAGACACTTTGGGCAAAAACAAAACAAGGAGAAACCAAAGTAGAAATTCCTATTACAGCTGCAATGGCTCCAAATGTGTATTTTAATATAACATTACTACAACCACATGCTTCAACCAAAAACGATTCGCCTATTCGTATGTATGGTATTGTGCCAATTGAAGTTGTAGATAAAAACACGATATTGGCGCCTACACTTTCAATGCCGGATGTTCTAAAACCGGAGCAGACATTTACTGTAAAAGTAGGAGAGAAAACAGGCAAAGAAATGACGTATACCATTGCAGTGGTAGATGAAGGTTTACTGGATCTAACCCGTTTTAAAACCCCAAATGCATGGGATAGTTTTTATGTTCGTGAAGCTTTGGGCGTAAAAACCTGGGATATTTATGATGATGTAATTGGAGCTTATGGCGGAAAAATAAATCAGATTTTCAGTATTGGTGGAGATCAGGATTTAGGTGGCGGAAAAGCTAAAAAAGCCAATCGTTTTAAACCTGTAGTATTGTATTACGGACCGTTTAAATTAGAAAAAGGACAAACAAAAACACATCAGTTAAAATTGCCTAAATATATAGGTTCAGTTCGAACAATGGTAGTTGCCGGTGATGCAAATACAAGTGCTTACGGAAGTGTCGAAAAAGCAACTCCGGTTCGTAGCCCTTTGATGGTTCTGGCTTCGTTGCCAAGAAAGATTTCGCCTTCAGAAAAAGTAACACTTCCGGTAACGGTTTTTGCAACTGAAAATAAGATTAAAAACGTTTCTATTCAAATCAAAACAAGCGCCGGACTAAAGGTTGTGGGGAGCGCAACGCAAAGATTGAGTTTTGCACAGCCTGACGAAAAAATGGCATATTTTAATCTGGTAGTTGGTTCTGCAACCGGAATTGCAAAAGTTCAGGTTATTGCGACATCAGGAAGTGAGAAATCAGTTTATGATGTAGAGATCGATATGACCAATCCTAATCCCGTAACAAGTACCTATACGGATATTATTTTACCACCAAACAGTACCAAGACAATTTCATGGCAAACCTTTGGAGTATCCGGAACAAACAAAGCAAGACTGGAAGTTTCGTCTATGCCAACCATTAATTTAAATGGCAGGTTGCAATTTCTTATTCAATACCCGCATGGATGTGTAGAGCAAACCACTTCGTCTGTTTTTCCACAGTTGTTTTTGAATGATGTTGTCGATTTAGATGCAACACGAAAAGGACTGATCCAAAAAAATATTACGGCAGGAATTACCAGATTAGGAAGTTTTCAATTGTCAAACGGAGGATTGTCATACTGGCAAGGAAACACAATCGCTGATGATTGGGGAACTTCATACGCAGGACATTTCCTGATCGAGGCAGAGAAAAAAGGATATGTTTTGCCTATTAATTTCAAATCAAAATGGATTTCGTATCAACAAAAAGAGGCAAAACAGTGGCGTTTTGAACCTAAATACGGCAACGATCTGGCGCAGGCTTATAGATTGTATACATTGGCTTTGGCCGGTAATGCAGATTTATCATCCATGAACAGATTGAGGGAAACAAAAGGAATTTCGAACGAAAGTAATCTGCGTTTGGCAGCAGCCTATGTTCTTGCAGGTCAGAAATCAGCAGGACAAAATTTACTATTGCGTACGAGTATTGATGCTGAATCCAGCGATTACAACTATTACTATTATGGTTCAGGTACAAGAAACAGAGCAATGGCCTTAGAAACAATGTTGCTCTTGGGACAAAAACAAAAGGCATTTACAATGGCATCAAAACTAGCCAAAGAAATGTCAAACAACGAGTGGATGAGTACGCAAACGACTGCTTATTGTTTGTATGCTATGTCTAAATTTGCCGTGAGCAATGGTCCTAAAGGAATTAATATCCAGTTTAGTAAAAACGGAAAAGGAGAAACAATAAGCACTCAAAAAACAATTGCAGACAGAAGTCTGGTGGTTCAGACAGGTGCAAATAGTGTTGTTTTGAAAAATATTAAAAACAATACAATTTATGTTCGTGTTTTAAATACCGGAATATTGCCAATTGGACAAGAAAATGTGATTGAGAGTGATGTTTCGGCTGCTATTGTCTTCAAAAATAGAAAAGGAGGAACTATAAATGTTTCGAAAATAAGCCAGGGAACCGAGTTTATTGCTGAGGTTACCATTAAAAACCAAAGAAACGAAAGTGTTCAAAATGTCGCCCTATCACAAATTCTACCTTCGGGATTTGAAATTGTAAACACTCGTTTTACGGATTATGGTGATGCCACAAATAATATAGCCGATTATATTGACATTCGTGACGACAGGACCAATTTCTATTTTGGAATGAAAGCGAGAGAAACTAAAGTCTTTAGAATCTTACTAAATGCATCTTATTTAGGTAATTATTATTTGCCTGGATTGCAATGCGAAGCAATGTATGATAATACATTTCTTGCCAGAACAAAAGGATTCTGGGTTGAGGTGGTGAAATAAAGTTTTTTAGCCACAGATTACACAGATTAGCACAGATTTTAAAATCTTTTTTAATCCTTTAATCTGTGGCAAAAATTTTTGCGAACTTAGCGAATAACTTAGCGCCTTTGCGGTAAAATAATCAGCATTGAAAAATAAATTAATAGCGTTCTCACAACGCATTATAAATTGGATAAAAAATAATAAAATAAAATCAGCAATTGCATTTCTGCTCTTGCTGATTTATTATTTCTCTATACCCCGAACTTTGTTTAAGGAACCATATTCTACCGTTATTGAGAGTAAAGAAGGAGAATTATTAGGTGCTAAAATTGCTCGTGACGGACAATGGCGTTTTCCGGAACAAGACAGCGTTCCGGAGAAATTTAAAAAGTGTATTGTTTACTTTGAAGATGAATATTTTTATAAACATCCCGGTTTTAATCCTGTTGCAATGGTAAATGCTATCAAGCAAAACAGGAAAGCCGGAAAAGTAGTGAGAGGTGGCAGTACATTGACACAACAAGTAATTCGCTTATCCAGAAAAGGAAAAGAAAGAACGTACTTTGAGAAATTTATCGAAATTATTCTGGCAACACGATTAGAATTAGGGTATTCTAAAAATAGAATTCTGGAGTTGTATGCAGCTCATGCCCCTTTTGGAGGAAATGTTGTAGGGCTTGAAATGGCTTCGTGGCGTTATTTTGGAGTACAATCCAATCAACTATCCTGGGCAGAGAGTGCTACACTGGCAGTTTTGCCTAATGCTCCCAGTTTAATTTATCCGGGTAAAAATCAGATAAAATTGCGCAATAAACGCAATAGGCTTTTATTAAAACTTCATCAGGAAAAAATCATTGATCAGCAAACCTACGAACTCGCTATTGAAGAGCCATTGCCTCAAAAACCGTATGATCTGCCTCAGATTGCACCTCACTTATTACAACGTGTAGCTAAAGATCAGGAAGGAACCCGTATAAAAACGACTCTTGACTATGCTTTGCAGAACAGGGTGAATCAAATTGCCAGATACTATTACAATCAATACAAGCAAAATGAGGTAAATAATTTAGCGATTTTGGTCATTGATGTTTCGAATCGCAATGTGATGAGTTATGTGGGCAATGCTCCAACAGATAAAGACCATCAGAAAGATGTTGATATTATAGATGCACCAAGAAGTACAGGAAGCATTTTGAAGCCTCTGTTATATGCCGGAATGTTAGATGATGGCGAGTTATTGCCAAACACTTTAGTAGCAGATATCCCAACGCAAATTGCAGGTTATACCCCTCAAAATTTTAATTTAACTTTTGACGGAGCTGTTCCTGCACATCGGGCTTTGTCGAGATCGCTCAATATTCCGGCGGTTTTGATGTTGCAGGATTTTGGCGTGAATAAATTTTATGAAGAATTGCAAAAATTCAAATTAAGAGATATCAATAAAACACCGGATCATTATGGATTATCGCTCATTTTGGGTGGTGCCGAAAGTAACTTATGGGATTTGTGCAGAACGTATGCGGGATTGTCGTCAACAGTAAATTATTACACAAAAAATCAAGGCAAATACAGGACTAAAGAATTTACAGAGCTAAATTATAAGAACGATTTTGAGCCTGATTTTGGTTCAGAAACAGATCAGAAGAACATAATAGGTGCCGGATCGATTTGGTTAACGTATAACGCAATGGAAGAAGTAAACAGGCCGGAAGGAGATGAAGCCTGGAAGTTTTATGACAGCTCGCTGAAAATTGCCTGGAAAACCGGAACCAGTTTTGGGAACAGAGATGCGTGGGCAATAGGAACAAACTCGAAATATGTAGTAGGAATTTGGGTAGGGAATGCTACGGGAGAAGGAAGGCCAACGCTGACAGGAGTTACAAGCGCTGCACCCATTTTGTTTGATGTTTTTAATTTATTACCACGACAAAGATGGTTTCAGACTCCTTATAAAGATCTGGATCAAGTCGAGGTTTGCCGTTTAAGTGGGTATTTGGCAAAAGAGGGTTGTCCTCAAATAAAGCAGTGGGTTCCTAAAAAAGGAAAGTCGACTGTAGTTTGTCCATATCATAAAACGATTCATTTAGATAAAGCCGAAAAATTTCAGGTCAATAGCAGTTGCGAGAGTATTGATAATATAATAACTAAAAATTGGTTTGTTTTGCCTCCGGTAATGGCATGGTATTATAAAAGTCAACACATTGAGTATTTGCCTTTGCCACCGTTTAAAGAAGGTTGTCAGGGAACTCAAACCACCACTATGGATTTTATTTACCCAAAAACAAATAGTAAAATATACTTAACAAAGAATTTTAACAGCGAAGTTCAGCCTGTGATCCTTAAAGTAGCCTATTCTGAAAGAGATAAAGAATTGTTTTGGTATGTTGATAATGTTTATAAAGCGACTACAAAAACATTTCATGAATTGCCCATTACGCCAACTTCAGGAATACATTATATCACGGTTGTAGATGCTTTTGGGAATGAAATTAGAAGAAAAATTGAAATTGTAAGGGAATAGTCACAACATTTTTAAATGACCGTAAACATCTTTATTATTGGTAAATCTGAAGACAATTCCGAAAGTAAAACCTTTAATTACCGGAGGTTTTTCTCTGTTAAATGATGTTGAGTAACCAAAACCTAAATCTATCATATTCAAAAATGTAAGGCCAGCGAGAGCGTATGCATTTTTATCTGAACCACCGGCTTTTATAAAAACAGATTTCTGAATGTTATAAGATAAATGCAAATCGGGTAAACCATAATATTTGCCATCATAACTGGTGATCCCATATCCTAATCCCAGAAAGAGTTTGTTTTCGTCTTTGCAGGCTAAGCAAATCTCTAATCCGCCGGTAAATTGACTTTTTGTTGCAATAGAATATCCTAAATAAAGGATTGGCCACTCGGGTATTTTAAATCCCCGCTTATTGTAGTTTGGGTTGTAGTTAAAGTCTCGAATATCAGATTTGTTGTTGTTTTCATCGTACCATTTTGCTTTTCCAACCAAATATTCGCCTTCTTTATCTTTCGAATATCCTTCAAATTGCAGTTTGTTGCTTTTTAAATAATAATCCTTAATGACATATAGTGAGTCAATATTTTTTATTTTGTAACCTATTGCTTTTTTTGTTCCTGTTTTTAGGGGATTTATTCTATAATAAACAGCAGATTCTTTAATGGTGATTTTCCAATTCTGATCAAAATAAATGGTGTCATTTTGAGCAGAGACATTAAATAGAAATAAAATAAAGAGTAAAAAGCTATATTGTGTTTTGCTTTTCTTTAGAAATGAATGAGAACTTTTTGATTGCAACATTTTTATTAAATCAATTTTTATTTATCAAATGTAAGAAAAGTATTTTAGGAAAAAGACAGAAGTGAATGGGGATAGCTGGAAATTGCTCTAAAATAAAATTATTCGCCACGAATTACACAAATTAATTCGTGTTGATATGTGCAATTCGTGGCAAAAAAAAGCACAAAAAAACCGCCAATCTTTCGAGAGGCGGTTTTAATTTTTATTCTGAAATAACATTTCCTTTTTTATCGTAGAAATGATATTCTAAGTACGTGTAAGCGTCACGAGGTATGATTTTCACCCATTTCTTATATTCAAAAAACCATTTTGAACGTAATGATGGAAAACCTTTGCTGAGGTATGCAGCCACAAAAGGATGTACATTAAGCACAACGCCATTGTGGATTTTTAAAATTCTTTCCAGATCAGATTTGATTTTATCAATGATTAAAATTGGCGCTTCAATTTCGCCATGTTCATTGTTTGGATCTTCTTCTCTGGTTTTAATATTAACTTCTGGTCTTACGCGTTGTCTGGTAATCTGAACTAAACCAAATTTACTAGGCGGTAAGATTTTATGCTTTGCTTTATCGTCGCTCATTTCTTCTCGCAAGAAGTCGAACAAAACTTTCCTATTTTCAGGATTAGACATATCGATAAAATCAACAACGATTATTCCGCCCATATCACGCAAACGAAGTTGTCTGGCAATTTCAGCGGCAGCAATCATATTTACTTCCATGGCGGTATCTTCCTGATTCGTCGCTTTATTCGAACGGTTTCCGCTGTTTACGTCTATAACGTGAAGAGCTTCAGTGTGTTCGATGATAAGATAAGCGCCTTTGCTCATAGAAACCGTTCTTCCAAATGAAGTTTTGATTTGTCTTTCTATATTGTATTTCTCGAAAATTGGAGTGTCATTTGATTGATAAAACTTAACAATCGATTGTTTTGAAGGTGCAATTTCTTGCAGATATTCCTTCGTTTGATGGTACAACTCTTCGTCATCTATCTGGATACCACTAAAGGTATCGTTGAATACATCTCTTAATATTGAAGAAGCTCTGTTGAGCTCTCCTAATACTTTTGAAGGATGATGAGCAGTTGGTAATTTTTTACACATTGCAGTCCATCTGCCAAGCAGGTTCTGCAAATCTTTTTCTAATTCGGCTACGTTTTTGCCTTCGGCTACTGTGCGAACAATAACACCAAATCCTTTTGGTTTGATAGATAATACAAGTTTTTTTAGACGATCCTTTTCCTTTTTGTCTTCTATTTTTTGAGAAATAGAAACGCGGTCAGAAAACGGAACGAGAACAATAAATCTTCCTGCCAATGAAAGCTCAGCGCTTATCCTTGGACCTTTGGTAGATATAGGTTCTTTTACAACTTGTACTAAAACAGATTGATTGGCACTTAAAATATCAGTAATGATGCCATCTTTGTCAATCTCTTTTTCAAACTGAAAGGTTTTTAGGGAGAAATCTTTTATTTTACCTGCGCTTACAAGTTTTATGAATTTCAGCTGAGAAGCTAAGTTAGGTCCTAAATCGTGATAATGTAAAAAGGCATCTTTTTCGAAGCCTACATTTACAAAAGCAGCATTAAGTCCAGCAACGGGTTTTCGTATTTTGGCAATAAAAATATCACCAACCTGAAAGTTGCTTTTCTCTTCTTCTTTGTGTAATTCAATTAGTTTTCCATCTTTTAATAAGGCAAAATCTACGGCTTCAGAACTAGATCTAATGATTAATTCTTTATTCACACTGTAAATTTTTATCTGTTTTTTCAGAAAATAGAATATAGAGACAAGAGTATAGATTTACAAAAAAATCTAGAATCTGAAATCTAAAATCTAAAATCTTATCTACAGATGGATTAAACAATATTTTTTTTAACAGGTATTGAACCCGGGGAAAAGAAGATTAGTAGAAAATAGAGCATAGAAAATAGACTTTGTCTATATTCTTTTTTCTTTTCTCTCTTCAGTCTTTTTTTCAATTTCAATGAACGTTTAAAAAGAAAAAAGTAGTTTAAAACTACTTTTTCTTTTTGTGACGGTTAGCTCTCGCTCTTTTTTTACGTTTGTGAGTAGCTACCTTATGTCTCTTTCTTTTCTTACCACTTGGCATATCGTGTCGATTTTATGATTAATTAATAGTATTATTTTGCTTCGTTATTCGTTTTTACTCCTTCTACAAAAACTTTTGCAGGTTTAAACGCAGGAATGTTGTGTGCTGGAATCTTGATAGTGGTGTTTTTAGAAATGTTTCTACCTGTTTTTTCAGCTCTTGTTTTTACAATAAAACTTCCAAAACCTCTTAAGTAAACATTGTCTCCAGTTTCTAGTGAAGTTTTCACTTCTTCCATAAAAGTTTCTACTGTTGCTTGAACATCTCCTTTTTCAAGACCTAGTTTCTCTGAAATTTTCGCTACGATATCTGCTTTCGTCATTTTCTTTCCTATTTTATTTTTATAAATGGTGTACTATTTTTTTGAGTTTGCAAATATAGGAATTAAAAAAATAATTAATCAAGCTAATTCGTTAAATTTTAATTACATAAACATTTACTTTTGTATTCTAAGTATTTTTCAATGAATTTTCCTAACATATTGATCAAATGGTATTTACAAAACAAACGTGATTTACCATGGCGAAAAACGACCAATCCTTACCATATTTGGCTCTCAGAAATTATGTTACAACAGACTCGGGTTGCGCAGGGAACACCCTATTTTTTTGCTTTTACAAAGGAATTTCCTACCGTTTTTGATTTGGCAAATGCCTCAGAAGAGCAGGTTTTGAAACTTTGGCAGGGATTAGGGTATTATTCTCGTGCCCGAAATTTGCATAAAACGGCTCAATATGTCGCAAATGAGTTAAACGGAATCTTTCCGGAGACTTATGCAGCGTTGTTAAAACTAAAAGGTGTTGGCGAATATACCGCAGCAGCAATTGCCTCTTTTTCTTATAATGAAGCCGTTCCTGTTGTTGATGGAAATGTATTTAGAGTGCTTTCGCGTTATTTTGATATCGAATCTGATATTACTGTACCTGTAACTAAAAAAGAATTTACAGCTCTGGCACAGGAATTAATGCCGCAAGATAATCCTGCTATTTTTAATCAGGCCATTATGGAGTTTGGTGCTTTGCAATGTGTACCTAAAAGCCCGGATTGTTCTGTTTGTGTTTTTAATGATAGTTGTGCGGCCCTTCAAAAAAAGAAAGTAGCGTTCCTGCCTGTAAAGTCTAAAAAGATTAAAGTGACCAATCGCTTCTTTAATTATTTAATTTTAGAAGATATTTTAGGAAACACGCTAATTCAAAAAAGAACCAGTAAAGGGATTTGGCACAATCTCTATGAGTTTCCTCTTTTTGAAACTACAGAAGTTATAGGCTTTGATGTGGTTGCAAAAGCAGTTGAAAATGATATTTTTTCATCTTATACTATATTAAGTATAGAAGAGTTTAATGAAGCGACCGTAATTCACAAACTTTCGCACCAACACCTTCACATTCAGTTTTGGAAAGTAAAAATCATGGAAATTATTGAGAACGGATTGACTATCAACAACTTGAAAACTTTTCCTTTTCCTGTTGTAATTTACAATTTTATTGAAAAGCAGGAAAATAATTGCTAAAATAATGTATCTTTGAGATTAATACCACCAAAAAAACATCAATTATGAACGGAACTTTAAACAAAGTTATGTTAATTGGCCACCTGGGCGATGACGTAAAAATGCACTATTTTGATGGAGGAAATTGTATCGGACGTTTTCAGTTGGCTACCAATGAGGTCTACATCAATAAAACAACCAACGAAAAAATAACATCAACAGAATGGCATAATTTAGTAGTACGCAATAAAGCGGCCGAAATTTGCGAAAAATATCTTTCGAAAGGGGATAAAATATATGTCGAAGGACGAATAAAATCACGGCAGTGGCAAGCAGAAGACGGTTCGACAAAATATACAACAGAAATTCAGGTTACAGAGTTTACTTTCTTGACAACCAAAAAAGAAACTGGAAATCATAAACCACATCCAGAGCAAGAATCCGTAAAAAATACTAACTTTGAACCCGCGAATGGAGGTTTACCTGTAAATGATTTACCTTTTTGATTGTTTAACTAATCTTTTTTAATTTGGACCCGGAGCCCAGTTTGTTTTTTACTACCACTTTAGACATCAATTTGATAATTGGTTTTGTCGGAATATTTGTTTTGCTGTTTCTGTCGGCAATCGTTTCCGGTGCCGAAGTAGCACTTTTTTCTCTGTCTCAAAAAGATATTGATGACACTATACAAGAGAACCTTTCGAAAGGAAAAATTATATCAAATCTTTTAGATAAGCCCAAAAAGTTATTGGCGACCCTGTTAGTTGCCAATAACTTCTTTAACATAGGAGTGGTTATTTTGTTCTCGTTTATCGGGCAAAATATTTTTGAGACCATAAGTTCACCAGTACTTAAGTTTATTCTGGAAATCATTGTAGTTACCTTTTTTATTCTATTGTTTGGCGAGGTTTTGCCTAAAGTTTACGCCAGTCGAAACAATATAAAATTTGCAAAACGCATTGCTTATCCCATCGCTGTTTTAGATAAATTGCTCTCGCCAATAAGTTTACCTATGCGTAGTGTGACGCTATATTTGCATAATAAGTTAGGGAAACAAAAGAATAATTTCTCGATAAATCAGCTTTCGCAGGCCTTAGAGCTTACAGATTCTGAAGGTACCTCAAGCGAAGAACAAAAAATACTTGAAGGAATTGTTTCTTTTGGTAACACAGATACAAAACAGGTAATGAGCCCAAGAATCGATATTTTTGCATTAGAAATATCAGAATCATTTGGTGCCATTTGCCCTAAAATAATCGAAAAAGGATTTTCGAGAATTCCGGTTTATCGGGACAATATAGATCAGATAGAAGGCGTTTTGTTTGTAAAAGATTTATTACCTCACATAGATAAAGAAGAGTTTGACTGGTCGTCTTTGGTAAGAGAAGCTTTTTTTGTTCCGGAAAATAAGAAATTAGACAACTTATTAAAAGATTTTCAAAGCCTTAAAAGTCACTTAGCGATTGTGGTCGATGAATATGGCGGAACTTCAGGATTGGTATCTTTAGAAGATGTTATTGAGGAAATAGTTGGTGATATTAGTGATGAGTTTGACGATGAGAATTTGAATTTCTCGCAAATTGATGAAAAGAATTTTCTTTTTGAAGGGAAAATTAACATGAAAGATTTTTACAGAATCATTGATGTCAATGAAGATATTTTTGAATCTCACAAAGGAGAAGCAGAAACATTAGCAGGATTTATTTTAGAAATTCTGGGTAATTTTCCCAAAAAAGATCAAAAAATAGCTTTCGAAAACTGTGTTTTTACAATAGAAACAGTCGATAAAAAGCGTGTGAAACAAATAAAAGTAACAATAGATTAAAATGTTGAAAAAAACAATTTCGATAGCAGCAATTTTGCTGGCACTAACGGTTATAAGTTGTAAAGATGACGTGGTGCCAAAACCGGCAAGTTTTTTACGATTAGATTATCCCGAGGCAAAATATGTTAGTTTTGAAAACAATTGTCCGTTTAGTTTTGAAATGAACGAAGCCGCTGTAATTAAAGGAGAGAAAGATTGCGGATTTGCGATTACATATCCTAAAATGAAAGCCACAATTTACCTGACTTATAAACCCGTAAATGGAGACATACAAAAATTGCTTAAAGATGCTCAGAAATTAACTTATGAGCATGTTATTAAAGCCGATGATATATTAGAACAGCCGTATTTAAACCCGCAAAAAAAGGTTTACGGAATGTTTTATCAAGTTGACGGAAACGCAGCTACAAACTCCCAATTTTACGTTACAGACAGTACTAAACATTTTATAACAGGATCTGTTTATTTTTATGCGAAACCCAATTTTGATTCGGTTATGCCAGCTGCAAGTTATATCAAAAATGATATGCAAAAGCTGATGGAAACTTTGAAATGGAAATAAAAAAATCAAATCATAAAAAAAGGCATTCACTATATAGCGAATGCCTTTTTTATGATTAAAATTGTCTTAATTACAATTTGAAATTCGAAACTTTATAGGTTTTTCCATCTCCCGTTGCCTGAACAACTTTTGTTAAGTTATCCAGGTTTTGAACTGTTTTGTCGAATACAACAGTAGCCATTTTTTTATCAAAATCAACCGTTGCTTTTTCTACTCCGTCAAGATTAGACAATTCCTGTTCGATTGTTTTTGCGCATCCCATTGCACATGTCATTCCTTCGATTGTAAAACTTGCGGTTTGTGCATTCTCGGCAGCAATTGCTTTATGCGCTTTAGGAGTAGCTTTCTCTGTTTGCGCTTTGATTAAACTTAGGCTTTTGTCTTCTTCTTTTTTGCAGCTTACCAATGCTAAACCTGCTATGACAACGGTAGCTATAATTTTGGTGAATTTCATTCTGTATGATTTTTAATTTGATTGTTGTATTCCGGGCAAAATTAATGAAAATGAAGAGGTCAGTTCGTAAATTTATTACAAATTTGTACCAAAAAAAGTATTTATGGATGCAAAACAATTAAAGTGGGCGTATTTATTTGTTCTTTCGCTTATTTGGGGAAGTTCTTTTATCTTGATAAAAAGAGGACTGGTTGGTTTAACAGCGGTTCAGGTAGGTTCGTTCCGAATTATTTTTGCAGCCTTGTTTTTATTGATCGTAGGTTTTAAGAGTTTGAAGAAAATTTCGCGCCGTCAATGGAAATTTGTTGCCATAACATCGGTTTTTGGAACCTTTACACCTGCTTTTCTTTTTGCTATTGCCGAAACTCAGGTCGATAGTTCTATTGTTGCTATTCTAAATTCGCTTACACCTTTGAATACTTTAGTTCTGGGAATCGTTATTTTTGGAATCCAATTTCAAAAACGACAGGTTTTAGGGGTTTTTGTTGGTTTGATAGGCTGTTTATTGCTGGTTTTAAGTGGAGCTTCATCCCATCCGGGGCAAAACTATTATTATGTAATTTTGGTTGTAATCGCTACGATTTGTTATGCGATCAACGTTAATCTGATCAAGAAATACTTATCTGATTTGAACTCGTTGAGTATTACAACAGGAAATTTTGCAGTTTTGCTTTTACCGGCTCTGATTATCTTAAGTTTTACCGATATTACACATAGAATAAGTTTTGAAGCCACAGAACATTCCATTTTGTTTGTCATGATTTTAGGCGTTCTGGGAACCGGAATTGCCAATGTTGTATTCTTTAAACTGATACAAATGTCATCGCCTGTATTTGCAACATCTGTAACCTATCTGATCCCGATAGTCGCATTTTTCTGGGGATTGTTAGATAATGAAATGCTAACGCCAATTCAGTTTTTTGGAGCATTTATTATTTTGATTGGAGTTTATTTGTCGGCGAAGAAGTAAGTTTTTCTTTAAAATGTCATTTCTGCTTCTGTATTTTTTTAGGAGCTAATCCCGCACCCGAGCCTGAAAGTGCGAACTGGCGAAGCAATCCGTTCCAATCTTTTGTCCGCCGTGGCGGACAAAAGGATTTCCACTTCTATCGGGGCTAGGACAATCATTTTCATAATAATGTTTTTGCTAAAAGATTGTGATGGAGTAAAAAAGGGCTTCGAATCCGCTCAGCCTGATAAAAAATAACGCATAAAAAAAGCTTTGTCAAAGTTTTAAAACTTTGACAAAGCCTCTAAAAATCTTAGTAGCTCAGAACCTTTGCATCTCTGAGCCTTTGTATCTCTGAGTCTAAAGAAAATCCTTGTCAGAAACTCCTTCATTGATCTTAATTTCAGACATTTTAATATCCAGTTCAAAACCTACATTTTGTACCAGATTAAAAGGAACTTTAATACCTTTTACTTCTCTGTAATCATTAAAGTTGGTTATTTGAGAAGATGATTTGCCATCTTGTTCACGAACTTTGCCTTTGGCTGTTTTTAAGCCTGATTTTACATCGTAGTAATACGTTGTTTTGCCATCTTTTATTACATAAGCATCGCTGCCGTTTACAGGTTCGATTCCTTCTACTTTTAAGTCTGTTCTTTTTTGCAATTGTAATTCTTCAAAAGGAGCAGCGCTGGCTTTCATGTCGGCAAGATCTGCACCCTCAAGGTTTTTGCGTTGTCCTTGTTGTTCGATGTAAGCGCCTTTTTCGTTTACCACTTGTTTCATTAAATTCATAGTTCCCATAGAAAGCGAAACCATCATTTTTCCTTTAGAATCTAATTTAGAGGTAAAAGTTAATGGGGTAGGTGCTTGCGGTACAGTTGTAGTTCCGGTCATTGCCAGCGTTTTTACAGTCGAAACTGCTTTTTCTCCACCAATTGCTTTAAGGTAATTTTCGAAAACAGTTTTTGCTGTAATTCCGGCAGGAGCTTCTTTTTTAGTAACTGGTTTTTCAACTGGATTTCCGTATTTGTCAAAATAGAAAATCGGAATTTGAAGTTTGTCTAAGCCGGCAATTACATCAGAGCCTTTTCCGGCAATCACAATACGCATATTGTCTAATAAGAAATATTTATTGGCAACACGATAAATATCATCAGCAGTAACATTGTTTATGGTCTGAATATACTTTTCGTAAAAATCAGCAGGGAGTTTTTCTGTTTCGATATTCAGGGCATATCTGGCAACTGTTTGCGGTTTTTCGACCTGCATTACAAATCGCCCAATGTATCCTGCTTTAACGTTTTTTAGTACATCTTGAGAGACTTTTTCGGTTCTGATTCGTTTGATTTCTTTTATAAATTGTACAACAGCACTATCTGTAACGGTGTTTCTAACGGCAGACGAAGCTTTGAATTTCGTTACATATTTTCCGCTGCCAATACTAGAGCTTGCGCCGTATGTCCAGGCGTGTTGTTCTCGTAAATTCATGTTTAAGTAGCTGTTAAAATCTCCTCCTAAAATTTGATTTGCAATTACAGCAGGGAAAAAATCAGGATCGCTCATTTTTAAATTCACGGTATTTACCAGCGAAATTTCAGACTGAACAGCATTTGGTACATCTACAAAATCAATTTGAAGTTTAGAGACATTCTCCGGATTAGGATACGTACTTTTTGGAGCTGCTTGTTTTTTCCATCCGCCAAAAAGTTTTTCTACAGCTTCTTTTGTTTCTTTAAATTTAATGTCGCCAATAATGACTAAATAAGCATTTTCGGGTACAAAATAAGTAGCATAGTTTGCCTGAACATCTGCCAGAGTAACATTTTTCAGGGTTTCTTCAGAAATGTATTCTCCGGAAGGATGATTTTTTCCAAATACTAAAACATCAACAACGCGACCTGCAATTGCCGGAACGCTTTTTTCATCGGCTTTAAGACCTTCTAATAATTTTGCTTTTTCCTTGTCAAATTCAGTTTGCGTAAAATTAGGCTGCAAAGCGCCCTCGGCTAGTAGTTCCAGAACACGTCCTGAGTATTTAGAAAGGGAACTTGCATAAGCGCCGGATGACGAAAAATTGATGTTTGCGCCATAAAAATCAATTTCTTCATTAAAAGCTTCTTTGGTTGTTTTTTTAGTGCCGTTACCAATCAGGCTGCTTGTTAATTCATCAACCCCTTTTTTGCTTCCTTCGGTAAAAGGAGCATTGTCCAGTGTTAGATTAAAACTTACTCGTGGTAATTTATGGTTTTCAACTACCAAAACTTTCATGCCGTTTGCCAAGACAAAAGTCTGTGGTTTCTTGATGTTGACTACCGGCGAAGCGCCTGGTTTTGGTTGTGGACGATCTTGTGCTTGCATAATTCCAGTCAGGAATAAAAGGATTAAAAATGTATGTATTTTTTTCATGATTCGATAGACTTAGTTTTGAGCTTTAGTTGAAGGAATGTAATCTAAAATTAAACGCTGGTTAGGGTTTAAGTACTTTTTAGCCACTTCTCTAATTTCTTCTCTTGTAATAGAGTGGTAAAGGTCAATTTCAGTATTAATCAAATTTACGTCTCCGTAAAGAAGGTAATAAGAAGCCAGATTTTCTGCAATTCCTTCTACGCTTGCATTTGCATTAACAAAATTATTATCGAATTTATTTTGTAATTTTTCATAATCTTTTTCAGAAATAAGGTCGGTTTGAATTTTTACAATTTCTTCATCCATTTCCTTCAGGATGTCGGCTGTAGTATTTGGAGCCATTGGCAAGCCATATAAAATGTACATTCCGTAATCTTCCTGACTAAAACCAACAGCTCCTATTTGAAGCGCCATTTTTTTGTCATCAACTATTTTTTTGTACAGTTTAGAGCTCTTTCCATCACTTAAATATGATGAGATTAAATCTAAAACTCTTGCATCTCTTGTTTTCATCGAAGGAGTTCTGTAAGAAGCCACAATCATTGGGATCTGAATATTTGGATCTTCGTAAGTTGCTTTGATAGTTTGTGTAATTGGTTCCTCGGTAAAAGTTTGTTTTTTTAGTTCAACGCCTCTCGGGATTGGAGCAAAATATTTCTGGATCCATTCTTTGGTTTTTGCTTTGTCAAAATCTCCGGCTACAACTAAAACGGCATTGTTTGGCGTGTAGAATTTTTTATTAAAAGCCTGAAATTCTTCGAGAGTTGCAGCATCAAGATCCTTCATAGATCCTATGGTTGTCCAGCGGTACGGGTGATTTTTGAACATATTTTCTTTTACAACCGGTAAAATATTTCCATAAGGCTGGTTGTCGTAACGCATTCTTTTTTCTTCTTTTACAACTTCATTTTGTGTGTCAACACCAATTTTGTTAATAATAGGGTGCATTAATCTTTCAGATTCCATCCATAAACCAAGTTCTAAACTGTTTGAAGGAAAAACTTCGTAGTAATAGGTTCTGTCGTCAGATGTGTTGGCATTGTTTACACCGCCATTTGCAGTGACGATTTTCATCCATTCGCCACGTTTTATATTTTGTGTTCCTTCAAATAATAAATGTTCAAAGAAATGCGCAAAACCAGTTCGGTCAGGACGCTCATCTTTTGATCCTACATGGTACATTACCGAGGTGATAACAACCGGAGCCGATGGATCGTTGTGTAAAATAACATGCATGCCGTTATCTAAATTATATTCTTCAAAAGCTACCTTTTGAGCATGAGCCACTCCGCCGAGCATTAGTGCTGCACTTAACATCATTATTGAATTTTTCATAAAGATTAATAATTTTTATTTACCTATATATGTAGGTAGCCAAGAGTTGATTATCGTTACATCAAAAATAACTTTTTTTAAGTAGTAATTATAGGTTATGTTCTATTTTGGACATACTTTAACAGTCATTTACACCTAAAACGATCCTTTTTAGACGTGAAATGTCTTGAAAAACAGACGTTAAAGCGAATTAAATATTTTTAGAACAAGAGATTGCATAGTAAATTATTAATTGTATATTTGCAACCTTAAAAATCAATAAATCAATTTGGTATGTATGCAATCGTAGAGATAGCAGGGCAACAATTCAAAGTAAGCAAAGACTTAAAGGTTTATGTTAACCGTTTGACTAATGAAGAAGGTTCAAAAGTTTCTTTTGACAAAGTTCTTTTATTAGACGATAATGGTAACGTAACTTTAGGCGCCCCAGCTATAGAAGGTGCTTCAGTAGAAGCTAAAGTGTTACAACACTTAAAAGGAGATAAAGTTATCGTTTTCAAAAAGAAAAGAAGAAAAGGATACAAAAAGAGAAATGGTCACAGACAATATCTTACTCAAATTGTAATTGAAGGTATTACTGCAGCTGGAGGAACTAAAAAAGCAGCAGCTAAAAAAGCAGTTGTAGCAGAAGAAGTAACTACTGAAGAAGTAGAAGCTCCTAAAGTAAAAAAAGCAGCAGCTCCAAAAGCAAAAAAAGAAGCTACTAAAGAATAATAACAATATTTAAACTCATACGTCATGGCTCACAAGAAAGGTGTCGGTAGTTCGAAGAATGGTAGAGAATCAGAATCAAAACGTTTAGGCGTTAAGATTTTTGGAGGTCAAGCTGCTATTGCTGGGAACATCATCGTTAGACAAAGAGGTTCAAAACATAATCCAGGTGAAAATGTTTACATCAGTAAAGATCACACACTACACGCAAGAGTAGCTGGAGTTGTTAAGTTCCAAAAGAAAAGAGATAACAAATCTTATGTATCTATCCTTCCATTCGAAGCATAATCATTCGATTACTTATTACAAAACCCGTTCACTTTGGTGAGCGGGTTTTTTGTTTTATATTGAATACTTATTATTTGTATTTTTGGCTGGATTAATCTATCCAAATTTTGAAAAAATTAGTTTTCCTCCTGTTTCTTTTCTGTACAAGTCTGTTTGCAAAAGAAATTCATTCTGCAGAGCAAGTTGTTTCCTTGACTGATGCTCAAAAAAAGATTTTATACGAGTTTGCCGTTTTGCAAAAAAATGGTTCTGATGCTACTGTTTATTGGCAAAAGCACAAGAATCAATTTTCTGCCCTAAATGATACGGTAAGAAACCAATTAGCAAACGAAGTTTATGCAAACTCTCATGTCGTTTATATTCCTGTAAAAAATTCTGCAGTTCAATTATGGATGCAAACGCAATCCCTTACCAATTGGATGTTGTATCTCGCGGCATTTATTGCAATATGTTCGATAATAGGTTTGTTACGCAATTATTGGAATTCATTGATAGGTATCCTGATAAAACAGTTTGCGCCTTTGTTCAGGCTTTTGTTTTCGGCAATTTTATTAACGTATGAACTATTGTTAATAGGTATTGCCTGTATTGTTTGGGGATGTTTTATCGAAGAAATGACATTGCGGACCATAGTAATTCATACAGGTTTGTTTTTGTTGTGGAGCCAGTCGACAGCGATTTTTACCCGTAAATATTTAGTGCAGAAATATATTTTTGAAATAAAGAATAATTTCTGGGGAAATGATAGGTGGGAAACCGTAAAAACAATTTGCCTGCCCGCTATTATAGTTACCGTAGCGCTGTTTTATCTCTTGTATAAAATTCCGGCGGACACCTTGTATAATTATGAAATTGTTGTAGCTGCAATGGCGGCTATATGTGCTTTGCCTTTTTGGCGCATTTTAGAGAAATATATGTACCCAATTCTTATACCGTATAAAGAGAAAGATACTTATATAGAAAGAAGTGTTTATTCGCTTGCAGCTTGTGTTGTTTTGGCACTAATCATCGATGGTTTTCTTATTTGGCAGCATAATGTGATTTTTTCGTATGTAATAACAGCTTTGACGAGCTTACTAATTATATCGTTTTTGCTGCTGTCGCTTAAGGATAATTACAAGCGCAATTATAAAAATTACTATTATATGCAATTTGTAGCAACGCTCTTTTTTGCATCAGTTTTATTCTATAGTTTTCAGATTCATTCCGCAGAGATGATCTGGGCTTCATTAATTGGGGTAAGTATTTTTATCGTGATTAAATATTGGGAAATTCCAACATTTTTCTTCAGTTGGAAAAGGAGTAATACCTGGACTTGGGGATTTTTAGGCATGGCAGCCTTATTGTGGTTATTGGCAAAAGGTATTTTATATATTTCCGGAACGTTGTATGTTTCGTAAAAAGCAAATATAATTTTATAAAAAAACCTGTTCATAACGAACAGGTTTTTGTTTTATTACTCGGTATCTTTTGTTTCTTCAAGATCCTCTGTTTTGCGACCCAATTTTACTTTAGGACTATTTTGTGTTCCGGTAACCGTTAATGGGATTCCGAATATGCCAAGAGGCGGAAGTCCTAAACGCATTTTTAAGTTCAGTTTTCCGTCTAAACTTGTTGTGCCTTCAATTCTTGGTCGAAAGCCTGCAAATTTAAATTTAAAACGTTCTACTGTTATGATATTGTTTTTGATTGTTGTTTTAATATCAACTTTCGAAAGATCAGGATTTTTCATCGACTCAGAGTTTGTCTGTTTGCTCACGGCATTAAACATTTTTAATCCTCGCATTTTTACATCTTTTACAGATAGAGTTCCTCCGCCCACAAGCGATGGATAAACGGGATCCATATTGCCGTTCAGGCGACCTTTTAGCTGGTAGTCTAAAGAAACAATTCCCTGTGCTTTTTCTGCGGCACTTGCCATTTTTCTAAACACTTCGATTTCGTTATACGCTCTTTTAATGTCAAAGTCTGAAGCTTTAATAGCGTATTCAAAATTTGCTTTTTGTGGTGTAATCGCCTGATAAGTGGCATTCATGGCGACATTACAGCCAATTAAGTTAAATCCGGTATTTTGCATACTCAATTTGCCTTTGTTCATATTCAGATTCCCTGTAGCATTTTGAAGATTCAATTTGTCAAAACTTACTTTCTGGGCATTGGCAGTAAACTGTAGGTTTAAATTGGTTGGGATAATAATAACTCCGGTTTGTGTTGCCTGAGTTTGTGTAGCTGTAGTTCCAGGCTTTGTTTGTGTTGTAGCAGCATTTGTTGTTGTTGCTGACATAAACTCATCGATATTAATATAACGTGATGTAGCTTTAAAAGAACCTTTTAAAACGCCCGTGTTTGTGGTTGCATAATTAAAAACATTCTGTAAATAACCATTCATTTTAAAATCTGATTGCCCGTAAGCTGCCAAAAAGTTGTTGAAAGTCATTTTATCCTGATTGATTTTAAAAATACCTTCCTTGATGATGAATTTCTTAGGCAAATATTCAGATACGATACCAATATTTCTCAGTTCAAGAGTTCCTTTGTTATAGAGTTTGCTGTAATTTCCTTTTTCGGCATCGCTTTGCTTTCCTTTCAGGACTAAATCAGCTTTTACAAAACCATCCAGGTCAAGTCCTTTTTGAGAGAAAACTTTATAGATTTTATTCACATTAAGTTCACCCTTTGCTTTAATATCATAGGCTAAATCATTAAAATTGCTTAGATCAGCTTCTACAAAAACAGGTTTTCCTTCAAAAGTAAACTGCGTTGGTTTTAAGCTTACTTTCAAATCATCAAAAGTGCCTTTATTATTTTCAATTTTAGATTTTATCTTAATATTGGTAATTGCATTTGGATAATAAGGTGTTTTTAAATACCCGTTTTCCAGATTCAGAATTCCGTTTGTAACCGGGAAAAGTTTGTTTTTCTGGTCAAATTTTCCATTTGCTTTTACGTCTCCCGTCAGACTTCCTTTTAGGATGATATCAGGGATACCAAGTGCCTTGGTTAACTTTTCGAGATCAATTTTGGCTTTAAAATCAGCATTCACTTCCGGCGTATTTATGCCTTTGATATAAAATTTAGATTTTAAGTAATCTTTGTTGATGTTTAGTGATAAGTTTTTGGCATCGACAATGACAAGATCCGGGTTTAAAGACGGAACTTTTGTTTTTACTTCTAAGTTTAAATTAGAAACCGGAAAAGCACTTTTGTTATAATTTACAAATCCGCTGTCTATTTTTATGTCCAAATTAAGATCTGGAGCGATTTTTTTTGAAGCAATATAGTCTCCTTTTAAAGTAAACAATAAATTGGTATTTCCTTTTAATTCCGTTTTAGAAAGCCACGTAATGTATTTAGGAGGAAAAGCAGTAAAAACATCATTTAGTTTGCTATTGTCAGATTTAATTACAAAATTCATATTATAACCGTCTTTCAAAAAGTCAAAACTCCCTTTGAAATCCACCAGAAGCTGATTGATTTTCAGGTTGTTTTGCTGAAAAAAGAAGGATAACGAGTTTACGTTTACTTTTGTAATCAGGTCGGCATCAATTTTTTTGTTCATTAAATAAGGTTCACCATCATATACAATATTCAGTCGCTCGATTTTTGCTTTAGAATATAAATCAAAAACAGCTTTGTTTAAATCGCCTTTTCCTAAATAATTGAACTCAAAAGCATCAAAATGAACTTTGGTTGATAGATCGTCGTAAATGATTTTACTGTTTAAAATTTCTATTCGTTCCAGTTTCAAAGCCGTTTCTGAGCTGTCTTTAGGATTAGAAGTTTGCGAGGTCGATTTGTATACGTTATAGTTTGCCTCTCCTTTTGCATTTACTTTTACATTAATAAAGGAATCAGATAAATAAATCTGATCAATCTTTACTTCTTTGCTAAAGATTAAACTGGCTACATTTATACCAAACGAAATTTCTTTTGCGGTAATAAACTTCTCCTTTTTATAAGGAGCAGATCCGTTAAGGCTTAAGTCATTTAACGTTAAAGTTAACGATGGAAAATGATGAAAAAACGATACCGAAACATCAGAATAATTTAGTTCTGCGCTGAGTTTTTCGTTTGCCGTTTTTTTAATTTGTTCTTTAATTTTATCTGCAAAAACAATAGGAGTCAAAAACAATAATCCAATAATAACGACAAGAGTTATTCCCAGATATTTTGCCGTTTTTAATAAAATGGACTTTACTTTATTTGTAGACATAACAAAGTGTGTGTTTATAGGTAAGTGGTAAATTGAATAATAAGGGATAAATTATCCGTGAACGGTTTCGCTTTTTCCGTAGTTGGTAATTATTGAACCTTCATATTCAATCCATTCTTTCCAGCGTTTATCAATATCTATATTGTCAGTATATTTTCGTGCAAATCCTAAAAATGTAGTATAATGTCCGGCTTCAGAAATCATTAAATCACGATAGAATTTGGCTAATTCTTCGTCTTTTATATTTTCCGAAAGTACTTTAAAACGCTCACAACTTCTGGCTTCGATCATAGCCGAGAATAATAAACGATCGCAAAGGGCATCTTTTCGGCTTCCGTCTTTTTTCATGAATTTAAAAAGTTCATTTACATAATGATCTTTTCTTTCGCGACCCAACGTCAGACCTCTTTTTTTGATAATGTCATGTACCATTTGCAAATGCTCTAATTCTTCTCTTGCAATAACAAGCATCTCTGTTACTAACTCCTCTAGTTCAGAGTTATAAGTTACTAAGCTTATAGCGTTTGAAGCTGCTTTTTGTTCGCACCAGGCATGGTCTGTCAATATTTCTTCGATATTCGACTCGACTATATTTACCCAACGAGGGTCTGTAGCTAATTTTAATCCTAACATAATTTTATTGAAAAAAAGTATCTTGCAAAATTAGTCTTTTTTACGACCGAAAATGACGATTTATCATGTAAATACGCCCAAAAAAGCATTATTTTGTAGTCTTGAAACAATTAAAATGAGTCAGATAAAAAAACTGTTGATTATTGGGTTTGTTTGGCCTGAACCAAATTCATCTGCCGCAGGTGGAAGAATGATGCAATTGATTTCTATTTTTAGAAAAAATGGTTTTGAGATTACTTTTGCAAGTCCGGCTATGGATAGTGATTTTATGGTCGATTTGTCTGAATCCGGTGTTATAAAAAAGCCTATTGAGCTTAATAATGCGAGTTTTGATGATTTTATAATCGAACTTAATCCTGATGTTGTTTTATTTGATCGTTTTATGATTGAGGAGCAATTTGGATGGCGCGTATCAGAGAATTGTCCCCGTGCTATTAGATTACTTGATACCGAAGATTTGCATTGTCTGAGAACGGCAAGACAAAAAGCATTTAAAGAAAACAGAACTTTTAAATGGAATGATTTATTGGTCGAAGAAGTCGCAAAACGTGAAATTGCAAGTATTTTAAGATGCGATTTGTCGTTTATGATATCTGAATTTGAAATGAAGATTTTAAAGGATGTTTTTAAAATTGATTCCAGTTTATTGCATTATTTGCCTTTTCTGGTAGATGAAATGTACGAGGATGATCTTTTGGAATTGCCTTCGTTTGAGGAACGCAAGAATTTTATTTTTATTGGTAATTTTCTTCATGAACCCAATTGGAACACGGTTCAGCATCTTAAAGAAACGATTTGGCCTTTGCTTAAAAAACAATTTCCAGAAGCTGTTTTAGAAGTTTACGGGGCTTATCCTTCGCAAAAAGTGTTGCAATTGCACCAGCCTAAAAGCGGTTTTTTTATTATGGGAAGGGCTGCTGATGCTAATGAAGTGGTGAGAAATGCCAGAATTGTTTTGGCGCCAATTCGGTTTGGAGCAGGTTTAAAAGGAAAATTACTGGAAGCAATGCAATGCGGTACACCAAGTATAACAACAACAATTGGCGCGGAAGCAATGCACAATAATTTGCCCTGGAATGGTTTTGTTACAGATGATACTGAGGAATTTGTAAAACAAGCAATCGTTTTATATAACGATGAAGTTTTATGGCAAAAATCCCGAAAAAATGGGATTGAAATTGTGAATAACTGTTTTCAAATAAGCAAATATTCGGATGAATTAATCAAAGCTGTTAATTTGTTACTGAATGATTCTGAAAGTCACCGCCTGCATAATTTTATGGGAAGTTTGCTGCAACATCATACTCTAAAAAGTACTAAATATATGGCAAAATGGATTGAAGCTAAAAACAAAAACTAAAAAAATCNNGATTTTTTTAGTTTTTGTTTCAGTCGCAGTTTTCAGTTTCAGTAAACAGTTAGGTACTGTCTGAAAACTGCGACTGAAAACTGAAAACTATTTCAATAAATCTCCAACTGCCTGAACGGTTGTAGCATGATAACCTGATTTTGCCTGATCAAAAATTTTGTTTGCCCAAACTTTTCCTTCCGGAGTTTTTGCCATTTCTTTATAAAGCATCATTACGGATCCTGTTCTGCTGGTCGAAATTAAAAATTGTTCGATTGCAGGATATGCTGCTGTATATTTATAACGAATAGACGGAACAAACCATTGACGTTTGATAATGAAATTACCGCCTTTTGTAAAGTTGAATTCCGCATCAATTGCTTCCATTTCTTTTGGCGTAATGTCTGTTGGAAGATGATCTATAAAATATTGTTTTTCGCTTGTTGTTGTAATTTTTTGACTCAATCCTTTTACACCGGTTTCTCTCCAGCTTTTTTGAATTTTGTCAATTGCATCAAAATCTGCTGAACTTACCGGAGTAATGTTTGATGGAATTCCAGGTTTGTAGATCCAGTCTTCGGCTTTTATTTTATCTGCAAGTGCTTTGTCTCCTTTTATAAGATTTTCGTTGTAGTATTTAAGGAAATCTTCTGTTGTAATAGATTTAAATGCGTGTGCATCGAAATAGTTTTTGATGAAAATATCAAATTTTTCACGTCCAACGGCGTTTTCGATTACTCTTAAAAAGGCATATCCTTTTACATAAGGAATCATGCTGATTCCGTCATCAGGATTTCTTCCTGTAAGGCTAACTTTTAATCTTGTATCTGGACTTGTGTCTCCGTATTCAGCTACATTATCAACTAATTCTTTGCGGGTGATCACATTTTGCATTTCAAATTCTTTCTTGCCAAAAATGGCTTCGCCAATGCGGTGTTCTACATAAGTGGTAAAGCCTTCGTTTAACCAAATATCATCCCAGGTTGCATTGGTTACTAAGTTTCCGCTCCAGCTATGACCTAATTCGTGCGCCAATAAACTGGTTAGAGAGCGATCTCCGGCAATTACTCCGGGAGTTAAAAATGTTAGATTAGGATTTTCCATTCCGCCATACGGGAAACTTGGAGGTAAAACCAATACATCATAACGTCCCCAACGATATGGTCCGTAAAGTTTTTCGGCAGCAACAACCATTTTTCCTAATTCGGCAAATTCCCAAGCCGATTTTTTTAGCATGGATGGTTCTGCATAAACTCCGGTTCTGTCGTCGATAGCCTGAAACTCGATATCTCCAACGGCAATTGCCATTAAATAAGAGGGGATTGCTTTGTCTTGTTTGAAGGTGTAAACACCTGTGTCGTTTCTCTTTTGTGGATTTACGGCACTCATTACGGCTAGTAAATCTTTAGGAACAGTAACTTTTGCATTGTAAGTAAAACGAATTCCCGGTGAATCCTGACACGGAATCCAGGTACGGGACCAGATGCTTTCGCCCTGAGAGAAAACAAAAGGTTTCTTTTTGTCTGCGGTTTGTGCAGGCGTTAACCATTGTAAAGCAACAGCATCTTTTGTGGTATTGTAGTATATGTTTACTTTAGTCGTATTTGGTTCAATAGTAATGTGAAGTGCTTTTCCGTGAAATTCAACTTCATTTCCAAGTTCAAACTTGGTTTCTTTTTCGTCGTCGCCCAAGGTTACTTTTGTAATGTCAAGGGTGTTTTCGTCAAAGATAATTTCGTTTCCTTTGCTTATATTGTCGATTTGCCAGGATGCTTTTCCTGAAATAGTCTGGGTGTCAAAATCAACTTTGATGTCAAGATCTAAATGTTTTACAACAGCAAGTTCCGGTTTAGAAAAAGTGTGTTCGTCTGTAACCGCTGCTGGTTTTTGGGTTTGCTCTTTTTTCTGACACGCTACTATTGTCAGGAATAAAGAGGCAAGGATTAGTTTTTTCATTTTATGGAGTATTGAATTAGAGGATGAAAATTAAACAAAAAATCCCGTTTTGAATAAACAAAACGGGATTTAATTATGAATTACCTTCGAATTTCTTGAGTTGCCTTCGACTTCGCTCAGGCTGACACTTCGGTTTTATTCAGGCTGACAAGAAAATTATGCCAACATTGTAACCGGGCTTTCGATGTATTGTTTTAATGTTTGTAAAAATTGAGCGCCAGTTGCACCGTCAATTGTTCTGTGGTCACAGGCTAATGATAACATCATCGTGTTTCCTACTACAATCTGACCGTTTTTAACTACTGGTTTCTCTACAATTGCACCTACAGAAAGAATAGCAGAGTTTGGTTGATTGATAATCGAATTGAATTCAGTGATACCAAACATACCAAGGTTAGATACTGTAAAAGTACTTCCTTCCATTTCTTGTGGTCCCAATTTTTTGTTTTTTGCTCTTCCGGCAAGATCTCTTACGCTAGCGCCAATTTGAGATAAACTCATAGCATCTGTAAATTTCAATACAGGTACTACTAATCCGTCTTCAATAGCTACGGCAACACCAATATTTACGTGGTGGTTGATGATGATAGCATCTTCTTTCCACTGAGAGTTAATTTTTGGGTGTTTTTTTAAGGCCAAAGCACAAGCTTTAATTACCATATCGTTAAAAGATACTTTTGTATCCGGAACAGTATTGATTGTCGCTCTTGCTGCCATTGCATCATCCATACTTACTTCGATCACTAAGTTGTAGTGAGGTGCTGTAAATAATGATTCAGCAAGACGTTTTGCGATAATTTTACGCATTTGAGAGTTTTTGATCTCTTCGGTAAAAACTTCTCCGGCAGGAACAAATACTTTTGGTGCAGCAGGAGCAGCATTTTCAGCCTTTGGAGCAGCAGAAGTTGCTGTTGCAGCTGGTTGTGCTTGCGCAGCTGGAGTAAAGTTTTCGATATCGCTTTTTACGATACGTCCGTTTTCTCCGGAACCTTTAACCTGAGTTAATTGGATTCCTTTGTCAGAAGCGATTTTCTTTGCTAATGGCGAAGCTAAAATTCTTCCTCCATTTGAAGTTTCAGTAGCTGCTTCAGTTGCTTTTTCGGCAGCAGGAGCTGCTTTTTCTTCGGTTGCAGGAGCACTTGCAGTTGTAGTTCCTCCGGCAGTATAATTGTCTGCAATTCCAGAAATGTCAGTTCCCGCAGGTCCTATAATTGCTAGTAAGCTATCAACAGGTGCTGTGTTTCCTTCTTGAATCCCTATGTATAATAATGTTCCTTCATTGAATGACTCAAACTCCATAGTGGCTTTGTCAGTTTCAATTTCGGCCAAGATATCACCTTCTGCAACAGCGTCACCTACTTTTTTCAACCAGGTTGCTACTGTTCCTTCTGTCATTGTATCGCTCAAACGTGGCATCGTTACTACTACAACACCTTTTGGTAATTGAGTTGCAGCTTTTGCCGGAGCAGCAGTTTCTGTTTTTGTCTCTGTCGCAGCAGGAGCAGCTTCAGCTTTTGGAGCTTCGGCAGGGGCAGCACCACCGGCTAAAAGAGCAGAAATATCTTCTCCTTCGTTACCAATGATTGCTAATAATGAATCGACAGGAGCAGTTTCTCCAGCCTGAATCCCGATATGTAAAAGAGTTCCTTCGTTGAAAGACTCAAATTCCATTGTTGCTTTATCTGTTTCAATTTCAGCAAGGATATCTCCTTCGCTAATTTTGTCGCCTACTTTTTTTAACCAAGTCGCTACCGTTCCTTCCGTCATAGTATCGCTCAAACGAGGCATTGTTACTTTTATCGCCATAATATATTATAGTTTATGAGGTGTAAATGGATAGTCTTCTTGTGCATATACTACATCGTATAATTGTTGCAATTCAGGATATGGAGATTCTTCGGCGAATTTCACACATTCTTCAACCAGGTCTTTTACTCTTTGGTCAATTGCTTCAATTTCTTCTTGTGTAGCATATTTTTGATCCGTAATTACATCTAAAACCTGAGTAATAGGGTCAATTTTTTTATACTCCTCAACCTCTTCTTTAGAACGGTATAATTGTGCATCAGACATAGAGTGTCCTCTGTAACGATACGTTTTCATTTCAAGAAAAGTTGGTCCGTCGCCACGACGAGCTCTATCAATAGCTTCTGTCATTGCTTCAGCAACTTTTACAGGATTCATTCCGTCAACTGGTCCGCAAGGCATTTCGTACCCTAAACCAAGTTTCCAGATATCAGTATGGTTTGCAGTTCTTTCTACAGAAGTTCCCATTGCATAACCGTTGTTTTCAACGATAAATACAACTGGTAATTTCCATAACATTGCCATGTTGAAAGCTTCGTGAAGGGAACCTTGTCTGGCAGCACCGTCACCAAAATAAGTCATGGTAACTCCGCCAGTTTCAAAATATTTATCAGCAAAAGCTAAACCAGCTCCTACCGGAATTTGTCCACCTACGATTCCGTGTCCTCCGTAAAAACGGTGTTCTTTAGAGAAAATGTGCATAGAACCTCCCATACCTTTAGAAGTTCCTGTTGCTTTTCCTAAAAGTTCAGCCATTACACGTCTGGGATCAACTCCCATACCTATTGGTTGAACGTGATTTCTGTAAGCAGTAATCATTTTATCTTTAGTCAGGTCCATAGCATGCAAAGCACCTGCTAATACAGCTTCCTGACCATTATATAGGTGTAAAAAACCTCTAACTTTTTGTTGAATGTATAATGCTGCAAGTTTGTCTTCAAACTTTCTCCAAAGTAGCATGTCTTCGTACCACTTTAAATATACTTCTTTTGTAACTTCTTTCATCTGAATTCTTTCTTTTGCTAAAGTTTGTTTGTGTTATCAATTGTTGCCTATAACGCAAAATAGTTTCCTCCCACAAATTTGCGCCCGAAAGGTCGGGATGCAAAAATAAGACTTTCCTATTAAGAAGTAAAATTTAAAAGCCACTTTTTGGCTTTTTTTTACAAGAACTTTTTATCAAACATAAATGGAAGCAAATTTTTCAGGGATGCTGATTTGTAAACTTCGCCAATTTCTCCCATAAAAAAGATTTCGATAGGGGTTTCTTGTTTGATTTCATATTCTGCAATAGATTGACGACAAGAGCCGCATGGCGGAATTGGAGCTGTAGTTTGGTTGGTGTCTGAAGCTGCGGTAATCGCTATTTTTAAAATTTTGGCTTCCGGATAAATACTTCCGGCGTGAAAAATAGCAACTCTTTCTGCGCATAATCCAGATGGATAAGCTGCATTTTCCTGATTTGATCCCAAAACTATTTTTCCGTTGTCTAATAATAAAGCTGCTCCAACTCTAAATTGAGAGTACGGTGCATAAGCTTTTTTGCGAACTTCGACAGCCTGATTCATTAAGTCCTGTATGTCTTGTGAGAGTTCCTGTAGTGTATCGTAAACTATAAATGATGATGTAATGCTAATTTCTTTCATTCTTTTTAAGGGAAAAAAAATCCAAATCTCTAAAGAATAGAAATTTGGATTGTTATTGATTTTTTTTATTTTTTCGATTTAATAAACTTCGTATTTGTCGCCAAAGTTAAAGGTTAAAGAAAAGCGAAGTGTATTTTCTAACGGATTTTTAATTTTAGATGTCGAAAATAAATACGAAACATCGACTTTTACGATATTATATTTAAATCCTGCTCCTAAAGAGAAAAATTGTCTGGCTCCTTTTTCAGGACTTTCGTGAAAATATCCTGCTCTTAAGGCAAAAGCATCCTGGTACATATACTCTGCACCTACACTGTAGGTTATTTCTTTTAATTCTTCGCTAAAACCACCCGGCGCATCTCCAAAAGATTTAAAAATCCCGGAAACCCAACCTATATCATTGTAGTTTTTGTAGTTTGTAGCATTTGCCTGTTCCTGCGAGATATCTCCAACGTCATTATAGTCTCCGTCTCCGTTTGCATCTACAGGTGTGCCTGGTCCCGGAGGAGTTGGAACTAATAGTTTGGTAAATTCGACACTAAGACCAACTTTGTTGTAATCGTCTAAGATAAAATCAAAACCTCCACCAAGTCTAAGATTAGCTGGCAAAAAGTTTTTGCTTAAATCATCATTATCATAACTTATTTTTGG
The DNA here is from genome assembly GCF_002222055.1 of Flavobacterium araucananum. Lineage (GTDB taxonomy): Bacteria > Bacteroidota > Bacteroidia > Flavobacteriales > Flavobacteriaceae > Flavobacterium > Flavobacterium araucananum. Next base: position 482,049 of record NZ_MUGS01000002.1, read on the forward strand.
CCCCAGGTTTTGCATGTTAAAACCGGCTCTCCATCTTCCGTTAAAGTCTGAATAGGCAATTTCTTCAGATTGATAAAATCCTGCTACGTCTACTGCAAAAGTACTGGCTGGTGTAGCATCAACATCTTCGGAAGCAATTTTCAGGTTCGAACGAATGTATCTTGCAGCTACTGCCATTGAGAATTTTTCGCTCAGTTTTAGAGAGTAAGATCCGTCAAGAGCAAATTCGTTTGGGGATACAATTCTTGCAGCCTCATTAGGATCTCCTGTTGTGCGTAATTCGATATCTCCAAATCCAAAATAACGAAAAGTTCCTGCAAAGGCACTTCGATCGTTTATTTTGTTGTAGTAAGTGACCTGACCAAGCGAAATGTCATTGGCTAGATCTGTCAAATAAGGAGTATAACTGATAGAGAATCCTTGCTTGTCTACTGAGAAAGCATATTTTGCGGGATTCCACTGTTGGGAGTAAGCATCAGCTGATGTGGCAACACCCTGATCAGCCAAACCGGCTGCACGGGCATCTGCTGCAACTAATAAAAAAGGGACTCCTGTAGTAATAGGTCGGTTTTCTTGTGCGTGTACTTTAAAAAGAATAAAAGAACAAATTAAGAGTAGTGATATTTTTTTCATTTAGGAAACTTATAGGTATTTATGTTACAAATATATATATAATTATAATATGACAAGCTTTTCGTACTTTTCTGCTTTTTTATTTGTTAAATTAGATTTGACTGTAAGTTTATAGATATAAACTCCCTTGCCAATTCTATCTCCAAAATCATCTTTTCCGTCCCAGGTTATTTCTCTTGATAAAAAACCTTCGGTTGTAATGACCTGATTTTTTGTCCATACCACTTTTCCCGTAATGGTCATTACCTGAACCTGAACATCAAGTGGTTCGTATGGTCTGTTGTGTGAAAACCAAAACTGAGTGTACGTCGAAAATGGATTAGGGTAATTAAGAACGTGTGTTAATGTCAATGATTCATCTCCAACAACTATAAATTGTATTTCGCTCGTAACAGGATTGTTGTAAACATCCCACGCCGTAAAACTTATAGTATGCATTCCCGGTGCTAAATTTCTTAACGGAAATCGTAAATTTCCGTTCGTATAATCGTCTAATTTTGTTTGATAATAATCATTCAGAACATAAGGATTACTGACATCTCCATCTAAAATTGCAACAATATCATGCCCGATTCCGCTTGCTGTATTAATCCCGTTTTCATCTTCAAGAAACGCCAATAAAAAAGGCGATGCATTCGTAATTCCGCCAGATACAAAAGTTTCATCGTTCATATATAACTTAACTTTTGGATTTATATTGTCCTGAGGTGCATTTTCATTTATTCCGCCTATTTTTATGGTGGTATTGATACCCGTTTGGTTCTCTAAAACCTGATTTTTTTTCGAATAAAAACTAATTCTTCCGTAGTCTAACGGAACACGGATATCTCTGGGAACGACAAAGCTAAATTCGAATTGACCATTGGTTACAGAAGCGTTTCCTCTAAAGATTGTTTCGCCAAGAATTTTGAATGACATTGCAGGGCTATATCCATCATTATTTAAGGTTGTACTTGTAATTAATTTGTCGAAGATTGCGGTTGCCAGTTCGCCATTATAATTGCTTAAAAGAGTATTGTTCTCATCGGTAATTTCGCCTGTAATTTTAATTTTTGCCAAAGATTTAAAATCCGGAATTGGCTGAGAAATCACAATATCGTTTACTTTTGTTAAATTAATTCGTGGTTTTGGGATTGCAAGCATCAAAGCAGGGTCGCCAAGATAAAAAATAACATTGCTGGCAGAACTTGGGTTCTCGTTTTTAGAGATTCGAAGTGTTTCTGCAATAGTATTATATTGGTTTGATCCGTACGAAAATAAGTTTTTGCTCAGGTTGTCATTAAAATCTTCGGCATTATATTGTCCAATAGCTCGAATGGTTGTAAGCATAGAAATAGCGCCACCTTTTGGGTTCCAGAAAGTATATTCGCCGGCAGTTGGTCTGGTAGGATCGTCAAATCGTGAAAACTCGCAGGTAATTGTAATGAATAAAGGATATTTGAATTGATTGTTTAGATTTTGACCGTCAGATTTTTCCCAAATTCGTTCGCTTGCCAATCCATCTTCGCCGCCATGTCCTAAATAATTAAAGACCAGAGCGCCTTTTTCGAAAGCATTAAACAAATCAGTTCTTGCTTTGGGATATCTCGATCCTCCGGCAGAAGCTTCCTGAGTATAGGAATCTAAAAGTATTTTGTCGATATTAAAAAAAGGTTTTTGTGCTGAGATATTATCAGCAAGAGCGTTTTGACGTGATTGTAAGCTTGAATCATCTGCTCTGTCAGAATCATCACTAACCATAACAATATTATTTCGCCAGTTTCCGTATGATTTAGGGTCGTGATATTCTAAAACTTTATTGACCATTTCTGCCGCTTGCGCATTGTCTGACACTAACATTCTGCCAACCGCAATATCAATTCCTCCAAAGGGCGAAACGACAATTCCTTCGTTAGCATCCATTAATCCGTAAAAATCATCAGATGCAAACGAAGCTTCTCCTGTTGTGTTACTGATTACAGATTGATATATAGGTACAATATTATTATTGTTGGTAATTCGGTTTTTATAGTCAAACGAAGCGTCTCCGAATAAATTAAGATATTTTATCTTTTTATCGGTAGAGGAGGCGTTTCCGTAAATATAACGAATGCAATTTCTAATGGCGGCAACATCTTGTTTTCCTGATGAGAATTCCTGATAGATGTTTTCTAGCGCAATTACTTTTACATTCAAATTAGAGTACGTGCGATGAAAACTGGCTAGTTTTTCGGCTTGCGAAACTAATATCTTAGGCGTTACAATTACATAATCTATATCCTGAAAGCTGTTTTGAGTATTTTTAAAAAGGGTTCCTTTGAGGTTTTGGTTTGTGATTTTTGACTGACTTTCCTTTAAAGGGGTAAAATAATCGGCAGGGTCAACCGCAATATATTTTCTAATTTCGCCTAATGTAGCTTTGAAACTAAAAGTTGCCTGATTGTTATTTTCTATTTTTGATACATTATACAGGTCAGTAACGTCCCAAATTTGAGAAATAGCGGCAGCGTTTCCAATAGTATAATTTACAATTCCGCCTGTGGATCCTGCGAGGTCATATTGAAACTTGAATTGTTTGCCTGTTCCCAGAAGTTTTCTTTTTGCAATTAGATTGATATAGTCCAGATATCCTTTTGATCCCGGAACACCATTGTTATTATAGGTAAGTTTGATTTTTATATTTTCGGCTCCGGTAAAAGAACTGTTTGAGGGTAGTTTTTTGTCGTAAAACTTTTCATCGGAATTCTGTATTAGTGACTGAAAATTGATAGTACCAATATTTTGTCCATTGGCAGCAACCGTAAAAGAAGTAGGCGTATAGGCAGCAGATGCGGCGTTTAATTCTATTTTTACGGGTACTGATGTTTCAAGGTTTGCAAAGCTAAACTCAAATTCCTGCTCTTGAGTAATGTCAAAAGATTCTCCGAACCATTGTCGGCCCAAATGCGCAATGTTGGTTTTGTCGATTTCATGAAATTGATAGTCGTCAAAAGTATTGAGTTCCAGTGTACTGTTTCCTGTGGGCGGGTTAATGTTTGAAATTCGTTTTCCGTCGCTGCCTGTTACCGTAATATAATAGTAGGATTTTGTATCGTATAAATTAAGATTGGTCTGGCTTTCTGTATTCCAGTTTTCGATTCCTTCGCCATAAAAAAGAATATAATCTTCGTTGTTGAAAATGCCGTCGCTTTCTCCACTAATCTGGATAGCGTTCTCTGTTAAATCTTCCGGATAATAAGTGTTATTTGCCAGAGGCAGCATTTTTCCTCCGTTTCCATAAATTTTGATTCTTCTGGGGTCAACTTTTGAAGGATCGAAGCCTAAACTTTGCAAAAATGATTTGGAGATTTTATAAACACCCGATTTTTCAACATAAAATCGATACCAGTCTCCGGAAGCTAAAACCGAATTATAGACTGAATTGGATTTTTGATAGGAAGAGGAGGTGCTGTTTTTTGATGTTGAAACAGTTGTTGAGTACGAAAATGATTTTAATTTTTTAAAGCTGTTTCCTTCTCTTAATATAGGAGATAAGGATAAGAAAGTTTGTCTTTTGTCTCTCGAAAGAGTTGTTTTTAACGTTTCATTAAGTTTTTCGGGGATGTTTTCGAGCACTAAATCTCCTAAATCGGCAATTGAAATGTTTTCGTATGCAACGTTTGTAATTTGTACAGAATTGCTGTTCGAGTAGCCCGATTCGTTAAGGTTTAGCAGCAAGGTTATGCTTTTTTTAGTAGTATCGTACCTAAAACTACTTCCTGAAAAGAACGGAATTTTTATTTGTAAGTCGCCAAAAGCCATCTCTTTTTTATTTTGCCAATCTAGTGTTAAGCTCCCGTTTATCTGGGAAAATGAGATAAATGGGAGTAAAAAAAGATATAAGATTAGGGCTCGTTTCATTAGTGAATAAGTGAGATTTGTATTAAAAATATTTTAGTAAGTAAAAATATAGTATTTCATGTTATAGTAAATAATAAAAAGTATATTTTTGCGTTCGTAACTATAGGTTATTTTCTGGTAAAAAACAGCTAAATAAAATTATTAGAACAGATGTTGCTAATTAAATGTTAATTATTATATTGCAGCACCTAAATTTATCACCTAAGAATGAGTATGAAAGTAAACAAAATTGTAGTCTTGCAATTAATGATGTCAATGGTATTGATGTTGGGCACGGCTAGTTGTAGCAAAAAATCGAGTTCCAGTCATGCCTCTAAAGCCACTGGTTGGGATGTAGATAGTCAGAATGGAACTGCCGCTAGAAATGCAGGTAAAAAACAACAGGCTGGTCCTGGTTTAGTTTTTGTTGAAGGAGGTACATTTACTATGGGTAAAGTACAAGATGATGTTATGCACGATTGGAATAACACACCAACCCAACAACACGTTCAGTCATTCTATATGGATGAAACTGAAGTTACCAATGGTATGTACTTAGAGTACCTGGAGTGGTTAAAGAAAGTTTTTCCTCCAACCGAAGAAAATTACAAGAATATTTATGAAGGTGCATCTCCGGATACTTTAGTATGGAGAAATCGTTTAGGGTACAACGAAACGATGACTAATAACTATTTAAGACACCCATCTTATGCAAACTACCCAGTAGTAGGTGTAAACTGGATTCAGGCTGTTGAATTTGCTAAATGGAGAACTGACCGTGTGAACGAAGCAGTTTTAGAAAAAAACGGATATCTTCAAAAAGGAGCTAAAACTAACGATGTTACTGCAGATAATGCATTTAATACTGAAGGTTACTTAATGTCTCCTAGTACTTCAAGAGGTGGTAGCGAAGAAATTGTAATAAAGAAAAATCCTAACGGAAGAAGACCAAAAGCTGGAAAAGACGGTGTAGTTCCGGAAGAAAAAAATGTGTACGCACAACGTTCTTCAGGAGTTATCTTGCCAGAATACAGACTTCCTACAGAAGCGGAGTGGGAATATGCTGCTGCTGCTGATGTTGGACAAAGAGAATACAATATATATAAAGGACAAAAGAAATATCCTTGGTCTGGTGATTATACACGTTCATCAAAACGTAAAAACAAAGGAGATCAATTGGCTAACTTTAAACAAGGAAACGGTGATTACGGTGGAATTGCAGGTTGGTCTGATGATGGTGCAGATATTACAAATGCTGTAAAAAGTTATGCTGCCAATGATTTTGGATTATACGATATGGCTGGAAACGTAGCCGAATGGGTTGCCGATGTTTACAGACCTATAATCGATAATGAAGCAAATGATTTTAACTACTTTAGAGGAAATCAATACGCTAAAAACAAAATTGGTAAAGACGGTAAAGTTGAAATTGTTACTAAGGATAATATTCAATACAAAACTTTAAGTAACGGTAAAAAAGTTGCTACAAGTTTACCTGGAGAAATCGCTCAGGTTCCTGTTGATGAAAATGAAACTTACCTGAGACAAAATTTCAGTACAAGTGATAACATCAACTACAGAGATGGTGATAAACAATCTTCTAAATATTTTGACTTTGGAGATTCAGAGTCAGGATCAAAAGTAGATCAGTCAATGTACAACTCTCCTAAACATAATGTAACAACAGATAGTTTAGGTCAGATGGTTAGAAAATATGACAACTCTAGTAAACGTACAACGTTTATCGATGATAACGTAAGAGTTTACAAAGGTGGTTCCTGGAGAGACAGAGCATATTGGTTAGATCCTGCTCAAAGAAGATATTTCCCTCAGGATATGTCAACAGATTACATCGGATTTAGATGTGCTATGTCTAGAGTAGGTGCTAAAGCTGAAAAAAGAAAATCGCCTAGAAACTAAGTTTTTAGAAATTTCAATATAAAAAGTTCCAAATTCCAAAAGCTGAATATTTCAGTATGGAATTTGGAATTTTTTTATTGTTTTTTTTATATTTATGATTCAATAAAATTTTTATAAATGAGTATTCAGGACATTCATAACTTGTTTTTGCAATGTAAATCAGTTTCGATTGATACAAGAAAGATTGAAAAAGATTCTATGTTTTTTGCCATCAAAGGCGAAAATTTTGATGCTAATACCTTTGCTGCCCGGGCAGTAGAACTAGGTGCTTTGTTTGTTATTATAGACAATGCCGCTTATACTATTGGCGACAGGACTATTCTTGTCGAAAATAGTCTTGAAACGTTGCAGGAACTGGCAAAGTTTCATCGTGCCTATTTAAAATTACCAATAATAGCCCTTACAGGGAGCAACGGTAAAACGACTACCAAAGAGTTGATAAATGTTGTTATTGTTAAGAAATATAAAACGAAAGCAACTGTTGGTAATTTAAACAATCATATTGGCGTTCCGCTTACGCTGTTGTCTTTTACTAAGGAAACAGAAATTGGAATCGTTGAAATGGGAGCAAATCATAAAAAAGAAATCGAGTTTTTATGCGAAATTGCCCAACCTGATTATGGTTATATTACCAATTTTGGAAAAGCACATTTAGAAGGTTTTGGTGGTGTTCAGGGAGTAATTGAAGGTAAAAGTGAGATGTATCAATATCTGGCTAAAAAGGATAAACTCGCTTTTGTAAATCTCGAAGATCCAATACAAGTTGAGAGATCTGCCGGAATTAAAGCATTTACTTTTGGAGAAAATAATGATTCAGTCGATCTGAATATCAAAAGTGTAAAGGCAAATCCTTTTGTGGTAATAGAATATGATAATTTTAGTGTAGAGTCGCATTTAATAGGGCTTTACAATGCTAATAATATCAATGCAGCAGTTGCCATGGGACATTACTTTAAAGTAGCCGAAAAGGATATAAAAGAAGCAATTGAAAATTATGTTCCGGAAAACAACAGGTCTCAATTGTTAAGAATCGATTCTAATCAGATTATTCTCGACGCTTACAACGCCAACCCAAGTAGTATGGCTGTTGCCATTACTAATTTTCTTCAGTTAGAAAACAACAACAAAATAATGATTTTAGGCGATATGTTTGAGTTGGGAGATGAAAGCCCGCAAGAGCATAAATTGATTGTTGATTCTTTGTCTAATCAGGAAAAATCAATTTGTTACCTTATTGGTAAATCATTTTATGAAAACAAGGTAGAGAAAGATAATATTCATTTTTTTGAGACTTTTGATGCTTTTGCAACCTATCTTAAAACAATTCATTTTAATGAAAATACCATTTTGATAAAAGGCTCAAGAGGAATGGCTCTCGAGCGAACATTAGAATTTATAGCATAACATAAAGCCATCAGTTGCAACTGATGGCTTTTTTGTTTAAATACTCATCAGGAAACCTATCAGGTTTTCTTTCTTGTTAAGCCCTAGTTTTTTTCGCAGTCGATAGCGTGCCAGCTCAACACCACCGGTCGAAATGTTCATGATTTCGGCTATTTCTTTTGTCGACATATTCATTAATAAATAGGTTGACAAATCGAGCTCGCGGGGCGAAATAGTAGGGTATTTTTCTTTTAATCTTTTTAGAAACTCAAAATGCACATTCTTAATGTGTTTCTCAAGGTCTTTCCAGCTTTTGTCCGTATTTACCTCTTTTACAATGCTTTTATGCAGTTTGTTAAATTCGAATTTGGTCGAATCATCAAGGATATTAGTATCAATATCTTTTAGCTTGTAGATGATTCCGTTCAATATCTTGTTTTTCTTTACTACTTGTAGAGAGTTATTGACCAATTCCTTGTCTTTTGCCAGGATTTTTATCTGAAGTTTGTCACTTTTTAGTTTTTCGATTTCTTTTTCAAGTTCATGCTGCTCGTGTCTGATTTTTGATTCTTTTTCCAGGTACAGCCTTCTTTGTTCAATCGTTTCATAATACCTGTTTTTTCTAATTTTTGACTTAATTCTGGTCGATATGATGTAAACTCCTGTAATAAGAAGTATAAAATAAAACAGATAAGCCAGAAAATGCCTGTACCACGGCGGCGAAACTGTAAAGGTAATTTCGGAGATATCAGATTCTATACCGTAGCTGTTTTTTGCCTTAAGTTTCATTACATAAGTGCCTTCACGAAGGTTTGTATATTCTTTTATAGAAAGTGACGACCAGCTGCGCCAGTTTTCTTCAAATGGCTCCAGTTTGTAGGAGTAGGTTACTTTTTCCTGATTTTCGTAGGTAGGAGATGAAAATGTAAACTTAACGTGATTTGAGCTGTAAGGAACGGTATATATTTGTTGATTGCTATTGATGTTGCCTGTTAAAATGGTATCCCCCGGAAACGAAAAACTCTCGATGAAAACGGTAGGTTTTGTAATAAACGAATTTGAAATTTTAGAATCATAATGTGTCAATCCATCCGTTAAGCCTATAAAGATATTTTCGGGATCGATCGTGTTGACAGAAATATAGTTGTTGACCAAATTGCCCGAAAGATTAGAAAACGGAGCCTGTTTTTTTGAATAAGTTCCATTTTGATTCTTTGTTAAAACGCCCAAAGATTCATTAAAAGCATACCACAAACTTCCTTCAGAATCTTCTATAAGGGTATTAATAGGAGGGATTCCTTTAAAAAGGGCAGTGATTTTAAGATCTTCAAAAAAAGTGCCTTGTTCTCTGGAAAACCTGTAAAAATGATTTTTTGTCTGAAAATAAACTTTGTTATTTATGTTTTGCAAACTGCCAATTCCGGGGTATATAGAAGAAATGTTTTTGTGCTTTTTTATAGATACAAACTTTTTTAAATCTTCAGATAAAGTCATTTGGTATAAAAAAGGATCTTTTTTAAGCCATAAATAATTTTCATCGAGTTCTATCGAAAAGGTATTGGTTGTTTCATCAAATCCTGCTACCTGATGCGAATATTCAAATCCTGAAGCTGATTTTTTGAAAATAGTAAAACCATTATAACTTTCTCCTATAATATAGTTTTCATGATTAGGGATTTTCTTAAAACCAAAATACCCCTTTGTATCCATCTTGTTGGCTACTTTGTTTTGATCTATGACCAGAGCGCCACTATTGCTTGCACAAATAAGGATACCATTTAAAACCTGAATGTTCCAGGCTTGCGAGATAGTACCTTCTACTCTTATAAAAGGGCTGTCCTTAAAAGGATTGTTCCAGGAATGGTAAAACAATCCCTGATTTGTGGCAACATACAAGTTCCCTTTAAAAACTGTCGAAGCATACACAGTTCCTATATTATAACTGTAATCAAAATATGAAAAAGGGGCGTTTTCATTGATAAAAGTGATTCCGTTATCCAGACCAAGCCAAATATTGTTTTTATTATCTATAAATGATGTTAGGATCGTATTGTTTTGCAATCCTTTTTGACGATTAAGGTGTTGGATTATTTTACCGCTTAAATCGCAAATTATCACTCCGTCGAGAACTGAATTAAGAACAATGAATTTGCCTTTTATGATAGAACCACCAAGTGATGTATTTTTTTTGATAAAAGCATTGGCTTCCGTTTCCCAGGGTTGTACAGATTTGCCATCAGATATAAATAGCCCTTTTTCTAAAGTAGCGAGCAACAGTTTGTTATTTGGGAGCGGAAATACAGACCAGATTTCTTTATCATTAAATACAGTTGTGCCTTTTATGGGTTGTAGCTTTTTGTTTTTGTATTCAAGAATCCCTAATGATTTATCCTGAAAGTAAAGATGATTGTTTACTAAAAATGAAAATTGAAATTTTGTTGGGGCATTTATGAGTCTGAGCTTGTTATTTTTTAGAAAAAACACTTTAGTAAAGGACTGAAAAATTACCTCTCCGTTAAAGATGTGTATTCGCCAAATGAGATTGATGTTTTGTTTGTCTTTTTTATTTACCAGATCAGAAAGCGAATGGTATTTTAAATTGCCTTTAGGATCGTTTTGAAAATATCCGAATTCATTGTTTCCTCCTACAAAAATTTTGCCTGACGAGTCAATCTTTAAACTCCTTATTTCGGTTTGTGTAGGCAGGGAATATTTGTGCCAGCTTGAACCATCAAATTGTATCAGCCCATTATTATTGGCAAAGTACATATTGCCTTTTTTATCCTGATCAATACTCCAGTTTTGAGTTCCTCCGCCATAATCAGCCCTTTTGTAGTTCTTAATGCCGGGTAATCCTATATCCTTTACCTGAGCTAAAACAGATGTTTGTAAGAAAATAAATATAAATGATGTAAAAAATGTATTTATGAATTTCATAAAATTTATAATGTATTTTTATTAGAAATGTTTTATAAACGCTTTTAATTTTTAATTAATTATTTGCAATGTTGTGTTTTATTCGAATTATTTTGAAT
>NZ_MUGS01000020.1 GCF_002222055.1 Flavobacterium araucananum
GTTCTGTAATTACTGCTTCATCAAATGGTAACATATAAATATTCGCTAATAAAGCACTAATAGGTAATCCTTGAGGGATTCCAATTAGCTTTCCATCTTTATGTTTTTGGTTTTTATAAATTACAATATTAGAATCTATAAGTTCATTAATATTTTCAAAAAAGGTATTTTTCCCAAGTTTTTTATACTTCGATAATTTTTTTTCGTCAAAATGATTTTTGCAGGTTTTTAAATCATTAAGTTTTACATATGAAAAATTGGTAGTTGCTTTAAAAATATTGTAATGATCTTTAGGTAAAGATTTACATCCAATAATTCGAGCCCAAACTAATTTTAGAAGTTTATGATTTAAGCTGGGAAAAAAATTTTCGATATCATAAGCTAAAACTACGCAATGTCCTCTTTTTTTTACTTCATCAAAGATATCTTTTGCAAAATGGACATTATTTTTAAATTTTAAATTATCGTCTGTTGGAATTTGTCTGTAACCTGAAATCGCTTGAGAAAGGTTCGTATTGTTTCTTAATATTTTTTCATATTCAGGTGTTATTATTTTTTGCGCGTAATAAGAAAAAATATGTGAATCTAAATGACTTGAATACAGTATTTTTCTAATTTTTGTATTTGAAACAATTTCATTATCCTTTTCGCTTTTATGAGAGCGTCTAATGATACCTTTTATTTTACTTTTTTTGTATCTTCTTTGTTTAATTTCTTTGAAAATGAGTGGTAAAAACGAGTGTTTTGCAACTTTTGATTTGTTAGATACATATGTCTCACAATTTTTTCTTACTGATAAAGGTGTTCTATTTGAAAAGTGAGGATATCCTCGATCTTTAAACCAATCTTTTGTTGTCATATAAAAAGTAGAGTAAAAAGTTCTCGCGCGGATTTTATAACAAAATAAAACTTACATCTCTTATATTAAAGATTGAACCATTAGCCGATTCTCGACTCCCGCTGTACTTGTACGTATATTTATCTATAGAATCTGAACTCGTAATATATATAATTCACAAAGTAATTATGAACTTAATCTCACTCGCTTTCTCTAAAGGGAAACATAGAATTTCTAGATGCTCCTGGTACGATACCATATTCCAATTTCTGAGATTATCAGTAATTAAATTGATTTCTTTACTGATAATTCAGAAATTGTTCCAATTTACTAATCCACATATTTGATTTATTCCCCTGAGGTCTGGATTAATTGAAACTTATGTTTACAATAGTTCGCAACAAATGTTTTATTTTTTTAACTAAAGAACTTCTTACTCTTGGGTAAATATAATAATTTATTAATATTTTTACTAAAAAATACATCTGAATGGTTAAATTAATTAATGCTTTCAAAGTAGGGGATATTGTAACCTTTAAAACACATCCTTTGTTCTATAATTCTTATATTAAAGGTGATGGTAAATATGTTCCTCCTATAATGATGATTAAAGAAGTTTTTTTTGAGAATAAGAAAAAGAAAACTTTTGACGAAGCTAGTAAAAAGGAAATTGCAGAATTAATCAAATATGTTTGCATTTATTTTGATGATAATAAGAGTGAGTTTTTAGAAGTACATCTTTATGAGAAAATGCTTGAGAGTTTTAAAAAACTTAAATTTAGTAATATTAATAGTAACAATGGAGATGATACTTCTGACGTTATAACTGAAATTTCAAATTATCCTGAAAAACCAGAATATGTTTACGGTCAAATATTATATTTTAAAACTAAAAAGTTGGAGATTTTGAAAAAAAGATCTTCGATTAAAATTACTAAAGATAAAAGTAATAAAGACAAGATAAGTGTAAAAGAGATAATTCAATATGTTGTAAATTATGCTACACCGGACTTTGTTATATGTGGCTTTAAAATAGAAGAACACAAAGATTTACATTATAAGGATGGAAGTAATAAAAGATTGGTTTCTACAGAATCGGTTAAAATTAAATGGTTTAATCCTATAAATAATAAATTTAGCGAATATTATTTACCGATTGAATTTTTTACTGATATCAAACCATTTAATAATTAAAAAAAGGAGTTTATACCAGATATATAATAAAAAAAAATCAAGTTGACGCGCACGAGCGGGACGCTCGCGCCAGCAGAACAATAAAATTTCATGCTATTTGTCATTTCGACGAAGGAGAAATCCCCACGAGAAGCTCGATAAAGATTGAACTTTCGTTGCGGAGTTTCTTGCGAAGATTTCTCCTTTGTCGAAATGACAATATTGTGGTTATTTTTAATAAAGTTCTATAAAAGTTCCGAAGGAACTAAATATATTGTAGGGATGGATTTTAATCCGTCCATGGCAAAGAAATTCCATAATCAAAATAAAATTCATTTGAGCCACCAAAAATCATCAGAAGATTATTCATTAACCATTTCCCCAACATAACTCAAAAACTCAAATTCATCCAAAGGAAACATCTGTACAACAGTTTCAAGAATCAAACTTACATTTATAGAATCACTTTTTTTCTCTTCGATTTTATGCATATCGTGATCTAGCGCCAAAATGCACAATTTTATCATATCGGTAATGACGCAACCTAGTTCTAGATAATTGACAATCTTAAATTGAACTGTGTAAGTATTTTTATCCTTTGTTGGTTTTAGGGTTGTAAAATATTGGGAGGTTAATTTTTTAAATCTTGCTAATTTTTCAATTTCATTTGTTTCCATGGCTTTTCGTTTTTAAGCAAAAAATAATTAACCACAAAACGAAGGATTTTCGTTTACCGATTTGCGACCCCGCCCTCATAATCCACAAAGAAAACTTATTCGACCATTTAATGGAAGCTACAAAGGTTTGTTCGCTTGGTCAGATTACTTCGGCATTGTTTGAAGTTGGCGGGCAGTATAGAAGGAATATGTAGCATGCTTTTTTTTTATTTAATTTTTTTATTTCAAATATTTAATATTAATATTACAAATCAAGAGAAACTATTAATAAAATCTAAACTTATTTAATGAAAACAAAACTACTTTTATTTCTTTTTGCTTTTTTTATTTCAAAAATCAACGCACAGCAGATGATTTATGATTTTTCGCCTGGAATTGCTCAATCGTTTAAAAAATTTGATCAGAAAATTTATTTTGAAGGATATGATACAAATAATGGAAGAGCATTATGGCAAAGTGACGGAACTACGGATAATACTTTTTTATTCAAAGATACGCATGATCGAAATGATAATATTTCTACAATAAAAACGGGATCTGCTGTTATGAATAATACCTTTTATTTTATTGCGTCTGATGAAAATTCTGCAGGTGAAATATGGAAGACAAACGGAACTGATGAAGGAACTGTAAAAGTTACAAATTTTCTTAACGGGCGTGTTAAAACACTAACAGTGGTAGGAAATTTTATATATTTTTTAATAACAAAAGAAGACGATAAGTTGGATGTTTGGAAAACGGATGGAACAGATTCAGGAACTGTATTGGTTAAAGAAATTTCATCTATATGGAATATTCCTTCTTTTGAAGGACAATGCAATAATATGTTTATGTTTTCAATTCAGCCAGCCTGGACAGGCAATTCAAGAGTATGGAGGAGTGACGGAACTTCTGCAGGCACGTTTCCAGTAAGCGAAGAAATGGATGGTAATGGTTCAGGATTGGTGGGAGGTATAGGAGGAACTAGTATTTTAACTCAGTTTATCACGTATAATAATAAACTTTATTTTGCCAGTAGATATTTTTTATTTGAAACTGACGGAACAGTAGGAAACACAAAAAAAGTTGCAACTGTAAGAAATACGTTTTTAGGTGGGTTAGTTGATTATGATGATGTTATAGTTGTAGATAATAGTTTGTATTTAATGTTTGTTTCTCAGAAATCTTTTATAAATAGTATAGGAAATATAAGCATACTAAAGTTTGACACAACAAACAATACAATTGTTTCAGTTTATGAGAAAAATATCGATAAATATTTTTTTGCCTCAAATCTAACCAGAATAGGTAATTCTCTAGTTTTTACTACTTCAAATGCAACTGAAGGAACAGAGTTGGTTTCTTTAAATTTAGCTGATAATGTAGTTTCTAATATCGGACAGATGGCAGCAGCAAATGATTTACAGGCACCCGGGCTTGCTCTAAGTACTACTCTGGCATCGACCATAAAATTTAATGAAAATCAATATTTTATTCATGCTGGAATAGATAAGGATAACAATAGAAAAGGCTGGATATATGATTTGAATCTGAAAACTTTAGAAAATATTAGTAATCTGGATAATGTTCGATTACCTTTTGAATTTAATAATTATTTGTACTATACTAAAGATGGTAAACTTTGGAAATATAGCAGAAATTTAAGTAATCCATTAATTGAAAGTAAATCACCTTTAGTATTCTTTCCAAATCCTTCAAATGCTTTTGTAAATATACAGACTGAAAATAATAATGAAGTTGAAAGTGTACAGATCTTTGATTTGAATGGAAAATTACTAAGTAATAAAGCTGATTTTAATGATAATAAAATTGATATAACCAGTTTAAATCAAGGAGCGTACATTTTTAAAGTCAAAGTTAATGGAACTGAAATTTCAAAGAAAATTATAAAGAAATAAAATTTAAATCATACACTTTTAATAGCAGAAACCTCTCAGATTTTGAGAGGTTTTTTTTTGAAGTAAACTGAAATAGTACAAGAATAAATACTCAAAATTTTGATTTAGTTTAAGAGTTTAAAAAGACAAAAACAGGGTAGTTATTACAATAGATTTTATAAGAAACTAAAGAGCAGAATGTCTTATTGTATTGTTATAAAAACTTATTGTGGCTGTTTTTAGGCTCACATTGGTTTTAATTTACTAAACCTTCTTCGCAATTTATTTTTTTACCTCGTCAATATATTCGATAAAAAATAGAATAACGGATTTTTTAAATCTTAAAAAGCAGTACAAATAGCTTAGTGATAAAAATTGCTAATAAACAGCTATAAAATCCAAAATCATGAAAAAAAGAGAACTATATCTGCTGTTACTTCTGGCAATAAATACCCTGACGATTTCCTGTCAGGAAAAAAAAGAAACTAATTATGCTGTAAAACAGGAGGCAAAAGACACACTTTATATGAAAACAAATTTTGAATGGCAAGAAGGCTTAAGCTGCCCGTTAGGATATCCTATACAAGTATACAGAGGATGGCTGGAAGGCCCAAAAGTATCAAACGGAGTAACCGAGAGACCTAATAGCAGTACGAGTATTTATGGCTTTGGCACAACTACAGGTATGGGCGATTGGGGAGAAAATTCTTCAGGCATGAGTATGGGCGAAAAACCAATCCCCCAAAGTCTTTATTGTATCTGGTACTCGTATGTCGAAAATATTATGTACCAAATAGATACTGAACTCGATTATACTAAAATGGTTAAACTCTTTAATGAAGGTTTTCAAGATACTAATCGAAAAAGAGGAAAAGTAATGATTACTTATAATCATATTACCATAGGTTTTGCTCCTGGTGGTGTGGTAGTGGTTTGGTTGCAGGGAGCTGAAAAGCAAGTAGAAATCGGACGTTATCAGGGGTATAAAACGGTAATAAGCCCCAAAGAAATAGCTTCGCTGGACAGTCACGAACGCTTGCTGTTTGATCCTGCCGATTGGGCACGCACCCTGAAAAATCCTAAAATTATACCGCCGGAAATACAGGTGGCCAATAAAAACAAACCCATCCCGTACGGACTTTGGGATAGTTATCGTAAAAAATATTGCTGGCGACCTACTTTTGCATTTATGAGAGAAGGAAAAATGAATAATACTTTATCGTTTGATATGTTCAATGGTGAAAGAGAAACATTGTTAGATAATGAAATTATAGAGAATCAATACCTTGAAAGAGCAATTTCAAAAGGTTTATATACAGGCTGGTGGGATAAAACAGGGCAAGGTTATGGAGGAAATATTTACTTTGACGAGAAAGAAATTTTTGAAGCTTTTAATGAGCTACACAAAAAAAATCCAGAAGTAAATATTGACTTAGAAATCAAAATAAATGCTGGTAGTAAAAATTTAGGAATAACACTTAAAAACGGAATTAAGGCTATAGACCTAAAGAAAAGTAAATTGGAAGTTTTTGAATCACGTTCATTAACAAAGAAATACGTTAAAGAATAATAACTATGGAGAGATCACTTGCATACAATGATGGGAGCAGTCAAGATGAGATAAAAGCAGAAGACTTACACCTTGCTGTTGGTATGTCTATAAAGGATGCAATAAAAAATTAGGATAGAACCAATAGCTATAAAAACAAAAAACATGAAAAAAAGAGCACTATATATACTGTTATTTCTGGCAACAAATACTCTGACAATTTCCTGTCAGGAAAAAAAAGAAACTAATTATGCTGTAAAACAGGAGGCAAAAGACACACTTTATATGAAAACAAATTTTGAATGGCAAGAAGGCTTGAGTTGCCCGTTAGGATATCCTATACAAGTATACAGAGGATGGCTGGAAGGACCAAAAGTATCAAACGGAGTAACCGAGAGACCTAACAGCAGTACGAGTATTTATGGCTTTGGTACAACTACAGGTATGGGCGATTGGGGAAAAAACTCTTCAGGTATGAGTATGGGTGAAAAACCAATCCCCCAAAGTCTTTACTGTATCTGGTACTCGTATGTCGAAAATATTATGTACGAAATAGATACTGAACTCGATTATACCAAAATGGTTAAACTCTTTAATGAAGGCTTTCTAGACAGTAATCGGAAAAGAGGAAAAGTAATGGCTACTTATAACCATATTACTATAGGTTTTGCTCCTGGAGGTGTGGTAGTGGTTTGGTTAAAAGGAGGTCAGAAAAATGTAGAAATCGGACGTTACCAAGGGTATAAAACAGTTATAAGCCCCAAAGAAATAGCTTCGCTGGACAGTCACGAACGTTTGTTGTTTGATCCTGCCGATTGGGCACGCACCCTGAAAAATCCTAAAATTATACCGCCAGAAGTACAGGAAGCCAATAAAAATAAACCCATCCCTTACGGAATTTGGGATAGCTACCGTATAAAATACTGCTGGCGACCTACTTATGTGCTTTTGAATGAAGGCAAAATACAGGATGAATTATCATTTACGCTGTTTAACGGGGAAAGAGAAACTTTGTTAGACGATGAGTTCACTCAAAATAAATATCAAGAAAGAGCAATACCTAAAAGTTTAGGTATTGGTTATTGGGATGAAAATGGACAGGGTTATAGTGGTTCTTTTATTTTTGATGAAAAAGAAATTTTTGCTGATTTTAAGGAATTGTATCAAAAGAATCCTGAGAGTAATATAGATCTTGAAGTCAAAATAACGCCAGGAAGTGAATATTTAGTCGCAACTCTAAAAAACGAAGTTAGAGCTACACCGCTTAAGAAATTTAAAACTGTAGTTTTTGAGTCAACAATGGTTACTAGAGAATATAAAAAAGAATAAGTATGGAGAGATCATTTGCATACAATACAGGGGGCAATGAAGATGAGATAAAAGTAGAAGACTTACATCTTACTTTTGGGATCTTTATAGATGGTACACTAAACAATAAGGACAATACGGATATGCGTACTATTTACAGCCGTACTGATAAAGAGGGTAAAATAGATTACTCGAAAGGGAATGAGGAACTGGAGAGTGACGATAAAAAAGAATATAAAAAAATAAAAAACAAAGGTCGAATAGAGCAACTACTCTCGAAGCGTGACAAAACTCCTGAGGAGCAAAGAGAGTTTGCTGCTATTGATGAAAAAATAAAATATCTCGTGGCGTCTTACAGAGTACCGCTAAACGAGTTTGGTCTCGATCGCATGGGTACAGACAACAGTTATAGCAACGATTATACCAATGTGGCACGCATGTGGCAATGTTGCGAGCAGGAAGAATATGCTATTTATGTACCGGGTATGGGTACAGATAACCTGATGCGAGACAGCACAGATGGTTTTGCTTTTGGGTCCGGACAAACCGGCATACGTGCCAGAGTACGCTATGCTTGTGAGCAAATTGCGGATAAAGTATTGGATAAAATAAAAGAGAATGATCAAAAAGTAAAACTAACCAAAATTACAGTCGATATCCTTGGCTTTAGTCGTGGTGCTGCGACTGCCAGAAATCTGGTTTATGAGCTTAATCTGGACTCTGGTTATCAGGAGGCAGTGCGAAAAGAAATTCCGTGTGGGATAGAATATCGGGAAATGCAGGGTTCTGCATCGACCAGAATGCGCCGTGTTCAAAAAATGAGAACCTCCTATGTCGATGTTGATAATTATGAGATAGACAATACTCTTTTAAAAAATGGGCAATTACCCAAAATGGGACATTTAGGTTATAGTTTACTTAAAAAAACTAAACTTAGTTTTGAGGATTTGAAAAATATCGAAATAACAATTCGGTTTGTGGGGATTTATGATACAGTTTCGTCTTATTATGAGCAAAACGGTATTTGGGATCATTATGATGCTTACGGAAATGTAAAAGACGAAGGATTTAAGTTTTTTAAATTTCAACAAAAGTATTTTAATGATGATATAAAGGAGCTACATCTTAATGATCTAACCCGGATAAAAAGTGCAGACGCTACAATTAGCCCAACGCTAAACAATCTGTACTGCCAGAAAGTAGTGCATTTTACTGCCAAAGATGAACATCGCGAAAATTTTGCCCTCACCCGAATTAAACAAGTAGAAGGCAGATGTATCGAAAAAAACTTTCCGGGTGTACATTGTGATATTGGAGGTGCTTATATGACCGAAAAAGAAGAGATTGATGAAATAGGAACAAGTTTAAAAGATAAATATTATGTATCTGTTTTTCCTAAAGGAAGTATTTTTTTAAAAGAAATAGAGGGACTTGACCTTTTGAGAAAAGATTTAATGAGACAATATTGGTATACAGAACAACAGATTAAGGTAAAAACACAATGGAAAAGTTTTCCTGTTGTTTATGAAAAACTGGTAGGAACCCGTGGTAATAAAATAAAAGGAACTGACGATCAGTATGAAGGTCTTAAAAAAGAATACAGTTATATCCCGCTGCATTTTATGGAAACCTATGCCAGAAGTACATCAATGAAAGAGCACTTTATAGAGCAATCGAGTATAAAATTTCCGTTGGATAGTTTTCTAACCAATGTCGAGAATTATTTAATGCCTTATGCTCTCGATGAAACAAACCGGATTCAAGAATGGGATTTTATTACTGATGAAGAAATTGAAAAACAAAGAATCGCAAAGAGCGAAAGACAAAAATTAGAAACGGAGATAAAAAGCATAGACCAAAAGCTAAAAGAGCATACCTACGAATATGAAGGTCTAAAAAAAGTAACCGACAACTTAAGGGTAAAACAGTATGAACCTAAAATAGATTTTGGTACACTTAAAATGCCTCAAGAAATTACTGGACAAAAAAACGAATTAGAACCTACAGAATTGAGTGAGGTTAATGTTATGTCCTCTAATTCTCAAAAAATGCTGCGCCAATTAAGAAATGAGTATTTGCATTGGTCATCAAACAGAGATTGGTTTGGTATGCAGCCCAATGATGACAGAAAAAGAAAAATGCATTAAAAGTAACTAGAATAAAAAAAAGCATTCGCGGCGGCGAATGCTTTTAATTTTTTTGGGCAAAAAAGGGTGAAGATTAACGGCGAAATGAAGGACTTTCGTTTACTGATTCGTCTAGCTTGACACTTTTTAATTTTTTGGCAGAAACCGCAATTTCGTGTTTCGCAACTTTACCATTTTCTTTTACCTCTAAAACATAAGTTCCTGATGGTAATCCTTCTAAACTTATTGTTTTCGAAATCTCTAATTCGTTTGTAGCAGATTCTCCTGTGTAAACTAAATTATTATTTTCGTTGTAGATAGTAAAAACTGATTTCTGGATTGTGTTCAAAGTAAAACTAACTACTTTTCCATTCCCGGTTTTTATATTCAAAATATAATCCCCTTTTCCATCAATTGCATACGTAAAGATTGTTGTTAAAAATACGGCAACAACTAAGCCCATTTTGGTAAATTTTGTCATGTTTTTTTTAATTGTTAATTACTATTTTTGGAACGCCCAAAACTACAAATTGAAATTTAATTTTATGCAAAAAAATCACTTTTTTTCGTATCTAAATTGCTGAATTAAAGATGTTTCTGTGTTTTATCTGAACTATGTACGTAAATACTGGGCTCTTGGATGTTTTTGAACTGCTTTTTTTTAAGGGTTTAAAAATCATACTGTTATATTTATTAAGAATAGTTTTCGAAAAGCAAATTACTAAAATGTTTAGTAAAATTTTAGGCATAAAAAAACAGCTCAATAACCACAATGAGCTGTTCTAAAAACGATTATTCGTTTTAAACTTTACTAACTATCTAACTCGATTTTTATACGGTATGCAGTATAACTTTTTTAGCGTACGGCTACGCTTGTATTTTTTGCAGAAAAACCTGCTTTGTAAACTGATGAAACCGCTTTTGATGATAATTTTGTAGCATCATCTGTTATTGTAATTTCATGTCTTACTGTTTTTACATTATCTTCAACTTCAAGGAAGTAAGTTCCTTCTGGAAATTCTTGCAGATTAAAAGTTCTTAATATCCCTTCTTTACCTGAGGCATTTTCAGAATAGATTAAACTACCGTCTTTATCATAAATCGCCAGGGTAGCTTTTTGCACCTTATTAAGAGCAAACGTAATAAGCTTTCCATTCGCTTTTAATACATGAAGATTAAAATCTTCATTCCCGTCAATTGCATACGTACTCATTCCTGTAAAAAGCACTGCACATACTAAACTTAATTTTAAAATCTTTTTCATGACCTTTGTTTTTTAGATTAATAGTTCTAATTCTCTGATGCTAAATTACTTCGGATATTGATTTTTTTTCACAACTCTATTTTCTAATTTCGATGCTGTATTCTCATTTACGAAAGCGTTATAGGTTAAAGTTTGAATTATTTTTTGATATTTTGTTAATTCAGTTGTTATTTTTCAATTTTTTGTAAATATTAGCATAATGTAAATTAATCCTGCTTTCTTACAAAAGTGCGTTTTGATAAAAATTTAAAAATAAAACACACAAATTTTTTAATGCTTATATAAACACAAAGTTCGCAGAGCTCATAATTGATATAGCTTTGCGAACTTTGTGTTTATAAGGCATAATCCGAATAAAAATCCTTGGCACTTTTTACGGTTAATTTTAAATTAAAATAAGGCACAAAAAAAAACAGCTCAATAACCACAAAGAGCTGTTTTAAAACAATCACGTTTTTAACTTTACTAACTATCTAACCTCATTTTTATACTTTATGAGAGTATAAACTTTTTATCGTACTGCTACGCTTGAATTTTGAGCAGATGAACCTGCTTTATATGCTGACGAAACTGCTTTTGATGATAATACAGAGGCATCATCAGTAATTGTAATTTCGTGTCTTACTTTTTTAACACTGTCCTCAACTTCTAAGAAGTAAGTTCCTGCCGGAAACTCTTCTAAACTAAAAGTTCTTAAGATTCCTTCTTTACCTGAAGCATTTTCAGAATAGATTAAAGTACCATCTTTATCATAAATACTTAAACTCGCTTTTTGTATCTGATTTAGAGCAAACGTAATTAGCTTTCCATTCGCTTTTAATACATGAAGGTTAAAATCAGTATTTCCATCTCCATCAATTGCATAAGTGCTCATTCCTGATAAAAGTACTGCACATACTAAACTTAATTTTAAAATCTTTTTCATAGGGCTCTGTTTTAAATTGTTAGTTCTAATTTTCTGATGCTAAATTACTCTGAAGATCAATTTTTTTACACAACTCTATTTTCCTATTTCGATGCTGTATTCTCATTTACGAAACCGTTATAGGTTAAAATTTGAATTATATGAGGTGTTTTTGTTAATTAGGTTATTATTTTTCAATTATTTATAAATGTTAATATTTTTAGAAACATCTAAAATTCTTACATAAATACCAAATCTATATAAAAACAGTAGATTAAATATGATATCCTGAAAAAATCAATCATAAAAATAGTAGTCGTATAAAAAATACCTCAATTATGATAATTTAGGTATTGATATCATGCTCATTATTATACAAAATCCTCAATTGCGAAACCGTTATAGGTTAAATTTTAAATTATAATAGGTGATTTTGTTAAATTTGCTATTATTTTTTAAAGATTTTATCATGAAGACAATCGCCCCCGCTCTTGAAGTGATATCTAACTCATACGGAAGTTCTTTTACCTATACCAAACATGCCGAAAAGACTAATATTAAATCTCATTTATGGCATTATCATCCTGAAATCGAGTTGGTTTATATAAACGGAGGCGCCGGTAAAAGACAAATAGGAAGTCACGTTTCTTATTATACCAACGGGAGTTTGATTTTGATAGGTGCAAATTTGCCACATTGTGGTTTTACAAACGAACAAACCGGGAACACAAACGAAACGGTGATACATATTAAACCTGAATTTTTAGGAAATGAATTTTTTGTAGCGCCTGAAATGAAAAAGGTTCAAAATATTTTGAAGCAATCAAAAGGAGGAATTGCTTTTGGTGGTGAAACAAAAAAACAAATTGGCAGGAAGATCGAGATGATGGAAAACCAACTTCCATTTGAACGTTTGCTCACTCTCCTGAGTATTTTAGATGAGCTGGATTCTTCTGAAGAATATACGGTACTTAATGCTGATGGTTTTTCGCTTGAATTGCAAACACAGGATAATGACCGTATCAATGTTATTTTTAATTATGTCAAAGATCACTTTCAGGAATCAATCGCGATAGACGAAGTTTCAAGTCTGGTGAGTATGACGACGCCTTCTTTCTGTCGTTATTTTAAAAAGATTTCGAATAAAACATTTACAGAGTTCGTCAATGAATATCGTTTGGTACATGCCTCAAAACTATTGGCAGAAAAACCAATAAGTATAAATGAAGTATGCTACGAAAGCGGATTTAACAATTTTAGTCACTTTAGTAAATCATTTAAACAGTATACCGGTAAAAGCGCTTCGCAATACCGTCACGAACACAAAATCATTATAAGCTAAAAAAATTGACTAGGCTTGAGTATAGTCAAAGGCTTTAAAATTTTTGCCACGAATTACACCAATTATTACGAATTAATATTTTTCATTTGCTTAGAAAAAATTAGTGCTAATTTGTGCAATTAATGGCAACTTTTTTTTGGTATTTAAAATTTGAATTTTTTTTCATTCCTGAGTTATAAAAATTATATTTACAGGAACAAATTTTATAACCAAATGAATTTATTTAGAAAACCAATCGCATTCCTCCTTATCGGAATGACTTTTTTTAGCTGTAATAAAAAAGAAGCAGCATTTTCAGATCCGTTAATAACCAACCGTGACACAACGGTAAATCCTGCAAATGATTTCTTTACTTATGCCAATAATGGCTGGTTCAAAAAAAATCCTATTTTGTCTACAGACAGTAATAACGGAATAATGAGAACTGTTATGGATACTATTAACGGACAAATTAAAAGTATTTGCGAAAATTCAGCCAAAGATGAATCGGCTCCAAAAGGAAGCAACAAGCAAAAGATTGGTGATTTTTATGCTTCAGGAATGGATACAATTGCGATCGAAAAAGCAGGATTGTCTCCTTTAAATACGGAGATTAAAAAGATCAATGAAATCAAAGATATTTCAGGATTAATCAATACCATTGCACATTTGCAAACTGTAGGAGCAGAGCCTGCATTTTCATTTTATGTAGCACAAGATGATAAAATCAGTACAAAATATGCTTTGTTTTTTGGACAAGGCGGTTTAGGGATGAAACAAAGAGATTATTATCTGGACTCGGATAAACGTAATGTCGAAATTCGTTCTGCTTATTTATCACATCTTAAAACGATCATGCAGTTTACAGGCGAAGATGAAGCAGTTGCTGCAAAAAGTGCCGCAACGGTTATGAAACTCGAAACAGAACTGGCAAGATCATCCCGAAAATTAGAATTACTACGTGATCCTGTAAAAAACTACAACAAACTTACAGTAGATCAGTTCAACGCTATCACACCAGATATCGATTGGAAAAAAGTACTGCCAATTTTAGGAGTTACAAAAGCAGATTCTGTAATCGTAGGACAGCCGGAATTCTTTAAAGCATTAAATACAACCATAAAAAATTATACCCTAGAAGAGTGGAAAACCTACCTTAAGTGGAATGTTGTAAGTGCTTATGCGCCATATTTGAATGCAGCTATCGAAAAAGAAAATTTTAAATTCTATTATACCATCATGAATGGCGTGTCTGCCCAAAAACCACGATGGAAAAGAGTAGTACAACAAACAGATGAATCTTTGGGAGAACTGGTAGGTCAGGTGTATGTTACGGATTATATGCCAAAAGGCGTAAAAGAAAAGTTACTTGAAATAGGCAACAATATTAGAGATGTATTTGCTTCGCATATTAAAAAACTGGATTGGATGAGTGAAGCAACCAAGCAAAAAGCATTATACAAGTTGAGTAAAATGGTTATGAAATTGGGCTATCCGGACAAATGGAAAGATATGAGCCAGCTTTCTGTAGATCGAAAATCATATTGCGCAAATGTAATGAAAGCCAAAGTTTGGGAGTACAAATTTATGATCAACAAATATGGTAAACCTGTTGACAGAAACGAATGGGTAATGCAGCCCCAAACCTACAATGCTTATTATAATCCGAGTAATAACGAAATTGTAATTCCGGCCTGTAATATTATTGTACCGGGTTACGAAGGTCGTTTGCCGGACGATGCGGTATTGTACGGGATAATTGGTGGCTCTTTCTTTGGACACGAAATTACACACGGTTTTGATGATCAGGGAAGTCAATATGACGAAAAAGGAAACCTGAACAATTGGTGGACAGCAGAGGATTTGAAAAAGTTTAAAAGTAAAACACAGCTAATCGTAGAGCGGTATAATAAATTTACGGTATTGGGGAAACATGTAAATGGTGATGCAACGCAAGGAGAAAATATTGCCGATTTGGGCGGAGTAATTATGGGCTACGAAGCGTTTCAAAAAACAACACAATTTAAGAATAACGAAAAAATTAGCGGATTAACTCCCGATCAGCGTTATTTTCTGGCGTATGCGTATTCCTGGATGATTAACAGAAGAGACGAATCGAAAATTAATCAAATCATGACCGATGTGCATTCGCCGGAACAATTCAGGGTAAATGGACCATTGAGTAATATTCCGGAATTTTATAAGGCATTCAATGTCAAAAAAGGAGACAAAATGTACCAAGCCGATAGTTTAAGAGTCGTAATCTGGTAAGAAATAAAATTTAATTCAATTAAAAACCATCAGCTGCGGCTGATGGTTTTTTTTTGCCATTCTGTAGAGCTATTGGGATAAAAGTTTTTTTAGCCACGAATTTCACGAATTTTCGCTAATTAAATTCGTGCTAACTCATGAAATTGCTTTATTAGCTTACTGTCTTTTGGGTTGTGACACCTTTTTTCTCATCACAAATAACCCACAATACAATTAGTGAAAATTAGTGTAATTCGTGGCACCTTTTTTTAAAATCATCTTAATCTATGGCTATTTTTTCATTACAAATAACCCACAATACAATTAATGAAAATTAGTGTAATTCGTGGCACCTTTTTTTAAAATCATCTTTAATCTATGGCTATTTTTTTCATCACAAATAACCCACAATACAATTAGTGAAAATTAGTGTAATTAGTGACACCTTTTTTTTTAATCATCTTAATCTGTGGCTATTTTTTTCATCATAAGTAACCCACAATACAATTAGTGAAAATTAGTGCAATTCGTGGCACCTTTTTTTAAAATCATCTTAATCTGTAGCTATTTTTTTCATCACAAATAACCCACAATACAATTAGTGAAAATTAGTGCAATTCGTGGCTCCCTTTTTTTAAAATCCCCTGGAAACAATAAAACAAATACATAATCTGACTATCAAAAAAACAAGTGAGATTTTTCAGATGATTTATTTGGAAAAAGGTATATTTACAATCCCTAATCAGAAAAAAGATAACTATGAAAAACTTTAGAATTTTAGTATTTACCGTTCTTTTATGCGCTTCTTCGATGAGTTATGCCGCAAAAGTAGATACTTTACAAGTTGCAAGTGCAGCCATGAGCAAAACCTACAAAGCTGCAGTTGTTTTACCTAATTCGTATGCAAAAAGCAAATCGGCATTTCCGGTTCTGTATTTATTGCATGGTGCTTACGGACATTTTGGCGATTGGTTAAAAAATACGCCAAACAAAAAATTAGTTCAAGGTCTGTCAGATCAGTACAATATTATTATTGTAATGCCCGAAGGAGAAACGTTTAGTTTTTACCTGGATAGTCCCGTAAATAAAGGAAGTCAGTTCGAAACTTTTATAACACAAGAAGTCATCCAGAAAGTCGATAAAACATATCGCACGATAAGCAATAGGAGCGGAAGAGTAATTACCGGACTTTCGATGGGAGGGCATGGTGCTTTGTATCTGTCTGCCAAACATCCTGATTTGTTTTGTGCCGCCGGAAGCATGAGCGGCGCAGTAGATATGAGTACGATGCTTAATCGGGAATCATCTGCACAGGTAGTAAAATTGATGCAGCCGGTTTTTGGTGACAAAAGCGACAGTTCAGAGATGTATGCGCAATATGCCGTTATGGGAATGCTGGACAAACTAAAGGCAAATAAGTTACCATTGATTATAGACTGTGGCGTTGATGATTTTTTGATAGAACCTAATAGAGAATTACACCGTAGATTGGTGTATAATAAAGTAGAGCACGATTATACAGAACGTCCCGGAGCTCATACCTGGGAGTATTGGGAAAATTCTTTGCCTTATCATGTGTTATTTTTTAATAAAATATTGCTTAAAAACCAGCAGATTACAAAAAAATAGCAGAATATTTTAACAAGAAGTTATTAAAATACTTTTTTTGGTTTGGTTTTTGGAATATCTTTATAAATCTTAAAAAAATAAATATTATGAAAAAGATACTTACACTTTTTGCAGTTGTTGGACTGCTAGCATTTTCGGGATGTTCAAAGGATAATGATGTAGATAATGATACAATTAGTTACGTTTTTGAAGTAAACAATGTTAATTTTGCTAACAATGGAGATGGAATATTACAAAAATTTAATACTTCAATTTATTCAGGTGATGTAATTTTGGTTTATAGATTAGTTGATGTTATAAATGGTCGTGATGTATGGAGACCAATTCCTGAATCGTATTATTATGATAATGGTACAGTACATTTTACTTATAAATTCAATTTTACTCAAGACGATTTTGAAATATATCTTGATGGTTTTGAATTGAATACTATTCCAGCTAATCTAAAATCTAATCAAACATTTCGTATTGTGATTGTTCCTGGCGATGATGGATTTAATACTAAAAAATCAGTTAGTAAACCTGATTATTCAGATTATAATGCAGTTATCAAGAAATATAATATTGATGATAGTAATGTTAAGAAATTAAACTAATCATTTCGATTAGAAATAAAAAAGGAGATCGTGAGATCTCCTTTTTTTATGTTTATTTTAAAAATTTAGCTAGCGACGACCACCACCAGAATTATCAGGCACACTTACATTTAAAGAAGGATCAAATGTTTTTTCTGTTAATGTTATAGAATATAAAATCATTGTGTGACTATTTGTTGGTATTGGTAATCCATAACCTTCAGTAGCCATTGTTGGATGTAATGATAGTAATAATGCTTTTTTTTCATTTATTGGAGAAAATTGAAAAGACACTTCTTTTGTTACTTCAATATTACTATCCAGAGTATATGCTCTTATGTAATTGACATAATCATTGATAAAATCTTTTATATCATTTAAATCTTCTCTTTCGCAAGAATCTTGAGTTTCACCACCCGTACGACCCGGAGGAATGATAATTCCATTATCTTTTAATTGTGCATAAAGCGTTGGATATCCACTACTATATATTTTATCTAAGGAATGGCGGTTATCATGAAATTTAGCTTTAATAGTTATTTCATAAGTTGTATTTCTTTTAAAAGGATATTCAATCGAAATTGCGGAACCTCTTTTTTCATTTTGGTGAAATACTCCTCTTGCAACGTTGACTTTTTTTCCTCTATTGCTTGACATTAGTACTAATGCTCCATAATAAGGATTCTGATGAGGTACTCCATAGCCTCTTACAAGATATCCGTTATTTTGTGGGGCAGGGTTAGGTCCGTAAACTCCAGCATCTGTTTCGTAGGTTTTTCCGGATTCCATATACCTTGTAACTGTACAACCACTCTTTGTAGAACTGGCGACACCGTAATTAAAATTTATGAAAGTTGATTGTTCTGAAGTTTTCGAAGTTAAATCGTTTGCTTTTTCTGTTTTTTCCGGAATATCGTATACAAATATGGACTTTTTTGGTTTTGACCCGTCGGTAATTTCAGAGTAATATTCTATATCTCCATTAATAATATATAATTGCATTGGGTTATTGAGTGACTGAGTTTTTGAAGTCAACTCTTATTTATTGTCACAACCAGTGATAATAAAAATGAATACTAAATAAAGGGAAATTCTTCTCATAATAAATGGTTTAAATAGTTTATAATGAGGTAAATGTATCTAATATAAGTATATAGTCTTATTTTTTATGTTAAATTGTAAGATTATGTTTATTTTATATGATATTGTACAACGAAAAAGGAGATCGTAAAAGATCTCCTTTTTATAAAATAGATGTTCAAAAGTTTATTCCTCTATTGTTGAAGTTTCTTCTGCGCTTTTGCCATATTTTAAAGAAACCAAAATTCCCACTAAAAGCGAAAGAGCTATAAATGCAAGTGATGTCCATTCAGGTACATGAACATAATCGTGAAGAATCATTTTTAATCCCACAAAACCTAGTATTGCCACCAGACTGTATTCCAGGAAACTGAATTTTGCCAGCATATTGGCTAAGAAAAAGTACATAGAACGCAATCCTAAAATAGCAAAAATATTAGAGCTAAATACCAAAAACGGATCAGAAGTAATGGCTAAGATTGCAGGAACACTGTCTACAGCAAAAAGAACGTCCATAACTTCGATCACGATCAAAGCTACAAATAGCGGAGTAGCTGCTTTTTTTGCTGTTTTGGTAGAAATAAAAAACTTCTGACCGTCCATTTCAGACGTAATCGGAATAACTTTTCCTAGTGTTTTGTATACAAAAGAATCTTTTGGCTGGAAATCATCATCTTCTCCGGAGAACAGCATTTTTATAGCAGTAAAGATCAGGAACGCACCAAATAAATAAGTAGTCCAGGTAAATTTATTGATTAGCATAACACCAAAGAAAATCATTAATCCACGAAATACTACCGCACCAAGGATTCCCCAGAATAAAACGCGATGTTGGTATTTTTGCGGTATTTTGAACGATGCAAAAATAATCGCAATTACAAAAATATTATCAACACTTAATGAAAGTTCGATCAAATATCCTGTAATAAACTTCATAGAAGCCACGGCAGGTTTAAGATTATCAGGATTTGCAATATAATCTGTAGTATAAAGCCAGTAAATAACCCCTGAAAACAAGAACGACAATGTAACCCAGATAAGAGTCCATTTGCTTGCTTCTTTAGTACTTATAATATGAGGGTTTTTATTAAAAACACCCAAGTCTAAAGCAAGGATAAAAACTACGGCTAATAAAAACAAAATCCAGACTATCATAATACTTTTTTTAAATGATTTACAAAGATAGTTTTTGAAGTTTAACTTAAAAATTTATTATAGAAAATAACTTTCAAATTTGAGATAGTTTGTCACATTAAGTAAAGTCGAAATGCCTCAAAGGTTCTTGACTGCGTTCGAACTGAGAAATTGAATAAAAAAAAAAGTGCCATCGTTCAAGAGGGCACTTTTAGAATATAATCTAAGCTTGAATTATAGCGCTGATTTTACAGTTTTGATAATTCTTGCAGCAATTTTGTATGGATCACCGTTTGAAGCTGGTCTTCTGTCTTCAAGATATCCTTTCCATCCTTTTTGAACAGTGTATAAAGGAATTCTGATTGAAGCTCCTCTATCAGACACTCCATAAGAGAAATCATGGATAGAAGCAGTTTCGTGTTTACCGGTTAAACGTTGTTCGTTGTAAGCTCCGTAAACCGCAATATGTTCTTCGACAACAGGACGGAAAGCTTCGCATATTTTTTCGTAAGTAGCCTTGTCGCCACATGTTCTTAAAACTTCGTTAGAGAAGTTGGCATGCATACCAGAACCATTCCAGTCAGTATCTCCCAGTGGTTTTGGGTGATATTCGATATAGTAACCATATTTTTCAGTCAAACGATCTAATAAGTAACGGGCAACCCAAATTTCGTCTCCGGCTTTTTTAGCACCTTTAGCGAATAATTGAAATTCCCATTGTCCACAAGCAACTTCTTGATTGATTCCTTCAAAGTTAAGTCCGGCAGCAATACATAAATCAGCATGTTCTTCTACTAATTTTCTTCCGTGAGTGTTTTTTCCACCTACAGAGCAGTAGTACATACCTTGTGGAGCAGGATATCCTCCAACAGGGAAACCTAATGGCAATAAAGTTTTAGTATCCATGATGAAATACTCTTGTTCGAAACCAAACCAAAAATCATCATTATCATCATCAATTGTAGCTCTACCGTTAGAAGGGTGAGGAGTTCCGTCAGCATACATAACCTCTGACATTACTAAGTATCCGTTGATGCGGGTAGGATCCGGATAAATTGCAACAGGAACTAACAGACAGTCTGAAGATCCACCTTCGGCTTGTTTTGTAGAGGAACCATCAAATGACCAATTTCCAAGTTCTTCTATCGTTCCTTTAAAATTTTCGTGATCTTCAACTTTAGTTTTACTTCTAAGATTTTGAGTTGGTTCATATCCATCTAACCAAATATACTCTAACTTAATTTTAGCCATAATAATATAAATTAATTTTTTTGTTTTTTTTCGTTGGGTCAAATATAGATTTATTTTTTTAGCCGTAAAAATTAGGGGGCTGTTTTGTTTAGCTGAGTATAATTTTTTGGATAAGCGCAATTTTCTGAGGGGTATACTTTTAAAAAAGCAATTTTTATCCCTATTAAAAAATAAATTCGTAAAAATTAGGGATCTTTTGCACGTTTTAAGGTTAAGGAATTATGAAAAAATGTTTATTTAATGAATAATACTGCTGTATTTTGTTACATTTCTTTAAATCAAATTCATTATTCTCTGAAAAAAGCTTCTTCTGTTGAAAAATCATCGAATAAAAATCAAATATTTATCTTTAGATCAGGGGGTTAATTTGCTTATATTTGTTGCTCTTTTTTTAGTGAAAATCAGTACGAATTTTTAAAATTATATACATGTCAACATTACGTTTCCAAGCTTTAAAAGAAGCTTCTACAAGAAAGCCGGTACATTTTGAAGAAATAGACAGAAAATCTAACATTTTTGGTTCAAATGTTTTTAATGAAAAAGCAATGAAGCAATTCTTAACTTCTGATGCTTTAAAAGGAGTTAGAGACGCCATTCAGCATGGAACTAAAATAGACAGAAAACTGGCAGATTATATCGCCATGGGAATGAAAGAATGGGCGTTATCAAAAGGTGTTACCCATTATACCCACTGGTTTCAGCCCCTTACAGGAACAACAGCCGAAAAACATGATGCTTTTTTTGAAACTTCTTATGACGGTAGCGATCCTGTAGAAAAATTTGGCGGAGCACAATTGGTACAACAAGAGCCGGATGCGTCAAGTTTCCCGAATGGCGGAATCAGAAACACATTCGAAGCCAGAGGATATACCGCATGGGATCCAACCTCTCCGGCATTTATTTACGGAACCACTTTATGTATACCAACTGTATTTATAGCCTATACAGGAGAAGCACTGGACAATAAAATTCCGCTATTAAGAGCTTTATCTGCCATGGATGAAGCAGCAACAGAAGTATGTAAATATTTTGATAAAAATGTAAAAAAAGTAACAGCAACATTAGGTTGGGAGCAGGAATATTTCCTGATTGATAAAGCTTTGGCAAACTCGCGCCCGGACTTAATGATGACCGGACGAACCTTATTAGGGCATACCTCTGCAAAGGGACAACAATTAGACGATCATTATTTTGGCTCAATCCCTACACGTGCCTTAACCTATATGCGGGATTTAGAGCAAGAATGTATGTTACTGGGCATTCCGGTAAAAACACGTCATAACGAAGTAGCGCCAAACCAGTTTGAGTTGGCACCTATTTTTGAAGAAACCAATCTAGCCGTAGATCATAACTCCTTATTGATGGATGTAATGCAAAGAGTAGCAGAACGTCATGATTTTAAAGTTTTATTTCACGAAAAACCTTTCAAAGGTGTAAACGGTTCCGGAAAACACAACAACTGGTCGCTGGCAACAGATACAGGAGTTAACTTATTGAGTCCCAGCAAAACCCCAATGAGCAATTTGCAATTCCTGACCTTCTTTATCAATACCATAAAAGCAGTCAATGATTACGAAACTTTACTAAGAGCGTCGATCGCAACAGCAAGTAACGATCATAGGCTGGGAGCAAACGAAGCGCCACCAGCAATTATATCCGTTTTTATTGGTGCACAATTGACCAAAGTTTTATCAGAGTTAGAAAGCGTAACAACAGGCAAATTATCTCCGGAAGAAAAAACAGATTTAAAACTAAACGTAGTAGGTAAAATTCCGGATGTACTATTAGATAATACAGACAGAAACAGAACCTCGCCTTTTGCCTTTACAGGAAATAAATTTGAGTTTAGGGCAGTTGGGTCAAATGCAAACTGCTCAAACGCAATGACTACTCTGAATGCGATTGTGGCAAAACAATTAAAAGATTTTAAAATAGCAGTAGATTCTCTGATCGAGTCGAAAGACATGAAAAAAGACGATGCGATTTTTAATGTTTTAAGAGAATACATCAAACAATCTAAAAAAATACTTTTTGAAGGCGACGGATATAGCGAAGCGTGGGAGAAAGAAGCAGCAAAAAGAGGTTTGAGTAATTTTAAAACCACTCCGGAAGCTATAAAAGCCAAAGTTTCGAAACAAGCATTGGATTTATTTTCTGAATTAGGAATTTTAAATCATGTCGAAGCCGAAGCACGTTACGAAATAGAACTGGAAGAATACACCAAGAAAATCCAGATCGAAGGAAGAGTTTTAGGAGATATTGCAAGAAACCATGTAATCCCTACGGCAATTCGATACCAGAATACTCTAATTGAAAATGTAAAAGGCCTTAAAGAAATTTTTGGTGCAGCGTTTGAAACCATTGCAAAAGAGCAAATTGTTTTGATCAAAGAAATTTCAGGTCATATCGAAGGAATCAATTCTAAAGTATTGGCAATGACAGATGAAAGAAGAACTGCAAACCATTTGACCGATGCTCAAAAAATGGCCGAAGCTTATTGTAACAAAGTAAAACCCTACTTTGAAGACATTCGTAACCACTGCGATAAATTAGAATTATTGGTAGATGACGAAAGCTGGACATTGACAAAATACAGAGAATTGTTGTTTACAAAATAGCGATTACAAAATATTCGTTAAAGCCTGTCTCAAAAAGACAGGCTTTTTTTTATCATTAAATTAAAATAAGCGCTCAGGACTATTATTTTTCTAAATGAAAAGAGGTAATTACAGAGAATTTTTAATAAGTAATCTATTTCGTATGAAAATTTTTGAGGATTTTAGTAGTTTATCGACATAGTTTTACAGTTTATCGGAAAGTTGTTAATTGGTTGAAAAATAGCTGTTTGTACTTTATTTTGATTTCGATAAGTTTTCTAATTTTGGTTATGCAAAAGAGAGAATAAAAGTTTAACATTTATTTTCAAATGACATTTTGAGATTGATTTCCCCTAATCATATTGACCTACATAATAATTTGTATTAATAACCAATTAAATATATTTATTATGAAAAAAGTAATTTTAAGTATCTCCGCGATGCTTTTTGTAGGTGCAGCTTTTGCTCAGGGCAATGTCAGCGATGTTGACCAAACAGGATTTTTGAACGGTGCATTAGTGGTTCAGGTGGGATCATCAAATGATTCAGATGTGGATCAGATTGGTATTGCCAATGTGGCAATTGTTGGGCAATATGGAGCTGATAATGAGTCAACCGTTGCACAATTAGGAGCAGGAAATTTTGCTTTGGTAACTCAAATTGGAAGCCACAATGACTCAAGTATTTCACAAGTATTATTTGGAAACGTTGCTGTAACCACACAAATTGGAGCTTACAATGACTCTGATGTATTACAAGTAGGTGGCTTTAATACTGCTTTAACGAACCAATTAGGTTTAGCAAATGATGCCACTACAATTCAATTTGGAAATACTAACACAGCAATAACAGATCAGGACGGATGGTTTAATACTGCTGCTACATTGCAATTAGGATGGGATAACTACTCTAGCATCGAACAAAATGGAATTGGTAACTTTGCGTCTACTACTCAATTTGGAAACGATCATATAAGTACCGTTACTCAAAACGGATTCCTAAACGGAAGCATTGTAATACAATCTAACTAAGAACAAACCAGGAGAAGGAAGAACTTGATACATTCAGTTCTTCCTTCTTTTTTTATTGCAAAAAATCATGAAACGTTTCGTCTCCATTATTTTTTTACTCCTGACCGGAATTATGTTTTCTCAATCTGTAATTGATGAAAATATAAGGGACTACGTTTTGAATAAGGATGAAACAAACAATCAAAATCAAACAATCAATCAATACATGAAAAGCCGGAATATTGTACTAGTTACACAAATTGGAAATTATAATCAGGCCAATTTAACTATTGTAAGTAAGAACGCTTATGTAACTGCACAGCAAACGGGCAATAATAA
Organism: Flavobacterium araucananum; assembly: GCF_002222055.1. Classification (GTDB taxonomy): domain Bacteria; phylum Bacteroidota; class Bacteroidia; order Flavobacteriales; family Flavobacteriaceae; genus Flavobacterium; species Flavobacterium araucananum. The sequence goes on from NZ_MUGS01000020.1 coordinate 24,903, forward strand.
TTATATGAATGTCTATAAAAAAGCCGAAGAAATCAACCAATCCTATACACAAACCGGCAATAATAATTATATAAGTGATTTTGCATTGTACTCTGGCGGAATCACTTCGATGGCAATCAATCAGCAAGGCAATAATTTATCCGTAATAAGTACCGGTTCAAATTCAATTTCTAAAGACCTGATCATTAATCAATCTGGAAATTCGGGCACCATTTACGTATTCAATCACTAGAATTATGAAAACGTATTTGAACATAGTACTTCTTGTTTTTACTGCTTTTTTTTCTGAATCAGGTTTTTCGCAAGTCGTTTACAAAGAAGTAAAAGCAAAAATCGAAGTAAAGGAAATAGAGAATTTATTGGCTATTACAGGAACCGTAGAAAATCTAAAGTCAGAATTTAAAAATATATCATACAAGTTGACAGTTTTTAAAAAAGACAAACAAAATTCTAACAAATCAAATAATGCACAGGATGGAAGAGTTACGTTAGAGCCCATTCAAAAAGTTGAACTTTCGAAAACACAGGTCAATTTTACAAAAGAGGATGAGATCATAATACTACTACTCATCTATGACGAGCATAATACGATTATTGGCAAAGACAGAATTGTTTTTGGAGAAGAAACCCAATCAGATACAGGAAAATTGGTTTCGAAGGACGGAATCGAAATGCTCGGAATTGTTTCTAATGATACCAAGACAAAATTAGGAAATGATTTTTATGATATTTTTTATGCTCAATATTCAAAGCTAAAAATTAATACAAATAAAATTGTTACCGTTCAGGAAGAATTGACTTTTGGCCGTACCACAAAAATTACAATTCTTATTGATGGAGAAATAATACAAGAATTTATTTCACGTCCGGATGAAGATTTTTTAAAATATATGGCAGATGACGCTGCTTCAAAAGCGTTTAAATATTTTAAAGATATCGAAAAGCAAAATAAGATTATAACTCAGTACTAAACTGAGAGGTGTTTTTTGGGAGAATTTACTTTTTTTTAATGTCGGAATTAAAACTATATCAATATGAAAACAATAGCTTTTTTTGTTTGTGTTTTTGGTTTTAGTACGGTTTCAGTCGCACAAGATTTAGCGTATAAGCCTATTAATCCAGCTTTTGGAGGAGATACATTTAATTATCCATGGCTGCTGAGTTCTGCTCAGGCACAGAATGATTATAAAGAAGATCCAACTTCAGGATTTAAGCAGCAAACAGATTTGGAACGTTTCAAAAGCACTTTGAACAATCAATTGCTCAACAGACTTTCGAATTCATTATTTCAGGATCAATTTGGAGGAACCGGAACCGGAACTGGTACAGGCACAGGAACTGGCGGTGGTACAGGTACAGGAACGGGTGGAGGTCTTTCTCCGGGAACTTATGTTTTTGGAACACTCTCCGTAGATATTTATAACTCTAATTTAGGAATGGTTGTAGATATTCTGGATACAGAAACTGGTGAGCAGACACAAGTAATTATACCAGCGCAATAGATCTTAAAATCTATTTTGACGAAAAGTAAGGTTCATGTTTTATTGTAAGTATAAAAGCAAATAATTATGAAAAAAAGTTACCTTTTTCTATTTCTAGTAACTAGTCTGTTCTCAGGATGCGGAGCTTATTTTAATCAGCCTGTTGGAGTCCAGAAAGCAGTGTTTGGAGAAAATACTCCTGCTACAACAGCATTAGTAGATTTGCCAAAACCCAAAGAACAAATTGTGGTTGGGGTTTATAAATTCAAAGACCAGACCGGGCAATATAAACCAACCGAGGCGGGAAGTACATTTAGTACTGCCGTTACGCAAGGTGCTACTTCTATTTTAATCAAAGCCCTGGAAGATTCTAAATGGTTTATACCTATAGAACGTGAGAATCTGGGAAACCTATTAAACGAGCGAAACATTATACGGTCTACCCGTCAGGAATATGCAGCAAAAGCAGAACCCAATGAAGCCGTTTTAACGCCGCTTTTATTTGCCGGAGTTTTGCTCGAAGGTGGTATTATTTCGTACGATACTAATATTATTACGGGTGGTTTTGGAGCAAGATATTTTGGAGCCGGAGGGTCAACACGTTACAGACAAGATCGTGTGACGGTATATTTAAGATTAGTTTCAACCTCAAACGGAAAAATTTTAAATACGGTTTATGTTTCTAAAACCATTTTATCACAAAGTATTGATGCCAGCTTATTTCGATACGTTAACCTCAATAGACTTCTGGAAGTAGAAACAGGTTTTACCCGAAACGAACCAATTCAGTTAGCCGTAACCGAAGCCATCGAAAAAGCGGTAGAAGGTTTAATCGTTGATGGGATAAAAGATAAAATCTGGGAAGTAAATGCACCTCAAAAACAAATTGATGATTTTGTTGCTTCATACGATAAAGAAAAGGATGAAGCCGATCTAGCACAATTGTACAATAGAAATCTGGACGAAAAAAGAGGGCGCATTGGTATCGAAGCCTCCGGAGGAGTCGCAATCATGAACGGCGATTATCCCAATCCGGAACCAAAACCAATGGTAAGAGGAGCATTGAAGTATTTTCTTTCACCATCCTTTGATATAAGCGCTTCGTCAAATGCATTTCAGGTTGCCAACAAAGGCAGATTCGAGCGCGGATACATTTCTCTGGACCTAAATCTGGAATGTATCATATTACCGCGGGATATTTTTACTCCCTTTGTTTATGCCGGTGGTGGATTTGAATTTAATAAGGGATATGAAAATATGCACAGTAAAGTTCAGTTTGGAACAGGAATAGAATATCTCGTCACAAGCAGTTTAGGAATAAAACTATACGGAGAATATAATGTCACATTTAGTGATAATGTCGATTATGTAGTCAATGGTAAACGAGATGATTATTATTCGAGATTTGGTTTAGGATTGACCTATTATTTTCCAAAAAGCTATAAAAACAAGAAAAAATAAGGACTCCCAAAGAGCCCGTTTTTCAAAATGATTGTAGAAGTAAAATCAATGTAATTCTAATAAAAAATCTCTCAAATGAAAATAGGATTAAAAATTTTAGCGTGCATTCTTCTATTGATTTCCTGCAGTGAGGAACAGATAGATGATACAGGAACAGGAACAATTAAAGGAAGAGTTGTAGACAAACGAAACTCAGAAGGACTGGAAAATGCCCGTATTTCTTCGAGTCCAACAACCAGTACAGTATTCTCAGATAAAGATGGGTATTTTGTGATCGAAAAAGTACCAGTTGGCAAATATTCTTTTCAAGCCCAAAAAGATGGTTTTACAGCCCGATTTGAGCCTGCTACTATCGAAAAAGATAACGAAGTTCAAATTATCTTTGAATTAGAAGTGTCCACAGCTGCCAATAAACCGCCTGAAATTCCGGTACTTACAGCACCTATAGATAATGCTGTGGGGCAAGCTCAGAGTTTAAATCTGACCTGGACAGCCAAAGATCCTGAATCAGACCCTTTGACCTATACCGTTACAGTCAAAAACGGAACTACAGACGAAATTAAAACCTACCCTAATCTTACCGCTACAACATTAAACATTACGGGTCTGAGCTTTAGTACAAAATACTATTGGCAGGTATCTGCAGATGACGGAATCAATAAACCTACAAACAGTCTAACAAATTCTTTTACCACGTTGGCATTTCCAAATCCGAGATATCTGTATGTCAAAAAGGTAAAAAACAACAATGTTATCTATACAGCCGATGATGCCGGAAACGAACTGCAATTATCTTCGGCAGAAGTAAACAGTTACAGACCAAGAAAAAATTTAAGCATCAACAGGATAGCGTATATAAGTTCTGACGGATCTCTAAATCAAATTTATAGTATGAATCCGGATGGTACAGATGTCAAAAAAATTACAAACTTTGTGCCTATAGCCGGCTTTAATATGGATCATGTAAATTATTGCTGGAGTGCCAACGGAAAACAGATTATCTATCCCAATTTTGATAAACTCTATCGCATAGATTCTGATGGTTCAGGATTAGTTCAGCTCTTTAGCACACCAAATGGCAAGTTTATTTCAGAATGTGATTGGAGTCAGGACGGAAGCCAGATCGTATTAAAGGTCAATGATGTTTCAGGATATAATGTCGAAATTTATGTAATAAATACGAGCGGAAACATTCTTTATCAGGTACTTTCAGGAGTAACAGGAGCAGCAAGCGGTATTAGTATAACACTTGATAATTCGAAAATTGCCTATACAAGAGACGTTTCCGGATTCGAAAACTCAAGTTACCGCAGATTAGATTCCAGAATATTTATCTATACAGTAGCAACAAATACTTCGGCTGAATTAGATACCAAAAAAGAAAATGGCTTTAATGATTTAGATGTCAAATTCTCTCCTAATGAAGCAAAAGTCATTTTTGTCAATACATCCAACGATGGCCTGTCTGCCAAAAACATTCAGACCGCAAGCATAACAGATAATACAACGAGGACCACTTTATTTCAGAATGCATCAATGCCGGATTGGCGATAAAAGAATATAAGCCAGAATTTTCAAACCAATTTCAAGCCAGAAATTCGGTAGTGTTATCAAACCTGCCGAATTTTTTGTGTATCAAAATAATTCAATTTTAAATGGTATAACCTCAAGAATTAAAAAAAGGGATTATCTTTGCACCACATCAACACAAACTAAATTTCATGAGTTCAGATTCTAGCAAAAGGTACGCACAAAGAGGTGTTTCGGCATCAAAAGAAGACGTACACAACGCCATAAAAAATATTGATAAAGGTTTATTTCCACAGGCATTCTGCAAAATTGTTCCTGATTATTTGACACAGGATTCAGAGTACTGCTTGATTATGCACGCAGATGGTGCAGGTACAAAATCGTCATTGGCGTATATGTACTGGAAAGAAACAGGAGATATTTCGGTTTGGAAAGGAATTGCTCAGGACGCTTTAATCATGAATATCGATGATTTATTATGTGTTGGCGCAACAGATAATATTTTACTTTCATCGACAATAGGAAGAAATAAAAACTTAATTCCCGCAGAAGTTATTTCGGCAATCATTAACGGAACCGAAGAATTAATCAACGAATTAAAAACTTTTGGCGTAACCATTCATTCAACAGGAGGCGAAACCGCTGATGTTGGCGACGTTGTACGTACCATAATTGTAGATTCTACCGTAACGGCTCGCATGAAACGCAGCGATGTTGTAGATAATGCAAACATCAAAGCCGGTGACGTAATTGTAGGTTTAACTTCTTTTGGTCAGGCAACTTACGAAAAAAGCTATAATGGCGGAATGGGAAGTAACGGATTAACATCTGCACGTCATGATGTTTTTGGCAAATATTTAGCCAAAAAATATCCGGAAAGTTACGACGCACTTGTTCCCGAAGAATTAATTTATTCAGGGCAGGTAAATCTAACAGATGAGGTCGAAAATAGTCCAATAAATGCAGGTCAGTTAGTACTTTCTCCAACCAGAACCTACGCCCCAATTATCAAGAAAATTTTAGATACCTACACCCCAAACGAAATTCACGGAATGGTGCATTGTAGTGGAGGAGCGCAAACTAAAATTTTACACTTCGTTCAGAATTTACACATCATAAAAGATAATTTATTTCCGGTTCCGCCATTGTTCCGGTTAATTCAGGAACAATCAAAAACCGACTGGAAAGAAATGTATCAGGTTTTTAATTGTGGTCACCGTATGGAAATTTATGTTCCTGAAAACATTGCACAAGATATTATTGCGATTTCAAAATCGTTCAATGTCGATGCACAAATCATAGGTAGAGTAGAAGCAGCAGATACAAAGAAATTAACGATCAGCAGCGAATACGGAACATTCGAATATTAATTTTTTTTGAGGTACTAAGGTTCTGAGTTGCTAAGATTCTGAGCTTAATATTAGAAGTAAATATTAAAATTTATTCAGCATATAATGTGTTTAGACGTACAACGTCAAGGCGCACAATGTCAAGAAGTACAACGTAGAGGCGCACAGTAGTGCGTCTCCCGTAAAGTTAGACATCCTTTTGAAAGTCGATTGTCAGGCTGAGCGAAGTCGAAGCCTGTTCCAATTTGCAAGATTTCAACTTCACAAAGAATAAAATTTTATAAATATAATAACCATTAGCTTTTTTAGGAGCTAATCCCGCTATCCGTTACAATCTTTTATTTTTTAAAGAAAAAAACAAAAGGATTTTCACTACTATCGGGGCTAAAAAACACCAGTTATGTACGAATTACTTTTTTGGAGATATTTAGAAGAAGTTTACCTGAACCATCACGAAGTTTATGAAGCTCTTACAGAAAAAGAAAACGTCGAAGGACTCGAGATACTTCCGATTGAGGTAATCATGAACAGAATCACTTCAGTATTCTCGCAATGGGAAAAAGTCGACGAAAATAGCTGGCAAAATAATACAGGAAAAGGGGCTTTTCAGGTAATCTCAACACCGCAAAGCATCAAAATCGATTGTTACGGAACCGAAGGCAAAACTATGAATAAGCTGGTAGCCTTAATGGAAGAATTCAAATGTCCGTTGTACGACCCACAAGTTCCGGAACGTTACGATGAAATGAGTGAGTAATAGAATTTATTATTCTTTAAATTGAATAGCCTCCTGCTTCAGTTGGAGGTGTTTAAGTCATACAATAATAGGGCTTTGGCCGAATCAGACATTTTGGCTAAAGCCCATTTGATTGATTTTATATAAACTCCAGCTAAAGCTGAAGCCAATTCAAAAAAACTTTGCGGCTTTGAGACTTTGCGAGAGATTTGTTCGTAATATCATTTTATCTGTTTTTTCTTAACGTAATGACATTTGTTTCTATCCCTCACGCGAAACCGTTAAACGAGATATTTGGACGTTTGAATATTTGGATTATTTTATAGGGACGGATTTTAATCCGTCCCTATAAAATAATCCGAGCCGAAGGCTCTCAAATTCCGTAGGAATGAGCTATCTTGTAGCAGCGGATTTTAATCCGTTGATTGAAAATAAAAACCAACATAAAGTTCCATAGGAACGACATATATTAAGCGTTACAAAATGAATGAAAACTTCACAAAAGCATTTTTTAATTTTTCTTTTCGCTTCTTTCTACCAATATTTCTTCTACCAATATTTAATTCCTAACGGAATATGTAATAGGAATCAAAGTAATATCTCGTAGAGATTATATGTTGGTAGAATTATATATTTACCAATTCTACATTTGTTTCTATCCCTCACGTGAAACCTTTAAACAAGATATTTGGATGTTTGAATATTTGGATCATTTTGGACGGATTAAAATCCGTCCCTACAAAATAATCCGAGCCGAAGGCTCTCAAAAAATTCCATAGGAATGAGCTATCTTGTAGCAACGGATTTTAATCCGTTGATTGAAAATAAAAACCAACATAAAGTTCGATAGGAACGACATATATTAAGCGTTACAAAATGAATGAAAACTTCACAAAAGGATTTTTAATTTTTCTTTTCGCTTCTTTCTACCAATATTTCTTCTATCAATATTTAATTCCTAACGGAGTATGTAATAGGAATCAAAGTAATATCTCGTAGAGATTATATGTTGGTAGAATTATATATTTACCAATTCTACATTTGTTTCTATTCCTCACGTGAAACCTTTAAACAAGATATTTGGATGTTTGAATATTTGGATCATTTTGGACGGATTAAAATCCGTCCCTACAAAATAATCCGAGCCGAAGGCTCTCAAAAAATTCCATAGGAATGAGCTATCTTGTAGCAACGGATTTTAATCCGTTGATTGAAAATAAAAACCAACATAAAGTTCCATAGGAACGACATATATTAAGCGTTACAAAATGAATGAAAACTTCACAAAAGCATTTTTTAATTTTTCTTTTCGCTTCTTTCTACCAATATTTCTTCTACCAATATTTCTTCTACCAATATTTAATTCCTAACGGAGTCTGTAATAGGAATCAAAGTAATATCTCGTAGAGATTATATGTTGGTAGAATTATATATTTACCAATTCTACATTTGTTTCTATTCCTCACGTTAAACCGTTAAACGAGATATTTGGATGTTTGAATATTTGGATCATTTTGGACGGATTAAAATCCGTCCCTACAAAATAATCCGAGCCGAAGGCTCTCAAAAATTCCGTAGGAATAGCTATCTTGTAGCAACGGATTTTAATCCGTTGATTGAAAATAAAAACCAACATAAAGTTCCATAGGAACGAGATATATTAAGCGTTACAAAATGAATGAAAACTTCACAAAAGCATTTTTAATTTTTCTTTTCGCTTCTTTGTACCAATATTTCTTCTACCAATATTTAACTCCTAACGGAGTATGTAATAGGAATTCAAGTAATATCTCGTAGAGATTATATGTTGGTAGAATTATATATTTACCAATTCTACATTTGTCCCGTAGGGACTACATTTTCAAACAGAAAAGGATAATTATATAAAGATTTTTTTTAATCTTTATAATCAAATTACGCTGTAGTAAAAAAAACAAAAAAAACATGAATACAACTTCAAATTTCAATTTTTCTAATCCCATAATTTTAGAAGACGATTTGGTTTTATTACGCTCATTAGAAGAAACTGACGTTGATAATTTATTAGAAATTTCGATTAACGAACCGGAAACCTGGAAATATTCTTTGGTAGGAGCAGACGGAAAAGAGAATTTGGTCAAATACATTCAATCTGCGATAAAAAACCGAGAGAATCAAAGAGAAATTCCGTTTATTGTTTTCGATAAAAGAACTCAAAAATACGCAGGATCAACACGTTTTTACGATGTTCAGCCAGATTACAAAACCTTACAATTAGGATATACCTGGTATGGTTCTGCTTTTAGAGGAACGGGACTTAACAAGCATTGTAAATTTTTATTACTGCAATTTGCCTTTGAAACTCTGGGAATGGAGCGTGTAGAATTTCGTGCAGATAATAATAACGAGCGAAGTATTGCCGCAATGAAAAGCATTGGCTGCAAGGTCGAAGGTGTTTTGCGAAGTCACATGCCAACCGTAGATGGCGAAACACGACGCGATTCGATCGTTTTAAGCATTCTAAAAAACGAATGGTTTGATGCCGTAAAAGAAAATTTAAAGCAAAAACTTTAAAGAAAGGGCCATAGTCTACAATCCAACATCTGGAATTCTTACCCATCTTTCAACAACAAACCCTGTTCCTTTCTTAGTTTAACCACTAATTGATCCAGATAAGTTTTTATTTTTTGGGGGAGTACATTCCATTCTTTATCTTTTTTAAAACTCCTGCAATCGTCTAGGTCACATTCGACAGCCCGAATGGCGTATTTTTTGTTTTTGTAGACAGTAATAATTTTTACGCGTCTTACTTCACCATATTCTGTTTTTGTTCCGTATACAATTACGGGATCAATATATCCATCCCCATCAAGATCTTTCGTACTGCAATATTTTGTCCAGAACCAGATTGTCGTTTCTTTAGGAACATAATCTTCAAGCAAATCATTAATGCGCCATTTTTCAAGAAAGCCACCGTGATCACTCATCGTACAAATAGCCTGAATCTTGGTATTTAAAGTATCTTTTTTAGAAATATTTTTTCGGTTTTCGCATAACAGCAAGTCATAAACGCCACCTTTATCAGAACATTCGAATGCTTTGTAGATCGGGAAATCCGGAACTTCGTTTAATTCTCTCTGTGTTATTTCTTCCTTGGTTAATCTGTAGCTGTCTGTTTTTTGCGAAAAACCAAATGTAGAGAAAGAAAGAACCAGAAATAAAATATAATTTTTCATGTATGAATTGCATTTTTGAATCATTCAAAGATATTCAAAACCTTTTTGAGCCTAAATTTTTTTATATTTTTTAAAAAGCATATTTTATTGTAATTTTCTAACCTGAAAAGTTATTAAATCGTTTTAGTAAATAACTAATCGTGTTGTAAACATAAAATAATGATTAAAAATTATCTCATGAATAGTGTAAAAAGCAAAAGTTTTCTCTTAGGATTATCCATTTTGATGCTTGGTTTAGCCAATGAAATAAAGGCACAAAATAAAGGAGTTGAAAAACGAAATCTAATTCAGTATGTTGACCCAATGATTGGAACTGCCAAAATGGGACATACCTATCCTGGTGCAACAGTTCCGTTTGGGAGTGTGCAATTAAGTCCTGAAACTGATACAATTGCTTATGGTTTAAACGGAAAATATAACGGTGAAGTCTATAAATATTGCGCAGGATATCAATATGAAGACAAAACGATTGTAGGTTTTAGTCATACACATTTTAGCGGGACAGGACATTCTGATCTGGGTGATTTTTTGATTATGCCTACAACCGGAAAATTGCAATTGAATCCCGGAGTTGCATCAAAACCATTATCAGGATATCGATCAGCGTTTTCTCATAGCACAGAAAAAGCAGAACCCGCATATTACAGTGTACTTCTGGAAGATCATAATATCAAAGCCGAACTAACGGCAACAACGCGTGTTGGAATGCATCAATATACGTTTCCAAAATCTGATGAAGCACACATTATCCTTGATCTGACTTCCGGAATTTACAATTATGATAAAAAAAATGTGTGGACATTTGTTCGTATAGAAAACGATACATTAATCACAGGTTATCGCCAGACAAACGGCTGGGCGAGAACCAGAACTGTTTATTTTGCCATGTCATTTAGCAAACCTATAAAAAGCTACGGACAGGCAGCATTAGAAAAAAGTGTTTACAGAGGTTTTTGGGGAAGGTTTGATCAAACTAAAAATTTTCCTGAAATGGCGGGGCAAAACTTAAAACTATTTTTTGATTTTAGTACCCAAGAAGGAGAAAAAATTAAAATAAAAATGGCACTATCACCAGTGAGTTCTGCCGGAGCACTGGAAAACATGAAAAAAGAAGTTCCGGGATGGGATTTCGAAAAAGTAAAAAAACAAAGTCAGGAAGTTTGGAATAATGAATTGAATAAAATTCAGATTGAAACGATCCGGAAAGAAGATTTGGTAAATTTTTATACCTCTATGTATCATGCTTTTTTAGGTCCAACAGAATATATGGATTTAGACGGAAACTATAAAGGATTGGATATGAATGTTCATAAAGCCGAGAATTTTAAAAATTATACCAGCTATTCTTTGTGGGATACTTACAGAGCATTGCATCCCTTATTCAATTTGGTGCAGCCCACCCGAAATTCGGATATGATTAGTTCGATGTTGGCACATTCTGATCAGAGTGTGCATAAAATGTTGCCAATCTGGTCGCATTATGCCAATGAAAACTGGTGTATGATTGGGTATCATTCCGTTTCTGTAATTGCCGATGCAATTGTAAAAGGCAATACCAATTTTGATCCTGAAAAAGCACTTCAGGCTTGTGTCAATACAGCAAAAGTACCTTATTATGACGGATTGGAATATTATATGAAAATGGGTTATGTTCCCGAAGATAAAAACGGAGCATCAGTATCTAAAACTTTAGAATATGCTTATGATGATTGGGCAATTGCTCAGGCAGCCAAAAAATTAGGCAAAACAGCTATTTATAATGAATTCATAGAAAGATCTAAAAATTATAAAAACGTTTACGATGCTAAAACAGGTTTCATGCGTCCTAAACTAAACGACGGAACTTTTAAGAAAGAATTTGATCCTCTGGATACGCATGGGCAGGGATTTATCGAAGGCAATTCATGGAACTATAGTTTATACGTTCCGCAAGATCCGGCAGATATGATTAAAATGATGGGCGGAAATGAGAAATTCAATGTCAGATTAGATTCGTTATTCAGCATGCATTTACCCGATAAATATTTTGAAAATACAGAAGATATTACCAGAGACGGAATCATAGGGAATTATGTTCACGGAAACGAACCTTCGCATCATGTAGTTTATCTTTACAATTGGACAAATTCTCCCTGGAAAGCCCAAGATAAAATTAGAATGATCCTGAAAAAAATGTACCGTAATGGTGCTGACGGTTTAGGCGGAAATGATGATTTTGGGCAAATGAGTGCGTGGTATATTTTTAGCAGCTTAGGATTTTATCCGGTTGCACCAGGTTCTGATGAATATGCTTTGGGAAGTCCGCTAGTTAAAAAAGCAGTTTTTAACTTAGAAAACGGAAAGAATTTTGAAGTTGAAACCGTAAATCAATCCGATAAAAATGTATTTGTGAGTAAGGTGCTTTTAAACGGAAAACAATTAGACAAGCCGTTTCTGAAACATGCGGATGTAATAAACGGCGGAAAAATTACTTTTTATATGAGTAGTAAACCAAATAAAAAGAATTATGTGAACTAAAATTTGCCCACGGATTTTGCGGATGAGACGGGTTTACACGGTTTTTTTGTATTTGTGAGTGAAATTGTATAGAAAAGTTTCACGCAAATTTTACAGATCTCAGCAGATTTAAAAAAAATCTTTTTAATCCTTTTTCATCTGTGGCAAAAAGGAAAAGACTTCTCCCGAAGTCTCGGGACACTAAGCCTGACAAAAATCAACATTATTAATTTGAGAAAATTTGTGCAATTCGTGGCAGAACAACAAAAAACTTCACGAAATTTGCACTTTAAATAAAGATAAAAAACATGAAAATAAATCTAAAATCAGGAATTGATAAATTGCTTTTCGGAATGAAGCAAAATGATGTAACGGCTGCTTTAGGAAAGCCTGATAAAAATTATACAGACGAAGATGATAATGTAATTTTTGTATACAATGCACATAAAATCAGATTGACATTTTATCAGGAAGAAGACTTGAAATTAGGTTATTTGGTGGCTTCAAGCAATGATCTGGAAGTTTTTGGCTTCAAGCTAATCGGAAGAAAAATTGCAGAAGTAAAGAAAGATTTGGCAACAAAAGGAATTACAAAATACACTCAGGAAACTTTTGATACTTTCGAGAATTATTTCAACGAAGACAATTGGTTTATCCTTCAAACTGAATTTGATGAGGTTGTAAAGTTCGAAGTTGGAGCAATCATCAATGAAAAAGACGAATTTGACTGGAAATTTTCAGCTAAGAAATAAGGCGAGAGCATAAAAAAACCGACAATCATTTGTCGGTTTTTTTTTAAGTCAAAAGAAAATTACCCTTTTAACCATGCGTTTTTAAGCTTTTCTTTTGAAGCATCTGTTGCTTTAAAAGTTTCTTTTTCTTCGTATGGCACTTTTACAGTTCCTTTGATGGTTTGCTCTGCACCGGCACGTTTTATTTTTATTGTAATTGGATCATTTTCCTTCCAGTTTTCACTTTCTGAAATCAAATCATAAATGTTGTCTAAGTTATATGTTTTATTGTTTACAGCAACGATAACATCTCCTGCTTTAAGATTTAGAGTAGTAAAAAATACATTTAAATCTACATCAGAGCGAACACTTATTACTTTAGTTGTTTTATCAACACCAATATAAGGAGTTTGTCCTTTGATAAAAATCGATCCCGGAGTTTTTTCAGATGCTTTTGTCACACCCACTTTTGCCAGATAAAAGTCGTAAGGAATTGGGGTTGTTCCGGCAACATATTTATTTAAAAAATCACCCACTTCAGGATAAGTCAACTGCGTAATTTTAGCAAAAAGTTCACTGTCATTAAATGGTTTTTCGACACCATATTCATTAGCCAATTTGTGCATTAAATCAAGAATTCCTCTTTCGCCATTGCTTTTTTCTCTAATGATAATATCGATGCACATACCAATCAAAGCTCCTTTTTGATATACATTTAAGTATTGGTCTTTATAAGGCTGTTCTAATACATTTGCACTCATTTTGGTAAAGGACATGGTATCGTTTAAGCTTTTTGCTTCTTCGATTTTACCTGCAATACGCGTATAGAATTCAGTTTCGTTAATTAATCCCTGATTGATCTGGAATAGATTTGCAAAATATTCTGTAACACCTTCATACATCCATAAATGTTCTGACATTTTTGGTGCATTGTAATCAAAATACTGAATTTCTTTTGAGTGTATGGTAAGTGGTGTTACGATATGAAAGAACTCATGCGAAACGACATCTTTCATTGACTCTACCAATTTTTCTTTTGGCATTGACTCCGGTAATACAACCGTAGTTGCTGTAGGATGTTCTAAAGCTCCAAAACCATGAGCATCATCTTTGGCCATACTTGACAGATACAATAGAACCGTATATTTTTTAGTCGCATTTACTTTGCCTAAAAAGTTTTTTTGCGCCGTCATCATAGTTTTCATTTCCGGAGTAATGCTTTCAGCCGTAAATTTTCCGGTAGGAGAGTAAACTGCGATCAAAATATCCATTCCGTTTACATTAAAAGTAGTGTAATCCGGTTTAGAATACATGATTGGATTTTCGACTAAAACAGCGTAACGTGGTGTTGTAAAAACATCGCTTGTTTTGCTGGCATCTTCGTCATTCATAGAAGTTGCTCCCCAAAGTGTTTCAGGATGTGTGATGGTAACTTTGTACGGAACATCTAGTTTATCCTGAAAATAACCTACAAAACCATGTGTGTTAACCAGGAAATTGATTCCGGCATTAATATTAGTTCCGGCTGGCGAAAAAATGTCATCATTACCAAATCCTGTTCCTTTTTCAGTATCAAAAGTGTCTCCTACCAAATAAGTTACTTTTTTTAAGGTCTTTGCATTAGAAATTGACCATGAATTGTCGTTAATTCTTTTTACAGTCAATGGATTTCCTTTAGCATCAAAAGCTTTAAAATCATCAGAATATTTACCGTAGTTATCTGTAGAATAAGTTCCCGGAACTGTTTTTGGGATACTATAAACAATTTCGTCAGTTTTTATTTGCGGAGGGGTAACTGTTACCAAAACTTTATCGTCTTTTACATCAATAAGATTAATGGTAACATCTACAACATTACTTTTTGCAGCACCTGTCGAGCTTCCTGTTTTACAGCTCCAAAGAGTAGCTGCAAGGGCTAAGGTGTAAAGTATTTTTTTCATTTATTTGAGTTTAGTTATTTGTATTGGACATATAAATTGTAAAAAAGTTACAATGCGATTCAAAATATAAAAAAACTCCTGAATTTCAGGAGTTCTATTTTAGTCTAGTTTATTTTTTATATAGTATTTACCATCCAAATCTTCATCAAAATCATCTATTTTAACGGGCTTTGGTTTTGGTTTATTTGCAATTGCCTTCTTTTTCCACATCTCAAATTTTTCAAGTGGCATCTTCTTTTTCATGATTTCCAGAACTTCTTTTTCTGCCAATCCAAACTCCTTTTTTATGATCTCAAATGGATTTTTTTCTTCTAAGGCTAGCGAAACAAGTTTTTCGGTTTGTTCCCAATTCAATTCTTTGCGGTTACTCTTTTTCATCACGTGAAAATTAATTCAAAATAGGGGTTAATGATTAATAGATTGATTTTCAATTTAAGTATCAATATTAATAAAAAAAATAATTAGTTGGTTCGATCTGGTGCATTTTTTTTAGCGATTTTAACGGTTTTTTGCAGATCTTGATTTTTGAAACGGAATTTGTAATTAAAGTAGCTAAAAAAAAGAGAAAACCAAATATAGCGATATCTGATTTTCTCTTTATAAGTAAGTTATGTGTCTATTATTGTTATTATTTTTTGATTAAGCTGATAATAAACAGCAAAACCCATGCTCCTCCTACGGCAATTAAAATTTGCCAAAGTAGTCCGCCACCGCCAATACCAAGTTTACCGGCAATCCAGCCACCAATAATTCCGCCAATAATTCCGACGATAATATTACCAAGAAGTCCAAAACCTGCACCTTTCCAGATCTGACCTGCCAACCATCCGGAAATTGCACCTATAAGTAAAAAATATAAAAATTGCATATCTAATTTTTTTAAAGTTATAATTATAATTAAATCTGATTAAGCTGCGTCGTGATTTTGTAGCAACGTCTTGTATATAAATCCTGCTGCGATAGCACCTAATATTGGAGCCGCCCAAAACAACCATACTTGCGATAATGGTTCTCCGCCAACAAAAATAGCTTGTGATAAAGATCTTGCAGGGTTTACAGATGTATTGGTAATTGGAATACTGATTAAGTGAATTAATGTTAATGCCAGACCAATTGCTATACCGGCAAATCTTCCGTTTGCAAATTTATCTGTAGCTCCAAGAATAACTAATAAAAAGAATAGAGTCAAAACAAATTCAGCTATAAAAGCAGATGATAAGGAATATCCATCAGGGGAGAATGCTCCAAAACCGTTTGATGCAAAGGCACCCGCTCTGGTATTGTCAATTGCAAAACCTGCTTTTCCTGATGCGATAGTGTATAGAGTTCCTGCCGCAGCAATTGCCCCAACACATTGTGCAAGGATGTACGGGATTAAATCTTTTGCCGGAAATCTTCCGCCTGCCCATAAACCAAATGAAACTGCAGGATTAAAATGCCCGCCTGAAATGTGTCCTACGGCGTATGCCATTGTTAAAACAGTTAAACCAAAAGCTAATGCAACCCCTGCAAATCCAATTCCTAAATTAGGAATGCCGGCAGCAAAAATTGCGCTTCCACAACCTCCAAAAACTAGCCAATAAGTTCCGAAGAACTCTGCAAATAATTTTTTCATAATAAAATAATTTTAATTAATAGTTGATTGTTAAAGGGTATATTGGTAAGCCCAAAAAATCAACACGACTTGTAAGGGCAAACGTACAAATAAAATCCACTTTGGTAAACCAAAACTTGCTTTTTTATTTTGATACATGAAAAGATTTGCAGGAAATACAGCAATTAAAAGCGATACAATTCCCCATGCGCCAAAATGCGAAGTAACAGGAACAATTAGGAGTATGCCAAAGACAATCTCGGCAACTCCGCTTAAAATATTTATTAATTTAGGCTTAGAAAAAAAGGGTGGAATGATTCTGATGTACATTCCGGGGTTTCGAAAATGGTTTAATCCGGCAATAATATAAAGCACAGCCATTAAATATAAATGCCAGGGTAAATTCATGATAGGGAATAGTTTATCACGAATTTATAAAAAAATTAACAATTATTACATTACAAAGCACTTTTTTTTAAGGCAATGCAAAATAAGTTAATTTTTGCGCTTGAAATTTACATTCATAATAATTATGGCAAGAATAATTAAAACGATCCCAACCCATTGCAGGAAGATAACTTTTTCATCTAGCAGTACATAAGCCATCATTACGGAAACAGGAAGTTCAAGTGCCGAAACAATACTTCCTAATCCAATTCCGGTTAGAGGAAAACCTGCCGTCATAAGCATTGGAGGAATAATAGTTCCAAAAAGAGCCAGGATGATCCCCCATTTCAGGAAGATTTCAAAGTTAAAAGGAGTAACCTGAGTGGCAAAGGCAAAGGCAAACACAATTATAGATCCGCCTAAAAGCATGTATAAACTTCTTTGTGCTGATGAAATTTCAGTAGCAACACGATTTGCGGTAAACATGGTTGTCGTAAAAGATGCAGCAGCCAAAATTCCCCAAGCCAGACCTCTCCAATCTAATTTTATATCATTGTGCATAATATTGGTTGCCAAAACGGTACCAATAAGTACAATAAATACAGCAAAAACTTTTTGTTTTGAAGGTAATTTTTTTTCTAAGATCATTTCAAGCAAAACGCCCATCCAGACTGTTTGCATTAATAAAACGATACCAATAGAAACCGGAATATATTTTACAGCTAAATAATAGAACAAACTCGTCATTCCTAACGAAGTTCCTGCTACCATTAAGCTAAAGATGTTTTTGGGAGTTGCTTTTACAACATTGTCTTTAAGTTTAATTTTCTGGAAAACATTGATTAGTAAAATACCAATAATTCCCAGTATAAATTGAGATGTGGTTACTTCGGCAGTAGTATATCCTTCTGAATAGGCCATTTTTACAAAAGTGGCTAACATTCCGTAAGTTGTAGCGCCTATTGCGACCAAAAATACTCCCTTTAATACGTTGTTTTGTGACATCTTAACTTGTTTGATTAAAAAATTAAAGCCGGCAAAGGTAAGCTATTTTGTTTGGGATTTAATAGAAAAATATAAGAAACATTGATTTCAATATAGTTTCAGTCGTAATTTTTATTCTAAAATTATGAATTTGATAGTATTAGGTTAAAATAACAAACCCATCAAAATCTTTATTTTGATGGGTTTGTTTATAGCAGATAAATATTTTTTTATTTTACTACAGGCTGAGTTTTATACGTTTCGATTTCGAAAATCAAAGTCGAATTTGGCGGGATTACTCCTCCGGCACCTTTTTCTCCGTAAGCTAAATTGGCAGGAAGAAAGAAAATTGCTTTTTCTCCGTCAGTCATCATGTCTAATGCTTCGATAAATCCGGGAATCATTCCGTCTTTTTTACCTACTGTAAACGGGAATGCCTGATATCCTTTTTGTGCATCACGGTTTGCATCGTATTTGCCATAAGCTTTTGCTACAGTAGCCATACTACTGTCAAAAAGATTTCCATCTTCAAAATATCCAGCGTAGTGAAAGTAAATTGCAGATCCTTCAGCCCCTTTAACTCCTGTTCCGGGTTTTGTTACAACGTATTTTAAACCTGATGCAGTTGTAGTTGCTTTTGCTTTTGTAGCTGCAAAGTAAGCTGCTTTTTGTGTTACTACTTTTTGAGATTCCCCTTTTTTAGCCTCTTGTTTTTTTACATCATCAGCCAAAACTTTTACAGCGTTAAACTTTTTAGCGGCATCACCTTTGCGGGTAATCGTAATTTTTGTCATGATATCATCCTGAACAATTTTATTTACATTGTCCATTCCTGAAACCACATGACCAAAAATAGTATGTTTTCCGTTTAACCACGGCGTTTCTTTATGCGTAATAAAAAATTGGCTTCCGTTTGTAGCAGGACCTGAATTTGCCATGGCAAGAACACCGCCTTTTTCAAATTTTAGTTCTTCTACAAATTCATCTTTAAAAGCGTATCCGGGACCTCCCGAACCGTTTCCGTCCGGATCACCACCCTGAATCATAAAATCATTGATTACTCTGTGAAATTTTAATCCGTCATAAAATGGTTTTCCTTTAAGTCTTTCTACCTTAACATTAGGATTGTTTCCTTCTGCCAAAGAAACAAAGTTTGCCACTGTTACAGGTGTTTTTACGTATTCTAAGGATACAACAATATCTCCTTTTGTAGTTGCTATTGTAGCAAAAATACCATCATTAGGATCTGTTTTTGCCACTACTTTTGTAGCGGTAGCTTTTGGTTTTGATTTTGCCGCTGGCTTTTTTGTCTGAGCCTGGAGGTTTACTACTGCCAAGCAAAATAAAAATAGAAATTTAAACTTCATAGTGTTTAGAATTTAAGTCTGTAATAACGTTTTAAAGATAAGAATATTATTACGGTTTCTCTAATAATTGGATTTCGAAAATGATATTTGCATTTGGCGGAATCACCCCTCCGGCGCCTGTTGCTCCGTAAGCTAAATGAGACGGGATAAAAAGAATAGCTTTATCTCCAAATGAAAGTTGTTCGATTCCTTCAATAAATCCCGGGATCATACCATCTTTACGACCTGCCTTAAACGGAATTGGCTGATATCCTTTTTGTTCTGCCCTTGCTGCATCAAACTTTCCAAAAGCTTTGTTAACCTCTTCTACACTTGAGTCAAATAAAGTTCCGTCTTCCAGGAAACCAGAATAATGAATGTATATTTGAGCTCCTGTAGCTGGTTTTTTACCAGTTCCTTTTTCAGTAATTAAATATTGTAAACCTGAACTCGTTTTAGTTGTTTTTGGTTTAACAGATGCAAAATAGTCTACTTTTTCTTTTTGAACGCCTGTAAATTTGCTTTTTTCTTTAGCAATTTCAGAGAAGTAATCGTGAAATGTTTTTACAGCATCAAACTTTTTAGCTGCTTCACCATTTCTAATAATGGTTACGGCAACAATAGTATCTCCTTGTTTTACCTGATTGACAACTTCCTGACCTTTTTCGACAACGTGACCAAAAATAGTATGTTTCCCGTCTAACCATGGCGTTTCGACATGCGTGATAAAAAATTGACTGCTGTTGGTTCCCGGTCCGTTATTAGCCATTGCAAGAACACCCGCTTTGTCAAATTTTAAATCAGTGATTTCATCTTTAAATTTATATCCTGTATCTCCGGAACCGGTTCCTTCAGGATCTCCGGTCTGAATCATGAAATCTTCTATAACTCTGTGAAATTTTAACCCGTTATAAAAAGGTTTATTCTTTAGATAATCTTTTGTTACAAACTCATTTTTACCTTCAGCAAGCGTTACAAAATTCGCTACCGTAACCGGTGCTTTTTTATAATCTAATTCAACAATAATATGTCCTTTATTGGTTTCAATATCGGCATACAAACCATCAGGTAAATTGCTGTGCTCGTCTTTGCAAGAATATAATGAGCTAACGGTAACAGCTAGTAATAATAAAATACTCTTTTTCATTTTTAAAATGTTGTTTTTATGGGTTTATTGTATCTTTTTTAGTTTGAGTTACAGCTTTTGGTGCTGTAGTTTTTTGTGTTTGTCCCGCTACAACTGCAGTTTTGGCCGTTGCATCCGGCACAAAGTTGCGAAGTGTTACCGTACAAATCAAGGATTGATTAGGTCCTATTTTTTTATTGTCTCCATGATATCCATAGGCAATATGTGATGGAAATAAAAAAGTTACGGTTTCATTTTTATGCATCATTTTAATGGCATCGCGTAAACCCATCATGATATCCTGTTTGTCTACATAATAAGTTTGCGGTCCAAGATCAGCTTCAGAGTAAATAATTTTACCATTTATATCTTTTACTTCCAGGTTAAAATAAGCAATATCTCCTTTTTTAGGTGTCGAAGGATCTGTTGTATTTTGTTCATCATAATACAACCAATATCCTTTTCTTGTAGCGTAATATTTTATTTTAGGATTGCTTTTGATTATTTTTTTAATAACATCCTCTTCGTTGGCCACCAGTTTTTTATTTCGATCAACTGATTTTTTCATAAAAGAACCCGAAGCCTGAGAAATCGGTCTTCTCGCATCTTCGTGTTGTTTACAGCTTACAAATAAAACAGCAAAAAGTAGGGAATAAATGCTTAGTTTTAAGTAGTTCATTTTAGGTTATATTTTTAGTTTGGTTACTAAATTTTCAAATTTCGTTAGTGTTTCTTCCATCGAAACTTCAGATCTTCCGCCAGCTGCATTGCTATGTCCGCCACCATTAAAGTGATCTCTGGCAAATTGGTTTACGTCAAATCCTCCTTGCGAACGGAAAGATATCTTGATAATTTTCTCGTCTTTATTTTCGATAAAAATAGCAGTAAAAACAATACCTTTTATACTTAACCCGTAATTAACAATTCCTTCAGTATCACCTTTTACGTAATCAAACGAATCCAGTTCAGTTTGTGTAAGCGAAGTATACGATGTTTTATGGGCTTCAAGGACCTTCATATTCTGCAAAGCGCGTCCCAATAATTGCAAACGGCTGTAAGAACTATTATCAAATAATAAAATTGGGATTTGTGTATTTTCGACTCCCAGATCAATTAGCTCAGCAATGATTCGGTGTGTATTTCCTGTTGTGCCCGGAAAGCGAAACGAGCCGGAATCTGTTAGTATTCCTGTATAGATGCAAGTAGCAATCGTTTTATCCAGATCTTCTTTTTTTCCTAAAAAAGAAATAAAGTTATAGACCATTTCGCATGTAGATCCAAACGAAGTATCAGAGTACGTATAAGCAGCATAATCATCCGGTTTTTGATGGTGATCGATCATGATAAATGGAGCCGTTAGCCTGGCTAGTGTATGTTCCATTTCGCCCGTACGGTGAAAAGCATTAAAGTCGAGTGTAAAAATCAGCTCAGCTTCTTCTAATATTTTGGTACAGTTTTCAGTATCTTTTTCAAAGATTTTTACCGTTTTAGAACCTGGTAACCAAGCTAGAAAATCAGGGAAATCGTTTGGAGCAATCACTGTTGCATCGTGATTGTTTTTTAATAAAAAATGGTATAAACCTAATGTTGAACCCATAGCATCACCATCAGGACCTCTATGCGGAATTATGGCGATTTTCTTTGGGGTTGCGAGTAACAATTGTATCGCTTGAATATCTTGTATTTTCATAGTGTGCGAATTTACATTTTTTTAATGTAATGTTGAAATCATTTTACAGATTAACACACTTTTATTAGTTGTCAGTATTCGGTCGCAGTTTTCAGTACAGACTGTGCCTGAAAACTGTGACTGTGACTAATTTAAAGCCACTTTTGATATAACTTATATTTTGCTCCTTTTACAATTTGCGATTTGTAAATTCCTAAAGGACCTGATGAGAAGTAAGCAATTGTGCAGGCGATTGCGATAAAAATACCGGATTGAATTCCAAAAAGTTCCATACCCATAATAGTACAGGCAATAGGGGTGTGGGTAGCACCCGAAAATACCGCTACAAATCCTAAACCTGCCAGAAAGGCAATTGGCAACGGAATTATTAGAGACAATGCACTTCCTAAAGTTGCACCAACAAAAAATAACGGAGTTACTTCGCCGCCTTTAAAACCTGCTCCTAAGGTAAAACCGGTAAACAAAATTTTAATCAAAAAATCATACCAGGCGTTTGCATTCGAAAAGGAATCTACAATTACAGGAACACCTAATCCGGAGAACTTTGTTAAGCCAAATCCTGCAAGTGCAATCGCCAGAACGATTCCGCCCAAAAAAGGACGTAAAGGAGGGTATTTAATTTTTGAAAAAACGGAACCCCAGAAATGTGTACTTCTCGAAAATAGTAAAGCAGCAAAACCGGATAGAATTCCGATTACAAAAACATAAAATAAGGTTCGAATACTAATTTCTGGAACAACAGGAATACTGTAAGGTGTGTGTTTTACCTGCCAGAATTCTACCGTAAAATAAGCAACATAGGCGACCAAAAAAGAAAGAAGGACACTTTTGAGATTAATTTTGCTAAAATATAAAACTTCCAGAGCAAAAATAGCACCTGCGAGCGGAGTTCCAAAAACCGATGCAAAACCTGCACTGATTCCCAGGATAATTAAAATTTTACGTTCACTATTATCTAAGTTAAAGAGCTTTGTAAATTGATCTGCAATTGCGCCGCCCATTTGTACAGCTGTACCTTCGCGACCGGCAGAACCGCCAAATAAATGGGTAAGTAAGGTTCCTAAAAGAACTAAAGGGGCCATTTTAAGCGGAATGACTTTACTTGGGTTTTCGTATTCTTCGAGTAATAAATTATTGCCTTTCACGACCGATTCTCCCCAATAATAGTAACTCAATCCTACTAATAAACCTCCAAAAGGCAAAAGCCAGATGATCCAGTCGTGCTGAATTCTGTATTTTGTAACAAATTCCAGAGCAACCAGGAAAAATGCAGACGCAGATCCGGACAAAATACCAATCAAAACGCAAATGAAAATCCATTTGAGTATTGTAAAAAGTATTTGTTTTGGGTTTTGAGTCATTAAAAAAAAGGTTGCCACAAATTTCACGAATTTACACGAATTTTAAACCATTATTCGGATTAAAAAATCTTCATCAAAAATAATCTTTTTTAATCCTTTTAATCTGTGGCAAAAAAATCAGCAAAAATCCGTGAATCCCGATCGCTATCGGGAGTGGCTAAAAAAAAATAATTCGAGAAAATTCGTGTAATTAGTGGCAAAAAATATTTGGGGCTATAAAATATTACTGCACTACAGCCGTAAATTCAATTTCGACCAAATATTCAGGAGCAACAAGTTTACTGATTTCATAAAAACCCGTTGTAGGCTTTACATCTTTAAAAAAAGCAGAATGTGCTCTTGCAACTTCTTCAAAAGAAGTAATGTCAGTCGTAAAAATACGGGTTCTGATCACATCTTTCATTCCAACATTCAGATCTTCCAAAACTTTTTCGACACGTTCCAGAATGTTGTTGGTTTGGGCATAAGCGTCATCAGCTTTTACTTTTTCGCCATCAACAATTGCTACAGTTCCTGAAACTTCGATGATATTGCCAATTCGTACGGCACGACAATATCCCATTTTGTCTTCCCAAGGAGATCCTGTTAAGATGTTTTCTCTTTTCATTACTTTATATTTTATTGAATTTGGTTCTTCAGTTTAAAATCAAATTCGGGTTCGTTAATTTCGTTGCAATTTATAAAATATGCAAATGAAAACGAATAGAATTTGATTGAAATCATTTGGCTAAATTTTCTTTTTTGTGATATTTTTAGGAGTAGATTTTTTTTTTGCCACTCCCGATAGCTATCGGGATTCACGGATTAAAATGATTAATGCTGTAGATGTTTTTTTACTATGAATTTTACAAATTAAGCAATTAAAATTAGTGCGAATTAGTGTAATTCGTGGCAACAATTAAATAATCATTAAAATCACTTTAATCTGTGGCAAAAAAAACTTTATTCAATTTGATGGTGTTCATAAAGTCTGAGTTTATTCTGAGTTGTCGTAAGATTTTGTTGCAAGACTTCGATTTTGTCTAATAGGTTTGCAATGACATCGATACCTTCCATATTAATTTTTAGATCATAATGCAGGCGTATCATTTTTTCGACCGTTGGCAATTGTTCGGGTTGCAAAAATTCATCTTCTTCGAGGATAATAATTTCTACCAAACCATAATTGTGCAACTCTGTTATAAAAGTATTTTCAATTTCGTGATACAAACAAAACTGTTTTATTTGAATTAAGTTTTTGCTATTCATGATTTCTTAATTTAGCTAATTCTTCGAATAATTCTTTTTCTTTTGCAGATAATTTTGTCGGAACTTTTAAAGTGTAGGCAATGTACAAATCACCAAACTGATTGTCTTTTTTATAAACAGGGAAGCCTTTGCCTTTTAGTTTTACTTTTGTTCCGGGTTGTGTTTCGGCAGGTACTTTTATCTTTACTTTTCCGTCAAAAGTATTCACATAAATTTCTCCTCCCAAGATTGCGGTATATAAATCAAGATCAACATTGGCATATAGATTATTGCCTTCACGTTTAAAATCGGAGTTGTTATCGATTAAAAAAGTAATATACAAATCACCATTTGGACCACCGTTTGCTCCTGGTGCACCATGATTTGGGATTTTTATAATCTGTCCGTTTTCGACTCCTGCTGGAATTGTAATTCGAATATTTTTCCCGTTTACAGTCAGATTTTGCTTGTGAGTAGTGTAGGCTGAGGCGAGATCAAGTTGCAACTCGGCATTAAAATCCTGTCCTCTGTATTTAGCCTGACTTCTGGAGCTTCTTCCTGCGGAGCCGTACATAGAATTAAAGAAATCAGAGAAATCACTTCCTGCAAAATCCCCTCCGTTAAAATCAGAATACCCTTGATTGTTTTGTTGTTGTCTCTGGTTTTGTTGCTGGTTAGGATCATAACCAGCTTTTTCGAACTCATCTGCATGTTTCCAGTCTTTTCCGTATTTATCGTATTTTTTGCGATTATCAGGATTGCTTAAAACTTCATTGGCTTCATTGATTTCCTTGAATTTTTTCTCCGATTCTTTATCATTCGGATTCAGGTCAGGATGATACTTTCGCGCTAATTTTCGATATGCTTTTTTGATTTCAGCTTCTGTGGCTGATTTTGTAATTTCTAATACTTTATAATAGTCAATGTAGTCCATTTGCTTGTATTTTTAATAAAGGTAAATTAAAATACTGAAGTTAGGAATAAGTTGCTAATTATCAAAATGGTGTATCTTTTTTAAACAAAAAAATAACGTATGATTTAGATTGTCGTAGAATTTGATCCCAAAGCTTCGGGATTGTTTTTGGAATTTATTTTTGATGAAATGATTATAATTGGCAGGTTTTTTGATTCCAAAAATTAGCCTAATATATTGTTATAATAGTCTTAAAGTTGTAGCGCCTAACTAAATTATGCTATTTTTGTGATGCTATACTCTGATTTTATAAAAATTATAAAAGCCGATTCGTTAATACTTTTTCAATGAAGCACATTTTATTTTTCATATTACTTTTTACAGCTGTAACTGCATCAGCTCAAACTGAATTTGGTACTAAATTCAAGAGTATTCCAGCACCAAAGTTTGGCGCAAAACCCAAAAAGACGCCACTTCCTGAAGTAAAAGACCCACAGGCTGATAATATGGATATGCCAAGTATAAAAACACCAAATGTTTTTGACAATACGAGTATCACACCAAAATCACAGCTGCAAATAGGGGTCGAAAAAAGCAAATTTACCATGTCTACCGAGACTGATTTTGCGAATCCCGGTGATCGTTATGTGCCTAAAATGGAGAAAGATCTGGACAAAGCCCTAAAAGATGCCGGACTAAAAGAAGGTCGCGGTCCTCTGGTAAAACATAATATTTCGTTAGGTGACTTTAGAACAAAATCTAAATATTTTATTGTAAAATTTCGCGATTTTGGTGCAATCGATGGCGATTTGGTAAAAGTATCTTCCAATGATAAAGTGATACGCGATCAATTGCTTTTGGAAGCTAATTTTAAAGATGTAAAAATTGACCTTGCAAATGGCTTTAATAAATTAGATTTTGAAGCCTTAAATATTGGTACTTTGGGAGGTAATACTGCCGAAATTCAGGTTTACGATGATAAAGGGCAATTAGTTACCAATGATTATTGGGATAATCTTGCAGCAGGATTCAAAGCTTCTATTATTGTTACTAAAGAAGAATAGAGGTAACTTCGAATATTGTTTTACTTAATCTACTCCGGATTGTAAAAAAAAAATATTTAACATATAGAAACATAGGTTTTATGTGTAAAAAGGAGATGGAAAAAAATACGTTTCTTAACATAGCTATGTGTTTTATTAATAAGTGAAACACCTTTTTTGTGCCATCAAAAGCTATGTTTCTATGTGTTGGAAAATTACATACTGGATTTTAAAGTATGTTAGGGTTAGTTTTCCAAATTACTTACTTTTTCCTGACCTGTTTCTTTGAGCATTAAACTTATCAGAATAGCAATCGAAATTCCGATAATCCAAAATAAACCCGCTTGCTGAAAATGCAGTGCTTTATCAGTAGTATCTTGAAGCGTTTTTCCAAATAAATTACTAAATAAAGGACTTAAAAGCGTTGTTACTCCAAAAGTTATAAAATTAATTGCTCCGGTTGCGCTTCCTTTTACATTATCCGGATTTGCTTCTTTTATTATTGAATATGGAATCATAGCTGCTCCGGAAGCTACACCTAATAAAAACATGCTAAATTTAGTAGGCAGGAGATCCGGAAAGTACAACAATTGAATTAAGGCTACAATCATCAACGCTGCACCTAATATAAGAACAGGTTTTCGTTTTTTTATTTTGTCTGTAAAATATCCTAAAAGCGGACATCCAAATACCCAGCCAAAAGCGACCATTGCACTCGAAATGGTTGCGGTATGAAAATCGAAAGCACGATCTTTCTGGAAAAAGTCAACCGCCCATGTCATAGCAAATATAGTTGTTGGGGCAAATAATAATCCCGAAACAATACCACACAACCATGATTGCGGGTTGCTAAAAACGATTTTATAAGGATTGAGCAAACTTTGTTTCTTTTCGATACTTTCGGCTTTTTTACCAACGATGTTTGCCGGAGTTATAAACCAAAGCCCAAAAGCAACGATTATAGTAAAAATTCCAATAAACAACCAAAAGGTATTGATATCCATTCCTTTTTCGATTAATGGACCTACAATAAATTGTCCGGCAGAACCGCCAAGCATTCCAAGACATTGTGTGAATCCTATTGCTGTTGCCAATGATTTTGCCGAAAATCCTTTACTGGCAAGATATACGCAACCCGGAAACGCAAAGGCACATCCGGCACCTTGAAACAGCCTGCCAAAAACTCCGCTAAACTGACTGGAAACCATAAAGAATAAACAGCCAATTCCTAAAATGAGGGCTCCGGTAAAGAGTGAGTATTTTGCACCAAACCGATCCAGGGCAATTCCCGCAATTAAACTACAGGTTGAGTAGGTATAATAATACATGCCCACAATCTCTACCAGTCTGATTTCGTTTACAGAAAAACTTTGTGAAAGTTCCGGAAACATTACTGCCGGAGCAGAACGTATAACATAATCCAAAAAATAGAAAATCAAACCAAATACCCATGCGATCACATAGTATTTGGTATACGATTTATTACTGTTTATATCCATAAGGTTGTTGTTTAATTGAGCTTAAATTACAGTAACACCAATTACACGAATTAGCACAAATTTTTAAGGAGTATTTTAGTTTGCGAAATTAATTTCACGAAAGAATTTGTGCAAATTCGTGCAATTCGTGTTTGTTTTTAGATACCTTCCTTTAGATGTTTGTAATTAGATTTGACAGTGTCTAAAACCTCTTCCATTTTTCCGCCAAGCATTAATCTGGTCATTGATTTTGCCATACCCAGCACTTGTTCCCATTCTACTTTTGGGGGCATTGCAAGAGCATTTGGGTTCGTAAATACATTGAGTAAAACGGGACCATTATGGCGGAATGCATTTTCAATTGCTCCTTCAACTTCTTCAGGTTTATGAACGTTTACGCCCTGAAAACCCATTGCCTGTGCGATTAAACCAAAGTCTGGATTTACCATATCTGTTTCGTTATCCGGCAAACCATTCACTTCCATTTCCAGTTTTACCATCCCCAAAGCACGATTATTAAAAACAATAATTTTGATAGGAATATTGTATTGATTAATAGTCGCCAAATCGCCTAAAAGCATCGACAGACCACCATCGCCACACAGGGCAATAACCTGACGTTCAGGATGTGCCAGAGCCGCTCCAATAGCCATTGGCATTGCATTTGCCATAGATCCGTGATTAAAAGAACCCAGCATTTTTCGTTCGCCTGTTCCCTTGATAAAACGTGCTCCCCAAACACAGGTCATTCCCGTATCTACCGTAAAAATGGCGTCTTTATTGGCCAATTTATCGATGATATGTGCCAGATATTCAGGCTGTATAGTGTCTTCGCTGCCGTTATCCTTGATATAGATGTTCATGTTTTCTTTTACACTGGCATAAAATTTAAGTTGTGCCTGTAAAAAAACTATCATCTGTTTTTGTTTCTAGCAGCGGTAGTAGAGCTTCTATCGTGTTGGCAACATCACCGCATAAGCCCATATAGAGATTGGCTCTTCGGCCTAAACGTTCTGTACTGGTATCGATCTGAATGATTTTATTAGCTGTAGGCATAAATTTATCATACGGAAAATCAGTTCCCAACAATAAAACCAGATGTGATTCGTGCATACTATGATAAGCAGAAGGTTGTCCAAGCAAACCCGTCATCCCTATTTCGTTAGGATTATTGGGTTGTATACTCATTTTTCCTCTAAACGAGTATCCTACGGGAGCTTTGATATGTTGGGATAATTGTACCACCTGATCGTGTGCTTTTTCGGCGCCAATTCCGCAGAATAAAGTGATTTTGGTACTCTCATTGATAGCTTTCGCTAAATGTTGTAATTCAGTATCAGAAGGTCTGATAACCGGATTGCAATGAAAATATTGGGTCGAGATATTGCTTTCAACCGCTTTCAATTCAGATACATCACCGGGTAAACCAATTACCGCAACACCTTTTTTGCCTAAAGCATGTTGTATCGCCGTTTGTATAATTCGGGGAGCTTGCTCAGCAGTCATAATCATCTGATTATAACAACTGCAATCATCAAAAAGTTTGATGGTGTTGGTTTCCTGAAAATAATCCATTCCCATTTCGCCTGTATTTATGGTAGAAGCAATTGCTAATAAAGGCACATGTGACTTATGCGCATCATATAATCCGTTGATTAAATGTACGTGTCCCGGTCCGCAACTTCCGGCACAAACGGCAAAACCGTCCAATTCAGCTTCTGCCGCTGCCGCATAAGCACCAACTTCTTCATGGCGAACATGAATCCATTTTATTTTTCCGTTTCTGCGTATCGCATCATTAAAATGATTTAAACTATCACCGGTAACCGCATAAACGCGTTTTACTCCAGCCTCTACCAACATATCAACTAATTGTTCTGCAACTATTTTACTCATGGATTATATTTTTAAAATTAATAATTTCGATCGTATAAACATTGGTTATGGTTTACTTTCTAGTGATTACATTTTAAGATACACTTGGTAATGATGTAAAAAAGGTTTTTGGTATGGTTTTATAAATTTAGTAAAATCTAAGGGACTGAGGTGCTAAGTGGCTAAGTTTTTTTTTTGGAGGTACAAAGTGGCTAAGGTTCTAAGTGGCTAAGTTTTTTTGAAGGTAGGAAGCAAGAAAGGTTCAAAGGGACAAAGTTTTTTACACTTCGTTTACCTTTGAACCTTTTATAATGAAGAAATTAAGTTGGTAGATTTTTCTTATGATTTTTATATCTTAAAAAAAAACTTAGCCACTT
>NZ_MUGS01000021.1 GCF_002222055.1 Flavobacterium araucananum
ATAAAGTTCCATAGGAACGACACCCGATTCTAACAATACTATCATCAATTACTACAAGCATTAGAAAACCTTGCAGAAAACAACAAAAACAAAAAAAGGCTCAAAGTAAAACTCTGAGCCTTTGTTCCTTTGAACCTTTGTAACTTTGTTCCTTTTTAACTTTATACCTAAAAACCTTAATTAATACTATTAAGCATTTCTGCGATCTCGTCTAATCTTGGTGTTAGGATGATTTCGATTCTGCGGTTTTTAGCTTTTCCTTCCGGAGTTGCATTGCTTGCAAGCGGAGAAAACTCACTGCGACCTGCTGCTGTTAATTTTTGTTTGTTGATTTTGACATTCTCACTCAAAATATTTACAATTGCTGTAGCTCTTTTTGTAGACAGATCCCAGTTGTTTGCAATTGGTCCTGAACCGGCATAAGGATCATCATCTGTATGCCCTTCGATAAGAACCGAAAGATCCGGATTATCACCCAATACTTTCCCTAGTTCTACAACTGCTTTTCTACCTTCTGTTCCAACAGCCCAGCTTCCGGAGTTAAAAAGTAATTTGTTTTCCATAGAAACATATACTTTTCCGTTTTTTTGTTCGACTGTTAAACCTTTACCTTCAAAACCGTTTAAGGCTTTAGACAAAGTTTCTTTTAGTTTTTTCATGGCAGCTTCTTTGGCAGCAATCATGGCTTCAAGTTCGTTTAAGCGACTTGCGGTTTTGTCTAAACGTGCTTGTTCGTCGGCTAATTTTTTAGATTTTGCTTCTAGTTGTGCCAGCAATTCACGGTTTTTTGCCATGTTGCTTTCTAATGCATCGTTGCTGTTTTTCTCTAATGCATTGTAAGAATCCTGCAGGACTTTATACTTTTTTTGTTGCGCGGCAAGATCTGCTTTTTGTTTCTCAAGATCTGTTTTTGTAGCGTTTAGATCTTTTGTCAAAGCATCACGATCTAATTCTAACTGATTTTTTGATTTTTGCAAATCGGCATTTTGATCTGTAATCGAGCGATTTTCTTTTTTAAGATCTGAATATTTTGTCTCAAGATCATTATAAATTTTCTTGGATACACATGAAGTCATAGACATAGCGACAACTAGTAATCCGATGGAGGCCTTTTTAATCATACTGTTTTTTATTTGGAGGGTATTAATAATTCTAAAATTTCTTGTTTAACGAAAAGTCTAGCCCAGATAGAAGCGGCATCCTTTTCCTGTTCGCGGCGGCGGACAGGAAAAGATATAGCGGATAGCTGGAAACAGCTCCTGACAATTAAAATTCTGAGTTCTAACTGCCTCTTTGTTTTTAAAACTGCTATTCCCTCAACAAGAACAATACCACTTTTATTCGATCTCGACTAAAACCGGACAATGATCAGAGTGTACGGCATCCGGAAGAATCACGGCACGTTTTAAACGATGTTGCAGTGAGTCGCTTACCAGGTTATAATCGATACGCCAGCCCTTGTTGTTTCCTCTGGCTCCGGCGCGGTAACTCCACCAGGAATAATGATGTGCCTCTTTGTTGAAATGGCGAAAACTATCGACAAAACCAGATTTCATAAATCCGTCAAGCCAGGCCCGTTCAGCCGGAAGAAATCCGGAAACAGTTTTGTTACGAACCGGATCATGAATGTCGATTGCTTCATGGCAAATGTTGTAATCGCCACAAATAATAAGGTTTGGAATGGTTTGTTTGAGCTCATTAATATAGGTTTGAAAATCATCCATAAACATAAATTTATGGTCTAACCTCTCTATATTAGTTCCTGACGGAAGGTACAAACTCATTACAGAACAATCATCAAAATCTGCACGAAGGTTACGCCCTTCAAAATCCATGTGCTGAATTCCTGTTCCATAAACCACATTATTGGGTTTTATTTTAGATAAAATAGCCACACCACTATATCCTTTTTTGGTCGCCGGATAATAGTATTGATACGGATAACCCGCAGCCGTAATGTCGTCTACAGGAATTTGTTCCTGCGTTGCTTTTATTTCCTGAAGGCAAATAACATCAGGATTTGCTTGTTGCAACCAATCGATAAAGCCTTTGGTTATTGCGGCACGTATTCCGTTTACATTATAAGAAATAATTTTCATCAGTGTTTTTTTTTGGATTTCAAATGTAATAAAAAAGTGGAAAGTTTGTGTTTGAAACAGCGAAAAGTAGAGTTTTTTGTTATCTTTGTTCGCTGCTCTAATAAATTAAAAATAGTACATGGGTTTAGTTACCGCGAAAGAAGTTGCAAAGGCAATAAATGTTGACAAGTACGGAGTTTTTGGTACTTTTTCAGGCTGGATTCTTATGAAGGTCCTTAAGATTTCTACCCTTAATAAAATTTACGATCATAATAAACATTTAGAAGACCTGGCGTTTTTAAACGGAGTATTGGATGAATTGCAAATTAAATTTGAAATTCCCGAAGAAGATCTAAAACGTTTACCTAAAGATGGTGCTTATATTACGATTTCAAATCATCCGCTTGGAGGAATTGATGGTATTTTGCTTTTGAAATTAATGCTTGAAAGAGAACCTAACTTCAAGATTATTGCCAACTTTTTGTTGCACCGTATTGTTCCGCTTAAAAAATACATTATGCCCGTTAATCCTTTTGAGAATCATAAGGATGCAAAATCGAGCGTGGTTGGAATTAAAGAAACATTACGTCACTTAAGCGATGGTAAACCGTTGGGTATTTTTCCTGCCGGAGAAGTTTCGACTTATAAAGACGGAAAATTAGTGGTTGATAAACCGTGGGAAGAAGGGGCTCTAAAATTGATTAGAAAAGCTAAAGTTCCGGTTGTACCGATTTATTTTCATGCCAAAAACAGTAAATTATTCTATTGGCTTTCTAAAATTGATGATACTTTAAGAACGGCAAAATTACCATCGGAATTGTTAACGCAAAAAGACCGTGTAATCAAAGTTCGTATTGGGAAACCAATTTCTGTAAACGAGCAAAATGAGTTTGAATCGTTTGAAGATTACTCAGAATTTCTGAGAAAGAAAACCTATATGTTGGCAAATCCTTTCGAAAAGGACAGCAAACTACTGGATACGGCAAGTTTAAAAATACCAAAAGCGCCTAAAAAAATCGTAACGCCTGCAAGTGAATCCAAAATGATTGACGAGGTAAATATGCTAAGAGGCAGCGATTGTCGTTTACTGCAAAGTAAAAACTATGAGGTGTTTTTTGCCAGAGCAAAATCTATCCCTAATATTTTGCACGAAATTGGACGTTTACGCGAAATTACTTTCCGTGAAGTAGGCGAAGGAACCAATGAATCGATTGACTTAGACAAATTTGATCAATATTATCACCACATGTTTTTATGGGATGATGAAACCAAAAAAATTGCCGGCGCTTATCGTATGGGATTGGGTTCTGAAATTTACCCAAAATACGGAATTGAAGGTTTTTATCTGAATGACTTGTTTCGATTCGAACCTGAATTGCACGACATGATGCACAAATCGATCGAAATGGGCCGTGCTTTTATCATCAAAGAATACCAGCAAAAACCAATGCCTTTGTTCCTTTTATGGAAAGGTATTATTCATACTACGTTGCGTTATCCGGAACATAAATATTTATTGGGTGGCGTGAGTATTAGCAATCAGTTCTCAGATTTTTCGAAATCATTGATGATTGAGTTCATGAAGTCTAATTATTATGATCCTTATATTGCGCAATACATTCACCCTAAAAAAGCGTATAAAGTAAAACTGAAAGATGCTGATAAAGATTTTATCTTTGATGAAGCAGAATCAGATTTAAACAAATTCGACAAGATCATTGACGAGTTAGAACCGGGAAATTTACGTTTGCCTGTTTTAATTAAAAAGTACATCAAGCAAAATGCCCGTGTTGTCGCCTTCAACGTCGATCCTTTGTTCAATAACGCAATAGATGGTTTAATGTACATTAGAATCGCAGATATTCCGGAAAGCACTATGAAACCGGTTATCGAAGAGTTTCAAATAGAATTAGAACGCAAATTATCTGAGAAAGAAGATTAATTGCAACCGATATAAAATGAAAAAACCATTCGCCGCGGCGAATGGTTTTTCATTTTGTATAATTTTATTTAATACCTTTTAATGTAATGTAAGCAAACGTCTAGCTATTTAAAAAATGGGCTGAAAGCCCAAAAGCACAAACATAGTGCAACGCACTATGAACTAAATCAACCAGGATTATTGTCCTGAAAGGGCAAAAGCAAATTTATTCTAAATTCATAGAAGAACTTTTGTCTTTGTTACAATAAATAATATAAGGAACATATACTTTGGGGATATCCTTTCGCCCCTACAGGGCTAAAACAAAAATCACTCTTTATTTCATGGCGCTGCGCACCATGCTATTGCCAAAGCTCTTTCAGAGCGCGTTTCGAACAATATTCTGCTCATGAACCAAAGATTGCATTAAAATAAAAACAGCTGCAAAAATGTTCTTGCAGCTGTTTAATTAATTATTTTTATCTCATAATCTGTATCGCTTTCAGGACGAGCCATAAATAAAAAAAACCATTCGCCGCGGCGAATGGTTTTTAGTATGATTTAGAACCAGCCTTTTTTACCCACCTGATAGGTTTGATAAAACTCTTCGTCGGTTTTTGTCAAATAAATTATTCCTTCTATAAAACCTATTATACCTGCAACACCGCAGGTAACAATACTTAAAACAAGTTGAATTACGCCTTCTTTTGTGTATCCTAAAACAAATTTATGGATTCCTAAGTATCCAAAAATAATCCCTAATACACCCGCAATAATTTTTTTGTTTTCCGGTTGCACACTTGGTGGTGTGTTCCAGGTTTCCGGTTTTGAATTCTCCATCTTTTTTTAAATTTAAATATTATGATTCAACGTTTCCGATTTCGTTGATTTCATTAAATTCATTCTTAGGATCCGGACCGTATACGTTTGCTCCTTTATCTCCTTCTGTACAAGCTAAGATAATGTTGTAAATTGGGATCAATAAAAACCATCCGCTTTTTCCAACATCATGCATTCTTCTAACACCTACTGCAATTCCAGGAATTAATACTGCTAAACTATAAAGATTTCCAAATAATGCTACACCAGGTGAAATTAGTCCAAGTACGAAACCTAAGACAAAACTGATTATAATGTTTGTTAAAAAAAACAACCAATATTCTTTTCTTCTTGCTCTTCCGTCAAAATTTGCGTAGTTCTCAAAAACCACTTTTTTGTACCATTCAATCATAATAAATAAAATTAATTAGTTAACGCCTACTCTTTTAGGATTTTCGGCTACTCCTTTATTGTCTAAAATTTTGTTAAAATTTGAAACAATATTAAAAAAAAATACTTATAAAAACTAATTCTAAATAACTTTATTCTACAGAAAAGACTTGTTATTAATATCCAAACAAATTCTGAAATATTTTAAAGAAAGATTACCTTGATTTTATCGACGATTACCTGCGCCAGTCTTTCGTGACTTTCAAACGTCCAACCGGCAATATGCGGCGTGAGCAGCACGTTTTGAGCTTGCAGTAAATACTGAAAAGCTTCTGGTGTGTTATTATCCTGAAACAGGGTCTCAAAAGATAATTTCTCATACTCTAAAACATCCAGACCTGCCCCAAGAACCTTTTTAGCCTTCATGGCTTCGACCAAATCTGCTGTAACGATATTTTTACCACGCGAAGTATTTATAATCCAAAATGGCTTAGAAAACGCATTTATAAAATCAGCATTAACCATTTTATCTGTTTCCGGAGTCCACGGAAGATGCAAACTTAAAACATCTGCTTTTTGTTGTAATTCTTCCAATGAAACTTGTCTGGCATTTTCGTCCCCAATATTTTCTAAGATATCATGAAACAAAACTTCTACATCGAAACCACGAAGTTTTTTGGCAAAAGCTTTCCCCATGTTTCCGTAACCAATAATCCCAACTGTTTTTCCGTCGAGCTCATGACCACGATTGCTCTCGCGATTCCAGTGTCCGGCTTTTATTTCGGCATCGGCCTGATTTAAATTATTAAAAAGTGACAGAATTACACCAAGCGAATGTTCTGCAACAGCGTTGCGATTACCTTCGGGAGCAGCAATAAGGTGTATTCCTTTTGTCTCGGCATAATCACAATCAATACTTTCTAAACCCGCACCAACTCTGGCAATAAACTGCAAATTGACAGCTTTGTCCAGAAAGGTTTTATCGATTTTAAAACGACTTCTGATTACGATTCCGTTATAATCCTGAATTTTGGCTTCGATCTCTTCTTTTGAAGATTTAAAGTCAGCGTGATTTTCAAAACCAGCCTCTTCCAGTTGTTCCCAAAGAATGGGATGATTGCTGTCGATATGAAGAATTTTTATGCTCATTCCTTTTAAATTTTATAAAAACAAAAATACGGTTAATTCTCTATGGTATGTTGCAAAAAATTTCAACACATAGAGACATAGCTTTTAGGCATCAAAAAAAAGAAAACAAAGAGAAACACATTTCTCTCACATATCCACCTCTGTGTATTTTAACTAAGTGAAACACGAAAAAGCGCTAAGTTTTTTTAAGCAGAGGTTTTGTAAAAACTCAAAATTCGTAATCCCGATAGATATCAGGAGCTAAGATTTATGCAAAGGTTCGCAAAGCTATAAATTAAGTTTTGCGAACCTTTTTGCATATAATTTTATAAGCATTGCCCGAGATTTCAACCTTGGGGCGCAATATATGATCGCATATACTTTGTGTCCCAAGGCTGAAACCTCGGGCTATGTTTAAATGCGGTTATAATTTTAGAGATTGAAACTTTGCGAACCTTTGCGTAAATCTTAGCGTGTGGTTAAATAGATCAAGAGAAAATGTTGTGGAGAAATATGTAAACGCGAAATCGCAAAGTTTTTGTTTTCAATTACCTTCTGCTTTAGCTCAATGTCATTAAGTTAAGCTTTCTTTAGATAATTATGACTGAAAAAATTTCACACAAAGCCGCCAAGTTTAAACACAA
The DNA here is from genome assembly GCF_002222055.1 of Flavobacterium araucananum. GTDB lineage: Bacteria > Bacteroidota > Bacteroidia > Flavobacteriales > Flavobacteriaceae > Flavobacterium > Flavobacterium araucananum. Next base: position 6,981 of record NZ_MUGS01000021.1, read on the forward strand.
TATCGTCATTTCTGACAAAACCTTTGCGCCTCTGCTCCCGATAACTATCGGGATTGCGAGATTAAAAAAAGGAACAAAAGCAAAACCAACAAGTTCAAAATTTTTTATTGCTCAGATTTTCTTTAACTTTGAAAATACTAAGCTTCATCCTCTTTCGATGAATTTCTGTCTTTTGAACTCTTCAGAAACCTTTCTAAAATGAAATTAACCAAGACTTTTAAATCCTTTTTTAATAACGAAAAATCAGGCGGATTGCTCCTGCTCTTTGTCACGATCCTATCGCTGTATCTCGCCAATTCTTCCTTTCAGACAGAGTACATTGCTTTTTGGGAAAAAGACATCAACGGACATTCGATCACACACTGGATTAATGACGGTTTAATGACGATTTTCTTTTTGTTGATTGGTCTTGAACTGGAACGTGAAATTTATCACGGCGAATTATCGAGCATCAAAAATGCTTCTTTACCTATTATGGCTGCCTTTGGCGGAATGCTGGTTCCGGCTGCCATTTTTCTGGCTTTAAATTTTGGAACCGCCACTCAAAACGGGGCGGGGATTCCAATGGCGACGGACATTGCTTTTGCAATAGGTATTTTGTCGCTTTTAGGCAAAAAAGTTCCATCATCGCTCAAAGTGTTTCTAACGGCATTGGCAGTTATCGACGATCTGGGTGCGATTATCGTAATTGCCATTTTTTATACCACTTCGATCGCATTTACAAATCTTGCGATTGCTCTTGGAATCTGGGTATTCTTATTTATTTTGAATCGAATGAAAGTTCAAAACCTTATTCCCTATTTAATTGGAGGCGTTGTCATGTGGTATTTCATGCTAAACTCTGGCGTTCATGCTACAATTACCGGAGTTATACTGGCTTTTGTTATTCCGTTTGGCGATGGCGGCGAAAACTCTTCTTCGTACAAATTGCAGCACTTTTTGCACAAACCTGTTGCTTTCTTTATTTTACCATTGTTTGCCATTGCAAATACGTGCATTGCTATTGAATCTGACTGGCACGAAGGGCTGAATCATCCTAATACATTTGGAATCATCTTGGGTTTAGTGGTTGGAAAACCTCTGGGAATTTTACTTTTTTCTTCTATTGGAGTAAGTGCCGGATTATGTTCTTTACCCAAAAGCCTGAAATGGGCGCATATTCTGGGCGCAGGAATGTTGGGCGGCATTGGTTTTACCATGTCAATCTTTATCACGATTCTGGCGTTTAAAGATCCTGAAACTATTGTGTTTTCTAAAATCGCCATTTTGATCGCTTCTGTCCTTTCCGGAATTTTTGGCTTTGTTTATCTCAAATATATTCTTGATCGTACCAAAACTTAACCCGGATAAAACATATTATTTGACATAGCAAGCATTCTATGCGTTAAAAAAAATTAAGTACCACTTGATAAACTTTACTATAAACTTGTATCCCTTAACTCGCAAAAAAAATCAGGTACAAAAAAAGGCAGGAGTTTTGAGCTCCTGCCTTGATTGTTATATTTTAAAATGTTCAATATTAGTTTTCTGACATACAACGTACTGCATAAGCCGCATTTTGATAGCCTGTGGATCCCGGATACACCTTGCTGACATAAGTACTTGAAATAGTAGCCAATCCATTATTGAGCCATACTCCCCCATAATTTGCCTGATTATTAAAGGAAGACATTCCATTCATCGGAATTCGTGAGCCATTTAAAGGAAAAAAAAGTGATCCTCCATAATTATATCCGGCATTACCTGCTAAAACTCCATTAAAATCAAAATAATTAGAATCGCTAGAACTACGCTTTCCAATTCCCGTAATTACATTATTTGCATTCAATCCGTTAAATTCTTCCTGCGAAGGAATACGAAAACCTGATGGGCATGGATCATTTGCTTTTTTGGGCGCAGGTCCCCAGTTGCTTACTGGTCTGTCTGCAGGAACAGTAGAAGTCCATCCTGAAACGGCATCAGTACTAGCTCCTTGTTTTAGTCTAGGCGTTAATTGCCCCCATTGATAATAATCTCCCCCTATAGCCGCCGATGGTGTAAAAGGATCCTTAGTCACATCGGCACCAAGGTTATGACACATAAAAACTCTAAACGTATTAGGTGCAATGTAAGCACCACAACAGCTGCAATCTTTAATAGAGACTGTCAATTTTTGTTGTACATCTACTCCGGTTCCTGCTGCATTATTATTATATATTACAAATACATCCAATGTAAATGCATTTGTAGTACTCTTGCCATTGGCAGTACCCACTATACCATTAGCAGAACTTAAATTGCTTTTATAAACTATTGTAGCAGTAACAGGTGTAGAGATGTTTACTGCTGCTGGATCACCATTATTTACAAACGACGAAACAATACTACCACCCAAAGATTCTACATACACAAAACGCACTTTGCTTACGGTACCATTTGGTGTAAAAGTATAGGTTTGTGTATTGGTGGCTGTCTGATTAAAATCAGCCATCGTTACCAGGGCTTTACGCATGGTCAGCAAACCGCAACCTGCGTTGTCATTGCTCTCTGCAACATCAAAACAAGTCCTGCCTGCCAATACCCCGGTACCAATAGGCAAAACCGCAGGATTGGCAGTAACAATAGCTGTAAATACAGGCGAAACGGCTGTAAAATTACCTGCACAACCATTGGTCACGATGCAATATAAATAATAAGTACCGGCTACTGTAGGACTAAAAGCATAAGAAGCAAGTGTCGCACTCGGCAGCACAGTACCACCGGTAGTACTGGCTGTGGTATTAAGGTACCATTGGTACGTTGGGGTATTAAGTTTTGTTCCGGTTACTGCTACCGTAATACTTGAACCTGCGGTGACGTTTTGCGATAGAGCAGATTGCGCTGCAAGTGCAGGTGCAGGACACGCATTATTAAGCACGATAGGCAATGACAAGACCTCAGATTTGCCGCAATTGTTAGTGGCAGATACCGTTACATTTACAGTAACTCCATCTGTACCACTTGCTGGCATTTGTATGGTAACACTGCTAGTTGACCCCACAATAGTAGCACCATTATCAGCCGCCCACGTATAGGTTAGTGCAGGACCAAACTCGATAGCGGTTTGCAGAGTAACCTTTGCCCCAAAAGTTGCCGTAGTGGTTTGCGACTGCCACGTAAGTTTAGGGATACTCGATACATTTGCCGCAATTACTTTTACTGCCATCTCACTCACGCAACCTGTAGCATTGGTAACCGTAGCAGTATAGACAACCCCCGGTGTGTTTACCGTAATCGTAGGTGTTGTATCCGGCATTTTTGCATTGTCCTTGTACCACGTATACGTATAGGTACCTGCTACTGCCGGTACAATAGTAAGATCTGTAGTACCATCGCACAAAGTGCTGTTACCCGTAATATTAGGTTGAGCAGGGGCAGTACCGCCTGTAATTGCTTTTTCTACTACACTTGCTTCTGCCGGGCAATTGACCCCGCTATTATCCGCAGCAATCATACGCAACGAAATATTACTTTGTGTATTGGGTACCACAAACGGGTTACTGCTAATAACTTCGTTCCCGTTGTACCATGTATAAGTAACACCGGGTAGTTTGTTGTTTACCACCAGATCCAGTAACCCGCCCATACAAAACGAATTAAAGGTATTTAAGGGAACCCCATTTACCAGAACATCGTTCGGGTTAACAGCTACTTGTCCTGTAGCACCACTTTTGGTTACCAAAACACTGTTGGATGGCATAGAGTAACAGGTACCATCTTTGCTTACAGCAAACCATTCGCCTACACTATTATCACCTGTTAAAACTACTGTAGCTCCTGTTCTTCCATCCTCTTTTCCGTCATGAAACCAGGACACAGTACCGGTACTGCCAGTTGCAGTGAGCGTAACAGAGTTGGTACCACAGAGTATACCATTATTACTGGAAAATATCGAAGTACTACTTGATATAGTAGAACCGGAATCTGTAACATTGCGTTCATTGGCAATATTTACATTACAACCCGCCGCTGCCATAGACACATTATATTTCCCTCTGATAGTAGCTGTAAACTTAGAAACACCACGGGCTACCTCGACACCATTACGGGTCCAGATCAATTGATCCAGATTTGGCGTGTTTGCCGGAACTGATAAATATACTGCACCACCGGCGCACAAACCTAAATTTGCCGTAGCCGGGCTAATAGTTGGTACTGCATAAGTAAGAGCAGTACAGTCGACCCCTTTCTGGCTGAACAAAAATTCTTTGTACATCGCAGTACAAGAACTCGTAACACGTATTAGTACCGTATGTTCGTTTATTGAGCTATTTTCGTTAAATACAATCCCAAAAGAACCATTGGCATAATCTACATTAGACAATGTTGCATATTCACTTCCGGTTACGATAGCAATATCATACGGCCCGTTGGGGCAATCGATATCTGTAGCGGTAAAAGTCGACGCACAACCCGTACCATCTGCATTTACGGTTGTACAAGGTGCAGGTGACAGTACCGTTTGCGAGGTTCCGTCGCATAAACTTACCCAACGAACGCTGTCCCAGTATTCGATACAGGTAGTGGTGGTGTTATAAATAAATAGACCATGACTTTTGGCATCAAGTGCCGTAGCGCCCAGAGCGTTACGCTGTGCCGTGGTCATTTGCGGCAGTCGCAGACCGCCTTTGTTGGCTAACTCTAAAACCGAGTATGGCTCCGGGGCTTTCTTGCCCCCTATGGTCATTTGCGCCTCGATGTTTATCGAGAATAATAGGGCTATCAAAATAAGCCCCTTACAAAATAAATTTTTCTTCATTGTTTCAAATTTTTAAATGATTTCAAATCGCATTTTTTTAATTCCGTGTCAAAAAAAGGACTCCTCAAAAAAATACCTCATGAATAACCTGCTTTAGGTATTCGATTGTATGGTTACTGTTTTAATTGTCGAAAAAATACAGCGCAGACAAAACAGCAACTGTATTTTATCTTATGGTTATGTATTTTTAGGTGTTCAAATAAATTCTGGTTTGTTGTTTCAAATTCTGGTTTATTATTTCAAATTTCTCCTCATTGTTTCAATTTTTTAAAGGGTTGAAAATCATATTTTTCTAATCCTGCGCAAAAGCACAGCATTCCGGATTAAAAAAATACCTCCTGAATACCTTGCTATAGGTATTCGCTTATACAGTACCTGTTTCAATTGTTACAAAATACGGCATTGACAAAACAGCCGCTGTGTTTTGTCTTATTGTGTTTTTGTATTTTTATTCCTTAAAATAAATCATCCTTTATAGTTTCAAATTCCTTCTCAATAGTTTCAAATTATGCGTTATTGTTTCAAATTTTTAAATGATTTAAAAATCAAACTGTCTTACTATTGAGACAAAAAAATCCATTAAAAAACACCTCAAGAATACTTTTTTTTAGGTATTCGATTGTGATGTTAATGCTTAAATTGTAGAAAAATACAGCACAGGCAAAACAGCAGTTGTGTTTTGTCTTGTTGCAAAATGTTTTATGGGTGTCTTGGGCTGGTAGTAGAATAAAAGGGCACCAAAAGATCTTTTTTTTAAAACGTGCCTGATAGGATTATAAGGGTAGGAACCTAGTAGTATACGAGCGTCAGAATAAATAAGTTACTTATATGCAGGATATTTGTATTGGTGTAAAAGGCAAATAGTTGTAACTTTTTCCGGGCAGGTGTAATCAGCGTTTTGTTGTGGTATTTAAAAAGCTTTTTTGTTGTGCATCACTAATAATAGATCGTCTGCTTCATATTGCTTTTAGGTATTAATAATTAATGGAGCGTTTCCTGAATAAGGTTAAACACCGTATTCTTATTCGCTCTTTCCATTATCAGATAATCTCTTTTGATGTTATCCGGTGTGGTTCCTTGTACTGATCCGTTTATGCTTTGTCTTATGTAGTATTTCGAAACTGCATGTTTTAAAAACAATGCCTCCAAAATGTTTGGATCATAGGATTTATAATATTTTGTTTTACTTTTATCCATAGCCTGAATTATTTTAAACAATTTGGGCAAAGATATAAACAAGTTTATAATAAAACAAGAAAAATAGAAAATTTCGCACAATAAAGACAGAAATGGCTGATTTACAAAGGGTTAAAATAGCTCTAAAAGCGTTAATAAGCTTAGGTGTCGCAAAGAATCAGGAGGAGGTTGGAAAACTATTAGGATATTCAAATAAATCATCATTTTCTCAAGTAATCAACGGAATAGTAAACCTGCCTGCCGATTTTGTTGACCGCCTGTGCCGTTTAAATTCTACCTTAAACAAAGACTGGATCAAAACCGGAAACGGAAATCTTTTAGAAAACAGCCCTGATACTAATCAAGGTTATAATACAGATAATACTTACCATAACCCAAAAGAAAGCATCAATACGGGTTATTTTAGAGATCATGGACTGTCATTAATATCACCAGAGACCATGACTGCCTATAATACTGGCACTAAAGAAATTACAGAAAATACCGCTACACAATTCCTGATCCCAACCTTCAAAGGATCAGATTACCTGATTACAGTAATAGGCAGCTCGATGTACCCCAAGTACAACAACGGCGATATTGTTGCCTGCAAACATCTCTCGCTAAATACGTTTTTTCAATGGAACAAAGTGTATGTTATTAATACAGAACAAGGCATATTGGTCAAACGCATTTGCAAGTCTGACAAGGATGATTTTGTAACAATTGTAAGCGACAATAAAGATTACGACTCCTTTGAACTTGCAAAAACCGAACTGCTTTCTATTGCCATTGTTACCGGAGTTATACGACTGGAATAAAAACCCAAAAAAAGAATTTTTAAGGTTTTAATTATAAACTTTGTTATAATTAAAAAGTCGTTTTTTTGAGTCAGAATCATGCTTTTTTCACATTTTTTCGAAAAAAAATTAAAAAATTTAGACGAATTTCATTATCACGAAAACTTTAACACAATAATTGAGAGAAAAAAGACACAAAAAAGCAAAATAAATAAATACCAAAATCTTACACGGGTTTTGGTAATCAAAATTGCGATTTTCGCTTTTTAGCTGTAAGCTATTACGAAAGTTATTACAAGATGTTTTGTTTGCTTTTTTTGCGCAGGATTATTTTTAACGCATAGATACATAGATTTTGTTTGCTTACAAAAAAGACGTTTCACTTCGTTATACCTAAGTTCGATTGTTTTTAATATTAAGTCCCAACGGGACGACATATTTATAGCAATATTGCATTTTTATTTTTCAAAACCCCAGCGGGGTGATATTTTTATAAATAATGCGAAAACATATCGCTCCACTGGAGCTTTATTTATCAAATTATCTATTGACTATAAATATTATGCTCCGCCGGAGCTTATGATAAGACATCATTTTATAATCGAGTTCAGGTTTATAAAAAACATAGCGAGCGATGTTAGAGAAATGCATTTCTTTAAAACAACAAACCCGACAGGTTTTAAAAACCTGTCGGGTTTAGGAACTACAAAAAATCCCAAACTCCGGTTTTACAATAATTGGAATTTGGGATTTTTATATTAAAATTTCTTTAGCATTATCCTTTAATCTGTTTCAAGGAAGTTTTGATTCCTTTTATCAGGGAAGAACTGAAACCATTATGTTCCATTTCGTTCAAACCAACTATTGTACAGCCCTGAGGTGTTGTTACACGGTCGATTAATTGTTCCGGATGCACTTTTTCCTCGAGCAACATTTTGGCGGCTCCTTTTACGGTTTGTGCAGCGATTGCCAGAGCCGTTTGAGAATCAAACCCTATCTCAATCCCGGCTTGCATCGAAGCACGAATATATCTTAAAGCATACGCTGTTCCGCAGGCACCAAGAACGGTTGCAGCGTCCATTAATTTTTCGTCGATAACGGGGGCTGTTCCTAAATCCTGAAATAAATCTACGATTGGCAAGGCTTTTTCACGGTCTTTTTCAGGAAAAGAAATACAGGTTGCCGATTCTCCAAATTGTGCCGCAATATTAGGCATAATCCTAATTACGGGATATTCGTTGTTTGTTTTTTCCTGAAGCATATCGAGCGATAATCCGCTTACTGCAGATGCAATTGTTTTACCTTTTATTACCGGCAAAATTTCAGCAAAAACAGTATCGACCTGATACGGTTTTATGGTTAAAATCACCACATCGGCATCCTGAATGTTGTGTTTATTGTCTGATGAAACCGTGATTCCGTATTCTGATAAATATTGAATACTGGCTGTGTTTCTTCTGGTAACCGTAACCTGATTACTTTTAGAGAATTTTGCAATTCCCAGGGCAATAGAAACCCCTAGATTTCCTCCTCCTATGATGTGTACTTTCATTACTGGTTGGTTTTTTGATTTATTTTTGGTTGTTTAATAGCTTCAAATATTTTATATCGCGCAATTATTTTTAACACATAGAGACATAGCTTTTGTTTACGTATAAAAAAGGCGTTTCACTTGTTTTAAATACACATAGCCGACTATGTTAGAGAAATATATTTCTTTTTGTCTTGTTTTAGAGTAGTTTTCCTTTTAATAATAAAGAGGCAATTGTAAAATAGATTACTAATCCGGTTACATCGACCAAAGTTGCCACAAATGGCGCAGATGATGTTGCGGGATCGAGTTTAAGTCTTTTTAATAAAAAAGGGATCATAGATCCGGAAAGTGTTCCCCATAAAACAATAAAAACTAACGAAAGCGAAACTGTCGCCCCTATCGCTAACCAGTGTTCTCCATATTCGTAAAGTCCGGTTTGCTGCCAAACCATAATCCTGATAAAACCAACAATACCCAAAATAGCACCCAATAAAAAACCTGATGCAATTTCTTTTTTCATTACATACCACCAGTCTTTTAGGGTAAGCTCTTTCAATGCCATGGCACGAATGATCAAAGTCGCTGCCTGAGAACCGGAATTCCCTCCACTCGAAATAATAAGCGGAACAAACAAGGCTAAAACCACGGCTTTCTCAATTTCTCCTTCAAAAAATCCCATTGCCGATGCGGTAAACATTTCGCCAATAAATAAAACAACCAACCAGGTGGCTCTTTTTTTGACCATCTCACCCAAACGGGTTTGCACGTATGGTAATTCTAAGGCTTCCAATCCCCCGAATTTCTGAATATCTTCAGTATCTCTTTTTTCTATTTCATCTTTGATTACGTCGATAATATCATCGATGGTAATGCGACCTACCAAACGTCCTAATTCATCGACAACCGGAATAGCTTCCAGATCGTATTTGTCCATTATCCGACCTACCTCGACATCCGGTGTTTCGACATTTACATGGTATAACTTTCGAATATAGATATCAGAGATTTGTGTTTTGGTCGAAGTCGTCAATAAATCCTTAAGCGACAATCTGCCTTTAAGTCTGTTTTCGTCATCGACAACATAAATAGAATGTACTCTTGAAACATTTTCTGCCTGAATGCGCATTTCTTTCACGCAGGTAAGCACGTTCCAGTTTTCGTTGACTTTCACCAACTCTTTGTGCATAATACCACCGGCAGTATCTTCGTCGTAACGCAATAAATCAACAATTCCTTTTGCGTGTTCTACGTCCTGAAGTTCAGAGATTACTTCGGCTTTTCGGTCTTTAGACAGTTCACCAATGATATCTGCCGCATCATTGGTTTCCAGTTCGTCCAGCTCTTCGGCAATTTCTTTAGGCGAAAGTCGGTTTAAGATTTGTTCCCGCAAATCGTCTTCTAATTCCAGAAGGATTTCGGCTGTTTTTTCGCTGTCTAAAACCTTAAATATATAAGTTGCTTCATCAATGTCAATTTCATCAAGGATTTCAGCGAAATCCGCGTGATGCATGTCATTTAATAAAATTTCAAGCTCTTTGTTGTTTTTAGCTTGGATGAGTTGAGCTATTTGTTTAATAAGCTCTTTGCTGATTTTAAACTCCATCGGCTTCTATTTTTTGAGTCAAAACAATAAATTCCTCCACGCTTAATTGCTCCGGACGCTTATCAAAGATAGTGTCTAATCGCAATTCATCTGATAAATTTAATGTTTTCAAACTGTTACGTAATGTTTTTCGTCTTTGCTGAAAAGCCGTTTTTACAACCGTAAAAAACAACTTTTCACCGCATGGAAGGCTATAATCTTCCTTTCGGGTCATTTTCATCACACCCGACTTGACCTTGGGCGGAGGAATAAAAACGTTTTCATCTACCGTAAACAGATACTCCGTAACATAGAAAGCCTGTGCTAATACAGATAAGATTCCGTACGCTTTTGAGCCTTTTTTCTCGCAGATTCTTTGGGCCACTTCTTTTTGAAACATCCCCGAAAATTCCGGAATCTGATGTTTAAATTCTAAAGTCCTAAAAACAATTTGCGTCGAAATGTTATAAGGAAAATTCCCAATAATAGCGAATTGTTTATTTTCGTAAACCTCGTTTATATTGTATTTCAGGAAATCCTGAGAGATAATCTTATCTTTTAGTTTTGGATAATTTTCACCCAAATACACCACAGATTCTGTGTCAATCTCGATCACGTGGGTATTAATTGGTTTGTCAAGCAAATACTTAGTCAACACACCCATTCCCGGTCCTATTTCTAAAACCTCATCGTATCCTTTTAAGCTCAGGGTATCTGCAATTGCTTTTGCAATACTTTCGTCTTTCAGGAAATGTTGTCCTAAATGTTTTTTGGCTTTTACTTTTTCCATTTTCTTTTTTATTAGCCACAAAGGCACTAAGCTATTTTTGCCACGAAGGCACGAAAACGCAAAGCGTTATTTTTATTTTTGTTCCGTCAAATTTGCCACAAAGACGCGAAGGTACAAAGTTTTTATTTTTTCTGTTTTGCCACAAATCACACAAATTATCCCAAATTTTAAAAATCTAATAATTTACCGCTTATTTATTTCACGAAGTTGCTGAATATCTAGCAAATCTTTAGCTCTATTTGCTTTAATCTTACTTGTAATCAAATCTTCTAAAGACAAAACATTCCATCTCAAAAATGTTTCATCATTTACAGTAATCTCTTCACTATCAATATATGCCTCTTCAAAACTTTTATTTACTGAAAATTTCGTTATCAGTTCCAGATCTAAATCAACTGGCGAAAACTTTATTGATATATTTTGTTGTTGTTGTTTTACATTTTCAGGAAAATCATCAATATTTTGATCCCACAACTTTGACATTTTATTCTGATTTTATAACAATTACAAAATTGTCTTTGTTTTTATCTGCTTTATTTTTTACAGGAAATCTGCTTATACGCTCACTTAATCGTAAAAAACTATAAAACCTTTCAACCTTAGACAACTTCAAAAAATCTTGTTGTTGTTGTTGTTTATTACTTTCTTCTTTGGTTTGAAATCGAATTTCCATAATTTCCTTTTTTAGATTATTAGATCCATAGACTATTAGATTCTTGGCCTTCTTAGATTATCAGATCTTCGAAAAATCTAATAATCCAATATCAAAATATCGAACAATCTGTTTTAATGTTCTGAAATCACTTCTAATTCTGTTCTGAAAGAAAGCATTTTATCTGCAAATAATCCTAACGCTTCCTGATGAAATCCAGGTTCGTCTTCGATATAATACTGGTCTAAGGTTTCTTTGCTATCGGTAACATATTGCACAGAATAGGTGATTCCGCCCATTTCTTCTTCGATCAGAACCCTGACAATTCTTGCCGAAGAGAACTTTTGTGTCGCCAGAATTTCTGGTATGTGTTTTTCCTGCATCCATTTTAACCATTGGTCATGAACGCTCTCGTGTATATTGGTAGTAACGTTGTAAATAATCATTTTTTTTCAAGGTTCTGAGATTCTAAGGTTCTATCCCGATAGCTATTGGGACTGAGTTTTTTTTCAAACTCTTAGAAACAAATCATCATATTTGTAATTCTTGTTTAATCTTTTTTCGGTTAATCGGTTAAACAAATAACCAATTAAACCAACTTATAAATTCTTGTCTCCTCTTAACTCCCGGTATTTTTTTCTGGCATCAACAAAGTAAATACTGTCCTGATGGTTAAAAATTACCTTTTCATACAAAGGCTTTGCCTTTTCTATATCGTGTAATTCGTCGTTGTAAATTTCTGCCGAAAAAAACAGCGCTTCGTCTACATAAATTCCGTCGCTATGATTGTCAATAATCTGCTGATATTGGCTCAAAGCGGAGTTATACTCTTTCAGGCTCTCGTATATTTTTCCTAATCGCAACAAGGTTACAGCCTCTATTTCTTGTCCTTTATAGGTTTTTAAAATACTTTGAAACTGTGCAATTGCTTCGGGTTTTTTATTTTGATAGATCAAAAAGTCCCCTTTTGCAAATTGTTTTAATGCCGTTTGTGTCGAATCTGCAACGGTATTGTCGTTTATCAATAAAAAATATTCAAGAGCGTCATTTGCAATCAATTGTGTATTGGCTGCTTTCAATTCCTTAAACTGTTTCAAAGCCCACTCAAAATCGCCTTTGTAATAACTTGTTTTTGCTGCTTTTAAACTTGCTTCGTGCGCCATGACATCATTTTGTAAATCCAACTGAATTTGCGAATAATAAATCAACGCCTGATTGAACTTTTCTTCTAAAAGCAAGATATCTGCCAACTCCATCTTGGCATCTGCTTTTTGATAATCATTCAAATTCAATTCCAAAGCTTTTTTAACTATTGCCTTGGCTTCTTCCGTCTTTTTTAGATTGAAAGCCAGGAAATGCGCCTGAATTATTTGCAAAGATAAGGTAAAAGGAGTTATTTCATAGGTTGTGAGCAATTGTTGTAACTGCGCATTTATCGTGGGATAGTCTTTTTCCTGCGCTTTATCGATTTTAATTTGCATTAAATACGAATTGGTCTGCACCAATAAACCTAAATCCTTGGTGTTTAGCAATATATAATTCAAAATTTCTTCTGCCGTATCTGTATCATCTTCGTTGAGTGCAAACTGACTCAGGTTTACAATGCTCGAAAGCGATTCCGGATCCCGTTTATAAATGGCTTTTTCCTGAATAAAGGCTTTTCCAAATTCTTTTTGCTGCACATAAAACCAACTTAAGTAATGGTTCCAGAATACATCCTGATCTTTTTGGGTTCGCAGGATCAAAGCTTTGCGCATTGCATCTTTAAAAGCCGTATTATCCGTTTCACCATTCATGAAACGCGACAATTGTGTCTGAATTAAATTAGCGTTTTGCTGGTTGTTATACGATTCGGTCAATAAAAGATCAATCATCTGATCTGTCTTGCCTAACTGTCCGTACAACATTCCGATTTGAAAATTGAAATTGTAATTGGGCTGAATCTGCATGGCTGTCTGATACGCTTTTAACGCATATTCGAGCAATACTTTTTTCTCAAACGAATTTCCAATTCCGTAAACATCATTGGGACTGGTTTTTATTCTTTCGATCGCTTCTTCGTAGTAATTTTTGGCTTTGGATTCATTTTTTTGCAATTGAAAATTATAACCCAATTCTACCAAAAAAACGCCTTGTTTGTATCTGCTGTACCGATCCTGAATCACTTTTTGTGCAACATCAAATTGCTGCAATTGCTGATAACAGTCGATCGTCCTTAGAAAATATTGTGTATTGGATGGTGAACTTTTTAAAAGCTCTTCGTAACTGATTTTCGCTTTTTCGAAATCACCTTTATCATAGTAATATTGAGCCAATTGCTCATTTTGTGCCAATGCAACAGTAGACCACAATAAAACGATATAGACAAAGATATTTTTCATAATTCAGTCTTTTTTTTTCAGTATTCAGTCGCAGTTCTCAGTGCTCGGTCGCAGTCTCTCCCGATAGCTATCGGGATCAGTCTCAGTGCTCAGTGCTCGGTCGCAGTCTCAGTATTCAGTATTCAGTACAATCTAAATGCAAACTGAGACTGAGACTGAGACTGTAAACTTATTTTCATCACAATCCAAACTGTAAACTGAGACTGAAAACTGTAAACTTATATCACCACCTGTTTCTTAGATTTCCAGATTATCAAAGTTAAACCAATTAAAATAAAAGGAATACTTAATATTTGCCCCATATTTATAGGCATACTATTTTCCCAGGCTTCCTGATTTTCTTTAAAAAATTCGATTATAAACCGCGCTACAAACATTAACGTCAGGAAATATCCAAAAATTAGTCCGTCGGCTTTTTTAACTTTTTCTGAATTGTACAAATAAAGCACCATTGCAAAAATCAGCAAGTATGCAAATGCTTCGTACAATTGTGTAGGATGTCTCGGGATCATGTCGTCTCTCTCGAAAACCACACCCCAGTTTCCGTTGGTTGGTTTTCCGTAGATTTCAGAATTCATAAAATTTCCAAATCTGATAAAAGCTCCTGTAACGGGAACGCCTATCGCCATTTTATCTAAAATCCATAAGAATTTGACTTTGTATTTTCGGCAATATAAAATCATTGCGATCAAAACTCCTATCGATCCTCCGTGACTTGCTAATCCCTGATAACCAACAAACTTATAAACTCCTGCTATTTTCTGAATTGGTAAAAGGATTTCTATTGGGTGTTTCAGGAAATAAGCCGGCTCATAGAAAAAGCAATGTCCTAATCGTGCTCCCAGAATTGTTCCCACGATAACATATACGAGCAAACTATCGAGATTATCCAGCGAAAGATGTTCTTTTTTGTAAATACTTCTTACGATATAATAACCCAGTAAAAGCCCGCAAGCAAAAAGAGCACCATAATATTTTAAAGGAAAACTATCTGTTATCATTACAATAACCGGATCTACATTCCAGTTTAAAATTGCTTTACTCATAATTGCTTCTTTTATTAAAGTATTCAGTCGCAATGTTTAGTCCCGGTTTTCAGTCGCAGTTTGTAGTCTCACTATAATGTGTAACCTAAAACTGAAAACTATCACCGTTAACTGAATACTGCGACTGTAAACTTTATTTTTATTCTTAATTTATAATATCAAATCCGCAGTATGGTCGTAAAACTTCTGGGATTACGATTCCTTCCGGAGTTTGGTAATTTTCTAATATTCCTGCCAAAACTCGTGGCAATGCCAATGAACTTCCGTTAAGGGTGTGTGCCAATTGGTTTTTTCCGTCTTTGTCTTTAAAACGTAATTTCAAGCGATTTGCCTGAAAAGTTTCGAAGTTAGAAACTGAACTAATTTCTAACCAGCGATCCTGCGCTGTAGAAAACACTTCAAAATCATACGTCAAAGCCGATGTGAAACCCATATCGCCGCCACATAAACGTAAAACCCTGTATGGCAATTTTAATTCTTTCAAAATATCTTTTACGTGTTCTACCATTCCGTCAAGCGCTTCATAAGACTTATCTGGATGTTCTACACGCACGATTTCTACTTTATCAAATTGGTGCAAACGGTTTAATCCGCGAACATGCGCACCGTAAGAACCTGCCTCACGACGAAAACAGGGTGTATAAGCCGTATATAAAACCGGCAACTCAGTCTCGCTCAATAAAACGTCACGGAACAAGTTGGTAACAGGAACCTCAGCGGTTGGAATCAAATACAAATCGTCGATTGTAGAGTGATACATTTGTCCCTCTTTATCTGGCAATTGTCCTGTTCCGTAACCTGAAGCTTCGTTTACCAAATGTGGCACTTGTACTTCGTTATATCCTGCGGCAGTATTTTTATCCAGAAAATAATTGATCAAAGCACGTTGCAAACGGGCCCCTTTTCCTTTGTAAACCGGGAATCCTGCTCCGGTAATTTTTACTCCCAACTCAAAATCGATGATATCGTATTTCTTTACCAATTCCCAATGTGGTTGTGCGCCTTCATGCAAAACCGGAATAGCACCTTCTTCAAAAACATTCAAATTGTCGTCCGGCGTTTTTCCTTCGGGAACAATATCTGCAGGAAGATTGGGTAATGTGTATAATTTATGGGTCAATTCGACAGCCAAAGCTTCTGCTTTTTCGCCTAATTCTTTACTTTTTTCTTTTAATGAAACGGTTTTTTCTTTTAAGATTGCGGCTTTAGATTTCTCACCCGCTTTCATTAATTCGCCTATATCTTTGGACAATTTATTAGATTCGGCTAAAGTGTTATCTAATTCAACTTGAGTTGCACGACGGTTTTCGTCTAGTTGCACCACTTCTTCAACAACGCTTTTAGCATCGATATTTCGTTTTGCTAAAGCCTTGATTACTTTCTCCTGATTCTCTCTAATAAATGCGATTTGTAACATAGCTTGATTTTTATAACTATTGTATTTTTTTATAACGGAAGCAAATTTAAGGAAATGTTTCCTAAGATCACGACAAAGTTGATTCTAAAGTTATTTAGGGGTTTTTCTGTAAATGAGGTTTCACAAAGATACACGATCCCGATAGCTATCGGGATTCACAGAGATGCACAAAAATTTTAAATATTACTTCGTGAAGCTTCATTAAAATCTCCGTGGATCTCTGTGGAATAACGTGCAAAATCCCTTTTTCGAAAATAAAAAATCAGTAAATTGCCATTAAAAACACCATGATAGTAATTGATCATTTTATCGAAGATTTCTCAAAGACCTTTAATACTCTTTCTACATCAGAACCCTGGAATATTACGAACGACCTTAAAAACATAATCGAAAAAATGATTTTAAATCTGGGAGACGATTATACTATTCAGGACGGTATTGCGATTCATAAAACAGCTACTATAGAAAATAATGTAACGATACAAAAACCGGCAATCATTGGTGAGAACTGTTATATTGGGGCAAATGCGTATTTTAGAGAAGGTGTTTATTTAGATCAATCGGT
Source organism: Flavobacterium araucananum (assembly GCF_002222055.1). GTDB lineage: Bacteria > Bacteroidota > Bacteroidia > Flavobacteriales > Flavobacteriaceae > Flavobacterium > Flavobacterium araucananum. Next base: position 23,701 of record NZ_MUGS01000021.1, read on the forward strand.
AAAAATTGGTCCGGGTTGCGAAATAAAAAGCAGCATTATTTGCTCTAATACTGCAATTGCGCATTTTAATTATATTGGAAACAGCATCGTAGGCCGAAACATCAATTTTGAAGCAGGTTCGATTGCCGCAAATCATTATAACGAAAGAGCGGTAAAAAAAATAGCGGTGCTTTATGATCATAAAATTATCGAGACCAACTCAGATAAATTTGGTTCCCTGGTTGGCGACAATTCCAGAGTTGGAGCAAATGCCGTATTATCGCCCGGAACTATATTGCTTAAAAATTCTATTGTAAAAAGATTGGAATTAATTGAACAAGTGATCCCGGAATAACGTAATCGTTATTTTGCGATCAAAAAGGAAGATGGGCGATTACATCGGGAATTTTAAATAAAACAACAACTTCATTGTGGTCTGTATTTATAGCAATAAAAATTAATTGAATCCAGAAATCCTGTGGGGTAAAATCCTTGACGTATTGATATTTCGCTCCGCTGGAGCTTAAACACAAAATCAATAAAATTTTCTATAAATATGATGCTCCGCTGGAGCTTTATTTTGATTATTCTAAAAAATTTCTGTCGAATTTGCTTTTTCTATAAATATGATGCTTCAATGGGGCTTTATTTTGATGATTCTTTAATTACTCTGAAAATTTCTGCTGAATTTGATTTTCTATAAATATAATGCTTCACCGGAGCTTTATTTTGATGATTCTTTAATTACTCTAAAAACTTCTGTTGAATTTGCTGCAACAATTTTTAGCAGATAAAAACCGGATGGTAAAGTAGATACATCGATTTTACTATTGGTACTTTTCCCTTTTAAAACGCTTTTTTGTTCGAAATCGAAAAACTCATAATCAAAATTGGTATCAAAATTGGCAATCGAGACAATCGTAGCAACAGGATTTGGAAAAACAAAAGGCTTTTTTTGGGCTACAATTTCGGGGTCCGTTTTATTGCAGGCACTTTCTAATAATCCTGATAAATCTGTCTCTTCATAAACTAACGTATAATCGAGTTCTTTAGCTTTTTGAAACAGCTCGCATGCTTTTTTGTATTTGTGCTGATCGAGGTAAATAATTCCGAGATTTTTCATCGCATACGAATTGTTTTTATCCATTTTCAATGCTTCTTTCAAATCCGCGATTCCTTTGTCTGATGCTCCTAACTTATGATATAGCAAACCACGGGTTGTTCTTAAATCTCTGCCACCATAGACCGCATTTCTTTCTATGATCGCCTTTTCTAATTGAAAAGCGACCTCAACATTCTCCATCGCTTTTTGATATTCGCCTGTGTCACTATACAACTTGGCAAGTGCAAATCTTGCAGAAGCATGATCCGGTTTTGCGGTTATAATTTTTTCTAAATAAAAAGCAGCCAGATCATACGCTTTTCGGTTTTGCAGTACTGCGGCAAAGTTGAATATAATGTGCAGATCATCAGGAGCATTTTTTACAGCTTTAAAAAAATAATTACAAGCAAAATTGTCCATTTCGAGCGAGGCATAAATACTGGCTAGTCGATCATAGAGCTTGCTCCTGAAAGCATCTTTCTTTTTGGTTAAAGAATCTGCCGTTGCAATGTTTTTATTTTTTGGGTCTATATCTACAGAATATTCTACCTTTTTTAAATCTTCAAGAGCCAGAGTCGTGTTGCCCAGCGTAATACTTAAAACGCCACGATTGAATAAATCATTGACCTTGGTGGGATTGTAGTTGGTTTTTGTATTGATTTCTGTTAATAGTTTCAGGGCTTTTTTGACTGCTTCTTCTCTGTCTTTGCCAAAAGGCAATTTGTGATCTGTCCTGCTTACTAATTTTCCGTGCGAGAAATTCCAGGTTACGAGCTTTTCGCCGTTACTATTGTACTGAAAACCATTGGAGTCTTTGATTCCTTTATCGTCATAAAAGAAAATCTCGTTCAGTTTTCCGTTGGGATAATAGGTTTTGGTACTGTCCGGCTTTTTATCCGGTCCGTACCAAACCTCTACAGACACAGTATGATTTTCATAAAAATATCGGGAAACATTATCTGTTGCAGCATCACTTTTTGTCTGACCGGATACAAAAACAGGCACCAACAATAAGGCAAACAGTATTTTTTTATACAAGTTAACGGGGTTTGTCAAAATTGTAAGGATTAAAGATGAAATTAGTTTTGGGACAAAATTACTTATGTTCTACCAATAAATCCTTTAATTCACTGGTTTTTAAATAGGCTGCAAAGCGTCCGGAAAGCAACAAAACTTCTCTTTCTTCGGGTGTAATCCTAAGCTTAGTTTCGACATGGGAGGCATATTCGTACAACATTAAAACTTGTCTGGCAGACAGGTCCTTAAATTTATCTTTGTCTAAAGTTGCAACGATTACCTCGCCGTCTTTATCTTTTTTGAAGGAATCTTCTCCAAACTTATCTATTAGATCCAGTTTAAAACTAACAAACAATTTGACCCAACTGCTCGATTCGTCATTGGTGTTTTTTAGCTCGAGAACCAAATCTTCGTAATTCTGATTTTTTTGCATCCGGATCAAATAATCGCGAATCGTCGTGAAACCAATAATCTGATAATTTGAAACCGGTATTTTGTAACGCTCAAAAGTGTTTTCGATATCCTTATCAAAAGTCATATATCGTGTTTGAACGGTATATAACGAAGCGGTTTCAAACAACGAAATCAATCTTATTTTGGCATCATTTATATAAGGCGTTTTTTTTCCCTGCCCCAGACAATCTATAAAAAGTGCTTTTTTGTTTTTATCATTTACCCTAGTATCATCGTGAAGCAATTCGACCAGCGTTTTATACCCCATATTGTCTGATGCGCCACCATCGACAATACACAATATTTTCTCCTGATTTTTTACGCCAAATTTCACTTTTGGCAATACACCCGGAAAAGCAGAACTCGCCGTGATGGCATACGTAAGCGGAAAATTGTAACCATCGTTAACTTCATTTTCGTTCAGGGCAATCGAAGCTTTATTGGGAGCCAAAGACGAATTAAGATTTAATCCCCTAATAATATGTGGCATAAAAGGGATGCGCTCGCCATTATTAAAAGCCGTTCCGTTTGCCACAAACATAGGCAAAGACGGAGTTGTCTTACTGTCTTTGGGAACAAAAAAATCCGACAACATCATTTGAGAGTTAAACTTATTGATGTTGCCGGGATCTGTAGCGTCGTATTGCAAAATATCCGAATCGATTCGTTGCGTCATCGATATTTTGTCCCCTTTTTCGTTTCGGCTGTTATTGAGCAGCGACAATATATTGGCCGATTTATCGACATAATCTTTGAAAGCATCGGCTTTAGAGAAATAAAACTCGTTGAAGGAACAATTGTCGTAAAACAGTTTGTTTTTAAGAATGGTGAGATAATATCCAGCAGAGAAACATCCTCCGGAAACGGCAGAGAAATAGTCGATTTCGTTCAAAAAATTACGCTGCGAATTGTCTTCCTGAATTTCCTCCAGCCCTAAAAGTACGCCCATACTAAAAAATTGTGCCCTCGAACCTCCGCCCGAAATGCCAATTCCTAAAGCAATATTAGGGTTCTGAAACTTTTTGTCGCGATCCTGAACTGACTTGTAATCGCTTAATGAAACTGATGGAATCGAACTATAATTAATTTCTGAAAAAAGGTTTATTTTGTTCTGAGAAAATCCTATTTGAAGAAAAAGAAAAAACAATATCTGGCAGTATCTGTATCTCATTTTTTGACTTTTATAAGCACTAAATCATTAAGGGCTAAATTAATAAAGTTATTTCAGAAAGTTACTTGAACGCTTCACAAAGATTCGCCAAGTTTTCTTTAAAAAAGTTTGAAATTAATCCTGTGAAAATATATTAATCGCGCAAAGACGCAGAGTCGCAAAGAAAACAAAACTTAGCGCCTCTGCGTCTTTGCGCGAGAATTCCAAGATATTCAATCAAAAAAACTTTGTGATTCTTTACGAAAAACCTTAGGATGGATTAAAATCCATCCCTACAATATAAATCGAGCCGAAGGCTCTTTCTAAAAGAACTTTGCGAATCTTTGCGAAAAACCTTAGCGAACTTTGCGGTAAAAAACCTTTGAACCTATACCCCTCTGAATCTTTGAACCTTCAAAAAAAAACTAAGCTCTCTTTATCTCATGCCCCACATATTCCTCTAAAGTAGCAAACATATCATCTACAGATAACACTTCGAAGTCTGGATGATTTTTTAAGAAATCAGCATTTAGCGTCACCAGATTTTCTTCCAATTCAAAAAAAGTATCATTGTTTAGCAAATCACGAGTTGGGTTTACACCTTCCAATTTTCCGCTTACAAATTTATTCAGCTTTACGCTGCTCATTAATTTCACCTTTTTACTTTGTTGCTGAAACAATTCAAGATGTTTTTCGGCACCAATTAGCGCCAGACCTTCTTCTATTAGTTCGTTTAATTCTTTATTCCAACCGGATTTATAGACAAACTGAGCAAAATTACCCTCGGCATATTGCGAATAGTAATAATCGAGATAGTAACTCATTAAAGCATCTTCATGAATAAATTCGTCATCGACCCCTTCTTCACGCATTAAATTGATTACCGAAATATTGGAGTGAATCACATCCTGAAGATTTTCACTATTCATTGCCGTTTCAGAAACTATTATTCTACCAAATTTCTCCATTTTGTTTTTGTTTTGAGATTGTGTTGCAAATTTCGGCGAAATAACAATAAGAACATAACTATTTTTTTTTGCGTTTTGTCTCATGATGGATTGGTTATTTGCTGCATTTTTTTTAGAATCTACCCTATTTTAATGGTTTAATGACGTATGTAGGCCTATCTTAAAACAATCTAGACTTTATATTTACTCTAATGTAAAATAAAAAACAGCAAAATGGATTGGTTTAACAAAATTTCCAGAGGATTGATCCTGTCTAATTACGACGTGATATTCAGTGAACAAAGAGGTAAAAAACTCAAAAACAAAATTCAGATTATAAAAATCAGTTTTATTTCTATTATTATAATTTTTGTAACCTCTTGTAAAGTCACCACTAAAGATTATTTAATTATTCACTCAATTGATAATATGGTTCAAACACGTCATTATTTTCATAAAAACGATCAAGAATTTGCGAGGGTCTTCGGTAATGATGAAAAAAGTGATTCTATCACATTTACCAGAATAAATGACGATTTGTTAATTACCACTTTTAGTTATGACAATGAACATAGAATAAGAATTGAGGACGGAAATGTATATATTGGTACCGAACGCATTAAATATTCCAAACATGGGATAAATCATATATATGTTTACCCTATAGAATCCCTTTCGCAAAACGATGAAGATATAGAACATGTCATGAATAAAATGTGTGGCTCTTGTAAAAGCAACAATAATAAATTTTATTACAGAGACTGTCCTTTTATCGGACCTGAATCTCTTGATATCCAATATATGGCTACTGGTTCAATCATAACTTCAGGTCAAATAATAAAAAACAAAAGAAATAAGTTTAAACAAATCAATGTAGAAATAGAACATTTTGACTCCATATTTTCTTATAGAAGACTATACTATTACAAACACAACACCCTTTCAAAAATAAAGACTATAGTGAGTGATAGCAATTCAACCAATTATTACTTAGATTCTTATGTAAAAATTAATTTGAAGTAAAGATGAAGCCCAATAGCGCGAATTTGTAATCCGTACCTGCAAAGAAATTTACCACAAAGAACTTAATGAATACAGAGATACAAGTTATACACTATCAGATTCGTCACTACTCTTCTTTTGCTCATTCATTTTTGTAACCAGAGCTTTCAACCGCAATGCATGTTCTTTTTTTTCGGCTTGAATTTTAGCCTTTTTCTTATTGAGCAATTTGGTATGCAAAGCCTTATTTTTGGTGTTTTTTTCGGGTCCTTTTGCCATGATTTACTTTTCTTTCATTACGTTTACAAAGATAAAGAACTATTAACAAAAATGATTATTTATAAGAATTAAGCGCTGAAATGTGCCGTTAGCACTAAATATTGGTAGCGATTATAGTTAGAAATTCCTATTCCCGTTTTTCTACCAACATTTAGTGCCTAACGGCACAAATTGCAGATTTTCAACCCTTGATTCGTCCGAGTGTCTTTTGTAAATAGGGACGAAATTATTTTAACACATAGAATAAGTTTTTTTATATCTTCACTCAACATACTAACTTAACCCAAAATGACCCCAACCTTCTTCGCAACCCAAGAACAATTTAGAGAATGGTTAGAAAAACATTACCAGAAAGAAACCGAACTTTTGGTAGGTTTCTATAAAGTGAGTAGTAAAAAACCATCAATGTCGTGGTCAGAATCTGTAGATCAGGCGCTTTGTTTTGGCTGGATCGATGGCGTTCGAAGATCTATAGACGAAGAAAGTTATTCGATACGATTTACGCCAAGAAAGAAATCCAGTATTTGGAGCGCGATCAACATTAAAAAAATCGAAGTACTTACAAAAGCCGGATTGATGAAAGAAGCCGGAATAAAAGCTTTCGAATTCAGGTCTGAAGAAAGATCTAAAATTTACTCGCATGAAAATGAAGCGTATATTCTTGATCCTGAACTCGAAAAGCAATTTAAAGCTAATAAAATAGCTTGGGAATATTTCAACAATCAGGCACCATCGTATAAAAAGGTAATAATTCACGTAATTATGAGCGCCAAACAAGAAAAAACAAGAATTGCAAGATTGGAAAAAGCAATAAAGTTTAGTGCTGAACAAAAACGAATGTTGTAAAAGAAAAACGATTGATTGTAACGTTGATCTAAGAACAAACAGTAACTTTATTCTATCGAAAAAATGAAGCAAACGTAAATTATAGGTCAATTTGTTGGCTATTTTTTCTCGCAGATTTTGCAGATCAAACAGATTTTTTTTAACCTATTGAATCTTTGAACTTGATTTAAGTAACCCAGATCAAAAAACAAACAGTAACTTTATTGTATCGGAAAAATTAAGCAAACGAAAGTTATAGGTCTGTTTGTTAGCTGTTTTTTCTCGCAGATTTTGCAGATCGAGCAGATTTTTTTTAACCTATTGAATCTTTGAACTTGATTTAAAATACAGAAGAAAAAGTAGCTTTTAACCCGTTGGGTGTAATTACTTCGTCAGTCAGGCTATGTGCATTTTAAATAAGTGAAACGCCTTTTTTTAAAGGTTCAAAAGCTATGTTTCTATGTGTTAAAATTAATAACATCCAACGGGCAATGATATTAAGTAAAGAAAAAACAGATAAAATGATTACTGATTTTTGAGTAACGATCTTTGATTTCAGATTTTTGGAACCCGGAAAACAGGTGATATTAGTATTTAGTAACCCCAAATCAGAAATCGTTAATCTTCAATGTAAAACCTCTTAACTTAATGATAATGCCCAACAGGTCACTTTTTATGAACTTACTTCACTTATATGGTGAAAAAAACAACTATAATAATGAAAGACAGAACCGCATTAGAATACTACGTTTTGGATGTATTCTCTAATAAAAGTTACAAAGGAAATCCGTTGTCTGTTGTTTTTACAGCTGGCAATCTGGAATTAGAAACATATCAAAATATCGCAAAGGAATTTGGTTATTCTGAGACTTCGTTTGTTTATTATTCTGTGGCACAAAAAGCGCTCCATGTTCGCTCTTTTACGCCTACAGGTTTTGAAGTCGATGGCGCAGGGCATAATTTATTAGGGGCAGTTTGTGCTGCATTACTCAAAAAAATCCCCGTATTTGAGGAGCAAAACCCGACCAATCGTTTTGTAATTATGAAAGACAGCCCTATACAACTAACGGTGAGTTTTGATCCGGTTACAGAATATCCGGTGGTACAAATGCATCAAAAACCCGCTGTGGTTATCCGGGAAGTTCCTGCTTCGACCATTGCCAAAGCACTTGGTCTGGCGATCGACGACCTCACGGTTGGCGAATTGCTGCCCACTGTAGTACAAACCGAAGTTGCACATATTATGGTCCCTATAAAAAACAGACGATTCCTGCACGATTCGATCCCGGATAACAAAAGGCTCATCGAGATTTCGAAAGAATACAAGTTCGAAGGGTTTTATTGTTTTACGATTTTTGATGAAAATCATGAAAACAGAGTCGAAGCCCGATTCTTTAATCCGCTTATAGGGATTGACGAAGATGCAGCTACCGGAACCGCCGCCGGACCCTTAATTGGTTTTCTGACCCAAAAAAAATACACAAAACCCAATACCGAATATAAAATCCTGCAAGGCGTAAAACTAAACCAGCCTTCGCTAATTGAGGTTATGTACAGAGACAACGATATCCTCGTGGGTGGTTCTGCCGTTATAACAATGAAAGGGGAACTATATCTATAAAAAAAAGCTGCATGATGCAGCTTTTTTTATGTTCTATTTCTTAATTTCTTGTGGTAATGTCTGTTTTTGCTGTGGCGGAATACGTTTCTTTAAAAACAAAATCTGTCCCAAATGGCTCGACTGATGCTCCATAACGTGAAACCAGCAATATTGATTCGTCCAATCGTATCTTTGTTGCACTTCTGCAAACCAGGCATCATCCCTTTTCTTTAATTCCTCAATAGTTTTGGCTCTTACCTCATTATAAATATCCAAATAATATTGTACATCATGTCCCTTAAACTCATCTCGCCCGCCTTGATCTAAGTTTAAAGCAGCATTCCACTTTTTCTTTTCTTCTTCGTTAAATTCTCTGTTTTCGAAAGTAAAAACCTGATAGTATTTTTCGGCAGCAGCCAGGTGCATTACCAATGCGCCAATTCTATTTGCTTCGGCATCATGCAAATAATCAATTTCGTATTGGTTCATGTTCTTCACCGTTCTTTCGACACGGTCTTTCAGATCTTCGAGCATCGAGATCATATCGCCAATTTTTGGCGAAGCGCCATCAACATTTCCAATCTTTGCTTCCAGTCTTGGTTTAATACCGGTTCCTTCGAGTAATAAACTGGTTTTGCCGTCGGCACTCGATTTGTCTAAAGTAATTTTATACTCTTTTACTTTTACAATCGCATCTTTTGAAATTCCGAAATCCCATTTTGCAATATCCCCGTTTTTTAAAGGGGTTTCAAATCCTGAATTCAAAATCGTAATGGGTTCAAAAACACCTTTTTCATTTTCGATCAGCAATTCGAATTTATCAAAATAAAATTTACCGTTATTAAGGCACAAACCACCAAAACTTAATGATTTGCTGTTATTATCAAGCGTACCTTCTACGGTATACGATTTCCACTCGTTTATTTTTACGGGTCTGTCTCTCATATTATCAAAAAAACCATCTTCGTCATTTTTAGTATCTACTCTTGCCCAAACTCCTGCCCAGGCTTTAGGATCTGAAGCTTCTACTTTTACAGACGCAATGACTTTAAATTTTTTCTTGACCGAAGTCTGGATCGCAATAGTTTGATTGAAAGCGGTCCAATCGCTCGAAACCGTCTTTTGTGTTTGAGCCTGAGCCCCAACAAAGGTTAAAAATAAGAATAGGATAGTGAGTTTTTTCATTCTTTTGGTTTTTGAAAATTTTGGTAAATATAATATAGTTTTTTAAGGAAATAACTTATTATTATGCAGAAATTATTCTAAAAATAGAGCATAAAAAAAAGCTGCATCATAAATGCAGCTTTTATAGTATAACCAAAAAACGAGGTTTTTTAGTTGGTTTTCATTGGTGGCAAATCGAATGCGATAGAATCGTGTTCGAAATTATTACGGTGTCCTCCATCGCAAAAAGGCTTGTTTGCAGATAATCCGCAACGGCAAAGTCCTAAAGCGGCTCTTCCTTGCAGTCCGTAAACGGTTCCCTCAGAATCCATGATTTCAAAATCGCCTTCGATCTTGATAGATCCGTTTTTATTGATGATTAATTTTGTCTTGCTCATAACTTGTTTTTGTTTTTTGAAGGCAAAGGTTGCAAAATATATTTTGAAGATTTTAATCGGGATGCTAGTTTAAACTGGTTCTATTTTATGGATTAAAATAATCGCGCAGAGGCGCAAAAGTTTTATAGATTGTGTTGAAATAATCTCGCAAAGTCGCGGAGGCGCAAAGTTTTAAAATTATATGTGTCGCCCCTACGGGACTTTTGTTTGTGGTCGTATTTCATTTTCAACGGATTAAAATCCGTTGCTACAATATGTCACGAACCGAAGGCTCTCTTCAAAGTTCCGGAGGAACGATTTATTTTGTAGCAACGGATTTTAATCCGTTGAAAAATGTGCGATATTGTCATTTCGATCCCGAGGTTTCAGAATCGAAATGACAAAATTGGTGTTTTTTAGCCCCGATAGAAGTGGAAATCCTTTTGTGTCCGCCGCGGCGGACACAAAAGATTGTAACGGATAGCGGGATTAGCTCCTGAAAAAACTACTAAGAAAAATCAAATCTTTGTCGAGTTTCTAGTTTGATTGCTTCGTTCCTCGCAATGACAAACAATGAGAAAAAACTTTGAGACTCTGCGCCTTTGCGAGATTAATTCACATTCTTTAAAACAAAAACTCAGTGCTTTTTCTTTGCGAAACTCCACGGAATAACAAAATCTCAATTCTATTGCTTATTTTTGCACTCAATAAAATTGAGTTATGATACAAAATCCAAAGAGATATACTATTACGGCGGCATTGCCTTATACCAACGGACCTATACATATTGGGCATTTGGCGGGGGTTTACGTGCCTGCGGATATTTATTCGAGATATTTACGTTTGCAAGGAAGAGACGTTGCGTTTATTTGCGGAAGCGATGAACACGGGGTTGCGATTTCGATGAAAGCCAAAAAAGAAGGAATTACACCACAAGAAGTTATTGATAAATATGACGGAATTATCAGAAAATCATTTGCTGATTTCGGGATTTCGTTTGATAATTATTCCAGAACTTCGGCAAAAATTCATCATGATACGGCTTCGGAATTCTTTAGAACGTTGTATGATAAAGGCGATTTTATTGAAGAAGTAACGGAGCAATTGTACGATGCAAAAGCAAATCAGTTTCTTGCAGATCGTTTTGTGGTTGGAACCTGCCCTAAATGTGGCAATGAAGGAGCTTATGGCGATCAGTGCGAAAATTGCGGATCGACTTTGAACGCTACGGATTTAATAAACCCAAAATCGACAATTACGGGAGAAACTCCCATTTTGAAAGCTACAAAACACTGGTTTTTACCTCTTGACCGTTATACTGAATTTTTGACAGAATGGATTCTTGTTGGACATAAAAACGACTGGAAACCTAATGTTTACGGACAAGTAAAATCTTGGGTCGATGGCGGATTGGAACCTCGTGCGGTAACGCGTGACCTGGATTGGGGAATTGATGTTCCGGTTGAAGGTGCCGAAGGAAAAAAATTATATGTTTGGTTTGATGCGCCTATCGGGTACATTTCATCTACCAAAGAATGGGCTTTGCGCGAAGGAAAAGACTGGGAACCATATTGGAAAGATGAAGACACGAAGTTGGTTCATTTTATTGGGAAAGACAATATTGTTTTTCACTGTATTATTTTTCCAGCGATGCTTAAAGCCGAAGGAAGCTATATTTTGCCGGACAATGTTCCTGCAAATGAGTTTTTGAATCTGGAAGGAAACAAACTTTCGACTTCGAAAAACTGGGCAGTTTGGTTGCACGAATATCTGGAAGAATTTCCGGAGAAACAAGATGTTTTGCGTTATGCATTGACATCAAACGCACCGGAAACTAAGGATAATGATTTTACCTGGAAAGATTTTCAGGCGAGAAATAACAATGAATTAGTGGCAATTTTTGGTAATTTCATTAATCGTGTGGTGGTTTTAACCAATAAATATTACGACGGATTTGTTCCAACTCCTAATGAACTGTCTGAGGTTGACGAAGCTGCTTTGGCAGAATTAAAAGCGTATCCTGCCGTGATTGCAAGTTCGGTTGAGCGTTACAGATTCCGTGAAGCTCTTGGCGAATTGATGAATGTGGCACGTTTAGGAAATAAATATCTTGCCGATGAAGAGCCTTGGAAAGTGATGAAAGACAATCCGGAGCGTGTAAAAACTCAAATGTATGTTGCCTTGCAAATTGCTGCTGCATTGAGCATTTTGGCAGAACCATTCTTGCCATTTACTGCGGCTAAATTGTCAGGAATCCTGAAAAATGAAGGTAAACTGAAATGGAATGACGTGTCTGAAATATCGGAATTGATTCCTGACGGTCATCAAATTGGTGAAGCCGAATTGTTATTCGCAAAAATAGAAGACGAAGAAATACAAAAACAAATAGATAAATTGGAAGCTACAAAAACGGCTAATCTTGCCGAAAACAAACAACCGGAACCACAGAAAGATTTAATTCAATATGATGATTTCGCTAAAATGGATTTACGTGTAGGAACCATTATCGAGGCCGAAAAAATGCCAAAAGCCAACAAACTTCTGATCTTGAAAATTGATACCGGAATTGATGTTCGCACCATAGTTTCCGGAATTGCCGAAAGTTTTTCGCCAGAAGAAATCATTGGTAAACGTGTTACAGTTTTGGCAAATTTAGCGCCAAGAGCTTTACGCGGAGTCGAAAGTCAGGGAATGATCTTAATGACCACAAACGCCGAAGAAAAATTAGTATTCGTAAATCCTGATACTGATGCGCCAAATGGCGAAACGATAAACTAATTGTTTCGATAAAATAATAAATAAGAGAAAGTTATCAGCCTAAAATATCTGGCAGATAACTTTCTTTATTTAGATGACATTCGATAAATAATTATAATTTTGATTACATCAAGTAATATTATGGATTTGAATTTTATAAATGCATCTCAGAATCTTTCTGATTCTTCAGGAAACGAACTTTATGAAATTTCTAACAATCAAGAGACAGCAATTACAAATAGTCGAATAGAGATTGAAAATGGGTATTTTCATAAAAATGAAGATGTGATTTCAGAAATGAGAAAATGGCTAAAAAAGAAATAATTTGGTCTTCTTTGGCTAAACTTAAAATATGAGATTTCTAAAAACCTTAATTAAAGATCTCAAAAACCAAAACGTTAAAATAAGAAATTTCTTTCTTATTTGACACTTTAATAATTTTATAGTCGTACGTTTGCTTTGCAAAAATACAGTAAGGAGCAATCCTTGAAACTTTTAAAATTAACATAAGCGAATCCCTCGCCATGATGTCCCTGAGGAAACAATGGGAAACCTATCCTTACGGGTATTTTTGCACATCTAAAGCGGGGGTTTCGTGCGTTTATATTTTTTCGGTATGCAAAAAGAAAATGAAAAAACAGTAGAGCCAGATGTAATGATTGCAATGGCAAAATTTCTCTCAGACATTTGGTTTGAAGTCGAAGTTAGGAAACAACCAGACGACATGTCCGAAATTTTTGACGCTATTCTGGCAAGCGAAGTAGGAGATTATCTGGATCTCCGGGTTAAAATGATTAATTGCATTCGAACCGTAAAAACTCTTGCAAAAGCACTTGAACCTTTTTCTGACATGGAGATCAAGAAAGCTTACCAGAAAGCGCTTAGCGCATAATACCACACAAAAACAAGTTTAGTCCTAAATTTTTATTGCAAATGCCAATCAAGGATCAAAAGTCTATAAGTTGTGCCGCCAGGCACCAACTATTGATAGAAACCATAAGTGCCGCCAGGTACTAAATGTTGGTAAAAAACATGAGGTGGAAATGAAATTGCGTGCCGTAGGTACGCAATACAGAACGTTTTGTTGCGTACCTACGGCACGCCAACGAATTTTGAACCTAAATTTTCTACCAACATTTAGTGCCTGACGGCACATTTTGACTCTTGATTGGTATTACTAAATCAAACATCCTGCATTTTCTTTTTTGTCCAAGAAAAAAATAAGATCTTCGCCAAAAATTAAATCACACTAAGTTTGTATATGATGCTAAAAAAATTATTTCTGACATTTCTATTTTTAAATACTTTATACTCTTTTTCGCAAGAAATTGTAAGTTCTACTCCTTTGGAATTAAAAAAGAACCGAGACGTTTTTCAAACCGTAAATGATGCAACTAAAAAAGTTACGGTATTTGTTAGTGACAAGATAAAAGTAAAAGCTCTTGAGCTTAACGAAAAAATGCAGGTTACAGATAGTATTTCTACAGAAAGACCAGATCCTAAAGTCTACAAAAACATGATTGGTTATAATATTAGCAACAACAGCACTAGACTTTTTTGGTCTTCTGGTGATTATGATGCTATTTTTGGTCAGTTATTCGATTTTAGTTCCCGAAAAGTAGTCACCAAACAATATCCTTTAGTATTAAAAAACGAAAAAGTATTACAACAATTTAGTGAGAACGATAATTTCTATATTTTAACTGTTACCAAAAAAAGCAACAATCTAAATCTTCATATTTTTGATAAAAATGGCGATTATACAACCAAAGTAATTTCGCTAGACGGATTTCATTTCTTTAAATTAAATTATATCAAATCAGATTTATATGGTGTTTTAGAGCAAAATTTACTTGCCTTTGAACCTCCTTTCTCCTTACCGGCTATTAATGTTAATAATCCAACATCGTTAAACGATGCCGCAAAAAGAAGAAAATGTTATTTTGACAAAAAACAACTTGTCATAACGATTGACCTCAATGTAGATTTTACTCAGGTTATTTTAATTGATCTGGAGAAATTTACTGCTATAGAAAAAATTATAAAATCTACGTCTATTTCAAAATTGAGCAGTTCGGGATTTCAAATAAGTATTAGCTCAAATTCTTTTTTCATCGACAATAAGCTTTATCAGATCAAAACCTCATCAGACGAGTTTTATTTTACCATAAGAAATCTTGATGGTACAGTAATAAAGGAATACACAACAACGTCTGACACTACAATTGATTTTAAAAATTCTGAAATTTCTCAGCAAGGTGGTGATTTTGGCGGAAACAGAACCCTGGAAACCAGTTCGCAGTTTCTTCGCAAAATAAACAATTTGAACACTGGTATTTCCTGCTATCCTATTGGCGAAAATACCTTGGCAACGATTGGAGGGATTTCCGGGCCACAGCAATCGGGAGGACAAGCCGTAATGGGTCAGTTTGGCTTTATAGGTGCAATAATGGGAGAGATATTTTTTAATCCTACCATGAACAACTTCAATTCGTATGCAAATAGAAAAGTGGTCAAAATCGATGGTGTTTTTGATAAAGATGGCAATCATATCAAAGGCGATTTGCAACCTCTGGCATTTGATAAGATTAGAACCTTTTTTGATAAAAACAATGATGTATCATCACAAATCTTATTCAAAATAAAGGATTATTATCTGGGGTATTACGACAACAAAACCAAAGAATACATTATTAGAAAGTTTAACGATTAAATAATTTACCAAAATTCCCGAGCTAAAATTCGGGAATTTTTGTCTTCTTATAATTCCTTTTTAGATTGCTGTAGCATAATTCTATTAAGCTGGAAAACGTATAAAAATAAAAAATATCAAATTTTTAGCTTTTCTGAATAATAACTATCGTAAAATATAAGTTTCCTTATAAAAACTGGAGCTTTCAAATGAGTGGTTTCAAAAGCATAACTAAAATAATATGAAAATCACCAAACCAAGATTAGCCTTAATCTGCGGAATACTCTGTATTTCGATTTTCCCTATACTGGTAAAACTAAAATTAGCCCCGGGATTAATCTCGGCATTTTATCGCATGTTTTTTGCTGTAATCTTGTTATTGCCTTATGTAGTACTTACCAAAAATTTTAAACTCCCAAAGACAAAATTCGTACTATTGGCAGTACTTTGCGGTGTTTTATTTTCATCTGATGTTGCGGTTTGGAATATTGCGATTCAGGATTCGAGTGCAACGCAGGCTTCATTATTAACAAATTTATCTCCGGTTTGGGTTGGAATTGGTTCTTTCTTTTTTTTGAAATCAAAACCCGCCACCAATTTCTGGATTGGGACTGTGGTTTCGTTATTTGGGATGATTACTTTGGTTGGCTTTAGCTTTTTTCTGGAGTTAAATTTTAATCAGGCATTTCTTTTTGCCGTGCTATCCGGAATTTTATATTCGATTTATCTTTTGGTGAGCAAAAATGTCCTTTCACAAGTTGATGTTTTATCGTTTATGACCATTAGTTTATTTGCTTCGAGTATTTACTTAGGAATACTTTGTTATTGCTTAGATCAGCCTTTTACGGGATTCTCAGACACAGGTTGGTTTGTGTTGGTTTTGCAAGCCGTAATTTGTCAATTGTGTGCGTGGCTTTCTATAAGTTATGCTACACAACACATGCGCGCCACAAGGGTTTCGTTAAGTTTATTGAGTCAGGCAGTAATTACTTCTATATTAGCTTGGTTGTTTTTGGAAGAACAAATAACTTTACAAATGGTTTTGGGCGGAATCATTTTGCTATTCGGAATCAGAATTACATTTTACGATAAAGCTATTTCTTTTAAGGGATTGTTTTCTAAGAATTAGCATTGAGAATTGGCACGCGGATTTTTACTGATTGAACGGGTTTACGCAGATTGCTTTTAATTTATTGCGAAAAAAGTTTCACGCAGATAAAGCAGATTTAAGCAGATTTAAAAAAATCCTTTTAATCTTTTTAATCTGTGGCTAAAAAGTTCTCTCGCAGATTTGGCAGATTAAGCAGATTCTTTTTAATTCTTTGTAATTACATAATCTGTGGCAAAAAAAATTAGTGACCATTCGTGTAATTCGTGGCGAAAAAAGTTTCTCACAGATTTGGCAGATAAAGCAGATTGTTTTTGAAAATCTTTATAATCATCTGAATCTGTTGCGAAAAGATTAGTACAATTCGTGTAATTCGTGGCGAAAAAGTTCTCTCGCAGATAAAGCAGATAAAGCAGATATTTAAAAATCTTTGTAATCATTTGAATCTGTGGCAAAAAAATTAGTGACCATTCGTGTAATTCGTGGCGAAAAAGTTCTCTCGCAGATAAAGCAGATATTTAAAAATCTTTGAAATCATCTGAATCTGTGGCAAAAAAAATCGCGATTATTTGTGTAATTCGTGGCAAAAAACCTAAAACAAAACAAACTTGAAATAATTTTTCTATGTTACATAAAAACAAAATACCAAATTTAAAAGTAATCGCATTTGATGCCGATGATACTTTGTTTGTCAACGAACCCTACTTTGAAGAAACGGAGCATAAATTTTGTGCTTTGATGGAAGATTACCTTTCGCATCAGGGGATTTCGCAGGAATTATTCAAGATCGAAATCGAGAATTTGCCGTTGTACGGTTACGGGATCAAAGGTTATATCTTGTCGATGATCGAAGCTGCGATGAACATCTCGAACCATACAATCCCGATTGAGGCTATATCAAAAATCATTCAGTACGGAAAAGAATTACTCGAAAAACCAATCGAACTTCTGGATGGCGTCGAAGAAACCCTAAAATCTTTGCACGGAAAATACAAATTGGTCGTTGCCACAAAAGGCGACCTAAAAGACCAGCACAGTAAATTGCACCGTTCTGGTCTGGGCCATTATTTTCATCATATTGAGGTAATGTCAGACAAACAAGAAATAGATTATGAAAAACTATTGGGTCGTCTGGACATTCAGCCGCATGAGTTTTTAATGATCGGGAATTCCTTAAAATCAGATGTTTTGCCGGTTTTGGGCATTGGAGGTTACGCTGTTCATATTCCGTTTCATACCACTTGGGAGCACGAAAAAATTAGTCACAAAGTAGAACATGAACATTTTAGTTCATTCGAAAAAATTACTCAAGTAGTTGAGAACTTATCATAATGAAAACACTTTTAGATTTAGAAAACTGGAATAGAAAAGAACATTTCGAGCATTTTAGTAAAATGGAAGAGCCTTTTTTTGGTGCAACCGTCGAAATAGATTGTACCAAAGCCTATCAAACGGCAAAAAGCCTTAAAGCTTCCTTCTTTATTTACTACTTGCACAAAACACTGGTTGCCGTAAATACAATCGAAAATTTTAGATACAGAATCGATAATGACAAAATCTATATCAACGATCGCATCGATGCATCGGCAACAATTGGTCGGGAGGACGGTACTTTTGGGTTTTCATTTATAGCATATAATCCGGATTTTAAAATCTTCGAACAAAATGCCCTGACCGAGATAGAACGCATTCAAACCACATCCGGACTTTTTACAAGAACATTCGACGATGATAACCTGATTCATTTTTCGGCAATTCCGTGGTTAAATTTTACCTCGCTTTCTCATGCCCGCAGTTACACCTTTCCGGACAGTTGTCCTAAAATTTCTTTTGGAAAAATGATCACTTCGGCAAGCGGCAAAAAAACCATTGCCATGTCAGTACATGTGCATCATGGCTTGATGGATGGTTTGCATTTGGGACAATTTGTAGATTATTTTCAGGATTTAATGAATGGCTAGAATAGATTTAACCTTATTCTGTTGTGTTTATAACTTTTAATGGGTAGACAATTCTTACAATAAATTGTTTGTTTGACGAGAATTTAAATCTCAAAATAACAATGAAAAAAATTGTAACTATTCTAGCGCTATCACTGGGTTTAACAAACCTACAGGCGCAAACAGAAGCAGAAAAAAACACACGGAATGACTATAACAAATGGTCGATCGAGTTAGATGGTGGTTTTAATAAACCGCAACGCCCAATGGCAGGTGATTATTATACCGCAAAAATTAGCCCGTTTACTGCTGATCTGGGTGTAAGGTACATGATGAACAACAAATTTGGTCTTAAAGCTGACTTTGGATATAACAGCTTCACGGATCATGGAAATTCTCTTGATTTTGATTCTAAATATTACAGAGTTGATCTGCAAGGTGTGGCCAACTTAGGACGAATCATGAATTTTGAAACATGGACCAGAACTATTGGTCTTTTGGGTCATGCTGGTGTTGGAGTTGCTCAATTAGAGAACAAAGACTTACATGTAAAAGACAGAATGGGTAACTTTATTGCAGGTATTACAGGTCAAATTAGATTATCTGACCGTTTTGCTTTAACAGGCGATGTTACTACAATTGTAAATGCTTTTCAGGATGCCACTTTTGACGGAGCGGGTCGTACCAATTCAAGAGGTCTGTCAGGAGTTATGTTCAACGGAACTGTAGGGTTAAACTATTACTTAGGTAAAAACACTAAACATGCTGACTGGGTTGTTATCTCACAAGAATTTGATGCTTCGCCATTAGAAAACAAAATAGCAGAACTTGAAGCTTTGGTTAAAAAAACACCAGAAAAACAAGTAATTATCGAGAAAACAGTTAGTGCTCCGGTAGTTAGCGACAGAGATATTATTAAAGACATGATCAATGACAAATACTATAGCGTATATTTTGACTTTAATAAATCGACTCCTATCGAAAATTCTACTGCTGCAATTGATGTTGTTTTAACGTATTTAAGAAAAAACCCTTCGGCTTCAATCAATATTATTGGTTATGCAGATCAGGTTGGCAGTTCAGAGTACAACGAGAAACTATCAGATGCAAGAGCGAACAATGTTAAAACCATTTTCGAAAAAGCAGGTATTGCATCTTCAAGATTAAATGTTGTTGCAAACGGAGCAGACACCTCTATCCAAAAAGATTCAGAAGAAGCGAGAAGATTAGCAAGAAGAGTTACTTTTAAAGTGAACTAATCTTTTGTCATAATCAAAAATCAGGTCCTAAAGAAAATATTCTTTAGGACTTTTTTTATACCTTTAATCCAGATCCTGAAACCATATTGGCAATAATTTTAATTTATGCTGATAAAAACAACTGTGTACTTTAAGCACAAAAATGAGTTTCTTTTATAAATTCATCAACAGTGATCTATAAAATAAAGAGATAAATTTGGAATGATTATTGTCGATAAAAACACATGAAAAAATTATTAATTTTCTTTCTTCTCCTTTATAAATCAGTACTTCTGGGGCAAACGGTATTGAACTCCTATCCCTTGGATTTAAAAAAATATGATCAGGCAAATCAAGTTCTCAATGTCGAAAACACAATAACAAACGATGTTTTTGTATTTGCAACAAACACAGAAAACGTTACAGTCTTAAAATACAACAGCGCTTTGTTCCTAAAAAGCGAACTTACCGTTGCGCGTGCCAATCTCGAAGGTTATTCGATCATTGGATACAGTTTTAGCGAAGACGAAAACCCAACTTTATACTGGGCAACAGAAGATTATAAAAGTATTATAGTGGCTAAATATTACCTGGAAGACAAAACCTATAAAATGCTAAGTTTTAAATTTCCTGCTTTGAGCCAGTCTGTCATTACAACATTTCAAAAAAACAATTTATTCTACATCCTGACCAAAGATAAAGTGCAGCCCATATTAATTGCTTATATTTTTAAAAATGGAGTTGTAGAAGAAAAAGCATTTGATTTTGCGGGCTTTACATTTCAAAATCGCAAGACACAGTTCTTAACTTTCAATGATATTATCAAAGAAAACCCAATCGAAAAAATAGAATCAGACGACTACAATCCTTTGTACAAAAGTGCACAAAGAAGTAAAGTATATATGTTAGACAATCACATTGTTTTGTCATTGGACTATAATCCCAAAAAAACACAGGTCTTTGATATGAATCTTGAAAATCATGATTTGATCGAAAAAAACTTTGATCAATCTGAAACTCAAAGCCCAAGAAAATCAAGTAACTCTTTTTTATATCAGGACAAAATATACCAGATCAATGCTACTCAGGACGAACTTATATTTGATGTAAAAAATTATAATTCGGGAGAAATCCTAAAAAGCTTTAAAGTCACAAAAAATGACACCATCCGTTTCAAAAGCTCTCCTTTGTTAATGCAGGGAGAAACGGAAAGAACGCGGGAAATAAAAAAAACAAGTAAGTTCTTACAACGTCTTTCATACTTAGATATAGGCTTATCTGTTTTTAAAAGCGGTCAAACTACGATGGTAACTTTGGGCGGAGTCCCAAGACCTGAAAGAATGTATTATACTGTAAATGATGAGTTATTCTCTTTTGATTATACACAAACTTTTCATTCTGAGAGTGTGTTTTTTGAAAGCACATTAGATCGCAATAATGAATTCTTTAAACGCATACAGCAGCCCCTTGCCCTTGATAACATTAACTACTTTTTAAATCAGAATAAAAAAGCAACATTCCCAAATATCTTAAAATTCAGGGATTTCTATATTCTGGGATATTTTGACAGTGGTACAAAACAATATATTATGCGCAAATTTACAGACGGTTTTGCCCCCGAAGAACCTTTAAATCCTATTATAAACAAAGCTATTTTCTCGAAATCGTTTCCTGTAGACAAACCTTAAATTTATTGAGAATTAATCCAAATGGCTCCTGTTTGTTAATTTGAAAAAAGCGTTTTGAAATATTTTTTCTAACTTTACAAAAAAGTCAACATTATGTTATCGAAAAATATTGAAACCGCTTTAAATAAGCAAATTCGCATAGAAGCCGAATCTTCTCAAACATACCTTTCTATGGCTTGCTGGGCAGAAGTTCACGGATTAGAAGGAATCGCACAATTTATGTACACACAATCAGACGAAGAGCGTGCACACATGCTTAAACTGGTAAAGTATATAAACGAACGCGGAGGCCACGCACAAATTACAGATCTAAAAGCGCCAAAAACATCTTATTCTACTTTTAAAGAAATGTTTGAAGCACTTTATAACCATGAGATTTTTGTTTCAGAGTCTATCAATGAACTGGTACACATTACTTTTTCTGAAAAAGATTATGCAACACATAATTTCTTACAATGGTATGTAGCAGAACAAATCGAGGAAGAAGCAACAGCAAAATCTATCCTGGACAAAATTAACTTAATTGGAGATGATAAAGGCGGACTTTACTTGTTCGACCGTGATATCCAGCAATTAACAGTGACAAGCTCTATTGCTATCAACCCAAAATAAAAAAAGTTAAAGTTTATTTAGAATATATAAAAATAACTATTTTCTTTTATATTTGCTTCTGTTTTTAAATACGGAGGAAAATTGAGCAAGAAAGAAAAAGATAAGGACAAAAAAAAGGATAAAAAGAAAAAGAAGAAAGAAGCTATCCTTGACAAGATTAAAAAGTTGGAAAACTGCAAATCTTCTTGCTGTGAGAAATATAAAAAAAGTGAAAAGAAACGCTGCTCACGATGTCCTATGTTTGATTTATTCAAAAAAACTGCTTAACACACATATACAAAACCCACCAAACTTTTTGGTGGGTTTTTAGTTTAAACCACACTTGTCTTTTGATTTTAAAGAGACTCAAAACTTACTTATGAAAAACAACATTATCATACCCAAATCCAGTCTTGATTTTTTGCTTAAGCTTAAAGAAAACAATAACAAACCCTGGTTTGAAGCCAATAAGCCAAATTACTTAAAAGAACTAAATCATATTGAAACCTTTGCGGGTGCTTTGCTTGAAGAACTTTCTAAAACGGATGTCCTGGAAACATCATCCGGCAAA
Source organism: Flavobacterium araucananum (assembly GCF_002222055.1). Classification (GTDB taxonomy): domain Bacteria; phylum Bacteroidota; class Bacteroidia; order Flavobacteriales; family Flavobacteriaceae; genus Flavobacterium; species Flavobacterium araucananum. Next base: position 46,181 of record NZ_MUGS01000021.1, read on the forward strand.
AAAAGTGTATACCGAATTTATCGTGACATTCGTTTTTCTAACGACAAAACTCCTTTTAAAACCTTTTGGGGAGGCAGTTTTACCAGAGCAACCAATCAAAGACGCGGTGGTTACTATTTTCATCTCGAAAAAGGAAACAGTTTTTTTGCAGGGGGTTTTTGGGGACCAAATGCCGCAGATTTAAAACGCATAAGAAGCGAATTTGCACATGATTCTGAAACCATGCAAAAAATATTGAAGTCAAAAGCTTTTGTAAGCACGTTTGGCACTTTGCAGGGCGAACAGCTCAAAACCGCACCAAAAGGTTACGATGTAAATCATAAGGCCATTGATTTACTGCGTTACAAACAGTTTTTGATCATCAAACGTTTTACGGATGAAGAAGTATTAAGTCCGCTTTTTTTAGAAAAAGCTTTAGAAACATGCCAAAACATGCGACCTTTTTTTGATTATATGAGCGAAATACTTTCAACAGATATAAATGGCGGTTCGGTTCTATAAAAACAAAACCCGACAGGTATAAAGCCTGTCGGGTTTGAATCTCAAATATTGTTAAGCTTTATTTACTGAGCAACAAAATCTCATTGACCACAACTTCGGTCACATATTTCTTTTCTCCGTTTTTATCGTCATAACTTCTGTGTGTAAGTTTTCCTTCTATGGCAATCTCCTTGCCTTTTACCACATATTTTTCGATAATATCGGCTGTTTTACCCCAAGCTGTAACACGGTGCCACTCTGTTTGCTCGACCTTTTCGCCTTTGTCGTTGGTGTATTTGTCATTGGTTGCGATCGTTAAGTGAGCAAGCTTTCTTCCGTTTTCTAATGTTTTAATTTCCGGATCGTTTCCAACGTTCCCTATTAATTGTACTCTGTTTTTCATTGCATTCATGGCTTATAATTTTTAAATGTTCGTATAAAAGAATTCGTTTATCAAATTCAACAAGGCAAAGATGCGACCCGCTTCAACACTTATTCGGTTGCAAACTATTTACTTTCGGTTGTAACTATTTGTAAGCGTTTGTAAATGGAAATGTTTTTTTGTATATTTAGCATAAATCTTACAATATGCAGACAAAAATTAATAAAGTTGAATTAAGAAACTTAGAGTTTGACGATTATCAGCAATTAAAAAACTCAATGGTCGAATCGTATCCTGAAATGGCCAATTCGTACTGGAGAGCAGCTGATATTAAAAGACTACTTTCGATTTTTCCTGAAGGTCAACTGGTTATATTAGTTGACGGCATCGTTGTAGGATCTGCATTGTCCTTGATTGTCGACGAGAAACTGGTAGACAAAAGACACAATTATAAACAGATTCTTGGCGATTATACCTTCTCGACTCACAATAAAAACGGGGAAATTTTGTACGGTATAGACGTTTTTATCCACCCTAACTATCGCGGCTTGCGTTTAGGGCGACGTTTATATGACGCGAGAAAAGAATTATGCGAACAATTAAACCTAAAAGCCATTGTTTTTGCAGGAAGGATTCCCAACTACAACCAACATTCTAAAAAACTCACTCCAAAAACGTATATTGACAAAGTAAAACACAAAGAATTACATGATCCTGTACTGTCGTTTCAATTAAGCAATGATTTTCACGTGTTGCGAATCATCAAAAACTATCTGGAGGGCGATGAAGAATCAAAGGAATTTGCTGTTCTTCTGGAATGGAATAATGTGTATTACGACGAAAGTCCAAAACTTATTAATCTCGAAAAAAGCGTTATTCGTTTAGGATTAGTGCAATGGCAAATGCGCCAATTAAACAATCTTGAAGAATTTTTTGAGCAGGCAGAGTTTTTTATCGATGTCGTTTCCGGTTACGGAAGTGATTTTGCCTTATTTCCGGAACTTTTTATTGCGCCTTTAATGGCAGATTACAATCATTTGTCTGAGGCAGAAGCCATTCGTGAACTTGCCCGATATTCTGACCCTATCAGAAAACGTTTTCAGGAATTTGCCATCTCCTACAACATCAATATTATTACCGGGAGCATGCCTTATTTAGAGAACAATAACTTGTATAATGTTGGCTTTTTATGCAAAAGAGACGGAACTTCAGAAATGTACACTAAAATTCACGTGACCCCAAACGAAGTACAACATTGGGGCATGAAAGGCGGATCTCAATTTAAAACCTTTGATACGGATTGTGGCAAAATTGGAATCTTAATTTGTTATGATGTTGAGTTTCCGGAGCTTTCGAGAATTTTGGCCAACGAGGGAATGAATATATTATTTGTTCCGTTTTTAACCGATACTCAAAATGCATATACTCGCGTAAAACATTGCTCGCAAGCCCGCGCCATCGAAAACGAATGTTATGTCGCAATCGCCGGTTGTGTAGGTAACTTACCAAAGGTCAACAACATGGACATTCAATATGCACAGGCATCTGTGTTTACACCATCAGATTTTGCTTTTCCGAGTAATGGAATAAAAGCTGAGGCAACACCCAATACAGAAATGACTTTGATTGTTGATGTTGATTTAAATTTACTAAAACAGTTGCACGAACATGGAAGTGTTCGAATTTTGAAAGATCGAAGAACTGATTTATACGAAATTAAAAAAATCGAACCATGAAAACATGCCTTGAATGCTCCGAAAAAATTGTAGGCAGAGAGGACAAAAAGTTTTGTTCTGACAGTTGTCGAAATGCTTACAATAATAAAATAAATAAGGATAGCACCAATTTCATGCGCAATGTAAACAACAAATTACGAAAAAATTATCGTATTTTGTCCGAATTAAATATTGATGGAAAATCTAAAGCAACTCGCGAAAAAATGATAAACAAAGGCTTTGATTTCGACTTCTTTACCAATATCTTGCAAACCAAAACAGGAAATACCTACTATTTCTTGTACGATCAAGGATATCGCTCTCTGGACAATGATTATTTTATGCTTGTTAAAAAAGAAATATAGTACGTATTCATCATGAAAAAAAACCCTACCTCAATTCTGGCCGTAGTCTGCATTTTAGCAATTCTTGGCATCATATACGCCTCGATGATGCCGCAATGGATTTCGAAAAATGAAGAAGCTCTTGCTGAATTCTCGACCGAAAGAGCCCTCAATCAAGTCGAAATTATTGCACAAAAACCGCATTACGTGGGTTCTACCAATCACGAGCTGGTTGCCAATTATCTAAAACTTGAGCTTAATCGGATAGGTCTGGAAACCTCAGTTCAGGAAGGATTTACCCTTAACGACAAAGGTCTTTTGGTAAAATCTAAAAACATTCTGGCCCGGATAAAAGGAACCAACAACTCAAAAGCTCTTTTATTGCTGTCGCATTATGATAGTGCCCCACATTCATTTTCTAAAGGTGCAAGCGACGATGCCTCAGGAGTAGCAACTATATTAGAAGGAATTCGTGCTTTTTTATACGCAAAACAACCCCATAAAAATGACATTATTATTCTGTTTTCTGATGCCGAAGAACTGGGCTTAAACGGAGCCGCTCTTTTTGTAAACAAACATCCGTGGGCAAAAGACGTAGGTTTGGTCATTAATTTTGAAGCAAGAGGTTCGTCCGGTCCAAGTTATATGTTAATGGAAACCAATAAAGGAAATGAAGCCCTTGTAAAAGAATTCGCAAATGCAAAAGCTAAATATCCCGTCTCAAACTCTTTGATGTACAGCATCTATAAAATGCTGCCAAACGATACTGATTTAACCGTTTTTAGACAACAAGGAAACATTCAGGGTTTCAATTTTGCCTTTATAGACGGACATTATAATTATCACACCCAACAAGACGACGTTCAGCATCTAAATAAAACTACATTGGCGCATCAGGGAACCTATTTGATGCCATTGCTAAAATACTTCTCAAATGTTGATTTAAACACAACCAATTCGACTTCAGATGATGTTTATTTTAGCGTTCCTTTCTCTTTTATAAGTTATCCGTTTTCTTGGGTATTACCAATGACCATCATTGCTTTGGGTTTATTAATCCTTTTTATATTTATTGGAAAAATTAAACTGGTCATTACTTTCAGGGAAATTCTCAGAGGATTTGTTCCGCTTTTAGGATCCATTGTTGTTTCTGGATTGGTGACCTTTTTAGGCTGGAAAATTCTACTGCAAATCTATCCTCAATATTCAGATTTACTAAACGGGTTTACCTACAATGGTCATGCCTACATTGGTGCTTTTGTAACGTTGAGTATTGCCATTTCGTTTGCTTTCTACCATCATTTTTCGGAAGCAAAAATTACAATGAACCATTTTGTAGCGCCATTGTTATTATGGATTATCATCAATGCCTTTTTGGCCAATAGCTTAACCGGAGCAGGTTTCCTGATTATTCCGGTTTATTTTGGCATTCTCTTATTCGGAATTTTTGTCATCACACAACATTACAGCCTGGGTTTAAACTTATTGTTTAGCATTCCTGCCCTGATCATTGTAGCGCCTTTTATAGTTATGTTCCCGATTGGTTTAGGACTTAAAATTCTTTTTGGAAGTGCCATTCTAACCGTCTTGCTTTTTGGATTATTACTTCCTGTTTTTGGTTCTTTCTTTAAAAAGGGAGCCTGGACGATGTTCTTTTTTGCGGTTTCGATTGGCTTCTTTATTTCTGCAGGATATCATTCCGGTTACGAGCGTGGAGAAGCAAAATCAAACAGTTTACTTTATGTTTATAACGCCAATACAAATTCTGCGGTCTGGACCACTTATGACGTAAATCTGGACGATTGGACGAAGAGTTATTTAGGAGAAAAAAATCAGAAAGCCGTAGGATTAAACGATCTTCCGTTGGCCAGCAAATACAATTCAGGTTTTACATACAGTGCAATTGCTCCTGTAGTTGATATTCCAAAACCAACCATTACATTTATAAAAGATAGTGTTGTAGGGAATAACAGGTATCTAAAAATTAAAATTGCGCCAAACCGAAAGGTAAACCGTTACGACATTTATGCCAATCCAAAAATGACGTTTTTCAACTTTAAAGCTAATGGTGTTGCAACTGCCGGCGAAAAAGGAAATCGTCTGGAACGTGATGGCTCAAAAATTTTATGTTATTATGTTGTAGGCAATGAACCTCTGGTAATGGATTTCTACATCAATAAATCATCTCTTTTTGATATGGATTTAATCGAAAGTTCTTTCGATTTAATGACAAATCCTTTATTGCAAATAAAACCAAGAAGCGACTGGATGATGCCAACGCCTTTTGTTTTAAATGATGCTGTTTTAATTCAGCAAAAAATAAAGAAATATACCGCTCCGGTAGTTCCTCTAAAACCAGCAACTACGGCAAAAGATAGTATTAACATTGCAAAAGACAGTTTGAAAAAGGTTATAAAACCAGAATAAAAACAAAGGGCAAACTTAACCAGAGTTTGCCCTTTTATTTAACAAGCACATTCAAATTTCAACCCGGTTTTTACACCGTTTGATCCTTCGGTAGCATAACCGTCAAACTTCCACCACTCGATTCCACCTATTAACTCTTTTACTTTAAACCCCAGTTTTGCCATATTCAAAGCCCCTTTTGTTGAGGCATTGCAACCAATTCCGTCACAATACGTAACGTACAAAACCTCCTTATCCAAATGTTTTGTAGTTTCGACCGTCATTTCGCGATGCGGAATATTGATCGCTGTTGGTATATGTTCTGCTTCAAAACCAAAGGCTTTTCGGGCATCAATTGCAATCACCTTCTCTGAGCTGTTTAAGGCATCAAACAAATCAGACGGATCCATTTCGAAGGCTAATTTGTTTTCGTAGTGTTTAATTTGTTCTTCCATTTTTATGCTGATTTTTGATTTTTGTTTATCCAAAAGTAAGCGAACACCAAGTCTCATAAAAACGAAAAGAATTCATCAAGTAGATTACTTTTTTTCATAGAAAAACCATCCTGAAATTTTGTTACTTTGTATTCTAATTCCCAAAAAATGGAAATACGTCATTTACGATTAATAAAAGCAATTGTTGAAGAAGGAAGTATCACCAAGGCAATTGACAAATTGCATTTGACACAATCGGCTTTGAGTCATCAACTTAAAGAAGCCGAATATCAATTGGGAACTGCCATTTTTTTGAGAACGAACAAAAAGTTGGTCCTGACTAAAGCCGGAGAAAAAATCTATGATCTTGCCAACGAAATTCTGGAAAAGCTTTTGCAAACCGAATCTCAAATCAAGCAAATGGTATACGGTGAATATGGCGAAATAAGAATTAGTACCGAGTGTTTTTCCAGTTATCACTGGCTGCCACCGGTCTTAAAACAATTTCATCTTTTATATCCCAATGTAGATTTAAAAATTGTGACCGAAGCAACGCATATTCCGTTACAAAAATTATTAGAAAATGTAATTGATATTGCCATAATCAGTGATCAGATCAAAGACAATAATATAAAATATATAGAGCTTTTTCAGGATGAAGTTGTTATGGCAGTTTCTGAAAATCATGCGTGGGCGAATAAAAAGTACGTCGTTGCCGAAGATTTTGTCAACGAACATTTACTGATTCACTCTTTGCCTATGGAAACCGTTACGATTCATCAGTTTATTTTGGCCCCGGCAAAAGTTACACCTAAAAAAGTTACACCTTTGCCCTTGACCGAAGCATCTCTGGAAATGGTTAAGGCTGATATGGGTGTCATGTCTATGGCAAAATGGGCGTTACTGCCACATTTAAAAAACAGCCCCATAAAGGCTATTAAAATTGGGAAAAATGGTTTAAAGAGAAAACATTTCATTGCCATTCGCGAAAACGAGCAATATCCGGATTACTTTTATCACTTTATTACCTTTTTACAAAACGAGATCAACCTTCAATGGAATATTCAATAAGAAGCTGCGAAAGATCTGACTTGCCTAAATTGGTTGTTTTATGTCAAAAACATGCCGAATATGAGAAAGCTGCTTATTCTGCAGAAGGGAAACAAGAAAAATTGCAAGATGCTTTGTTTCGGGAACAGCCTAGATTATTCTGTTTAGTTGTTGCCACAAAAGAAACCATTGTAGGATATCTATCGTATACTTTTGATTTTTCGACCTGGGATGCAGGAACTTTCATTTATATGGATTGTTTATTTTTGGAACCAGAAGCCCGAAGTTTTGGCATTGGCGAAGTTTTAATCGACAAACTAAAACAAATCGCAATCAAGAAAAACTGCATCAATATACAATGGCAAACACCTGAATTTAACGAAAGAGCCATTAAATTCTACAACAGAATTGGCGCAAAAGGAAAAGACAAAGTTCGATTTACATTAGATTTGTAATGTAATTGAAGCTAAAGTTATTTAATATTATAAATTGAATAGGCTCCAGTTTCAGCTGGAGCCTATTCAAAAAAACTTTGTGTCTTTGCGAAATTATCTTTCAAAGCAAACTTTTAAAAAATGAAAAAAATAAGCATATTAGGCTGCGGATGGTTAGGTTTGCCTTTAGCAAAAAAACTAATCGAAAAAGGACATTCGGTAAACGGATCTACAACTTCTCAAAATAAACTTTCAATTTTAGAAAATGCTGGAATAAATCCTTTTTTGCTGGCGCTTGAAAGCGAAAGTATTTCAGAAAGCATCAATGAGTTTCTAGATAAAAGTCAAATCTTAATTATCGATATTCCGCCTAAATTGCGAGGAAAAAATGCCGATTCATCTCCTTCTTTGAGGAAGGTTTTTGTAGAAAAAATCGAAAACCTGATTCCGTTTATTGAAAAATCAACAGTAAAAAAGGTGCTTTTTGTAAGTTCAACTTCTGTTTATGGAGACGAAAACGACATTATCACCGAAGAAACAAATCCAAATCCAGAGACCGAAAGCGGCAAACAATTACTTCTTGCCGAAGCAACTCTGCAAAACAATCAAAACTTTGAAACTACTATTTTGCGCTTTGGCGGATTAATAGGCGAAGATCGCCATCCGGTAAAATTTCTGGCGGGAAGAGAAAACCTCGAAAATCCGGACGCACCCGTAAACCTGATTCATCAAAATGATTGCATTGGTATCATCGAAGAAATCATAAACCAATCAAAATGGAACGAAGTTTTTAATGCCGTTGCCCCGTTTCACCCTACAAGAGAGAAATATTATACACAACAAGCAAAAGAGCAAAACTTGATTTTGCCTAAGTTTAGTCCGGAAAAATCAAATATCAAAAAGGTTATCTCGAGCGAAAAAGTTGAAAATAGTCTAAGTTACCCGTTTAAACTTGAAAATTATTAAACTGTTTTAAAAACTTTGCGAACTTTGTGGTTCAATCAAAATCTATGGAAACAGCCTATATCAATTCGCCTTTAGGAATTACCAAAATTATTGGCGACGAAGATGGCGTTTCTGTAATTTCTGTTTCTGATGTTGGTACTAAAGAAATTTCTTTAGAAATTCCGGAAGTATTAAAAGAAGCCGTTTCGCAACTACAAGAATATTTCGATAAAAAAAGAACCGGTTTCGATTTCAAACTTAACCCAAAAGGAACTGAATTTCAGCAAAAAGTATGGCAATCACTATTAGAAATCCCATACGGAAAAACCATAAGTTATATGGATCAGACCAAGAAACTAGGTGATATAAAAGCGATACGTGCCGTGGCATCTGCCAATGGCAAAAATCCGTTATGGATTGTCGTTCCCTGTCATCGGGTTATTGGCACAAATGGTTCTCTAACAGGTTATGCCGGCGGATTGTCCCGCAAAAAATGGCTTCTTGAACACGAAAACCCAACAACACAGCAAAGTTTGTTTTAAAAAAGTTAGCCACGACCCGAGCGATAGCGAACTGGCGAAGCAATTTCACGAATTAGCACTAATTCCTGGTTTATTAGATTGCTAACTATTTTTAATTTGTGCTAATTCGTGAAATTCGTGGCAAAGAATCCTTGTTTCTAAATCATAAGTTATTTCTTATTTTAAATTCAATTTTGCGTACATTTATAAATCTAAGATGTCTAATATCTAAGAAGTCTTAAAAAATGATAGAAAAAATAAACCTCAACAACATTTTATTTCTGGACATAGAGACTGTTCCGGAAGAAGAGAATTTTAATTCGCTGGACACAGAAATGCAGTCGCTTTGGGATCATAAAACACAATACCAGCGAAAAGACGATTTTACGCCGGAAGAATTTTATGATCGCGCCGGAATCTGGGCAGAGTTTGGAAAGATTGTTTGTATTTCGGTTGGTTACTTTACAATCAAAGGCGACATTCGAAATTTTAGGGTAACCTCCTTTTTTGGGGAAGAAAAAAAGATCCTTCATGACTTTAATAATTTATTGAACAATCACTTTAATCAGCCGCAACATGTTTTATGCGGACATAACGCTAAGGAATTTGATATTCCGTTTATAGCAAGAAGAATGATTATCAATCAGGTTGCGATTCCGGAGAAACTGAATCTTTTTGGAAAAAAACCATGGGAAATTGCGCATTTGGATACTTTAGAATTATGGAAGTTTGGAGATTATAAACACTTTACATCACTAAAACTATTAACCAAGATTCTGGGGATACCATCGCCAAAAGGCGATATTGACGGAAGTCAGGTGGCACATGTTTTTTATGTCGAGAAAGATATTGACCGTATTGTAACCTATTGCGAAAAAGATACGATTGCCGTAGCACAGATTTTTCTTCGTTTGCGCCGTGAAGACTTATTGATTGATGAAGAAATTATTCATGTGTAGATTTTTTAAGGTGCAAAGGTACAGACACACAGAGTAACAAAGTTTAGAAAATGACACATCACGAAATCTCCCATCATAGACTTGTTTCTCAAAAACTGTATCAAACAAGTCTAAACTCTCCGCAGGAAATTGTAAAACATTTAGGTGCAATGCAGGCTCAGGATTACAATATGGCAAAATGGGCAATTGGAGCAAGAGGTAATGCTACCGAAAAAGAGATCGAAGAGGCTATAAATGCTGCCCAAATTATTCGTACTCATATTCTACGTCCCACCTGGCATTTTGTTGCTGCCGATGATATTTATTGGATGTTGGATCTCTCTGCGCCACAAGTCAAAAGATTTACTGCTTCTGCCGCAAAGAAATATGGTTTTGATGCTAAAAAATTAGATCAGACAAATTCTGTTATCGAAAAGATATTAAGCGGAAATAACTATTTGACAAGAGATGAAATTATGCAGGAACTTAATATCAAGAAAACTTCCAGCGAAGATTTTTTAAGTGCCGCAATTATGATGAATGCTGAACTGGATGGTTTGGTTTGTAATGGTAAAATGAAAGGCAAACAAATTACCTATGCCCTACTTCAGGAAAGGGTATCAAGACCCAAAACAAAACTAACCAAAGACGAGGCTCTCGCAAAATTAGCCCTCCGATATTTCGAAAGTCACGGGCCTGCAACACTACTTGACTTCTCGTGGTGGTGCGGTTTTCCTCCAACTAGCTGCAAATTGGCAATTAATGCAATTGAGTTGCAACTGAATTCTGTTGACATTGAAAATCAAACGTATTGGTTTAAAAATGATTTTTCTGAAGTCGCTAATTTCCGAGAAAGCATACATTTTCTTCCTGCATTCGATGAAATTCTGATCTCGTATAAAACCCGTGAAGCTTCAATTTTATTAGAACATCAATCTAAAGCTTTTACCAATAATGGCATTTTTAAACCCATTATTCTGGAAAACTCAAAAGTTATTGGAACCTGGAAACGAACCATGAAAAAAGATCATGCAAAAATAGAAACACAATTTTTTACTGAAACCAAAACATCAAAAAAGGAAATTTTGTTTGAAGGCATTCAAGCTTTTGAAAATTATCTTGAAACCAAAATTATTATTGAATAAAGAATTATTTCTTAATTTTTATATCGTTCCTACGGAGCTTAGAACTAACTGCTCGTAATTTTCTATAAATATTTTGCTCCTATGGAGCTAGCATAATAATATCCCTTGATTTTCTTAAATATTTGCTTCCAAGGAAATAGAGCGACTAAATGAATTTTGATATTTTATAAAAAATTTATTCCACCGAGCTAGAACAACAAAATGTATCCTAATCTTTTTAAATGTTTGCTTTCACAGTGTTAGAGCGACTAAATCTATAGCAATCTTTTATAAATATATTGCCCATTAGAATTATTAAAACCGGCACACGATATTTTCTATAAATGTATTGCTACAATTGGTATGAATAAACTCCGTCAGGAGTGCTATGTTTATAGCAATGCAAATTTAAAATATCCATTTGTAGCCCCAGCGGGGCGGCATATTATCTTAAGCAACACATTCTAATCTCTGAGAAACTGTGTTTTCTAAAAACACTTATCTGTTCAACAATAAAATCTTTATGCATTTTATTGTTAAATAATTACATTTACAAAAAAATAGCATTATGGTATTAAGCAGATTCTGGTTAACGATTTTTATTTCTTCGATTGTCTTTATTGTTGTCAGTTTATTTACTGCCAACACTTATACGATTGATTCTATAATAAACGGAAAGAAAGACGATCCTATTCTGGTCTCTGAGAAATACATCGATCAACTTCCTGCTTTTATCAAAGACAGTATAAAAAAAGCACCGGATCAAAGCATGATCATTAATCGTGATACGCTTAATGCTGATACTACTTATGTTTATAAAAATAAAACCGTAAAAATTTTCAGCGGTCTTCAAAAATCTGATGGTTTATTGCCTACTTGCAAGAGTACTTTAGTCGATCTTATCCTGCCGCTTATTGCCTATCTGGCTTTTTTCTGCGGATTAATGGAACTTCTGATTATTTCCGGAGCATCTGGAAAATTGGCAAAAATATTGAGTCCGGTATTTGTAAAGGTCTTTCCGAGTATTCCTGAAAACCATCCTTCAATATCGTACATGACCTTAAACTTTGCTGCTAATTTCTTAGGATTAGATTCGGCTGCAACCCCATTTGGACTTAAAGCTATGGAAAGTTTACAGGAAATAAACCCCGACAAAGACAAAGCGAGTGATGCCCAAATTATGTTTATGTGTCTTCACGCTTCTGGTCTGACCTTGATTGCAACCTCTATTATTGGATATCGTGCTGCTGCAAATGCCAGTAATCCTGCCGATGTTATGCTGCCGTGTATCATCACTTCTTTCATTGGTACTATTGCTGCTTTTTTAATTGTGGGAATTAAACAAAAAATCAATTTTAAAAGTGCTTCTCTTCTCATCGTATTAATGGGATTAATTGCCGCCATTGTTGGTCTGCTGATGTATGTAAACCATTTGGATCTAATTGGTAAAAATTATTTTACTTCGAATCTTTCAGGATTGATATTGATTGGAATTATTGCCTTTACATTGATTTTTGCTTTTAAAAATGAAAAGAAATTCATTGAGGCAAATACAACTCCTTTCGACACCTTTGTGGTTGGAGCAAATAATGGGCTTAAAACAGGGGTTACTATTTTTCCTTATGTCCTTGGAATGTTGGTAGCGATCTCTCTTTTTAGAAACAGTGGTTTATTTGAAATTATAAGTAACGGAATTGCATTTGTTTTCTCGAATATGGGAGTGAGTAAAGAAATCACAAATGCGTTACCTGTAGCGATGCTTCGCCCTTTTAGCTCTGCCGGATCCCGCGGATTTTTGATAGATTCAATGAATACCTTTGGAGCAGATTCTTTGACTGCCAGACTAAGCAGTATTTTTCAGTGTAGCGCCGAAAGTACTTTTTATGTAATTGCCGTTTATTTTGGTTCAATCAATATCAAAAATACCCGTTATGCTTTGGGAACAATGCTTTTGGTAGATCTTATTTGTGTGATCACAGCAATTTTTGTGGCAACATGGTTTTTTTAAATCATTATATAATTTAAACCCTATTAAAATACGAATTCATTTTATGTTAACCGGATTTTAATTCGGTTTAAACGTAAGAATAAATTCAATATTTTGTAAGAATATTTTGTATTATTGTAATCCATTAAATCATTACAAATAAACAAAATATGGCAAATACATATCATCAAATTTATATTCAGGCAATTTTTGCTGTAAAATATAGAGAAGCAATTATTACTGATGAGTTTAAATCTAAAATATTGGGTGTAATTGGAAATTTAATAAATGAGACTGGTTGTAAAACGATAATCATAAATGGGACTGAAGACCATATTCATTGCTTTTTAGCATTAAAACCTTCCATTTCTATCTCTGACTTAATGAAAATTGTAAAATCAAAATCATCAAAATACATTAATGATCATCGATTAACAAAACACAGATTTGAATGGCAAGAGGGATTTGGGGCTTTTTCTTATAGTAAATCTCATATCAATGCTGTTTATAAATACATTCAAAATCAAGAAGAGCATCATAAAAAGCATAATTTCAAAGAGGAATATTTATCTATTTTGGAGAAATTCAACGTTTCCTTTGACGAAAGATATATTTTTCAAAATCTAATGTAACATATTATAGAAAAGCTCTCCAATATAAATCGAGCCTACAGCTCTTTATCTTAATTCTTTTTATGTAAACCGGATTAAAATCCGGCCCTACAATATGTGATAAGCCTACGGCTCTTTATCTTAATTCCTTTTATGCAAACCGGATTAAAATCCGGCCCTACAATATGTGTCAAGCCAACGGCTCTTTATCTTAATTCTTTTTATGTAAACCGGATTAAAATCCGGCCTTACAATATATGCCAAGCCAACGGCTCTTTTTTAAAATTCTTTATAAAATTCCGTAGGAATGCTTTATTTTGTAGCAACGGATTTTAATCCGTTGAAAATATTAATCCCGATTTTAAAGTTCCGGAGGAAAGAAACATATTAAATTTAGATTTTGTATTAAATGCATATAAAGCAAATTTTAAAATCATGAAAAGACCTTGTTCACATTAAAATATAGCTCTACAATATGTGCCAAGCCTACAGCTCTTTATCTTAATTCCTTTTATGAAGACCGGATTAAAATCCGGCCCTACAATATGTGATAAGCCTACGGGTCTTTTTTAAAATTCTTTATAAAATTCCGTAGGAATGCTTTATTTTGTAGCAACGGATTTTAATCCGTTAAAAATATTAATCCTGATTTTAAAGTTCCGGAGGAACGAAACATATTAAATTTAGATTTTGTATTAAATGCATATACAAAAAATTGCAAAATCATGAAAAAACCTTGTTCTCACTAAAATCTTGCTCTACAATATGTGCCAAGCCTACAGCTCTTTATCTTAATACTTTTTATGTAAACCGGATTAAAATCCGGCCCTACAATATGTGATAAGCCTACGGCTCTTTTTTAAAATTCTTTATAAAATTCCGGAGGAATGCTTTATTTTGTAGCAACGGATTTTAATACGTTAAAAATATTAATCCTGATTTTAAAGTTCCGGAGGAACGAAACATATTAAATTTAGATTTTGTATTAAATGCATATACAAAAAATTGTAAAATCATGAAAAAACCTTGTTCTCACTAAAATCTTGCTCTACAATATTTGCCAAGCCTACAGCTCTTTATCTTAATACTTTTTATGTAAACCGGATCAAAATCCGGCCTTACAATATGTGATAAGCCTACGGCTCTTTATCTTAATTCCTTTTATGCAAACCGGATTAAAATCCGGCCTTACAATATATGCCAAGCCTATGGCTCTTCTTTAAAGATTTTTATAAAATTCCGGAGGAATGCTTTATTTTGTAGCAACGGATTTTAATCCGTTAAAAATATTAATCCCGATTTTAAAGTTCCGGAGGAACGAAACATATTAAATTTAGATTTTGTATTAAATGCATGTAAAACAAATTTTAAAATCATGAAAAAAACTTGTTCACACTAAAATATAGCTCTACAATATGTGCAAAGCCAACAGCTCTTTTTTAAAATTCTTTATAAAATTCCGGAGGAATGCTTTATTTTGTAGCAACGGATTTTAATCCGTTGAAAATATTAATCCCAAATTTTAAAGTTCCGTAGGAACGATACATATTAAATTTAGATTTTATAACCATATCAATTGTCAATTTTAAAGACCATGAAACCACAAACTCTTTTTATTTTATTTGTTTTAATTGGTTGTCAAAAACCAAAACCTGTAAATCAAGTTATTACTGCGGCTCCGGATAGCAAAACGGAAGTCATTGCGGTTAAAGAAAGTTTCTTAAAAACAGACACTATTTCTATTGCCGGAGATGGCGAAATATCGAAAGATAATTTTGTTTTGGCACATCTTGTCAATCAAAAAGCAGATAAAGACAGTATCGTAACTGCAAAATACCAACTTGATTTTTATTTGAATAAAAGCAAAACCAGTTCTTCAAAAATTACAATTACAGGAGTAGAGAAAGGATCAGAATGGGGCGGAATATGCGGATTAGGCAGAGAAAGTGTAAAAAATTCTCCCTTTATTCAAATTAGTTTTGGATATCCTGCTTGTGGTTACAACCAAAGCAACTATCTGTATTATTTAAAAAACAATGATTTGCAATTGGTTTATGAATGGTATACAATGTCTGATAGTGGTTGGGGAAATTGGGTTGAGTTCGAAAATCCAACACCAAAAGCTAATCCTGAATCTTTTTACTGCAAGACAGTTGTTTTTGAACCGGATGATAACGACGAGAATATGGGAACAGTCAAACATTCCGATTCTATTCTATTTCGCTTAAGCGGAAATCACTGGAAAAAACAGTTGCTCTCGGCAAAAGACAAGACTTATTTCGAGAAAAAAATGAGTTTTGATGCATTTCATAATATTAAATAATCTCCCCAAAAACAGGTCTTATTCAAATTCTTTCTTAGGTAAATAATTTCTAACTTTGTAAAAAACAAAGCAATGATTGATTTTATATACCAAGACCCTTATCCTATTTTAAAGGATGATACACAGTACCGCAAAATTACGTCTGATTTTGTGAAAGTAGAACAATTTGGTGAGCGTGAAGTTTTGACCGTTGACCCAAAAGGACTCGAATTATTGGCAGAAGAAGCCTTGACAGATGTTTCGTTCATGTTAAGAACAACACATTTGCAAAAATTAAGAAAGATCCTTGATGATCCTGAAGCTACAGATAACGATCGTTTTGTGGCTTATAATTTATTACAAAATGCTTCTGTTGCTGCCGAAGGTCAATTGCCTAGCTGCCAGGATACCGGAACGGCAATCGTAATGGCAAAAAAGGGCGAAAGCATCTTTACCGGTGTTGATGATGCCGAGTGGCTGAGCAGAGGGATTTTTAATACGTACCAAAAACGTAATTTACGTTATTCGCAAATTGTACCGATTTCGATGTTTGAAGAAAAAAATTCAGGATCAAATCTTCCGGCACAAATTGATATTTATGCTAAAAAAGGAGCGTCTTATGAGTTTTTATTCATGGCAAAAGGCGGTGGATCTGCCAATAAAACATACTTATACCAACAAACAAAATCATTATTGAATGAAAAAGCTATGGATGCTTTCATTCGAACAAAAATAAAAGATTTAGGAACTTCGGCTTGTCCTCCGTATCATTTGGCTTTAGTAATTGGAGGAACTTCTGCTGAAGCGAATCTAAGTGCTGTTAAAAAAGCATCTGCGGGATACTATGACCACTTGCCTACTTCGGGAAATATGTCCGGTCAGGCATTTCGTGATTTAGAGTGGGAAGAAAAAGTTCAGAAAATATGTCAGGAAAGTGCCATTGGCGCTCAGTTTGGCGGAAAATACTTTACACATGATGTTCGTGTAATTCGTTTGCCACGTCACGCAGCTTCTTGTCCGGTTGGATTAGGGGTTTCCTGTTCTGCTGACAGAAATATAAAAGGTAAAATTAATAAAGACGGAATTTTCGTTGAGCAACTGGAAGTAAATCCTAAACAGTTTTTACCTGAAACAGCTCCACATCTTGAAGCTCCGGTAGAAATTGACCTGGACATGCCAATGGCTGATATTTTGGCTAAATTGACGCAATATCCAATCAAAACCCGTTTAAAACTGAACGGTACTGTAATTGTAGCCCGTGATATTGCACACGCAAAAATAATGGAACTGCTGGAAGCCGGTAAACCAATGCCGGAATACTTTAAAAATCACCCTGTTTATTATGCAGGACCTGCTAAAACTCCGGAAGGAATGGCTTCAGGAAGTTTTGGACCAACAACCGCGGGGCGTATGGATGTTTATGTTGATGAATTCCAGAAACATGGCGGAAGCATGATTATGCTGGCAAAAGGAAACCGTACCAAACAAGTTACCGATGCATGTAACAAATACGGCGGATTTTACTTAGGTTCTATTGGAGGTCCCGCTGCAATTTTAGCGCAGGACAATATCCTGAAAGTAGAAGTCGTTGATTTTGAAGAACTGGGAATGGAAGCTGTTCGTAAAATTACCGTTAAGGATTTCCCTGCTTTTATCATCACAGATGACAAAGGAAATGATTTCTTTGAAAACCTATAAAAAGCTCTAGCCAGAAAGGCACAAAGGCGCAAAGATTATTTTCTTTGCGCCTTTTTTATATAAATTAAATATGAGAATAAAACCTTTATGTATTTGTGCCTTTACGGCAAAACCGTTGTAGTTAATCTTAAGCGACTTCTTTCTCGAAGGCAATAAAATGTGTTAGTTTTCCTTTTAAGTTAAAAACCGGAGCTCCATTAATTTTGCATTTATAGCTTCGGCCGTCTTTTCGATAGTTTTGCAGTGTTTTTTCAAAGGGAATCTGCAATTTGATGGCTGCTTTAATTTCTTCCAGAACAGTTTTAGAGGTTTCCGGACCCTGAAACATTCTTGGCGATTTACCTAATACTTCAAATTCCGAATAACCTGTCATTCTCTTAATTCCGTTTGACGCAAAAACAATCTTTAAATCAAGATCTGTAATCACTACAACTTCGTCTTTAAGGCGTTCTTCTATTTCCAGATCTTTTTCATTCCAGGTAAACTGATTCGAAATTTTATTTACTTTTTTCAAATCAGCAAAAATAGCTTTCAGTTCATTTATGTATTCATAATGAAAATCCCATGCCAGAATAGGAACCGAATTACGATGTAAAATATCATCAGAATTAGCTTTTTTCATTTCAAACAATTTAATATATAAATCTTTTTACCCAAAGGTAGCGGGAAAATTGATCATAAATGTAAATTTTATCCTATTTAACGATTGTTTAAGGCTAATTTAGAACGAGAATTTTAATTGTACAACGACAGCTTTTTTTTCTTCTGTATTCAAATTGTTAAGGGCAATTCCGAGTAATCGAACGGAATCTTTCATACGCTCCTGATACAATAATTCTTCTACTGTTTCGAGAATCAGACTTTTGTCCGATATAAAATAGGGCAAGGTTTTACTGCGGGTTTGCTGCGTAAAATCACTATATTTAATTTTAAGGGTAACGGTTTTGCCGGAGATATTGTGTTTTTTTAATCTTCTTTCAAGCGAAGTGGCAATTTTATCCAGTTGTTCGAGCATAAAAATTTCTGATGTTAAATTGACATCAAACGTGTTTTCTGCCGCAACGGATTTGGTGATCCGATGCGGTTTTACTTCGCTATTATGAATTCCGCGAACAACGTGATAATAAAAAGTACCCGATTTGCCAAAATGCTTCTCCAGAAACTCTACTGATTTACTTTTAAGATCAAGACCGGTAAAAATACCCAATTGATACATTTTTTCGGTCGTTACTTTTCCTACTCCATAAAATTTCCGAATAGGTAGTTCTTCCAGAAAAGCTTCAACTTCGTCAGGGTTCACTGTTTTTTGCCCGTTAGGTTTATTGACATCACTGGCAATCTTTGCTACAAATTTATTAATCGAAATTCCTGCTGAAGCCGAAATTCCGACCTCATTTAAAATTCGAAGTCTAATTTCCTGAGCGAGTAAACTGGCACTTGGGTTTCCTTTTTTATTCTGCGTTACATCCAGATAAGCCTCATCAAGCGAAAGTGGCTCGACCAGGTCTGTATAGTCATGAAAGATTTCATGAATTTTATTGGAAATCTCTTTGTAACGATCAAAACGTGGACGTACAAAAATAATTTCGGGACAATATTTTTTAGCCAAAGCGCCGCTTAAAGCACTTCGTACACCAAATTTACGTGCTTCGTAACTTGCCGCCGAAACTACTCCTCTATTCTCGGAACCACCAACAGCAATAGGTTTTCCGCGCAAAGCAGGATTATCCATTTGCTCTACCGAGGCATAAAAAGCATCCATATCTACATGGATTATTTTTCGATATGTTGGCGCATCTGACATTATGCAAATTTAAACAGTAAAGCAATAAAAAAGAGCGTCGTAATAGTTATAAATAGTATCAATTTTTAAAGATTATCAACTTAATGGTATCAAACAAATCATTTTCTTTATTTTTGTAGGCTACACCAAATAAACTAAAATGCGAACATTTGTTATAGGCGACATACACGGGGGATTACTCGCACTTGAGCAAGTGTTGAATAAAGCCGAAGTAACTACAAAAGACACCCTTATATTTTTGGGTGATTATGTTGATGGATGGAGCCAGTCTGCCGAGGTAATCGATTATTTAATTGACTTAAAAAACAAGCAAAACTGCATTTGTATTAGAGGAAATCACGATCAACTGGCACTGGATTGGCTGGAGAACAGACATGAAGATTTTGACGAAGAAATGTGGTACAAACATGGCGGACGTGCTACTGTTGAAGGGTACTCCAAACTTTCGGCAGAAAAAAAGAAAACTCATATTGCCTTTTTAGAATCTTTGCAGGATTATTATCTTGATACTGAAAACCGACTTTTTGTTCATGCGGGTTTTACAAATTTAAGTGGTGTTGTTTGGGAATACTTTCCAAAACTATTTTATTGGGACAGAACACTTTGGGAATCTGCTCTTGCATTAGACCCGAAATTAAAACCGGATGATTTATATTATCCTAAACGTTTCACGATCTACAAAGAAATATTTATTGGCCATACTCCGGTTACCCGAATAGGAAAAACTGTTCCGGTTCAAAAAGCCTGTGTCTGGAACGTCGATACCGGCGCTGCGTTTAGAGGTCCTTTGACCATTATGAATGTTGACACTAAGGAATTCTGGCAAAGTGATCCGTTAAATGAATTGTATTCTAACGAAAAAGGTAGGAATTAGTCCATAAAAAACTATTTTTGCACTTTAAAAAAAATTAATATTTAAGTTTATGAAAAAGATTATTACATTTTTGTTCTTAGTATCATTTGGATTCACACAAGCGCAACAAGCTTTTAAAGGAAAAGGAGATGTTAAGGTAAACGTGGGTGCTAACATACAAAATGGTGGTTCAGGAGTTCAGGGTTCTGTTGATTTTGGTTTAGGAGAAAATTTCTCTTTTGGTTTTGTTGCTAATTATTTATTAGGTGTAGATGATTATTCTTACTATAACCCGATCAACAATCAATCTTACTCAAACAAACCAGATTTTAGCGAACGTTTTGACGCTAAGGCTAGAATTAATGCTAATTTAAGCAGCGTTATTGGTGTAAAAGAATTAGATGTTTATCCAGGTTTAAGCTTAGGATTACACAATTTTGGTGGTCATGTTGGTGGTCGTTACTTTTTTACTGACGGATTTGGTGTTTTTACTGAAATTGGATTTCCAATCGCAAAATACAGCAGCAGCAATAACCTATTTGATAATTTAAACAATCAGACTACTTTTAGTTTAGGAGCTTCTTTTAATTTATAAGATTTTTTAACCGCAAAGTACGCGGAGTTTTACGCAAAGTTCGCAATGTATTTCTCGCAAAGTCGCAGAGACGCAAAGCTTTTTAAATAATAAAAACCGCCTGATTGGGCGGTTTTTTTGTTCTAATGAATTCAAGTGTCATCCTGAGCGAAGTCGAAGGCTTGCCAATTGTAACGGGGCTTCGACTTCGTTCAGCCTGACAACAAAAAAACCTGCTCGTAAAGCAGGTTTAGTTTATTATATCTCAGAATATTTTTATTTACTAAGTAAAATAGTCCAATCAGCTCCGCTGTAGATTTTATATTTTTCTGAGAAACTACCCTGGTTTACAGCCAATGAAAAGTTTAACAGGCTATTAAAATAGCAAACATCTGTACCTACTGAAACCTGACCAAACGTATTTACCAATTTCAATTTTCCTTCGTAAGCTTTTTTAGTTCCGTTAAAAATTTGAATTTTAACCAAATCTCCTGCTTTTAAATCCAGGTTGGCAAAAGTTTTCTTGTCGATATTCGTCCAGACATTTCCGTATTGAATATCTAAAATTGGAATTCCGCCTTTGATAATTCCATTTTCGAAAACCGGCTTTTGGTACTCAATTTTTACAACCTCATTTGGTAATTTTGGTCCCACTTCTTCAAATGTTATTGTTTTTGATGCTAAACGCGCTCCGGTAAAAGCATAAACATCACGACCATGAAAAGTATAGGATTCGTTCGAATTCTGACGACGGTTTTTTACTTCATCAATCTCGCGGATTTCCTGAATCCCTAATTGTTCTGCAATCAAAGTTAAAGTTCCGTTATCCGGAGTTACAAAATAATGACCGGATTTAGTCAATAAAACTACAGAATGTCTTGAGGTTCCTACTCCCGGATCACAAACAGATACAAAAACAGTTCCCGCAGGATAATATTGTGCGGTTTGCGACAAACGATATGCTGCCTCCCAAATATTGAATGCCGGTATTTCGTGCGTTAAATCAAATATTTTAATATCGGTCGAAACGCCCATTGCAACTCCTTTCATCGCAGATACTGCTCCATCTTTCAATCCAAAATCTGATTGAAAAACTAATACATTATTTTGTGCAAAACCATTCAATGTAAGGGCACACAAAAAAAGTAATAAACGTAATTTCATTTTTTATCTTTTTAAATTTTTAGCAAAGATATTTCATTAAAACCAAAAAATGACACGCCTAACTAAGAAATAATACAATTTTATAAATCAATTTCGATTATTTACAATTACATTTGCATTTTATTCATTATCCTATATAAATAGTAGGTTATTGGCCTTTTATTTGAATATTTAATACATCGACACAAAACCAAAGTTACCAATGAGAAAAAAACTAAAAATTGTCATAACAGCACTTCTAACTTTATCAAGTACTTTATTTTTTGCACAAAGTCAGGAAATAAAAGGAACGATTACAAATGAAAACGGAAATCCGCTGGAATTTGCCACAATCCTGATCAAAGGAACACAAAACAATGCAACAAGCGATGCTTTAGGAAAGTTTACGATAAAATCTTCGAAAAACAATCCAGCGCTTCTTATATCGCTATTTGGCTATCAAACTAAAGAAATCGTGGCAAGAGAGCCTATTATCGAAGTTCAGTTGGTTTTAGAAAACAATAGTCTGGATGAAATTGTAGTTGTAGGGAGCAGAAATCCTAACAAAAGCAAATTGGAAACTGCGGTTCCAGTTGATGTTGTAAATTTGGCAAAAATCAGAAATACAACTCCGCAAACTACTACAAATGATATTTTGACGTATTTGATTCCTTCTTTTAATTCCAATCGTCAATCCTCTGCAGATGGAACAGAACATATTGATCCGGCTTCGTTAAGAGGTTTGGGGCCTGATCAGGTTTTGGTTCTGGTCAACGGAAAACGAAGACATACCACTTCGCTGGTAAATTATCAAAACACAGTAGGAAACGGTTCTGTTGGTACAGATTTAAGTGCCATTCCGGCTTCGGCAATTAAACGCATTGAGGTTTTACGTGATGGTGCTGCCGCTCAATATGGTTCTGATGCGATTGCAGGTGTAATCAATTTGGTTCTAAAAGACAATACCGGTCTGGAAGTAAATGCTACTTATGGCGGTACTTCCCGAAACGATGGTCAAACCACAAATGTTAACTTAAATTATGGGACAAAAATTGGTAACAAAGGTGGTTTTATAAACCTTTCGGCAGAATTTAATAACCGCGAAAAAACCAATCGTTCTCAAAACAATAACCTGATTATTTTTGATCAATCGTCCCAGGGTAATTTCTTTGCGTATGATTTTGCAGATAATCCGGCACAATCCCGCCAGATTGATGATAATTTACTGGCTCAAAACGGATTGACACGCGATGCTTTTAATTTTCAGATTGGAGATGCAAAAATCCAGAATCTTCAGGGTTTCTTTAATGCTTCGATTCCGCTAAACGATCAAATCGAGTTTTATGCCTCCGGTGGAGTAAGCCATAGAGAAGGAACTGGTTATGGTTTTCGACGTTTGCCAAGCGAAACGGAGAATGTTGTCGCGTCTATTTTTCCTTTTGGATTTCAGCCTGAATTAAATTCTGTTGTAACGGATCTCTCTTCTTCTGTAGGTTTTAAATTTAAATTTGGCGAATGGAAACTGGATGTAAGCAATACAATTGGAGAGAACAAATTTGTTTATGAGGTATCGAATACCAACAATGTTTCGTTAGGCGATAATAGTCCGACTGATTTTAAAGCCGGAAATCATTCTTTTTTGCAAAACACTGTAAATGCTGACATTACAAGATTGTACAAAGACATTTTTAAGGGTTTGAATGTTGCTTTTGGAGGTGAATATCGTTTTGAAAAATATAAAATTGTTCCGGGCGAAGAAAACTCTTATATCGATGGCGGAGCACAATCGTTTCCTGGATTTTCTCCTCTAAATGCTGTAAATGAAAGTAGAAACAGCGTAGGTGTTTATGCCGATGTTGAAGCGGATGTTAGCGATAAGCTATTGATTGGAATTGCCGGTCGTTATGAAGATTTTACGGATTTTGGAAATACTATTAACGGAAAATTGTCTGCCAGATACAAGATTCTCGACAACCTTTTTGTTCGTGGAGCCATTAGTTCCGGCTTTAGAGCACCGTCTTTACACCAACAATACTTTAATAATATTGCAACTGATGTTGTCGACGGACAAATCCTGAATTCAGGTATTTTTAGAAATGACAGCGATGTGGCAAAACAACTTGGAATCCCTAAACTAAAAGAGGAAACTTCCAGAAACTACAGCTTTGGGGTTGTTTTTTCTCCAACAAAAAAATTACACATTACAGCTGATTATTACCACATAAGGATTGACAACAGAATTATCTTAACGGGAAATTTAGGAAATGATGCTTATGGAGAACCTGTACCGGAACTTCGTAATTTGTTTGCCCAATATGGCGCGCAAACAGGTCGTTTTTTTACCAATGCAATTAATACTACTACCAACGGACTTGATGTCGTGATTGATTATGATCTGAATGTTGGGCCCGGAAAAATGAATCTTTCGTTATTATACAACTACAATAACAACAAAGTCGATGAGCAACTAAACAATATCCCGGCTTTATTTGTTGGTCAGGAAGATGTATATTATGGTCCTCAGGAAAGAAGTCTGATCGAAACAAATACCCCAAAACACAAAGGTACTTTTGCAATTAATTACAGCTTGTCAAAATGGAATTTCTTATTGAGAAATACTTATTTTGGAGAAATAATTAGGGATGGTTTCCCTTTTGGAGGAATCCAGAAACATGCCGGAAAAGTGGTTACTGATTTAACCGTTGCTTATAAAATAACACCAAAAATTCAGGTTGCTTTGGGAGCAAATAACTTATTCGATATTTTCCCGGACAGACAAATTTATGAAAACAGTTATTACGGCGTATTCAAATATGCTCCAGTTCAAATGGGAACTACGGGAGCTTACTACTTTGGCCGAATCAGTTTTACATTGTAAGGGCTGTTTCTTGCCACGAAGACACAAAGTCTAGACGTTTTTTGTTTAAAGTCAATCATTAGATGTTTAGTTTGACATAAAATGAAAAAAACTTTGCGATTTTACGAGATTATATTTTCATAAAAAAGCCTCGCAAATTGCGAGGCTTTTCGTTTTTACTAATTCAAATTAAATCTATTTTTTAGCAAATTTCTTAACGATTCTTTTACTTCCGTTATTTAATTCGATGATATAAACTCCCGTATTTAATGCACTTACATCAATAGGGTTTCCTGAAAGTTCTCCAGTACTAATTTGTTGCCCTAAAGTATTTACGATTCTAAAAGTATATCCTGTATTGTTTAAGAATGAAACATTTAGTTCATCTGCAACCGGGTTTGGATATAAGGCAAAGCTTGAAGTTTCGGTAGTTTCAACTAATCCTGTAGCAATTTCCTGAGGAACAATTGCTCCAGCAGCTGTGATGTTTATCGAATAATCTTCGACTTGTCCATAAGAAAAAGACTCACAAGATGTTGGGATTGCGTTGTATTTCATAGAAACTCTAAGTCTTGTTGTACCAAGAGTTGCTGTTGCAGGAATTGTAATTGTTCCTGTTGCAGTAGTTCCTGTAGATGTTGCTTTGGTATAAACTATTTCGCCAGAATCTGCAAAATCACCATCCTGGTTATAATCTATAAAAACAGCATATCCTTCGCTGTAAACAGTAGAAGTCCAGCTTGGCGTAATTGTGATGGTATAAGCTGTTCCTCTTGCTGCATTTGTAGAAATAGAAGTATAATTTTCATATCCTGCTGTTCCTGTAGATGTATTATTGATGGTTCCGAATACGACTTTACCAATTTTTTCATCGGCAGTACTGTTTCCCTGAGAAGTACAATACGATATACTTGCTGCTGTAGTAGTAACATTTACAGTATTACTTGCCGCTGAAAGATTTCCTGCAGCATCTTTGGCTTTTACAGTAAAAGCATAAGCTGTAAGTGCTGTTAATCCTGTTACGGTATAACTTGTTGTAGTCGAAGATCCTTTAAGAGTTGTTCCTTCGTAGATGTTGTATCCTGTTACGGCAACATTATCTGTAGAAGCTGTCCATGTTAAATTCGTTGTCGAACCCGTTGTTCCGGTAGCAGCAAGACTTGTTGGAGCTGTTGGCGCAACAGTATCTGATGATCCTACGTATGCTGCACCTATACCAACCGCATAAAATGCATTGGTAGTTGCAATAACTTCTGCAGATCCTGCTCCGTATAAATCGATAGCAGATTGTATTCCTGAAGTTCTTGCATTAGCATAAGTAGAGTTTGAAGTCAGATATACGCTTTCTAAACGGTACGCAATTTTTGCCGCTTTCTCGATTGTGATTCCGGTTACGTTAAAAACACTTCCAATATCATTTGTTCCTGATTTACCTACTGATAAAATATAAAACCAGTGGTTCAAAACTCCTGAATTAGTATGAACTCCACAATAATCATTGCTGCTTGTTGGTGTACAACTTACATTAACCCAATATGTTCCTCCGTAAGTATCCGGCTGACCTTCGGCATTTGGATTACTCATAGAGCGCAAAGAAAGGTGTCCGGATCTTCTTTCAATATCTTCACCTATTAACCACGTCGATTTTGTAGGCGCTGCAGCATACTCGATACAAGCTCCCCAAATATCTGATAACGCTTCATTCATCGCTCCGGATTCTTTTTGATAGGCTAAGTTTGCAGTATACGTACAAACGGCATGTCCTATTTCGTGTCCAGCAACATCTATAGCTGTCAGGATATCAAAGTAAGTTCCGCTTCCGTCGCCATAAGTCATTACGCTACCATCCCAGTAAGCATTATCGTATGCATTACTGTAGTGTACATAACTTTTTATGATTGCTCCCGCGTTATCATAACTATTTCTGCCGTGTACTGTTGACCAATAATCGTATGTTTTTTCAGCTCCCCAATGCGCATCTAATGCACCATTGTCTTTATTGGTATTGTTATACTCAGCAGCAGTCCAGTTATTATCAGCATCTGTAAATTGTACAGCCGCTGTATAACTTGTCCCTTTTTGCATGTTGAACGTGTTTATACCTGAACCTCTTGTAGCATCTGCCAATCTGTAAGATGATCCGCTCAAAGTGGTTTGTATTACCTGAGTTCCACTATAGCGTGTTGCTGCATTTGCTGCAACAAAGGCTTTTTTAGAATTAAATTCCTCTTTTTGATTGCTTAGATTTGCTTTTGCCAATTTAGATTTACCTCCGTGGCTGTATTCTCCAAGGTGTTTTATAGTGGCATTGTAAAACAAAACTTTACCGTTTTCGGCATCGATATAAAGATCACCACGACTTACCGGATTCGTTGCATAAATATCAAATTTATATGCCAATCGTACTTTATCGCTTTTTCTTTCCTGTCCTTGTTCTTCCATTGCCGGCAACAGAACAAGTTCGCCTTTTGGTTTTTGGTACCCTATTGCAGCAGCATCTTCAGGAGTTTCCCATAAATATTGCTTTGCCCCTGTATGAGCAACTGCTTTGGCAAAAGCTGCCTGACTTGATAATTTAGGAGTTGTTTTTACATTTTCAAGATTGTAATACTCTCCGTTCATCGAAGTTAATTTTCCTGCTTTTGAATGTAAGGTGTAATTGGCAAATTCGACTTTAACACCTTGTTCATACAACTGAAATTTTTCGTGTGTAAAACCTTCTTTGTCTGATTCTACTTTTACTTTCGAAAAAGATTGATTGTCTTTAAGGCCTAATTGCTCTTTAAAGACGGTATTGTAATCTGTTCCTTTGTAAGTAGATTTATCACTGAAGGTGATTAAACTAGGTTGTCCGTTTTCTGAAACATTTTTCTGGCTTACCCGTTTGTCTGTGGTTTGGGCAAATCCTGCTACTGAAAATGTAAGAATAACGACGGTCGACGCCATAATCTTTGGTAATTTTCTTTCCATAATAAGTGGTATTTGAGTTTGGTTAAAGGATTACAAATAAAATATTTAATGTAAGTAAATACTTTATTTTGAGATAAAAGTATTTTATTTCTATCAGATAATCGATAAAATTTGCCGTTAATCGATAAAGTGCAGCGTTTTTTACTTTAAATTTACTTTTATTTAACAAACAGTGAAGATTTCACAAAAAGAAGGGGCTAAAATTAATTATTCTATTGATTTTTAATGCATTATAAACACAAAAACCGCTGAGATGCCAATTTTACTAGATTTTTGGACGGTTTGTGATTCTTAAAATATTCCTACAAAAAAAGCCAGCCTTATAAAAAGCTGGCCTTCGCAAATTTTTGGAATAAAAGAGACTTTTATCTGAGGTCCATTTCCGGAATATCTCCTTCAATAATCAGATTGGCTTCTGTTGAAGCTATAATATGTTCGACAGAAACACCTGGCGCACGTTCTAAAAGCTTAAAACCCTTTTGGGTTACTTCGAGAACTGCTAATTCTGTTACTACCTTTTTTACGCATCCTACACCTGTTAATGGTAAAGTGCATTTTTTTAATATCTTAGATTCACCTGCTTTGTTGACATGCATCATGGCTACGATGATATTTTCGGCAGAAGCTACTAAATCCATTGCTCCGCCCATACCTTTTACCATTTTTCCCGGAATTTTCCAATTGGCAATATCGCCGTTCTCTGAAACTTCCATCGCGCCCAGAATGGTTAAATCTACTTTCTGGCTGCGGATCATTCCAAAACTAAAAGCCGAATCAAAGAAACTAGCTCCCGGCAATGTTGTAATGGTTTGTTTCCCTGCATTGATAATATCTGCGTCTTCTTCTCCGGCAAAAGGAAATGGTCCCATACCCAGAACACCGTTTTCGCTTTGAAACTCAACTGCAATATCTTCTCTGACATAATTGGCCACCAAAGTTGGAATACCAATTCCTAAGTTTACAAAATACCTGTCTTTTACTTCTTTTGCAATTCGTTTTGCAATATCTTCTTTTGTTAACATAAATTCAATGTGTCAATTTGGAAATTAGATAATTAGACAATACCATCTTCAGCACAATCTAACGAATTATCTAATTATCACATTTTCTAATTATCTAATTACCCTCTTTGTCTTACTGTTCTTTGCTCAATACGTTTTTCGAATTTTTCGCCCTGGAAGATACGTTGCACCATAATTCCGGGAATATGAATTTGATTGGGATCTAAAGTCCCAACGGGAACTAATTCTTCGACTTCGGCAATAGTAATTTTTGCAGCTCCTGCCATACAAGCATTAAAGTTTCTGGCAGTTCCTTTAAAAATCAGATTTCCGGCTGCATCCCCTTTCCATGCTTTTACAATTGCAAAATCGGCTTTGAAAGCTTGTTCCATGATATGCATTTTTCCGTTGAACTCGCGAACCTCTTTACCTTCGGCAACCTCTGTACCAAAACCTGCAGGTGTAAAAAAAGCGGGGATTCCGGCTTGGGCT
The DNA here is from genome assembly GCF_002222055.1 of Flavobacterium araucananum. Classification (GTDB taxonomy): domain Bacteria; phylum Bacteroidota; class Bacteroidia; order Flavobacteriales; family Flavobacteriaceae; genus Flavobacterium; species Flavobacterium araucananum. The sequence goes on from NZ_MUGS01000021.1 coordinate 75,246, forward strand.
GCACGACAACGTTCTGCCAAAGTTCCTTGTGGCGTTAATTCAACCTCAAGCTCTCCGGAAAGCATCTGACGTTCGAACTCTGCATTCTCGCCAACATAGGACGAAATCATTTTTTTGATTTGTTTTTTCTGCAAGAGCAATCCTAAACCAAAATCATCTACTCCGGCATTGTTTGAAATACAGGTCAAATCAGAAATCGATGTGTTTACTAATGCTGCAATCGTATTTTCAGGAATTCCGCATAAACCGAATCCACCAAACATAATAATCATTCCGCCTTCTATACCTGATATGGCTTCCTGAACGTTATTTACTTTTTTTGTAATCATAATAAATGGTCTTTATTACTGTATATTTTTGATAAAAATAAGATTTTTAGATTGAATTATAACGATTTCGTAATGATTTTATTTGCGATCAATATTCAAGTACACCTAAATATATCTCGTAGAGATTAAATATTGGTAAAAAATTTATTGTTCGTAATATTTTGTCCCGTAGGGACTATATCTGGAATTCATCACGATTCTCAAAAGGTGTAGTCCCTACGGGACATTGTGAATGTTCTATCATTACTTGTTACCAATATTTCTACCAACATTTAACTCCTAGCGGAGTATATTCTAATAGGTTTTATTTTGACCATTTTAAACATTACCAGCGGTTTCAACCGTTGGGTCACATTACATGATCGCGATTCGTTTCCCAAGGTTGAAACCTTGGGCTATTCAATCTATTCCAAAAAAAAATCCTTTTGCATCTTCCGAATTTCAGAAAGCACAAAAGGTTTTTTATTAATTACTATTTATATTTTGCAACTGCGACCGCGAACTGAAAACTGCGATTGTATGAACTGCGACTAAAAATTACAGTTCAAATTCGTCTGTATTTTGTTCTGTTGCGGTAGTATCTTTTACAACTGCAGGTCTGCTGTAACAATCTACTTTTATAGAAAGGTTTGCAGGTCTTTCAAATTCTGATTTAGAAACCTGAAGCCCCGGATCTGCATAACAAAGTTTCATAAAATAACCCCAGATTGGTAATGCTGCTGTAGCTCCTTGTCCGTAAGTTAAACTTTTGAAACGTGCTGAACGGTCTTCGCAACCTACCCAAACTCCGGTTACCAGGTTTGGAACCATTCCCATAAACCAACCGTCAGACTGGTTTTGTGTCGTTCCTGTTTTTCCGGCAATAGGGTTTCTAAACATATATGGATATCCTGTCCAGCGGTTGTCGCCACTTCCTCCGCCTTCGGTACGCAAACGTGCACCTGAACCGGTCTCTGTAACTCCTTCTAATAATTTGATTACTGCAAAGGCAATATCTTTGTTCAAAACGTCGTGAGATTCCGGGATAGGCTCATAAATAACTTCTCCGCTTTTATTCTCAATACGGGTTAAAAACTGTGGTTTTACGTAAACACCCTGATTGGCAAATGTACTGTAAGCTGCAACCATATCTTCAACTGTGATATCTACAGCTCCTAAAGCGATAGAAGGTTGTGCAGGAATTTCGGTTTTTACACCTAATTTATGCGTTAACTCTACAACCGCTTCCGGACCAACGCGATCTATTAATTTAGCTGAAACCGTATTGATAGAATTCGCCAAACCTTGTTTTAAGGTTACCATTCCGCGGTATCTGTTATCAGAGTTTCTTGGTTCCCAATCTGCCGTAACATTATGGCGCCCTTTATGGATCATGAATGGTCCGTCAAGAATAGAATCGCAAGGCGACATGTTCAATTGCTCAATGGCTGTTGCATAAACAAACGGTTTAAAGGTAGAACCCACCTGTCTTGCTCCCTGTCCAACGTGATCGTATTGAAAATATTTATAATTAATTCCCCCAACCCATGCTTTAATGTTTCCGGTTTGTGGCTCCATGGCCATCATACCCGATTGCAAGAAGTGTTTGAAATAACGAATCGAATCAAGCGGTGTCATTATGGTATCGCGTTCGCCTTTCCAGGTAAAGATGCGCATTTTTGTTTTTACTTTGAACGAAGCAATGATATCATCATCGCTTTTATCTGATTCTTTCATGATTGCCCAACGTGTAGAATTTTTCATGGCTTGCATCATGATTCTTTCCGTTTCGGCTTGTGTAATGTTTACGAAAGGTGCATTTTTATTGGTTTTCATTTCAATAAAAAATTGCTGTTGCAAGTTTTTCATATGTTCAGAAACTGCTTCTTCGGCATGCAATTGCATTCTTGAATCGATAGTGGTATAGATTTTCAAACCATCTTTGTAGATGTCATAATCTGATCCGTCCGGTTTTTTATTTTCGGCAACCCATTTTTTCATGTAGTCACGAAGATATTCTCTAAAATAAGTAGCGGTACCTTCGCGGTGACTTTCTAATTTAAAGTGCAAAGCAATTGGTAATGCCTGTAATTTTAATTTCTCTGAAGTGGTAATCATTTTTGCTTTTTCCATTTGAGAAAGCACTACGTTACGACGGTTTTTTACGCCTTCGGGATTGCGAACCGGATTGTATAATCCTGAATTTTTGAACATACCAACCAAAATAGCCGATTCGTCCATGGTTAAATCTTTTGGATCTTTAGAGAAATACGTTTGCGCGGCAGAACTTACTCCAACAGAATAATTACCAAAATCGTAAACGTTGCAATACATTGCCAGAATTTCGTTTTTGGTATATTGCCTTTCGAGACGAATAGCAATAATCCATTCTTTTATTTTTTGTACAATCCTGAACGGAAGAAACTTAGATCCTTCTCCGTGAAATAATTGTTTGGCTAATTGTTGTGTCAGAGTACTGGCTCCTCCATTGGTTCCCAGTGTAAAAACGGCTCTTAAAGTTCCGCGTCCGTCAATTCCTGAGTGATCATAAAAACGAGCATCTTCGGTGGCAACCAAAGCTTCGACTAAACTTTTTGGCAAATCTGAGTATTTAAGTTGTGACCTGTTAGTTTTAAAATACTTACCAATAACCACTCCATCAGACGAAATGATTTCTGTAGCCAAATTAGAATCCGGATTTTCTAAATCTTCAAAAGAAGGCATCGATCCGAATAATCCCCAGGATGCAAATAAGAAAAAGGCTAAAATACCCAATAAGGTATACGCAAAAATTCTCCAGAATTTCTTTTTATAGTAGTTAATATCTTTAGCACTACTAGGTTGATTGTTTTTTTTGGTGGCCATATAACTATTTTTCTAATCTTTTTGTTCTATTCTAAAACCTACATCTGTAATACCTTCTAAAGCCTGAACACCAGGTATCTTTCCTGATTCTCTAACAGCTTGCTTGATGTGTACTTTGTATTTACCTCTAAATTTTACATCTTCTTTGTAATACAATTTACTTTCTTTGATATCTGTAAAACCATTACCGAGCAAAGTTCCGTCCGGTTTTGCCATTTCATATTCTAAAGTATCTACTTTGGTGAAACCACTTGGTGTTTCAATAGCCACAATTAAAAACAAATTCTTGAATGGATAATTGTTATTGTCCCTCAAATTTATAAATAAATTGTATTTTTTGGTTGAATCTAAAACTGGCAGATCAAAGGTTACAATACTGTCTTTGTTCCAAGCACTTCCAACAGATTTGTACTCATCAAATACTCTTTTTTTATCGCAGGAAAAAAAAAGTATTGCCACCAAAAGAAGAATCCCGCTATTTTTTATTCTCATTTTTAGTAATAATTATAGGTTTTCTAGGTTCAGCCGGTTTATTATCATTCGAGTTGTTCGGCTTATTCGAATTGTTCGGCTTGTTATTATTCGGTTTACTCCCTTTATTTGGATTTCCTCCTGCAGGTTTGTTTTGGTTTTGATTGGATTGTGGTTTCTTTGGTACAGCCACCACTTCTGCTTCTGCATTTGGTTTGCGTTTGCGATTTGGTTTTTTCTTTCTTTTTGGCTGATCAAAACGGGTTAAACTTTCCTGCCCCATTGCGTTATTGAAGTCTTTTTCAGGCTCTGAAATTTCTTCGATAGCAAAATCTTCTAAAGAGGAAACTTTATTTTTCAGTTTATTCTCAGCAATAATCTCTTTTACCTGATCTATTTTTAAAACATGCCAGTTTGCAAAGTTATTGGTGTAAGCAAACCACATTAATCCTTTAAAAATATCTTGTTTCTGGCAAATTGCATCGCCTTTTTCGGTCACTAATTTAGTGTCATAATCCGGAAAATCTTTCAAGGCATCCATGTAAGTGTCCAGCTCATAATTTAAGCAACACTTTAATTTCCCACATTGTCCGGCTAGTTTCTGAGGATTTAGCGATAGCTGTTGGTAACGAGCCGCAGATGTATTGACACTTCTAAAATCTGTAAGCCAGGTCGAACAGCAAAGTTCTCGTCCACAAGAACCAATTCCGCCCAGACGAGCTGCTTCCTGACGGAAACCAACTTGTTTCATCTCGACTCTGGTACTAAATTCTTTGGCAAAATCTTTAATCAAAAGTCTAAAATCGACCCTGTCATTTGCTGTATAGTAAAATGTAGCTTTTGATCCGTCTCCTTGAAATTCAATATCAGAAATTTTCATTTCTAATTTATGCTGAATTGCCAATTCGCGGGCTCTCACTTTCATTGGTTCTTCGCGATCACGCGCTACAGACCAAATGTCGATATCTTTTTGAGATGCTTTTCGGTAAATTTTAGGGACATCATTACTTTCGTGATTGACTCCTTTTTTCTTCATTTGAATTTTTACCAATTCGCCTGTCAAAGTTACAATCCCAATATCATGTCCCGGTGATGCAACAGTTGCTACAATATCACCAATACTTAAAGTTAATTTTTCTGAATTTCTAAAGAATTCCTTACGTCCGTTTTTAAAACGTACTTCGACGCAGTCAAAAATAGCTTCTCCATTAGACGGGCTCATGTTGGCAAGCCAGTCAAAAACCGTCAATTTATTGCAGCTATCGGTGCCGCAAGTCCCATTATTTTTACAACCTTTTGGTGCACCACCATCTGAGGTTGAACAACTTGTACATGCCATAATTATATATGTAGTGTTGCAAAAAAGCAACTTAAGTTCATAAACATTCAATTGGTAAAGATAGTATTTTTTTTAGTTTGCTCTTAAGGATTATTGTTAAGGCCTGCCAAATATGTAAAACGTTCATTTTTAACACACAAGAATTTTAACAAACCTACAAGTTGCCCTATTCTGATACTCTTATGCCTTTTACCTATAAGACAATGCGATTAAATCAAAGAATTTTGCAAATTGAAATTTCTTCGGATTTTCATCCACATCACAACTCCTGTTTGTCTATTAAATAAACAGTTTTTTTGTTTTATACCCAAATTATAAAACATGGTTATTGCAGAAACAAAAACCATAGTATTAATTTCAGTTACGTTCGATTATGCAAAATTTTACTCCTAAAGTCTATAATTATTTTAAGTTGTTTTTTATTCGATCTATACCTGCTACAGGTTCAGATCCTAAAAAAACTAGTAATTCAATTGACATAAATACTCTTGTAAAATCAACAATAGCGCTCGGCTTTTTTTTGTTATCCGCTGTTCTACACAGTCAGTGCAAGGTCGAAACTATCAATAGTGACTTTGAATTTCCTGTTCTAACAAGATCTGCAAATGTAAAACAGACTAGCAACCCTGACCAATTAGGCTGGAAAACAACTGCTACAGACGGTTTGATAGAATTTTGGAGAAACGGGAATTCCTATAAAGCAGTAGCTTATTCCGGAAATCAGTTTGTCGAACTTAACGCCACTCAGACTTCCGGACTCTATCAGGATTATGATACCTCGACAGCAACATATTTTAATTACTCATTTGCTCATATGGGCAGAGAAGGTATAGACAAAATGGTACTGAAAGCAGGTCCTCCGGGAGGTCCTTATGTTGATATTCAAACAGCTCAAACAGGCAAAGCATGGGTCTTGTATGAAGGAACGTACAGAGTGCCACAAGGTCAGTCCAGAACCCGATTTATTTTTGAAGCAGTCTCAACTGCTACCGGCGATTTAAGCATTGGCAATTTTCTCGATGCTATAAATTTTACGGCAACGATCGATCCTCCTGTGCTAACAGGCAGCTCTACAAAATCTATTCACACAGGAACAGCAGCCACCTTAGAGGTTACAGGGGTTTCTAATGCTGTATTTACATGGCTCGATGAAACAGAAACAACCGCAATCAACGAAGGCCCCGTATTCACGACCCCTATACTCTTTAATGATACTAAATACAAGGTTAAACAAAAAAATACCTCAAATTGCGAAAGTAGTACGCTGACTTTTGCTGTCGAAATGAGTGATAAAACCATCGTAGCCAAAGATAACACTATCTGCAAAGGCAGCACAGGTGTATTGACCGCTACCATAGGCAATGGTGAAATTCCAACTGCTAAAGTACAGTTTGACGGAATTTGGAATGCCGCTACTGATCCTAAATCTATAATGCCCGAAAAAAGATTTGACAATATACCCAGATGTATCTTTAATTCTAATCCTACTGCTCTTGGTAGTTACACCACGACCCCATTTTCTGTAAATGTTACAGGTACCTATACGCTAAAACTGACTGGTTCTAATTTCAATACGAGAGCAGGATACATTTACAAAGGAAATTACACATTAGGCACCTGTCCACAAGAAGGGGATGGACAGGGCGCGTGGATAATGGGCGATGATGATTATGGTCTTATAGGTGAAAAAATCCCAACCTTAACGGGACATCTGGAAACAGGCACACTATATACTCTGGTATCTCTTGCTTATACAATGGGAGATCCTTATTTTATTGGTGACTATACCTGGACACTAACACCTCCACCCGGAGGAGGTTTCTTTACAGATCCTGCAATTTTATGGTATACTACTCCTACGGGTGGTAACCCAATAGCCTGGGGACCAGAATTGAATCCGGCAGTAACACCGGGCTCCGGAATTACCAATACCAACACTCCCGGCACCTATACCTATTATGCCGGAGAGGTAACAGGAACTTCTGCACGGGCAAAGGCAACCCTTGAAATTTTAGAAGACACAACTATCGGAGCAGCATCCCTGAAACCAGAAGTTTGTATTAATACAGCAATTACCTCTATTACGCATGCAACCTCTAACGTAACTGCAATGGGTATAGCAGCAGGTTTACCTGCCGGAGTTACAGCCAGTTTTGCTAATAATACGATCACTATAAGTGGTAAACCAACAGTAGCGGGTATTTTTAATTATAGTATTCCTGTTACAGGAAATAAATGTGGCGCTACAGCTGCTACAGGAATTATTACCGTATATGCAAAACCAACAGCAACAATAGCCTATGCTGCAACTTCGTATGCTACAACAGACGCAAAAACCGCAGTAACCAGAACAGGTACTGCCGGAGGTATCTATACGGCAACTCCTGAAGGATTAAGCATTGATAAAAATACCGGAGAAATTAACCCCAAATTAAGTTTAGAAAATTCATATACCGTAACCTACACGGCTACAAATGGAGCTTGCAGTAACACAACCAGTACAGAAGTCACCATAAATTCTCCAAAAATTACAGCATGGCTTACTGTAAAAGATGCTAATGGAAACGGAATAGTAGAACCCGGAGAAATCCTGACGTACACATTAAGAATGGTAAATATTGATCCTGCTCATGTAACGCTTAAAAATGTTACAGGTTCTATTGACCTGCCTTCTCATACAACTTTAGAAAGTGGTACAACAAATCAAATTACTTTTCTTCCCGGTAATTCAGATTATCCTTATTTATTTGATATCCGTAATAGTTCCCTGCCCGGCATTAAAATTACCGTAAAAGCAGATTGTGACCTGACTGCTGTTGATGAAATTAAAACCATAGGAAGAATTTACATTGATGGAGTAGAAATACAAGTATCACTTCCTCCTGTTCCGGTATCAGCCGACCTGACAATGGTAGGAATTGGTTCTGGCGCTATGGTCTATTTAACACCGCCAACACTGGCAAATTGCACTAATCCAGCAGGTTGTGCAACAGCTTTACCTGTTGCAGCAGCAAAAAAAATAGTTTTAGACATTATTGATCCAGTACCCGTAAGCTTACCTAATACTATAGATCTTGCAACTACAGTAGCTGCAGACCGTACGGCGGGTACCTTGACGTATTATACAGATGCAGCTGCGACAAAAGGTGTCGCAAACCCAGCTGCAGTAAGCATATCAGGCACTTATTATATCAAAAACACTACAGAACAGGGTTGTTTTATAATTAAACCGGTAAAAGTTGTTATTAGTGCTTTAGTCTGTAACGGAGAGTTGCAAACCCTTATAAATGATGATTTTGGTTCCGGAATCTCAGACAGAGGTCCCCGACCTTCTGCAACAGACTTTTATACTACTTACAATTTTTCGGCTACGGGCGGTGTAGGTGTAAATGGATATAGTATCATGAAAAATGCCCATCCGGCAAATAGTTCATGGGCAAATGATGGAGATCATACCAGCGGCAAAGGCGGAGATGGCTACATGCTCGTATTTGATGCCAATACCACTCTGGGAAGTGTTTTTTACGAAAAAAAATACACCGGTTTATGTTCGGGAAGTTTATGCACTTTTTCTATCTACGCGGCAAATCTTGTAACAACCTCTTATGCACAGGTTAGCGTTAAGCCAATAGTAAAAATAGAGTTAATAAACCCGCTCAACAATGCTGTTTTACAATCTTTTACCTCTGACCAGTTAGAATTAAGTGATCCCACTGCGCTTCACTGGAAAGAATTATCGATGTCTTTTTCTGTTCCCGCAGGACTGGACCAGGTAACAGTAAGGGTAAGCAACGGACAAGCTGATACAAATGTTACAGGCAATGATGATGCATCATTTAGTATTTGTGTACCTACATTAACACTTTCGTTTACTGATCCCAAAACATGTGGCAGTACTTTTGCCACTATAATTGCAGAAAATAAAAATCCGGCAACATCTACAAGTTACCAATGGCAACGATTTGACGAAACAAACTGGATTGATATCCCGGGAGCTACATCATTGCAATATGTAACTCCTGCTATAAGTAAAACTACCAATTATAGAATACGTTATGCGCAAACTGGTATTGACATTACCAACAACAATAATTTAAAATGCTCCGGAAACAAAGAAGTTTCGATAGTAGTTTTTCCGTATGTAAAAGCAACTGATATAACGATTGCATCTGAATTTCCGATTTGTTATAATTCTGAAATAACATTAACCCCGTCATCAACTGTAGGAACTACTTTTTACTGGTATGACGCCCCTACCGCTAATGCAAAGCTTCTAAGTATGGCTTCCAGCTACTCGACCGGTCCTCTTCAGGCTACCAAAACCTATTATATTGCAGCAAGAGGGGATGATCATTGCGAAAACAAACCAGAAGACAGAAAAGCGGTTAAAGTAAATGTAACTCCTGAGCAGGAAAAAATTGTAACTCAGGATGCTACAATATGCAAAGGTGGTACCGGTATATTGACCGCTACTTTAGGCACAGGTGAAACTCCAACTGCTGTAATAAATTTTTCAGGAACCTTTAACGCTGCTACAGATCCTAAATCTTTAATGCCAGATCGCAGAAATGACAATATTCCCAGATGTGTATTTTATTCTAATACATACGGAAGTTATACTACTAAACTTTTTTCTGTGAATGTTTCGGGTACCTACACCTTAATACTAGACGGTAGTAATACATTTTACAGAGCAGGATATATTTACAAAGGAAATTATACACTGGGCACCTGCCCGCAAGAAGGAGACGGACAAGGAACATGGATAACCGGAGACGATGATTATGGTCTTATGGGTGCAAAAAATCCAACCTTAACAGCCCATCTTGAAGTGGGTACGCTATATACCTTAGTATCTCTTATTAATGCATTTGAAGATCCAAATTTTTCAGGTGACTATAACTGGACCCTGACGCCTCCGGAAGGAGGAGGTTTCTTTACAGACCCGCTAACTTTATGGTACACTACCCCTACAGGTGGCGACCCAATTGCCTGGGGTGCACAACTCAATCCGGCAGCAACACCGGGTTCCGGTATCACCAATACCAATACTCCGGGTAAAACAACCTATTATGCAGGAAATGTAACAGGATGTTCTGACCGGGTACCGGCAACTCTTGAAATATTAGAAGATACAGTAGTTGGAGAAGCCTCCTCGACACCGGAAGTTTGTATTAACACAGCAATCACATCTATTACACATACAACTACCAAAGTAACTGCAATGGGTATCGCAGCAGGTTTACCTGCCGGAGTTACAGCGAGTTTTGCTAATAATACGATCACTATAAGTGGTACACCAACAGAATCAGGTACTTTTAATTACAGTATTCCGGTTACAGGGAATACTTGTGGTGCCAAGGCCGCTACAGGAACTATTACCGTATTTGCAGAACCTATTCCGGTTATTACTACTGCACCAGCAACCTGCGCAGCAGCAAGTACTAGTAAAATAAATAATTATGTTCCTGGTGGTTCCTATATCTTTAATCCAACGGGACCTGCAGTTGATGCAGCAGGGTTTATAACAGGAATGGCAATTGGAAAACAATATACAGTGACCTCTGGTGATCTTAATTGCATCTCTGATAAATCTGCTTTTTTTTCTTATACCCCACAGTTGCCAATAGCCGAAGTTCCCGTTATAACTTCTACAACGGCTACTTGTACAGCAGGAAGTACCCATACAATAAAAAATTATGTCCCTGGTGGTTTCTATACCTTTAACCCAACAGGACCTGTAACAGATGCAACGGGGCTTATAACAGGAATGGAAGTTGAACAACAATATACAGTGACTTCTGGTGCTCTAAGTTGTACCTCGGCAAAATCTTTACCTTTTATTTACGCTGCTCAGTTGCCAACAGCTACAGCTACGGCTATAGCTATTGCATCTGAATTTCCGATTTGTTATAATTCTGAAATAACATTAACCCCGTCATCAACAGTAGGAACTACTTTTTACTGGTATGACGCCCCTACCGCTAATGCAAAACTTTTAAGCAATGCTCCTTCCTTATCAACGGGACCTCTTCAGGCTACCAAAACCTATTATATTGCGGTAAGCGGAGATAATTATTGCGAAAATAAACCAGAAGACAGAAAAGCGGTTAAAGTAAATGTAACTCCTGAACAGGAAAAAATTGTAACTAAGGGTGCTACAATATGTAAAGGTGATGCCGGTATATTGACCGCTACTTTAGGCAACGGTGAAACTCCTTCTCCAGAAATTGGATTTAATGATACATGGAATTTCGCAACAGATCCGAAATCTTTTATGCCAGAACGTAGAACTGACTATACTATCCCAAGTTGTGGATTTGTTACGGAAGCTTTTGGAAATTATACTACTATTCCTTTCTCGGTAAATGTTACAGGAACTTATTCTTTAACATTGACAGATGAAAGTGCAAAGTATATAAGAGCTGGATATATCTATAAAGGAAATTATACAATGGGCACCTGCCCGCAAGAAGGAGACGGACAAGGAACATGGGTAACGGGAGATGATGATTATGAATCCTCTTTCAAAAACCCAACCTTAACAGCACATCTTGAAGTGGGCACACTCTATACGTTGGTTACTATGATCTATGCATATGATAATCCAAATTTCTCAGGTATATATAAATGGACACTGACACCTCCGGAAGGAGGAGGTTTTTTTAGAAAACCTGTTGTTTTATGGTACACTACTCCTACAGGTGGTGACCCAATTGCCTGGGGTGCACAACTCAATCCGGCAGCAACACCGGGTTCCGGTATCACCAATACCAATACTTCTGGTAAAACAATCTATTATGCAGGAAATGTAACAGGATGTTCTGAACGTGTACCGGCAACTCTTGAAATATTAGAAGACAAAACGGTTGGGGAAGCCTCCTCGACACCAGAAGTTTGTATTAACACTACAATTACATCTATTACACATAAAACAACCAATGTAACTGCAATGGGTATCGCAAAAGATTTACCTGCCGGAGTTATAGCGAGTTTTGCCAATAATACGATCACTATAAGTGGTACACCAACAGAATCAGGTACTTTTAATTACAGCATTCCGGTTACAGGAAATAATTGTGGTGCTAAGGCCGCTACAGGAACTATTACCGTATTTGCAAAACCAACAACGGTAACCAAAACTGAAAACATCTGTTACGGAAATTCTTTCCTTTGGGATGCAGACGGAAAAACGTATACGACTTCAGGAACTTACACCAAGAACAATGACGGATGTACGGCAGATCAGGTATTGAATTTAACTGTTGGGGATAAACCTGCAACGGTAACCAAAACTGAAAACATCTGTTCTGGGGAATCTTTCCTTTGGGATGCAGACGGAAAAACCTATAATGCTTCGGGAACTTACACCAAGAACAATAACGGATGTACGGCAGATCAGGTATTGAATTTAACTGTTGGGGATAAACCTGCAACGGTAACCAAAACTGAAAACATCTGTTCTGGGGAATCTTTCCTTTGGGATGCAGACGGAAAAACCTATAATGCTTCGGGAACTTACACCAAGAACAATAACGGATGTACAGCAGATCAGGTATTGAATTTAACTGTTGGAACTAAACCCGCAACGATTACCAAAACTGAAAACATCTGTTACGGAGATTCTTTCCTTTGGGATGCAGACGGAAAAACATATACGGCTTCAGGAACTTACACCAAAAACAATGACGGATGTACAGCAGATCAGGTATTGAATTTAACTGTTGGGGATAAACCGGCAACGGTAACCAAAACTGAAAACATCTGTTCTGGGGAATCTTTACTTTGGGATGCAGACGGAAAAACGTATACGACTTCAGGAACTTACACCAAAAACAATGACGGATGTACAGCAGATCAGGTATTGAATTTAACTGTTGGGACTAAACCAGCAACGGTAACCAAAACTGAAAACATCTGTTCTGGAGATTCTTTTCTTTGGGATGCAGACGGAAAAACCTACAGTACTTCAGGAACTTATACCAAAAACAATGACGGATGTACAGCAGATCAGGTATTGAATTTAACTGTTGGGACTAAACCTGCAACGGTAACCAAAACTGAAAACATCTGTTACGGAGATTCTTTTCTTTGGGATGCAGACGGAAAAACGTATAATGTTTCAGGAACTTATACTCAAAATAATAACGGATGTACGGCAGATCAGGTATTGAATTTAACTGTAGGCACAAAACCTGCAACGGTTACCAAAAATGAAAACATCTGTTCTGGAGATTCTTTCCTTTGGGATGCAGACGGAAAAATATATAATGTTTCAGGAACTTATACTCAAAGTAATAACGGATGTACAGCAGATCAGGTGTTGAATTTAACTGTAGGCACAAAACCTGCAACGGTTACCAAAAATGAAAACATCTGTTCTGGAGATTCTTTTGTTTGGGATGCAGACGGAAAAATCTACAGTACTTCAGGAACTTACACCAAAAACAATGACGGATGTACAGCAGATCAGGTGTTAAATTTAACCGTGGGTAAAAAACCTGCTGACGTTGTAACAACAGCGTCAATCTGTTCAGGTGAAACTTATAAATGGACGGTAAATAATATAGTTTACAACACATCGGGAATCTACAAAGTAAGCAATGATGGTTGTACAGCAAATAAGGTATTGAATTTGACTGTTAGTCCTAAACTAAAGTCGTTTGTTTTACCCAATAGTCTAACTCCAGAATCCTGTTCAGGAGAAAAAGATGGGGCCTTTAGTATAGAAATTTCTGGTGGTACAGCACCGTTTTCTTATCGTCTGGATAAAACAACAGGTGTTTTTTCGCAAGGAATAGCCGGACAAACTGTATTTGACTTTATAAATCTGGATGGAGGCAGTCATATTGTTTATATTAGTGATGCACAGGGTTGTACTTCAGAACTTGAAGTAAACATACCAAACTCGATAAAAATCAACCCAATAGTACATTTTGATTCTGTTTGTACAAACAATGCACCTACAACTTCGGTTACTGTAAAAATCAATCCTATCATTAAGGATCTTATTGATATTGATTATTCTCTTGACGGAGGACCTTATCAATCTGCAAATACTTTCAAGAATGTTGCACCCGGCTCTCATATGATAACGGCAAGACATACAAATGGCTGTATTCAGTCTACAAAAGAATTCACAATTAATTCTGTTGAACCTTTGGCACTGTTGTTAGCCGATGGTGATATGAACGAAATTATTGCTACAACAACTGGTGGTACAGGACAATACTTGTATTCGTTTAATGATGAATCTTTTAGCACAAACAACAAGTTTGTTATATACAAATCAGGAATTTACACCATTGCCGTGACAGATAAAAATGGATGTAGTGCAAAGCTATCAAGATATTTTGAATACATAGATGTCTGTATACCCAATAACTTCACTCCAAATGGAGACGGAATAAATGACGAATGGGGACCTGGATGTACTGAAATCTACAAAAACCTGACTTTTACAGTTTTTGACAGATACGGTCGAATATTGGGTAGCTACAGATATGGTCAAAAATGGGACGGAAAATACAATGGTTCAGAGTTGTCTTCTGGCGATTACTGGTACGTACTAAAACTAAATGACAATAAAGACAATAGAGAATTTGTTGGACATTTTACTCTTTACAGATAATTACAAAAACCAATAGTGTTTGCTAAAATTTATAATACAATGAAAAAAATAATTATATCACTACTGTTTATGGCTGTAACATCTGGTTACAGTCAGGAGTTAAATTTACCGGTTTTTACACAATATCTCGCAGACAATCCTTTTGTCATTTCGTCGACTTATGCAGGCATTGGTGATAACCTAAGAATACGAGCCAATGGCTTAACGCAATGGGTTGGCATTAAGGACGCTCCTGACAATCAGTCCATATATGCTGATTTCAGAGTTCTGGATCGGTCAGGAGTCGGGATTTCTCTTTATAATGACAGTAATGGATATACCAAACAAATGGGTGCCAAAGTTTCCTTTGCGCACCATCTTATTTTAGATTATTATTCTAAACAATACCTGTCATTTGGGATCTCGTATAACCTGAATACTTTCAAAATTGACATCAATAAATTTCAACCTACTGTAGAAACTCCGTCTTTAGATCCTGCGATTACAAACAATCGTGCTATTTCTAATAGCAATTTTGATGTTGGCGCATTGTATAGAAACAAAGGATTCTATGTAAGTTTAAATATTAGTAATATTCTTGAGAAAAAAATTGATCAGTTTACAGGAATAGAACCTACTTTACTTCGAAATTATCAGTTGTATACGGGATATGTTTTTAAAGGTGCAACGGATAGGATTGAATTTGAGCCCTCTGTTTATTTTCAAATGTTTGCCAGTGATAAACGTTCCAGTACTGACTTTAATTTTAAGTACCGACAGTATAATAAATATGAAGATTATTTCTGGATTGGGGTTTCGTACCGCTTCCTGAACGATCAGTTTTTTGAACCTTTAATGATAGGTCCAATGGCGGGATTTAAAAAAAATGATTTCTATTTTGGATATTCCTACCAGGCATCTCTGAATCAGCTTGGTGCTTACAATTCCGGAACACATGTTATTACTATAGGACTGGATTTCTTAAGAGGAATCAGTAACTGTTCTTGTACACAAAGTCCGGTTCACTAATTACCATATATACTAGGAATTCTTACTAGGTTTCTTTTACTGTAATAATTTTTACCGGACAGGCTTTTGCAGCCAATTCGCAGCTTTCGGCAATTGTATGATTGGGGGATTTTAACGTAAAAAATCCTTTTGCATCTTTGGAATGAATCAAAACTGATTTTCCGTCTTTTTTAGACATTTGAAAATGCACCGGATCCATTTCTACACAGTAATTGCAGCCGATGCATTTGTCTCTTTGTAATGTTATAATGACCATTTATGCTTCGACAATTTTATATAGTTTATCAGACATTCTAATCCTGAACGGAAGTTTCAAGGTACAATCGTCGCCTTTTGTAGCCTTTTCAGATACCGTGTCATTTACAAACATTTCGTCGATAATCATTTCCTGAGCTCCGGTACTTGGTCCCGTTACCAAAATTTTATCCCCAATTTTTATGTCGTACGCTTCAATCTTAAATTGTCCCACATTTGCTTTCGGAAAATAATGTATCCCTTTACCCACATATACTTTCTTTTGCGTTGCTGCCGAACCCGGAATATCACTCCACTCCCCTAATTCCTGGCCTAAATAATAACCCGACCAGAACCCACGATTGTACACGGTATTCAAAGATTCCATCCAAACTGCGATTTTTTCTTTAGAAAATGTTTTATCATAATACGAATCGATAGCTTCACGATAGGTTTTAATAACCGTTGCCACATATTCCGGAGCACGGCCACGACCCTCGATTTTAAGAACCTGAATCCCGGAATCTATCACCTGATCTAAGAAATCAATTGTACACAAATCTTTAGGCGACATCATGTATTCGTTATCAAGTTCAATTTCAAAACCGGTTTCCTGATCGATAACAGTATATTTTTTACGGCAATTTTGCTTGCAGGCGCCACGATTTGCAGAGGAGTTATGCGAATGCAAACTCAAATAACATTTTCCCGAAACTGCCATACATAAAGCTCCATGCCCAAAAATTTCTATTTCGACTAAATTTCCGTTAGGCCCCTTTATTTGCTCCTTTTCAATTTGATCTGTGATATTTTTTACTTGTCTTAAACTTAGTTCACGGCTTAAAACCATAGTATCTGCAAACAAGCTATAGAATTTTATAGTTTCGATGTTTGTTACATTCAATTGTGTCGAAATGTGAACTTCCATACCAATTGTCCTTGCCATTGCGATTACAGCCTGATCAGATGCAATTATGGCAGTAATAGCAGCTTCTTTGGCTTTGTTGAGTAGTGTTTTTACGACAGACAAATCATGATCGTAAATAATGGTGTTCAAAGTCAGATAACTGCGTACGTTTTTAGCCTGACAGCGCTTCGCAATTTCCTGCAAATCATCCATAGTAAAATTTATGGTTGAACGTGCACGCATATTAAGTTGTTCTACTCCAAAATAGATTGAATCAGCGCCATTATCGAGCGCAGCCTGAAGTGACTCAAAGCTCCCTGCGGGAGCCATAAGTTCAATTTTATTATTTGTTGTCATTTTTATTGGTATTGTATCCAGCGCCTGAAACCGTTGGGAAATTTTTTTTAATTACATCCCATCGCTTAACGATGAAAAAAAATTGTCTATACTTTTTGTGGTATTGTTTATAACAGCTGAAATCTTTGGGGATTTTGATTGTGTACCCATGGTTGAAACCTTGGGCTATATCTATAGAATCGAATTTTTAGCTAATTTTCCAACCATAGCCCAAGGTTTTAACCTTGGGTACATCGTTGAGAATTTTGTCAAGCATTCATTTATTCTCCAGTCTATGCAATTTTACAAACTCATCAAATTCATCTTGCCCATTTTTCATAAGATGATGTCGTTTTTGATTTTTAATATAATTATGCACTACATCTAGCTGAGACACACTAACAGAAAATGCCGCAAAACCATTCTGCCACGCAAATTTTTCAAGGATTAGATTTTCTCCATTTATAACATGAGAAGAACCTCCTTTTACTTGTTTCATCAAGTCTGAAATAGTTTTTTGTGGATTTTGTAAAAACAAAACATGAACATGGTCTGGCATTCCATTAATGATTCTAACAGGGCAACCCAATTCAATTAATTCTCCCCGAATATAATCGAATACCTTTTCCTCAATTGAATAATCAATTAATTCCTGACGGTTTTTGGTTGCCCAAATTGCGTGAATCCATAATTTGGTAAAAGAATGCGACATGTAAATTAGCTTAAAATTTCTGCTAATTTACAATTTTATACAATTTATCTGACAAACGAATGCGAAAAGGAATTTCGAAAGTAACTTTATCCCCAATTTTAGCAGTAGTGGCTTCTGCATCATTGACGATCATTTTTTCTAAAATCAATTCTTGGTTTCCTGTCGTTGGTCCGGAGATTAAGATTTTATCTCCAGCGTTCAGCTCTTGATTTTCGATGGTAAAAAGTCCAACTTTTGCTTTTACATAATAATGTTCTGCTTTTCCAAGAAGTACTTTTTTTACTTTTATTTTCTGACGAATATCTGCTTGTTTTTGCTTTTCTTGTTCGCTTATGTTCGGGTTAGCTGTAGCCAAAGAATTATTTGATAGTTCGCCTGAGTGTTTGAATTTTAGATTTTCAGATTTTCCTTTTCTAAAAACCTTATTTCCAACTTGTTTCCCGGTTCTTAATCTTACCTGATCTACCAATGGCAGGTGTATAACCTCAAGACATTCTGTAGAACAGCAGTTTTCCATTGCCGCTTTACAATCATCACATTGAATAAATAACAAATGACATCCGTCATTTTCGCAATTGGTGTGATTGTCACAAGGTTTTCCGCATTGGTGACATTGCGAGATAATATCATCGGTAATTCTTTCGCCAAGACGATTATCAAATACGAAGTTTTTTCCAATGAATTTACTTTCCAGTCCTTCTGCTTCAATTTGTTTGGCGTAATTGATGATTCCGCCTTCTAACTGAAAAACATTTTTAAAACCCTGATGTTTAAAATAAGCACTTGCTTTTTCGCAACGAATTCCGCCGGTACAATACATGACCAGATTTTTATCTTCTTTATGATTTTGAAGCTGATCGTTGATTATTGGTAAGCTCTCTCTAAATGTTTCAACATCCGGAGTGATAGCGCCTTTAAAATGACCTACTTCACTTTCGTAATGGTTTCTAAAATCGACTACAATGGTATTTGGATCATCAAGAATTTCATTGAATGCTGCGGCTTTTAAGTGAACACCAATATCCGTAACATCAAAAGTTTCATCGTTTAAACCGTCGGCAACAATTTTGTCACGAACTTTAATAGTTAGTTTTAAAAAGGAATGATCATCGTGTTCTACGGCTTCATTCAAACGAATGCCTTTCATGAAATCATATACTTCCAGAGTTTCTCTAAAAGCCTCCAAATTTTCTTCAGGAATACTCATTTGAGCATTTATTCCTTCGTTGGCAACATAAATTCGGCCCAAAGCATCAAGCTTATTCCAGGCTACAAATAAATCATCGCGAAATTTTTTGGGATCTTGAATTTTGGCATACGCATAGAAAGACAACGTTAGTCGTTGTTTACCGGCATCATCGATCATGATGGCTCTTTCTTCTGCGCTCAAAGTGTTGTACAGTTGCATGCTATAAACAGTTTTAAGTGTGAGAAATTATTTTTTTGAGTGGCAAAGGTAAAGAAAAAGGTTCAAAGGGACAAAGGTTTTGTCAGGTTCAAAGATTTTGAGGTACTTTATAAAAACAAAAAAGCATCAGCCGCGGCTGATGCTTTTATAAAAATCTTTGTACCTCTGTACCTTTGTTACTTTGAACGTAAATTAACAGAATTCATTAAAAGCATCTTGCAAGTTCTCAGCAATTAATTCGGCTGGGCGACCTTCGATATGGTGACGCTCTAACATGTGAACCAATTCTCCGTTTTTGAACAAAGCCATAGATGGCGATGATGGAGGAAAAGGAAACATGTGTTGTCTGGCTGCATCAACCGCTTCTTTGTCAACACCTGCAAAAACAGTGATTAAGTGATCTGGTTTTTTAGCTCCTTCTAAACTCATTTTTGCTCCCGGACGTGCATTTCTTGCAGCACAACCACAAACAGAGTTTACAACAACTAATGTGGTACCTTCGGCTTTGATAGCGTTATCAACAGCGTCAGCACTATGTAAATCTTGAAAACCTGCAACAGTAAGTTCAGCCTGCATTGGTTTTACCATTTCTTCTGGATACATATTTCTTTATTTTTAAATTTTACTTTTGAACTGCAAAGTTACAAAGTTTACTCGCAACAACTTAACTTCAGGTATAAAGTTTTGTTATAGTTCGATATAAGATTTTAAATCAAGCAAATAGGTCTCTAAAAGTCTTCTGTATTTTTAAGCTATTTCAACAATGGCTTAAGATCATTTCTGAGCTTTTAGAGTGCTTCTTTTATTCTTTTATCCGGAAATTGATAGTTGTATTGTTTCAAATGGCTATTTCTACCATTTGTTTTATGTCGGGTGGTCAGAACCGTTGACTTATTTTGTTCTGAAATCTCAATCGTTGAAAGATAAGTGGTAAAATATTTTTTAAGCATTTGTATGTTATCGACTTCAAGAGAGTAAATTATTTTCTTTCCTTCATTTTTTATATTGACCAGATGTGCTTTTTTTAATTCCAGTAAATGTTTAGATACCGTTGACTGCGCCAACGGAATTAACTCAACAATTTCACCACAAGTCCTGTTGTCTCTTTTCCATAAAAGGGTCATGATCTGAATTCGGGCAGGATGTCCAAGTGCTTTGCAAATTAAACCTATTGCTTTTGTTTCTAAATCAAAATTTAAGTGCTTAATAATTCCCATAATTTTACCAATTAATGCATTATCGAAAATGAGCGATTACAATATTACCTCGTTGCTTTTATATACGTTTTTTATTCCCTATTTGTTTTAAATCCGGCTCATTTACCGGCATCAGGATGCAAAACATCATTTTCATAAATAATGAATTCTACATTATTTAATATCCAGCAAAGCTAAATGTTAAAACATCTGTACGGATGCCGTAAAAAGCTTTTAAAATAAAAGAATAAGACATTTATTTTATGAAATTTTGAACCTTAAAACACTTAAAAATAATGATCTGTGTTTTCTGTTTTTACAATAAAACTACCATTTTCATGGTATTCACTATTTTTTACGATAAAAGAATTTACTGCTGTATTACGTATAAACGAAAATAAATTGAAGAACCAGACAAACACTTTTGAAAGTATTTCTAATTCAGGAAAGTATAATAAAGAAGAAAGTTGAATACGAATTACATTTAATAAAAAGAAAAGCTATCTAAAATTACCTGTAAAACAATATGGCTTAGAAGTTTAGGAATATAAGAAAGCATTAATGTTCTGTAGTTCTTGTGATCTGCTGGTAGGCATCATCCTAAAATGACGTTAATGCAATTATAGGCTTATCAAACAAATTTAAGCAAATAAACGCACCATTTTTTACTATTTGCCTTTAAAAAATCTGTAGTACACTGTAAAATTTGTGTAACCGTTTTTTATTTGAATAAAACCCGAAACAATGCTTTTATAAATGGTGCTTTCGGGCACTTGAGAATTACTTTAAGTTCTTCGGTCAAAGTTGTTTCTTCGTCCAGAAATTTAAAGATTAAAACCGGATTTCCTTTTTTGAACAACGAAGAAAAGATAATACTTCCCAATTCATTATGACGATAGAGAATATCTAAAAGTAATAGATCGTAAAACCAAAATCTGTTTTTATTATAAAACGATGTCATCCTGAGCGAAGTCGAAGGATTGGAAAGAAATTCAACCAACTTAGTTGATTTTTTATCCGAATTTCTAAATGTATACCCTGTACTTGCTTTTGTCCATCCGCCGGCAGTGCCAATATTTAAAACTCTTTTAGTGTTTTTCTTCCAAAAAGGAAAGCACGTCATTGGGATACTTCCCTGCTCCTTTTCGACAATTTCATATTGCTTAATTCCGAGTTTTTCTAAATAGATTTTAATCTCATTTTCATATTCTTCTTTAATAAGCAGGTTCTCAGAAAACAAGGTATACTCTACCAAAGCTTCGGTTTTAGAAGTTGGCAAAACATACATAAATCTTGTATTGCCTTTTTGTTCTACCGAAAAATCCATGAAAGTAGCTTTTTCCAGATCGAATACCTCAACATCGCTTTTGACAAACCAACCTGTAAAGTGCTGTTGCAAAACAGGATACTTATCCTGACTTAAAGCAAAATTTTTGGTGTAAATACTATTGAATAAATAATCGCAGGTATATCTGTTACTTTCCGTCCCTACAAAAACATGAGTTTCAAGCTCATTGATATCCGTTACTTTTTCATTTAAAAAAGTGATGTTTTGATGCTTTGAAAGTTTTTCAAATACAAAATTGTAAAATTCTAATCCGTTAATTTGATTGTACTGATAAGGTTTGAGATCTAAATCCCGTTTGAAATCTTCATTAGCAAACAAAGCCAAATCCCATTTTTTAGAAATAACCGAGTCCCAAATCGTATCTTCTTTCGCCCAAAAACACCAGGTTCTGTCATTTATCTTTTTAGAATCCTGGTCTAATAATAAAATTGATTTATCGGAAAAATTTCCGGACAAAACCATTTTATAAACGGTCATCAAAGCAGATAAACCCGATCCGGTAAAGATGTAATTGAAGTGTTGGATTTGCGAAGAATTCATTCTCAAAAATAGGAATTTTATTGTTCTAATTTTTCTAAAAGACCTTTAAAATCCTCTATGTTTAAATAATTGTTGTATTGCAAAATGATTTCATTTTTCTCATTTAAAACACATAAAACCGGATATACAATTTGATTTTTAATTGTACCCAATTGCAAAGCCAATTCATGAACACCAACATTATTTCCTGAAGGCTTGTATTTAAAAGTCTGATTATTAAAAACAATATCTCGCTTTTCCTCGGCATTCAAATCTACAAAATAGAATTTGGAATTCAGTTTTTCGATGATTTCAGGATTTCTAAAAGTCGTTTGTTTCATTCTTTGGCAAAATTGGCACCAATCGGTATGGATGAAAATGATTGTTTTTCGTTTTTGAATGTGTTGCAAACTATCAACTTCTTCAAAGGTTCTGCTTTTTAATTGGCAAAATCCTGTTGAAGTAAATGCGAAGAAGATTATAAGTAAAATTGGCTTTTTCATTTGTTGTCATTTTTGCCACAGATTGCACAGATTAAAATGATTTTTTTCGCCACGAATTGCACAAATTTACACTAATTAAATTCGTGATAATTTGTGTAATTTGTGGCAAATTTTTTCTCCTTTTTTTTAAATCATTTTAATCTGTAAAATCTGTGGCATTAACCTTTTATCGTAACGTATATCTTAACCCAAAAAAACCACGAATTGTTTGGTTTTGTCCGTAAACATAAGTCGTATCAAAAGTTAAACCGTAAGGATTATCAGGAGTGACCAACACTTTTCCGGCGGCATCGTATTGTACCTTTTTATCAAAAGGGTCATTGGTTCTGGAAATCAAAAACGGATTATTTTGCTTTGGCGTAAAGTTCAATAAGTTTTTTACTCCGCCATACAATTCAAAATTCTTCCAGCCAAAATAGGTAAACTGAATATTCTGGATGCTGTACCAAGGCGACTTTGGACTTCTTGGATCCAGATCACTTAGCAAAGGCAACTTCATTGGGCTGTAAACATTTCCGGTATAATCCAACAATAAATTCAGGGATTCTATTTTATACGAAATACTCCAGGTGGCGGTGAATTTCTCGGTTAAAAAAGGAGTTTGCGAAATTCCGTTTTCGACATTTTTATTATCCAAAACCGTAGCACCCAAAATCATTTTTAACCCCGTTGGAAAATTAACATCAACATTGGTGCTGATTCCCTGGCTTATGGCATAACCGTTGATGTTGTCGTAGATAATTTTATTGGGATCGGTTTCATAATCAGATATGATTTTATTGCTAAAGCGCGTATAAAAAACAGTTGTTTCTATGCCGATAAAAGTTCCATTGGTAAAGTTTATTTTCTGAATATAATTCAGATTTGCATTTACAGATTGTTCGGGCTTTAAATTGCTTTTTAGTACAACATCTCTCGAACCGGTAAGAGCCGCATGATCTTCTGTAAATAAATTCACAACACGAAATCCGGTTCCGGCATTAAAACGGAAAATAGTATTTTCGTTTTTCTTCCATCGATAGGCCACCCTTGGTGTATATATCGAGCCATGAATCGAGTTATAATCATAACGCATGCCTAACAAAACCTGACTTTTGGGAGAAAGTGTAATCTCGTCCTGAACAAATATTCCGGGTAACCAGGTACTTTCGGCTTCCTTTGTGGCAGTTGTATTATCGTCATAATACGAATATCGATTGGCGATTCCGGCAAGAAAATCATTTCGACCAATCTTTTTATCCCAGGTAAGTTGCAGGAAACCTATTTTTTGATTTGCAATATAAGACGTTGTTCCGTAACGACTGTCCTGATAATGTACATTTCCGGAAAAGGAAAGCATCAATTTTTCTTCAAACGGCAATTGATAACTCCCTATCAACTCTCCTCTTTTGGTATAAATACTTTCGCCATAAATTTCGTTTCCGCCTCGGTACTTTTTCTCCCAACGTACATCTCCTCCCCAACGATCTTCGTACATTCCGCGTGCTGCAATCGTAAATAAGCGATTATTCTCTCTTTGAAAACTCCATTTATTAAAAACCGAAATTCTTTGAGAAAGTGTCACATCCGTAAAACCATCCTTATCCTTATCTACCACCTGATTGTAATCGAAGTAATTAATTCCCAAAAGTGTTGTTGCTTTTTTAGTCGGGTTAAATTTCATTCCCAAGTCAACATTCGTTTCTAAATAGGAAGTCGAAAAAACATCTGCCGAAAACAAAGGTGCGTTTGTTGGGTTCTTCGTTATAATATTGATTAACCCTCCAACAGCCTCACTTCCGTAAAGAGAAGAAGCCGGACCTTTTACGATTTCAATACGCTCTACGAGTGAATTTGGGATTCCTGATAATCCATAAACCGTCGAGAGACTGCTCACAATTGGCATTCCGTCAATTAAAACCAAAGTATACGGGCCTTCCAGTCCGTTAATGTGAATATCTCCTGTGTTACAAACACCACAATTGAGTTGAGGCCGAACGCCATTAATGTTTTGAAGTGCTTCATAAATACTGGGAGTTGGGTTTTTCTTGAAAAAAACAGGTGAATAAACCTCAACCGGAACAGCACTTTCTAATCGTTTTACGGCTTTTAAAGTTCCGGAAACGACAACTTCGTTAAGTTGATTTTCATTATCGGTTAATTCAAAATCATAAGACTGGACAGAGTCTTTTATGACTTCTATTTTCTTCTTCAAAGTCTGAAAACCTATTTGAGAAATCTGAATGGTATAATTGCCAAAAGCAACATTTTCAAATTTATAATACCCTAAACTATCGGTAATCGTTTTTTGTTTTGTGCCCACTAAATGAACATTCACTAAATGTAATTGATGGCCTTCGCCGGAAATAACTCCCGAAACAGAAGTCGTTTCTTGTGCGAACGAAATATGTAAACTAAATAAAAGCAATATCAAAAAAAGTTTTTTCATCGTTGTAAAATTAAATTTAGACAAAACTAAAAATTAAATTTGATAAATATTGTTTCTAAAGCTAAAAACTTTAAAATTGATTTTAATTCAATGCTTTATGAATAGTATAACACATAGAAATAAGTCGCAAAATTCTTTATTAACCGGGAATAGCGTCCAGTTTTAGCTGGATGAAAATATAAAAGGAAGCAAAAAGGGCTTTAGCCAACTTTTATAGGTTTAGCAAAAACCATTTTACCTTAAATCTTATTCCCCAAGCTGAAGCCAGGAGCTATACAAAAAAGACTCCATAAAAAGTAGCTTCTATTTTGTCTCGACACATTGATATCGCTGCGATGGAGCTTTGACATAAATTAAATACTGATTAGGTATAAATATAATGCTCCGATGGAGTTTTAATAATTAAAGTCCCAGAAGGACACAATATTTATAGAAAAATCCAAAATCCATTTCTAAACCCCAGCGGAGTGAAACCATTTATTTTTAACGAATAGAATTTTATGGTTCCGGTTCTAAAACATACCAAACGATTTAACCCATAAAGAATGAAACACGTTTTTGAACCCTTGACACTATTAACTATGTCTCGCCTAAATTTAAAAGCTAAACAAATACCTCATCAATTAATTCTTTATTGACCATTGCTCCGGCAAAAGAGCCGGAAGAAACCGCCAATGCAACAGATCTTGCCTGAATATGGCAATCGCCACTCGCAAAAACTCCCGGAATTGTCGTTTTCTGAAAAGCATCTACTTTCAACAAACCATTTTCGGTCAATTGGCAGCCTAAAGATTCGGGTAAAGGACAATGCTGTTCAAAAGGAGCTTTAAAATAAAGGGCTTTAACGACCGTTTTAGTTTGATTTTTAAAGAAAATCTGCTGAATATTTCCGTTTTCATGTTCTAAACTTTCGATTTCATCCTCAATAATTTCAACTTTATGTTGTTTCAATAATTGAGTTTGCTCAATTGTTAGCGTTGATTTTCCGTTTGTTAACAACCTTAAATCTTTAGTCCAGTTTGATATCATTTTAGAAAATTCAAAACCCATATCGCCATTGGCTACGATTTCGGTCTTTTCTTTTTTTACTTCATAACCATGGCAATACGGACAATGCAAAACCGAAATTCCCCAACATTCAGCAAAACCAGAAATTTTTGGCAATAAATCTTTTACACCTGTTGCAAATAATAGTTTTCCGGATGTAAAAATTTTTCCGGAACTGGTTTCGATTTCAAAACCAGATTCCGTTTTAATAGCGCTAATAGCGAGTCCGTTATAGAATTTAACCGAATCATAAAATTTAACCTGAGTTTTGGCTTTCGCCGAAATTACAGCGGGTTTCTCTCCATCGTGCGTAATGAAATTATGCGAATGCGGCGTTTGTCTGTTGCAAGGCAAACCGCTATCAATGACCAAAACGTGTCGTAAAGAACGCCCTAGACTCATTGCTGCCGAAAGTCCGCTGTAACTACCACCGATAATTATAACGTCGTATGTATTGTTGTACATCATAGTTTTTATGTTTTATATTAATTTCCGGGAATAGGAAAAGGATCTTTTGCAGAGAAGAAACCATTATGATAATCTATAATTTCATCCTCGGTGCAAAGGCATTTGTTAAGTGCTGCAAGAATTTGAGTTTCATTTATTTTCTGACCAATAAACACCAATTCATTTAGTCTGTCGCCAAACCTGGAAGTCCATCGTTCTTCTATTACATCCTGAAACTCCACAAAATTATTAAACGTCATTCTCTCGCTTAACGGCATACTGGCCCACCAGACACCGGCTCCTTCCGCTTTCATCGATCCCCCAGCCTGACTCCAATTAATAGCTTGATGTGGTCTTGATGCCATCCACAATAATCCTTTGCTTCGAATTATGTTTGCCGGAAAATCAGATGAAATATAATTCCATAATCTATTGGGATGAAAAGGTCTGGGATCCCGAAACACAAAAGAACTTATTCCGTACTCTTCTGTTTCGGGTGTGTGAATACCTTCTAATTCCCGAATCCAGCCTGCCGAATTTTCGGCTTCTTCATAATTGAACAAACCTGTATGGATAATTTCGTTCGGGTTTACTTTCCCTAAAACCGAAGTGATTATTTTTGCAACCGGATTTAGCTTTTGAATCGAAGCTTTCAACATTTTCAATGATTCTCGAGCGATAAGATCTGTTTTATTCAAAATAATAACATTGGCAAATTCTACCTGATCGACCAAAAGGTTGACTATTGTTCGGTTATCATTTTCAATATCTGAAAGGTTTTGCTCCTGCAATGTTTTAGCGGAGCCAAAATCTTTAAAGAAATTAAAACTATCCACAACTGTAACCATTGTATCGATATAGCTAAATCTGGACAAATCAATGTTTTCGTCTTCATTTACAAACAAAAAAGTTTGCGCTACCGGAATGGGTTCGCTAATACCGGTACTTTCAATAAGCAAATAATCGAACCTGTCTTCTTGTGCCAGTTTTTCGACTTCAAGCATTAAGTCTTCCCGCAAAGTGCAACAAATGCAACCATTGGTCATTTCAACCAATTTTTCTTCGGTTCGTGATAATGTAAATTCATTTTTTATAAGTTGGGCATCTATATTGACTTCGCTCATATCATTGACAATAACTGCGACTTTTAATCCTTCTTTATTGTGTAGAATATGATTGAGAAGCGTTGTTTTTCCTGCGCCAAGAAATCCGCTCAATACAGTAACCGGTAGTTTTTTCATCGTTGTAAAGGTTTGTGATTTGTATAATTTAAAAAATGTCCAAGGATCATACCGATACCTCCAATAAAAATCAGATCGAGATGAATGTCCAGAAAAAGTTCGCATAAAACACTAATCCAGATCAAAGACATCGAAATAATTAGAATACTTGCTACTAAAAGATTTGTTTTTTTTATAATTTTAAAAATTGCAAATGTGCCTATTGAAGCAAAAAGCAAATCGATAAAAGGATTGTGACTTAAACCCAAAGGCAAGATAGTTAAGAGCGGAAAAACTAAACAATGCACCAAACAAATGGTCGCACTCGAAATTCCTAAAATATCGTAAAGGGATGAGGTAGTTTTCTTCATTTTCAGTACATTTGCTTAATGCAATTATGTTGCAAATATATAGTTTTATTTTATTCGCAACAATGTTGCGTTAATGTTTTTTAATTTAATAAAAATGAAAACAACAAGAAACACCGCAGCAAAGACAGCGGTTATAGAGATTTTTGAGAAATCTAAAACCGCTTTGTCTCATACTGAAATTCAAAAAAAAATCAATGATTTATGCGATCGCGTTACGATATACAGGATACTTGACCGACTCGTAAATGACGATATTATTCATAAAATTGTAAATCTGGACGGAACTGTAAAGTATGCAAAATGTCATCATAATGCTCAAAGAGTACACATACATAACCATGCTCATTTTAGTTGTGAGAAATGTTTAGAAGTAACTTGTCTTGAAAATGTGAAGCCCAGTTACATTATTCCGCACAATTATAAAGTCAACGATATAAACTTTACATTGTCAGGACTATGTCCGAATTGTTTAAATTCTAACAATTAAGATTTAGACTTGCCTAAAAATATTGTTTTACGAATACAATTTTTATATATATTTGTTAAAACAACATTACTACAATGACTAGATCTTTAGACGAGGTAAACCAATCGGTTGCTACAGAACATAAAAAAACAGGATTCAGAAAAATATTAGCCTTTTTAGGTCCCGCCTATTTAGTAAGCGTTGGTTATATGGATCCCGGAAACTGGGCAACAGATATTGCCGGTGGTAGCCAATTTGGTTATTCATTGCTTTGGGTTTTATTAATGAGCAACTTAATGGCGTTGCTGCTTCAAAGTTTAAGTGCCCGTCTTGGTATAGTAACACAGCGTGATTTGGCGCAGGCTTCCCGGGAAACCTATTCTAAGTTCATCAACTATATTTTGTACTTTCTGGCAGAAATTGCTATTGCAGCCTGTGATCTTGCCGAAGTTTTAGGAATGGCAATTGGTATCAATTTGTTATTTGATATTCCGCTTATCGAAGGGGTTTTAATTACCGTTCTGGATACCTTTCTATTATTATTCTTAATTAATAAAGGAATCCGAAAAATGGAAGCTTTTATTATTGTTCTGGTGGCTATCATTGGGTTCTCGTTTATTTTTGAAATGATTTTTGCAGAACCGGAACTGGACAAAGTGCTTTACGGACTTATTCCGTCAATGCCTAATTCTGCCGCTTTGTATATTGCTATCGGGATTATTGGGGCTACAGTAATGCCACACAACTTGTACCTGCATTCGTCTTTAGTACAAACCCGAAAATTCGATCGTACTCCTGCCGGAATCAAACAGGCTTTGAAATACAATCTTATTGATTCGACCATCGCCTTAAATCTTGCCTTTTTTGTAAATGCAGCCATTTTGATTTTGGCAGCAGCCACTTTTTACAGAAACGGAATGTTTGAAGTTGCCGAAATTCAGGATGCACATCAGTTTCTTGAACCTTTGTTGGGAACTAAATGGGCGCCAATATTATTTGCTGTTGCCTTAATCGCTGCCGGACAAAGTTCGACCGTTACGGGAACCTTGGCCGGACAAATTGTAATGGAAGGATATCTGAATTTAAGGATTCAGCCTTGGGTGCGCCGAATCATAACCCGTTTGATTGCCATTGTTCCAGCCGTTGTCGTAATTTTAATTTATGGTGAAGGTGTAACCGGAAAACTTTTGATCTTAAGTCAGGTTATTTTGAGTTTGCAATTGGGCTTTGCCATTATCCCGCTAATTCACTTTGTAAGTGATAAAACCAAAATGAAAGGGTTTCATATTTCAAGAACAACTCAAATTGCAGCCTGGATTATTGCCTTGATCATTGTTTCGCTTAATGCAAAGTTAGTTTATGACGAAATTACTTCCTGGCTTGCAAGTTCTACTCATCCAACGATTTTGTGGTTAACAGTAGTTCCACTTGCCTTTGGGTTTCTTGCCTTATTATTATATATCATTGTAAAACCTTTTATCGCAAGGGCAAAATCAAATATCGAGAATCATTCGCCACATCATTTAAAACTGGTTTATACGCCAAAAGAAACTTACGGCAAGAAAAACATAGCGATTTCTGTAGACTTTTCTAAAGCTGATGAAGCTGCACTTAACAATGCTTTCGAATTAGGCGGAATCGACGCGCAATACACTTTAATTCACATCGTAGAAACCGTTGGTGCATTAATGTATGGAGGTCATGTTGACGATCACGAAACGACAATCGACGAAAAATTATTATTAGAATATAAAGAGATGCTTTCGCAAAAAGGATTCAGGATCGAAACTGAACTTGGTTTTGGAAAACCTAACACTGTGATTGCAAAGATTATCAACCTTGGTAATTTTGATATACTTGTTATGGGAACCCACGGACACACTGGTTTAAAAGATATTTTGTTTGGTACAACCGTAGACAAATTGAGACATAAAATTTCAATACCTTTGTTGATTGTTAAGAAATAGGGACAAAGGTTCAGAGGTTCAAAGGGACAAAGATTTTAAACTTTGAACCTTTGCGCCTTTGTCGCTTTGAACCTCAAAAAATAAAAGAAATGACTTTCTCAGAAGAAAACTATCTTAAATCGATATATCATCTTACTACTTCTAATGATTCAGAAGTAAGCACGAACGCTATTGCTGAAATGATGGAAACCAAAGCTTCATCAGTTACGGATATGCTTAAAAAGTTATCTGATAAAGATTTGGTGCATTATAAAAAGTATCAGGGCGTTTCTTTGACCGAAAATGGTAAACTGGCTGCAAAAATGATTGTTAGAAAACATCGTTTATGGGAAGTGTTTTTGGTTGAAAAACTAAATTTCTCCTGGGATGAAGTTCACGATATTGCCGAACAATTGGAGCATATCAAATCGGAACAACTGATTAATCGTTTGGATGATTTTCTGGGAAATCCTACCGAAGATCCGCATGGTGACCCAATTCCGGATGCCAACGGAAGAATCGTAAAAATCGAGAAACACTTGCTTTCTGAATTAATAGAAAATCAAACCGGAGTTTGCGTGGGTGTAAAAGACACTTCGTCTGAATTTCTGCAATATCTGGATAAACAAGAAATTGCTTTGGGCTCTCAAATCGAATTTATCTCTAAAGAATCTTTTGATTTATCTGTAAAAATCAAGGTTAATGGCAGAGAATTATCAATCTCGAATAAAATCGCTTCGAATTTGTTTGTGAAGTTAGTTTAGGGTTATTTCACGGAGATTCGCAGAGAATTGCACAGAGAGTCACTAAGATTTTATAAACTGTAATTATAAATTGAATAGATTAAATCCATCCCTACAATATAAATCGAGCCTAAAGCTCTTTCTCAAAAGTTCCGGAGGAACGAACTATATTGTAGCAACGGATTTCAATCCGTTGATGGCAACGAATTCAGTAAACGAGGGCTTCGGGAGCGGGATTAGCTCCTAAAACTAATGATAAGAATTATACAATTCCTTTCTCGATCATTTCCAGCATTACCGGAGAAGCATTTTTGAATGTTGGTTCTTGCTCAATGATACTTCCGGCGTTCTTTTTGTTTACTTTGAATGTCACATCATTATCTGTGGTAAACAACAAAGCCGTTAAAAACGGATTTTTGATATACGTTCCTAATACCATTAAGGCCTCATCTAAAGCATGGGTGCTTTCGATTTCTTCGGTTTTGTAACGGGTTGTTAAGGCAATTGACCAGGTATTGTCTTCGTTTATCGCCAAACGAAAATAGATGTTTTTGATCTCGGTATCGCCGATCGTTTTTGCTAAAGTCAGTTTAGCAAAAGTGCCGGCTTGAATGCTTTCTTTAACGCGTTCGCAAAAAAGAGCAAATATTGGTTCGTACATTTTTTTAAGGTTCTAAGGTTGTAAGGTACTAAGGTTCTAAGTTTTTACCTTTCGTATCCCTGTATTGTTATTTTACTGCAAAAATCTCACAAAGTTACACAATGCTTTGTATTAAATTTTTTCTTTGCGACTCTCTGTGAAATCTTTGTGCAACTCTTTGGTATAGCTTATTTTCCTGTAAATTCAGCTTTTCTTTTTTCTAAAAATGCTGTTGTTCCTTCTTTAAAATCCTGAGTTCCGAAACATTTTCCGAATGATTTTATTTCGGTATCAAATCCGTTTTTGCCATCTGTAAAATTGGCATTGATCGCTTTTATGGCTTTACTAATCGCAAATGGGGCGTTTTTAATAATTTTTTGAGCGATAACAGTTGTAAAAGACAAAAGTTCAGCCTGAGGCACTACGTGATTTACTAAACCGTATTGTTTGGCTTCTTCGGCAGAAATCATAGCGGCTGTCATAATCATTTCCATAGCACGACCTTTGCCCACTAGTTGTGGCAAACGTTGTGTTCCTCCGTAACCCGGAATCAATCCTAAACTCACTTCGGGCAATCCCATTTTGGCATTGTCTGATGCTACTCTAAAATGACACGCCATAGCCAGTTCTAATCCGCCACCTAGTGCAAAACCATTTACGGCAGCAATTACGGGTTTCTTTAAATTCTCTATATAATCAAATAAGGTTTCTTGTCCTTCGGCAGCTAATTGTGCCCCTTCGACAATTGTATAATTGGCAAACTCTGAAATATCGGCTCCTGCAACAAATGCCTTTTCACCAAATCCTGTCAATATAATTACGCGGACTTCCTCATTTTTTCCTAATAATTTTATGGCTTTACTCAAATCGCTAATCGTTGCTTTGTTTAAAGCATTTAGCTTCGTAGGTCTGTTAATGCTTACGGTTGCAATTTTTTCTTCAATTGAGATTAAAAGATTTTCGTAGTTCATGACGTTAGTTTATGAGTTTGTTATGGGCAAAGAAACTCTAAAAGTGGTTCCTTTTCCGTATGTTGATTCAAAGGTAATTGTTCCTTTGTAATTTTCGATGATGTTTTTTATAATTCCGAGTCCAAGTCCCATTCCACTTGTTTTGGTGGTGAATTTTGGTTCAAAGATTCGGCTTATGTCTAGTTTCTGAATTCCGATGCCGTTGTCTTTTACATCGATTTCCACATTATTATTCGTACGTTTTACAGTAACCAAAATAGATTTATGAAATTGGCTTTCGGGGATGGCCTGAGTTGCATTTTTAACGAGGTTGGTAATGACACGGATCAGTTGTGTACGATCCATTTTTGAGATAATTTCCTCTTCTTCACTTTCAAAAACAATATAATCTTCGTTGAAGATATCCAGTGCCAATTCGACAACCTCAACTACATTCAGGGTCTCGTTTTGCTGTGCCGGCATGGAGGCAAAATTCGAAAATGCCGATGCTACAGCTGTCATCGTATCAATTTGCTGAATCAACGTTTCAGAATAATCGTTTAATTTTTGCTTTACGTCCGGAGCTGTCGGGTCAAACTTGCGCTGAAAACTTTGTACCGTCAAACGCATTGGCGTAAGCGGGTTTTTAATTTCGTGTGCCACTTGTTTCGCCATTTCGCGCCAGGCTTCTTCACGCTCACTTTGGGCTAGTTTTACAGCACTGGTTTCTAGCTTATCGACCATTCCGTTATACGCCTTTATCAGGAAGTTGACTTCCTTACTATTGGCTTCTAGTACGATTTTCTCGTTTTTCTGATCCAGATTGGTTTCTTCTAAACGATCTGAAATGGTTTTTAAGGATTTTGTAATATAGGTCGAAAGGAAATATGCCAAAGCAAAAGCGACAACAAGCATAAACGAATATACCTGACTTAACCGAATCAGGAAGGTGTTTAATTCGTTGTCATAATAACCGTCGTCTTCCAGATACGGAAGATTTAAGATCCCAAGTGGTTTAAATTTTTCGTCTTTTATCAAACTATACGAAGATCTGTTTTTGACTCCGTCGATGGTTTTAATATCTACAAATCGCTTTTCGATAGAAGAACGAACGAGCTTCAGGATATATTCCGGAATTGGCGGTGCTACTTTATCTACTGCAAAAGATTCTTTTGATGATTTTAATAGTTTCCCGTCGAGACTGTAAATATTGATTTCGATTTTGTGAATCTGAGCCAATTCGTGGATTTTATCTTTAAAAATTAAATCTAAATTGGCTGTTTTTAGAGGATATGTTGTGGTAGAAAGCACATAGTTAATGTGTTCTTTTACGGCATTTTCTTTACGCTCCAGACGTTCCTGATGGTATTCTTTGGCTTCGTTCTTGAACTGAATAATCGAAATGGAAGCCAATAAAAACGATGCCACAACAATCAATACAATCATCGAAAGGAATATCCTAACACGCAATGAAAGCATCGACATTTTGAAGTTGTTCAACATAGTTTTTTAGTTTTTGCCACTAATTACACGAATTTACGCTAATTATTTTTTGCCACAGATTAAAAAGATTAGCATGATTTTTATTTTTCAAATCATTAAAATCTGTCCAATCTGTGGCAAAACAAGATCAAAATAATTCGTGCTAATTTGTGAAATTCGTGGCAACCTTTTTTATTTTTTCTCTCGAATACGCTTATAAAAACGAAAACCAAGCATTATGATAATCGAGAATAAAAAGATTCCAATTACGCCAAAAATCCAGTTGATGGCACTTTTTAAAACTACTAAAAAAACTACTGCAAAAAGTATAATTGTAGCGCCCTCATTCCATAAACGCATAAAATTGTTAGAATATTTTACCTCGTCGTTTTGTAATTGCTTAAATATTTGATGACATTTTGCATGATACAAATACAACAAGAAAACGAAACATAATTTTACGTGCATCCACGGCATTTTTAGCCATGCGTTTCCTAAATCTGTAAAAAACAACATCCAAAAAGCAAAAATACTTGCCAAAATTGCAGATGGCCACGTAATAATGTACCACAAACGATAGGTCATTATCTTGTATTGTGCCTGTAAAATTTCTTTTTCGGGAGATGGTTTTTCGTTGGCTTCTATTTGGTACACAAACAAACGCACGATATAAAACAATCCGGCAAACCAGGTTATTACAAAAATAAGGTGCAGTGATTTTAGATAATTATAATATTCCATTAATAAAGTCTTTGTTCTTTACTCTCTATTTTCTTTGTTCTATTTTCTTTATTCTTTGTTCTTTATTCTTTATTCTTTGTTCTATTTCGCCCACTCGTTAATCCAATTCCCTACTGTTTCGCACCATTCGTCATCATCGTTCAAACATGGGATTGCTAAGAAATTCCCACCACCGTTTTTCTCGAAATCTTCTTTGGCACGCATGGCGATTTCTTCCAGCGTCTCTAAACAATCTGAAACAAAAGCTGGCGTTACAACCGCAAGGTTTTTGATTCCTTTTCCTGGCATTTTGTCAATCTCAACATCTGTATAAGGCTCCAACCATTTGTCTCCCGCTAAACGCGACTGAAAAGTTAAGCTGTATTTATCTTCAGGAAGTCCTAATAATTTTACTACTTGTCTTGTTGTTTCGTAACATTGGTGACGGTAACAGAAATCATGTGCCGGCGATGGTGTATTACAACAAGACCCATCGATTTTGCAATGCGATTTTGTTACATCGGTTTTACGAATATGACGTTCCGGGATTCCGTGGTACGAGAATAATAAATGATCGTAATCATAACCAACTAAATGTTTCTGAATCGAATCTGCCAGATTCCTGATATAATCCGGTTTGTTGTAAAACGCAGGAACATCAGTAAAAGTCATTTGAGGGAATTTCTTTTTACGAATTTCTTCGGCTTTTACTAAAATAGTCAAAGTCGAAGCCATTGCATATTGTGGATATAAAGGAAAAAGTAATACCTCGGTAACTCCTTTATCATGCAATTCCTGAAGTCCTTTTTCGATCGTCATGCTTCCGTAACGCATTGCCAGAGCAACCGGTACATTTACCAAAGGCTGCACTTTCTTTTGCATTCTTTCAGAAAGCACCACCAACGGAGAACCTTCGTCCCACCAAATTTTTGCATAAGCATGTGCTGATTCTTCTGGTCTTTTTCTTAAAATAATACCACGAACCAATAAAGCTCTTAATAAATACGGAACATCGATCACGTATTTATCCATTAAAAATTCGTCTAAGTATGGTTTTACATCTTTTGGTGTTGGACTTTCGGGAGATCCTAAGTTTACTAATAATACGCCTTTCATTATGATTTTATTGCTTTAGGCTTTAAGCTTTGGGCTTTAAGCATTTGTTTTTAAAATTTTCGTCAAAAGTATTGTATGTAACTTTTTAGAAATATGATAATTATTATTTTTTATTTATTGTTGAATATAGAAAATCGATTTACCAGATATTGGCACACAGATGTAACTGGTTTAACAGATTTTCGCAGATAATTAATTTGTGTCAATTCGTGAAATTGGTGGCAAAAAAACTAAACATTAGTATTTATCGACATCAAATACTTTTTAGGAGTTGTGGCAAACTTTTTCTTGAACGCCGCTATAAAGTGACTTCCGGTACTGTAGCCTATTTTCAACCCTACTTCGTTTACATTATAAGAACCGCTATCTAATAGTTTACGAGCAAAATCCATTTTGTAATCAAATAGAAAACCATAAACCGTGTCACCGTAAATTTGTTTGAATCCCATTTTGAGTTTCTTCAAATTCAAACCAATTTCATCTGCCAATTCCTGTAAACCTGGCGGTTCAGCCATATTAGCGATAATAATTTCTTTGGCTTTTCGAATTTTCAGAACGTTATCTTCATCGATCAAAAACGGACATTGTTCTGCATTTGGGTCTTCGGTTCTGTTAAAATACAAACTCAATAATTCGTATCCTTTTCCTTTATAATAAAGGTTTTTTATGGATGGATGTAAGTTATAATGAAACAGTTGACTCAAAACAATTGCCATCGACGGACTAATGTTTCCTTCGTTATAATACTTTTTGTCTTTATTATCGGGACTTAAAAAAGTAATATAGTCGGCTTCTGCAGAAAACAACGCGTGAAATTTCTTGATCGAAACAATTACGGAGATTACCCAGGAATTTGGAGCCAACTCTAAATTCAATGGTAATTCTTTCTGCGGATTGTACAAAAGCAACGATTTTTCTTCTTTCAAGTCTAAAGCATAACTGCCCTGATTGAACAAGAATTTGGCATTGCCTTTTATTCCGAAGTGAAACTGTATCAAGCCACTACCTACTTCGTGCTGTGCCGAAAAAGGCTCTGAACTGTCATTTTGAAAACGAATAAGCGTAAAGTCGTCTTCAATTTTTATAATTTCTTGAGAACTCATAGCGATATTTTTTTGAATCGAAAATCAGGATATTTGAATAATCTTATTTAGAATCACTCTAAACAAATCATTTCTAACAAGCTGATTTTGCTACAAAAGTACTTATTTTTGCATAAATACAGCTGTTTAGAAACAAAAAAACATGTAGCGATACAAAAAGCACTTTGAGCGTTACTTTTATAACGACTATAGTAATAATTTTGTTGCACTCTTATGAAAGTGAATTTATGGAAAACAATAATGTACCGAAACACCTTTATTTTTATTCAGTTGGTCTGAGTTATAAAAAAGCTGATGCTGAGGTAAGAGGTAAATTTAGTTTGGATGCAATTGCAAAAACGCGTTTGCTGGAACAAGCTAAAAGTGAAGGAATAGAAAGTTTAATTGTCACTTCGACCTGCAACAGAACCGAGATCTATGGTTTTGCAGAACACCCATTTCAATTAATAAAGCTAATTTGTGATAACAGCAACGGTTCTGTCGATGCTTTTCAAAAAGTTGGTTTTGTCTACAAAAATCAAGAAGCAATAAATCATCTTTTTCGTGTAGGAACTGGCTTAGACAGTCAGATCTTAGGCGATTTTGAGATAATTTCCCAAATAAAAACCAGTTTTGCTCATTCAAAATCTTTTGGTTTAGCAAACGCTTTCTTAGAAAGATTGGTAAATGCCGTAATCCAGGCAAGCAAAAAAATCAAAAACGAAACTGAGATTAGCTCAGGCGCAACATCTGTTTCTTTTGCATCCGTACAATACATTATGAAAAATGTAGAAGATATTGGCAATAAAAATATTTTACTTTTTGGAACAGGAAAAATTGGAAGAAATACTTGCGAAAATCTTGTAAAACATACTAAAAATGAGCATATTACTTTAATCAACCGAACTAAGGACAAGGCAGAGAAATTAGCCGGAAAACTAAATTTGATTGTTAAAGATTATTCCGAGTTACATCTGGAACTTCAAAAAGCCGATGTTGTTGTTGTCGCTACAGGTGCTCAAAACCCAACAGTTGATAAAGCCATCCTAAATCTAAAGAAACCTTTATTGATCTTAGATTTATCGATTCCTAAAAACGTTCATGAAAATGTAGAGGAATTAGAAGGCGTAACGTTGATCCACATGGATTATTTGTCTCAATTGACAGATGAAACTCTTGAAAACAGAAAATTACACATTCCTGCTGCCGAAGCTATTATTGAAGAAGTAAAAGAGGAATTTGTTACCTGGACAAAAGGACGCAAATTTGCTCCAACGATTAATGCTTTAAAAGAAAAACTAAACGCTATCAAAGTATCAGAGTTAGATTTTCAAAGTAGAAAAATTGTAGATTTCAATGAGGCTCAGGCTGAAATCATCAGCAACAGAATCATCCAGAAAATCACTACACATTTTGCTAATCACTTAAAAGACGACGACACCATGGTAGATGAAAGCATCGAATGGATTGAGAAAGTCTTTAAGATAAAAGCATCTTAATAAAATCAAATTTTAAACCATATAAGTTATATAAGTTCATTTAATAAAACTGATGTTTTTACGCAAACTGCTTAAATTTACTTATATAACTTATATGGTTCAAGAAACAAAAAATGGCTAAAAAAACAATCAGAATTGGAACTCGCGATAGCGAACTAGCACTTTGGCAAGCACATACTGTCGAAAAAAAACTAAACGACTTAGGGTATAAAACTTCAATTGTTGCCGTAAAATCCCAAGGCGATATTATTCTTGACAAACCGCTGTACGAACTTGGTATTACCGGAATTTTTACTAAAACACTTGATATCGCTATGCTTAATGGCGATATTGATATTGCCGTTCATTCTATGAAAGATGTTCCTACGGCTTTGCCCAAAGGTATTGTTCAGGCGGCAGTTTTGGAGAGAGCCAATGTTTTAGACATTTTAGTACATAAAGGAAATCCTGATTTTACTAATCCAAGCACTATTGCAACCGGAAGTTTACGTCGTCAGGCACAATGGTTTAACAAATACCCTAATCATACCGTGGTTGATTTACGCGGAAACGTAAACACGCGTATGCAAAAGCTACAAGACAATAACTGGGACGGAGCTGTTTTTGCCGCTGCAGGTTTGGAGCGCATTAACCTGAAACCCGGAAATTATATAGATTTAGATTGGATGATTCCGGCACCAGCTCAAGGTGCAATGCTGGTTGTAGCAATGGAAAACGACAATTATACGCTGGATGCACTTTCGCAATTGAATCATATCGAAACTGAAATTTGTACTTATATCGAACGTCAGTTTCTACGAACACTGGAAGGTGGCTGTACAGCACCAATCGGGGCTTTGGTAAATTATAATGAAGACGCTGACACTTTACATTTTCAGGGTGTTTTGCTTTCTGTTGATGGTAAACAAAAACTCGAAATTGACAAAACTGTTGATATTTCAGAATGGAAAAAACTAGGTTTCTTCGCTGCTCAGGAAATCCTGAACAATGGCGGGGCCCAATTGATGGCATCTATTAAAGAATCTCTAAAAAAATAATTTTTCAAATTTCATGGAAATTAACGATCAGATCATAGCTTCCCAATATGAATCCTTTTTAGTTGAAATAACTAATTTGGTACAAAACCATAGGGTTCAGGCTGTACAATCTGTTCAAACTATTTCAAACACTTTATACTGGAGTATAGGAGAACTTATAATTAAAAGGCAAGAACAGTTTGGTTGGGGAAAATCAATTGTTGAATTATTAAGTAATGACTTAAGCAAAACAATAGGAAAAGGAATTAGCTGGTCGCCAAGAAATCTATGGTTTATGCGCCAATTGGTTAACGAGTATTCAAATCTGAATCAAGTTGATTCAGATTTAAGTGATATTAAAAATCTTGTCACAAACGTACCTTGGCAACACAACATTTTAATTATTCAGAAGGTAAAAGATCCTAAAGCAAGAATATTTTATCTAGAAAACACAATTAAAAACAAATATAGCCGATCAGTACTATTACATCAAATTAAGGCTGACGCATATCATAAATACCTGCAAAATCCATCTCAAAATAATTTTCAAAAAGTACTAACAGAACACTTTTTAGAACAAGCACAAGAAAGTATTAAAAGTACTTATAGTTTAGACTTTCTTGACATTAACAAACCTATTTCTGAAAGAGATTTAGAAAACTCTATGGTAGAAAAGGTAAAAAGACTTATGTTGGAGCTTGGATATGGTTTTTGTTTTATTGGAAATCAATATCGCCTTACATTAGGTAATAAAGATTACTATATAGACTTACTGTTTTATCATCGTATATTAAAATGTTTAGTCGCTGTTGAACTAAAAGTAGTGGAATTTGAGCCCGAATTTATAGGTAAACTTGATTTCTATCTTCAATTAATAGACGATCAGCTAAAACAAGACGATGATAAACCAAGTATTGGAATATTATTAGTTCCTGAAAAGGATCATTTAGAAGTAGAATATGCATTAAGAAGTGTGAATAAACCAATTGGTGTCTCAGAATATATTTTAAGTAAAAAATTACCAAAAGAATTAGAAGGTAAACTACCTACTACTGAACAATTCAAAAACATATTAAATGAGTAAATCAATTCAAATATTATCTACAAAAAAGCTTTCGGGCGAACAAAAACAAGCATTGGTAAAAGCCAATATCGAACTCGTTGAAGCTGATTTTATTCAGACCCAAAATAAACCTTTCGAATTAAAGGATCTTAACGAAAATTTGATTTTCACAAGCCAGAATGCTGTTCATAGTGTTTTGTCAAATCCTAATGTTGAAAAACTGAAAAGTAAAAATGTATTTTGTGTGGGTTTAAAAACCAAAATTATTTTGTCTGAAAGCGGATTTAATGTGGTTGCTTACACAGGTTACGCAGCAGATTTAGCCGAGATCATCACTTTGATTTACCGCAACGAAAGTTATACTTTTTTTAGCGGAAACCTACGCAGGGAAACTTTACCAAAAGCCTTAAAAGATGCCGATGTAAAACTGAATGAGATTCAGGTTTATGATACGTCACTAACGCCTCAGAAAATAAAAACTGCTGTAGACGGAATCTTATTTTTTAGTCCTTCCGGCGTTGAAAGTTATCTGAAGGATAATACGATCAAAAAAGAAAAGTGCTTTTGCATAGGAGAAACTACCGCCGAAGCTTTAGACAAAATCACCAAAAACATTATCATTGCAGATCAGCCAACGGTTGAGGACGTAATCGAAGATGTAATTAACGAATATAAATAAAAACCTTTGCAACTTTGTCCCTTTGTGGCTTTGCACCTAAAATAAAAAACAATGTTAAAAAACGACCTATTTTTAAAAGCATTAAAAGGAGAAACTGTTCAACGCCCACCAGTATGGATGATGCGTCAAGCCGGAAGATATTTACCGGAATTTATCGCTTTGCGTGATAAATATGATTTTTTCACCCGTTGTCAGACTCCGGAATTAGCTGCCGAAATTACCGTTCAGCCTATTCGCAGAATTGCTCCGGATGCAGCGATTTTATTTTCAGACATTCTGGTTGTTCCTCAAGCAATGGGAATCGAAGTTTTGATGAAAGAGAATTTTGGTCCGTTTTTACCAAATCCTATTCGTTCATTGGCAGATGTTCACAGGGTTTTTGTTCCGGATATTCAGGAAACTTTAGGTTATGTAATGGATGCCATCAAATTGACTAAAGAAATGCTGAACGACGAAGTACCATTAATTGGTTTCGCAGGTTCGCCTTGGACAATCTTCTGTTACGCTGTTGAAGGAAAAGGTTCTAAAAGTTTTGATACTGCTAAAGGCTTCGCCTTTTCGAACCCTGCTGCAGCACATACTTTATTACAAAAAATTACAGACACTACTATTTTATATTTAAAAGAAAAAGTAAAAGCCGGTGTT
The DNA here is from genome assembly GCF_002222055.1 of Flavobacterium araucananum. Classification (GTDB taxonomy): domain Bacteria; phylum Bacteroidota; class Bacteroidia; order Flavobacteriales; family Flavobacteriaceae; genus Flavobacterium; species Flavobacterium araucananum. Next base: position 117,591 of record NZ_MUGS01000021.1, read on the forward strand.
GATGCTGTTCAGATTTTTGATTCTTGGGGCGGAATGCTTTCTCCGGTTGATTATCAGGAATTTTCATGGAAATACATCAACCAGATCGTTGAGGCTTTGGCGGATCACGCTCCGGTTATCGTTTTCGGAAAAGGATGTTGGTTTGCTCTTGGCGAAATGGGCAAAAGTAGAGCTTCGGCTTTAGGTGTAGACTGGACCTGTTCGCCTAGAAATGCGCGTTATTTGTCTGGTGGAAACATCACTTTACAAGGAAATTTTGATCCGTCAAGATTACTTTCTCCAATTCCAACCATCAAAAAAATGGTACATGAAATGATTAACGAGTTCGGAAAAGATAAATATATTGTAAATTTAGGCCACGGAATTTTACCAAATATCCCTGTAGATCACGCAAAAGCGTTTATAGACGCGGTTAAGGAATATGGGAACTAACTAGTTTTCAGTTTGTCTGTAGCTATTACTATATACCAACTATTAAAGTTCCAGAGGAACGATTCATTTTGTAGCCCCGGATTTTAATCCGGGGTTTGTGAATAATATCAAACATCAAGTTTAGAAAACATACAAATATGCTAAACAAAGGACTTAGAGATGAAGAAAGTATCAGAATAGAAAATACGCTAAGAACTTTGCATGCACTGACTTTTGTTCCTAAATTTTGGAACACCGAAAACATTAGTCTCATCGATGAGCAACTAAAAGGTTTTGGATTAAGCTTAGAAAAAACTATTGAAATTCCTGAAGAAGAGTTGATTATTCTTTTGCAGCAATGTCATCTAGATTGGAATCAACAGGAACAATTTGCAGATATCCTAGTGAATTTATCTCAGGAAAAACAATTTGATTTTTCAGGAAAGGCACTTGCCATTTACTACTATATCCAGCAGGAAAGCAAGGTTTTTTCGTTTGGAATAAATGCTAAAATTACTTTGGCTAAAAACAAATAGAGATGAGTTTTACAGATTGGAAAATAGAAACAATCAACGATATTCTTCCAGAAGAGTTCTACAACCTCATCAAAAAGAATACCTCCCATATCGAAAAGACTTTTCCGGTTACTTTGTCAAATTGCTTAGATTTAGAAAAAACAAAAAACTTTATTGCTTTCAATCAGGACAAGGAAAATCATAAAGAAGGATACTATTTTTATCCCAGAGATATAAAAACCAATGCTTTAATTGGCTATTTATGCGTAAAAAGCATCGATAACCATAAAGCAAAATGTGAATTGGGCTATTTTACAGATGAAGATTATCAGGGTAAAGGAATTACATCAAAAGTAGTTTCTCAAACTTTAGATTTTTGTTTCAACACTTTAAAAATGAACAAGGTTTTTATTTGTACCTCAACAATCAACAAAGCAAGTCAGCAGATTGCTTTGAAACATCATTTTAAACAAGAAGGAATTTTAAGAGACGAATTCAAAAATGGCGACGGAACATTAGAAGATGTTGTTTATTTTGGATTGCTTAAATCAGAATATAATACTCATGAAAGATAAATTTTACGCTTACATACAAAAATTACAAGACCAGATTTGCACTGGATTAGAAGCTGTTGACGGAACTGCAAAATTTCGTGAAGATCTATGGAAACGTCCGGAAGGTGGTGGCGGAAGAACACGTGTTATTGAAAACGGAAATGTTTTTGAAAAAGGCGGTGTCAACATTTCAGCCGTTCACGGAAAATTACCAGAAGCAATGCAAAAGATGTTTGGCGTTGGCGAAGCTGATTTTTTTGCCTGCGGATTAAGTTTGGTTTTACATCCTAAAAATCCAATGGTCCCTACTGTGCACGCCAATTGGCGATATTTTGAAATGTATGATGAATCCGGAAAAGTAATCGAACAATGGTTTGGCGGGGGACAGGATTTAACACCTTATTATTTGTTTGAAGAAGATGCAAAACACTTCCATCAAACATGTAAAACGGCTTGCGACAAACACAACCCGGAGTTTTATCCAAAATATAAAAAACAATGTGACGCTTATTTCTGGAATGCACATAGAAATGAAGCCCGCGGAATTGGCGGTTTGTTCTTTGATTATTGCAAAGCAAATGAGCAAATGTCGATGGAAGATTGGTACAATTTTGTAACCGAAGTTGGAAATAGTTTCCTTGAAGCCTATGTTCCGATTGTAGAAAGAAGAAAAAATTTAGACTATAATCCGGAAAATAGAAACTGGCAGGAAATTCGCCGTGGTCGTTATGTCGAGTTTAATCTTGTTCATGACAAAGGAACTTTATTTGGTTTAAGAACCAACGGAAGAATCGAAAGTATCCTTATGAGTTTGCCTCCGCATGTGCAATGGGTTTACGATCATCATGCCGAAGCAGGAAGTGAAGAAGAAAAATTAGTGAACGTGTTAGAAAATCCTGTTGATTGGGTTCAATAAAGAAGTATCGCTCCGATGGAGCTATAATTAAACAGCAATAATATTAGTTATAAATATTGTACTCCTCTCGAGCTTTCTATTAAAGACGTTTAACTTAACCTGATTTAATACAATTAAGTCCCATCGGGACAACATATTTATAGCCATTTTGTAGATTTATTTTATTAAACTCCATTGGAGTGAAATCTTATAAATCAAAATTTTATGGCAAATACCTATTCGCAATTGTATATTCATATTGTTTTCGCTGTTAAAGGCAGAGAAAACTTAATTTCAACCATTTGGAAAGATGAAGTTTATAAATATATTACAGGAATTATTACAAATAAAGATCAAAAACTAATTGTCATTAATGGAATGCCAGATCACGTTCACATTTTAATTGGATTAAAACCTGACAAATCCATATCTGATTTAGTTAGAGATATAAAGGCTAATTCATCTAAATTTATAAATGATAAAAAGTGGATTAATGGTAAATTTGAATGGCAAACAGGATTTGGAGCCTTTTCATATAGCCATTCTCAATTAACAAATGTTATAAATTACATTCGTAATCAAGAAGAACATCATAAAATAAAAACGTTCAAGGAAGAATATATTGAATTTTTAAAATTGTTTAATATAGAATTCAAGAATGAATATTTATTTGATGATATTTGATGTTCTTTCTATATATTGTATGTCGCTCCTCTGGAGCTTTGGCAATAATGCATATTAATTTTGCTATAAATATAATGCTCCGATGGAGCTCAAATTGAAGATGTAATAATTTATAACGATAAACATAACATGAATCCCAGAGGGATAGCATATTTATAGCAATTTATACGTTTATTTTGTTAAACCCCATCGGGGTGACATATTCATAAACGCAATTACTATTATTTGTATAAAATCAAAAAATGAATCTAAAACTGATTTATATCGTGTTTTTTGGAGGTCTTTTTGGGTGTTTTGCCCAAAAGGATTCGCTTCAGAATCCCTATTTTAAATCATATGATGATAAAGTTACTGCGAGCATCTACTATTTAGACACTTCGAATAATTTTCAGATTGGTTTTGATTCTCAAGGCCAAAAGAAATACCTGGACCTTAATTCCAACCGAAGAGAACAACTAGGCGTAAGCTTGAGTTATAAATTTATAGACGTTAGTTTTGGTTTTGCCCCCAAATTTTTTGATATAAACAAAGACAATTCAAATTCTAAATTGTTTAGTTTTAATACCCGTTTTTACTATAAAAAATGGATGCAATCTTTTACCTTTATTAATCAAAAAGGATTTTATGCCACTGAACCGGGGGTTTCGGTAGATTTTCCACGAATGCGTTCTACAAAAATTGGAGGAACTACCTCTTATATCTTCAATGATAGGTTCTCTTATAAAACATTAGTGAATCAAAACGAATGGCAAACCAGGAGTTCCGGTAGTTTTATCCCCAGTTTTTCATTTTATTATACCAATCTTAATTTAAACAACGAACCTGATTCTTCGAATGCGGATATTTATGTTTTTTCGTTGGCTCCCTCCTACTTTTATAATTTTGTAATTAGCGATCGTATTTTAATTGGAGCTGGAATTGCTTTTGGCGCCGGAATCAATGATCTTGATGGCGATGTGTCTGTTTTATACCAGTTAGACTTTAATTTGAAGCTTGCGTATAACAGAGATCGTTTTTTTGGTTTTGCGAGTTTAAACACGCTTAATTTTATCCAGAATGATACCGCAGAAGCGCGACTGAACGATAACATATCTACCTTGAAGTTTAGTATTGGATATCGTTTTGACCCTCCCAAAAAAGTAAAAGAAGTTTATGAGAAAGTAAATCAAAAAACAGGCTTATAAATGATTAAATTTATATAAAATCTACTCTCGATAGCTATCGGGATTAAATCTAAAATAAAATAGTATGAAAAATAGAGAGCGCTACATCGCACAATTAAATCGCATGCATTCCGGAAAAGGGTTCATCGCTGCATTGGATCAAAGTGGCGGAAGTACACCAAAAGCTTTAGCACAATACGGGATCGAGGAAAACAGTTTTACGAATGACGAGGAAATGTATACTCTTGTTCATGAAATGAGAACCCGAATTATTAAAAGTCCTGCCTTTGACCGCGCGTATATTCTGGGGGCCATTTTGTTTGAAAACACAATGGATTGCCAAATTGACGGACAATGGACTGCCGATTATTTGTGGGAGAAAAAAAATATAGTTCCTTTTTTAAAAGTCGACAAAGGTCTTGCTGACCTTGCAAACGGTGTGCAACTGATGAAACCCATTACTAATCTGGACGAACTGCTAACACGAGCGGTAGAGCGAAATGTTTTTGGTACTAAAATGCGTTCTGTTATTAAAGAAGCAAATACTACAGGAATTCGCGAGGTAGTCGAGCAACAATTTGCAGTAGGTTTACAAATCTTTCAAAAAGGATTAATTGCTATTATCGAACCTGAGGTAGATATTTATAGTGCTGATAAACAAAAATCAGAAGAAATTTTGAAAGACGAAATCCTGAAACAGCTTAGTTTATTGGACAAAGATGTAAAAGTGATGCTAAAATTATCTATTCCAACGGTAAATAACTTTTACAGCGAACTAATGTCTGATCCGCATGTTGTGCGTGTTGTGGCATTATCCGGTGGATATGCGCAAGACGAAGCCAATGATAAACTTGCTCAAAACCACGGATTGATTGCCAGTTTCTCACGTGCATTATCCGAAGGTCTTTCTGCCAGTCAGTCTGATACTGATTTCAACACCAAGCTAGGCAAGACCATCAAAGAAATTTATACCGCATCTATTACTTAGATAAGTCCAAAAATGGCAATTTTAGAGCATAAAAAATCCCCGGGATATTCTTTTTCCGGGGATTTTGTTTTTAGTTCTTTTTTGACTATTTGCCTAATTCTTCTGCTAAATCTAGCATTTGCAAAATGATATTTTTATCTGACTTTGCTGCGTTTAATCTAAATTCGAAGATTAATTTATTATCAACTAGTTTTTTAGGCGATTCTATTACAACAGCTGTAAATTGTTCTGCCATTCTTTTTATCTTTTTAGATTCGGTTTCATTGGTTTTAATCTCAGTATCATAGGCCGTTGTCAATGCTGCCAGATTCAGGTTTCCATACATATAATTTTTCTTCAGTGCTTTTTTAACTTCTTTGGCAAAAGAGCCTTTTCCGGTACCAAAATAATCTCCTGTATTAGATACGATTACAACATCTTTCTCTTTTTTGATAAAAATAGTACCATATTCCTCTGATCCAACGACCTGATAGGTATTACCATTTTGAATTAAAAACTTTTTGCGAACACCCAATTGAATCAGTTTATCACCAAATGTAGGATGGGTTGATGTAAAAACTACTGAGAATAACGGAATGTTCTTTTTTATCTTTTTCTCTGTTTCTATTTCTTCATAGTTTTCACCATACTCATACGATTTTTTAGTTACTTCTATTTCTTTAGTATTGTATAAAAACAAACTTAAATCCCCATCAAAAAGTGTTGCAGTAGCTTCTTCATCGACTATAGTCGAAACTAAATCGGTCACAATCGTTATGTCTTCTCTGAGCAGTTTTGGATTCTGGAATAATTCTGCTGTCAACGAGGGAAAATTTTCAAGTGCTGCTCTTGTATTAATATGATAAGACATATAGCCTAATGGCTTTTGATCCGGAAAATAATCAAAGATATTTTTGTTTATTTTTCTATTCGTGATTTTTTCTACCGTTGCTGCCATTGGTTCAGCATATTCAATAACTTCCTGGATACGTGCATTATCGGTATCAAAATAAAAATCAAGGCCAACTCCTTTTACCAAATTTCCAAAGTTGTTTTGTGCCGGAAAGAATCTGTTATAAGTCGCGAATTGCGAAAAAGAGTTATATGCCGAGTTTATTGTTGACATTGCCGAACTATAATTTAACCATGACGATATATCTGCCGCTGCATTTATCTTGTCTGAATCCGGCGCAACAAAACCATTCTCGAATAATGATTTTATAAAAAGGCTTAGTTTTCTGGCTTGCGAAAGGTTAAAATCAGCCTGGGCCTTTTCATATTCAGTATTAGAAGTTGCTGCATAATCTTCTATTTCTTTAGCATCATCGCTATTTGTCGTTGTTGTTGCTGTACCTGATGTAGATTCCTGATAAGGTTCCTGAACTGAAACTGAATCTTGTTCGACCACAGGATAAGTATACTTTGGGGTATATTTTTTAGTCAATTCTACAATGACCAAATAATTATCATTCCAGGCAAACGATTTTGTTTGGTTTTTGGGCGTAAAGACAGCATACTTGCCAAAATCACTGATAGTGGGAACCTCAACAGAATCAGTATTTTTGTTATTTGTATTTTGTTCGATTATAAACTGTTTGACGGCTTCTTTGCTTTTTATCGGAATGGTTACCTGATAATACGGAATGCTATCGGTGAAGTTTCCGTGAATGGTTGCTTTTTGATCCAATTGAAAAAGGGTTGCATATTTGCTTAAATCAAGATTGGTTTTACCGTCTTTGTATTTGGCTATTAACGGATGATTCAATATATCTGCAATGTTTACTTTTTTTGAAAGCTGGTTTCCATTAAACTGTACAAAATAGTCGTATTGCTTTTGATTGGTCTGACCAAAAGTGCAATGGATGACGAATAATAAAAATAAAGTATAAAACTGCTTCATAAATCAGGGTGTTAATTGGATTGTATTGTTCATTAATGCCGACTTTTTAAGTACGCTGTACATACTTTGTTTTAAAAAAACGGTTTTTTTATTTTGAGAAATTTTGCTGTTTGGGTTTTCAACAGCCTGAACATCTTTATCGAAGGTATAAATGGCAATAATGCTGGCGGCTTCAAGATCTTGTTTTTTCTTAGGGTCTTTTACAAGTTTTTCAGGAACCGGGTACGAAGCAATTCTTTCAAAGCTTTTGGCATTACTGGTAAAGTGTATTTGATCGCTTTGATTGTTTATGGTATTTACAACAGTATTTAATGCTTTTACAGTTGCATAATTAAGCTTGATAATGAAAACATAATTTTCAAAATCAGTCTTGGTTGTTACGTTTGTAATTCCGTCTATTTTTGAAGCTTTTGCCTTAAAGTCTTCCAGTTTCTTAGCTATTTCCTGTTCGTTAGGGATTTTTACACCATCGACTTCTTCAAGCCACATCGCCGATTTTGTCTTAAACCATGATTTCGAAAAATCGACCATCAGTGTATATTCGCCACTTTGATCGTCGTGGTGTTTTATTCTTTCTGTTATTTCGAAGCAACTTGTTAAAAATAAACAGCAGCATAATGCGAGAATTTTCTTCATTGGACAAATTTAATTGGAAATTTTCTAAAAACCATAGGATAATAAGGAACAAGTTTCATTTTGAGCTTTTAAAAATGAAAGCCAGACACCAATAATCCTTGAAATTTTTAGATAATATTAACGGATTCTGGTTATGGGTAAACTCCTTATTCTGTTGATTTTTCTTTAACTTTGCAGCACTTATTAAAAGTAGGATAATCTTCAAAAAAACAACTACCGTTTTAGAAACAAGAATTGATCAATCTGTATTAAAAAATCAGATTACAATCTGAAATCTAAAATTTAAAATCTACAATTATATGTTCCCATTACAAAGAAACCGCCGTTTAAGAACCAATGAATCGATTCGTTCTTTAGTTCGTGAAACAAGTTTAAGTCCACAGGATTTTATGCTTCCTATGTTTGTTGCCGAAGGAAAAGACGTAAAAGTTGCTATTCCGTCAATGCCCGGAATCTACCGTCATTCTTTAGACAATACGATCAAAGAAGTAAAAGAAGCCTGGGATTTAGGAATTAAAGCGGTCAATATTTATGTAAAAGTAAGCGACAATCTAAAAGATAATAAAGGTGTTGAGGCCTGGAATAAAGATGGTTTGATGCAACAAACGATCCGTGCCATAAAAGATGCTGTTCCGGAAATGATTGTTATGCCGGATGTTGCTCTTGATCCTTATTCGATTTATGGTCACGACGGAATTATAGAAAACGGTCAATTGATCAATGACGCCACTGTTGATGCTTTGACCAGAATGAGTCTGAGTCATGCCGAAGCGGGAGCTGATTTTGTTGCACCAAGTGATATGATGGACGGAAGAGTTTTAGCAATCAGAAAAGCATTGGAAGAAAACGGACATCACAATGTTGGGATCATGAGTTATAGTGCTAAATATGCTTCGGCATTTTATGGTCCTTTTCGTGATGCTTTGGATTCTGCTCCGGTAGATTCTCAAAATATCCCCAAAGATAAAAAGACCTATCAAATGGATTATGCGAATAGAATCGAAGGTATTCGTGAAGCATTATTGGATGTTGAAGAAGGTGCTGATATTGTAATGGTAAAACCCGGTATTGCCTATTTAGACATTGTTCGTGAGATAAAAAACACCGTTCATGTGCCTGTTGCAGTTTATCAGGTATCTGGTGAGTACGCTATGGTAAAGGCCGCAGCAGAAAAAGGATGGTTAGATCACGACAAAATTATGATAGAGCAACTATATTGCATTAAGCGTGCAGGAGCGAGTATTATCTCTACTTATTTTGCCAAAGAAGCGGCTTTGCTTTTAAACAGGTAACAAATATTAAAAAGAGATAAAATCCAGCAACAAACAAAAATTTATGAAAAAAATAGTACTTGGTTTAGTAATGATTGCCTCTGCAACTGCAATTGGTCAGGACATAAAAATTAAAAAAGACAAGATCAGTATCGACGGAACTGAGGTTGCAATTTTAGACAAAGAAAAATTGGTTTACAAAGTTCTTACTTTAGACAACATACCCGTTTTTTCGATCGAAAGAAAAGCAACTCCGCTACTGGATGGTTCATTGGTTTATTGGTCTCTTTTGACTGATTTAAGCAACAATAAAACAAATGAGGTTCTGGATTATGGTAAAGATCAGGGGTTCAGTTTCCAGAAAGCTATTGTCGCGAGCGTTTCTAACGAAAAATACAAATTTATAAGTGCAGCGGGTTTAGATGAAAAAGGTGTTTTAGAATTTATTAACGGAACACCAACTAACATTATGAAGGTTTTTGATGATGCAAATCAAAAAACGATAGACCAACTAAAAGCAGAAAATGATGCTATGGTTGCGGTTAGAATAAAAGTTGAAAATGGCACTGTTTTTCAAAAACAAGAAGTCAATAAAAATGGGCAACTTGTTATGGATTATGTTTTAATTGGAGAGGTTGTAAAAAGCAATGTAGTTTTTATGCCTAATTTTCCTGCCAGTTTAGTTTATACCGTAAATTCTCTATACTCGCAACTGGATAATAACAGCCATAGCCAAAACCGCGTTAAACTTTTAGGCGCCTGGTATGCTACAAAAACAGGGTATACAAATCCCATCACAAATAAAAACATCAAGGATGAACTAATTACCTGGGACAATAAATACTACCACTTAAGAGGAACTCTAACCGATACCGAAAAAATCAATTTTGCATTTTATGGTGATGAAGACAAAGACCTTCTTTCGAAACAAATTGTAGCTAAACTTATTTACAATGGCTATAAGTTTGATGCCATGAAATAATATTAAAAATTTACCATGAAAAAAGTATTATTATTATCCGTTGTTTTAGCGCTGGCCTCTTGCAAAAAAGAAGGCACAGAAAATACTGTTCCCGAACCTGCAGAAAACTATTCTGAAGGACATTCGGCAGAAGCCAAAACACCGGAAGCACTGGGAAAACAAATTTTTGAAGGACAAGGAAATTGTATCGCCTGCCATCAGGCAGATCAAAAAGTAATTGGTCCGAGTATTCAGGAAATTGCCAAAATTTATAAAGACAAAAAAGGGGATATCACTACTTTCCTAAAAGGAAATGCAGAACCAATTGTAGACCCGAGTCAGTTTGAGGTTATGAAAACTAATTTTCCGGTAACGCAGGCAATGTCTGATGACGAACTAAAAGCGATAGAATCGTATATATACAGTCATTTGAAGTAGTTTCTTTAATTGCTGCTGACATACTGTTGTCATCGCATCAATTTATATTTACTGCTTAACAAAAATGAAATAAAAATGATCATTCAAAAATTCAGCGTAATTGGTATTTCTGTTAGAACTACAAACGAAAATGGAAAGTCTGGAGAAGATATTCCGGCACTTTGGAACAAATTTATGAGCGAAGAAATTCAGCATAAAATCCCAAACACAGTCTCCCCGGATATTTTTTGTATCTATACGGATTATGAAAAAGATCATACGAAACCGTATACTACGATTTTGGGCTGTAAGGTCGAAAACTTAGATTTTATACCACAAGGAATGACAGGAAAAACAATTGAAAGCGCAGATTATGAGCAATTGATTGCCAAAGGAAATTTATCTGAAGGTGTTGTTTACAATAAATGGCTGGAAATTTGGAACTCAGACCTCAACAGAAGTTTTACAGCAGATTTTGAAGTTTATGGCGAGAAAGCCCAAAACCCGGAAAATGCAGCAATAGAAATATTCATTGCGGTTCGATAAGGCATAAAAACAAAAAGGGCGCTAAAATTAGCGCCCTTTTTTATGGTTTTAGATCTTACCAGATTTTAACTCTCTTATCAGGATCAACATACATTTTGTCTCCTTTTTTAATATCGAAAGCTTGGTAAAAAGCATCTACGTTCTGGATTGGAACAACTGCTCTGTACATTCCAGGTGAGTGCGGATCCGTTTTAACCTGACTTTTGATTGCTTCATCTCTTGATTTTGTTCTCCAAACGGTAGCCCAGGAAATAAAGAAACGTTGCTCTGGTGTAAATCCGTCAATTAAGCCCGGATTACCGTTTGCTTTCAAATACAACTGCAATCCGTCGTAAGCGGCATTAATACCACCTAAATCACCAATATTTTCACCTAAAGTAAATTTACCATCTACGTGAATTCCTGGCAAAGGCTCTAAAGCACTGTATTGATCTGCCAAAGCAGTACCAAGAGTTGTAAATTGTTTTAAATCGTCTGCAGTCCACCAATCCACAAGATTTCCGTCTGCATTGTAACGTGCACCTGAATCATCAAAACCATGAGAAATCTCGTGACCAATTACAGCACCAATTCCACCATAATTAACAGCTTCGTCTGCCTGATAATTATAGAAAGGAGGTTGCAAGATAGCCGCCGGGAAAACAATTTCGTTGTAAGACGGGTTAAAGTAAGCATTTACAGTTTGTGGAGACATTCCCCACTCTGTTTTATCAACCGGTTTACCCAATTTTGCTATGTTCTCTGCATACGCCCATTTTGCTATATTTTTTGAATTATCAAAATAAGTTCCGCCTTCATTCACATTTTTAAGCTCTAAAGCTGAGTAGTCTTTCCATTTATCAGGGTATCCAATTTTAATGGTCAGTTTTTTCAATTTTTCAATTGCTTTTGCTTTTGTTGGTGCAGACATCCATGCCAATGCATTGATTCTGTTTTCATACGCCAACATAACATTTGCGATCATTTTCTTTGCTTTATCTTTTGCTTCAGCAGGGAATAATTTCTCTACATACAATTTTCCTAAAGCTTCTCCGGTTGCACCATTGATTACCTGCAAGGCAACTTCGTTACGTGGACGTTGTTTTAATGCTCCTGTTAATGTTTTTCCGTAAAAATCAAAATTAGCATTTTCAATATCTGTGCTTAAAGTTGCAGCAGTTCTGTTCAATAACGACCATTTTAGATATTCTTTCCAAGCCTCAACTTTATTTTCAGAAAGTGTTTTTTCTAAAGCGATCATATAACGCGGTTGTGCTACGTTGACTGTATCTACTTTTGACATTCCAACTCCTGCGAAATATTTATCCCATTGAATTGAGGGTGTATTCTTTTTTAAATCAGCAACAGCCGTTGGATTGTATTGTTTTCTACGATCTCTGCGTTCCACACGGTCTAATCTTGGAGCAGACAATTCAACTTCTAAAGCCAGGATTTGTTTTGCACTTTCTTTTGCTTTTGCCGGAGTTTCTCCAATAAACTGTAACATTCTGGCAACGTGTACTTCATACTTTTCACGTTTTTCTTTAGAATCTTTGTCATCAGCATTGTAATAATCCTTATCTGATAATCCTAAACCTCCGGGACCTAAGTTTACAGAGTTTTTATTACTGTTTTTTGCATCAGCTGAAACGTAAACTCCAAAAAAACCAATACCACCTTGTGGTTGCATTTCGATAAAGAAATTTTGTAAATCGGTTACGTTTTTAATCGCATCAATTTTCTTTAAGTAAGGCTGAAGTGGTTTTACACCATTTTTATTACGCCCAACAGTGTCCATGATCGTATTGAACAAAGCAATTGCTTTACCCTGATCTGTATTCGATTTATACTTTGGGTCTTTTGATGCTTCTTTTAAGATTGCAAGTGCATCATTATCAGTTTTCTGACGTAATTCATTGAAACTTCCCCATGAATTTCTATCACTTGGAATTTCAGTTTTTTCTAACCATGTTCCGTTTACGTAACGAAAAAAATCATCCTTTGGACTCACTTTGGTATCCATGTTAGAAACATTGATTCCCGGTTCTTTTGGTTTTGCATTTTGAGCCTGAACTGCCGTGACGGTGATCATTGCAGAAACCACACAAAACATAGGTTTTCTTAGTTGTTTAATCATTTTTATTTATAGTTTTTAGTATATACACAAACATATTGCAATTATTTCATATTCTATGTTAAATTTTTTAAATAATTAATTGCCGGATTAGCGTCTGATTATAAGTTCTATGTGCCGTAAAAGCTACTTTAAAAGTTAAACTTATGCACTGATTCTTCCCATTATAAAACAAAAAACGACGCTCAATCAGCGCCGTTTTTTTTATGGTTGTCTCTCTTACCAGATTTTTACTCTTTTATCTGGTTCAATATACATTTTATCTCCTTTTTTAATTCCAAAAGCATTATAAAACGCATCTACGTTCTGGATTGGTACAACAGCTCTGTACATTCCAGGAGAATGCGGATCTGTTTTTACCTGATTTTTAAGGGCTTCGTCTCTGGTTTTTGTTCTCCAAACGGTAGCCCAGGAAATAAAGAAACGTTGCTCTGGTGTAAATCCGTCAATTAAGCCCGGATTTCCGTGTGCTTTAAGATACAATTGCAAACCATCATAAGCCGCATTAATACCACCTAAGTCACCAATGTTTTCTCCTAAAGTAAATTTACCGTCTACATGAATTCCCGGCAAAGGCTCCAAGGCACTGTATTGATCTGCCAAAGCAGTACCAAGGGCAGTAAATTGTTTTAAGTCGTCTGCAGTCCACCAGTCTACCAGATTTCCATCTGCATTGTAACGTGCTCCTGAATCATCAAAACCATGAGAAATCTCATGACCAATTACAGCACCAATTCCACCATAATTTACGGCTTCGTCTGCTTGATAATTATAAAACGGGGGTTGCAGGATTGCTGCAGGAAATACAATTTCGTTATACGACGGATTGTAATAGGCATTTACAGTTTGTGGCGACATACCCCACTCTGTTTTATCAACCGGTTTTTTTAGTTTTTCAATTCCTTTTTTAAAATTCCATTTGTTCAGGTTACGGGCATTATCAAAATAACTACCACCTTCGGCTACACTTTTAATTTCAAGTGCCGAATAATCTTTCCATTTATCCGGATACCCCACTTTTATCGTAATCTTATTTAATTTTTCGATTGCTTTAACTTTAGTGGCAGCAGACATCCAGGTCAAATTGTTGATTCGGTTTTTATACGCCAGAATCACATTATGAATCATATCGACTGCTTTGGTCTTTGCTTCGGCAGGAAATACTTTTTCTACATATAATTTACCCAATGCTTCACCAACAGTATTGTTTACAACCTGTAATGCTTTGTCTTCACGTGGTAATTGTTTGATCGCTCCTTTTAAGGTTTTGCTGTAAAAATCAAAACTAGCTGTTTCGATATCTGTTGATAATTTTGTAGAAACGGTGTTTAGCAAATCCCATTTTAGGTATTCTTTCCACTGTGCTACTTTGTTCTCCGTAAAAATAGTTTGCAAAGCTTTCATATACTTAGGCTCCATAACTACCACTGTATCCAACTTGGCTAAACCAAGACCGGTAAAATAGGCCTCCCACTTAATTGCCGGTGTTAATTTTTGAAGTTGGGCAATGGTCATTGGGTTATATTGCAAACGACTGTCTCTGCTTTCGACACGATTTAATCTTGGTTTGGACAATTGAGTTTCTAAAGCCAAAATTCCTGCGGCACTTTGTTTTGCTTTCTCAGGCGATTCACCAATAAACTGCAACATCTTTGCTACATGAAGCTCATATTTTGCACGTTTTTCTTTAGAATCCTTATCTTCAGCTGTATAATAATCTTTGTCCGGCAATCCCAGTCTGCTTACGCCAAGACTTACAGAATTTTTAGAACTGTTTTTTTCATCAGCTCCAACATATATCCCAAAAAAACCGGAACTACTTTCCTGCTCTGTTTCAATCAGATATTTTTGAAGATCTGCAACGTTTTTAATCGCATCAATCTTTTTAAAGTAAGGTGCCAAAGGTGCAATTCCTGCTTTATTTCTTCCAACAGTGTCTAATATCGTCGAGAATAGATTAACCGCTTTACCCTGATCTGTATCTGATTTATATTTGGGGTTTTTTGAAGCTTCTTTCAGGATAGACATTGCGTCTTTGTCTGTTTTCTTGATCAATTCATTAAAACTTCCCCATGTTGTACGATCACTTGGAATTTCGGTTTTACTAAGCCAGCTTCCGTTTACGTATTGAAAAAAGTCCTGACTTGGACTAATTGCAGTATTCATGTATGAAACATTAATACCCGGTTCTTTTGAAGTTGCATTTTGAGCTTTGACAGCTGTAAATGAAACCGCTACAAAAAAGGCGCAGCTTAAAGGTCTGCTAAGTTGTTTTTTCATTTATATTTAATTTTCTGGTCCTAATACAAACGTATTCCTATTATTTGAAAAGCTATGTTAAAATTTTTGAAATAATCGTAAAAAAACGATTATACTATTATCGATAATAGAAATCATCGAATATTTTCATGTATTTAAACTTAGTTTTTTACGGATTATTAAAATTGTTTTTAGAATATTTGTCAATCAAAATACAGTCAAAATGAGAGCCAAAATTCAGAGTGCCGTTTCCGGAAAAATTGATGCCATTGGTCTTCCAATTTTGGCTTTGTGCTGGGTGAGTTTTTTTTGGGGAACAACCTGGCTCGCTTCAAAAGAAGGGGTAAAACACATGCCTGCTTTGCAATTGGCAACGATTCGTCAGGTTTTAGGCGGCATACTTTATGTGGGTTATTTTATTCTGAAAAAAGAACCATGGCCTAAAGGCAAACAATGGCGTACTATAATAATTTTAAGTATTTTGAATTTTGCGCTCAGTAATGGCTTAAGTACGTGGGGTGTAAAATACATCAGCAGCGGATTGGGCGCTATTATTAGTGCTCTTTTCCCGATTTGGATTATTATCATTAACTTTTTTAACGGACTGAAAATTGCAAAAATGGCTTTACTGGGTATTCTAATCAGTTTTGGCGGAATTTGCATTATTTTCATTGATTATATTTCCGACTTCCTGAATCCTGAGTTTCAATTCGGAATTGTTTTAATGACGGCATCAACGATAAGCTGGGCATTTGGAATTTTGGAAACTAAGAAACAAGCCGTAAATTTTAATCCCTATTTCAGTTTAGGATTACAGATGCTTATTTCTAGTGTTTTTCTGTTTGGAATTACAGAGGCTTCCGGCACAAATATTCCGTTAAGCACTATACCTTTGGCTTCCTGGTGGGCGATTGGGTATTTGGTACTTATAGGTTCTGTCCTGACTTTTATCGCTTTTATTTATACGCTGCAACATCTTCCAACAGAAATAAGCAGCATATATGTGTACATCAATCCAATTGTGGCAATGGTTTTAGGTTCTTTTATTTTTGGAGAAACTTTGACCCGGGCAATTGTCATTGGCGCAGTAGTAACATTAATAGGTTTGTATCTGGTCAATAAAACGATCCGGAAAAAATAACTTAGCTTTCCTGAATCTGTTACATTGTTAAAAACCACCTGCAACTAGCATTTTAAAATGCTCTTTTTGTATTTTTGCGCCAAATTGTTTTTATGAAATCTCTTCTCTACAAATACCGCAAATTCTTTATTGTTCTAATTGTATTTTCGGCGGTCACTATATCCTTATTTTATTCGGCTTTAAAACCACAAAAAACATTACCTTTTTTCAATCCTGCCGATGTAAATCCTGAATTGGTCGACAGTACGATTCAGTACAAAAGCAAATACCATACGATTGCTGATTTTAAATTTGTAAACCAGAACGGCGATACGATTACGCAAAAAAACTACGAAGGAAAAATTTATGTTGCCGACTTTTTCTTTACGACTTGTGGTTCTATTTGTCCCAAAATGACAACGAATCTGGAGGACGTTCAAAAAGCGATCTTGAACAACCCTAAAGTAATGCTACTTTCTCACACTGTTTTTCCTGAGGCAGACAGTATTCCGGTTCTTAAAGAATATGCGATAAAACATCATGTTGTCGACAGCAAATGGAATCTGGTTACAGGCGATAAAAAAGAAATCTACACAATGGCAAGAAAATCTTATCTGGCCGTAAAGTTGGGTCGACCGGATCAATTGTATGATATGGTGCACACAGAGAATTTTGTTTTGGTAGATCAAAAACGACGTGTTCGTGGTTTTTATGACGGAACAAACAAAGAGGAAATCAAACGCCTTATCGAAGACATTAATTTCTTGTGTCAGGAGTAAAATCCCTTATTTTTAGAAACATTTAGCATTTAGAAAAGTGTTAAATGCCTTTAAATAAAGAATAATTGCCTATTTTTGCAATCTAAATTCAATCTAAATAAGCTTGCGAAATACAATCCATACCCTGAAAAAAGGCGAGAAAGCCATTATCAAAGATTTTGATATCGATTTGATTCCTTTAAAGTTATTAGAGATGGGTTGTTTGCCGGGCAACTTGGTCGAATTGCTTCAAATTGCTCCTTTTGGAGATCCGTTATATTTGGATATTAATGGTTCGCATGTAGCCATTCGTATCGAAACGGCTCGTGAAATTGAAGTTGAACTTATCAAAACCAATTTGTAATGAGCCTTCAAACTATTAATGTTGCCCTTATTGGGAATCCTAATACAGGAAAAACTTCTGTTTTTAATCAGCTTACGGGTTTAAATCAACAAGTAGGGAATTATCCCGGAATTACAGTTGAGAAAAAAATGGGGTTTTGCAAATTACCGCAAAATATAAAAGCAAATATTCTGGATCTGCCCGGAACCTATAGTCTGAACGCAAGTTCTATGGACGAAAGTGTGGTCATTGAACTTTTGCTGAATAAAAATGACAAATTATATCCGGATGTGGCAGTTGTAGTAACAGATGTTGAGAATCTGAAACGAAATTTACTGATTTACACTCAAATAAAAGACCTTGAAATTCCGACGATCTTAGTAATCAATATGTCTGATCGTATGGAAAGTAAAGGAATTACCTTAGACATTCCGTATCTTGAAGAAAAGCTAAAAACCAAAATTGCTTTGGTAAGCTCCCGCAAAGGTTTAGGCATTGATGAATTGAAAGAATTAATTGTCTCCTACAAAACCATTCCGCATGAGTCTTGCTTAAACTCGTCTGTTATTGACGCAGCGTATTTTGAGAGTTTGCAAAAAGCATTTCCAAACCAATTGTTATACAAATTATGGTTGGTGATCACGCAAGATGTAAACTTTTCGAATTTAGACCGAAATGAAATCAGAAGTACGTTTACCAAATCGCATTCAGAACTAAAACGTTTACAGCAAAAAGAAACCATAAAAAGGTATCAATTTATAAACGATGTTCTAAAAGGAGGTTTGCAAATCGATGCATCGATGGCAAAAGACATACGAGCAAAACTGGATCGTGTTTTAACCCACAAAGTTTGGGGTTATGTCATTTTCTTAGCGATCTTGTTTCTCATTTTTCAATCTATCTTTAGTTGGTCAACTATCCCAATGGATTTTATAGACAGTACTTTTGCTTCTTTAAGCAGCTGGGTTGCAAAAGAATTACCAAGTGGGATTCTGACAGATTTGCTTTCGCAGGGAATCGTACCCGGAATAGGTGGTGTTATTATCTTTATTCCTCAAATTTCCTTTTTGTTTTTGTTTATTTCTATTCTGGAAGAAAGTGGTTATATGAGTCGTGTGGTATTCCTGATGGACAAAATCATGCGCAAGTTTGGACTTTCCGGAAAGAGTGTGGTGCCTTTAATTTCAGGAACTGCCTGTGCAATTCCGGCAATTATGGCAACCCGAAACATCGAAAACTGGAAAGAACGTTTGATTACCATTCTGGTAACGCCGTTTACTACCTGTTCTGCACGATTACCTGTTTATACTATTATTATCTCATTGGTAATCCCTAACGAACGCCTTTTTGGATTTTTAAACCTACAGGGACTGGCGTTGATGTTGTTGTATTTGTTAGGTTTTGGAACTGCGATTCTATCTGCTTATATCTTAAACAAAATATTGAAATTTAGCTCAAAAACATATTTTGTTGTGGAAATGCCAAGTTACAAATTGCCTCTTTTTAAGAACGTAGCAATTAATGTTGTCGAAAAAACCAAGGCCTTTGTTGTTGGAGCAGGTAAAATCATTCTGGCGATATCGGTTATATTATGGTTTTTAGCTTCATACGGTCCCGGAAAAGATTTTAACGAGGCCGAAACCATCGTAAAAGAAAGATTTGTTGACACGCCTCTGGATGAAACAACTTTTGAAAACGAAGTGGCTTCTCAAAAATTAGAAAATTCGTATATCGGGATTATGGGTAAAGCCATTGAGCCTGCCATTTCGCCTTTGGGTTACGATTGGAAAATAGGAATTGCGATTATCAGTTCGTTTGCTGCCCGTGAAGTGTTCGTAGGAACTCTTGCAACGATTTACAGCGTGGGAAGCAGCGATAATGAAGCCACTATAAAAAGCAAAATGCAGGAAGAAATAAATCCGGAAACGGGTCATAAGATTTTTAATTTTGCATCCGGAATTTCTTTGCTTTTGTTTTATGCCTTTGCCATGCAATGTGCAAGTACACTGGCTATTACCAAAAAAGAAACGAACTCCTGGAAATGGCCTGCCATGCAACTGGTTCTTATGAGTGGTCTTGCCTATTTTGTAGCGCTTTTTGCGTATCAACTTTTAAAATAAACAATCATGGTACAAGAAATTATTGCCTTTGTCCTATTATTTATCGCTGTTGGTTTTTTGATCAAAAAGTTCTTTTGGAAATCTAAAAAGAAAAAAGACTGCGGCGACGGGAACTGCGGGTGTTCGTAAGAGGAAGGTACAAAGGTGCTGAGGTTTTAGTATTGGAACTTTAATTCTACGGCAAACACTTGATGATTTTTTGACTTAAAATATAAAAAAAGGACGTACCGAAAAATTCAGTACGTCCTTTTTTTATGCAGATGAAATTATAATTCCGTGATTTTAAAACACAAATTCGAGTGTTGTATAAAACATTCTGGTGTCTGATGGTATAATTCCGGGACCGGGATAACCTGTTGCTCTGCGTGTAAAGTATTTGTTATCTGTAAAATTGGTTACTCCGGCTTCTAATTTCCAGTTTTTCCATTTGTATGAAGATGAAAAATCGGCTACATAATAAGTGGGTATTTTTCCGGCAATACCATTGCTTATCGAGTTTGAGCCCACATCCTGATTGGTTGCATCTGTAAATTGCGATGTTACATACGTAAGCTGAATACTGGACATAAAATTTTTATAACCCACACTCGTTCCGGTTTTGATATTAAAAAGTGGCACAAATTCGACCTTATTCCCTTTTACTCCGGGGGCTTCAGATTTTAAATAATCAGAATCTGTAAGGGCAACGTTAGAAAAAACGTTCCAACTCAGGTTAGGATTTGCTTCAAAGAAGGTTTTATTCAGGCTCCAGTCAATCATGGTTTCAAAACCATAGGTAATTGCTGTACCAATATTATCTCTTAAAATAATTGGTCTGCCCTGACTCTCTGTCCAGTACTCTCCAATTTTATCATTGTAGTACAAAGCATAGATACTGGAATCGAACCTGATTTTGTCGTTTATCTGGCCACGAATTCCAATATCTGAGGTAAAACCTTTTTCGTCTGTAATATCGGCTGAAATCGCATAACTGGAATAAACAGTTCTCAGATCACTATAGGTTACAGAGCGATAGTTTTGCGAAATGTTTCCGTAAAACTCAATTCCGTTTTGTGGTTTATAGCTTAATCCTACTCCAAACAAAAAGAAATCTCTTTTTTTGACATTGTTTTCGGCAACGGTTTCATCTAAAATAACGTTTCCGGCATTGTCGAGATTAATTTTTCTGTAGGTTCCGTTTGCTTGTGTTTTGATGTTTTCATATCGAAATCCAGGTGTAATCGATAATTTTTCAGTTATTTTGAAGATATTTTCTCCAAAAACCGAAAAATTCAGGTTTGGATATTTATAGCTGGACTGATTTGGATCTTGTGGAAACTCGGCTGTAGCTAAATTAAAATCAGCATCACTTCCTGAACTTCCCGGACCTTGAATTCCGGTATTTTGTGCCTGATAATATTTGGCACCAATCAGGAAAGCATTCGAATTTCCGTTGATCGAATATTTTTTAAGGTATCGTGCTTCGGCTCCCCAATTGACAAAATCACCAACGATTAAATCACGAACTCCTCCGGGATCGGGTAAATCGACACGGTTTGGGCGAAATCCTACGGTTTTACGGCTGGCATCCAGACCAAATAACTGCAAAGAGAAATCGGCATCATTATCAAAATGATGTTTTAATCGCAAGGCAAATAAATTCCAGTTTACAGCAAACCAATTACGGGTTCTGTTGCTTTGTGCTGGATCCTGATCAAACATCTGATCTGTTAACCCGCCTGCTTGCTGGGCTAAATAATCAAAATGGGTATAATCAAAATGCAGGGAAGTTTTATCGGTAAACTGGTAATTGACGTTGGCAAAATAGTTCTTGCTTTCAAAATCTGAATTGGGACGAAACCCATTTCCTTTTTTATAATTAAAGAAAGTATAGTAACTAAACTTTCCTTTTGTACCGCTTAAACTCGAAAAATTGGTATACAATCCGTAGGAACCTATTGTGTTTCGGGTCAAAAATTCGATTGGTTTTTTACTCGGGCTTTTAATTTTAAAATTAACTAAACCGCCAAATTGGGTTCCGTATTGCAAAGAAGCTGCACCGCGCACAATCTGAATTTCTTCGAGAGATTCTGTTGGCGTTGCATAATAACTTTCAGGATATCCCAGAACATCGGCGCTAATATCGTAACCGTTTTGGCGTGTATTAAAATTAGCCGTTCGGTTTGGGTCCAGACCACGACCTCCAATACTCAATTGCAATCCTCCATCAGAACTTTCGTTAATGGTTAAACCTACGACCTGACCATAAATCTGGCGGGCATTGTTTGTGGCTTTATTGGCGGTAAGTTTGTCTAACTGGATTACTTCGGTTTTTTTTCCGGCATAAATTGCGGTTTCTTCAATGTCTTTTAGTTTATGTAACGCAAATAGTTTCTCTCTTTCGTTTTTGACTACCACTTCAGAAAGGTTGGTAATCTTGTTTAGGGTAACGGTAATATCTGAGGCGGGCGCTGAGATTTCCTGCTCTAAAATGGAAAAATTGTCTTTGTAAAAAACAAAAGTATAGGTTCCTGAATTAGAAACGGCAAGATCAAAGGCACCCTCTTTGTTGGTTACTGTTTTATTTCCGTTTGCTTTGTTGTAAACGGCAACATAGGATAGTTTCTCACCTGATTCTCCTACTACAACTCCTGAAATATGAGTTTGAGAAAAGGCATTTAGTGAAAACAATACGAATAAAAGACAGCTAAAATCCTTTAATTTCATCGTTAAAAGGTAAAATCCAGGTTTTGTGTTGGAATGATTCATTTTCTTTTGCGAGGTTTATGTTTTGGTCTATATAAAGTTTGCTCAATCTTCCGTTGAGTGCGACGTAGCTTTCTACGCGGACTTCGGGATCATTAACGCCTTGTTTTTGATAATAATCGTGTAAAAAATGGGCATATTCCAGTATAAAATCGGGTTGAAATGCCATTTGTTTTTCTTGAAAAGCAGTGAGAAAATGACCATTGTTTACTTTTATCTGATTTTTTGTTTTACTGTCTGTAACAGTAAATTGGGTATAACCGGCTTTTTCCATCAACATTACGCGCCATGAAAACCTAAAACCTTCTTCGGTCCAGAATAATTCTCCGGGATATAGTAAATAACGAAATGGAAATGTGAGTTGAAAAACTACGAAGCAAACCAAAACCGCCATCCTGGCTTTATAAAACCCGGTAAAGGATGTTTGCTTTTCTATTTGGTTTTCGAATATATTCGCATCAAAACGAAATAATCCGGCGATGTAGCTGAGGCATTTTTTATGAAAATTACTTTCAAAAAACAGCAAAGAACTGACGATCATTACATACGGAAAAACGCCTATTGGGAATAAGATCTTGGTTAATACATGAAAAAAAACAACCAGAACAAAGGCAAATGTTCGGGTTCGTTTGTAAAGCAGTAAAAACGGAATGCTCAAATCATAAATCATTCCGCTCCAGCTAAAGGCAAAATGTACCCAGTTTTCGTTTAGGAAATTTCCAATTACGGGAAGATTATGATTGACAGGAAGCCAAATTTTTAATGGCATTGCTTTGAATAACCAGTCTGAATTGATCTTTGCCAAACCTGCATAGAAATAAACAATTGCTAAAAGAAGTTTTAAAATATCTGTTGTCCAACGCGGAATTTTCTGAAAGGCTATTTTTGGATTTCGATAGGCATCTACTGAAAAATAAGCATTGGCCGGCAAAAAAATAAGTACAAAACTAATGATCGAAATAAAATAATAATGATTGAGATATGTGGTTTTATCCATGAGCTCAATATAGGTAAAACTAAGGAAAAAAAGCACTGATGCAACTTTGTAGCGATAACCAACTGCAATACCTATTGATGAGATTCCAGCTACCACAAATAGCAGGTAAGTGGGCGTCCCGAAAGGCTTTACCCATTCGAAGCCATAATACGTAAAATGAAAAAGAGGCTCGATATAGAACTTTTCTACCCAGTTGTAACTCATAAAACGAATTAAACTAAGGCCCATCATAAAACCAAACGCCAGCCTAAAAAAAGCTAGCGTTGCGGCATTTGTATTCGTTTCTAAATATTTTATAATGTTATTTTTCATTATTAATCTCCATCGCCATCTACATAATCAATTGTTATGTTTAGTGCCTGCAACATATCCAGTTTGGTATAAATTACATTTTTCTGCAAGACATTATAAGCGTTGATGACCTTGGTGTTATCTGTGTTAATCTGATCTGCCAGGCTCACATTTAAATCATTGTTTGCTGTAAAAACCGCATCATATTGTGTGTTAATTAATTCGCTTAATTTTTTACCGTCACGCACTGCATTTACAAAATCCAAATAGGTTTTTAAACTTTCGCCTGTGGTTGCGGATGCGAAGTATTTTCCGTTAAAAAAATCCTGAGATGCTTTTATTGAGATGTTTAGCAATTCTCTTGAAACATTTCCTTTGTATAAAGCTTCTGTTTTCTCCGGAAATTTTACGCCATTTGAGGCCAATCCTGCCGGAATTCCCAGTTTTACGGTACGAATATCTTTTTCGAGGTTTTTTACAAAATTATTGGTCGTAACATTTACAGCTCCGGTTACAGATGTTCCGGTATTGGCAACATAGGTGTTTCTATATCCGCCCGTTTTCCAGTCGGTCACTACTGCATCAATAGTAGATTTTAGTTTGGCGGTTACATCTGTCAGGTACTTTTTGTAGTTTGCTGCTTTGGCATTTGTAGTATAAAAGGTTACGATTGTAACATCATCTGTACTTAAACCATTTAGTAAATAATCTAAAGCCGGTAAACCTTGTTTCGAGTATTGTGCCTGCAAACTTAAGTTGTAAGTTCCGGAAGTTACATTGTCTTCGATACCTGTTGTACTTGTTGGGTAGGTATTGGCAATTTCTTTAAAATTAATATCTAAAGCTTTTCCAAAACCATAGATTCCAACATATTGATATGCTTTATAGGCTTCGTACCAGCTTGCTCTTAGTGTTTGCAAATTGGCTGTCGTAGGGGTTGTTGTAAATGTTGTAGCGTCTGTAGAGAGCGTTGCTACTTTGATCTGATAATTTTCGTAACCCGGAATAATAATATTATCGGCCCAATTGGCTAAAAGTGCTGCACGATCATAATTTTTGCTTCCTGAATTATCTCCACCACTATCTCCTGACGAACAAGAAATTACAGTTATTATTAGACCTAAAAAGAAAATTATTTTTTTCATTTTGACGTTTATTTCGACAAAAGTACAAAAGCGGAAGAAACTAATGTATATTTATTCTAAATAAAATCTATTGGAAACAAGAATTTCTTACTTTTGCCAAAATTTAATTATTCTAAATAAACCCAAGATATGAAAAACCTATATTCAAAAGTTGCTTTTGTAGCATTTGCAGGACTAACTTTTTTTGCTTGTAACAGCAACGATGACAACGAATCGTCTACTGTAACTAAAAAACAAGTTATTACTAATTATGCTGATATTGTTTCTGCTAATTACCAAAAATCTTATGATGATGCTGTGCTTTTAGAGACTGCAATCAAAACGTTTACAACAACTCCTACTGATGCTAATTTTACTGCTGCAAAAACAGCCTGGAAAAACTCAAGAGAGAGTTATGGCACTACAGAGGCTTTTCGTTTTGCCAACGGACCAATTGATGGGGATGACAACGGACCGGAAGGTTTATTGAACTCATGGCCATTGGATGAAAACTTTATCGATTATGTTGATGGTGCTGCAAATGCAGGAATCATTAATGACTTAACAGATTATCCAACGATAAACAAAACTGTTCTTCAAGGTCTTAACGAAGATGGTGGCGAAAAAAACATTAGTGTTGGATATCACGCTATTGAGTTTTTATTATGGGGACAAGATCTAACGGCTCCATCGGCAAAATTGCCCGGACAAAGAAAATATACTGATTATGTTACGGGTGCCGGTGGTACTGCTGCAAACCAGGCGAGAAGAGCGGCTTACTTAAATGTTTGTGCTGATTTACTGACTGATAATTTGGATTATTTAGTACAACAATGGAAATCTGGTGGTGCTTACAGAACGAAGTTCCTTGCTTTGCCGGAAACTGAAGCGCTTAAAAATATTTATTTAGGTATTACAACTCTTGTTACTGCCGAGTTGCCTATTGAGCGTATGGAAGTGGCTCTTGAAAATGCTGATCAGGAAGATGAACATTCTTGTTTTAGTGATAATACACACAGAGATATTGCTTTAAACCTGCAAGGTGTTATCAATGTTTACCAAGGAAAATATGGTTCTATTGACGGGCCTTCTTTAGAAGATTTGGTAAAACAATCTGATGTTACAGCTTATACTGATACTCAGACTTCTATAAGTGCTTCTACTACTAAAGTTGCTGCAATATTGATTCCGTTTGACCTGGCTATTTCTGGCGGACCGGATTCTGTAGAGGGTGCAAAAGTAAAAACTGCTGTACAACAATTACTTAACCTTGGTGCCAACTTATTAGCAGGTGCTGCAAAAATTGGAATTACTGTAAACGGTTAATTGATATAATAAAAATTTAAACAAAAGTGTTCCTTTGCGGGAGCACTTTTTCAGCATAATACCATGAAGAATTTTACCACTTATTTTCTTGTTATTCTGAGTCTTAACTTCTATAGTTGTAGCAATAGTGATGATAATTATACACCACTAACTGCTGAAGACCGGGAACAATTTTCTGGAGGGGACGCTACTGTTTTTAATGTTAGCGAGGAAGCGTTTGGTTTTTCGATTGCCTCTCTGAATTTAGACGAACAAACAGATTTTGGCGTAGGTAATTCTTTTTTCAGGCAAAGCTGGGTTTCGGCACCTTCTTCGACAACTGCGCGTGATGGCTTAGGTCCTTTTTTTAATGCGGTTTCTTGTGCAAGTTGTCATTTTAAAGACGGCCGCGGAAGAGCTCCTTTATTTGATGGGGAATTGGGCAAAGGGCTTCTTTTACGTTTTTCGCTGGCGGGACAAGATGCTAACGGGCTTGCTTTTCCGGATCCGGTTTATGGTGGTCAGTTGCAGGATAATAGTATTTTAGGACAAACTCCGGAAGGCCAGTTCACGATTAGCTACCAAAAAGTTACAGAAACCTATGCTGACGGAACGGTTGTTACGTTGCAAAAACCTATTTATACGGTTACTAATTTAGGTTATGGACCGCTGGCAAATGTTCAGGTTTCGCCAAGGGTTGCCAATCAAATTATTGGTTTAGGATTGCTCGAAGCTATTCCTGAAAGTACTATTCTGGCTCTTGCCGATGAAAACGATGCAAATAAGGACGGGATTTCCGGAAAACCAAATTATGTTCATGATTTTGCAACAAACACAACACAATTGGGTCGTTTTGGCTGGAAATCTAATCAGCCTAATGTGCGCCAGCAAGTGGCGAGTGCGTTGTCTGGGGATATGGGAATTACTTCGACTTTGTTCCCGAACGAAAGCGGCCCTTTTGGTGTAGATTTAACGACGATACCAAATGGCGGAACTCCGGAAATCTCAGAGATTAACTTGAACCGAATGGCTTTGTATTCTCAAACATTAGCGGTTCCTGCCAGAAGAAATTATACGGATCAAAATGTACTGAAAGGCAAAAAGACGTTTGAAACCATACAATGTACCAGTTGTCATATTGCTAAAATTCAAACCGGAAATACGCATGCGATAACATCACTTCGCAATCAAACGATTCGTCCGTATACGGATTTATTGTTGCACGATATGGGAGAAGGTTTAGCAGATAATGCGACGGATTTTAAAGCATCGGGGTCTGAATGGAGAACGCAACCGTTGTGGGGAATTGGTTTGATAAAAATGGTAAACGGTCACACGAGTTTATTGCATGACGGAAGAGCACGAAATATTGAGGAAGCAATTTTATGGCATGGCGGCGAAGCTCAAAATGCTAAAGACAAATACAAGAAACTGTCCAAAGAAGATCGGGATGATTTACTGACTTTTATTGAATCTCTTTAAGTCGCAGTCGCAGTATTCAGTTTATAGTTTACAGTTTTTAGTTTTCAGTTTTTAGTTTTCAGTTTTTGAACTAAATACATAAAAAATAATCCCAAAAGATTTTAAAATCTTTTGGGATTATTTTTTGATTTTCAACCGAGACTGAGACCGAGACTGAGACTGAGAACTGAGACTGAAGACTGAGACTGAAGACTGAGACTGAAAACTGAGACTGAAAACTTACTTCACCCCTTCCCACTCTGCATAAAACCGGGCCAGGAATAATTCCATAAAATGATGTCTTTCGGCAGCGATTTGTTTTCCGGTTTCGGTATTCATTTTGTCTTTTAGAAGTAAAAGCTTTTCGTAAAAATGATTTATCGTTGGGGCATTATTCTTTTTGTATTCTTCTTTTGTCATATTGGTTATTGGCGCAATTTCAGGATCATACAGGGTTCTGTTTTTAAAACCTCCATAATTAAACGCTCTTGCTACTCCAATTGCTCCAATTGCGTCTAAACGATCTGCGTCCTGAACGATATCTAATTCTACAGACGAGAACTTCTTTTCGAAATTTCCGCCTTTGTACGAGATGTTTTCGATGATGTTTACCACATGCTGAATAATCTCTTCTGAAACACTTTGTTGTTCTAAAAACAAACGCGCTGTTTCAGGCCCAATGGTTTCATCTCCGTTATGAAATTTACTGTCTGCAATATCATGAAGCAAAGCGCCTAATTGCACCACAAGCAAATCGCATTGTGTGCCTTTTGCAATAAGCAATGCATTTTTATAAACTCGTTCGATATGAAACCAATCGTGTCCACCTTCGGCATCGTTTAGTTTTTCTTTTACAAAGGCAATGGTCTTGTCAATAAGTTCAGAGTTATTCATAATTATATGTATTATTTTGCGCTAAAAAAAGTAACGCAGTTTTTGCAGCTTAAATCAGGTTCTTATTAATACGTTTCTTATTAAGAGTGTTTGGTTCAAATAAAAATGTTGATTGTCGAAGTTTTAAGGCTTCAACAATCAACAATATATTGTAAATTCTTCAATATCAAGATCAAAAATCAATTACAAAATCAATCTAAAATCTAAAATCGAAACTCTGAAATCTATAATCTCGCAGGTTCAACCCATTTAAAGATATGTGATTCTTGCGGAATTACTAATCTCTCTGAAATTCTTGCCATACGTCCCGGCAATTTCATTAGGTAATCACGTGCTTTTTCTGCTTCATCTGTTAAATTAGAGATTTTATCAATTTCCCATTTATCGATTAATTTTTGCATGATATCTACATAATCGTTTGCTGTGTAAACTCCAATACGTTGTGCAGAATCAGAGAATTGCTCAAAAGCAGAACTTATCTTTTGTCCTGACTCTCTTAAGAAGTGCGCCGGCATTACGATTTTTTGTTTCATCATATATTGAAACGCTAACATCATCTCGCTTGGATCTACTGCAAAAATACGGGTAACAAATTCGCTGTATGCATGGTGATGACGCATTTCGTCTCCTGCAATCATTTTACACATTTTAGACAACTTGTTATCACCAAATTTCTTAGCCATTTGTGCTACTCTATTGTGGGAAACATACGTTGCTAATTCCTGGAAACTGGTATATACAAAGTTTTTGTATGGGTCAGATCCTGTTCCAATATCAAAACCATCGTTGATCAGGTGCTGTGTTGTCATTTCGATTTCACGCATGTTCACACGACCGGACAAATACAAGTACTTGTTTAATAAATCTCCGTGTCGGTTTTCTTCTCCAGTCCATTGTCTGATCCATTTAGACCAGCCATTTCCACCATTTTCTACCTGATTTATTCCTTCTACATCCATTAACCACGATTCATACGTTGGCAAAGCTTCTTCGGTGATGGTATCTCCTACAAGCGTTACCCAGAAATCGTATGGCAATTCTTTAGCTATCTCACGTAGCTCTTTTACCTCCTCAAAGAAATTATCTCCTTCAGAATTAGGCAAAAAGTCTGACGGCTGCCAAATTTTTTCCACTGGAATTAAATACTGTTCTACGAAGCTATCCACGTTTTTTTCCAAAAACTGCATTACTTCTAATCTAATGTTTTTTATAGACATTACTTATTTTAGATTTGGGATTCTTGGTTCAGTTTAATTTCTGAAATCAAAAATCTATTTATACTCGTTTACTCCTTCTACGACTGCCTTCTCTGTCATCGCCATTAAATCGGCAAAACTATAGTCTTTTACGGCCAAAGCCTTATGAGCTGTAAAGGTAAGGCGATTTCCTAAACCTACAGGAAAAAAACCATATTTTACCATTTTCCATGAATTGTTGATACTCACTGGTACTATATACGCAGAAGGTGCGTATTTGCATAGTATTTTTACACCATTTTGAGCAAATTCTTTGGGGTTTCCTGTTTTACTGCGCGTTCCCTCAGGAAAAATAACGGCAGATCTGTTGTATTTCTCAATATATTCAGACAAACCTTTGATTGCCGGAATCGCTTGTTTTGGGTCTTTACGGTCAATTAGCACTGATCCGCCATGTTTTAAATTATAGGATACACTCGGGATTCCGCTGCCTAACTCTTTCTTGCTTACAAATTTACAATGAAATCGTCTAAAATACCAAATCATAGCAATGATATCATACATACTTTGATGGTTAGATACAAAAATAATTGGAACTCCGGTTGGAATATTTTCCCTGTTTTCGATTTTATAAGTCGTTCCTACGAGGTTTGTACATCGCAGCAGGCAAAAATTTAAATAATCGACACTTTTTTTATGAGCCTGATAGCCAAAAACATTTAGGCAAATCCACTGTATTGGATGAAATACTAGCAAACACAAACTAAAAACTAAGTAGTAGATTACTGATATTGGATAAGAAATTATTTTTTGCATGCTTAAAAAATTAATGCCCAAAAGTAATAAATAAATTTTTAGCGGTATAAAAATTATATAACTATCAACAAATACAAGTGTTAAAGAAAAATTGGCTCTCAAAACCACACCTTTTTGTACGAATTATATTGATTCTCCTATTTTACACTCGTTGATTTAAGTGTCCACCGGGACAACATATTTATAAAAGATAATGATTTGATAAAACAAAACCAATCGGGATAAAATAATTGGCAATAAAAAGAAAACAAGATATCGCTCCGATGGAGCTTTTTATACAAAAACCTTCAAAATTGCTATAAATATTGCGCTCCGATGGAGCTTTTATACAAAAACCTTCAAAAATGCTATAAATATTACGCTCCGATGGAGCTTTTTATCCAAAATCTTCAAAATTGCTATAAATATTGCGCTGCGATGGAGCTTTTATACAAAAACCTTCAAAAATGCTATAAATATTACGCTCCGATGGAGCTTTTATACAAAAACCTTCAAAAATGCTATAAATATTGCGCTCTTAAGGAGCTTTTATTGAAACTTTTTATGAATCTGTCTTGGCATTTATAATACAATTGTACCTTTGCTCCTAAAAATTGCAATTTTTTCTAAATTAATGAACTTCACTTATCCCAAAAAAGAACGCTTAAAGAGCAAAACGATAATTGGCTTGCTGTTTTCTGAAGGAAAATCGGTATCAAAATATCCATTGCGTTTGGTTTACTGTCCGGCGGAAGTTGATGCAGACGAAAAAATAAAAATGGGTGTTTCAGTTTCTAAGAAATATTTTAAACGAGCGGTTGATCGCAATTACTTCAAGCGTGTTTTAAGAGAAACCTATCGATTGAACAAACATTTGCTTTTAGATCATGTTCAGGAGCCCTTTTCTGTGATGTTTTTTTATCAAACTAAAGACAAACTATCTTACAATGAAATCAATACCAAAACGATTCAGTTGTTTGAGAAATTCCTGCTACAGGTAAACAAAACTCCAGATTCTGATACTAAAACGGAACTGTAATTATCTATCTTCAACTTAATTTAATCAAATTGGAGAAAAAATTATAAAAAAATTGTAGTTTTAGCTCTAATTTAAAATTTTATGAGATACATTTCCTTTTTATCCTTAATTTTTTTTAGCTTTTTAAGTTGTAGTAAATCTGAACCTGTCAGCAATGATATAGCGATTAGTGCTGTAAAGTTAGCGCCAAAATTTAAATCTGACTCAAATGCAGATTATGACAAGACAGATCCTGCTGCTCCACAAATACCGCAAAAGATTATCAAAGTAGCTTCACTTCGATTTGAAACTGATGATCTGGATGACACTTTCAAGCAAATTCAAACAGCTATTACTGCCAATAAAGCAACGGTGCAGAATGATTCTGAAGGAAAAGATTATAGCAGCGTTTATAGAAATCTAACTATTCGTGTTCCCAGTAAGAATTTTGATGCTTTTATAAGTTCTGTTTCTAAAGGTGTTTCTTATTTTGACCGAAAAGACATTTCGTCTGAAGATGTTACGGAGCAATATATTGACTTAACTTCCAGGCTAAGTACAAAGCGTAAACTCGAAGCACGTTACTTAGAAATATTACAAAAAGCAACTAAAATTAGTGAGATTCTTGAAATCGAAAAGCAGGTTTCGGCAATTCGCGAAGAGATTGAAGCGAAAGAAGGACAATTGAAATATTTAGAAAATCGGGTGTCTGAAAGTACGATTTCTATAGAATTCTATAAAACTATTGCTCAAAAAGAGGGTGTTAAAACTTCGTACGGCTCTAAAATATGGACTGCTATTAAATCCGGATTTTTTAGTCTCTCTGAGTTTTTAATTTCGATCCTTAGTATTTGGCCCTTTATTATAGTATTTTGCATACTAGCCTATTTTATTAGAAAAAGATTTAAAAGAAAAAAAATATAATCATGTACCCTTATTTCAAAAAGAAATTCATTATACCAGCTGTCGCGGCAGGATTTTTATTTATTGGAACCAGTTTCAAAGACGATTTTTTTGAGATTGCGAAACAAATCGAAATCTTTACTACGTTGTTTAAAGCTGTTAATACCAATTATGTCGACGAAACGAATCCGGGCGATTTGATGGATAAAGCCATAAAAAGTATGCTGGCAAGTTTAGATCCGTATACGGTTTATTTTAACGAGCAGGATGTTGTCAATTTTAGAATCAATAATACCGGAGAATATACCGGAATTGGTGCTTTGATCTCCCGAAAAAAAGATCGCTTAATCGTTCGTGAGCCTTACAAAAATTATCCGGCAGATAAAGCGGGACTAAAAGCGGGTGACGAAATTATTCAGATTGGCGATGTTATGATTGCTGATTTTAAGGATGATGCTTCGCAATTGCTAAAAGGAACTAAAAACACCAAGATCCTGATTAAGTACCTTCGTCAGGGAAAAACTTTTACTACAGAGTTAGTTTTGAATGAGGTGGATATTAAATCGGTTCCGTATTACGGCAAAATCGATGATAAAACGGGGTATATTGTTTTGGCTCATTTTAGCCGAAAAGCATCTAATGAAGTAAAAGAGGCACTTGAAAAACTAAAAGCAGATGGCGCTACTCAAATTGTGCTGGATTTAAGAGGGAATCCGGGTGGTTTGCTAAACGAAGCGATTGATATTTGTAATTTATTTGTTCCTAAAAATGAGGTTATTGTAACTACAAAATCAAGAATCGAGAAACATAACAATACCTATAAAACAACTAAAGATCCTGTAGATACCGAAATTCCGTTGGCTATTTTGGTAAACGGCCGAAGTGCGTCTGCCTCTGAAATTGTTTCGGGTGCTTTGCAGGATTTAGATCGTGCCGTAATTTTAGGAAGCCGCAGTTTTGGTAAAGGTTTGGTACAACGTTCTGTTGATCTAACTTACGGAACACAACTAAAAGTAACTATCTCGCGCTATTATACCCCTTCTGGTCGTTGTATTCAGGCTTTGGATTATGCACATAAGGACAAAAATGGTGTGGCTCAAAAAACAGATGCTAAAAACTTCAACGCTTTTAAAACCAGAAAAGGAAGAACGGTTTATGATGGTGGCGGGGTTTTGCCGGACATCGAACTAGACGAAGCCAAGATGAGCCCGATTACAAGTGCATTATTAAAAAATGACGGGATTTTTGATTACGCTACTACCTATTACTATAAGAATCCAAACCTGGGTGATAAAATACCAACGGTTTCTGATGCTGATTACACGAGTTTTAAACAATACCTGAAGGCAAACAAAATTAGTTTTGATACGGAAACTGAAGTGGCTTTAAAAAACACTTTGGCGGCAGCCAAAAACGAAAAAATCGACGAAACGATTGCTCCGGAATACCAACAATTACTAGCGGCTCTTGAAAGAAGCGAAACTACGTTGCTGGATAAAAATCAAAAAGAAATTAGAAACCTGATTCAGGAAGAGCTTATCAAAAGATACCAATATCAGGAAGGTTTATACTTGTATTACACCAAAAACAATTCTGAGATTAAGAAAGCAGTAAACGTTTTAAACAACCAAACGGAGTATAAAACGATTTTGAAAATGTAAATTTGAAAAACATCATAAATATAAAAGTCTTTATTAACGGTTATCGTTAATAAAGACTTTTTTTTATTCTGTAACTATTTGAACCTGATAACTGAGTCGACTTTTTGATTACAAAGGTTTAAATCTTATTTTGAAAGCAACCATTTTAATACGTCCTGAAAGACTTCGTCCCAATGATAAGAATCTTCTAAAGGAACAGCATTAACATCAAATTCTTTCTTTTCAAAATTATGACCGTAATTGGGGTAAGCTTTAAGGTTTATATTGTTATTTGGTAATAAAAAAGGGATCAAATCATTATGTATCGATCCTATATCATCTGTACCATAAACTATCAATATCGGGTTTTTAAACTTTCGAAGGCTTTCATAACTTAAATTCTCATTATAACTTAACCAATTATTAAATTCTATTTTATCTTTATATTTTATTCTTGTTACTGGTATATTTTTATAATCACCTATTAACTCATTAATTTCTAATTGATTGCTGTTATCTTTTTTATTTGCAAAGGATTTAATTCTCTCTTCTATTATACTTGATGAGATTCTGTTAAAAGGATCGGCAGACATACAAACTAGTTTTGCAATTTTTGTATTGTCTTCAGCTAATTTCGAAATAACTCTATAACCCTCAGAATGACCAATAATAAATATTGAATCTTTCTTAAACATTTTATCTTTGGACAAATGGTTTAAAACTGACTTTATCTGACTAACTCTATAATACAAGTTATCATTTTTAATGTATTCTTTTGGAATCTCTCCTTTTTCATTAACATAACCTTGTGTATCTCTATCGTAAGTTCCAATTAACGGAATTCCTTTTCGTGCAATAATAACAAAATTGAACTTGTCTGTATACTCTTTAATACTAAATGGAATTATGGAGTTCGTATATTTCTGGTCGTAAAAAACTAAAGGCAAAGGTTTCGATCCTTGCGCGAATATAATAGTTGGTTTTGCATTCCGGGACTTACTAATTGATGTTAAGAATACAATTGTATCGTTCTTAGATTTTAAAATTGTTTTGGTAAAACCCGCTTTTTTAATATAAAGATCAACTTCATTTTGCGCATTTGTTACTATACAGCAAAAAAAACTTATGAAAAATAATATCCCGATTTTAGTCATTTTCATTTTGAATTTGGAAAGGAGTTAATTACATCATTAAAATTAAGATATTCTATTTCTGAATATTGTATTGCATCTATTGACATATCATTTAATATTTCGTTTTGTATATGACATATAAGTTCAATTATTTCTCTGCAATAAATAGAGGGGTTATCAAATAAATTAATTTTTGAAAAACGATGACCCAAATAACCTCCACCACAAACAGGTTCTATAGGGCAATTTTGACAAGTATTGCATAAATCATCATGGCTCTTATAATACATTCTGGCGAGATTTGATTCTTTGTATATTACGTTTAAGTCATCTTTTAATACATTAAAAACAGTATCTGTAAATCCATTTCCACATATTTTTAAAGTATCGACGGTTTCAATACTCCCATCACTTTGAACAACTAAGGTTTGATTTATGCTATTACCAAAATTTTCGGTACCTCTGGACTTTCCAAAAATCAGTGCTATCAAATCTGTTAATGGTCTTACATTAGGTTTAATCTGATCTGTGTCAGCGTACCATAGATTAAACATTTCAATAAGCCATTTACCCACTTTTGGAACATCTTCTTGTGATGATTTGATATAATTAAAATCTTGAAATAAAAAATGAACGGAATTCACACCTAGTTTTTTAAAATGAGTATAAACTTCACTTGCTTTTTGTGTAGTATCAATTACACAAAGACAATTTGCCATTTCATCCCCATATATCTTTTTTACAATTTTGAACCCTCTAACAATATCATCATAAGATCCTTTTCCGTTATGATATATTCTATTAGTATTGTTTGAGCTCGGTGAACCATCTATACTTATCCCAACCTGAATATTTAATTCTTTCAAAACGGTTACCCATTCGTCGGTTAGTAAAGTACCATTAGACTGCATTGAATATTCGATAAGAATATTATTCGGAATAATTTTTTTTTGAGTATTAACAAAATCCCGATAAAAATCTATACCCGCTAGAAGAGGTTCTCCACCATGAAAAATTATAAAAAATTCATTCAGGTTATTATCAATGCAATTATCTTTAATTTTATAAAGCATTGCTTCTATAACTTCCTGACTCATAAATTTTGGCTGCTTTCTATAGCTATCGTCACCCATATTATATACATAACAATAGGTACAATTTAAATTGCAAAGACTTGCTACTTTAATTACTAAGTTTGAAGTATACATTTTATTTAAACTACTAAAAGTGGGCGATAAATCGCCCATAAAAATTATTCAAAATTTACTATTTCCTTACATATGTACTTTCTGCGTGAGTCCTATCCTTAGTAGGATCTCTCATTAGTAAGTCCCCACCGGTAATTTTTTTCATTTGCGTTTTTTCCAATACAATCGAAGCATCAATCTCTTTTTCCTCTTTATTAAAGAAGAATTTTTTCTTTTCTGTTTTCATAATTTAAAATTTAATAATTAAACATACTTTCCAAATCTTACACCCTTATATTAACAACTAACTATGTCGACCCAGCCATAACTATCAAAATAAAAAGTAAGATATTTCATCAAACATACAATACAAACAGAACTATCCTTATGCGTATTTATGCAAATTTTAGCGCATAATTTTCTCTTCTATAAATCACAAAATTCCAGATAGAAAAATCTATGAAACAATATGCTTAAAATAATAGCGTAGGTTTTTTAATTGCTTTAGTTGTATAATTTAAGTAACATTGTAAGAAAATAAACCTAATTATGAATAAAATTAAACTTATACAAACAAGATTGGCAAGAGGATTGTCTCAGGAGGAATTGGCAGATTTAATCGGTATGTCTCAATCCAATTATAGCAGAAGAGAAAGTGGTCGCAAAAACATTTCCGATATCGAGTGGAATAGAATTGCCAAAGAATTAGGGGTAGAAATAGAAACTATTTATGAACCTGATGAAGCGAGCTCAATGCTAAGCAATACAACAAATATGTATCAATTTAACATTCCGGATTTTATTATGGAACACATGGAATTATTAAAAAAAGAAAACAAAAAACTAAAGGAGCAATTAAAAAAATTAAAGTAATCAAAAATCTATATCGGTAACAAAAAACAAGTACTATATCTTAATGAGTTTATATAAAAAATTATTCAAACAAACAGCAATTTATGGATTAGCAACAGTTCTTCCTAAAATGTTCAGTTTTATATTAGTGCCGCTATATACCAATCTCCTTCCTAAAACCTCTTATGGAGAAATAACGGAAATTTTTGCCTATATGATTTTTTTTAATATTATACTGTCTTACGGGATGGAGACCGTTTTTTTCAGATTTTTTAATACTGAATCTGATAAAAAAAATGTTATTGAAACAAGCATGGTTTCAATTTTCTGGACTACTATATGCTTTTTATTTTCAGCTTTGCTATTTCGAAATACAATCTCTCAAATATTTGAAATCGATGTAGAATATATAACTTTCGCTATTTGGATTCTATCTTTTGATGCATTGGTAATAATTCCGTTTTCGAAACTTAGGGCTAATCAAAAAGCAAAAAATTACTCTATCATTAAAATAGGAAGTGTTGCTATAAACCTAATTTTAAATGTTTTTTTTCTAAAGTACCTCCCGATAATTTCTAGTACGGATCCAAACGGAATTCTAAGCAATTTTTATTTTAATGATTTTCAAATAGGTTACATACTATTATCAAATATAATATCTAGTCTCCTTACATTTATAATACTTCTTCCTCACTATTTTAATCTTAATTGGAAATTTGATTTTAATTTATGGAAAAGAATGATGCGTTATGGATTTCCAATATTAATTGCAGGAATAGCTTTTGCTATCAATGACCAATTTGACAAAATACTACTTGCTAAAATATTACCTAAAAGTATTGCAGAATCCCAAGTGGGTATTTATGCTGCTTGTTATAAATTAGGGCTTTTTATGGTTTTATATAGAACTGCATATACTCTAGGGATAGAACCTTTCTTTTTCAGCCATGCATCGAATAAAAATGCACCTCAAACCTACGCATTGATAACTAAATATTTTGTAATCTTTGGTTCTTTCATATTATTAATTGTAATAGTCTTTGTAGATATTTTAAAAACCTTAATGATACGAGACTCATCTTATTGGGAGGCTATGGGAGTAGTCCCGTTAATAATTCTGGCAAACTTTTTTCTTGGTATTTATACTAATCTCTCTGTTTGGTATAAGCTTATAAATAAAACATATATAGGAGCTTACATATCAGTTATTGGTGCGATATTAACCTTAATTATAAATTTTGCATTAATCCCAACTATGAGTTACTATGGATCTGCAATCGCTACTTTAATCGCTTATGCAAGCATGATGCTTATATCATATTACTTAGGAAACAAATATTATCCTATACCATACGATAAGAAAAAAATATTATCTTATTTAAGCATATCTATAGTCTTTTCTATAATTTCATTTTATTGTTTTAGGGAAAATTATTATATAGGCACTTCATTACTTATCGTTTATTTGTACATAATATATAGAAATGAAAAAAACATTATCTTTTTAATTTTAAAGATTAGAAAAAACCAGAATCCATCATAAGAACATGCTTAAAACTATATTGCTGTAATTTAATCCTCTGTTTATAATTAAAATTACTCCTTCACCATCTCAATATGCGGAATATCATCTTCCAGATACATTTCGCTGGTTTGTACAAATCCGTGGCTCTCGTAGAATTTCTTTAAATACAATTGTGCACCAATCGTGATTTTATCTTTGTCGAAACTTGATTTTATGGCAGTAATAGCTTCACGCATTAAATCATGTCCCCATTTTCTATCGCGGTAATTGGCATCTACTACTACTCTGCCAATCGAAGCATTATCAAAACTAATTCCGGCATCAAACAAACGGGCATAAGCAACGGTTTTGTCCTCGTACTCTCCAATTAGGTGTAATGCTTGCTTATCTTTTCCGTCAAGGTCCAGATAAACGCAATTTTGCTCGAGTACAAAGATCTCGCTTCTTAGTTTGAGCAAATCATATAACTCCTGAACTGTTAATGCCTCAAACGGCTTAATTTTCCATTTTAATTCCATCCTGGTATATTTCTTTATTCTTAATTTTACTTTTTACTCGGAGTATAACTTCTAATGCAAAGGTTATTGTTGTTCTTTATCGCTTATCGATTTTAACTGATTTTATAATGGCTTCTAAATCTAACATCAAATCTCTTTCCTGATTGGAGGGCGAATAACAAAATCCTTCGATAACGAGAATACGGTTGTATGTTTGGTCTACAATTGCATAATTGATAAAAGGTCCTGCCATAAAATCATTTCTGAGTTCCCAGTTTCCTTTGGTTTCAAATGCTTTTTTTCCGTCTAAAGTAATTGTCGAAAAATAAGGGGCATAAGCTTCTCCCGTAATCATTTTTGTATTGGGTTCACGACCTTTGATGTAACTGCCTACAGAATCACGCATTTTTATAATGTTGTTTACTACATCTGAGCTTTTTTCGAAACCATGAATGGGGATTTGATAAATAAGCAAACTAGTATTGCCGCTTATAATATCTTTTTTTAGCCAGATAAAATTCTTTTTGTGTAACATGTATTCATATCCTGTTGGAATTTGCAGGTCGATATGAAATTTGTTTTTTATAACGGCAGGATTCAGTAATGATTTGCTGTTGTCTTGCTGAATTTTCTGAATTTCGGCATCGCGAATCATCTTGATGATTTGCGTAGAATTCATCTCGATACTACAAATAATATCATCGACAGATTTTCCGTAAATACGAAATGTATTGTGAGGCAAAGCTTTGCTATGGGTGATTTCGAATCTGTCTGTAGTTGCCTTTTTGACTATAATTATGCTACGGCTGTCGGTAACGAAGCCTTCGAGCAATCTTGCGGGATATTGATTGATGGTAAATAACGGTTCTTCTTGGGTGAGGCCCAAAACTGGCAAAGCAAATTTATTTCGAATACTATCGCCTACTTCTCCATACCACAACTGATCGTCTATAATAATCGAGATCGAATTGGTTTTACCGGATACGGGTTGTTGTTGCTTTTCGTTTTTTAAGCACGAAATCAACAAAAACGGAATTAGTAACAATAAAAAATGGGTTTTATTCATTTTTTTAATTTATGAAATAAAACCCAAATTTATATAAGATTTTTTATTATCCGTTTATTTTAAGTTTCATTCCTGGTTTAATGTCCCCGTTTTTAATATTATTCCATTTTTTAATATCTGAAATTGTTACTCCGGGATATTTTTTAGAAATACTATACAACGAGTCTCCTTTTTTGACATAATAATCTTCTCCAAGATCTTTGGTCGAAGTCGCTTTTTTCTTGAATGAATCTATAGACGAAGTCGAAGCTATTGCTGTATTTACAGCGCTTTCGTCAATGTTTTCAGAAACAACTTTGGTAACTGTAAGGGCTTTGCCTAAACCAATATTGTTTGAAGTCAGACTATTTTGTTCTTTTAAGTCCGCAATAGTCATACCGAATTTTTTTGCAATGCTTCCTAAATTATCTCCGGCAGCTACTACATATACATCCAATACTGTTGATGTTTTCTCTTTTTCATCAACAACAGCAACGGCTTCTTCTGCTTTTTTCTCTATTGCCAGTGTTGCTTTTATTTCTTTAGGATTTTTAACTAATGCTTCTACATCTGATTTAATCTTTAAATTTTTTCCTAATGCAACTGCATTTGTTTTAAGATTATTCCATTTTTTTAAGTCGGTAACATTTACATTATACCTGGCGGCAATTGCTCCCAGGTTATCTCCTTTACGAACTTTATAAAATTTAACTTCTGTATCTGTATCAATTACTTTTTCAAGTTTTGCTTTTGCTCTTGGCGTTACTTTCAAAGCCAATTGAGTTGGCATTGTTTTATTACGGGATTGATAGGCTACATAAGCATAAATCTTGTCTTCGTTTGAAACAAAAGTGGCAATTTTATCTTTAGGTAAACGCAAATAATGCGGTTCTCCCTGATAAAATGGTACAACGTTTAGTTTATAGGAAGGGTTTAAAAGTTGTAATTGTGATTGTGGCATGTCTAACAAATCTGCGATTTGCTTGAACGACATTTGATTTTTTATCTGAACTGTATCTGTCTCAAAGTTTTTTACTACTGCTCTTTGCGGGTTGATGCCGTGTTCTTTATGATATTCAAAAAGATACATGGTTGCTAAAAAAGCGGGAACATAACCTTGGGTTTCTTTTGGAAGGTGTTCACGAATATCCCAGTATTTGGTTTTTCCGCCACAACGACGAATTGCTTTTGTAACGTTTCCGGGTCCTGAATTGTATGAGGCTAAAACAAGCTCCCAGTCGCCAAAAATGTTAAACATTTTTGTCATGTATTCTGATGCGGCTGCTGTAGCTTTAAGTGGGTCGCTACGTTCGTCTATATACGAATCTATTTTAAGGGCATATTGTTTACCGGTTCCGTACATGAATTGCCAAAGTCCGGTGGCGCCCATTTTAGAAACTGCTTTAGGGTTTAAAGCAGATTCTACAACGGCTAAATATTTTATTTCTAATGGAACGTTTTGTTTTGCAAAAGCATCCTCAAAAATTGGGAAATAATATTCTGATAAAGCCATTAATCGGGAAAACGATTTTTTTCGATTCTTAAGAAATGACTTTATTATATTCTCTAAACCCTGATTGTATTCAATGTTAAAAGGTGATTTCTCATTCATCGCCTGCAAACGCTGCTTAAGCAACTCTGTTGGCAACTCTTCATCTACAGTAACATCTGTGTTGATGGTTTGAATGTCTTTTGTTAAATCATCATAAATATCCAAACTTGCCAATTCGTTCATCCAGAGACTGTCAACACGGGTTGCCATTTCGTCTCTTTTAAAAGAATTTTTAACGGAATCTAAATAGGATACTTTTACAACTGGTTTTATTTCGAGATTGGTTTTTGAAATATCTTGTGCAAAGACAGACATCGAAAAAAACACGGAAACCCCTACTGCTAATTTTTTTACAATCATATAACATTTATTTAAAATTCTATAAATCAAATCATTATAGAACTCTTATTTTTGCAAACTTAACTAGTTTATGGATGTAAACTATCTAAAAAAATGTTAATTGTGAATTTTTAGTCCAGAATCGCTGCGATTCCGGGTAAGATTTTTCCTTCTAACATTTCCAGCATTGCCCCACCACCAGTGGATACATAGCTCATTTTGTCCTCGAAACCAAATTGTTTTACGGCAGCAACTGAATCTCCTCCTCCTACTAGTGAAAAGGCTCCGTTTTGTGTCGCTTCGGCAATATAATCTCCTAAAGCAATTGTTCCTTTAGCAAAAGATTCCATCTCGAAAACTCCTAATGGACCGTTCCATAAAATAGTTTTTGACTCTAAAATTACTTTTTTGAAGTTCTCTAAAGATTTAGGACCTGCATCAAGACCTTGCCATCCGTCTGGAATTTCTCTTACATCTACTACTTTTGTATTTGCTGTATTAGAGAAATCATCTGCTGCGATAACATCAACCGGAATATGAATCTGAACTCCTTTTTCTTTAGCCAATCTTAAAATTTCAAGTGCTAATTCTTGTTTATCATCTTCGCAAATAGAGTTCCCAATTTTACCACCTTGTGCTTTAATAAACGTAAAAGTCATTCCGCCACCAATGATCATGTGATCTACTTTGTCTAAGATATTTTCGATAACGGTAATTTTAGAGGAAACTTTTGATCCTCCTAAAACTGCTGTTACCGGTTTTTCGCTATTTTTAAGTACTTTGTTTAAACTCTCGATTTCTTTTGCCAATAATGTTCCGAAACATTTTTCGGTTGGAAAAAACTGAGCTATAATAGTTGTCGAAGCGTGTGCTCTGTGAGCTGTTCCAAAAGCATCGTTTACATAAATGTCTCCAAGCGAAGCCAGTTCTTTTGCAAAAGCAACATCTCCTGCTTCTTCTTCGGCATGAAAACGTAAATTTTCTAATAATAAAACTTCTCCTGGTTGTAGGTTTTTAGCAGCTGTTTGGGCTACTTCTCCAACACAGTTTTCAGCAAACTTTACGGGAACGCCTAAAACTTGTGAAGCTGTTTTTAAAATATGTTTTAATGAATATTTTTCTTCTACTCCTTTTGGTCTTCCTAAATGCGACATCAAAATTACACTTCCGCCTTGTGCCAAAATAGCATCAATAGTTGGTTTTGCAGCTTCGATACGTGTAGCATCTGTTACATTAAAATTTTCATCCAGTGGTACATTAAAATCAACACGGATAATTGCTTTTTTATTTTTAAAATCGAAATCGTTTAAAGTTTTCATTAGATAATTTTTTAGTTTTTTTTGAAAGAAAAACAAATATAGAACTTTTAAAGTATCAATAAATATAAAAATAAACTA
Organism: Flavobacterium araucananum; assembly: GCF_002222055.1. GTDB lineage: Bacteria > Bacteroidota > Bacteroidia > Flavobacteriales > Flavobacteriaceae > Flavobacterium > Flavobacterium araucananum. Next base: position 161,120 of record NZ_MUGS01000021.1, read on the forward strand.
TCGATAACAGCGAAAACGTTATAAGTTGAGAAAAAAAACAAATTAGTGATTAAATTGTCGAAAATACATTCTTAATCGTGAACCGGACTTTGTGTACAAGGACAGTTACTGATTGCCTGCAAGAAATCGAATCCTATCGTTATCGAGTGTGTTCCTGTGTTATAGTTTCCTAAATCGTTGAACATTACCTGATAGGAATATCCAAAATAAAATTTAGATTTCATGAAACCTACCATTGGTCCAACTGATAATGGTTTAGGGAACTGGTCGTTTAAGAAACGGTATGAAACTCCTATCCAGTAGTAATCTTCGTAACGATTGTAACGACGGTACTTAAAGTTAAAATCGGTTGTCGAACGTTTATCACTTGCAAAATATTGGTAGTAAATAGACGGTTCGTATTCGATACGGCTGTTTTCTCCATCTTTAAAAACATATCCGGAATATACCTGATAGTTAGATAGTAAGTTAGGTTCTACTCCTCTGTATTTATCGGTATTTTTTCTTAAAACGTTATTGGCATTAAAACTCACATAGAAGCTTTTGTTACGATACAAGGCACTAATGTCAAAGTTGTTATTGGCATTGTAGCGATTGTCTGTCACGGCAGCATCTATAACGGGATGCTCTATGGTAGTTTCGAATTCATTTGTATCAATACGGAATGTATTGAAGTTATACGAAAGCCCAAACGACAAGTATTGCTTTGAATAATAATCTAAAATGATGTGGTGCGCAAAGGAAAGTTTAGCTCCCGTTTGACGCGTGTAACCGTTTCTGTCATTATAAACTGAGATTCCAACTCCGGAACGATCCAGAACTCTAAAATCAGCATAAAGCGATTGATTGTCGGGTGCATCTTTAATACCCACCCATTGTGTAAGGCCATTGGCTCTAATTCTAAGGTTATCGCCAATACCGGCAAAGGCTGGTGAGATAACAAAAGGATTGTCCGCTAAATACTGCGTAAAAACTGGTAGGTTTAACTCTTGGCTGTAACTTGTTGTTACAGCCATGAGTACTAAAGATAAAATAAACTTTTTCATTGTGATAATTTTTTTTGACAACATCATTAGGGGCTCTTATTTTGTTATCTGTATAATGTGAAATGTCCTACAAACTCTCTGTCATCTTTCGCGTCATTCAATTTAAGAACATACCAGTAATCTCCTGAAGGTAATTCTGCTCCGTTGTATCTACCATCCCATTTTTGACCGTAGTGATACTTAGCTATTATACGACCGTATCTGTCAAAGATAGAGAACTCAAGGTTGTCGTAAATATTCGTACAACCAGGACCCCATGTTGTGTTGGTCGCTCCAGCCGGAGTAAAGTAATTATCAAGACAAACATCTATGTAAATCGCAGGAACCGTAATGGTTACTGTACATCCGTTTTTATCTCTTACTATAACTACATAATCTCCAGATTTGTAGATTTTGTATTTGTTTGAAGATGTAAACGGCTCTCCGTTGAAACTGTACTCATAAGCAGGGGCTCCACCGGCAGCGGCTACTGTAATTACATTCATTTCTTGTTGTCCTGTAGACAATGCAAGTGTTAACGGATCGTATGCTTTGATCTCGAAACTAAATGTTTGCATTTTACAACCATTTGTATGTCTCGCTACAATAAAGTGTTTACCCGGAGCAACATTTGTAAAGATGTGACTTGCCTGGAATGGACCACTATCATTGTCAAGTGCAAAATCTATTTGTGTAAGATCTACATTGCTTGCATCAACTGAAATTGTTACCATATTTGATTGTGCATTGTTTACGCAATCATAGTTAACTTCTGCAGTTGGGTTAAGAACTACCGGCAACGGCATGTTCTCTATAAATTCGAATGTACATCCTTGCGCGTCTTTTACATAAACGGTATGTACTCCTCCAGAAAGATTTGTAAAGTCGAATATGGTTTGAGTTGCTGTACCTTGAGTATAAGTTCCGTTTTTAACATCAAGACTTACGCTATATGGTAATGTACCTCCTTTTACTTCTATACTAAATGCTCCGTCTTTATCGTCTTTACAGATTTCCGGAATCATTGAGCCTGCAAGTTCTGTAACGATAAGAGGTTTAGGTTGTGTAATCTCTACTTTTTCGATTACATAACAGCCATTTTCGTCTTGCGCTATTACAGTGTATATACCCGGTGCAAGTTTATCGAATGTGGTTTTAACATCAAACTGATCTAAGTCTGGTGAAATAGCATATTTAATAGTTCCTGTACCACCTGATGCAGTAACCAGAATCTGACCGTTGTTTTCTCCAAAACAAGAAACATTTGTAGGTGTAAACGTTGCCTGGATCGCTGTTGCCGGTTGTTTAATTTCTACCGGGATTGATGTTTGAGCACAATCACCGCTAGCCACTTTTACAACATAACTTCCAATTACCAAGTCTTCGAATCTACCGTTGTCCTGTGCTGGACGAACTATGCCACCTGCTGTGTTTTCTAAGGTATAAAGGTAATTTCCTAAACCACCTGTAGCATTAGCAACAATAACTCCTGTAGCTTCTCCTACACACTTAACAACTGCATTGGTAACATCTAAGTTTACTTCCAGTGGTTGTAATGCGTCGATTTTAACTTCATTCGAAATTTTTGCCACACAACCATTAAGGTCTTTTACAAAGTATTGGTATTTACCAACTGCTACCGCAAAGGTAACGGATGTTGTAAATGGTACAGTACTATAAGTAGTTCCATCTGCACTATAGGTATATGGTGCTGAACCTCCTGTTGCACTCAACGTAAGTGTTGATTGTGTTGTACAAGTTTGTGTAGAGGCTAAAATTAAATTTGGCACTACTTCAGTTGGTTCTGTAATCACAACATTGGCTGTTGTTGTTCCTGAACAGCTGTATCCGTCTGTAACTGTAATACTGTAAGTTCCTGCTGGTAAACCTGTGAATACCGGATCTTTTTGAGGTCCTGATACAATAACCGGTGTTTCTGACAGTATGTTTAAAGTATACATGTAGTTACTTCCCTGACCACCTGTTGGAGGATTTACTGTAATTACTCCTGATCTGTCTCCAAAACAAGATAGTAAAGGCGTATTTGCAAATGCAGTAACTGTTATTGGAGTAGGAATCACTAACGATACTGTTGTTGAAGCTGGACATCCCTGACCATCTGTAACATTTACCGTATAGTTACCTGCTGTTAATCCTGTAAAGTTACCATCAGTGTTTTGAGCTACAACTACTCCGCCTAACTCTAATTCGTATTTGTAATTATTATCCCATCCGCCTGTTGCTGAAGCCGAAATCTCGCCATCATTATTACCTGTTACACAAGTAATGTCAGATTTTGTAGTTGTTACGACCAAAGCTGCTGAAGGTTGTCCTATTGAGAATATCGTGAATACTTTACAGAATGGGCTTCCTACTAAGGTAGCTTCTACATTGTATTGGCCAGCGATAAGACCACCAATAAGAACTGGTCCTGCATCTGGTGAAGTTCCTGTAATAGGCACTGCAATAGGTCCTGTAATAATATAATCGAATATACCCGCATCATTTGTTGGATCTGTCTGATTGTCAACAAAAGTTAAGTTTACGCTTCCGTCAGCTTTTCCAAAACAAACCTGAGCTACAACCGGAGTTGCAACAATTTCGAATGTATTTGGTGCATTTACATAATGAGCTTCCTGAATTGTACATCCTGTTGCAGGATTTACAACTGTAATTAAATAATTACCTGCCGGCAATCCTGTAAATATACCTGTCGTATTATTATCTGTATAAGTACTTCCGCCTATTCCTGCAATGCTGTATAGCAATTGCGCCGGTGTACCTCCTGTTGTTGCAACAGTTACAGTAATATCTTCATTATTAGTACAAGTAATTGCTTTATTTACTGTTACTGTAATATCATCTAAGCTAATAAATGGTTTAATATCTATTACTGATGTAGATGATCCTACACAACCGTTGTCATCAAAAACATTTACAGAATAAATTCCTCCTGTAAGATCAAATACGGTATACGTATTTGAAGCACTGTTTTGAACTTCAACTCCATTTTTCAAGAATTGATATAAAACATACGTTCCTGATCCTCCAGTTACAGTGTTAACTGTAATTGTTGCATTAACATTTGTATTTGTTCCTGCTGGACAACCAAATTGTGTAAATACAGGATCTGCAACTACAATAACTTTTGGTTCAATAATTTCAACATCTTCTAAGTCTTTACAACCTCTTCCAGATGTAACGGTTACGGTATATTGCCCTTTTGGCAATCCTGTAAACACGTTCGATGTTTGATTAGGTCTAAGAACTGGCCCTGCTGTAATACTATAGTAGTAAATTGGGTTGTCGTTTTTGCCTGTTTCATCTATCGCTGCTGTAATTGTTCCGTCTGTAAATCCGTTACAAGTAACATCTGTATGCGTTAAAACAAATCCGTCAATTGGCGTAGCCGGAATGATATCAAATTCTACTGTTCTCTCACAACCTGTTGTTTGATCTGTTACTGTTATTGAATGGTGACCAGGACCAATGTTAACATTAAATAATCCTGTTGGCTGACCAAAGTTACCATCTAAACTATAGCTATAGTTCGCAGGAGTTGCACCTCCGGTAGCTGTAGCAGTAATAACACCATTGTTGGTATTACAGTCTGGCAATGTTGTTACAACAACATCTAAAACAAGAGCCGGTGAAATCTTAATCACTGCTGTTGTTGTTACTTCGCAACCATTACCATCTCTTACTGTTACATCATAAGAACCAGATGTATTAACCGTAAATGTTGGACTAGATTGGAAACCACTTCCAATACTATATAATATTGGTGCTACTCCTGTAACTCCTGTAACAGTAAATGTATACGTTCCGTTTAATGGATCCGGACATTGACTAAATGGTGCTACTGATGGAGTTGTTGGCAACGCATCCTCAATAATTGTTTGAGATTTCATCAATGGACATCCGTTAAGATCTTTTACATAAATATCCCAATTCATGTTTGCACCATTGTTTGTATCAACTGTAATAACATTGTTTGTTCCAAAAGCAGTTGGAGCAGGTGCTCCTGAAACTACTACTGCATACGTATAAGCAGGAGTTCCTCCAATAGTTGTAACTGTTATTTGAGCTTTTTTATTATTACAATTTGTATTTGTTGCTGTAGAGGTAAAGTCTAAAGCCGCTGGTTCGTTTATAACAAAGTTCACTACCTGGTTCTGACATCCTGAAGTATTGTCTAATACTGTAAATGTGTATGTACCTGCAGTTAAACCTGTATAAGTTATAACATCTCCGTTTTTAGTAGCTGTTCCTACAACTGGTGATAATGCGTATGTATAATTTGCAGGAGTAATATAATTACTTACTACGAATGCTGCAGTACCTGTGTTTCCTGCATTACATAATACATCTGTCAACAATTGAGTTGTTGCTTTTATTTTATCAGATTCTTTTATCACGATGGCTTTGGTTGTACTACAACCATTAACATCTGTAACTTTTATTTGATAATTATCTGGCAATAATCCTGTAAAAATACCGGTTGTATTGCTTGTTATTGCCGTTGCTGGCGAAACTATTTCGTATGTATACGGACCTACACCTCCTGTTACTGTATTTACTGTTGCAGTAGAAACTCCGCCAGCTGTATTACAATAAATTGGTGTTGCAGTAATATTCATGTCCGTTGGTGGTGTGTAAGGATTTACAACAGCACTTCCTGAAACTCTACATCCGTTGGCATCTATTACTACATAGAATACTGTTCTAGGAGCAACGATAGTACTTACTGTTAAGATTGGAGAATCTCCAAAAGTAACTCCGTTATCAAAACTGTATTTGTATCCTGGTGTACCATCCTGAGCCGTTAATGTTACTGTTGCATCTTGTGGAGCATTAGTTACACTACATCCAAATGGTTTAACTGTAGCATTTGCTATTAAAACAGTTGGTTGTGTAATTGTTACTGTCGCATCAACAACACATTTTTTAGCATCTCTCACGTGTACGGTATAAGTACCTTGAGTTAATCCTGCAAAAATATTAGATGTTTGGTATGCAACTCCGTCTATACTATACTCGTAAGGAGCAAGTCCGCTACCAGCAGTGATTGTAATAGTTCCGTTATTGCCTCCGTTACAACTTACGTTGAATTGAGAAGTAGCAATAGTAGGCATCACAATAGGGTTTACCACTACAGGTTTAGAAACTGACTGACAGTTTTTGCTATCTGTAACTCTAAAGGTATAGGTTCCCGGAATATTCGTTGTGTATGGAGATGTCGTTGTTGCAAACGCACCGCCGTTAAACGAAACTTCATAACTAGTATATGTTGTAGATCCCTGAGTAGCTGTCAATGTAATAGTCGCTAAGTTAGGAGCCGCACATGTTAAATCCTGAAGTGTTGCATCTAATAATAATTGTTGATCTAATTGGTATACGTATGGAGTAGTTGCATCACAATTGTTAGCATCTCTTACATAGAATGTATATGATCCCGGTGCATTAAGAACAAAGTCCGGACTTGTCTTGAATCCGTTACCAATACTGTATGTTAATGGACCAACTCCATGACCTACCAATGTTACATTTACTGGAGAACCATCATAACAAACACCTGTAATTGGGTCGATTGTAGGTTTAGGATCTGTAACAATAGTTATTGGCAATTGTGCTATACATCCGTTTGCATCTTTTACATAAGCTATCCAAACTTTAGACGGATCTAAAACAGCATTTGGACTTGCTTTGTAAGCTCCCGGAAGTGGTGCAGTTGGGCTTTCGGCATAAGCATAAGTATAACCAGGAGTTCCTCCTGAACCTACTACACTTACTTTTGCACCAAAATTACAATTTGCATTAACATTAGAAACCAGTGTTAATAATAATGGTGTTGCAGGTTCGCTAACATTTATGTTGGCAGATGCAATACAACCTGTAGCTACATCAACCACATCTATTTTATAGTTTCCTACTGCCAGATTAGTAAGTGTAACTTTAGGATTAGTGTGTGTTCCTGCAACTGCAACTCCGTTTATAGAGTATGTATAAGTTGTTGCAAAGTTACCTACTGTAAACTCAACAGAACCGTTAGGAGTTGCTGCTGTTTCGTTACAACTTACATCTTTTATTAATTGACCAGAAACTGTAATGTTTGTTACTGGTTTTATTGTGTATGATTTCTGGAATGAACATCCGTTTGCATCTGTTACTTTAAAAACATATGTATCTGGTCCAAGTCCTGCAAAAACATTTGATGTACCGTTATCAACCGTGATTGGTGATACAATTTCATATTTAGTAATTGCATATCCGCCTACTACAGAAACTGTAACGGTAGTTGTTGGAGCATTACAAGTTATAGCAGCTGCTGCAAATGTTAAGTTTGTAATTTTTTTGTACGGATTAACCGTTACTGTATTATCAAACGTACATCCTTTAGCATCTTTTACATAGTAATGAATGGTTTGTACTGTACCATTATCCAATACTGTCAATGTATTTGCATCATTGTATACCGCAGAACCATCAAAGTTATATTTGTATGGTGCTGTTCCTGTACCTGCAGTTACATTTACTGTTACAACAGCCGGCTGAGGAACGTTGCTTGCATTACAAGAGTAATCTGCAACGGTTGCTGTAGCCGCAAGAACTGCTGGTTGTGTGATAACAACCGGAGTTGCCGGGTAAAGACAGGATTTGGCATCTCTAACTGTAATTACATAATTACCTGCTGGTAAACCTGTAAATACATTTGAAGACTGGAATGGTGATGAAACCGTTCCGTTATTCCAACTAAATTCAAATGGTCCAACACCAGATGTTGTGTTCACAGTGATTGATCCGTCTGATCCACCATTACAACTAACATTTGTACTTGATGTAGTAACGGTTGGAGCAGGAATTGCTTCTAGTTTGAAAGCAACATCTGCAAAACAAAGTGTTGTGTTATTACCATCTGTTACTCTAAAGATATAATCTCCTAAAGCACTTGTTGAGTGAACATTTGTTGTTGGCAAAAATGCGCCTCCGTTATAAGAGTAGCTGTAAACATACGAAGCAGCAGGAGTTGTATTTCCTCCAGTTGCTGTCAAAGTAATTTGAGCATTAGGAGTCGCTGTACAATCCAGTTGTTTGGTAACGTCTGCTTTTATTTGTAATTGTGGGTATACGATATAATCAACATTTGCTGTACAACCATTTGCATCCTGAATTACTAAATTATAAGTTCCTGAAGCATTAAATGTAAAACTTGGACTTGCCTGGAAAGCACTTCCGTTTACGCTATACATCGCCGGAGTTTTAGAAACTGTTCCGCTAAAAGTTATTGTAAATGGTGTTCCATCATAACAAATAGGTGCTGCAGGAGCAATAATTGTAGGCTCTGCATCTTTTACTAATGTTATTGGAGCTGGTTTAATACAGCCATTTGCATCTTTAACATACACGATATAGTTACCCGCATCTCTGTTGAATGTATTGGCAACTGCCCAACCTGTACTTGTTGCTGTTGGTGCAGGATCTGTATTTAATAATAACTGATAGTTATACGGTGCTGTACCGTCGTGACCAATAGCGCTTATAACTCCTGAAGCAGGGTTACAATTTGCGTTTTTAGTAACTGAAACTGTAACTGATAAATCAATCGCAGATTCTGTAATGTTAAATTCAGTACTGGCTACACTACATCCTGCATTTGTAGATCCCGCTGTTTCTTTGACAACTATAATATAATTTCCAAAAGGAAGCGGTCCTAAATCAGTAACGGTAAGAGTACCGTTTGGTGCAATAGTTCCAGAACCGGTAACTGCCGGAACAACCGGTGTTAACGCTAATGAATTTAAAATTTCATAACTAACGTTTGTACTTGCAGGGTAAACACTTTTGATTGTAAATGAAACTTTACCATCTTTAGCACCTTTACAAGTAATATTTTGTGCCACTAAACTATTTACTGCCAATGTCGAATTCGTAGGGATTGGGAATTGAGCTGTTTCATAATAGTAACAACCTGTTCCTTGATCGTGTACGATAAAAGTGTATTTAACACCTGGCAATAAATTAGGTATTGTTGTTTTTTTACTTTTAAAACCATCTTCATCATACCAAGGCAAAGCTGTTGGACCTGTGTAGATCATTCCAGGGCCTGTATAAATAGCAAAATGGAAAGGACCATCACCTGTTATGTTCGTAGATGCAGCTCCAATCGCTACAACCGCAGATCCTAATGTAGAACAATCTGCCGGAGGTGGCGTTACTGTAATATCTAAGTCATCCGGTGGTGATGCTACTAGTACATTTTGCTCGATGTTTGTACAACCGTTTGCATCTGTAATAATAATTTGATATAAACCAAAGTCAACAACTTCAAACACAGCTGTTGCTCCTGTTTGATTCGAAATTTGTTTGTTATATCCATTTACTCCCGTTACATGGTAGATATAATTTGGACTACCTCCTGTAACTGAATTAATTGTAATAGATCCTAAAGAGATACCTCCTGTAGTACAAGTAATTGGAGTAACGGTACGAACAACAACAATTTTTGTTGGTTGAGCAATTGAGATATTCTGAGTAGCAAAACATCCTTTTGCATCTGTTACCTTCACGGTATAATTTCCGGCAGTTAAACCAGACGTTTGTGTACCGTAATCCTGACCTGTTGTGTTATTGAAAACATTGTATACAAATGGTGCTAAACCTTTTGTATTATCAATTGTAATTGCAATAGAACCATTTGTATCACCATTACATAAAAGTGGTGTAGTACTAAGGTTTGTAATCACTGGTGTTACGGTTGGATTTACAACAATTGGTGTTGTTGTTGTAGCCGTACAACCATTGGCATCTGTTACTGTAAAAGTATAAGATCCCGGTGTGTTTGTGGTGAAAACATTTCCTGCAAAAGTTCCTGTAGCAGGAGAGCTTGTATACGTATATGTTGTACTGTTTCCGTTTGTAGCAGTCAAAGTTATTTGAGCAGCAGTAGGAGTACTACACGTAATATCTTTATCCAGTTTAGCTGATAAAGTTAGTTTATCGAAAACGGTAACTGCAGTACTAGAAGCTCTACAACCATTAGCATCCTCGATAATTATAGTATAGTTACCCGGAGTTGTAACAGTAAATGTATTTCCTGTCTGGAAAGAAGCACCATTATCAATACTGTATTTTACTGGTAAGATTGCACCAGCACCCGGAGTAGCTGTAATAACAAAGCCTGTTCCGTCACCAAAACATTCTCCGGCAGCCGAAGCTGTAACCGTAGGCGTTGCATCTTTTTTAATTGTAATATCTTTTTGTACGGTACAACCATTGGCATCGATCACGTATACATCCCAATCTGTCGTAGCAGGATCAAGATAAGCAACATTACTGTTTGTATATGTCGTAACCGGAGTACCGTTAGGTACAAATGCATATCTGTAAATTGTAGTTCCGCCAGTAGCAGTAACTGTTACTTGTGCATTTGGAACATTACAATTTGCATTTACGATCGCAATTGTAGCATCCAGCGTTTGTGCCGGTTGTGTAATCGTTATTGATTTATTTGCCTTACATTTTGTAGTATTATCTGTTACTTCAAGATTATAAGTACCGGCAACTAAACCGTTTAATGTAATAACATCTCCTGCTGTTACAGTAGTATAAGGCAATCCTGCCGGAGTAGAGGTTACTACTACCACATAATTTCCTGTAGAACTGAATCCTGAAACAGTGAATTTAGCAGAACCTGTATTTCCTCCATTACATAAAACATCGCTCAATTTAGATTCAGCAACTGCAATTGGAGTTAATGGGTTTACTGTATAAGACTGGATTGCAAAACATCCGTTTCCATCTGTTACTTTAAAAGTATAAGTGTCCGGAATTAATCCTGTAAATATTCCGCTTGTTGCCCCTGTTGTGTTTAAAGTAGCAGAAGCCGGAGCAGTAATAACATAACTTAAAATCCCTACACCATTTGTTGCAGTAACCGTTACAGTACTTGTTGTACTTGCAGCAGGAGCACATAAAATTGGAGTACCTGATATTGATACAATAACAGGAGGATCAAGTTTGTTAATGATTATTGATTGAATTGCAGTTGTACATCCTTTAGCATCTTTAACCGAATAGTTAATCGTTTGATTTGTTCCGTTATCGTTTACTGTTAAGGTATTATTATTAGTATATGCACTTCCGTTAAAGCTATAAGTATATGGAGCTGTACCTGTTGTTGGTACTGCTATTGTTACAGTAGCTGATTGTTTTGTATTGGTAATACTACAAGTAAAGTTGGTTGCAGAAGCAGTCGCTGTTAATGTAGTAGGTTGTGCGATTGTAACATTAACACTTCCTGTACATCCTTTACTGTCTTTTACATAGAAAGTATAAGCGCCTGCAGCTAAATTTTCGAATAAAGAGGTCACTGTATAAGTAACATTGTCTTTACTGTATGTATATCCGCCTGAACCATTGGCTCCTGTTAATTGAACTGTTCCTGTTGCAGAACCATTACATGCTGCATCTACGGTAACAGCTGTTACGGTAGGAGGTGCAATAGGGGCAACTGTAGCAGATGTTGTTGTTGTACATCCGTTTGCATCTGTAATTACAAATTTGTAATCATCAGCATTAGCCGGAGTAACAGAAATTGTAAATGATGTGCCGGCAACGTTAACAGGTGCACCAGGTGTTCCTGTTCCTTTTGCTACTGTATAAGTATAAGGACTTTTTCCTCCGGTAATATCAACTTTTATAGTTGCATTAGGAGTTGCAGAACAATCTAACTCTTTAGTTACTCCTGCAAGAGCAGCAACTTTAGGATAAACTACTACAGGAGTTACAGCAGCTGTTGTACAACCGTTTTTATCTTTTACAGTTACTGTATAAGATCCTGCACTAACTGTAAAGGTATTACCTGATTGGAAATTTATCCCATCGATACTATACGATAAAGGCACTAATCCGGTAGCAGTAGCTGTAATTGTGAAACTTGAAACTGTACCTGTCTGACATTGATTGTCAACAACCACACTTGTAATAACCGGTTTAGCATCTACCGCAATTTTTATTGGAAAATTATCCAAACAACCATTTGCGTCTTTTACATAAACTACCCAGTCTAGTACTGTACCGTTTACAGTATCAACTGTTAAAACATTATTCGTATCATAAACGGTAGGAACCGCAGCACCTTGTCTAGCTACTGCATACGTATAATTTGGTGTACCACCTGTTGCAGTTGCAGTAATTTCAGCAGTAAATTTGTTACAATTTACGGTTGTTGCCAAGGCAGTAACATCAACAACAGCAGTAGGCTGTGTTAAAGTTACGGTATAAGCAGACTGACATTTAGTCAATCTGTCTGTAGCTGTAATAGTATATGAACCTACAGGCTGAGCAGTAGGAACTGCAACAGTTATTGTAGCAGCACTTACTCCTGTAGCTTGTTGGATGATTGTATTAGCAGCATTTCTAATAACGTAATCGTATCCGTTTGCTTTTACACCATTTACTGTAAACTCAATAGTTCCTGTAGATCCAAAACATTTAATGCTTGTAAGTACTGAACCACCAGTAACAATATCCGAAGTTGCTTTTATTGTATATCCTTTTGTAAATAAACAATTTGTACCTGTATCAGTCGCCTGGAAGATATAATCTCCAGGAGCTAATGCTGTAAAGTTTCCGGTTGTGTTTGTTGCAGGGTTAAATCCTGCAGGACCAGAAATTATTTGGTAGATAACATTGGCTAAACTTCCAGCTTTTACAGCCGTCAAAGTTACGTGCCCGCCAGCCGGAACTGTAGAACAATCATATCCGCTATCTACAATAGTGATATCTGTAATTGGTTCTAGTGTGCCAATTGTAATAGATAATGGACCAAATTGACAATTATTAGCATCTCTAACATACGCCGTAACTGTTCCGGCTGCTGTTGTAGAATACGTATTTGTTGTTGTAAAGTTTGCAGTTCCGTTAAAACTGTAAGTATAAGCACCTGTTCCGCCAGAACCAGTAACGGTAACTACCGCAGGTACAGTACCTGTAGTACTACATTTAATGATTGTAGCAGCAATAGTTCCTGATACTGCAGTTGGTTGTGTCAATGTAATATTTCCAACAGCCGAAGAACATCCTTTACTGTCTCTTACCTGATAAGAGTAACTAATATTTGGACTTAAATTAGAATATAACGAAGTTGTTGACCAACCTAAATTATTAAAGTTATACTCATATCCGCCTGAACCTCCTGCACCAACTAACTGGACACTACCATTTGTAAGACCGTTGCAAGTAATTTGTGTTGGGTTAGCAGTAACTGTAGGGTTTGTAATTGGACTAACAGTTGCAGTAACATAAGCTTTACAACCTTTAGAATCTGTAATTTCAAAAGTATAAAGACCATCTGCTGTTGCAGGGTAATTAAACGTATTACCGGTAACATTTACGCTGGCACCGTAAAGACCTGTATCTTTTTTAACTTTATAAGTAAATGCAGCAACTCCATCAGTAATATCAACTTTAATCGTTGCGTTTGGAGTTGTACAATCTAATGTTTTTGTAATAGAAGCCGCAGCTTTTAATTCAGGAGCAATTACAATTCCGTTTATTGTAACCGGACAGTTATTACTATCTGTAACTGTAATGGTATGTGTTCCTGGTCCAACATTTGTAAAAGTATTACTGGTTTGAGCAGGTGCACCGTCTAAACTATATGTTATAGCTCCAGTACCTGTAGCAGTAACTACAAGAGTTGCCCCTTTGGTTGCCGTATAACAATAATCTGTACTGGCTGCCAAAGTAGCTGTTGGTAACGTTGGTGCAACAACTGTAACCTGCGCAGATGCACTTGACGAACAAGCATAAGCATCACGGGTTACAACCGTATAAGTTCCTGTAGGAACGTTTGTAAATACACCCGAAGACTGGAATCCAGTAACTACCGTAGTACCATCTGCTTTTCTTAATTCATATTCGTAAGCAGGTGTTCCTCCTCCGGCAACAGCTGTAATAGTTGCTCCGGTAGTACAAGTAGCCGTTTTTGTTACACTTGCTGTAATTGTTAATGCAGCAGGAGTACCAATTGGCTGATCGAATGGAAAACTACAGCTTGCAGCTTTATCATCGTAACGAATTAAAATTTTATACGTTTTACTAGTTAAGTTTTTAACTGTAACTGGTGACGTTTTAGAATTTGTCCATGTTGCTCCATTATCAAAAGAGTAATCAAAACCATAAGTAGTACCAAAGTTTTGAGCTGCTATTGTAATTTCTCCATTGTTAACACCATTACATGTTAAATCTTTATGTCCTACAATCGAAGCTGTAAACGCTTTGTTTGTAGCAATAACAATAGGGAAATCTTTTTGAGCAATACATGATTTTGGAATCTGACGAACCCAGATATCATCTATAAGTACATCGTTTCCATTAAACTCATTGCTATAAGAACGAATTACAAAACTTAAATTGGTAAAGTTTTTAGGATTTAATGATAATTCCTTATACTCCCATTTCTCCGTTTTAGGAACTACCCAAGGATTTGTAGTATCGGTAGTAGCAACGATTGTTTCAGGACCACCTACTCCGTTTAAGTTATTTACTAACTGAATCGTTAATTTAGGATCAGCATGTGTTGTAGATGTTTTTACAATTAAGTTTTCTGCCCATAAAGAGATAATTACGGGTTGATCTATAATAACATCTTTGATTGGTTTACTGTATAAAATACCTCCTATACCTGCAGAACCTCCAACGTTAACACATAAAAATCGTCCTAACGGATCTGCCGGAAGTGTATGATCTTTGGCAAAAATCCATGAACCTCCAAAATTGGTTTTTATAGAACTTGCAACGGCATATTTTCCGTCATTAATTTGATAATCAGTAAAAGAACCACAAGGATAGCCCACCGGGTGAGGTGTAGATTCATCCTCAAAACAATACGCCGGGTTAATTCCAGGAGTTGTTGTATAACCCCCTTTTCCAAAATCTTCTTGTAACAAGTTACTATATGTAGAAACTGTTGTTACATTGTATTTTACGGAAACAGTATGGTTTCCGGAAGGTACATTTGTAAATACATTGTTAGTAATTGGTGTATTTGCTTTTGTATCTAAATAATATTCGTAAGTATAGTTAGAAGACGTTCCGTTGGTAACTGTAACTTTACTGGTTGCAGTACCGTCGCAATTAAATAACGGATCTTCAACTGTAATAGTTGGTTCTGCCGGTTTTTGATCCAGAATAATATTGTAAGGTATTGTGTATTCACAACCCAAAGCATCTCTGATTTTTAAGATATACGTTCCAGGCAATACATCTTTTTCGTTTGAGGTTTGCCAATTTGCTCCACCATCAAAACTGTATTGGTAAGGCGCAGTTCCTCCTTGTGCATTGTTAATTCTTAATTTACCTCCTAATCCGGTTAACGTACATCCAGCCAATTCAGCTACACCCGCAGATGCTGTAACAGCCGAAGTTGGACCTGTAATAATAACGGGGGTTGGACCATCTAAACAATATTTTATAGCCGATTGCCCATTTGAATTCGTATAACTCATACCATAACGTACCACTACATTATAAGTACCTGCCTGCAAATTAGAGAAAACAGGATTGCTTACAAATGTTCCTCCGTTATTAATGCTGTAAGACATTGAATATCCGTTGGCATTAGTAAGGTTTATTTTTATCTGAGAATTATCATTGTAACAGGTGCTGTTAGTATGATCAATAGTATAAGTAGGTTTTACATTATCAGGAACTGTAATCGTTCTTGTCAATGTACAGTTGTTTTTATCTACAATTTTAATTGTGTAAACTCCAGGAGTCTTAACAACAAATTCGTTTTCTAATTGAAAAACAGTATCACTGTTTATAAAATAACTATATGGTGAGTTACCTCCTTCTGTTGTAATTCTAATTTTTCCCTCACTACAAGCTGTCAATGGTTCGATCAAAGCAACAGTTGCTTTGTACTCGTTCCAAACCTGACCCATGTAGATGTACTTGGTATCTTTACAACCATCATCTGTAGAAATTTCTACAACATAATTTTGGTTTGTATTTAAATTATCAAAAGTATATTCAGCATCCGGCACCGGTCCAACACTGGATAATAATGTACCATTATTATAAAGTTTATAATAATATTGTGCATTAGCATCATTTACGGCAACTCTTATTCTACCTTTTTCACCGTAACATAATGGTTGTGTTACATCTTGTACCACATTAAAGTTACGTTGTCTGATTTGAATATTAGGAACAGTAAAAATACAAGTGTTTCCGGTTACTCCTGCCAATCTTACATAAACCGTATAAAAACCGGCGGTCGTAATATTATTAAAGATGTTACTGGCCTGATAAGTTGTACCGTTTATACTGTACTCATATCCTGCAGGAACTCCTCCAACTGTAATCGTTCCGGGTTTACCACAAATAATATCTGTGTGTTTTTCTGTAGGGTTTAGTGAGTTGGTGAAAACATTAAAATAGAAACGGTTAAAACAACCACCCGCATAATTTAATGTTAATCTGTACTGCCCGGCGATCTTAGCTTCGTAGTTTGGTCCGGTTGCAACTTGTGTCCATGAACAAGAAGCACTTTCGTTAGCACAACTTGCACTACTTGGCGGAGCACAACTTGCCTCATCTAATTTTTCCCAAACAATGGTAGAACCATCAGAGATGTGAGTTTCGATTAATCTCGAATCATTTGCACCACACAAGAAAAGATTAGGTAACTCTTTTCCGTTGTTTGGACAAATTAATACTTCTCCTTTATAAGGTGCTTTTGCATAAGGAAGAACAGGATTTGTATTTGTGCTACCAAATCTAGTTACTGTAAATGCCTGGTAAATTGATCTACAAGGTGCAGCAGCTAAATTATAAACATAATAAATTCCCGGATCTTTTACGTTTAGTGTTTGTCCTGTACCAATTTGTTTTGTACGGGCTTCATCACTATACCAGGTATAATTAGTATAGCCGTTGGCAGCAACCAAATCGACATTGTCTTTACACAAAATAACACTTGCTGTATACTTACAACCATCAACACCTACTAAAAAGTTAGTTGCTTTGGGAGTCAGGATACAACCTGTGTTGGTATTAACACTCGGGTCATCTGAGATTTGAAAATCAGGATTTAAAGTTCCTTTATAAGTTGCATACGCAGAGTTATCGATACTGTTAGAACAAGCCTCGCTCAATGAGTTACAATCAGGAACAACCTTAACTTTAAAACTTATAACTTTATCTGTTATTGTATTTGCTTTAACAACAGAGTCATCTATTTTAAAAACAATACTTCTCGTAACAGGGTCATAACTTTGTATGCTTACACCAGCTGGTAAAGGATTTAAATCTGCAGGATAATTAAATATAATATTGATTGGTAACTGATCTCTAATCGTTAAAGATTTAGCATCATCATTACCCGTGTTTTTAAAACCAATTTCATAATTTAATTGTTGCCCTAATGTTACGTTTTGATTCCCAATATCTACTCCTGCCGAATTTTTTACAATTTTGGTCAGCACGATATGTGGCTCAATAATGTCTACGGCAAAGGCATTAAAATAGTAGAAATAGACGTCTTGTGTACTACCTAATCTAATATTTGCCGATGTTGCATTATTATCAATTACGATACCCCCGGGTTTTAAGATGGTTCCGGGATTATTAATATTTAAGATACCGGCATCATATCCCAGCGTGTTGCTACTGTTGGGGTTTCTGGCGGTAAAATTTTCAGTCTTATCCGTAGCCGGATCGACATAGGTTACACTACTGTTAAAGAAATTATTTGTAGCCCTGATCACTTGATTTGCAGCATTCGTTGCACTAATCGTAGAACCGTTGATTTGCAGGTAATCTCCAAAAATAGGCTGATCTCCCTCTAAGGCAGCAAAAGCAAATTTTACACGAACCGGACCTGTAGGAATGGTCTTGAATCCGGAAACCGGAATGTCTAAAGTTGTTGCCCCACCAATACCACTAAAACCATCAAACGAAGTAATAAATTTTGCCGGTAAAGTAGGATCTTCATAAACCACATAAATAGACCAACCTGCAGATAAACCAGTACCTCCATTTGTTCCTTCGCTCGATTTAACGTTGGCAACTGTATACAATCCCTGCGCATTGGTTTGTCCGGAAACCAAAGCAGTAATGTCTGCATAACAAGCATAAGCTTTGTTATTGTCTCCACCAATTGGTGCAGCGTTAGCATCATAAATGATCTGACCGGTTATGTCATTATAACCACCTGTTGGCAGCTTAAGTTTGACCTTTTCGATACCGGTACGGTCGTTTTGTTGCAAAATTGCTCCCCAATACAAACCTGCATAAACGATCTTATAACAAGCCGGTTTTGGTACAGTCAAAGTGGCACTACTTGAACTGAAAGTGGTGTTGTCATTATCGATATCAATATATTTCATATTGAAATCAGAGTTATAACCACCTCCGTTGTAAGCGTCTTTTGGACTATTACTGTTCGTTTCCCTATTCAGGATATTATTACCAATAAGCAACATATCTCCTTTTAATCTCTTGTCAAATCTTGGCGAAAATGGCTTAAGATTTTGAGAAATCACAAAGTAACTTTGAAAGAAAATCAAAGCTAATAAAATCAATCTTAGGTTAGTAGGTTTTTTCATAATCATTTTTTTGTTTACTTACATCTTATCCTCCAAGGGGCATTAGTGAATAAAACAATTAGTATTTTATAACATTTATTACTATGTCCTTCTCAATCTCTCAAGAAGGACCAACTTAATCTTCTTATCTATTAGTTCTCTACTTTTACGATCGCCATTTTCCCGTTATATGGCTTAGATCCTTTAGCTTCTAATGCCTTAGTGGCCTCAGATAAACCTTCGAATTTTTCGTAATAGATATAATACTTACTTGTTGTTACATTATAAAAGAAATTAACATCTGTGCGTCCTGCAGCAACTGCTTTGGCCAGGAATTGATCTCTTTTTTCGACACTGCTGTGAACCGCAATAATCAGGTAATAACCACTATCAGAATTTTTGATGTTCTTGATAATTTGCATATTCGATTGGTCTTCACCAAAATCAAAATCACTTGCTGTCAATGGTGTATTACTAATTTTTGTCGTCTCTTTTATACGTTTAAGAGCCGCAACGTCCTGTGCATATCTTCCCTGATCATTTTCGTAAGCTGCACGTTTAATTCTACGTTTTTTCTCGATTTCAGTTTCTGCTTTAATACGTTCCAAATTCGAAAGTAAAGTAGCACTGTCTTCTTCCATTTTTAATTGTGCTGCTTTCAATTGGTTTATCTTCTCGAGATAAGCTTTGTTTAAAGCATCATTTTTATTAGGAACTTTTTTAAGTCTTTCATTATACAAATTAGTCAGCTTATCAATTTCAGCTTTCTGAGCTCTGTTTGCCTCAGCAAGTTCTAATTTTAAAGCTTCTAACTGACTGTTTTCTGCCGCAACACTTTTAAAAGGTTTTGGCTCTCTGTAAATTCCTTTTTCACTTAAGTCATTCTCTTCTCTTAAGTCGTTCAGGTCTCTTTGTTTATTTGCTACCGTTGTATTAAATTTCGATAACAATTCTTTTTGTGTCTTACTTGAAGTCTCAATAGATTGTGTCAAATCATCGATCGCTTTTGCTGTATCATCTTTTGGAGCCGAAGCTAATTTTGCAAGTGCATCTGCAGCCAATTTAGCCTGAAGAGCATCAGCATCTGCTTTTGCTTTAGCATCTGCAAGTAATTTTGCTTCACGTGCTTCTTCTTCTGCTCTCAATTGTCTTGACTCTTCTTCTGCTTTTAATCTTTCTGTAGATTCAGCATCGGCTTTTGCTTTTTGATCTGCCAGTAACTTAGCCTGTGCTGCCTGCATATCTGCTTTTGCTTTGGCATCTGCAGCAAGTTTTGCCTGAACCGCATCAGCATCGGCTTTTGCTTTGGCATCAGCAGCTAATTTTGCCTGTATTGCGTCTGCATCTGCTTTCGCTTTAGCATCGGCAGCAAGTTTTGCTTTAAGAGCATCCGCATCGGCTTTTACTTTCGCATCAGCAGCAAGTTTTGCCTGTAGTGCATCAGCATCCGCTTTTGCTTTGGCATCTGCAGCAAGTTTTGCCTGTTGTGCATCAGCATCTGCTTTCGCTTTAGCATCTGCAGCAAGTTTTGCTTTCAGAGCATCTGCATCGGCTTTTACTTTAGCATCAGCAGCTAATTTTGCCTGTAGTGCATCTGCATCCGCTTTTGCTTTGGCATCGGCAGCAAGTTTTGCCTGTAATGCGTCTGCATCTGCTTTCGCTTTAGCATCGGCAGCAAGTTTTGCCTGTATCGCGTCTGCATCTGCTTTCGCTTTGGCATCAGCAGCTTGTTTTGCTTTAAGAGCTTCGGCGTCTGCCTTGGCTTTATTATCTGCAGCTAATTTTGCCAAACGAGCATCTTCAGCTTCTTGTAATTGTTTTGCTTCGGCATCTGCTTTTGCTTGTGCAGTTGCTTCAGCATCTGCTTTAACTCTTGCATCAGCAATAAGTTTTGCTTGTAAGGCTTCCATATCTGCTTTTGCTTTAGCATCAGCAGCTAGTTTTGCCTGAACGGCATCTGCATCTGCCTTAGCTTTCGCATCAGCAGCTAGTTTTGCTTGTTGTGCATCTGCATCGGCTTTTGCTTTAGCATCTGCTGCAAGTTTTGCTTTTTGTGCTTCTGCATCGGCTTTCGCTTTGGCATCAGCAGCTAATTTTGCTTGTAATGCGTCTGCATCGGCTTTTACTTTTGCATCTGCAGCAAGTTTTGCCTGTAGTGCATCAGCATCCGCTTTTGCTTTAGCATCAGCAGCAAGTTTTGCTTTTTGTGCTTCTGCATCCGCTTTCGCTTTAGCATCGGCAGCTAGTTTTGCTTGTAATGCGTCTGCATCTGCTTTTACTTTGGCATCAGCAGCAAGTTTTGCTTGTAGTGCGTCTGCATCTGCTTTTGCTTTTGCATCGGCAGCTAATTTTATTTTAAGAGCTTCTGCATCCGCTTTCGCTTTAGCATCGGCAGCTAATTTTGCTTGTAGTGCATCTGCATCCGCTTTTACTTTTGCATCTGCAGCAAGTTTTGCTTCAAGAGCGTCTGCATCAGCTTTCGCTTTAGCATCGGCAGCAAGTTTTATTTTTAAGGCTTCGGCGTCTGCCTTCGCTTTGTTATCTGCTTCAATTTTTGCTTTTGCAGCAGCTTCAGCATCTGCTTTGGCTTTGGCATCAGCAGCAATTCTTGCTTCTCTTGCTTCTGCATCGGCTTTTGCTTTAGCATCAGCAGCTAGTTTTTCTTTTAGGGCAGCTTCATCAGCAGCTTTTGCTTTTGCAGCAGCAGCTAATTTTGCTTTATTAGCAGCATCGATGTTTACCTTCGTTTTTGCAGTGGCAGCAGCAGCAACTTTTGCTTCGGCAGCTAATCGCGCCTGATAAGCATCAGAATCTGCTTTGGCTTTTGCATCTGCAGCTAAAATCGATTGTAAATCTGCCGCTTCAGCTTTTGCTTTCGCATCTGCTTTACGTTTCGCTTCGGCAGCATCTGCTTTGGCTTTGGCATCTGCAGCCAGTTTTATTTTCAAGGCTTCGGCATCTGCTTTCGCTTTGTTATCTGCTTCTAATTTTGCTTTTGCAGCATTCTCTGCATCAGCTTTCGCTTTTTCGGCCGCTAACTCTGCTGCTGTTTTTTGAGGTGTTGCAGTTCCCGCAGCTTTTGCTTTTGCAGTAGCTTCAGCATCGGCTTTGGCTTTTGCATCTGCAGCTAATTTCAGTTTTAGTGCTTCGGCATCCGCTTTCGATTTATCAGCAGCCAATTGTGCCGCTGTTTTTTGAGGTGTTGCACCTGCGGCAGCTTTTGCTTTTGCAGCAGCTTCGGCATCGGCTTTCGCTTTTGCATCAGCAGCCAGTTTCAATTTCAAGGCTTCGGCATCGGCTTTGGCTTTATCAGCCGCTAGTTGTGCTTGTGTTTTTTGAGGCGTTGTTCCTGCAGCACCAGGTTTATTTGCAGCAGCTTGTGCTCTCGCAGCAGCAGCAGCATCGACTCTGGCTTTGTTATCTGCCGCTAGTTTTATTCTGCGTGCTTCAGCATCGGCTCTTACTTTATCAGCTGCCAATTGTGCTTGTGATCTTTGTTCTGCAGCAACTGTTCTGTTTGTTGTTGCTGTTTGCGCTCTCGCTGCGGCCGCAGCATCTGCTTTAGCCTTAGCGTCTGCGGCTAATTTTATTTTAAGAGCTTCGGCATCAGCCTTCGCTTTGTTGTCTGCTTCCAGTTTTGCTTTTGCAGCAGCTTCGGCATCTGCCTTCACTTTTTCTGACGCAGCTAATCTTGCTTCTTTAGCTTCAGCATCTGTTTTTGCTTTAGCTTCGGCTGCCAGTCTTGCTTTTTCTACACCATCTGCTCTTGCTGCTGTTGTAGCTGCAGTTGGTTTTGCTATTACGGCTTTTGGCTTAGCAGGGTCTAGTAAAGAACCTTCGTCGTCATCGCCATAATAGTAGTTTTTGTTTTTGAATTTGTATGCAATCGCAAATTCGTGAGAACCTCCCATATTGGTAAAATTCCCCATCCCTCTTTCATAGTTATATTCAATAGCAATGCTTGGCGTAATATTAACACCAAGCCCTGCTGAAACTCCATATAAAGTATTGTATCCTGCCTGCGCCCATACTCCTTGCGGAATAGAAATCATGGCAAGTCCTGAAATTATTGTTTTATCCTTTTTAACCTCTGTTTTTACAAGGGCCGAAAATTTACTTTTGTCAAAAAAACCATAACTATCAATATATCCGGTATACATCGCGTGTAATTCGATCGCTCTTTCCGGATCTTCTTTTACAATTCCGGATCCAAAATTATACAATACCAGATTGTTTACAGAGGCTCCAAAATCAAGAAATGCAGTACCGTAATTTATCCCCGGATTAATGGTAACTAATGTACTTGAAGGGTAATCACCGTTAAGGACATTTGTATCATCTGATATAATTTTTCCTTTGTTTAAACCACTTTGGTAAACACCAACGTTCATACCAAAAGTCAAATTACTGTCTTGTTCTAAAACGATGTTATGGGCAAAGTTTCCTATACCGCCAAAAACAGTCATTAAACCATAATTTTGTTGAAATAAGCCAAAAGCAAAGGCTTCATTCTCTCTAAAACGACCGGAATAATTGGCTAAATACGTATTTGGGGCATTCTCGAATTGCACCCATTGTCTTTTATTATAAAAACTTGCATAAGCATTTGTTTCGCGAACAAAACTAAACGCGGGGTTAATTAAATATCTATTGAACTTTAGTGAATTTCTTATAGGTAACGAAAACGAAACAACTCCATCCTCAGAGGTCGTCTGTGAATAGAGTGTATTTGAAAAACCGTAAAATAAAGTTATGAATAGTAAAATTTTCTTCATATTATCTTATCACAGTTATTGATCCTTTTTTTTCACCTGTGTCGGATTGAATGACATAGTAATATACTGGATTTACATTTTTAAAATCTTTAATAAACGAATTGACTTCAGGATCATAATTACTTCCTACATCATCAAACATAATTTCGCCGTTTGAACTTAGAATCATAATCTTCGTTCCTGCCGTTTTGTAGGCATCAGGGATATTCCAATACGGATTTGCAAGACTTACTACGTTTGGTATAACGGTAGCGGGCCCCATTTGTCCTTTTGCTTTAAAACTAAATTCTTTGGAAGATAAACATCCTGAAACTTGTGAAATTTTTACTTTATAAACACCAATAGCTGCAACTACATAAGTATCTGTTGTTGCGCCTGCAATAAGATTATTGTTCAAATACCACTCAAATGTAGGACTCGCAGCATCTGTAGTTACAGTAACATTCAGGGTTTGTCCCTCTGTAAGTTCAAACTCATCTGCTACATCTATGCTGGCATTAAATCCATTGTTTTTAAGATCAATAGTTCCTGTAGAATTACATCCTCCAAAATCAACGGCTACTGTATAAATTCCTGCATCTTTTGCAGTAACGGTGCGGGTATCGCCTCCAAATGCTGCTCCATCTTTTTTCCATACGTAATGATTACCCTGAGTTGCGGTCAGGATGGTACCATCTGTACTTGCACAAAAAGGGTTTCCTAAACTTGAGGTAATTGTAACTGCTGATCCGCCTGAACCTGATGTAGAAACGGTAACACGATTCGAGCTAAAGTTTACATCAGAACACATACCGTAATCAATCTCGGCATAGTATTTTCCGGGAGCACTTACGACTAACTCTTTAGAACTTTGTCCTGCAATTGCAACATCGTCTTTGTACCATTTGTACTTAATTCTGGAGTAGTTTACCGGAGAAGAATTTACAACTGTTGGTGTATCGTTATTAATCGATAAAGTCAGGCTACCACCTGAACACAACATTGCAACATCACTTTTATTATTAATAACAAATGAGGCTTCGTAATCTTTAAAATATATTGGGAATGAGGTACTCCCTAATGTGTTTTTGAAACTTGCGCTTGGTTGAGCACCTGCCAAAGAGCTCTTTACTCTAAAACTATAAGTGTCTGCACCAGTAATAGTTACCGGTACAGCAAATTTTATAGTTTGTGAGGTAGCAGAAACGTCTGTAGCTAATAATTTCGTTGTAGCAATAGGAACTGCATAACTACCCTGACTGTTCGAAAGTTCAATCTCAAAAGTAGTTCCTGCAGGAAAATCTATATAACTAAATGTTGCAAAGAATTCATTAAAATTATTACCGGCACATAACTTCTCCAGGCCATCAAGGGTTTGTGGCACGATAGTTTGCGCTTGCAATTTTGAATTCGCAACAAAAAGGATACTCAAAAAAAGAAAGCATTTAGTTAAAGATAGAGTAGTTCTTTGAATCATATAGTGCGTTTTCTGGCCAAATCTATATTCTCAAAGAATAAAATATCAATAAATGTTTCAGAGAAATCATATTTATAGTTCTCAATTATATCCTTTGCAAGGATAGAATAAGAAGCTGTTATTGATGCGTTTTCTTCACACTGTAAACTAGTCTTATCTTTTGTCTCAGTTGCCTTAGCAAGGCTATCCTTGGGGTTGGATAGCCCTACTAAAAACTGATTAGAATTATCTAATTTGCTGATTTTGTCAGCTATGTCCTTTTGGTTCTCAGACGCAGTCATTGGGCAATTAGAAACAGCAGAAATTGTTTTTTCTGCTGAATTTTGTGCATATAGACTTAACGTCACAGGTGAAACCAAAAATATTATATATATAAAATATTTTTTTGTAGATAGTGCCATTATGTTTTGATCTTTATTTGGTCCGGTTTAAGACGAATACATAAATTGTGTCTGGGGACTTTATTAATAAAATTTACGCTTTGAAATAAAAATCGAAATCTATTTATCTGTTTCCGCTTGAAGCTGTGATTTTTCCTAATTGTAGTCTAAAATCTGGTTTTTTAGCATTGAAAATATCAATAAATGTCTCTCTGTTATTACTTTGTGAGTAAACGTTGAAAAACACGCTGTTACCGTACCAGCTCTCAAGATCCTCATTGTTTGAATTGTATTCTGTAAAGATATTACCATTACATAAGTTGAAATACATTTCTTCGAACTTGATTTTCTTAAGATTAGCATCATTGATTTCTGTTTTACTATCTAATAAAACAGCTGGATTAAATCCTGAAATTACACTACGTTTCATTTCAAGTGAAGCACTTTCGGCTACATAAACAGCTTCTTTTACAAGACCTGATTGAATGTCGGCTTTAATGTTTTCACTATCATTAAGCATTGTAATGTTTGTTGCAACAACAAGAGTTTGTTTTTTAGTAAAATCAGTTTCATTTTTCTTTTCGAATGATTTTACTTCCATGCAACGAGATCCGTCTTTATTACTTGATAAATAAGAAGATCTAACGGCTAAAGAGTTGTATAAACGACATTGAACTCCCTGAGTAAATTTAAAATCGTCGTTGATTGATTTGTAAGATACAAATTTGGTAGCATTTACATCACCTCCAAAAAAGGCAAATGCATCACCTCCAGAGTAGCTAACCATAATGTTTTCAAGAATAGTTTTGTTTCCAACACCTGCAATCGTCAAACCATTGAAAGTATCAACACCTTTAACTTTTTTACCTGCAAATTCGATTCTGACAAATCTCAATACTCCTGAGTTTCCGGCAGCATTATCACCACCATAAGTAGTAAGTGTAGGATCAAGATCTAAGTTGTAAGAACCAACATTTCCGAATTTATTGATTGGAGCATCTCCAAGGATTACAATTCCTCCCCAGTCACCAGCTTTTTTCTGGCTACGGTTTGAAGTAAATACAATTGGGTCAGTTTCTAAACCATCTGCGATAAGTTGTGCTCCTTTTGTAACGACCAATGTTCCTTTTGTTTCGAAATCACCAATAATTAAAGTTCCGGGCTCAATAGTTAAAACAGCATTGTTGGTAACATAAACGTTCCCTTGCAAAACATAAATATTCCTCTTAAGCAATTTGGTATTAACAGAAATGTTTCCTGCTAAAATTTGGTTTGCTTCTCCATACTCTACTTTGTTAGGCTTAAATTCAGTCCAATTGTTCAACCAATTGTTGTAGCCCATAATTCCTTTCTCTTGCTGAGCACTCATACTGGTAACAGTCAAAAGAACGCAAATCATTTGAGTAATTTTTTTCATGATAAGGGGGGTATTACGGTTAATAATAAATTTGGGTATGCGTAAATGAAAAAACTCCTCTCGATTTTTCCGGCTGTGCCAGATACATCGAGAACGAGTTGTTTTTTATCTCTTTTTCGAAATGACGCAAAAAATTTAACTCATCTACGTAAACACTTCAAAAAAGGTTTTAAAAAATATAATTTAAATTACATTTCGTTCAATTCGTTGAACTCGTGTAAAGATTTCAATGTACTTTCATAGAATAAAATCGCAGCGATTAAGTTTCCTTTATCAGAATACGGCATCATTTTTCTTTGAAACTCAACTGTTGTATCTAAAAATGCTGTTGTACCAACTGCTTGCGCATCCAATACTTTTTTGTGTTCGTTGTCGTCCGGGATACCAAGATCTGCCATAGTAACACCAGGTTTTGTAACCAACGCGATGTAAGGGAGAGTTTTTACTAAAACTTTAATACGCTCAATGTAAAGTTCCAAAAGTTCTCCTTTTTGCATACCACTTAATTCTTTTTGATCATGGTATTTGCGAATAAGAGCTGTCGTACTGATAATACTTCTTGGAGCATTCTTTGCCTGGGCAGAAATAGCGCCAGTTGTCAATAAAAAAAGCGCGCTTAATACAATAATTTTCCCTTTCATAAATTCTTAAATATAATTGGTTGTTGATGAAAACAAAAATATATAAATTAACTTAAATTGCAACTTTATTGATTTCTTTTTTCAAAAAAAAAGCTTAAAAAAAGCTTAAAAACCAGCGTTATGTCGAGAAAATGTGCGTTTTAACGGGCTTTTTGTTAAAATTGTTAAAGTAAAAACCGTAAGATAATCAGTATTAAAAAAAACTTTGTCTCTTCATTAATAACCAAAAAAACCTTACGTTAGTCGTTTAAACTAAAAAACTATTAACAAAAAAGTCTTAATATCTCCTTAGATTCGTCTCTTTATTAACAAAAGTTGGTTAATAAAGTGCCTAAAACAGACCTCAAATCTTCAGGAATCTGATAAATGAAACCAAGTCGAGAATCTTTTGAATGAAAATTTTTGACTACATCATTTTCTTCTATCTTTGCTTCATGCAATTTTCTCAAATTTTAGGTCAAGATTACATCAAAAGTCACTTGATAAAAAGTGCAGCTTCCGGACGAATTCCGCATGCACAATTATTCATTGGTCCCGAAGGAAGCGGTACATTATCAACTGCAATTGCTTATGCGCAATATATTTTGTGTAACAATACAGGAGATGAAAACTCAAACGGAAATGATTCCTGCAATTTGAAGTTTCAAAACCTCTCCCATCCGGATTTACATTTCATATACCCAACCGTTACTACCGAAGACGTAAAAACAAAACCCAAAAGTTTAGATTTTATTCAGGATTGGCGCACCTTTGTTCAGGAAATGCCCTACGGCGGTTTATTCGACTGGTATAAAATACTTGGGGTCCAGAACAAACAAGGCGAAATTCGGGTCGAAGATGCTCAGGAAGTTTTAAAATCGCTTGCCCTAAAATCTTACGAAGGCGGTTATAAAATCATGATCATCTGGATGGCAGATAAAATGAATATCGCAGCATCGAATAAATTATTGAAACTTCTGGAAGAACCCTCAGACAAAACAATTTTTATTCTGATTTCCGAAAATGAAGAAGATATTATACAAACGATACGTTCTCGTTGTCAGGTAATTCATTTTAACGGGCTACCAGAAAAGATTATCGCTCAGGCTTTAATTTCTAAAGAAAATATCGACGAAAAATTAGCTTATAAAATTGCACATCAGGCACAAGGAAACTTTAGCAAAGCACTTTCTTTACTAAAAGAAGATGATACTGAATATCCTTTTGAGCAATGGTTTGTGAATTGGGTTCGTGCCGCTTTTAGGGCCAAGGGAAATGCAGCTGCTATTCAGGACTTAATTTCCTGGAGCGAAGAAATTGCAGCTCTGGGACGTGAAAGTCAAAAAAAGTTTATTCAGTTTTGTATCGAAATGTTCCGTCAGGCACTTTTGATTAATTATAATGCGGCAAGTCTGGTTTATATTGAGCCAAAAGTCGACAAATTTAAACTCGAGAATTTTGCGCCTTTTGTAAACGGTAACAACATTCATGAAATTTTCAAGGAACTTTCGGATGCCATGTATCACATCGAAAGAAACGGAAATGCAAAAATAATTTTGACTGATTTATCTATAAAACTGACTCGTTTAATTCATAAAAAATAGTTGCCAAATGAATAATGTTGCCTCCATTTTATTATTAGCATTTTTAGCCTTAACGTTCTTACAATCAGGATATGAAAAAATATTTTATTGGAAAGATAATGTCGAATGGCTTAAAGGACATTTTGCCAAAACGCCTCTAAAAAATCAAGTGCCTCTTGCGTTGCTTCATCTTTTAATTTTAGAATTAATTTCCGGAATTTTATGTGTCGTTGGCGCAATTCAATTATTGACAAACAGCGGAAGAGAATTTGGTTTCTACGGATCTGTATTTTCCTGTATCAGTTTGTTAATGATGCTTTTTGGGCAAAGGCTTGCCAAAGATTATGATGGCGCAAGAACCATTGTGATCTATTTTATTCCGGCTGTTATGGCCGTTTATTGGTTGAATTAGTCAACCTCAATTTTAAAAAAAAAGCCATAGATTTCACCGATTCGCACAGATTTTTTCTAATCTTTTTAATCTGTGAAATCTGTGGCAAAAAATAAAAATTTTACATCAAAAAAATGAATCCAAAACATCCTTCAGAATCCTTAACTATTTTAACCGATTTAGTTTTACCGAGCGAAACAAATCCTTTAAACAATCTTTTTGGTGGCGAATTATTAGCCCGTATGGATCGTGCCGCAAGTATAGCAGCGCGCAGGCATTCACGCCGAATTGTAGTTACGGCATCTGTAAATCACGTTGCTTTCAACAGAGCTATTTCGTTAGGAAGTGTGGTAACCGTTGAAGCAAAAGTATCCAGATCTTTCAAAAGTTCGATGGAAGTTTTCATTGATGTTTGGGTAGAAGATCGCGAATCCGGAAACAGAACCAAAGCAAATGAAGCCATTTATACTTTTGTAGCGGTAGATGATACGGGACGACCTGTTGAAGTTCCGGCAATTGTACCTGAAACTGATCTCGAAATACAACGATTTGATGCTGCATTGCGTCGTAAACAATTGAGTTTGTTGCTTGCCGGAAAAATAAAACCGTCTGAAGCAACAGAATTAAAGGCTTTGTTTTTATAGTACTAATTTTGGTACAATTTGGAACAATCAAACTTCAAAAAAAGAAGTATTTTTACAAAATTGCAAGCCTGATACAAATCTAAATCAGTAAATGATTTAATTTCTGATTTGTTTTGAAAATGAAAGAATTATAAAATTTAGATGAAAGAAAAAGTAAAAGAAGTAAAAGAAAAAAAAGAGATGAGTTCAGAAAAAGAAGCCAAATTAAAAGCGCTCCAACTTACGCTTGACAAATTAGATAAAACGTACGGTAAAGGAACAGTAATGAAAATGGGCGATAAAGCCATCGTAGAAGTTGAAACTATTTCTTCAGGTTCTCTTGGTGTTGATTTAGCCCTTGGAGTAAATGGTTACCCAAGAGGAAGAATTATCGAAATATACGGTCCGGAATCGTCTGGTAAAACCACATTAACATTACATGCGATTGCTGAAGCTCAAAAAGCGGGCGGAATTGCTGCTTTTATAGATGCTGAGCACGCTTTTGATAGAAATTATGCCGAAAAATTAGGCGTAGACATCGAAAACCTGATCATCTCTCAACCGGATAATGGGGAACAAGCTTTAGAAATTGCCGAAAACCTGATTCGCTCAGGAGCAATTGATATTGTGGTAATTGACTCTGTTGCTGCTTTGACTCCAAAAAGTGAAATCGAAGGTGAAATGGGAGATTCTAAAATGGGTCTTCATGCACGTTTGATGTCTCAGGCTTTAAGAAAACTAACCGGAACAATTAGCAAAACAAATTGTACTGTTTTCTTCATCAACCAGTTGAGAGAGAAAATTGGTGTTATGTTTGGTAACCCAGAAACTACAACGGGTGGTAATGCCCTAAAATTTTATGCTTCGGTACGTATCGATATTCGTCGTTCTTCTCAAATTAAAGACGGTGAAAATGTTATTGGTAACAGAACTAAAGTTAAAATCGTAAAAAACAAAGTTGCTCCGCCTTTTAAAACTGCCGAATTTGACATTATGTACGGAGAAGGAGTTTCTAAAACCGGAGAGATTCTTGACTTAGCGGTTGAATTTGAAATCGTTAAAAAAGCAGGATCATGGTTTAGTTACGGAGATACAAAATTAGGACAAGGTCGTGATGCTGTAAAATCTTTAATTAAAGATAATCCGGAATTAGCAGACGAATTAGAACTAAAAATTAAAGCGCATATCAAAGAATTGGCAAACGCTTAATATAGTAGTAATAAGTAGTTTACTTGCTATTTATCTCAAACCCGACACGTTTTTAAGACCTGTCGGGTTTTTTATTTTAAAAAAAAAATAAAAAAGTGACGCAACCATTTTCAAATTACCCCATCTTATAGAGAGACATAAGATTTGATAGTATTGATTTTCAATACTTATTTTCGAAGGTTTTTTTTAGAATAAATTTGGTTGTTTGTTCAATAAGAATCCGTTAGTTTTTTGGTGCTAACGGGTTTTTTATTTTTATTTCAGAAAAAAATTATACATACTACGCAACCATTTTGATTTTTTGCTCTCTATTATAATGTGACGTTAACCTGAGTTTAGATTAAACTCTTTATTATCAACCGTTAATATTTTTAACCATGAAAGAGAAAATAGAAGTGTTGTACAGTAAAAACCGTAGAAAAACCAAATTGAAATTTAAAAAAGTATTGCGTTTTATTTCAGAAAAAATAATTCATCGCTAGTATTATTAAAGTATAAAATGGTCCATTTTAATTCAAAAGAAAACCCGGCAATTTTTTAAAAATTTGCCGGGTTTTTATTTTATATCCTCTATCCTCTTCCCTCTATCCTCTTCCCTCTATTCTCTTCCCTCTATTCTCTTCCCTCTATTCTCTATTCTCTTTCTTAAACTCAAGTAATCCTTTATAAATCAATTGTCTTACCTGATCTTTAAGCTCTTTTCTGTTTTCATTTGCAAGTCCGTTAGTTTCTATAAACGGCAATATTTTTCCTCTCATTTTTCCAGGGCTTCCACTAAAAAAAGTATACGAAAATCGCTCTTTATTATCGGCAAAAACAATTGGGACAATCGGAATTTGATGCTCAATGGCCAAACGAAAAGCCCCATCCTTAAACTCATCCAGAAAAATAGTTTCATCGTCTGGAACCCCGCCTTCGGGGAAAATACAAATACTAAGACCCTGATTGAGTCTGTCTTGCGCCTTTTTAAAAACTTCATTTTTACTTCTTGAAGAGTTTCTGTCTACCAAAATACAAGTTCTTTTATAGAAAAATCCAAACAACGGAATCTTCGAAAGTTCTTTTTTTCCAACAAAAACAAATGGATTTCTAATAATAGCCAACATCAGCATTATATCTGTTATCGAAGTATGATTGGCTACTATCATGTAGCTTTTATTTTTGATTAGCTTTTGTTCCCGCTCGACTTTATAATAGAAACCCATCCCGAAAAGAATGAATTTAGCCCAAATGCGGGCCATTTTAAAGAAATAAGGATATCCACTCTCAGATATAATAGAAACAAGCAAAAACGGCAGCATAATCAATATCGGAATAGCCATCAAGATGTAAAACCAAATACGCCACAAAACCCAAAAAATAATTTTAATTCCTTTCATGGTTTCAAATGTAAGAAAACAGAAATGATTTTAGATTTTTAGATCATTAGATTTTTAGAATATTAGACTTAATGGGAATAAAAATAATCTATACGTGCTTTTTTTATCGTAAAGCACGCAGCTTTTTTAGCCACAGATTATAAAGATTAACCCGTTGGGTGTAATTAATTTAACACATAGAAACATAGCTTTTGGATCTTTAAAAAAGGCGTTTCACTTGTTTAAAATGCACATAGCCAGGCTATGTGAAAGAAATGTATTTCTTTTGGCATTCCTTTTAGCTAAAAAAATCTATGTCTCTATGTGTTAAATATATTTTTTTTGACCCAAGCGAAGCGAACAGACGAAGTAATTACACCCAACGGGTTAAAGATTAGATAGATTTTATAAGCTGTGGCAATCTGTTTAATCTGTGGCTAAATTTTTCTAAATCTATTATCCGATTTGTGATTAAAAAAATTACACCCTTTGCGGTTAAAAAAAACATCACGACATTTGCAGTTAAAGAATAAAAAACGAGAATGGCAAAAATACTTACTGGTGTTCAGAGTACTGGAACGCCACACTTAGGCAATTTATTGGGCGCAATTATTCCTGCGATCGAATTATCGAATAAACCGGAAAACGAATCTTATTTGTTTATCGCTGATTTACATTCGATTACACAAATCAAAGATGGCAAAACGTTAAGAGAAAACACATACAGTACCGCTGCTGCCTGGCTGGCTTGTGGACTAAATCCTGATAAAGTTACTTTTTACAGACAATCTGATGTGACTCAAACTGCTGAATTGACCTGGTATTTAAGTTGTTTTTTTCCGTTTCAACGTTTGACTCTGGCACATTCTTTCAAAGATAAAGCCGACCGTTTAGACGATGTCAATGCGGGACTTTTTACATATCCGATGTTAATGGCTGCGGATATTTTACTGTACGATGCTCAATTTGTACCGGTTGGAAAAGACCAATTGCAACATCTGGAAATTACCCGTGATGTAGCTTCCCGTTTCAATCACCAAATGGGAGAAACGTTTGTAATTCCTGAGGCTAAAATTCAGGAAGATGGTATGTTGATTCCCGGAACAAACGGTGGAAAAATGAGTAAATCTGCTAATAATATAATTAATATTTTCCTGGACGATAAAACACTTCGCAAGCAGGTTATGAGCATAGAAACCGATAGTACACCACTTGAAGAACCTAAAAATCCGGATACTTGTAATGCATTTGCAATCTACTCGTTGTTAGGTACTGAAGCGCAAATCGCCGAAATGAGAGCCAATTATTTAGGCGGAAATTACGGTTATGGTCACGCAAAACAAGCTTTGTTTGAATTGATTACCGAAAAATTTAAAACCGAAAGAGAAAAATACAATTACTACATCAACAACCTTGACGAAGTCGATGCTTTGCTTAAAAAAGGTGCAGCAAAAGCAGCAGTAGTTGCTGATAGTGTTCTGGCAAAAGTTCGTGAAGTACTTGGTTTTGGGAAATAAAATGGTTTGCCACGAATTACACTAATTTTCACAAATTAATTGGTGTCGATTTTTGCAATTCGTGGCAGCTTTTACTTTTTAAATCGCCTCAAATAACTTCCCCGGCAAAGGTCTGATTACGCCTTTTAATTCCATATTCAATAATAATCCTGAGATTTTATAAATAGGAAAATCACATTGTAACGCAATGGTATCCAGCAATTCTTTGCCGTTTTTCAGGAGATAATCATAAATTTTTTGTTCTTCAGGATCCAGTTCTACAAACAACTGTTTCTGAATGGTTTTTGCTTTATTCTCGATATCCCAATTGAGTATATAGACCAAATCTGCCGCGCTGGTGAGTAAGTTTGCTTTCTGAGTTTTTATCAGATTGTTGCAACCCTGACTGTATTTATCTGAAACGCGTCCCGGAACTGCAAAAACATCCCGGTTATAATCGTTGGCTAAGTTGGCAGTAATGAGCGAGCCACCTTTATCTGCAGATTCTATGACAATTGTTGCTTCGGTCATTCCGGCCACAATGCGGTTTCTGCGTACAAAATTCTCCTTATCGGGATTGGATGAACTCCAGAACTCCGTAATAAAACCTCCGTTTTCGGCCATTTTGGCAACATATTTCTTGTGCGTTTTGGGATAAATTTGGTTTAAGCCGTGTGCGAGAACTCCAATAGTTTGCAGTTTATAATCCATTGCAAATTGGTGCGCTACAATATCAACTCCGTAGGCAAAACCACTCACAATTACAGGATCAAGCGGTGCCAAGTCTTCGATTAAGTGCTTGCAAAACTCCATTCCGTAAGAGGTTATCTGGCGTGTTCCGACAATACTGATTATTTTTTTGTTTTTTAAATTTATATTTCCGATTGAAAAAATCAAAACGGGAGAATCGATACAATGTTTAAGCCGTTCCGGATAATCTTGATCCTGAAAAAAGGACACTTTTATATGATTCGATTTAATAAATTCCAGCTCAAGATTGGCCCTTTCAAAAACAGATTTATCCTTTAAATTTTTTAATAATACCGAACCAACTCCATCAATTCCAGCTATTTGATTTATTTTAGTATTAAAAACAGCTTCGGCAGTACCGCAATGTGTGAGTAATTTTTTTGCCATAATATCTCCTACTCCATCTACTTTTAATAAGGCTAATAAATAAAATAAATCCTGGTCTGACATGTATTGAATTTGATTAAGTGGCGGCGAAAAATAATTGCAAAAAGTAAATCTAAAACTAAATTTAAGAATGGTAAAGATATAAAATAGAAGTAATTTCTTTCAAAAAATAAATCGTTAAAGATAATTTGTTACTTTAGCTTAAAAATAAATTATTAATAACTAATTGAATATTAGTGATCTGTAATTTTATTCGAATTGTTAATAAAAATTGTGAATAAAATTTTGATAACTATATTCCTTGCCTAACTTTGTTACTATGAAAATCGAAACTTACATAGCACAGTTATTGTATCGTTATCAGTGTGTAACGGTTCCAGGGTTTGGAGCATTTTTAACCGAAATTCAATCGGCTCAGCTAAATGAAAATACAAATTCATTTTTTCCGCCCAAAAAAATGATCTCTTTTAATAGTCATCTTAGAAACAATGATGGACTATTGGCAAATCATTATGCACAGGCAGAAAAAACATCTTATGGTTTTGCTGTCAGTACAATTGCTTTTGAAGTTTTAAGCTGGAAAAAAACCTTAGAAGAAAACGGTGTTATATCTTTAAAAAACATTGGTGAAATTCGTATGAATTCCGAAAATAATATGGTCTTTACTCCTAACGATCAAACCAATTATCTGGCTAGTTCTTTCGGGTTAAGTCCGTTTGTTTCCCCACTGGTGAAAAAAGAACTTTTCGAGAAAAAAATTCAGGAAATCGAAGAAAGAAAACCTGTTGCTTTATTTGAAGAAGAAGACGTAAAATCATCGAATTCATTCTTAAAATATGCCGCAATCCTTGTTTTAGGATTAGGAATTACAGGAAGTATTGGATATCCTTTGTACCAAAATCAAATAGCAAACAAAACACTTATTGTTGAAAGTGCTGTTCAGAAAAAAGTACAAAACAAAATACAGGAAGCTACCTTTTTTATTCAAAGCCCAATGCCTGCGGTAACGCTCTCAGTAGACTCTGCTAAAGTAGCGGTTACAGAAGAAAAAGCAATGCCTTACCACATTATGGCAGGTGCGTTTAGAAGCGAACAAAATGCAAGAAAAGCTTACAACCAATTGATTAAAGACGGTTTTAAAGCCAGAATTTTAGGCGAAGACAAACATCATTTGTTCCCTGTTTTATACGGAAGTTATGCTACGATGGCTGAAGCCGAAAAAGCACAAAAAGAAATACAAAAAGGTGAAAATCCGGATGCCTGGATTCTAATCGAATCACTATAATAAAAAATCCTATTCGCTCCGGCAAATAGGATTTTTTTTGTTTATCGTGGAACAATTTTAGCGTCCTGATTAAGGATCTCTTTGTCGCTCTGCGTAATAATTAATCTCGCCGGGGGCGCGTCACTTTCGCCTAAAACGATAATAAAACATTCATACAGGTAGTTTCCTTTTTTGAATTGAAAACTATGATTTCCTCCCGATCCGTCAGCAATCCATTTTCCGTTAGTAATAACTAAATCAGGCTTTTCGCTCATCGATTGTTTTAGTGACCACGAAGCATATCGGTACGTATCATTTCCAAGATCATCTATTCTAATTCTGAATTTCGAAGTTTCTAAAATACAAACCGGCCCTTTAAAATTTGCCAATGCAGGATTTAGTTTCCCTTTTTCAGCTGCGATCAATTTATCCCTAAGGTCTTTCTCCAACTTCGATTGATAATTGATCGATATCAATTTACCATCTGTATCAATCCAGATATCGCCCCTGTCCAGCATGATTCCGCGCCATCCCACTTCAGACCAATCTTTTGCAGGATTCGATTTGATAATTTTATTCTGAAGTGTCGCGTCAAAAATCTGATCGTATTTTTTTACAAACTCGGCCTTATTTTTAATTGACGGAATTGGATATTCTCTTCCAAAAGGATATTTAATAATACCGGCAACAGCCTCCTTTTTTCCGTGTTTGACGTTGTCTATAAAACTTTTAATAAACTTTTGGTATTCCGGCTTTAAGTCCTGACCCACAGCATTGTGGACAGAAAAAAGAACAACTAAAATGCAGATTAACTTTCTCATATTTTTTCTATTTTACATAATGTTTTTATAGTTTTGTTTCAGGTTTCGTCTAGAAAATTCCTCATCAACAATCAACAATCAACAATCAACAATCAACAATCTAAAATCAATTAATACTCGCTTTAAACATCTTAAGTTCGTCCCAGGTAAACTCATCACCGTGTTTTTCTTTTAAACCGTTTAGGGATTCTTCCTGATAAAATTCAAAAGCGTCCCGAAGTGCGAGTATTTTGTCGTACGGTAAAATATCTGAAATCTCAACTTTCTTAGCCTGAATAAGTTTAACCAAATGCATTTCGATAGTTTGCACGGTTAGCTTTCGAATTCTTGCAATATCTTGTATCGAGTTTTTCTCTGCCCACAAATCGTATGTTTCTTCGACAGTTGTTTTTTTAATCGCTTTTGCATCATTCTTTTCCAATTTTCTGGCCGTATATCGTACTACAGGCTCATCAGATTTAAAAATATCTGTATTAGCCATATTAAAATCCTCGCGAATCTTTGCAACCTTGTCAGATTTATAGTTTTTAATCGCTCTAGACGACAATTTCTCTTTACAGATGGTTTCGCCTGCCACGACAATTTCTATGAGTAATTTGGCCTTCATTAAGCGCAAAACAGCTTTGGTTTGCAAATCATCCAAAAAAGCCAACTCTTCGTAAAACTCTTTTACTTTTTTAAACTTCTGAATTTCCGCCATTTTTACCAAAATATCCGTAACCAGTTTGTCCATCGCTTTAAAAAAGTAGTCATAGGCCGCCACTACCCTTTCCTGAACAAAAAACAAATCGACGGTTTCTTTATTGAAAATTTTATTGAGCTGATGAACGAATTTTTGCGAAGGATCTGTAAGACCATCGATAATCTCTAAACGTTTGTGTGCCCAGGCAGCATGTTTCGATTTCTCTGATCCTGCTGCATTTTCGTTATAGCTAAAACGGTGATTGCGCCATTCCTGGGCTAAATCAATCCAGTTAAAACTGTTAATCAAATAGTTATGAATAAAATTCTTCGTTTCGAAATGCAACGAATGTTTCAAAACATCTTTTGTCGCTTTGTTCAAAGCATAATCCATAACATCCTGATCGTTCGAAATACCATTCATTTGCAACGGAGACAGCAAAATAAGCCCGCTTAAGGATGTTAAACGTGATAATGCTACATACGCTTGTCCGGGCAAAAAAACTTGCGATACATCAAGCGCAGCTTTCTCAAAAGTTAAACCCTGACTTTTATGCACCGTAATTGCCCATGCCAATTTTAATGGATAATGAGCGAACGTGCCCAAAACTTCTTCCTCGATTTCTTTTGTATGCTCGTTTACTTTGTAGCGAATATTTTTCCATTCGTATTTTTCGACTTCGATCGTTTTATTTTCCTCAGGAAAATGTATAAAGATTTCTTCTGGCGAAAGCGATTTTACAACCCCCATTTTTCCGTTAAAATAGCGTTTTTCAAAAGAGGCATCATTTTTTACAAACATAACCTGAGCGCCAATTTTGAGCTTCAGGTTTTCCTCTACCGGAAAAATTTTCTCCGGAAAATCACCTACAATAAAGGGTTGATAAGCAAACTCATTTCCTGCTAAATCGCCAATTGCCTGTTCGTTAATCGAATCTGCTTTGGCATTATGCGTCGTAAGCGTGATATATCCCGGATTGTTTTTTAAGTCAAAATCCGGCTTAACATACTCGTTTAAAACCTGGATATCCTGAGGCGTGATCTGATTGTTTCGAAGATTGTTTAAAACAGCGATAAAAGCATCATCTGTCTGGCGGTAAATCTTTGATAATTCTATATATAACGGCGGATATTGCTGTATAACATGCGAATGAAAAAAGAATTTTCCTTTGTAATAATTGCGCAATGTTCGCCATTCTTCGTCCCTGATTACGGGTGGCAATTGCAATAAATCGCCTATAAATAATACCTGAACCCCACCAAATGCCTTGGTATTTTTACGTACGGTTTGCATCATAAAATCTATAGCATCGAGCAAATCAGCGCGAAGCATACTGACTTCATCAATAATCAAAAGTTCCATGTTCCGGATCACATTACGCTTGACGTTGTTCATTTTAAAATGTCTGCGTAAAGTTTCTTTATTCTCAAATTTTACGGTTTCAGTAAACTGAGAAGCTTCGTCATAGGACGGAATAAAGGCCGAAAAAGGCAACTGAAACATCGAATGTATCGTAACACCGCCGGCATTTAGCGCCGCAATACCCGTAGGTGCAACCACAACCGTACTTTTGTGCGTTGTAGCGATAATTTCGCGTAAAAGCGTTGTTTTTCCCGTCCCTGCTTTACCGGTCAGGAAAATAGATTTTTGCGTTTGATTAATGAATTGTAAGGTATAAGCAGCAGCTTCTGAAACGTTTTGCATTGCGGGTGTATTGAAAAACTAAAAGTATCGTATTTTTTATAAAAGAAAAAACCTAAATCTGTAATAGACTTAGGTTTTTTAAATTTAGTTAGTTTGGTATTATTTTTTAATTGCTTCTCCTTCTTTTACTGCAGGCTTTTCGTCTGTTTTTGGAGTCGATTTATACTTGTCGTTCAAAGCTTTAATGACATCTTTTGTAATATCATATTTTTCTTCAGCGTATAAAATTGACGCCGCATCGCCAGTACCGTAGATATAAGAATATCCGTTTTTCTTACCGTACTCTTTGATGAATTTTTTAACTCCGCTTACTAGAGAATCCATTTCAACACCACTTTCTTGTTGCAATTGTTGAGACAAAGCTTGTTGAGCATAACCCAATTGTTGTTCTCTTTTTTGTAACTCAGCACCTTTTTGTTGCGCCCAAGCCTGACCATTAGCTTGTGCCTGACCTTGAAAATTAGCAGCGTCTTGTTTAAAACGTGTAATCTCGGCTTGTAGTTGTCTTCCTTTTTCTTCAGCTTGCCCTTTGTATTTTGCTTCAAGGTCTTTTGCTTCAGTGTACTCTTTCATTAAAACCGAAGTATCTACGTAAGCTGTTTTTACTTCCTTAACTTCTGCAGTTTTATTACATGAAACGGCGAAAATTGAAAGTGCGATAATTACTAATGCTTTTTTCATTTTTTGAATTTCTATTTTTTTAATGTATTGAAGACAAAAATATAAAAAAATAAATAGCATCAACATAAAGTTTAAAAAATGCTGGAATTTTATGATATTGTTTTTATTTATCGAAAGAAAAATGTCAATAATTCTACCCTATCAAAAGTGACTTTCATAGCTTTTATTAGAGGCCTTTTCTCAAAAAAGACATAATTAGACCTCGATAAGAGATAGAAAGTGGCAGAAACGCGCTTATTTTGCGTTTTAACTGTTTTTTAAGACATAAATGTGCGATGAATACTCCTTTGTACGGCTTGCTTTTAAATTTGATTTTAAACCAACGAAAAAAGCGCTGATGTAATTCATTTTTCCGGTTTTGTATTTTTCAGATAATAAACTCACATAAAAAGAATCAAATTTCATTGGAAGCACTTTTTCTAATTTCATGTCGACTTTTTCAAAAAGTGATTGGATGGCTTTTTTTGAAAAATGCCAAAAATGAATTGGCACATCATAAGCTGCCCAAAAAGTTTGATAATGATTGGCGTCGTAAGATTTAAAATTTGGAACCGCAACAATTAAAGTTCCAGTTGGTTTTAACAATCGCTTCAATTCCTGAATTTGTAATTCTAAATTTGGAACATGTTCTAAAACGTGCCACATTGTAATTACATCAAAAGAATTATTTTGAAGATCGCTAATTTCGTTTACAAAAGAAATTCCTTTTTGGATCGCAATATTTTTTGCACGTTCGCTTGGTTCCACTCCAACAGTTTCCCAGCCATCATTTTTTGCCGTTAATAAAAAATCTCCGGTTCCGGCACCAATATCCAAAATTCTTCCTTTTTG
The DNA here is from genome assembly GCF_002222055.1 of Flavobacterium araucananum. Taxonomy (GTDB): domain Bacteria; phylum Bacteroidota; class Bacteroidia; order Flavobacteriales; family Flavobacteriaceae; genus Flavobacterium; species Flavobacterium araucananum. The sequence continues at coordinate 202,167 of NZ_MUGS01000021.1, forward strand.
AGATTGTTCGCCGTTTATTAAATTCAGTTTATTTTTTAAAGCTATATTTTTTACAAAATGATATGCTTTTTCAAATAACGAACGTTTGTTATCTGTGTGCGAAATATAATCTTCGCTTTCGTAATATTTTCCGAGATTTTCTAAATCAGGTTGCGGAGAGGTAATCAACATGTCTAAAGTTTCGTCATGATACAATTCGAAAATTTCTTTAGATACAGAATGGTCTTTTACAGTAAGAAAATGTTTTTTGTTTAAAACGTCCATTTTTTAATTATAGGTATTTTTAGTTTAAGTATAATAGCAAACCCTAAAAATGGAATTCACTTTTAGGGTTCATGTTTTTATTATTTTTTTAATGTCTCCAATTTATTTTGACAGCTGATATTTTATCGTTTTCAATTCTTGTTTCCGTATAAACATTAAAACCATTTTTAATATAAAAGGACAAAGGTGATTTATACGGCTCTTTATTTTCTTTAATCTCATTTGCATGATCAACAACCCAACCATTCAAATTCTTATTGTTCTTTTTTATTTCATTCATCAAAAGAGAACCAATTCCTTTTCCCTGTATTTTATTATTTAAAAGTATAGCAAACCAATGTTCTCCATCTCTTAAAAAAGTAAAAGCCCAACCCTGAATTTTATCTGAATGATCAAACAACAAATAATGTTTTGTTTCTGAAAGTCCGTTTAAATATAATTCAAAATCTTCAATAGTATTCAGATTTAATTTAGCCGGATATTCATTATTCCACAGTTGCATCAAGGAATCTTTTTGTTCCAACGTTAAAACATCTTTTTCAACAATCTTCATAGAGAACAATTTTAGATTTCTGAGTTTAGATTTTAGATTCTTTCCAAGATTTTATTAATTAGAAAATTTCATTTTAATATCGACAACAATCATTTTTCTACATTATGGAGATTCCTCGTTCCTCGGGATGACAAACTGTATCATTTCTTTATACAAACAAACTAATAAAGCTTTCCATTTCAAATTCGTTTCACGTGGAACAGATGCAATTTTAGATTTTAGATTAATAATTTTAGATTGCTTTAAAAA
>NZ_MUGS01000022.1 GCF_002222055.1 Flavobacterium araucananum
CAATTAGAAAAACTATTGTTTAGTGCATTATTTTACATTATTAAAAATGAAAATCAACTTTATTTATGTAGTATTTAACTTATGAAAAATATTTTTTTTGAAGAAATTATTAAAAATATTTAGACCTCTTTAGAAAAACAAATATTATTAATATTTTTTTTTAAAACAACCTCTTGTTCTACTGAAGAGAACAAACGGAAATTTTTTAAAAAATGCACATACATCTACACTCGTTTTAAAAAATGAAAGTATTCCTAAGAAGGAAGATATTACTCCTATTTTTTCGAAGATGTTCATAAAACGAATTTAATAAAAAAACAATAAGATTATTTACTTAATGTAAAAAGAAGAAATTATTCGAAGAAAATATTGATACCTTAGCACAACCAGAATTGTAATCTTAGTTTTTAATTGGAATTTAATTTATAAAAATGAAAGAAATTTTCCCAAATCCATTGTCTTTTACTACTATTCCCATTTCAATGTATCTACATGAAACACAAAAAAAACTTGCTACTGGTACCGCTTTTATGTATGAATATTTAAATAAATTTTATCTAATCACAAATTGGCATAATGTTACTGGATTGAATCCAATTACTAAAAAAGCACTTGCGGCTCATGGAGGGATTCCAGACGTATTATCTTTTTCATTGCTTGTTGAAAATCAAACAGCCTGGGATAATTTCCAAATAGAGCTATATGAAAATAATGTTTCTAATTGGCTTATTCATCCAATTCATAGGGAAAATGTAGATGTAGTGGCAATTGAAATAGAAATACCTGAAAATTTTAAAGGTATTATCCATTCAATTAATAAAATAAAATATGATAATTTTAGTCTTAAAGTTGCAGATGATGTATTCGTCTTAGGTTATCCATATTCATTGAAAGGAAGTGGTATTTTTCCAATTTGGAAAAGAGGAAGTGTGGCAACAGAGCCGGATATAGATCAGGATAAATTACCAAAATTCTTTATTGATACAGCCAGTAAATCAGGAATGTCAGGTTCTCCCGTTGTTTTTAGAAGAACAGGAATACATACAGATGAGAGTGGAAAGTTAAATTCTAATACTATCATTGGAGAGATTCAGGGATTCATAGGGATTTATTCTGGAAGAATTACAGGTGAAACAGAACTAGATGCACAGTTAGGTATAGTATGGAAAAAAGAAGTTATTGAAGAAATAATTATTGGAAATATAAGAGACAATAAAAATTTTATTTGAGCTTGTCTTTTTAAAAATGTCAAAATAATAAATATATGGAACATACCAGAAATCAGCACTATGTGCCTCAGTTTTTATTAAAAAATTTTGCCAGTTCTAAAAAATCATTTATTTGGACATACGACAAGGTAGCAAAAGAGAATAATTGGAATTCAATAAAAGAACGACCAATTTCTAAAGTTGCTAGTGAGGATTTTTTTTATGACCAAATTGAAAATAATAAAGAATTTAGTTTTGAATATGAAATTGGAAAGGTTGAAAGAGAAGTTGCTCCTATACTTGAAAAAATAGTTCAACACAAAAATATTCTCATAATAACGGATATAGAAAGAGAAAGGTTGTCATATTTTATTGCGATCCAATTTATAAGAACGAAATGGAGACTTAATTTAATTAAAAGCCAATCCTTAGACTTCACTGAAAAAGTAGCAGAAGCTTTTGGGGTTGCCCAAGAGAAACTAGATCATAAATCTCTTTGGTTTTCGCTATTTGAATCGGCATCATTATTTTCGAAGGCAATTAAAAATAAGGTTTGGTTTTTAGGTGAAAGTGAAAAGTTGTTTTATTCTTCAGATAATCCTGTTGTTTTGCAAAATAGCGTTAATAGTAATGAATTTCGTGGTACTCTTGGACTAGATAGCTATGGTATTGAAATTTATCTACCAATATCGGATTCTTTATTGCTGTGTTGTTGCTGTGAAAAGTATTTGCAGAATAAACACGGAATACTAAATCTTGAAAAGTTACCTTACGAAAATATTTTAAATTTAAATTCACTACAATTTTTTCAGTCAGAAAGATTTATTTTTTCAAGTTCGAATGATTTTAAAATGATTGATGAATTTATTGATATTTAATTCAATTTGTAAATAATTAAAGCAATATCTGAAGCCAGCATAAGTGCCAAAAGAAGAAACTTAATATATCTAATATCATTAAAAAAAGTCATATACGGACTTAAATATTAATTTTTTAACTGTTCATACACTCGTTTTTTATTCTCACTGCCTCATTAACAAGTCGATCTCTTTCATCTTTATGAATTAGTCCAAACATAATACGATTATCTAATATCTGTATAACATTACTTGTTTGTTTCTCGAATTCATTTAAAGGATCTTCGGCTTCTTCAACTTTTTTTACTACACTTTTATCATATAAAAAATCTACTACTCAATACCACTAAATACATTTGTTACAACTCTAATAAAATCTTCTTCTGCTGTCATATATCACTAGTTTTAAGTTGAATAATATTGAAGGTAATAATATTTTTAAGAAATCAAAATATTTTTTTGTACACTATTTTAGGACAAAGCTTTTTATTAAAATATATAAATGTTTGAAAACAAAAAAGAGACTCGAAAGTCTCTTTTTGGAATTAATATGTCTTTTATAAAAGCCTATTTAGCTTTTAGTAATTTTTCCAAATATTCGACTTTATCTTTTTCAGCCTGAACCAAACGCTCGTAAAGTTTGATCTGCTGTTCGTGGGATTCGATTAATTTATCTAATGGATTAAAATGGCATACATTATTTGCAAAAGTATTATTGCCTGAATCGTTAAAAGTGTTAAAATAATTAAAGACACCTTCTTCTGAAAAATTCTTAATTGCTTCGAGGCTTACTCCCAAAGCCTTTGCTACTTCGATTAGTTTTTCTTCTTCAATTGTCTCGCTGTTTTCCATAATTGAAATCGCCTGCTGGTTTGTTCCCAAGGCCTGCGCCAGTGCTTCCTGCTTCATGTCTTTTAATTCACGAATACGACTGATTTTTCGTCCTATGTGATTTGGTTTTGTTACTGTACTCATAGCTCAAAGATAATAATTAAGAATAAAAAAGTAAGTTCTATGTATGATATAGAATTTTTACTGTACGGTATGATACAAATTGATACGGTACAGTACGACTAATCACTTACTTGCCTGTGTGTTAAACAAAAATACAATTTTTCACACAAGTATTAATTAAAAAAAGTAAAATTATGAGTGAAATTCAATTTCAACAGCAGAAAGAATTGGAGAATGCCGTTAGAGAGCTCCAATCATTTATGGACATTACAGCGGTCACCCTGCATGAGGCAGAGACCGCAGGTAAAAGAGGTTATATACTTACTATAATCTTAAAGGAAGATTCACAGCAGATTGCATCGGAAATGTATGAATGGGCAGAAAAGGTTTTAAAAAAATATCCATCTGTTCCTTATGTGATTATAAATCTATGGGATGTACTGCATCGTTTAAAACATGGGAGCTTATATTATTTAAAGTGGTATTTATCAAACGTAAGCCTGTTTAAAAACGAGGAGTTTGATTTTAAGATTAAAAAAGATATTCCCACTGTATCTGTTCTGCTTAAAAAAGCAATAAAGAAAAACAGCGGGCTTTTAGCCAAAGCAGAATCATTAAGAAGAGGTTCCCAGCATTATGAAGGAACAAATAACCATTATATGGCACTCTATACAATCCATCAGGCGGTCAACCTTCTTTTTGGTATAATCGGAGAACTGGTCATGGGAAAATCTCATTCGAATCATTATACACTAGAGCACTTAAATACGATAAAGGACTATGCACCTATTTTGAAGCAGGTGTTCAATACTGATCATGGTAAGGATAAAGAAATTACTGATTTGCTTGATAGAGCAAGGATTGAATTTCCTTATGGAGGCAAAACAAAAATTAAGAAAGACAGGGTTAAAGAAGCACAAAAGAAACTTTACCGCATTTTAAAAGAAACTAAGAAAATCTTTCAAGACCAGCTTTCTTACTGCGAGGAAAAATCCAGTTTTTTTATTGAGCCAAAACAGATTACAGACAATTTAAATGATGCAGTAATAGACTATGAGAAGATTGTCAGTGATACAGTTACTTCTTATCTTAAGACTGAGGCAGTTTATTGTTTTGGAACAGCGGAAAAAAGGGTCAAACACTTTTATCTATTAGTGTTTGTCAAAGAAAGTAAAGTAAATGCAGTGCATGATCTGGCTGATATTATTAAAAGCAGAAAAAAAGAGCAGTGCACGGCAACACTTTTGATTCATCATATTTCAGAGCTTAAGAGCGCAACAGGCGATCAGAAATATTTCTTTTTAAATGTTATAAAAAATGGAAAGGCTTTGTTTAAAAAAGAATCTGCTGTTCCGGAATTTGGAGATCTTCCAGTCCGCAGTATAACATCTGCAAAAGAATACCTGTGCTATAGAAATATTGTGGTGAACAATATGGAAAAATGGCAGGAAGATTATGAATGGGCATGTTATGCACCCCTTAAAGGTTTGATGCTCCATACTATGACAGAACAGATCTGTCTTGGGATGATCCGTTTGTTTATGGGGTATTCTCCAAATCATTTTTCCCTTTCTTATCTATTAGAAATCTGCGATCATTTTAACCCTGAAATAAGCAGTTACTTTCCGAGGGTTACAGAGCAGGACAGAAACTTGTTTACGATATTAAGCAGATCATATGCTTCGCTAAGATACAGCGGTGCAGATACTTTTTCTGAAGTGGATATGAATCTTTTGCAGGATCGATACAATGATTTTGCTGGTTTCTGCACATCTGTTGTAAAAGATGAATTAAGACGTACTGAGAACCTGATTTCGGCTGAACTTTAAACATACAGATCATGTACTATAATATTTTAACACAGAAAGACCATCCCAAATATCGCACAGTCAAGAAAACATTGAAACTCCTAGTAGAGTTTGTAGAAGCTGATTGTATTTACTTTTCGGATTCTGCTGTAGAATCAAAAATAGGGATTCTGACAGTTGTTGTGAGCAAAAAAAGCCCCCATTACTATGACGATGTTGTCTTCCATTTATGGAAAGTAATTGAAAACTACAATACTTTTTCATTCTGTTTTTTTGACAAGGAGTGTATAAAGAGAGAAGTCGGAAAAGGAAATTTATTTTTTCTTTTCAATTGTAAAGAAACAGATCTTGTGTATAGAAATACCGGAGGCAAACCTGTTCTGGATATAAAAAAAATAAATATGAAACGGCTTTTGAAAAAGACTTTTGCAAATTATCAAATGTGGATAGCAGAGGCCAATACTATTGGCAGAGATTTAAAGTACCACCGTGGAAACGAGAATCATTTAATGGCATTGTATGTTATAAATGAGCAGTTCCGATATTTTTTTATTAATGCCTCGTGGATTCTGACAGGTGAATGGGTGGCGGATGGAAACATTGCAGACCAGCAGGAGCGCATTGCGAAGTTTAATAATGTATTAGGAAACACTTTTGATTTAGATAACAAAGAAGAGAAAGAAGTTTTAAGAAAGCTTGATCTTGCCCGAAAAGCAGTCCAATGGGGAGAAGAAATCGAACCGCTAACTGCAGAAATTGTTGAGTCAGCATATACAAAAGTGAAGTGGCTGATGAATGAAGTAAAAACAATGTATCAGCAGTATGCTGAGCAAACCAAACAAATATTTAAAGAATATGGAAACCAATGAAAATAAAAAGGGGGATGATTTTATCAAAGAACTGAAAAGCAGTTTTTATTTTAAAACATTGACCCCGCAGAGAGAGAAAGAAGGTATTTATCATGCAGATATAAAATTTACGAGCTACATAAAACTCATTTATACAATACAGGATCTGCTCAAAATAGCACTTCACACACTGGAGAATTCAGATCTTGAGAATTCCAGCCAGATCGAAGATCCCGCTTTTCATCTTACGAGTATTTTGGAAATTGCAATACAGCTACTGCCGTGTAGTGAAGCCGAAGGGCTTGATAAACTGCATAAGCTCTATTTAGAGATTAATAGCGAAAATAAAAATGAACAAATGGATAACTAATTTTTTAAATCATGAAAAAGAAGAAAAAAAACTTTGAAACCAAGTTCTGGGCTGGTTTTGAGGCGGGAAATCCATTTGAAGCATCTGATGCCCTTTTTGATTTTGCGCATCTTGACTACTATAAGCGAAATTTAACACAGGCAGTACTGTACAGCTTTAAGGAAGAAATCTGCAGTAATGATAAATCAAGCGGGATTTTTATATTCTATAAAGCAATATGCTCATTTTTGAAAACATACTACTGCCTGCATAAAAAAAGCAGTAAATGGAGAGTGAAAGAGTCAGTCCGCTCCGAAGATGTATTTCATCTCACTTCACTGACAAAGCAGGAATATGACAATCCTTTCACAGTATTTCGAAAGGCATTTGCAGAGAAAAGCCTTAAGGAGTTTGAATTTTTCCTTTCTGAAATAGTGAGTCTTTCATTGTCTCCATACAAAGAAGAGGGGGATATTGACCTTACGACTCCGTACATCCATTTAATAAAAATGCTTGATGCGGGAGAGCTTATGCGTGAAAGAGGCCTTGAAAAAATAAAAAAAGTTAATGAATCTAAAGAGAATTCCGAATGCTGAAATTACTGCATAAATGCAGATATGCTCGATTTAACTCATAAAATATATAGATATGAAAAAAAATAAAATCAAATTAAATAATCTGGTTGAAAATCCTGAGCGTTATTTTATAATGCTCAAACCTGCATCAAAAATGCGGAACGATATACACAATCTCGAAATAAATGTGCAGGGATATTCCGACCTGTTCTGCCTGATAATGGATCTGCTAAAAGCTGGAATGCTTGCTTTAGAAGGAATTGAAGGAAGCGGTGAAAATGTTAAAGATCCTGAAAGATATGTTGGAAGTCTGCTCAGGGTGATAGAAATGCTGATCCCACTGGAAGAAGGAGATTTACTGGATTTGCTTTATATAAAACATCTAAATGAGAAAAATAAAAGTGGCTCCCAGTAACTTTTTTCCAATTGTAACTATAATAAAAACGGCGACTTCGGAGACGTTTTCCAGCCCCGCAGGGCAAGTTGTTTTGAGATGCTGAATTCATTTCAAGCATCTCAAAACACAACTTGCTATTTTCTCTCGAAAATATTTTTACAGATGGATTTTAATTAAAAGGGCTTGTTGCCCTTTTTTTTATTGTAATGGTATTAAGTAATTTCTTTTAGAAAAAAAGCTGAAGTTCCCATTTCGAATTTCGATACGAGTATTGGAGTAATAGCTTTTTACAAGCAGGCCAATGAAGGCCAAATAATGCCTTCGAGCGCCACATTCTTAGAGTCTGGCCATATTTCCTGTTATTTGTCCCAGCAGATAATAAATCAGGTAAACAGAGAAACGTACAAACGGTGATACGTGGCTCCCAATGCCTGAAAAGACAAATGACGGTACGTACAACAACAAAGGCATCATTTACAACCGTACAGCACCGGACACAATTAGTTGTACAGCAGATAAGACAGACGGACAGCTGTGTTCATTTTTATGCAGTCGAACCTCCTTTAACCGTACAGGAGCTACGGATAAAAACAGGTGCAGTTATACGCTACGATTTAAAAGCAAAACGAAAATTGACAATAAATAAAACAATAAAAACGATGAACAGCGACAATGAAAAAAAAGTGATACCTAATATCGATGAAGGAAAAATGATGGATCTGATGGTGGATGGAGTGAGAAAAGAAGGGTTTAATGTCGATACGGAAACACCTGCTGAACAGCCAGAAAAGGAAAAGCCGACAGCAAAAGAGCAGAGCCGGGCAAAAAGGAATAATCAGGCTGACTATGAAAGTATATTTTTCAGGGAAGTAAAAACTACTGCACGCCACGGCAAATCAGTTTATATCGATCCCGACCACCACAAAAAGCTCACCCGTATCGTTCAGGTTATCGGAGAGGACAACATTACCATCTATGCCTATCTCAGCAATCTGCTGGAACATCATTTCCATGAGTTCGAACAGCAGATAACGGCAAGCTTCAATGAAAAGAACAAACCCATTTTTTAAGTTTTTAGGTAAAAAATACTTTTTTATAAACCTTTAATCTTTGCAGATTTATAAACCTCACTCAACTGAGCCTGTACAGAAACCAAGAAAAAAAATATTTTTCCAAAGAAAACAGAAAAAGGGAAAAAAGAAAAAGAAAGCAGTTTTACAGGACGGGATGCAGACAGGCCAAAAGGAAACGGAATAAGTCCCGAAGGGTGGCTTGGGAGTACGCGAGCAAGACATTATGCCGTAAGCTTTTGGACAGGCTGATCCAGCCCGTCCTATCTTAGTTTTCTTTTTATTATTTCTTTGGGATAAAATAAAAATCCATCCCGTCCAAAACCGGACATGTCCCGCCAAACAAAGCCACAGAGTGCCAAAAAGCAGAGCCTGAACCTATAAGAATTACCTTTTGGCTTAAAATCAAAGACCATGAAAAAAGACAAGCAAAAGGATAAGGTGGAGAAAAAGAAAAAAAAGCCGTTCACACCGCCAAAACCGGAAGAAGAAAAGAAGAAGAAAAACAAAAAAAAGGTCATCAGACAGAGCAATCCGTTTATCAGGATAGACAGGGGCGGAAATTTTTTAACCAATTTCTTTTCCAATTTTTTCAGACAGCTTAGAAACCCGACAAAAACAGGTATCAGCGGGCTGTTAGGAAAATTTCTGGTAATCAAAATTGACCCAAAGGAAAAGAACCCTGCACAACAGCCTGCAAAGCCTGCGGATATTATGGGACCGGTGAAAACGGTTTTACGTAACCTAAACTATAGCGGGGACAATAATCTAAGCCCGGCTGAAAAAGAGTCACTCAGACAGCGTACCAACCAGCCCTTGAAAATTGATTTTAAGACAGGGCAGAATGAACAGCAACAAGAAAATATGCCCAAGAAAAAAGGCTTAGGCATGTAGGGGTAATACCCAGAGCAGACCAAGAAAAGGCATGGAATAAAATCCCCAGACCAATAATAAACTAAATCCAGTGAAAAGCAATACACCCAGAGCGTATAAAGGAGGCAGGCATCCCAAAGCAGATCCCGCCGTGCACCGCTATTCGATCAGTCTTACCGCCGAGGAAAACGCCCGTTTTCTAACCCTTTATGAGCAGTCCGGCATGAATGTTATGGCGCACTTTATCACGGCGTGCATTTTCCAAAAGGGCATCAAAACGATAAAGGTTGACAAGACTGCAATGGAATATTATGTGCGCCTGACTTCTTTATTCGGGCAGTTCAGGGCTGTGGGGGTAAATTACAATCAGGTTGTAAAAATGCTCAATAGTAATTTTTCCGAAAAGAAAGCCCTGGCATATCTGTACAAGCTGGAAAAACAGACAGCAGAACTTGTTTTGCTGTCACAAAAGATAATACAGCTTACGGGGGAATTTGAAGCAAAGCACCTGAAAGAAAACCCATGAGATGATAGCGAAAATAGCAAGAGGCGCAAGCTTGTATGGTGCACTGGCCTACAATTACCAAAAGGTTGAAAAACAGAATGCCCATATTCTGTTTACACAGAAGATTATCGAAGCTGCTGACGGAAGCTATTCCATGGAGCAGTTATCCCGTTCTTTTGACCTGCATCTGCTGGCCAACCGAAAGACGGAAAAACCGATACTACATATCTCACTAAACCCTGACCCGAAAGATACCGTAAGCGATGCTGATTTTGAGAATATGGCACAGGAGTACATGAAGGAAATGGGTTACGCAGATCAGCCTTTTGCAGTATTCAAACACACTGATATTGACCGCACGCATATCCATATCGTATCGGTCTGCGTGGACGGGGACGGCAGGAAGATATCAGACAAATTTGAAAAAAGGCGTTCGATGGCTGTCTGCCGGACACTCGAAAAAGAATACGGACTGATCTCTGCGGTTGAAAAAAAAGAAAACTCACAGAGCCCTGTATTCAAACCCATAAATTACAAAGAAGGCGATATAAAAAGCCAGATGGCTTCGGTTATCCGCCACCTGCCCAAATACTACCAGTTCCAAACTTTCGGGGCGTATAATGCGCTTCTTTCCCTTTTCAAAATTACGGCAGAAGAAATCAAGGGCGAATACAACGGAATCCCAAAACAGGGACTGGTATATTTTGCGCTCAATGACAAGGGAGAAAAAGCCAGCAATCCCTTCAAGGCTTCGCTGTTTGGAAAAAATGCCGGATTAGTACAACTTGAGTCCCATTATGGGCAAAGCAGGATAAAACTAAAAGACAGTCCGGCTAAGGGATCAGTTAAAGCCACGATCGAATCTGCGATGCAGGGTACTTCAAACGAATCTAAATTTAAGAAAAAGCTTTTAGAACAGGGCATCAATGTCGTGGTACGCAGAAATGACACTGGACGTATTTACGGCATTACTTTTATTGACCACGAATCCCGCTGTGTTTACAACGGATCAGAGCTTGGCAAAAACCTTTCGGCCAATGCATTCAATGAATGGTGGAATAACGGCAATAAAGCAGACCTGTCCAAAAAAGAAAACACTGTTTCACAGGAAATTGCCCCTGCAGGAAACCAGATCAGCGAGCCGTACAGCCAGTCCGACTTTTCAGGGAAAGAAAATATGCCCGAAAACGGGCAGGAAAACAATATTATTGAAGCGTTTGGAAGCTTACTGCCTGAAAATCAAGGGGAAGATTTTCAGGAAACAGCATTTGCCAATCAGATGAAACGCAAGGATAAGCGCAGGAAACCAAAGCTTTAAGTCTCTTTCTAAGCATGTGTTATTTACATCAAATGTATGAAACACGATTTTCAATGTACCGTATATAAAAAATTGATAGGATACATTATTGGGATTTTTTTAATTGCCTGCTATTAAAAATACAATTCCCCGGTTATGTACCAAACCATCTCCTTAATTTATCGCATCAGGTGTCCGCCCTGCGATTTTCCGCAATTATGAAAGCTGGATTAAGTTTAACTCATTTAGCCGATACCTATCTGCAAGATCGCTGGGTCACCCCAGCCCCGAAAAAGCAAATTGTACTGAGCACGTAACGCCATCGAAAGACAAATAGTGCCAGCCCTTACCAATACTGCAATAACTTCAAAACTGCATTTTATATTTGCCGGCAGACTTCTATACCTTCTAAGATATAAAGCAGTACCGCCAAAGGCTTGGGCGTGCCTTACCGCCTAAAATAATGGAAAACCTTTACTATTTATGGAAAGTTTAGAAACACTGTTCCGGTCTTTTGAAACAGGCATCAGAAGTGCGAAGGCTTTAAAGCCCAAGGAGTACCTTAAAAGCATCGGACTGGAATATTCAGATCTTCGGATCGGCTTTAATTCAGGACAGTTCCACCACCGAAAAACCTTGAAAACAAAAGAAGGGTTTGAAGAGCTGGGCGTAATTACCAAGAGTGATGCAGGAGTGCGGGATGATTCGCTGACCGCCTATACCGTCTTTGGACGCTACGGGCTTATATTCCCCTTACTGGACAGAGAGAATGCCATTGTAAATTATTTTGCACTGCGTTTTGATCTGGACAGCCCAAAGGAAGAATATTTAAATCAGAAAGGAATTTATCCTGCATATCCTCATCCGCTTACTAAAAAACTGTATCTCGCGCCGACTGTCATTGACTGCGCCAGTCTAATACAAAGCAGGATACTGGATCAAAGGGAAGCGGTCATTGCCCTGCATGACGGGGAACTGCTGGAACAGCATTTGGAAGTTATCAGGTCATTATATGAATTGGAAGAAATAATAATCTTTAAGCGGTGAGAAAATGGAAAAGATCAGATTACAAATGCAGGAGATCAGACCCGACGTTCCACTATCGATAGTGGAACTTCCCGAGGGGCACAGTCTGAATGACATGTGGGTCAATTATGGAAGTGAAGGAATATCGAATCTTTTAAAAAGTGCAAAAACAGAAAAGACAGGAAGTGCCCTGCAGATCGTAAACGGCTACAAGATCAGCTATACAGGCATCGCAGGAGTATTTTATGTCGTGGGCAACCTGCCAATGGATTTGGGAAACCTCAGGGTATCATTACAGATTGTGGCACATACTACCCAGAAGAAACACAGGCTCAAAGTTGACCTCTTCGATTTTGGAAGCGTGCAGAGCCAGTGCGGGGAACTCTCAGAAAAACAGGGCTTTGACTTTCAGGAGCTCGAAACAGATTTTTTACAGCTCACCGATTTATTGGAACAGCACCGTGAAGCACTTTTTGATGCGGAAATAAATCCCGTTACGGATCGCTACTCTGAAAAAGAACTTACACCACAGGCACATGAGAAAGCGGTCGAGTTTCTTTCAAAACCAAACCTGCTGGAAAACATAAACAAGCTCTTGGAACAGAACGGGATTGTCGGGGAAGAACAAAACAGGATGGTACTTTTCGTGCTCGCTTCAAGCTACAAAATGCCGTATCTGATGCATGCCATCGTGCAGGGATCAAGCGGGGAAGGAAAAAGCCATCTGATCAACGGGATTGCGCAGTGCATGCCTCAGGAAGATGTGATGAACATGACCCGTATTACCAGTAAATCCTTATACCATTACAGAGATAAGGAACTGATCAATAAACTAATTGTGATTCAGGATTTTGACGGACTCGACGAAGAGGCGCAGTATGCCTTTCGTGAAATGCAGTCAGCCAAGTTCCTGACCAGCTCCACGGTGGTCAAAGATATTTTCGGAAACAACAGGGGAAGAATCAAACAGGTACAGGCACACTTTGCCAGTATGACGACCACAACCAAAGCCGAGGTATATTATGATAACATGAGCCGTTCTGTAATCTTGGGCGTAGATGAAAGCCAGGCGCAGACGATGCGAATCATAGCGATTCAAAACAAAAAAATCGCAGGAAAAGCAAACAATGAAAACGAGGTTCAGGCGACACAGCTTCTCAGAAACGCCATGCGGGTACTGAAATCCTATGAAGTAATTAATCCCTTTGCGGACAAACTTACGCTTCCACTTGAAGCCAAGATGCTCAGAAGATTAAACAGCCAGTTTCAAAATTTTGTTTCACAGATTACGATCCTGCACCAGTACCAGAGAAAAACGGACAATAAAGGCAGGCTGATCGCCACCAAGGAAGACGTTAAATCTGCCGTTGATATTTTCTTTACTTCCATCATTATCAAGGTGGATGAACTTGACAAAAGCACAAGACAGTTCTTTGAGAACCTCAAAGGCTATGTAAAGAGCCAGCAGAACGGCACAACGCACCGTTTTACCAATAGGGAAATACGCCAAAAACTCAACATCAGCAAGACCTCTTCATTCCGGTACATGCAGTTGTTGCAGGAACTGGAATACATTCAGGCAATTGAAGGCTCTGTAAACAGGGGTTTTAAATATGTGATAAGCTACTGGGACAATATGGAAAAACTAAAAAGCAAAATCAGGAAAGAACTGAATGCCCAATTGGAGCAGTTTTAAAACGCAAAAACCATAAAAAACGCAAAAAAAACGCAAAAATGGAACACCCCGGAACGCCAGCGGAACACGCAAGCCCCAGTGTTTACTGAGCATACGATACTGGTGTTCCGTGTTCCACGGAGTGCGCAAGCGACGGGTTTAAAATAGATTAATTTAAGAACATTAAAAAGATGAAAAACAGGATAGAAAATAAAGAATTTCGAAGGCTCTTGGATGCCTTTGACAGTTTTATAAAGGTCAGGAATTATAAGACCGGCAAAAGCAGGATGTACCAGAATACCCTGATAGAATTTCTGGTCTGGCTGGAAGAATCGGGAATCAGCAGGATTCAGGAGCTGACTTCCAAAGAATCAATCAAATACTTTGAGTATTTAATTGCACGGCCAAAGCTCAGGGGAGAAGGAACGCTGTCGCAGAAAAGCATCAAATTTCATCTTTTTGTGCAGGGACTGTTCCTTTTGAACCTCATGGAAAACAAGGAAATTGAAAACGGCTATTACATTCCCTCTTATGAGGGAGGAACACAAGAGTCAAGAAATACGCTCAGTGTTGAAGAAATAAAAACGGTGTACAAGCATGCCGAGAATGAACTCGAACGTGCCCTGCTCTCCGTAGCTTATGGATGCGGACTCAGGCGTTCTGAAATCAGTGCGCTGGATTTAAAGGATGTAAAGCTGGCTACCGGAATGGTTGTGGTCAGGAGCGGGAAAAACAGCAAAAGGCGTGAAGTTCCCATGAGCGACACGGTTATGGGGTACTTGAAAAAATACATACAGGAAGAGCGCAGTCAGAGGCTGGCGGGGAAAAGCCAGATAGAAGAAGCCTTTTTCATTAATTCCAAAGGCAGGCGAAGCACAGGGGAAAATCTGAATGATATCCTAAAGAAAATGATCGAGCAGACTAAAAATTTTGAACTGATAAAAAAAGATATTACGCTCCACTGCCTCAGGCACAGCATTGCCAATCATCTGGCGGAGAATAATGCAGGGATTGATTTTATAAGAAGGTTTCTGGGGCATTCCGATATCAATACAACCTATATCTACGCTCTTAAAAACAAGAAACGAAAACCGATTGTAACCTTTTAAGTAATCAGCGATGACAAAACAGACACTGGAGCAGTTCCTGCTCCAAAATTACAGCCCGCAGACGGTATCAAGCTATCTGTTTGCGATCAATCACTTTTTAAAATTGAATCCGAAAGCCAAGAGGTACAAATACGGGAATATCGTCAAGTATATGGACGAAATAAGCACAAGGCAGTCCAACAGCAAATATCGTGTTGTCATTTTATCGGCAATCAAAAAATATTATGATTATCTGGTCATGAGCGGTTACAGAAATGACCATCCATGCAAACGCCTGAATATTAAAGTAAACAGCAATCAGGCGATACAGGTGCAGGATTTGTTCAGCAGTCCAGAACTGCAACTGCTCTTGGAACGTGAGAACCGTTACAGGCATTTGGATATCAGAAACAAGGTATTGCTATCCCTTCTGATCTATCAGGGATTGACAAGCGATGAAATTATAAGGCTTACTGTAAAAGATATTGATCTGGATAATGGGACGGTTTATATCAAAGCTTCGAAAAATCTCAATAAACGGACAATGAACCTAGTACCAAGGCAGATGATTTTGTTTTTCAATTACCTGCAGGAAACCCGATTGGAAATGCTTCGCTGTAAAACCGAAAAACTAATTATTACAAAGCTTGGCAAGCCTATAGGAGTGGACAGCATTCATGCGATGATTACCCCTTTAAAAGGATTATTTCCGGATCGGAAACTCAATCCGCAGACCATTAGAATGAGCGTGATCTGCAACTGGCTCAATGAAAAAAATATTTCACTGGAAAAGGCGCAGGAGCTGGCGGGGCATAAATGGCCGGGGACAACGGAAAAATACATCAAAGTGAATTGCTCCCATCAGAGGGAATTGATTAACCGCTATTTTCCAAGTTTATGATAGTTATTTTTGGGATGAAAAAGTTTTAATATCGTAGGATTTACTAAGCTAAAAAGAAGTATTAAATAATTTATAAAAAACAAATAATTTACAAATTTGTAAATTATTTGTTTGTATTTTTACATTATGGAAATAACCCATGTGAAGAGTTCGCAAAAGAAAGATGTTGTTATAGAGTTAGTCTCAGAAGAAGACTATCTTTTTATAACAGAGGATGATTACCATTTTGATTGGGAATTAGAAAAAAAGAATGTCGTTTACAAATTGAAGATTCCGGATGATGATGAAATTTTAGGATTAATGTCCCTTAAGGATATTCCAAGTGAAAGCAGGGTTGAGATAATATTGTTGGCATCGTCTGTTATAAATACAGGAAAGAATAAGATTTATGATGGGATAGCAGGAAATTTAATAGCCTTTGCATGTCGTGAATCAGTTAGGTTGTACGCTGATAATGCTTTTGTTTCTCTGCATCCGAAAACGGAGTTAAAAAGTTACTATATGGCACAATATGGGTTTCAAAATGCCGGAATACAAATCTATCTTGAAAGTACCCCAATGTTTAATTTAATGAATAAATATCAGATATGAAAACTAAAAACATATACGAAAAGTACAGCCTTGAAGAAGTAGCGGATTCGATTGTATTTAAGAATCCTCTATCTGAAAAGGAAGAAAAAGAATCCTCTGCAGAACTAGCGGAAGTTAGAAGAAAAAATAGAGAGAGCCTGACTGAAAATCAAAAATTATATGCTAAAGTTCTGCAATTGCGCTTCTTGATGGAGGATTATGCTAAGTCAGGAGAATATGATAAGAATAGATCATTTGCATCTTTTCTTAAAACTTATATTAAATTTAGCTATAAGGTACAGAAAAAATTTGCTGAGGATATCAATTTAAAACAAACGGAATTAAGTTTAATTTTAAATGAGCATCGCTTGCCCAATGAAAAAACTATTGTACGTTTAGAGATACATTCAGATAATGTAATTCCGGCGTTAAGCTGGTACAGGGTAGTTGAAAAACAAAGAGAATATGAGCTTGAACAAGATATTAAATTTAAACAGGAACAGAAGAAATTCGTGAAAAATCATCTTGAATTTGGAAATGCAGTTTAAATTATGCTTCATAAACACGTTAGCCCCCATTTTAAATGGGGGCTTTTTTTATAGCTATAAGTGAAAATTTATTAGGAAAATAGTTGAACTAAATCTACTTTCGTATTGTAGAAAAATGTAACCGGACGTTCTTTATATGGAGATTTTTTGCAAGGGGCTGTTTTATATAAAAAAGGTTTACAGAATCCTATAAGTATAAGTATAATGGAAAAGAGCTTCAAGACGAGAGTATTGGGGGCTTTGCGTTAAATTTATATGACTACGGCGCAAGGAATTATGATCCTGCACTTGGTCGTTGGATGAATATTGATCCTTTGTCTGAAACATCCAGACGATTTAGCCCTTATGCATACGCACTTAATAATCCAGTCTTTTTTATTGATCCTGATGGAATGCAAGCAGTTTATAATTGGGAAGGTAAAAATAAAGGGCAATACACTGATAATGGGAAAGTTGTTGATTTTAATACAGCTATTGCTGGATACAGTGATTCTACAATACAAATATATTCGAGTGAGCCATCTGGAGGTAGTGATGATCCCCCTGCAACTGTAAATGGATTTCATAGAAGATGGGATAAAAGAACGGCTGAAGAACAGAAGCTAACATCTACTGCAAATTCATTAATTAGTGAATTAACGGATGATGCTATAAGGTTTTTTGGGCATGGAAATACTGATCATTTCACTTATAGAGGAAGTAAGAAAGATGGTCGTTGGATAATGGCAAGTGATCTTGATGGTTTCCTAGATTGTACAACCATTAATAAAAAGTGGGCTGATATGAAAAAGAATGGAGGAACATTTATATCTTATGCTTGTAATAATGGTGTGCGAAATGGAATTCTTGAGACTGCTTCAGGAAATGATGCTTTGTCTAAAGTTATTTTTGTAGGTGCAACGAGATATGTTTCACCCGATAGTGATACTAGTACTGGTAGGTTTTATGCCGGTACAAAGAGTCAAGGAGGACAATGGAATATTTATCGAGGTGGTGAATTAGTTGCAACTCGACCATGGAATTGGCAACCTACAGAAATAGATCCTGCTACACTAAATGATATTACTAAACCAAGATAAATATTTAAATAGAAAATTATGAAAAAAAAATTGTTCATGAGTATTATTTTAAGTTTAATAGTTCTCGCAACATTAATGAAATTCTACACGGATTATGTTTATAATTCAGCAATCAAGGATTATGAAAAAAAATATATTATTGAATATAATGACAAACATTTAGAAGAGTCTAAAAAAGAGGATAATTCCAATGCAATTATTAATAAAAAATTAATAAATAATCTTGATAAAAAGTTTTATGATAGTATAATGAAATCGGGAAAATCAGAAAATACTTTTATTTATTCAATTGTAGTTTCAAATAAATGGAATTTTTCAGAGGCTTCATACAATGTATTTATGACTTTAGCGCAATTAGATGATAAAAATGCTTCAACAAGTATTCCTGATCTAGATTTTTTGGATGATGAAACAAAAAAGCTAGCTTTAAAATTTCTGCAAAAAGCATCTGATGAAAATGATCCAAATGCAAAGTATACATTAGGAAAGTATTATTTAGAAGGAAAGTATTTTAAGAAAAACACTGTATTAGGGAATTCTCTTCTAAATGAAGCAAACAATATTAGTGGTGTTCGTCTAGATTAACAAGTGAATTGGATGTACTAACAAAAAATGGAAAAAAAGTTAAGGGTTTATTTTCATACCCTTAACTTTTTTAAATCCTTCTTTGGATTCTTCTTTTCTTCTTTTGTTTAAACTGTTTTGTTACATAATCAGAAGAATATTCAGCACGTGTAATTAGATCCAACAGCTTGACCAAATTTGGGATAGTAATTGTATTTTTTTGATATTGAAGGTCATCAATCAACAATTCTTTAGCTGGGAGTTTTTCATAAATCTGATTTCCTTTTTGTTCACCAGCAATCTTCATTCCGCATCGCTCTTCTATAGCTTTGGCGCTGTACTCTTTTCCCAGGCTATTGCCATTAAAAACGTTTTTTGTAGTATGGTCAATATAGGTAATACCATAAAGCTGACCTTCCGTACTTCGTCTAAAAACTGTATGGATTCCTTCTCTTTCCAATAGTTTTGCAAGTTTGCTTACAGGCATTGCCTGTTCTAGGAATAATACCATATTAATAGCATTTTTTACACGCAATTTGTCGGATAAGTTTCTGGTTTCATTAACCTTAAATTTTTCTTCTAAAAATTTCAAAGTCGGTTTATTATAAAAACTACTCGCTTTTATGGGAACACCAATTGGTTTGCCTTGTCCATCTAATATACGATATACCAATCCTTTTGCTGAAAATATTCTGGAATTCTCATTACCACGGTCAGCCAAAACATTGTATTGTTTTAGTACTGCATTTAGTTCTGCAATGCTTGAATACTTATAATGGTTCAGAACAGTGTTTAGAACATTAAATATAGCTTTCTTTGATTCAATCCTTCCATATTGAATCCTTCCCATAGAAATTGGTTCTAAAGTAAATGCTTCTTTCTTTTTTTGTCCTTCTGCTTTTACGAGTCCAAAGCGCTGTTCAATCTCCTTTCTTGCAGGTTCTGATTTTCTGATTCCTAAGTGATGCAGATCAATACGTTTGCCATCTTTTTGAATATTTATGGAAACCACGTGCAAATGTGCATGTCCTGCATCATGATGCTGGTATACTAAATAAGGCTGTTCTGCGAAACCTATTTTCTCCATATACATATCGGCAATGGCTATTAGTTTTTCTTTGGAATGTTTTTCCGATGGGTCAAAATTGAGCGAAATATGCACCGTATTGCACTTTACATTTTCGTTTAATTCCGCTCGTTTTATAAACCGATTGAGTTTCATGGTATCGCTCAATTTTTCAACATCGGAAGGATAGTTTCCTGCTGTGATACACTCGGCAACCCCAGCTTTGACTTTGTTTTCATTGTAGTAAAAAACACTGCGAATGGAATGGCTTGTTTTTATGATTGCAACCATTTGTCGGTAATTTTTGAGGTGTGGCTTTCAATCTGGTCTATTTTATTATTTATGATTCTTCTATCTATTTCAAAACTGATAATCCAGACTTTGAATTCTGGAATTTGTTGCAGGGTATGAAGTCTTTTTACTGCCTGATTTAAATTGTTTCCTACGGCATTTAATTCCTTACGCAGTATCACGGTTTCTTCTATAAAATCATCCAGTGACTGATTTCTGTAAGTGGTTGTAATAGACTTGTCCAATAGATGTTTGCGCAGATAGTCACTTAACTTTCTGCAAGTGCTGGCTTTGTATTTCTGCTCAATTTTTTTGTACTCTTCTGGTGTCAGTCGCAGTGCAATTCTGCGTGTTCTGTTTGAATTTTCTCTTTCCATCATCTTTCATTTTACTCATTAATTCAAATTGTTTTTACATGTATTGTTGAATTTGCTACGCTTCATTTGCAGGTTTTCAAACTCATAACTTTTAAGTCTCTCCCACCACCGAGTTCCGAGGTAATAGGTGGCAAGATAGTCGGTTGTCCAACAACCGTTCATCTTGCAGATTGCAGGAACGTGGCAATCTTTGAGACATTTAAAAGGCAAACACTAAATTAAAAAGATTATTTGAGATTAGAGTAACATGGACATATTTTGACCATGAAACTCAATTTGATTAATCGGCAGAGGGGCTATTTTTGTTTCAATAAATTGCTTTCGAAAAGAAAAAGGAAAAAAAGAAAGCAGTTAAAAAATGGAGAATCAGGAAAGGAAGTGCTATAAGTCCCGAAGGGGCAGGACGAGGAACGAGGGGTGCCATTATGCGCACTTCGTTTTTTTATTCTCCAATAACTTGGCTTGCTTTTTATTCTTTTGGAATAGTTTTTTAATCGTCTTTTGAGAGTATTCATTTCTTAAAATCAAAAAAAAAAATGAAAAGGAAATAAGTGTTTTTTTTAAGGACTCTTTTAGAATACGAAAAATCCGGAGTGTTTTTCAGATAGACTTTTTGCTGATATTTTGAAGATATGAATATAATCTGAAATTATCTCCTTAAAGTAAAGTAATTGTATCGGTTAAATTATTTACTGAGATATAATCTAAAACAAAATTCTCAGCTTCTTTTTTGTGGTCAATTGAAGTTGAAAAAGAGTTGAGATAAAAGTCTTCATTTTCATCTGCAATGTGAATGATTTCAGTGTAGCCTTTAGTAATTAAAGAACCTTTTAATTTTAATACTTTAAGCTCATTATCTCTGTCGATTTCTTTTTTCACTCTAAGCTTTATAGTTTTATTCATAGTATTAGTTTTTGGTAATTTAGTAGATCAAAAAATGTTCTAAAAACAAAAAAGAGACTGTTAAGTCTCTTTGTGGAATTAATGTATCTTTTATAGAAGCTTATTTAGCTTTTAGTAATTTTTCCAAATATTCGACTTTATCTTTTTCAGCTTGAACTAAACGTTCGTAAAGTTTTCTGTTTTCGTCAACGACTTCCATCATTTTATCTAACGGATTAAATGAGCAATTATTTGAATGTATCGCTCCATTACTATGACTAAAATCGTTATCGTATATATTATTAAAATAATTAATCACACCTTCATCAGAAAAGTTTTTAATAGCTTCTACGCTTACACCTAAAGCTTTTGCTACTTCTGCTAGTTTTTCTTCATCTAAAGTCTCACTATTTTCTATAATAGAAACAGCCTGCTGGTTTGTTCCCATAGCCTGCGCCAAAGCTTCTTGCTTCATGTCTTTTAGTTCACGAATACGGCTAATTTTTCGCCCTATGTGATTTGGTTTTGTTAATGTACTCATAGCTCAAAGATAATAATTATGAATAAAAAAGTATGCTTCATGTACCATACATGAAAAACAATGTACGGTACGGGTTAATTTGATACGGTACGCTACAAGTAATTACTTACTTGCTTGTGTATTAAACAAAAATACAATTTTTTACACAAGTATCAATTAAAAAATTAAAATTATGAATGCAATTGAATTTACACAGCAAGAAGGACTAAAGGAAGTAATTACAGCACATATTAAGACATCTGCTATTTATTGTCTTGGCAGGAATAAAACTACTTACAGTTCAAACAAAACACTTTCTCTGGATAAGGAAGAACAAAAAGAATACGTTCATTTATATCTCTTAGTTCTTGTAAAAGAAACCAAAGAAAATGCGACAAGTGATATATGTGATAAAATAAAAACAAAAACGCATGGTTCTATAACCGCTACAATTCTTATGCACCACGTGCGTAATCTTAGAAAATCTTGCGACGACCAGCAGTTTTTCTTTTGGCAGATCATGCAGAATTCAGAGCTTTTATTTCAGGATGTAGAAAAACCTGCCTATTTAACCATTTCCGAAATTCCAAAACGAAATTTAAAATCTGCATCAAATTATATAGCAAGTAGGAAGACTAATATTTCTACAATTTGGAACTGGGTTTACAATGATGACAGCTACTCTTCTGACGAAGTCAAAACGTCTTCTCTTCATCAAATAGTGGAACAGATCTGTTTGTCTTTGATTCGTGTTTTTATGGGCTACACACCCAATCACTTTGGATTAGAGCATCTATTTAATCTATGTGAATATTTTACTACTATAACTGCGGATTTTTTTCCCCGTAAAACTCAGGAAGATAAATCTATGTTTAAACTTCTTAAACAACAGCCGAGTACTTTGCGTTTTAGTAAGGCTAATGATGTTAGTTATTTATATTATGAGTTATTGGAAGAAAGATGCGGTAAGTTTAAAAATCAAGCAGAAATAGTAATAGAAAAGGAACTTAGTCGACAAGGTCAAATAGAAAATGAAAAAGATAGTAATTAATAACTAGAAATTATGGAAACTAATGAAAGCACGCCAATAGAAAACTTTATTGAAGAAATAGCAAAAGCCCGATTCTTTACAACGCTAACTCCTAATAAGAATAGCAAAGATAGATATAATGCACAGATAAGCTTTACTAATTATGTAGAGTTGCTTTTTACTGTAAGGGATTTGCTGAAAATTTCACTTCATAGCCTTTACAATAATGATCTTGAAAATTCCGGTTCTGTAGAAGATCCTAGTTTTCATGTCGTAAGTGTATTGGAAATTGCGGTTCAACTCCTACCGTGCAATGAAGCCGAAGCATTACATGAATGCCATAAGTTATTCTTGAAATTACAAGAGGAAAAATCAGCTAAAGATAAAGGATGATTATGGAAACGCCTGAAAAACACCTGCAAGAATTACAAGAATTAGGCAATATGAGCTTTACACTGTTAAAACAGGATAAACAAAAAAAGGATTTTACGGTATCTTTTCCTGTTTATGATTACTATCATTTAATGGGTATTATATCCAGTCTAATGAAACTTTGCGCAATTGCTGTTGAGAACGAAGCTACTTTTGATGACAACTCAAAAATAGATATCGCAGATATACTTAAAATTGCAATTGTGTTACTGCCTATTGATGAAGCAGAGTTTCTGGACAAAGCAAGGGAATTATTTTTGGATGAAAAAAGAAAAGATACTTCTGAAAAACATAGTATATAAATCACTTTTAGCTCCTGTTTTCATGGACATATTATGACTATCAAAATGATAAAAAAGCATATTATCTTTGTAAAAGTTGGAAACAAAACCCTCTATCAGTAGTGAATTTTGCTTATGATATTCAGTATTTTAGGTTCTGTCTTTGTAAAACAGGCATGAATAGATCTTGCAATTTGTTAGAAAATCAATTTTTAACTACTGCAAAAAGACCTGACTTCGGAAGGTATTTTCAGCCCCCGGCAGAGCAAGTGGTTTTGAGATGCTGAATTCATTTCAAGCATCTCAAAACACAACTTGCCGTGTTCTGGTGAACACTAGAATCCGCTCTTTCAGGCGGATTAAATTTGGCAGGAAAAAACAGCTTTAGGCTGTTTCATTTTTTACTGGATTTTGCAAAAGTCTGTTTACAGTAAAACCATTGAAAAAAATGCATTTACAGTGTAAAAGCTGAATTACAGGAGCATTGATGCTCCATGTAATGTTGAAACTATCGTTAAAAACGAACCACTACAATATTAAGTTCTTTTTATTTCAGGATTATAAAGGTTATCTGAGGGCGGACATGCAGGAATAAAAGGACGCACGCACGTATGTGAGAATAAAGGAAAGTATGCATGTAATCATGCAGGATCTCAGGAACGGAGATACACATGTACGTAAGCAAGCAGGAAAATATGTATGCAGGTACATAAGTATAAAACCAGAGATATCTACAGCTTGTTTATTTATACCAGCAAGAAACAATATTCCGCAAAACAGTTTTTCAAAAACGTTAAAGGATATTGCCAAACAATGCCTTTGAATGCCTAAAAGGGTCACTGTAACAGCATTCTGCTTTTGTTTTTATTTCTTTATTGGCTAAACTCCAAGGGGCTGTAGTCATTCTTAAAATTATATAAAAGTTTAAAAAATAGTAATTGAGAAAATAATTATGGAAAGTTTAGAAACACTATTCCGGTCTTTTGAAACAGGTATTCGAAGTGCCAAGGCTTTAAAGCCGAAAGAATACCTTAAAACCATCGGACTGGAATATTCAGATCTTCGAATCGGTTTTAATTCAGGTCAGTTCCATCACCGCAAAACATTGAAATCAAAAGACCAGTTTGAAAAACTGGGTGTGATTACAAAAAGCGATGCCGGAGTCAGGGACGATTCCTTTACAGCCTATACCGTCTTTGGACGGTATGGGCTTATTTTTCCTCTGCTGGACAAAGATAATGTCATTGTAAATTATTATGCCCTGCGTTTTGATCTGGACGAGCAGAAAGAGCAGTACCTGAACAGCGAAGGAATATATCCCGCCTATCCGCATCCCCTTACCAAAAAATTATATTTAGCACCTACGGTCATTGACTGCGCCAGTTTGATGCAGAGTAAAGTACTGGATCAAAGGGAAGCGGTCATGGCGCTTCATGACGGAGAACTGCTGGAACAGCATTTAGAAGTTATTAAATCATTATATGAATTAGAAGTTATAATAATCTTTAAGCAGTGAGAAAATGGAAAAGATCAGATTACAAATGCAGGAGATCAGACCCGATGTGCCACTCTCGATAGTGGAACTTCCAGAGGGGCATAGTCTAAATGACATGTGGGTCAATTATGGAGAGGATGGAATATCTAATCTTTTAAAAAGTGCAAAAACAGAAAAAGCAGGCGAAGGACTGCAGATCCTAAACGGCTACAAAATAAGCTATACAGGAATCACAGGAGTATTTTATGTAGTGGGCAATCTGCCTATGGATTTAGGTAACCTCAGGGTCTCATTACAAATTGTGGCTCATACTACACAGAAAAAGCACAGGCTGAAAGTTGATTTTTTTGATTTTGGAAGTGTGCAGAGCCACTGCGGGGAACTCTCCGAAAAACAAGGGTTTGACTTTCAGGAACTCGAAACAGACTTCTTACAGCTAACAGACTTACTTGAAGAGCATCGTGAAGCACTCTTTGACGCGGAAATTAATCCAGTAACGGATCGTTATTCCGAAAAAGAACTTACACCGCAGGCTCATGAAAAAGCGGTCGAATTTCTCTCAAAACCCCAATTACTGGAAAACATAAACAAGCTCTTGGAACAGAACGGAATTGTTGGCGAGGAACAAAACAGGATGGTTCTTTTTGTGCTCGCTTCAAGCTACAAAATGCCTTATCTGATGCATGCCATTGTTCAGGGATCAAGCGGAGAAGGAAAAAGTCATTTGATTAACGGGATTGCGCAGTGCATGCCTCAGGAGGATGTGATGAACATGACCCGTATTACCAGCAAATCACTTTATCATTACAGGGATAAGGAACTGATCAATAAACTGATTGTAATTCAGGATTTTGATGGTCTGGACGAAGAAGCGCAGTATGCTTTTCGTGAAATGCAGTCAGCCAAATTCCTGACAAGCTCCACAGTAGTCAAAGACATTTTTGGAAACAACAGGGGAAGGATCAAACAGGTACAGGCACACTTTGCCAGTATGACAACTACAACCAAAGCGGAGGTATATTATGACAATATGAGCCGTTCGGTAATCTTGGGCGTGGATGAAAGCCAGGCACAGACCATGCGGATCATAGCCATCCAAAACAAGAAGATTGCAGGAAAAGGCAATTACGAAAATGAGGTTCAGGCTACACAGCTTCTCAGAAATGCCATGCGGGTGCTGAAATCCTATGAGGTGATCAATCCATTTGCAGACAAACTTACCCTTCCACTTGAAGCCAAGATGCTCAGAAGATTAAACAGCCAGTTTCAAAATTTTGTTTCGCAGATTACCATCCTGCACCAGTACCAGAGAAAAACGGACAATAAAGGCAGGCTGATCGCCACCAAGGAAGACGTGAAATCTGCCGTTGATATTTTCTTTACCTCCATCATCATCAAAGTGGATGAACTTGATAAAAGTACAAGACAGTTTTTTGAAAACCTAAAAGGCTATGTAAAGAGCCAAAACAATGGCACAACACACCGATTTACCAATAGAGAAATGCGCCAGAAATTAAACATCAGTAAAACTTCAGCTTTCAGGTACATGCAGTTATTACAGGAACTCGAATACATACAGGCAATTGAAGGCTCAATAAACAAAGGCTTTAAATATGTAATAAGTTACTGGGACAATATGGAAAAACTAAAAAGCAAGATCAAGAAAGAACTAAACAGCCAATTGGAACAGCTTTAAAATACAAAAAGCAAAAAAGCAAAACAAATAACCAAAAAATGGAACGCTAAGGAACGCCAGTGGAACGCGTGAGCACCAATGTTTACTGACCATACGGTACTGGCGTTCCGTGTTCCACGGAGTGCGCAAGCGACAACTCTGCAGAATCAGCAAATTAATCTCAAAAAACAATGAAAAACAGGATAGAAAATAAAGAATTTCGAAGGCTCTTGGATGCCTTTGACAGTTTTATAAAAGTCAGGAATTATAAAACAGGGAACAGCAGAATGTACCAAAATACCTTAATAGAATTCCTGCTGTGGCTGGAAGAATCCGGAATCAATAACATTCGGGAGCTTTCTACTAAAGAATCTATTAAATATTTTGAGTATTTAATTGCAAGACCAAAGCTCAGAGGCGAAGGCACGCTGTCACAGAAAAGTATCAAATTTCATTTGTTTGTTCAGGGACTATTTCTAATAAATCTCATGGAAAATAAGGAAATTGAAAATGGTTATTACATTCCGAGTTTTGAGGGAGGTACTCAAAATTCAAGAAACACGCTCAGTGTTGAAGAAATAAAAACGGTATACAAACATGCCGAGAATGAATTGGAACGGGCTTTACTCTCTGTTGCTTATGGATGCGGGCTCAGGCGTTCTGAAATCAGTGCACTGGATTTAAAGGATGTCAAACTGGCTACTGGAATGGTTGTTGTCAGAAGCGGAAAAAACAGCAAAAGGCGTGAAGTTCCCATGAGTGATACGGTTATGGGCTACCTGAAAAAGTACATTCAGGAAGAGCGCAGTCAAAGGTTTGCAGGGAAAAACCAGATCGAACAAGCCTTTTTTATCAATTCCAAAGGCAGGCGTAGCACAGGGGAAAATCTGAATGACATCCTAAAGGAAATGATCGAGCAGACCAAGGATTTCCAGCTTATCCAAAAGGATATCACGCTCCACTGCCTCAGACACAGCATAGCCAATCATCTGGCTGAGAATAATGCGGGAATTGATTTTATAAGAGGTTTTCTAGGGCATTCCGATATCAATACAACCTATATCTATGCGATCAAAAACAAGAAACGAAAACCAGTCGTAACCTTTTAAGTAATCTGCTATGACAAAACAAACCTTAGAGCAGTTCCTGCTCCAAAACTACAGCCCGCAGACCGTATCAAGCTATTTGTTTGCGATCAATCACTTTTTGAAATTAAATACTAAAGCCAAGCGGTACAAATACGTAGATATCGTTAAGTATATGGATGAAATCAGCCTAAAACAATCCAATGGCAAATATCGTGTTGTCATCTTATCTGCGATCAAAAAATATTATGACTATCTGGTCATGAGCGGTTACAGGAATGACCATCCCTGCAAGCGCCTTAATATTAAAGTAAACAGTAATCAGGCAATACAGGTGCAGGATTTATTCAGCAGTTCAGAACTGCAACTGCTCTTGGAACGGGAAAATAGATACAAGCATTTGGATGTTAGAAATAATGTATTATTATCATTGCTAATATATCAGGGACTTACAAGCGATGAGCTTATAAGACTTAATGTAAAAGATATTGATCTGGATAATGGAACAGTCTATATCAAAGCTTCCATCAATCTCAATAAGCGGACAATGAATTTAGTTCCCAGACAGATGATCTTATTTTTCAATTACCTGCAGGAAACCCGACCCCAAATGCTTCGATCTAAAACAGAGAAACTAATTATTACCAAACTTGGGAAGCCTATTACGGTAGGCGGTATTCATGGGATGATTGATCCGCTCAGGGCATTATTTCCAGATAGGAAACTCAATCCGCAGACCATCAGAATGAGTGTGATATGTAACTGGCTCAATGAGAAAAATATTTCTTTGGAAAAGGCTCAGGAACTGGCGGGACATAAATGGCCAGGAACTACGGAAAAATATATTAAAGTGAATAGTTCCCATCAAAGAGAAATCATTAATCGGTACTTCCCTTTTTAAATGACTGAAATAAAAGTGTAATAATAAAAATTTTAGAATATATCAAAAATCATTATTATTAATAGAGGATTTAGTAGAATGATTAATTCACAAATTACAAACTATAAATTACTTTTATTTTTTGTAATTTAGACCCAAATTTTAAAAAATTAAATGGCTAGACTTAAGATTAAAAATATTGGACCAATAAAGAACACAAATGATCTACCAGATGGATACATTGAGTTTGATGGATTGACTGTATTTATTGGTAATCAAGGTACAGGAAAAAGTACAATATCAAAAATTTTTTCAACTTTGACTTGGATTGAAAAAGCGTTAGTTAGAGGCGATTTTAATGTGAGCTACCTTTCACAGTACAATAGATTTAAAAAGCATTTGGCTTATCAGAATATAGGTAACTATTTAACTGATGAGTCTTATATTGATTATATTGGTAAAGCATATCAAATAATTTATCAAAAAGGAAAAGTTGAAATAACTCAAATTTTTCTAGGAAATGATGAATACCTTTTTCCGAAAATTATGTATGTTCCAGCGGAAAGAAATTTTGTCAGTACAGTTGAGAGACCTGACTTGGTTAAGAGATTACCGCTACCATTATATACTTTTTTGGAAGAATATGAATATGCAAAACAAAACTTATCAGAAACTGTGACTTTACCGGTTGGGGATCTCAAGTTTGAATATAGAAAACAAAATAAAAAATCTTGGTTAATTGGAAAGGATTATAGAGTTGATTTATTAGAGGCTTCTAGTGGATATCAATCATTAGTTCCTTTGTTTCTTGTAACTAATAGTTTATCTAAGATTATTTCGAATGAGAGTAATTCTTCTTTTAAAGAAAGAAATATAGTTGATGAAAATAAAATTCGAAATCAAATTGATAAAATAATCTCTAATGATAAATTATCAGAAGATATAAAAACTTTACTTCTAGAAAAACTATCTCTACAATTTAAATATTCAAGTTTTATAAATGTCGTTGAAGAGCCTGAACAAAATTTATATCCGACTTCACAAAAAGGAATATTGTTCTCACTATTTAGTAATAAAAATAAAAATGATTTAAATAAGTTAATTATTACGACTCATAGTCCTTATATAATAAATTATTTGACACTTGCTATAAAAGGTTTTATGGTAAGATCAAAAATTGATGATTCATTATTAAATGATTTAAGTAAAATAGTACCTTTAGATTCTACAATAGATCCATCAACAGTAAATATTTATCAACTCAATGAAGTAGGTACTATAGGAAAATTGGATAATTATAAAGGTTTGCCATCAGATGAGAATTTCCTTAATGAATTTTTAGGAGCATTTAATGATGATTTTGTTAAACTACTTGAAATTGAAAAGAAATGCCAATAGATTTTTTTGATAATAAGTGTAAATCTAGTTCAAATAAAACTGAATTTGGTTTATGTGATGATCCACCTCCACCAACAAGACCTGCATATATTGATGAAACTGACGATTCAAAATGGATAGGTGTTGTAAAGAATAAAGACAATAAAGAAGTTGATTTTATAGCAATTGATGCTTGTATCGAAATCAAAAGAGCTGATGGTAAAGATTCGAGAAGATGTGATGGTGTTCTTTCATTTGATAAGAGTTTAATATTTGTTGAATTAAAATCGAGAGAGGGTGGACAATGGCTGAAAAGCGGTAGAGAACAATTAACTATTACTATTGAAAAGTTTAAATTAGAATATAATATAAACCAATATGACGATGTTTATGGGAATGTTTGTAACAGTCTTAGACCACAATCTCATTTTGGGCATGCAACTAATATCCAACAGTTTTATGATGAAACGGGATTGGTGTTAAAAACTGACAGAACTATAGAAATTTAATACTGTTAATCTGTTATATTTAAAATAACTGTAAGCAATAGAATGTAAAATTTAAGAATTTATTAATTCAAGATAAGCTCAAAGCTCTCAGAAATGAGAGCTTTTTTTATTGCTATAAGTGAAAAATTATTAGGAAAATAATTAAAGTAAATCTACTTTCGTGTCATAGAAAAATGTAATAGGACGTTCTTTATATAGAGATTTTTTGCAAGGGGCTTTTTTATATAAAAAAGGTTTACAGAACCCTATAAGTATAAGTACAACAATAAAGAGCTTCAAGACGAACTAGGACTTAACGTTTATGACTACGGAATGAGAAATTACGATGCGACGTTAGGTAAATTTTTTAATATGGATAGATTTAGTGAGAAATACTATGATGTTAATCCATATCAATATTGCGTTAATAATCCAGTTCGTTTTGTAGATGTAAGAGGAGATTCAATTAGTGTTGATAAATCGATTACGCAAAATTGGGCTCTCAATAAGGTAATGACTCTTTTTGCAGGAACAAAAGCAGGTAGAAAATTTTTATCTCAATTTGCAAGTAAAGGACAGACTGTTTTTGGACAAACCTTTGATAAAGATGGAAAATATGATAAAGCAGGTTTGAATCTTGAATTTACATCTTACAGAGAGGAGGATGAGAATGATAGAGGAGAAACAGGTAATGATGCAGAAAACACAATTACAGTTGGAATTAATTCTTTTGAAGGAGTAGCATCACAGGACGATAAATCATATAATTATGATAACCCCAATGCGGTCACATCAGCAAAAAATATGTCCCGTTGGATTATGAGTAGAACCATCACTGCTTTTCATGAGTCTTTTATTCATGCAGATTTATTTGCAAAAGATTATATGGATAATAAAAAGTTTGATAGTAGTAACATTTTATATAAACCTAAAGGTTATGAAAGTCATTGGCAACATTCACAAGTTTTGTATAACAATGGTAACAATACAAGTTGGCCTACTGATGGAGTAAGCGGAATTAAAGAGGTCAATTCAACTTTTGGAAGATTCTATACATCTGGACAACTTGATAAAATGGTTTGGAAATACAATGGAGGAAAATATTAAAACAAAAAAATGAAAAAGAAAATAATATTTACGTTATCAGTTATTTTGCTAATAAGTTGCAATGAGCCGAAATTAGAAAAAAGAAGTATATTTTATTTCAACCTTTACAATAATAAAAACATCTTGATTGAAAAGAATGTTTTTGCTGTAGAATCCAAAGAGTTAAATTTATTTGATTCAATTAATGTATTTAAAAATCATGAAAAAGTTTTGAGTTTTAGACAGGCTTATGATAATGAGAACGGTATTTATAGATATATTTTGAATAAAAAAACATTGACACATAATTTTAATGATTCAATAACTCTAGCTACTAATTACAATAATAAATCTTTCGCTCCTTTCATTAATAAAGAAACGACACTAATAAACCATAAAACATATAAGATAGGATTAGAGAGTTTCAAAATTTACCATTTTTCAGAGGAACAAAGTAATCATAAAGGTTTTGATAGTTATTTTTTAGAAAATGTAGGTTTTATTTGTTACTATAATTTTAATACTGATAATTACATACTTTGTGATTCAATTAGTAATAAGCCAATAAAGATTAAAGAAATTACTAGCAGACTTTTAAAAGATGAAACTTTTTTTGCTCGATTTACGGTCGCAAAATTATTTCCAAATTATCATCGTGAAAATAATAGTTCAAAACGGCTTTAGTTTTATATTAACCCAGCTGCGCAAAGTGTAGCTGCTGTGCAAACGTCTGTGACTTTGCACTTAGCTGTTCAGACAGGTAAGGGTTCAGAGTCACAATGGGGTCAAATTGCTGATGCTATTAAATATGCTCAAGACAAAAATATTAATGTAACAATAAGATTTATAAAGTAAAAAATGATTAAATCAATAAACATTTACAAATTCACAAATGGCAACAAGTTTATTTTGCACCCTCTTTTACAGATTAAAGGTTTTATATCTATAGCTTCTGCGCCTTATCTTACAGAATATAATTTATCAAATACTGAACTGTTAGAGAAAATTTTATATACTCTTGAATTTAGTAAAGAAATTTTGGAAAAACCTGAGAATTGGAAAGAGTTTCAAAAGGAGTTTTTAAAAGGGATGGGAGTAAAAACAATGAAAGCTTTACATGATGGAACAATTAATTTGGGGATATATATAAAGGATGGTATTATTACTTTTTCTCCATCTCAGAATAAAGGTTCAAAAGAAGGTTTTGTTGGTTTCAAAGAGGATTTAAAGGTCAGTTTACCGTTTGATTCACCTAAAAAAGAATTAGAAAAAGCATTAGAATTAGCTTTGTCAAGATGTAAATAATAGATTTTAAAAAAAAAGATAAACAAGAAACCACGCCAATCGGCGTGGTTTTTTATGGTTTATAATTATCGGCTTGTTTTTCCTGCATAGTAAGGCCATTACTATAATGTCTTGTTATGTAACATAACTTTGGTGTGGTTTTACTACTATCGGTCTTGAAAAACTCAGCTCCCCGAAGTCTTCTTATAAAAAGCTACATCTACTTTTTTAACTCGCCTTTTGGCTTTAAAAAACTCAAGCACCACGATTCTGCCAAAAACAGGGAATATCAATTTTAATGATGATGTGTATGTAGCTTTTTTAAGGTTTACAGTTGAGCATGTTGTTTGTTTTGGCTATTGTGTTAGACCACTGTCAGTGTAATTTAATTATAATACTCGGATATTGTAATAATTGTTCTTTTTTCTTTTTCTAAAATTTGTATTCCTTCAGAGATTAAATTATCTTCTGGATCATCATCTTCAAACTCCAAAAAAAGGGATGAATTGCTATTGATATTTTTTTTAAACCGACCTTCAATAAGCTTTTTACAATAGTTGTCAAATTTAAATTTACAGGCTATATCATTAATCTTTCTTATTAAAGTACTGTCTAATTCCTTATTTGGGTAAATATCTGTTTTAATTTCTACTGAACTTATAAAATGATCACAGCCGCCTTTGTATACAGTTAGAGTATCACCATTGTATATTAATGTAGCTGTGTTACTTTTTGAATCCCAAACATATTTTTTGATTTCAAGTTCATTAAGCCATTCTTCTGTTATTTTTTTATAATTGTCATCAAATACACAATCTGAATTGTTATCTAACTTTTCATTATCTATTTTAAGAACCGTATCAGATTTAATATTTTTAATTATAATATTTTCTTTTTTTGTTTTCTTTTCTGAACAGGAAAGAGTTATAATTACTATCAATGCAAAATAGAATGTTTTTTTCATAAAATTATTGTTAACCAGGAT
The DNA here is from genome assembly GCF_002222055.1 of Flavobacterium araucananum. Taxonomy (GTDB): domain Bacteria; phylum Bacteroidota; class Bacteroidia; order Flavobacteriales; family Flavobacteriaceae; genus Flavobacterium; species Flavobacterium araucananum. The sequence continues at coordinate 33,427 of NZ_MUGS01000022.1, forward strand.
ATATGTCTAACGACAGCCGGTATATTTACCCTAAATTAGGTCGGTATATTTGACGAGCGTTAATGCTTTTTGTTTTCAAAAATAGAATTTTTATTTCATAAAACTGTTACAGTTTTGGCAATACAGAAATCATACTAAAGAAATTTATACTAATAAATTTATGTGGTCAAAATTAGATTACATACATTTAAATCCTGTTAGATCCGGACTTGTTGCAAAAGCCTCAGCTTATATGTATTCTAATGCAAGTAATTGCATAAATGGTTACGGATCGTTAACAATTAAAAAGCAGATAATCCGGTGGCAGATGTTTTAGATTCGAATTCGTTTGCTGGATATAATTTGTATTAAAATTTATTTTAATTAAGATATTTGAGCTGCGCGTTCAAAAGAAAAGAACTCAACTGGATAGCAATAATCATAAAAAACATAAGCAATGACAATTGAATTGTTAGATAAAAATAAAAACATTATTAAGTTAAAAAGTATATCCGAAATACCGGAAGACTTGAGTACAATCAATAGTGTTCAGATTATTAATTACAATATAGAAGACATTGCTGCTTTCGAAAAGCTTTTTGGTATTGATACAGCCATATTGCACAATAGTGGCGATATAGAGATAAGTTCGCATTATCTTGAAAAAGAAAGTCAGTTGGCATTTAATTTTTCGTTTCCGTACTTAACGTCTCACAGCAAAATCGAAGAAGTAATTGTTTCGTTTATACTTACAGAAACGATCATGTTCTCGTTTATGGATATTAATTTTGAGAAATTTATTCCAGAGAATAAAAAGCAGGAACACTTTGATAAAATAAAAAACCTGCCTTTTACCTTAGATATCTTTCTGTTAATGATGATAGGCGTAGTTCCGGATTATTTTGCAGACCTCACAGAAATCATTTCTAAGAATATAAAAACAATTTATTCAAGCTTACAAAAAGAGAATGATTTTTCTGAGCATGGTTTAAACGAAATTACAGCGCTAAAATTTAATAATCTTCTGGTCAAGGAATCACTGAATGAATTCAGACGAATTTTGCATTTGCTTAGAAAAAGCACAAAATTAAGTTTAGAAACGAAAGAAACTATTTTACTCGAATTAAGTGATTTAACGGTAATAAACGAATATGTCCAAAACAATTTTGAACGTTTGGATGATCTTAAAGACTATATCTCTACAAAAATAGACCTGGAACAAAACAGAATATTTAAAACATTAACCATAATCACAATGTGTATTTCACTGCCAATGCTTGTGGCGGGAATATATGGAATGAATTTTAAGAATATGCCGGAGTTAGAATGGGAATATGGATATTTTTATGCCATAGTTTTGATCATTATTTGTTTTACTGCGCCTTTGATATGGTTTAAACGAAAAAAATGGCTCAATTAAATTCATGTATCAATTCTTATGTATTATCAATGATTTTTGTTGTTATCCGGGGCGAGAAAATAATTTTGCATCGATAATTCCCTCTCTTTAGTCATAATTGATCGAATAAAAATGTTAATACAAACAGGCTGTCTAAAATCTTAGGCAGCCTGTTTTGTTTTGGTCAAAGTTATTTTGGCTCTTGATAACTAAAAAACAAGTAACACTACAAAAATGAATAGCGCATCCCTTGAGCGTAAAGCAGAAACAGGTAAGTCTTAAAATTAATGATTCTGTTTTTTTATAATCAGTACCAAAATCCTACAATCGTGTAAGAAAAAACAGGTAAAAATACCTAGTAATTTCTTTAAATTTTGCCTTACTATTGTAGGAATAAAATTCAAAACTAGAAAAACAATAGTATAGCCTACAGCAATCTTAAACAGGACAGTTATCTGGTTAAGAGTGGATTAAATATGTAATCTTTTGAAATTGTTATAAGGTGAATTTGATTATTATGCTTCGTTAAAAGTGATGCAGAAGAAAATTAAAACGAATAAGACAAAACTATTATAAACATATAAAGCCTGAAAGAACAAGCTGTAGGTGTAACAAAAAAAGCATTGAATTCTCCTTACAATGCAGCGCTGACTTTTGAATGTACAGATTATTAATTTTAAAAAAACGATATCATGTTAAAACGCACAAGCCCCGAAGACGAGATAAATTTATCTCAAATAACTTCAAATTTAGATGAAAACAGAAATGAAACCTTCTTAGGAGCCCTTCAGGATGGCAGCGAAGGTATACTGGCAAGTTTGATGAAAAAATATTCAAAAGTTCAAATAGAAGATCCTATCAGACCCTTTTATGAGAATGACCTGCAAAAAATAGTAAACAATGTAGATTATGGTATATTACAAGTATTGCAAGGTACTTGGGTAAGTTATAATAATAGTGATCAGATCCAAAGAAAATTAAACGGTACCGGTATTCACACGACCATTATGCCTTCGCCAGGAACAAATGCGGGAAATATTCCCGGAAAATATAGTTTTGAATGCCAGGAGTATATCGAGAAACTAACCTTTGATCTGGTTCCGGGAGGAGTTCGTAATCGTGGTGGGGCAAATGAACAATTTTGCGGAGCTGTAAAATACGACCAAAGCATTAAAAGCGTAACGCGTGTCGAAGGTCAGGAAGCTTTGCAATACACTCCAATTCATGAGGAGAATGGTATGTATTTATGGCTTAGCGATGTGTTTAATTATGCAGCAACCGAGAAAACGATTAAAGAAGATCGTGGCATAAACCCCGTATCACCTCTAAATCCCAACAAAGATTTATATAAAAGCGGATATCAGGACGAAACCCTTTTTCTAATTATAAATGATGAGGGTAAAAAAGAGTATGTAACGCTGGAAAATTTAAAGGGGCGTAAATATTATGAAATTATTGCAGCCAAAGAACTTAAAGCAGGAGCAGGACAAACGGGGCAATACTTTATACCGGATTACTCTATTTCCCGCAGTGGTGTAATACCGCACGGCAGTACGATAACTTTATTAGGAGATCTGGTTCGAAATAACGAAGTATTTATATTCCAAGGTCCGCCAGCATTTCCGGAAGGAGATGCCGCCTGGAAATACGATCATCTTTCGCTATCGAGAACTATGGGAGGAGCCGGAGCAAGCGAGAGCAATCCTATCAATCTGGATGAACCTGCACCTGCCTGGGTATCTCAAAAGCTCGATTACATAAGTGATCCCAATGAAAATCTAATCTATACACAACGAATTCTTGCAGATCCCTTATATCCTTATTCCGTTAGACCTGATTTACGTCTTCGTGATACCAACAAAGCAGATAATATAATCAATAATGTCCTTATTCAAATGTCATCCAAAAACAAGACAGGAGCACAGGGAGGGATTTTAAATGTTCCGTTTGTAAATCGTTTTGTTCCTACAGTCGAAATGAATATGCGCATGTGGCTTGAAACAGTTGTCGAGGACAAAAAAGAAATACTTCAGCTCCAATACGAGCAAATAATATTTTTTGAATTTGATTTTGGAGATGACGGAGGCACAACAAGCTGGCCGCACATACAAGTCAATACACTTCGCAAAATCGAAGATGTTCCAGCTGATCAGAGACGTTTAATAGAAGAACAATTTCCCGATTCTAAAAAAACAGAATCTGCTGCACAAGCCGCAGGATGTCCGTATCACAAAGAGTAATTGGAACTAAAAGGATAAAAAGCAGTACTTATGAGTCCTTACAATTAATTGGACAGCAAGTGCAGTATAGGATCAAATAGAAATTAAACTAAACAAGATATCTCATGAATTACAATCAGAAACGAGACCATTTTATTTCACCAATATTAGAATGGGCAAAAGCGAATAATCCAAAAGAGAATACAGCAAATAATAGGTTTATGGCAGCTGATGATGCTGTAAATACTTATGAGAATTTAGAAACTGCAAAACCTTTTGAAGTCCCTTCTCAGTTTAACGGGAAAGACTACATTACGATGCTGCTTCAGATCGATGCCGAAATCGAACAGGGACTTATGTTGCAGTATCTTTATGCTGCCTACAGTATTGGTGGAACTCAAATTTCAGAAAAGTATAGGGAAAAAGTACATACCTGGCAAAATATAATTTTGGGTATTGCAAAAGAAGAAATGGGACATTTTATCTCAGTTCAGAATGTCTTGAAGGTAATTGGAGCACCTTTAAATTTTGGTAGGGAAAGTTATCCCTGGGATAGTCCTTTTTATCCTTTTCCATTTACATTAGAAAAATTTTCTCTTAGTTCCCTTGCTAAATATGTATATGCCGAAGCTCCTGCCGATTGGTTGGAAAGCGAAGATCCTCTGGCAGTCGAAATTTCGGCTTCTGTAAATTCAACCGTCTCAGATCCGCATACCGTTGGCGCATTGTTTATCGTATTGTTGCAATTAATTAATGACCCTAAAGTAATATCAGATGAAACTTTTCAGGCTGCAACCTATAGTTATCAGGCTAAGTTTGACGAATGGGGTCGCGGTTATACAGATGGAAACAGAGGAACTGATGGCAAAAATATTTATACCCATAGTCCGGATGTATTAGTAGCACCATTACTATCTCGTGATGATGCTTACAATGCATTGTCTGAAATAGCAGAGCAGGGAGAAGGTCTGGATACAAAAGATACAACACCGTCTCATTTTGAACGCTTTTTGCATATTTACAGAGAATACAAGGAAATAGTAGAAGAAACCAAAGGTAGTTTTGAACCTTCCCGTAACGTAGCTACGAATCCTTATGTAGGTTCAGAAACTGATCTGGCAGATGAATTCGAGTCTACAGATTCAGCAACAGAAACAGAGTCAGAAACGGATGAAATTACAGACCCGCAAGCAAAACTTTGGGCAAATTTGTGTGATATCCGTTATCGATTATTACTTAATTTTCTAAATCATAGCTTCCTGTTGGATGAAGGTTATAATAATTCAGGCAGTTTTTCTCCTCGTGGTATGATCATCAATTCTTCATTTGGAGAAATGTATAATTTGCGTAGTCTGGCTACAATCCTTGTTCAGACTCCAATTGCTAAAAACAGCAAGAAAATGGCGGGACCTCCATTTACACTTCCCTATACATTCGATTTGCCTTTTGGAGAACACAATCGATGGAGATTACACAGAGATCTTCTCGAAGCATCAAATAATATCATAATAGAGTTAAAACACTTTAAAAACCAACCACATATCCAATATTTGAATGGATTGCAGGAGGCAGATCAAAAACTGCTCAAAGCAATTGTACATCTTACAGAAGATAATCTGGTATAGTTTCGAATTAATTCAGTTAAATTATTTAAAATACTACGATATGAAAATTATAGAATTACGAATTCTTCCTCCTATTGCAATAGGCAGATTAGGCGAATCGAATATACCAATGGCAGCGTATGATCTTGAATTATCAAAAGAAAAACCGCTTGACTATAGAGAAATTACCCCACAAACTACTTTATCTGTAGATCCTGTTACAGGCGAAATTAAAGCACATGATCCTGTAAATATAAAATTTAAAGAAGTTTCGAGTCTGGCAGATAGAAACGGAAAAATACATCCTGTTTCTCCTTTCCTTGAAGTATTTGCCATAACAGATCAAAAAACAGACGAATTGGTGCCTCTTACAGAAGAGTTACTTATTGAATCCGGATTAAGTCTGAAAGATATTAGCTGGGATGTAAATGTTGCCAACATTAAAATATTCAGAAGGACCGGAGATGCAAAAGACAAAATGTTAGCAACAATCACCAACATAAACTCACATGAACAAAAACCATTGTTAGCCGATTGTAAAAACTTTTTGGCAAACAAAAAATTACCACTCGGTTACATTCAGTACATAAAGCCAACAAAAGATTTTCCCGGATTAAGATTGCGTTATACCCCTGCCGGAGGTAAAGTTTATGGTGCCAGTTTAACCAGAAAGACAGGTCCGGGCGAAAAAGATTTTCAAGTAGATCCTACTTTTAGCAGTGAAGATCAGATATTATACGACACAAGCCCGGGAAAAGGAACATGGCTTGGTTACAAAGAAGGCAGTAATCCTAACATATTCTATACTGCTCCTGCACAAATTTTTGCCGGTTATTCGTATACAGATGAAAAACAGGAAAGCTGGCAGGTAAGCTGGGGATATATTGATGATGAGTGTGATGGTTTTGTAACCGTTAAGCTAAAACTCTCCAACGAAAAAACCTTAACAGCCAAAGCGCACATTAGTGCAGGACCTCCTTCTTTTGCCCCGGATACTTTGCCAATTCGTGTAGTATCAGACGAGTTAGAGCAAATTATATTAAGTACAGAAATAGAAGGTGAAGTAAGTATAGAAGAAGCCGAAGAAATTATTCGCAGGGCTTTTGAAACCATTCGTTTAATGAATACAACGATTATGAATGGTAATAGTTACGAAGGCAAACAAAATGTTGCCAGTACAATGGTACGACAAAATACAAATGACTTTGGACGTTTTTTCGAACCCATTATGGCAACTTCTCTTGTAGACAATCTTGCCTTGCAAATCCTGCACGAAAGAGTGTTTACCGGACTTAGTTCCGGAGCGACGCCATGGTTTGCAGATGTATTGCGAAAACCTACAGAAATAGGGGATTTATCAAGCAAAGCACTTCGCAAAATGCCGGCATTAATGCGTGGTGCAGATGGCAGGTCGCTTACTTTTACGTATCGACAAATAAATATGATTATAAAAGCCGCAAGTACTTCTATATTCAAAGATAATAATCCGGATACCTTGCCGGTAACCTATGGTTCACCACTCAAAGCAGCAAATCTTACAGCACAATTGCATTACAGAGGAACAGGAAATCCTATTGCAGTTTTGCCAAGAACGGCGATCTCAAACTGCTTTCCGGGACTGGAATTTGATTTTAGAAACCTTTGGAGAAGAGCCTTTAACGGAATTATCCTGATCGAAAATAATAACTATGTACTGGAAGCTCCTGACGAAAAGTTTAAAAATTTGGTAGGGCACAGATTGGTTGCTATAGAAGGCAAACCTACAATGGTTAAGACTTTTGGCCCTGTGTTTCCCGATGGAGACAGCGTGCCCTTAAAAACAGATGCGAATCCAAACGGAGTTTCGTTTATGGAATGGTCCAATTCGATGGTTCATGTTTTGCAAAAACAAGGACAGAAAGTAATTTGCCACTTTACAGCAGAACAATCGGTCGAAGAAGTAGTTGTTGATTTAAAAGAGTTGGATAATCCAAAAAAATATACCGCCGTAACATTAGTAGTCAATAAAATATTCGATGGCAATAGTGCTGCATTTTCAGATACGATTTTGCAACCCGGAGAATTGACTCAGGGACTTTGTGCTCCGTGGCAAAACGATTATCGCGAATGCTCTTGTTACTATTGGGCAGCGAGCAGACCTGATTTTGTAAATATTGTGCCGGACGAAAATGGTTTGAGTACAGGAGATTTATGGATGTCAAAAAAACGAACAGGATCTTATATTCCGGACGATTGGCAAAACTCAAGATTGATTTCTTATCAGGATCTCTTTGAGAACTGGCAAGGAGAACTCAATTTTATTGTAAAAGGAAGAGATGCCATAGAAAGTAGTAAGGTAAAACCTAAAACGACAAAAAAGAAATGACAGGCGCTATAGAAAAGTTTGCCCAAGAGGATAAAAATGCATCGCTTGCAACCAAGCTGGCACAAATGATTGTTCCCCAATCCAGACCACGCTCTCCAAAAGCACATCTGGTAAGTGGGGGAATATCAACTCAGATTTTTATTCCAAACGGAAGCAGGCTTTATACTATTTCTAAGGAAGTAGAACAAAAAATAGCTTTTTTAATGGATAAAAAAGATGAAAAAGGACTGCAAAATGAGCTGAATTTTTTAGGACTGGACGCTCCGGAATATATTACAGATGAGCCATTGCAAAGTCCGCCATTACATGCTTTGTCACTGGCAATAGCCCAAAAGTGTAATATGGGTTGCACCTATTGTTATGCAGATCAGGGTGATTTTGGAGGTCCCACAAAAAACATGTCCTTAGAAACTGCTTTTAAAGCCATCGATTTATTATTAAAAGATTGTCCCGAAGGAGGAAAAGCACAACTTACTTTTTTAGGAGGTGAACCCCTCATTAACAGGCAAGCGATTAGAGAAGCGACTCTTTATGCCGAAACAATTGCAAAAAGAAAACACATACAAGTCAGTTATTCGATTACCACAAACGGAACTCTGGTTACAGAAAGTGATGCTGTTTTTTTTGAAGAATACGGTTTTTCGGTAACCATAAGTTTAGACGGAATAGGCAAGGATCATGATCTTAATCGCCCTATGAAAGGAGGTAAAGGAAGTTATGAGACCATCATAAAAAATATTCAACCCTTATTGTCTTTGCAAAAAAAAATGCAGGTATCGGCAAGGGTAACTGTAACACCCGAAAATACTAATCTTCCGGCTGTTTTGGACGAATTTATTAGTATGGGTTTTCATGGTGTAGGTTTTTCGCCTTTGTTAAGATCCAGCAACGGACAAAACGAAATGAACAAAGAGCAGTTATCTGTCATGTTAGAAAACATGATTGCTTGCGGACTTAATTTTGAAAAAAATGTGTTGGCAGGAAAGCGATATCCATTTTTGAATATGGTAAATGCCTTAAAAGAAATTTCGAAAGGAACTCACAGACCCTATCCCTGTGGTGCCGGTGCAGGTTATATGGGCGTATCTGCAGATGAAGAACTCTTTGCCTGTCATCGTTTTGTAAACGAAGATGTAGGCAAAATGGGCGATTTAAACCAAGGCATACAAGCAGACCTTCAGAACAATTGGCTTGCCTCCCGACATGTAAACATACAAGATCCCTGCTCAAAATGTTGGGCACGATACCTTTGCGGAGGAGGTTGTCATCATGAAGTAATCGAAAAAGGAAGGCCTGCCTGCGATTATATACGGTCATGGTTGTTCTATACCATACAAGCCAATGAAAGACTATCGCGCTTAAAACCCAATTGGAATAATTAATTACAGATGAAAACTTTGCCTGATATTTTTGATGTATTTGTTCTTGGCGCAGGTCCTGCCGGATTATGTGCTGCCATACGTTTATTGAATATGGGATATTCAGTTGGAATGCTGGAACAGGAACAATTTCCGAGATCTCAAATAGGAGAATCTCTTTCTCCCGGGATTTACAATATATTCGAATATCTAAAAGCAGATCATTTATTGGAAGATGCAACGTATCTCAAAAATATTCCGGCCAGAGTAATTTGGGAAAATAAAGACCATATCTACAATCGTCCGGGCCAAAACAAAGGCGGAATAATTGTCGATAGGGGTAAACTCGATCAGGATTTGCTTGAGTTTGCCATATCACAAGGGTTATATCTGATACAGCCCGCAAAATTAAAGCATTCGATACGTTTCGAGGAAGGATGGATATTAGAAATAACAAATCATTCTGTCGAAATAAAAATTAAATCAAAAATAATAGTAGATGCAAGAGGTCGCAAAGGAACACTTTTGAAGGAAAGAGTTCCTATTGCTCCTTCGGCTATTGCTGTATGGACACATATCGATAATAACGCAGTTTATAACGAAGCCTTTATCGAAGCCGTTGATAAGGGTTGGTTATGGGGATCTCCGGTTTCTGGAAACCGCTATCGCATTATGACATTTACGGACCCAATTACAATAAAAAACAATAGCGAATTACTCCTTGCAGATCTGGTAAGCAAAACAAAATTATTTGCTCCGTTTAGAAATAAGATTAGCAGCAGTTTTATAGAAACCTGTTCTGTTACTTCATTTGTAAATCAGGAACCCTGGAACAATCAGTTTATAAAAATTGGCGAAGCTGCTTTTACCTTAGACCCGCTTTCGTCTACCGGTGTCGAAAAGGCAATGCGTTTTTCCTTGCAGGTAGCTATTGCAATAAACACCTATTTGAAAGATCCGGATTCGCCGCATCCTCAAGATTTCTACGAAGAAAAAATGATCGAATCAGTTGTTAATCACGCTCACTGGACAGCTGATTATTATCGCAATTCTTGGGCTTGTTCTGAAAAAACCGAATTCTGGAAAAAGAGAACTGATTTTCAAATTGATATTTCTAATAATAAAACCAATTTTACACTTAAGTTAGAAAAAGAATTTACAGCACAACGATCCATCTTCGAGAATAAACAAGCGGCACCAATGCCTGTTGATTATATATTATACAAATTTTGGAACGAGCAAATTGTGGTTTCTTCGACCGTTAGCTTTCAAACGGTTTATGCAATCGATACAGATTGTATCGTACTAAAACAAGCCCTGATTCACCCTAATCTGGAGCGACCTCTCGTTTATCTGGATCAGGTAGAATTATTTTCGTTTCTAAAAAACATGAATGGCAATACAGTTTCAGGTATTGTCGAGCATCTCAACAAATTTATGGCGATAGAAAAAGCAAAAAAAATTCTTGTATTTCTCTTGTCAAACCAGCTGCTTGTAGTGGGGTAAAATAAAATCAGATAATTATTTCGCATCATTCCAATTCACTTTTTATAACACATATTGCTTAAAACAGGTACTTATACGTGCTAAAAATTAAAAACGCAACAGGATATTTGTATGGATTTATTAAATGAATTTCAAAATGAAAAAAGCACTAAAAACTATCATTCTTTTCTATTGCTTATTGGTTAGTTTTCAATCTTTATGGGCACAAGATGAAGCTTTAAAAATCCTTCCTAACGGCAATGTGGGTATAGGGGTTTCTGAGCCAAAAGAAAAACTTCAGGTAGAGGGTAATATTAAAGCTACAGGAAAAATCGAAGACAAGTGGGGAAGTCTTATGCCTGTTGGGTCAATTGTGGCATTTGCAGGAAACAAAGCACCGGATGGCTGGCTATTATGCGACGGATCAGCTTATCCTAAAGAGGGTGACAAGAACGAACTTTTTAAGATAATAGATTATCTTTACGGACAAGAAAACGGGCAATTTAGAGTTCCTGATTTAAGACAAACATTTGTTATGGGCGCAAATGAAAATTCGGCTAATGATAAATTAGCTACAACAGGAGAACCGGAACAACATAACCATGATATAAATGTTCCCAGACAGAGATTTTTAGTCCAAAGTCGTTTTCCCCGGAGTACAATTGGTAAATCAGATAAATTATCTGAATCTGTTTCGACAGGAATCGTTGTAAACGATCAAAAAAATAAAGAAATAGAGAATCAAATTATTGATTTTTCGGCTACTGTAGATATTGCTCTCACTCCTTTTAAAAGCGGAAATTCTTCAGGGCAAAATCGCCCAAAATGGATGGCATTAAATTATATCATAAAATACTAAAAAAAAATCTTCAGGATCATTTGATTCTGAAGATTTTTTTTATTTATAAATACTGCTTAATACACAATAAATTCAACGATGTAGGAAAATAAAACAGAATTAAAGGACTATTTTTTCTAACGGAATCATCTTTTAGTTTTTAACATAAAAAATGTTTAATATTGTCTTTTTCGATTTTCAAGCCTTTATTAAATGTCTGTTTACAGCAAATATGATGATTATACTTTATTAAATCTTCTACAGGAAGATGATCAGCTGGCGTATACAGAAATTTTCGAAAGGTATTCTAAAATCCTCGTTAACCATGCTTATAAAATGCTTGCCAATCGCGATGAAGCAAACGATGTGGTTCAGGAAGTATTATTAGCAATCTGGAACAAACGTTATGACTTAACCCTTACCGGATCACTTTCTTCTTATTTATACAAAGCAACAAAAAACAGAATACTCAATCATATCGCACACGAAAAAGTGGTTTCGCGATATGCAGACTCTATTGCAGACTTTATCGAAAATGATTACGTTCTGGCAGATTCCAGCCTTCGCCAAGAAGAATTGGAAGCTATTATTGCAAAGGAAATTGCCCAATTGCCGGAAAAAATGCGTGAAGTTTTTCTGTTAAGAAAAGTCGACGAACTTTCATACGACCAGATTGCACTACAACTCAATATTACAGATAAAACAGCCAAGCAGCAAGTCTATAATTCGCTCAAAATACTACGCAAAAAACTCCAGTCTTTATTAGGTATTTTCGTTTGGTAAAGTATAGTTGTGCTTTGTGTTAATTTCTGTGCCAAAATCTACTCATAACCCCATTATAGGTAAACAAAAAACAACGTTGTTTGGGATTTGTTAATGATATAATAATATTTTTTTAATTTTTTTTGTCATTTGCCTATGACAAAAGTTATTTCTAACTGTCTTACTTAAAACAGGACAAAATTTCGTGTTGTAATTATGAATCAAACTGAAATCTTAGCATTGCTACAAAAATATCAGGAAGGAGTTTTATCTCCTGAAGATCAGGATAAACTGGATGCGTGGTATTGGCACAAAGCATCCAATAGCAACTTGCAGCTTAGCGAATATGAACTTGAAGATAGTTATCACGATCTAAAATCGAGATTGCCATTGCAGCAAGAACCAAAAATTATTAGTATCTGGGCACGCGTGGCTGTTGCCGCATCAATAGCTTTGGTATTGGGTACAGGAATATTTTATTTTACAAAACCAAAAGCTCCCGTTGTTCAGGTAGTCGAAAAACCACAGGAAATTGCTCCCGGAGGAAATAGAGGAATCCTGACACTCTCGAACGGCAAACAAATTATTCTGGCCAATATTTCGGCAAAAGATACCATTGCCAAAGAAGGAGAAGAAGTTACCATCAGGATGAATGCAAACGGAGTTATTACCTATGTTGTTAATCCAAATGCAAATACTTCAAAAGAAGAGGCAAATTCATTCAACACACTTTCGACACCAACAGGCGGGCAATATAATATTGTTCTGGCAGATGGAACCAAAGTATATCTAAATACCGTTTCGTCTCTTAAATATCCAACCCGGTTTAACGGAGACCAAAGAATGGTAGAGTTAGAAGGAGAAGCTTATTTTGAAGTAGCCAAAAACAAAAACAAACCATTTATAGTAAAATCAGGCAATCAGGAAATTGAAGTTTTGGGAACTCATTTTAATGTACATGCTTATGATAATGAACCAATTGTAAAAACAACTTTATTAGAAGGAAGCGTAGCGGTGCGTTATAAAAATCAAAAAACAATTTTAAAACCGGGACAGCAATCTAATGTATCTGATAATTTGAATAAAATTATAGTTCGCGAAGTCGATACAGAAGCTGCTATTGCCTGGAAAAATGGTCGTTTTAAATTTGATAATGCCGATCTGAAATCCGTAATGAAACAATTGGAGCGTTGGTACGGCATAAAAGCAGAGTATCGTGGCGATGTTTCTGACGTCACGTTTAACGGAGGTACGTTTATGAATAAAAATTTGTCTGAAGTATTAAAAGTACTTGAGCTTAATAATATAAAATTTAAAGTCGAAGGTAAAACAGTTATTGTCTATCCCTGATTTTAAATTTAGCCGATTATATTGAGACTCTAAACTAAAAAACCAGAAGCAGTTGCAATGCCTCTGGTTGTTAAAAAGTTTATAGCCAATATATGTTGTTCACCATTGTTTAACTATAACCAAATGTAAATGTATGAAATTTAATTTACAACCAAAAAAACCTTACAAAAAAGTGGGGAAAAAGATTCCCGTGCTTCATTTTTCTCCTTATTTATGGGTATTTAGTGTATTGCTCCTGTTGCTTTGCAGTTATACAGGTCAAGCCCAAAATGTTACCATTAATTTTAAAGATGCACCACTTGAAACCGTCTTGAAAGAAGTAGCAAAACAAGCCAATTACGAAGTTTTTTACACCCAGAAATTGCTTAAAGATTCCAAGCCGGTAACCATTAGCTTAAAAAATTCGGCCTTGAAAGAAACGCTGAATCAGATCTTTAATTCTCAAAATTTAAAGTATACCATTACCAATCAAACCATAGTGGTAACTGCCGAAAAAACAGAAAATCCGGGAAACGGATTAACGGACATAAGCGGAAAAGTAGTAAACAGTAAAAATGAACCTTTTCCGGGAATAAATGTTTACGTGTCCGGAATAAATACGCATGCTGTAACCGATTTTGATGGTAGTTTTACTTTTAATGATGTACCCGCAGATGGTATAATTGAATGCTCCGGACTAACCATTCAAAAAAAATCTTTTTCGATAAGCGGACGTAACCGATTGACACTTGTAGTCGAAGAAAAAGTTTCGGCTATGGAAGAAGTTGTAGTAACAGGTTACCAGACAATTGCGAGAAGTCACTCAACAGGTGCAATTGCCAAAATTGACGAAAAAACCTTAAACGAAAATATCAATACAAATTTACTAACGGCACTAGAAGGTCGTGTAGCAGGTTTGATGTTTCAAAAAAATGTAAGTGGCACCGCTGCAGACAAACCCATATTAAGAGGTATAGGTACATTTTCTTCTTCAGTTGGATACACTCCGCTTTTGGTAATTGATGGTTTGCCAACCGAAATGGCCCTGGAAGACGTTAATCCCTATGATATCGAAAGTGTAAACGTTCTTAAAGATGCTGCCGCAGCCTCTATTTATGGTTCAAGAGCCGCAAACGGTATTATTGTCCTGACTACCAAAAAAGGAAGCGGAAGTTTAAAAGTAAGCATCAACTCTGATTTCTTTATTTCTACAAAACCCAATTTAAGAGATATGAATTATGCCTCGACAAGCGAATTAATTGATTTTGAACAGGCTGTATACAATAGAGAACGAGCAAGATTTGCCAACACATCTACCATGTTTAGTGGTTATGGAGATATAGGAAACAGCAGCATGAAATATTATAGCCCGCTATACCAACTGAACAGAGATCTGGAAGATGGAAAAATAAACAATGCCGATTATAATACTAGGATTGCCCAATGGAGAAAGAACGATTACAACAAAGATTATAGAGATAATGTCTGGCAAAATGAACTAAGACAACGTTACAATGTTGCTTTTTCCGGTAGTACGAGCAAGCAAAATACCTATGTATCATTTAATTATGATGAGGCAAAAGGCCGTATTATAAACAACGATAGCCGTGCATTTAATCTGTATGCAAAAACCAGTTTTCAGGTAAATAGCTGGTTAAATGCCACGATTGGGTTAAACGGAACGTATAGTAATGAAGATGTTACGGATTCTAGTTATGATACGTATGATATCCAAAAAAGATACGAACGCATAACAGATGACAACGGAAATCGTGTTTTATCATCATTTGTAGGCATTAGCGATGGTTTTACCTCTGGTGGCATTATCAATCCGGCAGTAGCTGCAAAGATAAATAGCCTTAGCGGTTTTAAACCGGTTACGTTTAATGTCTTAGACGAACTTCAGGAAGGTATTACAAAACAAAACTCCCTTAGTTTAAGAACTTTTGCAAACATACGTGCCAAGATCTGGAGAGGGTTAAGTTTTAGCACACAATTTCAATACGAAACAAAAAGAAACGATAACGAACAATATAACGACATTAACTCTTATAAAATGCGTTATGCCATTAATTCTCTAACAGGTTATAACCCAACTACAAATGCCTATACCTATGTAGATGGTTTCTCGACAGGAGGTCGTTACAAACAATTAAGCAGTCAGGTAAACAACTATTCTTTTAGAAACCAATTAGATTTTAGTCAGGATTTTGATGGGGGCAGACATGCTGTTACTGCTATAGCGGGAACAGAAATGCGAGAAACTTATGTTCCCAGAACTATCGAACAAATAAGATACGGTTATGACCCTGTAACACTTACATCTGCCGTAATCAATAGCCTGGCACTTAGCCAAACCGGAGTAGCAAGTTATATCTATGGAAATAACAGAACTCTGGCTGCCGGATCCAGAACACAGACAGAAATTTTGCACCGTTATTTTTCGGTTTTCAGCACTTTAGGATACACCTTTTTATCCAAATATAACGTAACGGGAAGTTACAGGGTCGACAGAGCAGATTTGTTTGGAGTAGATCCCAAATATAAAAATCGCCCATTATGGTCTGCCGGTTTAGGATGGAATGTTAGTAACGAAGATTTCATGAAAGAGGTAAAATGGGTAAGTGCCCTTAAATTTAGAGCAACTTACGGGATTAACGGAAATATAGATCAAACTACAACGCCATACGTAACCGCTACAAGAAAAAACGATAACTTATACCAGGCGTTGCAATACATCAATATTACGGCACAACCAAACCCAATGTTAAGATGGGAAAAAACACAAAGTACCAATTTTGGTTTAGATTACAGCTTGTTTAGAACTTTGCTAAGAGGTAGTATTGATGTCTATAATAAATATAGCACAGATTTATTGGCAACGACAGATTTAGACCCTACTGTTGGGGCATTGACCAGAAGAATTAATGCCGGAGCTTTGTTAAACAAAGGAGTAGAATTTACGATTGGTTCAGATTGGTACAACAATGGTAATTTTCGTATAAGTTCAAACGTAGTTTTTGGTTATAACAAAACCACTGTTAAAAAAGTGACCAGGGCACAATCGAATGCTGCAGTCTATATAAGTTCACCGGGAGATTACTTTTTAGAAAATGAAGCATACAATAGCGTTTATGCTTACAAGTATGGAGGAACAACAAATGGATATCCTTATATTTTAGATGAAAAAGGAAATCCGTCGATTACTTTTGATGCAAATGGTAACCCAATAGCGACTAGCATAAAAACAGTCACGAGTCCTGATGCCTTGGTAAATAAAGGAAGTTTAATGCCAACGTATACAGGTTCAATATCACAACGATTTTCATACAAACAATTCGATTTGAACTTTTTATTTGTTTTCTCAGGAGGCAACGTAATGCGCAAAGAGACTATCGATATGAGTTCAGATGCAGTAAATCTTTCCGGTATTTCTGAACGTTACACAGATGCAAACCCAAACGGCAATACTCGTTTATTTGTAGATCTTGACGAAAGTGTTAGAAATTATGCAGGAACCATAAGTACACAATGGCGCAACTCAGATGTTAATGTTGTAGATGGCGATTATATCAAACTTAGAAACATTTCGCTAGGCTATAATTTACCAAAATCTATTGCGAATAAAGTAAAAATGGCATCGGCTAAATTTACTTTTCAGGTAAACAATCTTTGGTATTGGAGTGCGGCAGGAAACCATATCGATCCCGAAGTTTATTCGGCCAATTCCGGTACACGTAATTTGCCAATGCCCAAAACTTTCTTATTCGGCTTTAATCTTACAATTTAAAAAAAATGAAACATATACCTATTATACTGCTATCGCTAATAATGTTTACTGTAGCATCTTGCGAAGATTACACAGATGTTACACCCAAAGGAGCTTTGGTAATCGAAACAGCCGCACAATTTCATGAAATGGTTTCGTTGCCAAACAGAGGATATCCAATCAATAACTTTCAGTATTTGGTCGACGATCAATGGATGAAAGAAGGAAACGTAATAGGAAAAACACCAAACATCGATATTATTAATTTTACTTTTGACGAAACTACCGATCGGGTTTCTCTAATGACAGGCTCGAGCTTTTATAACCAGGCTTATACCTATATTAACAGATGGAACACCATTATTTCGTTAGTTGATAATAGTAAAGGAGACGAAAGTACCAAACAATTAGCAAAAGCCGAAGCTAAAATTTACAGAGCTTATGATCACTTTTTGTTAGTCAATACCTATGCAAAAGGATACGATCCGCAAACTGCCGCAACAGATGGAGGCATTTGTATCATGGATAAATTTGATTTAGAAGCACAGCCATCAAAATATACCGTAGCACAAGTTTACGAATTTATCCAGAAAGATATAGATGATGCATTGCCCTACCTGCAAGAAAAACCGCTAGATGTTTACCATCCTTCACTGGCATTTGCGTATGCGTTTAAAGCCAAAGTTCATTTGTTTAAGCGTGAAATTGCAAGTGCTCAGGCTGCCGCAGAAAAGTCACTAAGTTATAACGATCAAATATTTGATATGGTGGCCTATAATGCACAAGGCGGACCAACCGCGGTTGCAGTACCGGCAGCAAACAATGTCGAAGTTTTGAGTTATATGTACATGACAGGTTACAATGAGATGAATTTTGCCTATCAGTATATCATAAGCCCGGAATTAAGAACTCTATTTGGTACAAACGATGCACGATTTAATCTGTTTTTTAATACTACCAGCGCAACAAACCTGGATATAGGCTCAAATACAGCATATTGGTCAACAGTTTATACAAGATTTTTTTACACCACAGTTGGCATGAAAACAACTGAAGTCTATTTGATGCTTGCTGAATGTTATGCCAGAGAAGACAAGTTTAATGATGCTGTTGCAGTTTTGAATAAATTAAGAGCAAAACGTATTTTGTCCGGTACCGTAAACTTGGCCGTTCCAACAACCAGAAAAGAAACGATGAATCTTGTTATAAACGAGCGCAGAAAAGAATTGCTTCTGGGTTTTAATCGTTTTTTTGACCTTAAAAGATTAAACAACGAAACAGATTATGCCAAGACTATTACAAGAGTATTTCCTATAGTTAATAAGACCGTGCCACAAAAAACATATACGTTACAGCCTAACTCGAGATTGTATATTGTACCGTTTCCTTTATCGGCTTTAACAAAAAATCCAAAACTTACATTAAATACCAACGAAACAGTACCATTTTAAGCCTAATGAAAAAATTATTAATACTATTAACCATGCTTGTTGCCGGACAACAGCATGGTTTTGCACAAACTCCGGTCGAAAAAAAAGCAGACAGTACCAGTACCCAGCCAAAAGGTTTGCAACCCTATGATAAGATCATCAAAGAAAACGCAAAAAGCAAAGCAGGACTCTTTATGATTAGTCAGGTCGATACTAAATTTTACTTTCAAATTCCCGATAGTTTGTTTAACAGGTACATGATCGTAGTAACCAGATATCTTGCTACCCCCGAAGGTATGGGGCGTTTTGGCGGAGAAAAAGCCAATGAGCAAACTATTTACTTTGAAAAAGGAGCAAACAATACCGTTTTTTTAAGATCATTGCAGTACAAACAAGATGTTCGTAACGCAGATGCAATGCTGGCAAAAGCACTAGCAGGCAGTAACGAAAATCCAATTGTTGCCGCGTTTCCCATAAAAACAATCAATCCTGCAACAGGAAATGTCGTTATTGAAGTAACAGATGCTTTCAAAAAAGAAAATCCAATGTTCTCCCTGGCAAATCAGGAAAAAACAGATAAAAAACTAACCTCTCTCGCTGATGATAAATCATTTATCGAGACCATAGATGTTTATCCTATAAATATAGAAGTAAAAACAACAAAAACGTACACAAGTACTTCGGCAAGCAGTGGGAGCATAACATTGCGGTTAAATACCTCAATTGTATTACTGCCAAAAACGCCAATGCGAAAACGTTTTGCAGATGAAAGAGTTGGTTACTTTGCCAATAAATATGTATTGTTTGATGATGATGAGCAACGTGCTCAGGCAAAATACATTGTACAGCGTTATCGCCTGGAACCAAAAGACAAAGACCTTAAGAAATATCTTAATGGCGAATTGGTAGAGCCCAAAAAACAGATTGTATATTACATCGATCCGGCAACGCCCAAAAAATGGAGACCTTATTTAATAGCCGGTATCAACGATTGGCAAAAAGCTTTTGAAGCAGCAGGTTTTAAAAATGCAATTATTGGTAAAGAATGGCCCGAAGACGATAAAACCATGAGTCTGGAAGATGCCAGATACTCTGTAGTACGATATTATGCTTCTGAAACCCCTAATGCTTACGGACCACGTGTGAGCGATCCCAGAAGCGGAGAAATTATAGAGAGCCATGTAGGGTGGTATCATAATGTGATGAAATTAGTGCAAAGGTGGTACATGATTCAGGCAGGGCCTTTGGATCCCAGAGCCAGAAAAATGAATTTGGATGACGAACTTATGGGGCAATTAATTCGTTTTGTATCCTCACATGAAATAGGTCATACCATTGGGTTGCGCCACAATATGGGAGCCAGTAGTGCTACTCCGGTAGAAAAACTAAGAGATAAAAAATGGGTAGAAGCAAATGGTCATACCGTTTCTATAATGGATTATGCCCGTTTTAATTATGTAGCACAGCCAGAAGACAATATAAGTCCAGAAGGTATTTATCCGCGTATAGGGATGTATGACAAATGGGCGATAAAATGGGGATATAGCTACTTGCCAAAAGCCAAAGATGAGTTTGAAGAAGAAACAATACTCAGCAAACTAACCACAGATAGCCTGACCGCAAATCCTAAATTATGGTTTGGTGGCGAAGGAAAAGAAGAAGATCCCCGCAGCCAGACAGAAGACCTTGGCGATGACGCCGTACTTGCAAGTGATTACGGAATTAAAAATTTAAAACGTGTCGTGCCACACCTTATCGAATGGACTTACGAGCCAAATGATGCTTACGATAATTTATCAGATATGCATAAAGCAGTCGTAAAACAATATAGTTTGTACCTGTATCATGTCCTGAAAAATATTGGGAACAACTACGTAACCAAAAGAACCGTCGATGAAAAAGGCTTAGTATACCAGCCTGTTCCTAAAACAAAAGTAAAAGCAGCCGTAGATTATATAGGCAGGCAATTGTTTGTAGCGCCACTCTGGATGTACCCTCAGGATATTAGTCAGCTAATTGCATTAAAAACTGCCGATGAAATATCAGATCAGCAAAATCAGGTATTAAATATGTTGCTAAGTTCCGGTATGCTTTACAATATCAGCCTTAAGGCAATGCAATTTGAAGGAGCTTATACCGTTCCGGATTTTTTAAATGATTTACAGCAAACCGTATGGGTAAACTTTAGCGGTAACGAAAAACTAGATTATTACAGACGCGTTTTGCAACGTAGTTATGTCGATAAACTAAACCTGCTTTTATTGCCTAAAGAAACAGACCCGAGTAAAGCCTTAACTTCGGCACAACGCAGCGATGTTGCGTTGTATGCTAAACAACATATTTTAAAATTAAGAACAGATGTAGAAAAGCTTATGAGTTCGTCAACAGGCCTTAACAAAGAACATTTCGAAAGCATTTTGATCGAAATAGATAAGATAATTTCAAAAATAAATAAAACCACAATATGAAAAATTTATTAGTCATAGCATTCATTTGCCTAAGCAGTTTTGCACAAGCCCAGCTAACATCAAAACAAGAAGTAGCACCTGAATTAGTAGAAAAACGGGAAGCACAAAAAAGAGAAATCACGAAAGATTACCTGGCTTTAAAAAATAATTTACTAATTTCTGATAGCCTTACAGTTGTTACAAATGCAGTTTCATTACAGCGCTCATTAAAAAACCTTAGGTTTAAAAAATTAAGCCTTGAACAAATGAACCACGCTACAACAACGAGAAAAGAAGTTATAGAGCTTGCAGCTCAGGTTGCAATGACTAAAAACATCAACAAACAGCGTAACCTATTTCAATCGCTATCCGTAAAATTTTGGGATCTGGCACCAAAATTCAAGGTCGATGATACCATATTATATCTACAGGTTTGCCCAATGACCAGTGCAGAATGGGTAAGTGATAGTAAGGAAATCAAAAACCCATACTATCCAAAAAATATGTTGACTTGCGGTGCTGTAAAAGCAAGTTTATAAAAATTGAATTTGAATTAGTCTGACAAAATACGGTATTCTGAAAAGGTGCCGTATTTGTCTTTTAGGCTAAAAATGGTGGTAATCTTTCGCGAATCTATCTAATTAAGCCTTTCCGTACTTTGGATCTTCAGGCAATGTTCGATTCCCAAATAGAGAGGATTTCCGTGTTTTTCTGACCAGAAACCTTCCAGAACATCTTTGGTAATGCAGCGATAAACCGCAACTCCTTTAAAATTTTTATTACCTTCTCCTTTGTAGCTAAAGTTAATAACCAAAATATTATCTTTAAAAAAGCCGTAGCCCTTTTGTTCCTGAGTATCATTAATAAGCCAATGGGCAATAATTCTATAGTTTTTATCCAACGATAAACTCAAAATTCCCTGATACGTTATTTCAGAACTCTCCTCTTGATTACTTCCGGAAATGGAGTAGTTACCAACTAAATCTTGTACAATCATTTATTTTCGATACAAAAATTAATATTATAGTGTTTGCAGGGTTTGCAATTTTTGAATTGCAAATTTGAGTAAAATAACACAACATAACAACAAACAAAGAAATATAAATTCTCAATTGAACGATGCTTTTTTCTATTAAGTTTTTATTTTCTGAAGAAATACAAGTGGTATTATTGAAATTAATTATTAAATTAACTGCTTAATTAAAAATCAGATTAGGTCAATTGATTATATAGTGATTGAACCCTACCTTTGATTGTAATAATAAAATAAAATGGAAAATATAAAAAAAGCGTATATAGCTGGAGGTTGTTTTTGGGGCATGGAAGATCTTTTTCGTACACGTCCAGGCGTAAAAGATACTGAAGTTGGATACATAGGAGGTGATAATGACAACCCTACTTACCAAAACCATCCCGGACATGCCGAAGGAATCGAGATTACTTACGATAGTAATGAAACCTCTTATAAAGAACTCTTAGATTACTTTTTTAGAATGCACGATCCAACAACTATAGACAGGCAGGGTAACGATAAAGGATCAAGTTACAGATCTGCACTATTTATTCAGACCGAAGAAGAAAGAAAAGCCGCAGAGGAGGTTGTAAGAGTTGTTGATGAATCTGGCAAATGGCATGGTAAGGTTGTAACTTCATTTGAGCCGTTTACGACATTCTGGCCAGCAGAAGTAGAGCATCAGGACTATCTGATCAAACATCCAAATGGATATACGTGTCATTTCGAGCGATTTTCAACTCCCTTTCTGTAATCTTTGATAGCTGTACTATATATATGATTACATGATTTCGTTATAAATTCTAAATGTCCTGATCTTATAATAAAGACAGTTTTTATATAAAGTGGGTATTAAGGACTAATTGCAACGATGACACGAATAAATATAGTAATCATTGAAATCTTAATATCGCAGAAAGAATATTTGTTATAAGAAAATTCTTTTAAAAGTAAAAAAGGATAAATTTTAAAATTATAGTTATCAAGCTGTTAAGAAAAAGTTTGAAAAAATATTTAAAAAACTCGCTAAAAAAGCTTGCGAATGTAAATAAAGAGTGTACTTTTGCACCCGCTTTGCAACACAAGCGATATACAAAATAAGAAGACACG
>NZ_MUGS01000023.1 GCF_002222055.1 Flavobacterium araucananum
TAATATCATTATGATTACAAAAAGTAAAAAAATACCTGTACGTTGCTGATTTGTAAACTTAAAATATATTGCAAATGCTTTAAAATTCATTATTTTAAAATTTTTCTATTTCTAATTGAAATATGATTTGTGCGAAAATAAATCATTTTATTAAGAAAAATATTAAAAAATTGAGTAATTTGCGAATTGATTAATCTGTTGTAAAACACTAATAATTTTAATGAATATAAGAATTTAATCCATGTTTCCTGTGGGTATTATCACATAATTAAATGTTTTATAACTTAAAAGATGATTATTGTTTTTATTTTTTACAAAAAACAATACATTTGGAGCTTAATAACAATAAACCAATATAATATATGTCAATTTGGAGAGTTAAACCAATATCTGCCTTTGAGGCCGATATGAAAAAAAGTGATTTAAAGAGAGTTCTAGGAAAGTGGAGCCTTACTGCGATTGGAGTTGGTGCCATTATTGGTGGAGGAATTTTTGTTCTTACAGGTACCGGTGCATATTATCATGCTGGTCCTGCATTAGCGCTTTCTTTCATTATTGCAGGTATTGCCTGTGTTTTTGCAGCTCTTTGTTATTCTGAGTTTGCATCAATCTTACCAGTCGAAGGTTCTGCTTATGCATATGCCTACGGTACAATTGGAGAAATTTTTGCCTGGGTTATTGGTTGGGGGCTCATACTTGAGTACGCAATGGGGTCCATGACTGTAGCCGTTTCCTGGTCAGGATACTTCAACAAATTACTTAAAATGTTCCATATTAAACTTCCCGAATGGCTCACAACAGATCCTGCTAGTTACACTGGTGAAGGTTTTTCTATGAATCTTCCGGCTTTTTTAATCGTAATATTAGTTATTTCGTTACTAATTAAAGGTACAAAAAGTGCTGCAAAAGCAAACAATATGATTGTAATTCTAAAAGTGTCTGCTGTAATCTTTGTAATCATTGCAGGTCTTTTCTTTATCAATACTGCTAACTGGCATCCATTTATTCCAGCTGCTACTCAAATCATCGAAAAAGAAACCACTCATAATGCTTATGGAATTGGAGGTATCGTTTCCGGAGCTGCTGCAATTTTCTTTGCTTACGTAGGTTTTGATGCTGTTTCTACACAAGCTGGAGAAGCTATTAATCCTAAAAAAGATGTTCCATTTGCCATTATTGCTTCTTTATTAGTTTGTACTACCTTATATATTCTTGTTTCATTAGTATTAACAGGAATGATGAATTATAAAGATTTCAACCCACTGGGGAAATATCCTGAAGCGATTAAAGCGCCAGTTGCATATGCATTTGATATTGCAGGACAACCTTGGGCAGGATTCATTATTACAGTTGCGGCAACTATTGGATTGATTTCAGTATTAATGGTAATGATTATGGGACAATCAAGGATTTTCCTTGGTATGTCTAAAGATGGTTTAATTCCTGCTGTATTTTCTAAAGTAAATCCAATTTCAGGAACACCAAAAACTAACTTAATGATTTTAGGTGGTATTATTGCTGTAGTTGCTGCTTTTACGCCAATCAACAGATTAGCAGATATGACAAGTTTTGGTACTTTATTTGCCTTTACAATGGTTTGTATTGCGGTTTGGATTTTAAGAGTAAAACAACCTCAATTAACCAGAACTTTTAAAGTTCCTGCTTTGCCAGTAATTGCGGTTTGTGGAATTGCAATCAATACTTATCTAATGATCAATTTGAGTTTAGATGCTCAATTGCTTTCACTTGGATGGTTAGCAATAGGTATCCTGGTTTATTTTGGATACAGTAAAAAGAGATCAAGACTTAACCAAACAGATACTGACACTGCTGAATAAGCATCCGTATTCTTTCATAAAAAAAACTCCATTAGCGACCGCGTGCTAATGGAGTTTTTTTTTATTTATAAATCAAAAACTGATGTTCTTTTGGCACGAATTAAATCTTTTAGTCGAATCCAAAATGCAAGCGTCAAATAGACTCCAAAACCTAAACCTGCCGTTACAAACGAAATATAAATAAAAAATAATCTAACACTTGTTACCCGCATTCCTAACTTGTCTGCAAGGCGTGACGAAACATGAAATCCATATTTCTCAAAGAAAAATTTAAGTTTTAAAATTGCTGACATAGTAGATTTTAGATTTTAGATTTTACCATTCGCTACGCTCAGGCAGACATTACGATTTCATTCCAGAATAACAAAAGTACAAAATTTTCTAATTATCACATTTTCTAATTATCTAATTACCCCCAATTTGCTAATTATTCTTCAATAACTCCATTCCTAAAGCACATTTTAGACATGCTTTGTGATTGCAATATTCATTTTTAAGTTCTAATAATGTTTGTGTCTCAAAAGCCGTTTTACAGGAAACTCCAAACGATTTAAATTTATCAATAATTGCATTTTTCTCTGGAGAAACTTCATTCATAAAAGCAATTAAATCTTCAGAAATAGATTCTCCCATTATAATTGAGTAGGCAAACTGAATAGGAATTATGGTATTTATAAGGATTAAATCCAAAAAAGAATTTGATAATAACTTTGGCTTTTTTATGCTTTCTTTATCAAATTGATAATGATTTTGCCAATATAAACTCGCTGAAACACTCAATAAATTATAAACACTTTTAACTGATTTTAAAACAATTATTTTCGAAAACAGGTTTTGATGTTTCTGATATAAATTAGCCAATTGAGAAAGACGGATGGTTGGAAAATTATCCGGACGATGTTTAAAAAATTGTACTGAATCAATATGACTCTTTTCGAATTGGTATTTATTTAAAAGATAATAATACCTGATTTTAAGATCTGTAAAATACACATCTTCTTTTTCATCTTCTAATAATCCTGAAGCACCTAATAGTAATGCTTCCAGATTTTCGACCTCAAAATTTTCTTTACGAACTATAGAAAACGGAATCGATTTTGCAATTTGTAAAAAGGAATTACCATTGGTATTTAAACCAAAATTCTTTGCTAATAAAGAGAATAAAACAGCTTCCCAATCCTGATTTGTTTCTTCTAATAAATCAAAAATAATTTTGGATTTACGTTCTAAACGATCAAAAAATAATCTTTCCTGCCAATTTCTAAAAATAAATCCATCGATTTTTGCAATCTCTTTTTCGCAAAATATCCAGGATTTAGGCGTTAACAAAGCATTATAATTAGATAAAATCTCTAACGAAACATAATCTTTTAAAACCAATACAGGAATCTGCCTGTTGTTTTTACCATATATGTCAGTATCATGTTGCCAGACTATATGCAAAATAACATTTTCGTAAGCAGCGTCTTTCTCATGACCATGAACATACCAGTCAGAAGATTTTAAATGAATTTCGACATTCCCTGCCCATTTTTGATCTCCAATTATAATTTGAGCATTAAAAAAATCAGGACCAGCAAGTTCTAAATAATCTCCTGTTTTAATAATTGTTATAGATTCATTTTGACTGGTTCTTAAATTCAATGTATCAAATTTTTTGAACCTCCAGAGGTAATGAAGAAAATCTTCTTTCATTTTAGGTTTTATTATAATTTATAAAACCTTAAAAATAGGCAAAAATAATACTAATCTTACAAATATAATTTATTTTATCTCAACATATACAATTTAGCGCAAGCTCTCGCATCTGACAATGCCTCATGGTGATTGAGTTGAATTTTCATTTCGCGGCAACAATCACTTAATTTAGTTGGTTTAAAACCTTTTGCTTTATAAATTTTAACGGTACATTCCCATTTGTCTGCTATATTCAAATCTTCGTATTGTAAACCATGCAACACCATAGATTTCATTAAAACATTTCGATCAAAACTTTCGTTATGTGCTACGACTACTCTATTTTTTAATCTTTTTTCGATTTCCGGATAAACCTGTATAAAAGATTTCGCGTTTACAGTGTCTCTGGGATAAATTCCGTGAACACGGATTGTAAATGGATTGTATTCATTTTTTGGCGGTTTTATCAAAGTAACAAACTCATCTACAATTACCCCATTCTCTACAGTAACAATTCCAACAGAACAAGGATGATGTCCAGTGGCAGTTTCAAAATCTATTGCGGTAAAATTCATTTTTGAATATATTAAGCTAAAAAAATCCATAAATCTAATCGTAAAACTAGATTTATGGATTTATGAAATTATTAAAATTGTCTTATTTTATCGAACCAATAATATCATATTTTGTAATGATATGATGTTTTCCATTTCCAAGATCTACTAAAACAGCATCATTTTCTTTGGTAAATAATTTTGACACTTCTTCGATTGTAGTTCCTAATTTTACAATTGGAAAAGGTTTTCCCATTACATCTTTAATTGGTTTTTCGGCCACATTTTTATCTGCAACATAACTTCTAAACAAATCTGTTTCGTCGACAGAACCAACAAATCCGTTGATATCTACTACCGGGATTTGCGAGATTTTATACTTACGCATTCTCTCTATTGCATGCGAAACCAACTCTTCGGTACGAACAACAATCAATTCTTTGTCAATATGGTCTTTGATTACATCCTCTGCCTTTGTAATATTTTCTTCTAAGAATCCGCGTTCACGCATCCAGTCGTCATTAAACATTTTACCAACGTAACGGCTTCCTGAATCATGAAACAATACCACAACAACATCTTCCGGTTTAAAATGTTCTTTAAGCTGTAACAGTCCTTTTATACAAGCTCCAGCAGAATTACCCACAAAAATAGCTTCTTCAAGGGCTATTTTTCTAGTGTAAACGGCTGCATCTTTATCCGTTACTTTAGTGAATCCGTCAATTAAAGAAAAGTCAACATTTTTAGGCAAGATATCTTCTCCAATTCCTTCTGTGATATAAGAATAAATTTCATTTTCGTCAAAAATTCCAGTTTCGTGGTATTTTTTAAAAACAGAACCATATGTATCAATTCCCCAAATTTTAATATTTGGATTTTTCTCTTTTAAGTATTTTCCAACACCGGAAATAGTTCCGCCTGTTCCTACTCCAACTACAAAATGAGTAATTTTTCCATCTGTTTGTTTCCAGATTTCCGGACCAGTTTGTTCATAATGTGCCAATGAATTAGACATATTATCGTACTGGTTTACATACCATGAATTAGGTGTTTGTTCGGCTAAACGTTTTGAAACAGAGTAATAAGAGCGGGGATCTGTTGGCTCAACATCTGTAGGACAAACTACAACTTTGGCACCTACAGCGCGCAAAATATCCATTTTTTCTTTAGATTGTTTGTCGGATATTACACAAATCAATTTGTATCCTTTGATGATCGCCACAAGTGCCAATCCCATCCCTGTATTTCCAGAAGTTCCTTCAATAATAGTTCCTCCGGGTTTTAATCGTCCATCTGCCTCAGCATCTGCAATCATTTTCACAGCCATTCTGTCTTTTACAGAATTTCCGGGATTAAAAGTTTCGACTTTTGCCAATACCAGCGCATCAATTTCAGCAACAATTTTGTTGAGTTTTACCAATGGCGTATTACCAATTGTTTCTAAAATATTATTTGAAAAGTCCATTTTTATTTAATTTTAATATTTGGTTTTTAGTATAATGAAGGTCTGTTTTTATTGGAAGAAATTCCAAACAAGACCAAAGCGAATAACAAAATCACGATACGGATTGTTAGGTGCTGCATAATAATCGCTTTTAGAGAAAATAGCATTTATGTGTTCTGCTTTTAGATAAAAACGAGTTTGACGAATTCTGGCATTTACGAAAAGATCGAATAACGGATATCCTCCAATTTTTTTGTTTTGCTGAACAAAAAATTCTCCAACAACAGGATTGTAATCATTTCCGTAATATTTAGTAAAATAGTTAAAAACGACTCCACTTTGCATAAACAAAGCTTTCTTAAAAAAGTGCCCTGAGTAGTAAAAGGTATTTCTGGTAACAAAATCAGGCACATTTAAAATTAAATCCGACTGATCTACTTTTTGATACAATAAGGTATTGTCTAATGCGAAATGTCCAAATTTAAATTCACGACTTGCTTTTATCTCCAGGTAATTAATTGCATTTCCGTACTGAGCCGGATTAATAATTTGGGTTTTAGCAATAATTTGTGCCGGTGAAGAAACATCTTTAAAGTACAAATGATCGTTTAGAACCGTATATTGAACTTCGGCATTTAACCAGGGTGTGTTTACTTTTGCGCTAAGCAAATTAATTTTTTCGTTTTTAAAATTATTAGACCAGTTATACTCCACATAACTACTCTGATATAAATTGTAATTATTATTGGGTAATTTATTGATATTACGGTAGCCAAAATCAAACTGAATTTTATCACTAAAATCATATCTTAATCTGGCATCTAAATTAGATAACGACTGATTTGTGATTGATCTTGAATATAAAAAACGCCCGTTCCATTTATTTTTCTGGTATTCGTATTGCCCTCCAAAATTATTAATTTGAAGATATAAATGATCCGGAATAACATGATTTAGACTATCGATTATAATTCTTCCATATTTATAATTTGATCTGTAATCGTCTACAAAAAAATTGAATTTCCCTAACAGAGAATTCTCATAAGCAAGTCCTACTCTATTATAGAGTCTTTCGTATTTTGTCTGATCGTTGATTGCGCTTGTAACATACGATTCTCCAAATCTTTTTACGGGTGTAGTACCAACTGTAGACAGCACTGTTGCCTGATTGTATTCAAAAAATTTACTTTCGTAATTAAATTGGTGCGTTACATATAGATTATTACTCCCATCACTTGGATTTATTCTAAAGGCATGATCAAAAAACAAACGTCTTCCTTTTAAAAATGACTTTGCATCTGTTAAATAAACCTGTAATCTCTGACGGTTTTTATAATCTTTATTATCACTTTCAAAATCCGAAGGTGTTGTTATTCCTCCGTTTTCTTCATTCATATTATCCTGATACGTATAATGAGCGTTTATAGCATATCGTTTATTAGTTGTAGCATAACTGGTGGTGAATCTAAAATTTCCTGCACTAACCAATTGATTGATATAATCGCCCTCTGATCTCAAACCTCTGTAAGCAATGGAGAAATTTAAATTTTTAGACGTATTTAAGGTAATAAATGAATCTACGTTCTGACCTTTGTTTATTGTTGAATTAAAAAATAATTCGGTAAAGGGAGTTGCTACTGAATAATAATTGATTTGATCTGCCTCTATATAATTAAAATGTTTACCACCAAAACCAATTTCGGGATATGGCGAAAAATTGGTCAAACTATATTGTAAGGTATTAAAAGTTTGTCCAATATTTGAAAAAGGCAAAAGTCCAAAATCATCTTTACGAATATGATTGTGTTTATAAGCACTTTTTAATGTTAGCGAAGTATCTGCATAAGTCGTATCATGCTCGCGAGTGATAATCTGATATTGCTCTATTTTTGCAATTTTTGCTTTTTTCTTTTTTACAGTATCTGTTATACTTGAATATTTTGTATTCATATCTAAACTATTCTTAGAAGTAGTTTTTTCCTGAGAAAACAATAAAGTTGGAACAACTAATAGATATAGAAAAAATAATATTCTCATTTGATGGCTTTATAGGTAATTATTTCGATGAAATTTGTCCCGCAAAGGTAAAAGATAAAAACGTATAAAAAAACAAATCATTGTTATTGAAAGTTTTTTTCAACTGATCGTATTCAAGCAAAAACCCCCAACCAGAAAAGTGATTGAGGGTTTTCAAAAAAAATCAAAATATTTATTTTTATATTACCATCCTATGTTTTGTCCTAAACCAGGATTAGTATTCATTTCAATTTGTGGTATTGGCCATAAGAATTTAAAGTCAGCACTTGGTACAGCAGCAACAGGAGTAGTAATAACATAGCTATTTCCTAATACAAAAGCTGCAGTAGCAGGAACAGCGTTAGCTACTTTTGCAGGAATTCCGCTTATAGGAGCTAAATCATCATCTTGCAATCTGTGAATATCAGACCATCTGCGACCTTCTTGTAAAAATTCAATTCTTCTTTCTTTAAGAATTAATTTTACCAAATCAGCTTGACTAGTATACGATGCAGCAGTATAAGCTTGAGTAGCTGGAATAGCCAAAGATCTATTTCTAATAGAGTTCAATAAAGTCAACGCAGTTGGCAGGTTAGACAAACGAGCCTGAGCTTCAGCCATATTCAATACAACTTCTGCATATCTGATAACCGGAGCAGCATCTGATTGGTTTGTAATATCAGTATACTTATTAGTATATTTAATACCAGCTGCAGTATAAATAAATTTTCCATCTTCTCTTCGTTTGTCATCCGACAACCATTGTGAATCTCTCCAAAGAATTGGACTAATACATACCAAAGCTCTATTTTTCAATACACTAGGCAAAGAAGCATTTACACCTGGATTTATTGTACTTGAATGTTGGATTAAAAAGATAGACTCCGTGTTAGTAGGCGCTCCAGTAGTACCAAAAGTCGTTCCTGTAAATGGCGTATAAGGATCTGTAGTTAATGCAAAAGCAGTGCTTAATTTAGCTCCTTCTGTGATAACATTTGTCCAGTCTCTTTTATGTAAATAAACTCTGGTTTTAAAAGCAATTGCAGCCCATTTAGAAGCTTTTCCAACAACTCTTCCTGCAATTGCAGTTCCGTTACCTGTAGTAATTAAAGCTTCAGCATCATTTAGATCTGCTATCACTTTAGTATAAACTTCTGCAACAGTATTTCTTGGCTTAGCTCTTTCTGATTGAACTTCAGCAGCAGTATTTATACCTACTTCTCTATATGGTATACCCGGATGTGTAGCTCCAGCACTAAAATTGTATGGTCTTGCAAAATAAGTTAATAACTCAAAATGAGTAATCGCTCTTAAAAATTTAGCCTGTCCAATATAATCATCTCCAACTGCCTTTGTTATAACACCTTTTGCAACTGCTTCAGTAGCACCTTCAATCATAATGTTACATCTGTTGATCAATCTGTAACCATCAACCCAGTAGTAAACATTGTTGGCAGTTGTAGCATCATAAGTTGCTGTATAGGTCAATTGATAAAAAGTAGCCATATTTACAACATCTTCACCTCTGGCTTCACCTTGCTCAACAAAAGCAGCACCCCAAACGTAACCACGACCACCATTTGGGCTAGTTGGTGCAGCATTATATTGTCCGATTGCCGCAGCATTATAAACACCATTCATATAAGCAGCTATATAAGCAGGAGTTGTAAACGCTTCTGAATCAGCAATATTATTTATTGGATTTAAATCCAATATTTTTTCTTCTGTACAAGAACCCATCCCGAGTACTACTACAGAAAGTAAAATTGTTTTTATTATATTTTTCATATGTTTTTTTATAAACTTACATTTATTCCCATTGAGATCACTTTAGAACGTGGAGTACCATTAACATCTACTCCAGATGTTTCCATTTCAGGGTTAATACCTTTATAGTCAGAAATTAACCAGATATTTTGTGCCTGAACAAAAAGTCTAAAGTTATCAACTCCAATTTTATCTAACACCAATTTAGGTAATGTATATCCTATGCTAATATTATCAAGTGAGATAAAATCTCCTTTTTCAACAAAACGAGTACTTGCACTTCCTGAAAGGTTTGTAGTAGTATTCGAACTTGCATATAATCTTGGTGTCCATCCGTCTCCAGGATTATCAACACTTTGCCATCTTCCTAAAATTTCTGTTCCGTTGTTGTTAAAGTTTTGATTCATTAACTCTCTTCTTGTAGAGTTGAAAATTTTATTTCCTCCACTAAATCTAAACATAAAACCAAAATCAACATTTTTGTATTTCATAGTAGATGTAAATGCTCCGTAATAAGTAGGAAGTGTATTTCCTAATATAGTTTTATCTGCAGTTCCTAATGATGATGCTGCACCAGCTACTGCAGGATTGCTAGGGTCAAAAACAGAATAAGTACCACCTGGCAAGTTTCCTTGTACTAAACTACCATCAGCTTTATAATAAACCGGGTTACCATTTGCTTTGTTAACTCCCCAATATTTATAACCATATAAAGAATTGATTGACTCACCTTGTCTAATAATGATATTAGGAGCAATATTTGTATCTGTAGATGATCCTCCAACAATGTCTTGTCCGTCAACCAGACCTGTTACTTTGTTTTTAGTAAGCGTTAGGTTAGAAGAAACATCCCATGAAAAGTTTGCAGTATTGATTGCTTTAAAACTAACCGCAAATTCATACCCTTGATTGTACATTTTACCAATATTAGAATTGATAAAATTATTAGGAACCCCCAAAGACGGTGGAACAGGAGCTTGTAAAACTAATCCATCGATATCATTTTTATAATAATCAAATGATAAAGTCAAACGATTATTAAACAAACCTAAATCTGCACCAAAGTCAGTTTTATTAGAAGTTTCCCATTGTAATCTATCATTACCAAATTGATAATAACCAATACCATTTAATCCGCCATAAGGAGAACCAATCGTAAGACCTTTTGAAGGGTAAGCTGCTCCGCCCAAAATATCAACGTTTCCAACTTCAGAATAAGAAGCTCTAAATTTCAAATCAGAAACTGTATTACTAATTCCTTCCATGAAGCTTTCTTTAGAAACTGTCCAACCAGCAGAAACTCCAGGGAAATTATGATTTCTTACATCAGCAGCAAATTGTGAAATACCATCACGTCTTATAGACCCCTGAATAAAATATTTCTCTTTGTAGTTATAAGTAAAACGTCCTAAATATGAAATAATACCTTTTTCTGAAACACCACCACCAGAGTCTTTAGTACCATAAGTACCTGTTACTAAATTCTGATCGTAGAAATCACTTAAGATATCAGTTCCTGAACCCCAGAAGTTTTTTGTTTTAGTTTTTTGATATTCAGCAACACCTGTTACTCCAATATTGTGATCTTCAGCAAAAGTATGTTTGTAATTCAAAATATTTTGCCAGTTCCATCTTAAAAGATTGGTATTGTCCTGGTACAAATATCCGTTAGATCCACGTCCGTCTCCATGAACAGGATTCCAATATTGGAAACCATCTGTACTAGCGTTATCACCACTTACTTGTAATTTAAAACTTAAGTCAGAAGTAATTTTTGCATTTGCAAAAGCACTTGCAATAATTCTTGTTGTTGTTGATTTATATTTATTATGATCAAGAACATAAATAATATTTGTAATATTATCTCCTACAGGAGCTAAGTTAGTCCCTTGTCCAACAGTTGCCCCGTTTGAAGAAAGGTTATAACCCGTTGCATTTGCTGCATCATAAATTGGTGTATTTGGCAATTGTCTGATAGTATTAAAAATATTACCTGACAAACCACTTGCACTACTATTTACACCGTCATATTCAGTTCTATTAACACTTAAATTGGTACCAACGCTTAACCATTTGTTGATATCCTGATCAATGTTAGCTCTAATAGAATATTTCTTCATATTATTAGACAAATTGATACCATCTAAGTCAGAAAGACCTAAAGACAAATAATATTTTGTTTTATCAGAACCACCACTAAAATTAATGTTATGAGTAGTTTGAGGAGCGTTTCTTAAAACAGCACTTTGCCAATCTGTATTATATGTATTTCCAACAGCCCAAGGAGTTTGTCCTGCGTTTGTTCTTTTCTCATTAGAAATAACCAAGAAATCAGGCGTTTGCAATACATCATACTTTTTAGCAGCACTAGCAACACCAAAAACACTTGAATAAGATACTTTTAAAGTACCTTTTTTTCCACTTTTAGTAGTAATCAAGATTACACCATTAGCTGCTCTTGAACCGTAAATAGCCGTTGCAGCACCATCTTTTAAGATATCAAAAGATTCAATATCTTCCGGATTAATATCTGCTAAACCATTTGTAGATGAAACACCACCAATATCACCAGAGAAAATAGGAATACCATCTACAACAATTAATGGTTCTGTACTACCAGAAATAGATGCGATACCTCTAATTCTAATTTTTGGAGCTGCTCCAATAAGACCTGTATTAGTCAATACCTGAACTCCTGTTGCTCTACCAGCCAAAAGACCCTCGAAACTTGGAGTTACTAAGTTAGCAATGTCTTTTCCAGCAATTTTAGAAATAGAACCGGTTACTTCCTTTCTTTTTTGCACACCGTAACCTACAACTACAACCTCATTCATTAATTGAGCCTCTGACTCTAAAACAACGTTTACTGTGTTTGATGTACCTACAGTAACTTGTTTATTGTTCATACCCACGTATGAAAATACTAAAACATCTCCTGTTTTTGCTTTTACGGAATAACTTCCATCAAAATCAGTCGCAGTACTCCCTTTAGTTCCTTTTACAAGAACGTTTACTCCTGGAATAACTCCCGTTTTATCGGAGACCTTTCCAGTTACAGTTCTCTCCTGAGCGAAAGAAAACTGCATAGACAACGCTACTAATAGCGTACAAATCCATTGTAATTTTAATTTCATTTTAATTTATTTTGAATTAGTATGTGGCAAACATCTTAATTATTTCTTAAAACACCAAAACTTTTTAACTTATTTTTAATGTAAATTATCAAAGATCTATTAAGATTCGCCATAAAAAGCTTTTTTTCCTTCATTTTTAACAGTTTTATTCTTTAAATTTTGGATAAAATATAAATCATGTAATTTCAACACTTAACAAGTCTTTAACACTTATGCCTGATAAACAATGAACTCCATAAAAAAGAACGCTAACTTTTATAAACATCGTGATATTTATATTCTTTTTTAACTTTTTGATAAATCCAAGCTTAAAATTTAAAAAACAAAACAATTTCTATTAAAAAATTTCACAATATTTGTTACCAAAACATAAAAACACAGAAAATGCTTCAAAAAAATTTCTCAGGATATCTTTTAGAGACGGGAACTGATGAAGCCGGAAGAGGATGTCTGGCTGGTCCCGTTACTGCAGCTGCCGTTATTTTGCCTGAAAGTTTTGAAAATGAAATTCTAAATGACAGTAAACAATTGTCTGAAAAAACAAGAGCTTTTCTAAAACCAATTATAGAACAACAAGCTCTTTGTTTTTCTGTTACTCATTTACACCCTAATGAAATTGATGAAATAAACATTTTGAATGCATCGATGAAAGGAATGCAGGAATGTATTTTGAAATTAAATCAGGTTCCTGAATTTATTATTGTCGATGGTAACCGTTTAATCAATGCAAAACTGGGATTGAAAAGTAATTTTGGTAAACGATTTTCTAAAAAAGAAATCGATCTATTAAAATCAATTCCAAATCAAAGCATTATAAAAGGAGATTCTAAATATATTAGTATTGCAGCAGCATCTGTTTTGGCAAAAACGTATCGCGACGAATATATGGATCAGATCCATGAAGAATTTCCAATGTACAATTGGAAAAAAAACAAAGGATACCCAACCAAAGAACACCGCGAAGCCATTCGCAAATATGGCACAACAAAATACCACAGAATGAGTTTTAGACTTTTGCCCGAACAATTAAAATTAGATATTTAGGATTTGTTCTTTTGTTTCAAATAATAATTTGATTTGATTTTGCCATTCCGAAATGTTTTCCACCGAAGCTCTGTCTGCTTTATCAAAATAAAAATGTTGTTTGATTACTAATCCCGAATACGTAAAAATTCCGGTGTCTGAAGTTAATGCCAAAGCTTTACTCATTCCTATTGCTTCATACTCTTCATTTGATTTTCCGTGCGAATTAATAATGATCGTTTCTTTTGCTGTCAGTAATCCTTTTTGAACTCCCTGATCGTATCGGTAGGCAAAACCATAACTGAATACACGATCAATGTACCCTTTTATAATAGCCGGCATCCCTGCCCACCAAATTGGATAAATAAAAATAATTCGATCTGCCCAGGTAATAAAGTCTTGCTCTGTTTTTACATCATCAGCCACTTGGCCCATTCTTTGCCCGTTCATATCTTCGAGAGATAAAACAGGATTAAAGTTGATTTGGTTTAAATCACGAATAACAACTTCTTGTCCGGATTCCTGGAGACTTTCTACTACAACTTGTTTAAAAAAATGGTTTAAACTACCTGAATTTGGATGCGCGTAAATAATTAAATTTTTCATGTTTTCTGTTTTTAAAGATTGAACATGACAAATGTAGAAAGCAGGGTAAAGATACAATTGTAAGAAAACGAAAAGAAATCTTAATCTGCTTTTGAGGCACAGATATCGTTTTGAAATTTTAAAAATTTTGTTGGAGAAATATTCATATAATATTTAAAGTCATGTATTAACTGACTTTGATCATAATAACCACATTGATCTACTATAGAAATCCAATCTGTTTTTTCTGTAGCAATGACATTTCTCTGGATTAACTCAACAGCCTTCAAAAACCTTTCGTAACGATTGACTTCTTTTATGGTATATCCAAAAAACTTTTTTTGATAGAGCTGGATATTTCTTTCACTCTGATTTAATTTTGACGCAATGGTTTTAATCGGATTCAATGTTTCTTCTTTAAAATCAGCGAGAAGTGTTGTTAAGGAGTTTTGCTCTCGCAAATAGGGTTTACAAAAATCTAATATATAATCGACACGCTCTTTTGTATTGGCTATATTTTTAAGCTCTTCCCATAAAGCAGTAAAACAATTTTCAGGGATCAAAACATCCGGATGGATAGGCAAAGAATGCGTAAGAAGTGCGTTGCCAAAAAATCTATAAAAAGCATCTTCTTTAAAATTGGCCACTAAAATTTCAGAATTAGGTTCTAAGGTATAATCGAAAGCCTGTTTTATAGGTCCCAAAACCAGGCACTTTTCGATTTCGAGACTATTATTTTGTTGTGATTTTAAAGAGGCTCTCGCTCCAAAATTAAAAACCAGAATGGTTTGAAAACTTGGTAGTAAAGTTTTCGTTATTGGTGAATCTGTTTTATTCTCTGCAAAGTAAAAATGAGAAAAAACAGATTCGAATGCTGAAGGAACAGCAATTCTATGATTGTTATTTTCTTCAGCATTTTTCATCTTATTTCTTTTTAATACGCTAATCTAAATAAATTCAGCTTCAAACAATTGAGTCAAATGTTTAATAATTTTAGCTTTTACTTCGTCTTCATCGACTTTTTCTACGCCAAGTTCTACTTGTAATGAAGTAACACCTTTCCCGCGAATTCCACACGGAATTATATTATCAAAATAACCTAAATCTACATTCACGTTTAAAGCAAATCCATGCATAGTTACCCAACGAGAAGCACGAACTCCAAGCGCACAAATTTTGCGTGCAAACGGAGTTCCAACGTCCAGCCAAACTCCGGTTTCGCCATCGCTCCTACCGCATTTTAAACCATATTCTTCTAAAGTCAGAATTATGGCTTCTTCCAGAAAACGTAAATATTTATGAATATCTGTAAAGAAATTTTCTAAATCTAAAATAGGATAACCTACAATCTGTCCCGGTCCGTGATAAGTAATATCGCCACCACGATTAATTTTATAAAAAGTAGCTCCCTTAGCTTCAAGCTGTTTTTCGTTTAGCAACAAATTCTCCAGATCACCACTTTTACCCAAAGTATAAACATGTGGATGCTCTACAAACAGTAAATAATTCGGCGTTGGTAAATCAAGCTCTTCTCTTCTGTTTTTGATTTTTAAGTCGACTATTGCTGCAAAAATTTCTTCCTGATATTCCCAGGTCGATTTATAATCTTTACTTCCTAAATCCTGAAGTTGAATTTTTTTATTCATTTTTATTTTTTTTCAAACTCTACCTCAAAGTTAAGTTTGTCCGGATTCTCCATATAATCCGTAAAAGGGTATTGAATTGTAATTGATTTTCGATCATCGCTAAACAAGGCAGTCGGGTTCGACACTTTTTTGATTCGTTTAGGAAAATGATACTTTATAATATAAGTAGATGAAGCAAATATCATTTTCGACATATCTGCCGTTGAATCCTTTGCTTTTTGAGCTGCTTTTTGTTTATCTATAACTGCTGTACGTGTAAATTTCTTTCCGTCATAAGTGTAGCTTAATTTACTGTTGTTATCTCCTAACCCATTCGCAAAAGGTGATGAAGGACTTCCTGCTCCTTCTAATTTTTGAAGTGTTTTTAAAGCTTGCAATGCATCCTGCAATTCATTTACATTTTTAAAATCAGTAGAAAGCGTCATTAAAAACTCTTTTTTCTCTGCATTCATTTTGGTATTTACTACAAAATTTTCCAGCTTTTTAAGTTCTTTTTGTTCCTCCGGAGATAATTTTGCAATGCTGTCTTTTTTCTCTTCAAATAATTGTTTAAAGGTAAAAGTAGAATCTATATTTTTTTTAGCATCAGCTCCCATTTGATCGCCAAGCTGATCGCCGGCCATTGCCATTAAGGACGAACCATCCATATCAACAGCGAACTTTCCGGTTCCGTTATCGTTTACATAAATGTTTTCGGTTAGCGTGCAACTTGTTAATGTTGCTATTAAAAAAGAAAAACTAAGTAATTTGTATAATTTCATGTGGCTAATTTTTTATCAAAGATACGAACTCTATTTTATTTGGTGAATTGTTTATGTGAAGATTGCCCGCAGATTTGACCGATTTAAAGAGGTTTAACGCGGGTGATTTCTGTCCAATCTTTGCCCCATAGGCTACATACGTAAAATTCGCGGGCTGTAATTTCACTCCAAAATCACTTCTAAGCTTGTCATTTCCGGATTTAGTAAACAATCTAAAATTGAAAACTCTAATGTCATCATCTTTTTATCAGAACTAATAACTGCCTTCTCATTTGAAACTGATTTTATTTCTCTTGGAAAATGGTACTTTAAAATGTATGTTTTTACCAA
This sequence comes from Flavobacterium araucananum, assembly GCF_002222055.1. Classification (GTDB taxonomy): domain Bacteria; phylum Bacteroidota; class Bacteroidia; order Flavobacteriales; family Flavobacteriaceae; genus Flavobacterium; species Flavobacterium araucananum. The sequence continues at coordinate 16,776 of NZ_MUGS01000023.1, forward strand.
GTTAGGTCCTTTATAGCCGGACTCCTGTTTTTTTAGTTCTTCCTTTGTTTTCTCAAATTCAGCCTGATTTGTGATCGAAACTTTACGCTTAAATACAGTGCCATCAAAAGTATACTCTGTCTTATAATAGTGCTTTTCTGCATTTAAAACATAGTTGTTTTTAAGGTCGTCTGCAAAAAACTGACTTTTATATAAATCCGGAATTTCAGAAAGATTATTAAAGTCCAACAAAAAAACATCGCGAAACTCTTTCTCGAAAGAACTTTTTTTAAGATGTAGTTTTACATTTGAATATTTTTCTAAAATCTTTTGGTCCTGAGGCGAATATTTAGAAAATGTCTCCTTATATTTTTTGATATAATCCTTAAACACAAAAGTAGTATCCAAAAATTCTTCTTCTTTAAAATATTTATCGCCCATTAATTGCATATAACTATTTTCATCGCGAAGCAGCACAGCTTCAATACTTCCGCTTCCGTCCGGGTTTAAGTTTATGGTTTCTGTGATTTGACAACTTGTAAGGAGAATCATTATTGTTAATACCGAAATGTATTTCATTTTTTGAAAGGTTCTGAGGTTCTAAGTTGCTAAGATACTTAGTTTTTAAGCTGATATGTAACGGAAGTTCTCATTTTGATGAACGAGAAATTGTACACATTTGTTTTCAGCGGATTTTAATACGTCCATTCGATGTGTGCAAAGACAAGGCCCAACTAAAAAGCCTTTTGAAAACTAAAATTTCTTGAATAGGCCCGATTACTTTACATAACATTTATTTTCATAAGAGTTCAGTAAATTTCATTTGAAGTGGTATCCTTTTTTGCTTTTTAGGCAAAAAAGAGACAAGCGAGTAGCAGGACAAAAGGTCCTTGAAGACCTAAAATTAGTGCTTCAAAAAATCTAAAAACTGCATTCTGAAATCTACATTCTTTTCTTTATCTTTGCACTCTTAAAAAAGAGCACAAAATGGCATTATCAGAACAAGAAATCATCCGAAGAGAAAAACTTCAAAACTTACGCAACTTAGGAATCAATCCTTATCCCGCTAATCTTTTTCCTGTAAATCATACTTCAAAGCAGGTGAAGGAATCTTTTGAAGAAGGTAAGAAGGTTATTGTTGCCGGGCGTTTGATGAGTGTTAGAGATCAGGGAAAAGCTTGTTTTGCTGAGTTGCAGGATAGCGAAGGACGTTTGCAATTGTACGTTAATCGCGATGTTTTGTGCGAAGGTGATGATAAAACCTTATACAATACTGTATTTAAAAAATTAACCGATTTAGGTGACTTTATTGGTATTGAAGGTGAATTGTTTACTACAAAAGTTGGAGCACAATGTATTCGTGTTGACGGATTTACTTTTTTAAGTAAAACACTTCGTCCATTGCCTTTACCAAAAGTTGATGAGGACGGAAAAGTACACGATGCTTTTAATGATCCTGAATTGCGTTATAGAATGCGTTATGTAGATTTGACGGTGAATCAACAAGTTAAAGATACTTTTATCAAGCGTACAAAATTATTTACCGCTATGCGTGGTTATTTTAATGACGCAGGTTATCTTGAGGTTGAAACTCCGGTTTTACAACCTATCCCGGGTGGTGCTGCGGCAAGACCTTTTATCACGCATCATAATTCGCTTGATATCCCGCTATACATGCGTATTGCAAACGAATTGTATTTAAAAAGATTAATTGTTGGTGGTTTTGAAGGTGTTTATGAGTTCTCTAAAAACTTTAGAAATGAAGGTATGGACAGAACCCATAATCCTGAATTTACCGCTATGGAAATATATGTAGCCTACAAAGACTACAACTGGATGATGGAATTTGCCGAAGGTTTGCTTGAGCATTGTGCTATTGCGGTAAACGGAACCAGCGAAGTTACTTTTGGTGAACATCAAATTAACTTTAAAGCGCCTTATGCTCGTGTTACAATGACGGATTCTATCAAACATTTTACCGGTTTTGATATTTCGGGCAAAACCGAAGAAGAATTGTTTGACGCAGCCAGAGGAATGGGAATTGACGTTGATAAAACAATGGGTAAAGGAAAACTGATCGATGAAATTTTTGGTGCTAAATGCGAAGGAAATTATATTCAGCCAACTTTTATCACGGATTATCCTAAAGAAATGTCGCCTTTATGCAAAGAACACCGTGATAATCCTGAGCTTACAGAACGTTTTGAATTAATGGTTTGTGGTAAAGAAATCGCAAATGCTTATTCTGAATTAAATGACCCAATTGATCAGCGTGAGCGTTTTGAAGATCAAATGCGTTTGGCAGAAAAAGGTGATGATGAAGCAAACGGAGTTATCGACGAAGATTTCTTAAGAGCACTTGAATATGGTATGCCTCCAACATCCGGAATGGGAATTGGAATGGACCGTTTGATTATGTACTTAACAAACAATGCATCTATTCAGGAAGTTTTATTGTTCCCGCAAATGCGTCCGGAGAAAAAACAAGCTCAAATTGAATTGTCTGACGAAGAAAAAACAATTATCATTTTACTAAAAGGAAACGAAAACAAAATGGATTTGGCACAACTAAAAGTTACAGCTAATTTAAGCGGTAAAAAATGGGATGCAGCCATGAAAAACCTATCTAAACATGGTTTGACCAAAGTTGCCGTCGAAGGTGACTTTAAGATGGTTGAATTGGTGGGATAGTTGTAGAAATTGATCTCTATAAAATTCAAACCCGATAGGCTTAAAACTTATCGGGTTTTTCATATGCTAAATTCTAAACCAGCAAAGCCGCTTTATTCTCCATATCAGTATCCGTCAATAACGATTTTATATTATTAAAAGTAACGAGTGCAATTTGAGTTAATGCTTCATTGGTAAAAAAGGCCTGATGTGCCGTTACCAAAACATTTGGAAAGCTCATTAAGCGCTGAATCGCATCGTCCTGAATAATATCTTCCGAAAGATCCCTAAAGAACAATTTTTCTTCCTGTTCATAAACATCTATTCCCAGATAACCAATTTTTCCTTCTTTAAGACCTTCAATAACCGAAGCTGTTTCTATCAATCCCCCTCTGCTTGTATTGATTATCATAACGTTGTCTTTCATCTCATCGATAGACTTACTATTAATGATATGTTTGGTTTGTTCGTTTAAAGGGCAATGCAGCGAAATAATATCACTCGATCTAAAAATTTCTTCAAGAGACACGAATTTTACTCCGTCCTTTTCCATTTCGACATTCGTTACGATATCATACGCCAAAACTTTACAGCCAAATCCTAAAGCTATTTTAGCAAACGCTTTTCCGATATTTCCTGTTCCAATAATTCCTACTGTTTTTTTGAATAAGTCAAAACCCAGCAATCCGTTTAACGAAAAATTTTGCTCACGAACTCTGTTATACGCTTTATGGGTTTTTCTATTTAAGGTTAAAATCATAGCCATTGCATGTTCTGCAACAGCCTGAGGCGAATATGCCGGGACGCGACACACTTTTATATTGTATTTTTTGGCTGCTTCTAAGTCAACATTGTTGAAACCTGCACAACGCAAAGCAATAATTTTCACTCCCTTTTCTGCCAATTGTTTAATCACTACTTCATTGACAATATCATTTACAAAAACACATACAATCGATGCATTTTCGATTAGAATTACTGTTTGAGGATTGAGTTGTGTTTCAAAAAAATCCAATTCAAACCCAAAATCAGTATTGTACTTATTAAAAAAAGCTTTGTCGTAAGGCTGGGTCGAAAAAAAAGCAATTTTATTATTATTTAATGTGGCATTTAGACTCATAGTAGTTTGTTTTGGGTTTCTAACTTCTGGTTGCACTAAAATACACAATTAATTTTTAAGTAAATTTCTGACTATAAAATTCAACTGATAAATTTATATAAATAGAAATTATCGTCGACTATAATTTTTCTTAATACCATGCGCTATAAAAACTTTAAATGATCAGTACTAAAAAGCAATCCAATCCCGCTGTAAGGATCTTTTTTTAAATCGTAAAAATTGTTTACCCCTACTAAATCTTTATACAAATCAGAAATTATTGATGAAGGTTGAAACCCATCTATTGTATGGTTTATAATCGTATCTGCCACACAGGTTAATTCTTTTGTAGTATTGGTAACCCCGATATTATTTCCTGTTTCCCAATCCCAGATAATCCAATCCCAGTTGTGTTTTTTATGAATACAATCCATCCATAGATAAGACAAATTCTTAATTTTTACTTTGCCCGATTCCTTTCCTTTCCAATATTCGACACTTTTTATTATTGCCTGTATTGCATCATCTGTTTGACTGTAAATAAAATCAGGGTTTGAGATTTGAATAATTTTTATAGCATCGGTTATCTTTTTATCAATTGTTTTTAATTCCTTTTCATTGGGATTTCTTAAAAAGGCAAACTCAATATCTTGTCGTTCAAAAATACTTCCTGACGATTTAACCCTCATTTGTGCAGGAACACAATTTGCATTAGAATTATGATCGGGAAACTCTTCGTTTGGATCAAATGAAAAGTTTTCATCTTGATAAAAGCCTCCAGTATATTTTTCTTCAATTTCCTTAATTATCTTATAGCTCTCATAATTAAGATCTTCTTGTATTTCGTCCTCACTTTTAAAGCCGCAAAAATAATCGGGCTGCAACATCCAATACAAACAAAGAGCTGTTCCTTTATCCAGATATTGTTGTTTTATAATCCATTTAAAAGGTTCAATTCCGTCATCATAATTCCAATTCTGAACAAATTGATGCAATTCGGCAGCAGTTAATTTCTGATAAGACATCTCATTGTTTACGGCTTTAAGAACCCGATTTTTATTTTTTTTATTAAATAAGTGTTCCATATTTTATTCTGGTAGTATATCCTGTAAAGTGTTATTTATGCTAACAAATTTAAAAAACCTATTGTTATAAAAATGCCATAATTGCACACAATTATAGCAATTGAAAAATTTATTAAACATAAAAAAACAATTTATGTCTTGTTAAACAAACTGTAATTCTTACCATACAATTAAACCTATTGAACCTGATCATGTCTAAGTACTATAACAATTAAAAAACTTACATCATGAAAAAATTATTCATTGCAGCTTTGTTATTCGTTGGAGTAGCGAGTTTTGCACAAGACGCTGATCAAAAACCTGCGCGTGAACCCAGAGAAAAACTAACTCCGGAACAACGTAACGAGAAGCATTTGCAAAAACTAACTACAGATTTAAATTTAGATGCAAACCAACAAACCCAGGTTAAGCAACTTCTGGCAGAACGAAGTGCAAAAGGGGAAAAACTAAAAGAGGAACGTAAAAACCGAAAGGACAGTGACACAAAACCAACTGCCGCTGAAAGAGATGCTTTTAAAAAACAAATGATTGCTGAAAAAGAAGGAAATGATGCCAAAATGAAGGCAATCTTAAATGCAGATCAATACAAAAAATGGACTTCAACGCAAGAAGAGAATAAGGATAAAGCAAGAGAAAAAATGAAAGAATACAAAAAAGAAAATAACTAATTATACTATTAAAGAGGTCTGAATGACCTCTTTTTTATTTTAGAATATTATTAGGCTTTCATTAATAGTTTCTGTTAATTAAAAGATAAATCTGACAAGTTCATTAAACGTAGCAAAGTTCTTGAAGTCTAATTGGGTAGAAACCTTTAAAAATCGAATTATGAAAAAATTATTTATCGCAACTTTATTGTTCATCGGAATAGTAAGTTTTGCACAAGACATCAATCAGAAACCGGCACGTGATCAAAAAGAAAAATTAACTCCTGAACAACGTAACGAGAAACATTTAAAAAAATTAACTTCGGAGTTGAGTTTAGATAAAAAACAACAGGAACAAGTAAAACAGCTTTTAGCTGAAAGAAGTGCCAAAGCAGAAAAGTTTAAAAATGTCGAAAAAGACAAAACAAAACCAACTGATGCAGAAAAAGCAGCTTTTAGAAAACAAATGGAGTCTGAAAAAGCAGCAAACGATGCCAAAATGAAAACTATTTTAAGTGCTGATCAATACACAAAATGGACCACTCTTAAAAAAGAACACGAAGGCAAAGGCGATCACAGAGGTAAAAGAGACATGAAATCTTCGCAAGAGCGCGATCAGGAACATTTGCAAAAATTAACTACTGAATTAAGCTTAAATGCTGATCAGCAAAAAAAAGTAAGCGAACTTTTATCTGACAGAAGTACCAAAATGGAAATGCTTAAAAAAAGCCGCAAAGATACTGGTGTGCCTCCAACTGATGCAGAGAAAAAAGCCATGAAAAAACAAATGGAAGAAGATCATAAAGCAACAGACACCAAAATGAAAGCGATCTTAAACGCTGATCAGTATACAAAATGGACAGCGATTCAAAAAGAGCATAAAGACAAAATGAAAGATCACAAAAAAGATCCGAAACAATAAATACTAATCATAAAAAAAGAGGCTCGCAAGCCTCTTTTTTGTTTGTGTAAATTTCCTATTTCGGATTCAGAATTAAATCTATTCTTTTGATACAATCTTCATAATGGTATTTTGTTTCCGTATTTACCGGTCTTGCTTTTGCTGCTGCAAGTGTACCTCTTAAAGCGGTCAATTCTCCTCGAACTAAAGCTCTCACATCAGATTGCCCTACATTATAATATATTGCAGATCTGTCAGTTGGTTTAATTTCCTCGGTCATCAAAGCCCCCATTCTGTCAATGTAACCACGTTGCAAATTTCTTCTGTATATAGTAACATTTGCAGGCGTAGCAGCTTCTTTCCAGATTCCTTTTCGGGTATCTTTTAATAAATCCAGTGCTTTATAAGTGTCTGTACCAAGAATCTCATTATCCATCAATCGACCAATACGACCAATACTCAGCAAACTATTCAAATGTCTTACCTGCAAATTTCTGAACCTTTCTGCATACCCCGCGAAATCAGTGTTTTTTAATGTATTAATATTTACAATCCAGGTTGGCGACGCAAAAGCATTTGTTTGCAGCCAATTCATTGCCTCAAGTTGTTTTGCTTTTGGCACAACCTCATATACATTTCCGGCTTGATTGGGCTTTTTAGTATTTTCATAAACCCCGCCCACATTGGTTACAACATGACCCACATATCTGCTCCAGGCGTCTAACATCTCTTTGTATAATTCGTCTAAATCGCCATAATCATTAGTCACATTACTGGTCCATTCGTTTAAATGCGCTGCTACATATTCCAGATTTTTAAGACCGTATGAACTTGCTTTCATTGAATTATTTCCAATATCCTCCGTTTGAGTGGTCGGGTCAAAAGCACTACTTTGTTTTCCAAATTTATACAACGGATTTCCTGCTTTTTCCAGAATCCATTTGTCTAAAGTTGCAGATTCATCCTGTGGCGTTTTAGCATTTGGAATCACCCTGTATCCCCAATTTACGGCATATTGATCATAAGCACCCATTTTACGAATAAACCTAATATTTTTATCACCGGGTTGCGCGATATAATTAAAACGGGCATAATCCATTATACTTGCCGAAATTCCGTTCTGTTGTGTAAAATCTCCATTTCTGTAACTTTCAACATCATACGCACAACTTGCGCCCATATTGTGCGGGAACCCTAAAGCATGCCCCACTTCATGAGCAATTACCATGCGCATCATTTCTCCCATTTCTTCATCACTGGTTTGCAAAGTTCTGGCAGAAGGATTTGCAGCGCCCGTTTCCAGCATATATCTGTTTCTATACGAACGCAAATGATTGTGATACCAAATAACATCACTTTCGATAATTTCGCCGGTTCTGGGGTCAGAAACACTCGGCCCAACCGCATTTCGGGTTGTACTTGCTACATAACGTATCACAGAATATCGAATATCTTCAGGGCTAAAATCAGGATCTTCTTCCTTGGTTGGTGCATCTTTGGCAATAATCGCATTTTTAAATCCCGCACTTTCAAAAGGTTTTTGCCATTCTTCGATTCCTTGTTTTATATATTTTCTTAACTTCTCCGGCGTTGCAGGATCTAAATAATAAACAATAGGTTTTACAGGTTCAACCAATTCTCCTCTGTTGTATGCTTCAGGATCTTTAGGTTCTAATCTCCAACGTCTGATATATGTTTTAAGGTCTGATTTTAATTCATTACTTCCATAATCGTATTGGCTTACCGTAAACCATCCTACTCTCGAATCTGCCAGTCTGGGTTTCATTGGCACCTCAGGCAATAGAATCATCGATTGATTCATCTGGATACTTATCGATTCTGTATCTTCTAGCATCGATGGTTTTGAGGCATTATACGTCATGTCCTGAATAACCTCGATATTCATCGGGAAACTTTTTATTGTATTAATAAAACTTCTCGAATCGTCAAGTCCTTTTACTTTATACGTTTCGCGCATTTCTGCAGATATACCGCTAATTGCTTTTACATCTGTACTATAAAACTTAGTTACATCAATAACTGTATTGGTCGAATCTTTGCTAAAAGCCACGATGTCGAAAGCAAATAATGTAGGTTCGTAATTATTAGATTTTACCGAAATGCTAATAGGCAAAGAATCATTTGCAACTGCATTATACGATTTTGATTTGATGAGTATTTTATCCTGAAAACGTTGCCAAACCACTAGTTGTTCATTCGTTTCAGATCCGGCATTTACATATCCTCCACCTAAATTAGAAGGCAATTTTGAAAGTCTGCTTACTAAAAGCATATCCTTGTTTAAATACTTATTTGGAATTTCGAAATAATACTTTTTATCGACTTTATGAACCGTAAAAAGCCCGGAATCAGAAACAGCGTCTTTCGTAATTACTTTGCTGTACTCTTTGATTGTCGATTCTGATTTTTTTTCTGATGGCGCAACTACTGGTTCTCCTTTTTTAGGTTCTTTCTTTTTAGATTGGGCAAATTGGTTGGTAGAAAGCAGCATAAAAACTGCCGTGGTAATAAAAATGAAAAATTTATTCATTTATTGTAGGTTTAATGGTTATTTGTTAAACAAAAATAATTTTTATTCTAAATATAAGAGAAAAAACATGCTTATTAACTTTTCATTAACTACTGCAAATCTTAATTTCAAGGCAAAAAAAAGGCTCAACTTTAATGAAAAAGCGGAGCCTGAAATTGAAAATATTTTAACTTTTAAGATTTAAAATGTCTTTGAAACCTTATCAATCGCATTAATTGTAAAATCAAGATCTTCGTAAGTTAATGCGTCTGTGATAAACCATGTTTCATAAGCAGATGGCGCAATGTAAATACCTTCCTGCAATAAACCATGAAAGAATTTCCTGAATGTTTCATTATCTCCTTTTGCAGCTGTTTGAAAATCAACAACCGGATTGGCATCAAAATGAACCGAAATCATTGAACCTACTCTGTTAATAGTAAAAACAACATTATTTGCTTTAAGAACCCTGTCGATTCCTGCTTCTAAATAGGCTGTTTTTTCTTCTAAACGGGTAAAAACAGCACGATCATTATCAAGTGCCTGCAACATTGCTAATCCTGCCGCCATCGCTAACGGGTTTCCGGATAGCGTTCCTGCCTGATAAACGGGACCTAACGGCGCAAGATAATTCATGATTTCCTCGCGTGCAGCAAAAGCTCCAACCGGTAAGCCACCACCAATTACTTTTCCAAAAGTTACAATATCAGCATTTATATTATACAATTCCTGAACTCCGCCACGAGCCAAACGGAAACCTGTCATTACCTCATCAAAAATCAGTAAAATTCCGTTTGCCGTACACAATTCTCTCAGACCTTCCAGAAAACCTTTTTGAGGCGGGATACACCCCATATTTCCAGCAACTGCTTCGATAATAATAGCTGCTATTTCATTTTTATTAGCTTCGATTAAAGTCTTTACATTCTCTAAATCATTGTATTTAGCCAGCAAAGTATCTTTTGCAGTTCCTTCTGTAACTCCCGGACTATTTGGCGAACCAAAAGTTACGGCTCCGCTTCCTGCCTGAATCAAAAACGAATCAGAATGTCCGTGGTAACAACCTGCGAATTTTATTATTTTATCTCTTTTTGTAAATCCTCGAGCCAGACGAATCGCACTCATACAAGCTTCTGTACCTGAATTTACAAATCTTATTTTATCAATATTCGGAACCATCGAAACTGCCAAAGCTGCGATTTGAGTTTCTAATTCTGTTGGCATCCCAAACGAAGTTCCTAGTTTTGCTTTTTCGATTACAGCATCAACAACCGGCTGATAGGCATGACCCAAAACCATTGGCCCCCAAGAGTTGATATAATCTATTAATTTATTTCCGTCTTCGTCATACAAATAAGCACCTTTGGCACTTTTTGCAAAAATAGGATTTCCTCCAACCGCTTTAAAGGCTCTAACCGGCGAATTTACTCCTCCTGGAATTACTTTTTCTGCTTCAGCAAAAAGCTGACTACTTCTTTTATATATCATTATGAATTTATATTTTAGATTTTGGAGTTCTGATTTTAGATTTTAAATTGAGAACTTTATTTAAAAAATTAGATTGATTTCAAAACTGAAAACTGAGACTGAAAACTAAAAAACTACTTCACCTTAAGCTTCTGTCCAACCGAAAGTGCATTGTCTGAAAGATTATTTTTTTGCTTGAGATCATCAACCAATAAATTGAATTTTTTGGATATCGAATATAAGGTATCTCCTTTTTGAACTTCGTATAAATTAGGATCGTTCGAATTTGAATTTGAACCAGAAGAACTTTTAACCGGAGTTGACTTCTCGAAAGGCTTATAATTTTTTCCGGTAACCTGACAATCGTATTGATGCAAATTATATCGTTCTATATAACTAATTAATTTGTCCGGATAATTAGGATCTGTAGCATAACCTGCGGCTCTCAAACCTTTTGCCCAGGATTTATAATCGTCTTTTTCGTAAGTAAACAACGTTGCATACCTATTTTTTCCGACTAAAAACAAAGCATGATCTCTGTACGATTCTGAAGCTTCGTTATATTTTCTAAAACATTCCTGAGCAGAGTCATCGTCATGGCGAACACTTTCTCCTAACCAGTCTTTATGACATTTTATTCCAAAATGATTGTTTGCTTCTAATGCTAAATCTCCTCTTCCTGCACCGGATTCCAAGATTCCCTGTGCCAAAATAATACTTGCAGGAATACCATATTTCTGCATATTTCCCATTGCAATATCTTTAAATTGCAAAATATAATTGTTGATCAGATCGCTGGTTACAACTGTTTTTGAAGTAGATTGAATGACCTCAGTTGTATTATTTGTAGTGGGATATTTTTTGCCAATTGGCTTGCTATCAGCCGTTTTTTTTGTCGGAACCGTTCTTGGCCTCTGCACCGCTGCTGCCCTTTTGGTCGTTGCAATAGCAGGTTTACTGGACGAACAACTTGCTAATGTTGCGATTATGAAAACGATTATGATTTTTTTAAACATTTCTTTTGAGTATTGGTAATTTTTTCTGCATCAACTTCATATTCATTCCTTCAATTCCCTGCAATCCGCCGGTATGAATGAGTATTATTTTTGAATGTTCGGGAAAATAGTTTTTATGTATTAAATCTATAACGCCAAAAACCATCTTTCCTGTATAAATTGGATCTAATGGCACTTTTGTTTCTTCAAAAAAAGCATTGATAAATTCAATTAATTCCAAATTTATCTTTCCATAACCTCCAAAATGATAGTCAGAAATTAAATTCCAGTTATCTTTTTTTGCAAAAATACGAATTTCATCGGTTAAAAAGTCACCTTTTAACGCCGGAAACCCTAAAATTTTCTGATGTGGCAACGCGCTATTGATCAATCCTGAAATCGTTCCACCCGTTCCTACTGCACAACATACGTAATTAAAAACAGCATCTTCATCTGTCAGAATCTCTTCGCAACCTTTTACCGCCAACTCGTTTGTTCCTCCTTCAGGCACTAAATAAAAAGCACCAAATTTTGCTTTTAGATTTTCTATAAAAGTAATTTCGCTTTTATGCCTGTACTCTTCCCTGGTTACAAACTCTAATTGCATTCCGTTTTGCTGAGCAAATTTTAATGTTGGGTTCTCTTCAATTTTATCAAAAAGTTCTTCTCCCCTAATTATACCTATCGTTTTTAAACCCTGTTGTTTTCCGGCATAAGCGACTGCTGCAATATGGTTTGAAAAAGCACCCCCAAAAGTCACCAGGGCTTCTTTATTTTCGGCTTTTGCCTGAAGTAAATTGTATTTTAGTTTTCTTAATTTATTCCCTGAAATAAACGGATGATTGAGATCATCTCTCTTTATTACTAAAGAAATATCATTTGGAAAACAGATATGAATTTCCTGATTCAAAATCTCTTTTATTTTAAAGTTATGTAATTCAAAAAGCCAAAAAAAGGTCGGTTCTTTAAATAATTTAAATCCGTTTCATTTGCATAAGCTTCTCTCTCAAAACTTATATTTTGATACGCCAGATCTCTGTTTTTGTACTGTATCAACCGAATTATATATTCTAAAAAATAAAAAAGATAAAACGGAAAAATAAGTACTTCTAATTGTTGTTGCAAATGAATTTTTTCATGATTTACAAAAACAGGATTCTCTTTATCTAAATGATATTTTAAAAAGACAAACGGAAAGACGGTCATTCCCCGATATCCTTTTGGAATTAAATATTTAGCAACAATCAGAAACATTAGCTGTAAAATTTATAAATTTGTAGATAAAAAATGTTCGAATTCATTAAAATCACAATCAATTTACTTAATTGGATTTAAAAGAAGAAGAACGGGAACCCAATGCAGATTTATGAAAGAGCAAAGTAATGAAAATAAATTAATCGAAGGCGAAGATTTTTACTATACGCCCGAAGGTTATAAATGCTTTACTGAAAAACACCATCTAAAACGCGGTTATTGCTGCAAAAGTGGTTGCCGCCATTGTCCATACGGGTTTGATAAACGAACGGGCGAAATAAAAAAGTAGATTGTTAGATTATTAGACTTCTTAGATCTTTAGATCTTTTTACTGTCTACGCTAGCAATCCTTGAATCAATTAAAAATTTAGGTAGTTCTATTTTTCTAACAATCTAACAATCTAAGAAGTCTAATAATCTAAAAATCTAATATGGATATTCTCTTGCGAAAATTTAGGATTACGATCCACAAATCCTATCACAGGTCGGATATTCGTTATCCCTAGCTTTAATTAAAAAATGTGTCAATGTGCCAATAAGTCAATTTGAAAATTATCTAAATTAGAAAATGTGCCCATTTGATAATGAGATAATTAATTTTTGATCTAATTTACATTGACAGGTATTTCGCTCCTATGGAGCTTTTACCAGCTGATCGTATTGTTTTCTATAAATACGCCACCTTTACAAGGCTAGAAAAAACTCCGGAGGAGTGCAATATTTATAGATGTTGTTTTTTATAAATACGCCACCTTTACAAGGCTAGAAAAAACTCCGGAGGAGTGCAATATTTATAGATGTT
>NZ_MUGS01000024.1 GCF_002222055.1 Flavobacterium araucananum
ATCCTAAAAAGAACCTATGAGTCCGGCGATAAACACGATACCTATTATGTCTATGATACATACGGAAACCTGACCTATGTAATTCCTCCAAAAGTTGCCGGTGCCATTAGCGAAGAGGTTTTAAATGGGCTATGTTACCAGTACAAATACGACGATCGTAACCGTCTGGTCGAGAAAAAATTACCCGGAAAACAATGGGAATTTATTGTTTACGATAAACTTGACAGACCTGTAGCAACAGGACCTGCATTTTCGCCCTTTAAAGACGAAAGTGCCCAAGGCTGGCTCATTACCAAATATGATGCTTTTAGCCGTCCTGTTTATACCGGATGGTACGATCAATCGTCGAATGCTGTCATACGAAAATCATTGCAGGATACCCAAAATGCAGCAAAGACTCTATTTGAAAAAAAAGAAACCTCAGGAACGATAGATCAAATTGCAGTAAATTATAGTAATGCAAATGCGCCAACTAATTTTAAGCTCTTAACAGTTACCTATTACGATACTTATGATTATCCCGATGCGCCCGTTATACCCACAACTATCGAAGGTCAACCTGTTTTAGCCAATACAAAAGGTATGACTACAGGAAACTGGACCAGAGTAGCAACAACAGCATTAGCCACGATAGGAGAAACGACCACAACCGTTTATGATGATATAAAAGGACGACCAATACGCATTAATCTTAAAAATCATTTAGGAGGGTATACCCTTACAGACAGTAAACTTGACTTTTCGGGCAAAGCCCTTTATACAATTACCAGACACAAACGAACTTTAGGAGACAATGAGCTTGTGGTAAGAGAAGATTTTACCTATACGCCGCAAGATCGTTTGCTAAGCCATACACATCAAATCAACGGAGGAATTGTGCAGCTATTAACATCAAACAACTATGATGCATTAGGGCAATTAGAAAGCAAGAATGTTGGGGATACAGGAGGAAACAGCAGACAA
>NZ_MUGS01000025.1 GCF_002222055.1 Flavobacterium araucananum
TCATTAGGATCTTGTGGATCGTCTGGCATTTGCGGATCATCAGGAGGTAAAGGAGAACCTCCCCCGCCCTGATTATTCTGGTTTTCACCATATTTGTACTGAAAACCTCCCAAATAATTGGTATAAGTCGTCAGAGCAAGATCCTTTACAATTTTCTCGAGTTTTTGTCCCGCTGCGTTGTAAATATACTCAATAGTACCACTTGTTCCAAATGTAATTTTCTTAGGCAAATTGAGTTGGTTATAGGCTATACTGGTGATGTTTTTGTTTTTGTCACTGATCATATTTCCGTTGGCATCATAAAGATAGTCATCGCCTGTTTTATTTCCGTCGATAAAACCTTTATTATCATTACCATACGGACTGTCTGTAACTTTTGCCAGCTGATTCGAATTCTCACTTAGATAGCCATACGTTAAATCATCTATTTGGAGTACTATTGATGGCGCGTCACTATCACCATATCTTTGCAAAAACTTGATATTGCCATTCTTATCATAACTTAAACTTTCATTGTAAGCTCCAGAGGATGGAATAGCATCATTAGGTTTTCGATAAAGAGCATTTTTTAATCGGTTAAGATTGTCGTATTGGTAGCCGTAAGATCGCAATGATTGATCTGAGGCTGTTTTCCAGAAAGTCTCTGCAATATTGCCATTGTACAAGGCGTCAACAGCTGGGTTACCGGACTGATTATAATTGATCTTAAAGGCAAATAAATCTACAGGATCTGAATCTTGTTGCAGGTTTTCTATTTTATTGATACCGGTAAGCCAACCTCTGATGTTGTAGCTAAAATCGACTTTTTGTCTGCTGTTTCCTCCTGTATCCCCAACATTCTTGCTTTCTAATTGCCCTAATGCATCATAGTTGTTTGATGTTAATAGCTGCACAATTCCTCCGTTGACCTGATGGGTATGGGTTAGCAAACGATCTTGTGGCGAATAGGTAAAATCTTCTCTTACCACAAGCTCATTGTCTCCTAACATTCGTTTGTGTCTGGTAATTGTATAAAGGGCTTTGCCCGAAAAGTCAAGTTTACTGTCTGTAAGGGTATATCCTCCTAAATGATTTTTAAGGTTAATGCGTATTGGTCGTCCTTTTATATCATCATAAACGGTTGTGGTCGTTTCTCCTATCGTGGCTAGTGCTGTTGTTGCTACTCTGGTCCAGTTTCCTGTAGCGAGACCTTTTGTATTGGCTAAAACAGGTTGACCTTCGATAGTTGTGGGTATAACGGGGGCATCCGGATACTCATAAGTATCGTAATAGGTAACTGTTAAGAGCTTAAAATTAGTTGGCGCATTTGCATTACTATAATTTACTGCAATTTGATCTATGGTTCCTGAGGTTTGTTTGGTTTCGAACAAAACAGCTGCTGCATTTTGGGTATCCTGCAATGATTTTCGTATGACAGCATTCGACGATTGATTGTACCATCCGGTATAAACGGGACGACCAAAAGCATCATATTTGGTAA
>NZ_MUGS01000026.1 GCF_002222055.1 Flavobacterium araucananum
TTGTCTGCTGTTTCCTCCTGGATCCCCAACATTCTTGCTTTCTAATTGCCCTAATGCATCATAGTTGTTTGATGTTAATAGCTGCACAATTCCTGCGTTGACCTGATGGGTATGGGTTAGCAAACGATCTTGTGGCGAATAGGTAAAATCTTCTCTTACCACAAGCTCATTGTCTCCTAACGTTCGTTTGTGTCTGGTGATTGTATAAAGTGCTTTGCCCGAAAAGTCAAGTTTACTGTCTGTAAGGGTATACCCTCCTAAATGATTTTTAAGGTTAATGCGTATTGGTCGTCCTTTTATATCATCATAAATGGTTGTGGTCGTTTCTCCTAAAGTGGCTAGTGCTGTTGTTGCTACTCTGGTCCAGTTTCCTGTAGCCAGACCTTTTGTATTGGCTAACACAGGTTGACCTTCGATAGTTGTGGGTATAACGGGGGCATCCGGATACTCATAAGTATCGTAATAGGTAACTGTTAAGAGCTTAAAATTAGTTGGCGCATTTGCATTACTATAATTTACTGCAATTTGATCTATGGTTCCTGAGGTTTCTTTTTTTTCAAATAGAGTCTTTGCTGCATTTTGGGTATCCTGCAATGATTTTCGTATGACAGCATTCGACGATTGATCGTACCATCCGGTATAAACAGGACGGCTAAAAGCATCATATTTGGTAA
>NZ_MUGS01000027.1 GCF_002222055.1 Flavobacterium araucananum
ATTTTACTTCTGCTTACTATTACATCTAACTAATGATTTATAATATATGAAAATTATAACATTAAAATTGCTTACTATTTTATTCTTTTATATTTCTCTTAGCACGAGTGCACCTCCAGCGCCTCCACCTCCAGGACTACCTCCGCCTCCAGGACTACCAATAAACAGCGACATTTCGAAATTAATGGTAAGCGGTATTTTATTAGGTATTTTTTTTATTAGGAAAAGAAGAAAATTAAAAAACAATAATGCGGTTATTATTCAAATTAAAAAAACGGATAAACAATTGTTTATATATTAAAAGTAAAAACTATGAAAAGAACAATATTACTTTTTTTGGTACTGGCTACTACAAAATGTATTTCGCAAATTTATTTTGCTCCCAATGCTAATATGTATGTAAAAGGAGTTTTATTATATGTAGAGCAAAATATTAATTTAGATGCGAATTCAAATTTGTATTTAAGGAATAATTCTCAATTAATTCAAGGAACTACCAGTTTTTCAGGCAATTCAGGATTAGGTACACTATCAGTATACCAAGAAGGAACAACAGATAATTTTGATTATAATTATTGGTGTTCTCCCATTGGGAATGCTACTGCTTTAACAGGTAATGAAAGTTTTGGAATTACCATGTTAAATCGCCCAACATCGCCGACTATTTCTACTCCTGCTTTAATATTGCCAACAGGTATACTTGATGGAGTTTCTAATCCACTATCTATAGCATCCAGATGGATTTATAAATTAGTAAATGCAAACAATTATTCGCAATGGGTATTTGTTGGTGGAACAACCGCAATAGCACCTGGCGAAGGTTTTACTATGAAAGGAACAAGCGGAACAGATGCTACAGATCCTGAAGGAACCGGTCTTGTAAATAATCCTGGAAGTGCCCAAAGATATGATTTTAGAGGAAAACCTAATGACGGCACGATTATTATAACACTGGGAGCTAATAATGCAACTTTAACAGGTAATCCTTATCCGTCGGCTTTACATTTAAATGCATTTCTTTTAGATCCGGACAACACTGCTACTGGAGGCATTGCGTATTTTTGGGAACAGGATAAAACCGTGAATTCTCATTTTCTTACGGATTATAGAGGCGGTTATGGAACATACTCTCCCATCGCTGTAAATTCCGGCGGTTTATATGCAGCAGCAGCATTTAGTTCTTATAAGGCTGATGGCTCATTAAATACGACCGGATTATCATCAGGCCTTTCAATACAACGTAAATTTGCTGCAATTGGTCAGGGATTTATACTTAATGGCACCGTAAACGGAACGGCTATTTTCAAAAATTCGCATCGTTTGTTTTATAGAGAGGGTAGTGGTTTATCTCAATTTGAAAAACATAAGGCACAAATAAAAAAGATAGAAAAAAATGCATCAGCTGTAACCGACGTTTCTCATTTTAAATTAAATACTATTATCAATAATCAATTTACAAGACAGCTGGCTTTAGCTTTTCTTCCCGAAGCAACTGATAATGTAGATATTGGTATTGATGCATTAGATATGAATGGGGATCTTCCTAATGATGTCACTTTCCTGCTAAACAATGATAATTATGTAATTCAGGGAATTGCTTTTGACCAGACCAAAAAAATACCACTAACAGTAAAAGCGGCTGTAGCTTCAACATTTAAGTTTTATGTTCCGGAAGTCATAAACTTCGATTCTTCGCAGCCTATTTATTTATACGATACTTTAGATCAATCCTATCATGATATCAAAAACGGAACCTATCAGGTTATTGTTGCTCCGGGAGTATATTCCGACCGATTTAAAATAGCATTTGCAAATCAAACACTAGGAATGCCCTCTGAAAATAAAGAACAGTTTATTATCCGTCAGGATAATAGCCATGCCAATCTAAACGTTTCAAATCCTAATAATTTAACTATAAAATCATTTAAATTATATGATATGTCAGGTAAATTGGTTTTGTATAAGAAAGCAATTGGAAGCGATCTGAATTATGTTTTTTCAACTAATGGCTTAAGTTATGGCGCTTATATTGCCGAATTTTTAACGGTAGATAACGAAAGATTTACTCAAAAAGTATTAATATCATATTCCTCGAAATAATGGTTCTGTCACATTTAAGAATAACATTTATCTTTAGTTTTTAAATTATTCCGACTGCTGAATCTAAAGAATAGATTGTTCACACTTTTTATAAATATGGATATAAACACATCGAAATTTGGTAAAATAAAAAAAGAAAGCACTCTGCTTTGAACTATAAAACTATTTAATAAATTAAATAATTACAAAAATGTAGCTTAACTTTTTCTCTACTTTTTGTTTTCATATCCAATGCTTTATTGCTAATTTAAATGATAGTCCATCTTTGCAATATCTTCCTAAGGAATATTTTACACAAATATTTTATGCACAGGAGACATTTAAAAACATGAATATGTTGAAAAAGATAGAAGTTACTTCGAATCATACCGACACTCGAGGCACCACTACTATTGACTATTCTTATCAGTACGATAGTAATGGATTTCCAACTGTACAGAAAGGAGATCTTAAAAGTGAGACTTATCGTTCTGAACCAACTCAGTTTGGTGTACCACTTATTATCAAGAGTCCAATTAATAAATCATTTGAAAAAACAATGAACTATTCTTGTGAATAAAAATATAACTTCAGGGAAAAATGGCCATTTTAAGAGTGGACTTCAAAAACTCATTACTTAACTTATAATATAAAAGCTATTTAAATTAGTTCTTATATTTTGATCTGCTGACCAATCAAATAATCTAAACTATATTTACCTGCGCCCAGAAGAGAATAATCAAGAGAAGAATAATGGGCACTGATACAGCGAAAACATGTATCAGGAGCCATTTATCAGATGTGCTTAGGATAAAACACCAAGGATTTTTTTGCCTAAATAAAATGCAAGATAAAAACAGACAAAACTTTAACCCCCTGTAATTAAATTCCGGTAATCGAATTGCTCATACAACTCCCAGTTGTTTTTTTCTGCATGGAGTTGCGTCTGCTCATTTTTTATCTCAACCCCATGCCACAGCTCGGGTCTGACATGGGTAAGTACACTAAGTTTCAAAATCAGCGCTGCGCTGAGTTTTCTTTCGCCGGAAAGGTGTTGATCAAGAGTACTGCATTTCATTTTAAAATGAAATGCAAGCGCATTCTGGCTAATGGCAAGTACTCTGAGATACATTTTAACAAAATCACTAACTTTTAAAACCTTCCCAACATCATTTTTATTACTCACGTACTGTTCCAGCCTATGGTGGATTACACGAAATTCAGCCTTAATGAGCTCTTCCCTTGAGGCTTTACAAACCGTGGAAGCCCTATCATATTGTAAAGCTACGTTACTCCTATTACTCCAAATAGGGATTATTTTAGTCACTTTATCTTTCATTTACTTATTTTTTTTAAATTCGTCAATTAACTTTGTTATCCTGCAACAAACAAGAAAAATCTAAGGGCGTTATGTGAATTTTTTTCCAATTTCATTCAGGTAATTCTCTGTATGTTGCTGCGCATACTTCAGCGCATTGACAGTAAAAAGAAATGCCATAAGACGCGAATGAAATTTGAACTGGTATTCACACCTAAGCTGAGTGACCGACTCTTTACCTATATCCTCCTGGAAATGGAACTGGTACTCGATTTCACAAAGCCCAGGGTAATACAGGATATTAAATTGGTCGATAATTCCTGAGAAAGAGGTCTCAGGGATATAGGTACTAAGCCTGCGACGGGCAGTATCGCCATTTACAAAATATATCAGATGTTCAAATCCGGGCCTTAGATGCACTGTACTTCCCACATGGTAGGTGTGAGGCGGTATATGGGGTAGGTCCCTGAAAAAAGCCAAAAGATCCATACTAAATATTTGATAAAACACCTCTGAGACAGGCTTGTAGATTTCTATTTCTGATTTAATGATCTCAATATTCATTTGTCTTATTTTTGTGTCATAAAGTGATGCGGACCTCTGTGTGCGTTTTTTCAAACAGATCCTTTTTAGGTAAAATTTTCATAATACCCCCCTTATAACAATTGATAATGGGGGTTCTATTTATAGGCTAAACAATAATTCGAAGTGCAACGGTCACATAGAATTGCCATAAGCATTAACCTCAATAGCAAGGCTGTCATCGTTCGTACAATTATAGCAACGCCAGTCACTATCTAATAAGCCTCTTACTGCTAAGAACCCGACAGAGTTGCACATAATATGATTAAGGTGCCCAATAAAATTAGGAATACCACACCTAAAAAAAATGTTTTCATTTTTATCATTCCATCTTATTTTTTGCTCACTTATTTAAAGAACATCGCATAATCACGGACAAACTTCTCAAAACTGATCGCGGGCGCTCCGGTGATTGTATGCACCGTATTGTTAATTTGGGCCGCTTCCGCTCGGCAATGATGAACAAAATCCCCTATAAGACCAATGGTCTGCTGCTCAGGATATCCCTCCAAAGTTAAGGCTCCGCGCATCTCTTCCGTGCTAAGATTGATATAGACCACCTCTTTTCCCAATACTCTCGAGAGTACCTCAGCCATTTGATAATGGCTAAGGGCTTCTGCTCCGGTAATAGTATAGATTTTATTTTCGTGCCCGTACTCCGTCAGTATTTTAGACGCTACAGCTGCAATATCTCTGATATCCACTACACTGATAAGGGCATCTCCCATCGCGCCAAAAAATTTACCCTCATATTTGATAAAATGGTCAAAAAGGATCAGCCCCTGCATAAAGATATTGTAGCGAAGAAAGGTGTAAACCATCCCAAGATCCCTAATCCTCTTCTCTACAATTCCATGATACCGCAAAGAGCAGACCTCAGAGCCTGCATCGGCAGCCAATTGCGAGATCTTGACAATATGACCTACACCTGCCCTATGAGATGCAGTTACAAAATTTAACTGCAGTTCTACTGAGGATTCACAATGCTCCGTAAGCAAAAATGCCTTTTCGATCCCTTCGAATACACCTATTAAACTCGCTATATCCGATAAATCCCCTACTGCGATTTCAGCCTGTGACATCTCCTTCATGAGATCACCCTGCTCTTTTGTACGAACAAGAACCCTGAAATGGATATCCAGCTGTACTAAATTTTTTATCAATTGCGTACCTATACTTCCCGTACCACCAGCAATTAAAAGTTTTTTCTGTTTCATAAATAGATCTTTATACTTCAAATTTTAACCTACGGTAATAATTATAAAACCAACAGGCTACTCTAAAATTATTCACTCTTAGCTGTCCTTTTTCGATTCGGGCTCCACAGCAGGCGGGATTAGTTTATAGACAACCGGTGTGACAATTCTCGATAAGAGTGTGGAGCTGATCAGCCCCCCTATAATTACAATGGCCAATGGCGAGATCAAAGGACTACTCGATAATGCAATGGGAATCAACCCCCCTATTGCCGTAAGTGAGGTCAGAACAATAGGCAGGAATCGTACCTCTCCGGCTTCACGGATGGCATTTTCGATACCCATTCCCTCTCTCCTTAAGTTGTTGGTGTAATCCACCAGTAAAATGGTATTTTTAACTTCAATACCTGCCAGGGCAATAATACCAATTACCGCTATAAATGACAAAGGGTAGCCTGTAATCCAAAGTGCAGTTACAGCACCAATTACACCTAGAGGGATTACTGATAAGACAATTACAGTACTCTTTAAGGTACCGAACTCCAGCACTAGAACTGCTATAAATAAAAACAGTGTGGCGATAAGGATATTTAAAAAACCATCAAAAGAATTTTCCCTAGTCTCTATTTCACCACCCATAGAGTATGTATAACCCAGAGGCAATTTAAAATGATCCATTTTAGAGATCACCTTTGTTAAAACCCTGTCAGCTAGAAATCCCTGCTCTACAAATGCTTTTACCGAAACTGTTCTTATTTTCTCCTGGTGACTAATGCTAACCGGAGAAAGCTGCGGTTGGATTTCAACAACCTGATCAAGCGCTATGGCATCCCCTTTCGCATTAAAAACAAATACGCCCTCAAGTACATCTAGTTTGGGTCTTCCTTCCTTGTTACGGGTCACCAAAACATTATACTCACTTTGGTTTTTATCAGGATACTCTCCCAGGTCAAAGCCCGACACCGCCAGGCGGATTGTCTTGTCAATCTCTATTGGGCTAATACCCAGAAGCAGCGCTTTTTCTTTGTTGATTACCGCCTTAAAGTCCGATTTCTCATATCCCATCGGATTGGTTACATACATGGTACCCTTGGTCTTTTTAAGCATCTGCTCGGTTCTTTGCGCAAGTACCTTTAAGGAATCCAGGTTGTCTCCAAATAATTTAACCTCTATAGGAGCAGTAATAGGCGGACCTTGTTCAAAATCCTTAACCTCTATTTTTGCTCCTGCATAAGAATTGAATTTAACCCTGAGCTCCTGCATCAATAAAAGCTTTTCTTTCACTGAGGTTGTTTCTTCAAGCTGCACAAATACCTGTCCATAGTCCTGACGCAGATTTTCGGGGATCTCATTGTAATAAATCTGCGGGTTGCCCTTACCTATATTGGCAGACGTAAACCTTACCTTACTCTCTTTTCCGAGCACTGCCTCCACATCCGATACCACTTTACTGGTATACACAAAGGAAGACTGTGGCGGCGTAGTAATATTGACAAGGAATTGCGGTTTTTCCGAGGAGGGGAATAGCATAAATCCAATAACATTAAACAAAAACAGCGAACCAATAAACAATACCGCTGTAAGGCACAGTGATAATACAGGTCGTCTCAAGGCCTGGTCCAGCCATTTGGCATAACTCCCATGAATTACTTTTTTCAGAGCGCGCATGAAAATATTTCCATCGGGATGTCCTACATGAGATTTTAACAGCTTAGTAGCCAGTAATGGTATAATGGTTAAAGCCACTAACATCGAAGCAAGTACACTGAAAATTACTGCCATTGGTAAGCCCCTGATAAAATCACCCGCAGCCTCAGGCAGAAATACAATAGGCAGAAAGGCAATAATAAGCGAAGCCGTACAGCCTAATATAGCAAGACCTATTTGTTTGGTACCTTTAAGAGCAGCATCCATAGGACTGTGACCTTCCAATATCCAGCGTTCAATATTCTCCACCACCACTATACTGTCATCCACCAAAAGACCCAGGGCCACAACTAGTCCAACAATGCTCAGCTGATTGAGGCTGTATCCAAATACATTGAGCATGATCACTGCAATAGCAAGGGATAAGGGTATTGAAATCATAACAATAACAGCAGCCCTCCATCCCAGGGGCAGAAGTGTAATTGAAACAAGAAGTATAGCTATAATAAAATCTTCTCCAAGACCCGAGAGACGTTTGTTGACATCAACCCCAAGGTCAAAGTTTTTAACGAGCTGGATGTCTTTAGGAAGCGTTTTTGCAAATTTTTCGATCACAAACAGGTATTGCTTTTGGGTTTGGGTAATATTTTTCCCGTCCTTCTGCGCCGCAACCACAAAGACACTCCTGTTACCATTAAGTCTTGTTAGGTAATTGTCATCTTCATAGCCATAATATACCTTGGCAATGTCTTTTAAATAGATGTTTCGATTGGCATCTTTCCATACTAAGGCATTGCGAACATCATCTATATCTTTGAAATTTCCGCTGGTCTTAACATTGAAACTGTTAGTCCCTGCCTCAATAACCCCGCCAGGGATATTTTCCATATTACTTCTGATATTCTCTGTAACTAGTAGTGGCGATATATGCTGTTGTGCCATTTTCTCTATATCAAGCTCAACTCGTACCTGATGATCAGGCAGGCCATGTATCTCAACCTTCTTAAGGGATTTTATTTTTTCTAGCTCGTCCTGAAGCCTTTTGGCATATAGTCGAATCTTTTCCCTGGGCGCAGAGCCCGAAATAAGGGCCAACTGAAATACATTAGTATCAGAAGCAAGTATTTTCTTTACCTCAATACTGGCAATATCCCCGGGCAGCTCTTTCCTTTTGCTATTCACAACACGCACCATTTCCTGGTACTTGGTTTCAACGTCGCACTTGTAATCATACTCAGCCATAATAACAGCCATACCGTTACCTATAGTGGTACGTACTTTATTGATATCATCCAGTGCCGATATTTCTTTCTCCAGTGGATCAACAACCAGTTTCTCCATATCCTCAGGACTTGCCCCAGGATAAATAATGACAACAGGAAAGGAAGGTTTCTGCAAATCCGGATCCTCAGCCCTTGGCATTGTAAAAAGCGTAGAGAGACCCAGTACGGCAATCATGGAAAATATAATCAACGTGAAGGGCTTATTCTTTATAGCAAATTCTGAAATTTTCATATCGTTGTTTCTTTAGTTAAGTGATGTACTGCTTTTAGTAATGGTGTAATAACTGCCCTCTTTAAGATAGGCGCTGCCGGCGAGGATAATCTGCTGAACCCCTTCAAGTCCTTTACTGATTACCACCTCGTCATTTCTAATTCCATCGATTACCACCCTCACCTTTTTAGCTTTATGATCAGAACCCGGGATAAAAACAAATCCAGTGCTACCGTCTGCATCAAGAAGGGCCTGATAAGGAATCCTGATCAGCGGTGAATCAGCAGCTTCTTTTGCCACAGCGGTAATACTAACCTTTGCAAACATCCCCTGGGCAATCTCCCCGTTATCCTGCCCCTTAAGAAGCACTTCCACAAGGTACGAACCGCTTCCAGGACTTGAAGCCTGCGATTTTCTAATAACCTCCCCCTGTATCTTATCCGATGTACTACCGATGCTTACCTCTGCCTTATACCCTACCTTGACGCGAATCCAATCCCTATCATTGACCTGGGTCTTTGCAATCCACTGCCCCGACCGCTGGCCTCCAAACATGGTAAGTATCGGACTCCCTGCTGCTGACTGTGAACCGGCTTCCGTTAGTTTTTGAAGTATGTAACCGTTTCTAACGGCTCTTATACGCGTGTTCTCAAGGTCAAAACTGGCGGTCATCCATCGCTGGTTAGCCATCTCTAATGCTGTTTTATCATTTTGGTACTGCTCCAAGCTGGCAACATTATCCAGATACAGATTGGCGGTGCGCTTGAGATTTCTTAGCGCCATTTCTTTTGCAAGAAGTGCCTGCTGCTCTTTGGCCTTTACATCAGTAGCATTTAAAGTAGCCAGTAACTGTCCTTTGATCACCGCATCCCCTTCCTTGACCAAAATACTACTAACAATACCGCTGGTAGTAAAGCTTAAAGCTACATTATCATCTGTGGTAAGGGTGGCTGAGGCTGTAATTGGCATATTACCCTCCCCCGGATTCAGAGTCAGTACAGATACAGGGATCCCCTGAGTTGCCGGCTTTGACTCCACTTTGTTTTGACCACAGGAAATAACTGCCAGCCCAAAAGATGCAGCATATAATACATGTATTGTTTTCATAAAATTTCTGTTTTTATAATTGGATTAGTCGATTTTATATAGTGCTTTAAGACGCTCTAGTGCTGCATAGGCAATCTGATAGCCCATGTAGTCTATCGAACGCCTTACCCTGATCTGGGTAAGTTGTGTCTGCGCATCGAGCAGTTCGATGTACAGGAGCCTCCCTTGCTTGTAAATTTTAAGCTGGTCAGCATAATACTGCTCCGCCAGCTCGACCTGATAAAGCGTATTGTTATAATTTTTTGAAGCCGTCTGACATAAATTCTCAGCCTGTTTTTCTTCAAGGGCAATGCGTTGCCCGGTTAATTGATACTGGGATTCAGCCTGCTGCATACCAAGTGAGGATTGTGCCGTTTTGTACCTGTTTCTACCAAAAGCAAACAACTCCCACTTCATGTTCACCCCAGCAATGTAATAGGGTGAGCCGTCTTTTACTTTCCACGCAAAGTCCTGAAGGCCCAAATCAATGAAAGTACTCACCCTAGGGAGCATGGCCGACCTGTCCATCTTGTTCTGAAGACCCGATATTAAGGAGCTCGTTCTCGCTGCATCAAGTTCCTCCGAAGGTTTTGAATCTTCCATTTCAGAAACAGCAGACACAAGGGGTTCAGACGGCCATTGCGCAACAATAATAGCGCTATCAAAGGGTTTGTTAAGAAGAAAATTGAAATACGCCTGTGCATTTATAATTCTGGCCTGCAGTGCTATAATCGAATTTTCAATTCCTTTTTTATACGTTTGA
Organism: Flavobacterium araucananum; assembly: GCF_002222055.1. Classification (GTDB taxonomy): domain Bacteria; phylum Bacteroidota; class Bacteroidia; order Flavobacteriales; family Flavobacteriaceae; genus Flavobacterium; species Flavobacterium araucananum. The sequence goes on from NZ_MUGS01000027.1 coordinate 10,166, forward strand.
GAACGAAGAACCAGCGTGGGATAAATTTTGCCGTTTTTTAAAAGAGCCTCATTTATGCGCAGTGACTCATTTATCATCTCCAAATCACTTTGATAATTGCCTTTTTCCTCCAGAAGCTGCTGATATTCAAACCAGGCTGTTTTTACTTCTTTAACTAGTTCACGCTTGTAAATTGAAATCTTTGATTTCTCCAAAGTGATCTGCCCTTGCTTTATTCTTTCATTGATAACCGTCTCCCTGTTGTACAAATCCATTGAAGTATGCAGGCGCACATCATAAAAATTGTTCGGGTTCAATGTTACTTTAGTGTTGGAAAGGTTTTTAAACTGATCGTTTTGTGTGAGTGTATTGAGCGTATTGTAAACCGGATTCATAAGATCCCCCAAAGGAAGCTCAATGGATCTTCCGCCTTTGGCCAGGCTGTAATTAGCACCGAAATTTGTAGTGGGCAAAAACAGCGTTTTGGCTTCCTTTAATGCATAAAGGGATTTTTCCAGTTCAAGGAAACGCTGCTTTAAACTCTCATTGCCTTTAAAGGCTTCCTGGATATAAGAATCTAGATTTCCCGACTGGGCTTTGGCAGCCGAACCCATCAGAAGCATCACTACGAAGATGCTCAATGTTGTTTTAATTGTCATAAATTTTCGCTTTTGATTACAGTGTAAAATTGCGGTGAACCCAACTCAAAAAATTGTATCAAAACGAAGCAGTTCATTCGGTTTCTTATTTTAAAGAGTATCTGGGAAGAACTACTCCAAATAGACCTGTAAAAATCCATGGCAGTAAAAAGGACACACGAATGTAAACTGGTAGTAAAGATTTAAAAGACCTAAGTTGCAAAATACTCTCTAAGGATTGGCATTGCAGATCAGCTGTTGGAATTTGATGTATTTCAGAGGGCTTAGATTTAGGTAGTGATTGAAATCACGGATAAGCTGGCTCTGGTCGTAATAACCGCATTGGGCTATTATCTCAAACCAGTCAATCCTGGAACTCTCCAACGATGCCCGCTGGATCATTTTGATGGCCTGTAAAAATCGTTCATGACGATAGATTTCTTTGGCCGTATAGCCAAAATGTTTTTTGTGGTTGACCTGAACGGCGCGCTCTGATAGATTGTTGCGCATCGATATTTCCTTTATAGGACTTAAAACTTTACTCTCACAATTGGCAAGCTGCTCTGCAATCCCATTTCTATTTCCCAAATAATCCTGACAAAAATCAAGCAGAGTAGCTACTCTGCCTTCACTGCAACTTATCTTACTTAGCACCTCCCACAAAATGGTAAAACAATTTTGATTTAAAACAGTATCAGGATGCATCGCCCTGGTAGAGGCAATATCCGCATTGCCAAAGAATCGGTAAAAAGCATCATCAATAAAGTTGCACACAAAGATATCAGCCCCAGCAGGCAGAGTATATTCGAAAGAGCTTTTAATAGGACCAAGGACAATGCAACTCTCTACTATAATTTTATAATCACCTCTAAAAATCAATGGCGGGGTACCAAAACTAAAGATCATTATGGTTTGATAATGCGGTAAAAAGCTTTTATCAATAGCCTCTCTAGTGGCATTTTTTGCAAAATAAAAATGAGAGAACACTTCTTGAAAACCTGAAGGAACTGCCATACGATAACTATTATAACCTTCCATATTTCCTATTTTAAGACTTTAAACACCTCTATTTTTTAAATATTTTAACCATCCTAGACGACGGTTCAAAAGGATCACCACTGAATGCTCTTCTTTTAGTACAACATCATGGCACGCTCGTTAAAGCTCACTTTAGAAAAGCAGCACAATCATAAGAGTATTAAAAAGCACATCAGGTATTGTATAACTTAAATAGTAAGCTGGATTTCCTTGCGATATTAAAAAACTATTCCATTTCTATTGTTTTAATTGGCAAAGACTGTTCTTATTTGCTGATCTGTTTCTTTGCGAGACAAACTTAGAAAAATAGCAAACGGAACGATTGTACAAAAACGAAAAACGCCAATAAACTTCTGACTTCCATAGGGTACAAAAAAAGCCTGATAAATGGTAGTAATAAAACAATTCAAACCTAATGGTAATCCTTTTGGCAATGCAAAAGCAAAGGATCTACCATAAATGTAATTGCAAGTGAGCGAGCCCCTTAATGAAGCCCAAAATCGTTTTAAGGTCTTTTAAGGGTTAAAAAACTTAAACAATGATTTACCATATGTATTTTCATTCATTTTAACGAAATACCTTTCGTATTCATACAATGGCAGAAAATATCGGTTCTCTACTTTTGTTTCGAAAACGTAAAAAAGGCAATCCTTTAAAGGATCTTATCCTTTACGAATTTGAACAGCAGAAAATCAAAATTATCAGACGATAAAATAAACTAAAATCGATATAAAATGAGAAAAGACAAAGACCAGCACGATGAAAAAGAAGTGCCTAATAAATCAAAAAAATGGCAAATGGTAGTAAAAATTCTAAAATACGCCCTATATGTAATTGTACTGTACTTTGCGTACCAAGGCTTTATGGCCTGGAAATAGTCTTTTGACAACTTTTCTAGGCAACGTCCTGATTGAGTACACCACCTACAAGCTATTTCATCTTAAGAGTATTACTTAGAGCTCTATGCCATAAATGATAAATAGTCCGGTATTTGATCAGGGTTGCCTTTAGAAGTCTACCTCCCCCTATGGTACTCCCCAAAATTTAAAGCCAGGATGCAGATCATCTTAATTCAATACCTTTTTAACAGGCTTTAAAAAGAAATACAAATCTTAAAATGCACTTTCATACCCTTCGTATTTGTACTATGACTTTATAATTACGACTTATATATTTGTCTGCATTATGAACCACTTAAAACAAAAATTATGATTTATCATACTATTCGTGTTGGTTTTCTTAAAGAGGTCACCGAAGAACAAAAACAAGAAGTTGCACTAAAATTCCATCAGATGGGAAATGAAATTAAGTCCGTTAATTTTTATGGTGTAGGAAAAGATATAGGTGGTGAATTTGAAATGGGCGCCATCTTTGCCCTAAACAATATAGAGGACTATAAGGATTATATGCACAATCCCATTCACAGGCAAATGGACAGCCTAGGACTTCCCTTAGTTAAAAATATGATCTCGCAGGATCTTACAGATGATCCTGATCCACAAATTAAAAATAAAATAGAAGAAATACACGCCAAAAGATTTGAAAATGATAAAGAGCTCTCCCTGCTTGTAAAAGGGCTCTCTTCTTATAAAGGGAGTGGAATCCCAAAATAATACGTAAAAAAATAACCCTCCAATTATTATTAATTTTTTACAATCAACACCATGGTACTAAGTTCTGATAAATCCTTTCACTTTAATTTACTCCGATGGCTTGGTACTGCCCCCTATCATGGTGTCGATATAGTCGAAATGCTTAATATCACAACACGCATTGCACCTAGTGATTTCGAAAGCTGGTATCTAGAATTCTATGGACTAGCCCTGGATGTCCAAAAACAAAAAGATTCCTACTCACCCTCACCTGTTCAGAGACCGCTACCAACCAAAGGAAGAAATAATATACAGGTTTACACGGGATCTCCTAAAGAGTCATCAAATCGACTCAATAACCTACCACCAGGCACAAAAACATTTTGATAATAAAACCTTGTTCAACATTGTTGTCTTAATTGGATTGACCTTTCGGTTTGTGCTATTATAAACACTTTTGAGATAAAAGTTCCACAATAAACATGACTTAATTTTAATAGATTGTTGATTATTTTTTAAATCCCTGATATAAAATTCAGGGATTTTTTTATTCCACAACCCAAACAAAAAATGGATTTTCAGCCACAATTCCCGAAATTAAAATAAAATACCAAATGACAAAAAAAGAATATTCTACAATTAGTTCCAATAAAATCAAATGATTACTTTTTTTTAATTTTAGGCAGAGAAATAAAATCTTGTGTTAAACAAAAAGTATCAATCTCTGAAAGAAAGTATTGTGGGGTTATATCCAAAAATTTCTTAAAATCCCGAATCATATGGCTCTGGTCATAATATCCAAAATCCGCCGCAATTTCAATCCAGTTGATTTGACTGGTCTTGATTTTAATCAGATGTTTAATCAATTCCTTAAATCGGACATGCGTGAATTTCTCCCTAGAGGAATATCCCAAATGCTTTTTATACAAAAGTTGTGCATTACGCTCTGATGTATTCATTTTTGAAGAAGCAATTTTGGCCGCGTCAAAAATAATAACAGTATCCTCCTGGGTACAAGAGCGTATAAATTTAGAACTTACCTTGGTCTGTTTCATTAATTGGATGAAATGACTTTTTAAAAGTTCAATTTTTTGATCCATATGGGAACATGCTACCAGTTTCTTGACTAACTCAGCGCATTTGTCTGACTTTGAGATTACATCGGGATCCAATATCTCCTGTCCTTTTATGTGGTCCAGCGACACCTTATAAATTTTGTAGAAACCATCCAATGTAAAATTGGCAGCTATAAAACTCGATCCAGGCGGCATCCTGTAATTGAGTTGCTTTCGCAAAGGCCCGATAATACCAAAATTAAGGATCTGATGCGACCATTTACAATCACCACCAAAACAGACATCCAACGGCGGACCGAAATTCAAAATTAAAATCATTTCAAGATTAGGAACCAGAAACTTGGTTTGCCCTGGCTGGTCTTCTCCAATTGAGGCAACATAAAAATAACTGATAAACCTACTTAATTTACCTTCTGTATTGTATATTTTCTCTTCCATTATAATATTAAAATTATTTATTTAAAATCTAATAACTAAAAAAATGCTACAACTAGAAATCCGCCATATAAATAACTCTAAAACTATACCCTTGACTAAAAAAATATCTTCAATTTTATCACTAGGGCTTTTATAGAACCAATCCCAAAGATTAGCATCTCTGGGATTAGCCCAGCTTATAAAGACTCTAAGTAACATTTAATCCTTAAAATCGTTTTTCATTCGGGGTATCTCTGGTAGCTGGAATTGACTTAGTAGCACCAACACCAGGCCGGCCCTCCTGCCCAATAAGGGTTTTAGTACTTCTACTGCTTTGATTGTTTAAAAATTCCCTCTCACTAACCCTATTTTCCTTAGGAAAAAGGGCAAGGTGTTTTTGGTGATACACATAAGGTTTCTTACCATTATAATCCGTTATAATAACAGTGTATCCGTCATAAAGATCATATTCTTTAGAACGCGAAGGCAGGAATTTATCACGGATCCATTTACCTTTTTTGTCATAAATAAACTCATTTTTATCAGTATCGTAATAAATATCGATATCCGGTAAATAATAGTACCTAAATTCGACATTGGTTATCGGTCCCCAGCCTGGTCGGGAAACAGCCTTTTTTTGGCTTAAAACTTGAGCATTACTAAAAACAGTGATCAAAAACAGACCTGCAAAGATTAATTTTTTCATCTTTTTTTGTGTTAATTAATTGAATATAAAAATCATACACTACAATTTAATTACAATATTTTATATCCTGCCTATCTTTTATACCGAATGAGACATAGTCTCGATTAATGCCCTTTCTTGGCCGATTAGACCAAAAATTAATACTCAATTTTACATTTTTATTCAGCTCTTAAACCAAGTTCAGCAGTCCATTTTATTTTAATGGTCAAATTTTTTAGCCAATAAGCTTATTTATCATTCCCTTAAAAATAAAACCATGAAATGGCAGCACAGCATACCAGTATAATTTGCCCGTTATACCCCTTGGTTTAAAGGTAGCAGCCTGATATAAGGTGGTGTTGATAATTTTAAATTCGAGCCAGGCTTCACCGGGAAGCCTCATTTCGGCGTATAAAATCAATTTCCCTTCCGCTTTATTGGCATAGACGACCCGCCAGAAATCTAGTACATCACCAACATGTATTTCCTCTTTATGGGTTCTTCCGCGTCTGGCACCTACGCCTCCGAAAATCTTATCAATAAAGCCACGTAAACCCCAAAGCCAGTCTGCATAATACCATCCATTGTCTCCACCAATAGACCAAATCTTAGAAATGGTATAGTCTCGGTTTATGATGTGCCTCTTTCTTCGATCAATAAAACAGTCTTTTTTTGGGGCTTTAAGAAAACTGGCAACATTTCCTCTAAATTGCCCGCTTACTAAAGAATCCTTCCAGCTTGAAACTATGGCATCTTCATTAATCTTTATCAAAGCCCTCTCAAGCGCCTTTTTATAAGGTATTGGGTTTATTTCCAAAAGGTTATTAATTCGACTCTCACTGCAGATCACTTCCACTTTCATACTACTTACTAGGGCTGATGCCAATTTAAAGGAGGTCGAGGTTACAAAATAAAGCCAGTAAGAGGATAATTTTGGGGTCATAACAGGTAGGGTAAAAATATATCTTTTAAGTTTTTTTGCTTGGGCAAACTCTAAAAGCATCTCTCTATAACTAAGCACATCAGGGCCTCCTATATCAAAACTCTGATTATAAGTTAGAGGATTTGACAAGGATCGAAGTAAAAATTCTAGAACATCACTAACGGCAATGGGCTGGCATTTGGTATTAAGCCATTTAGGGGTAATCATAACCGGGAGCTTATCCACTAAATCGCGTATGATTTCAAAGGAAGCACTTCCCGAACCCACAATAATACCAGCCCTCAGGGTTGTACTTGCCATTACCGCCATTTTTAAAATTTCTTCAACAGCCTTTCTTGACGATAAATGTTTGGACAAAGACCTGTCATTAACAATACCACTGAGATAAATAATCTGCCGGGCATTAGTTTTATTTAATTTATCAATAAAATAATGTGCTGAAATACTTTCGAGTTCATCATAATTAGAAGCGGAACCCGACATAGAGTGGATTAAATAATAGGCAACATCAATATCATCTGGGATATTTTCCAAACTTTTGGGATTCAAAAAATCGACTTCTATAACTTTTATACTTTTTTCAAATTCTTGGTCATAGTAAAACCTGTTTTTATCCCTTACACAACATATTACTTCATGCCCCCTGTCCAGTAAGAGAGGTAAAAGACGCTTGCCAATATAACCTGTTGCACCTGTTAAGAGAATTTTCATTTTATAGGAGTTTATATTTTAAAAGTGACAATGCCGTAATCCATTTGAAAAACCTGGCCCGATATCGATCCAGCCTCTTTTGAAATCAGGTAATTGACCATTTGGGCAACTTCCTGTGGTTTTAAGTAGTTTTTCATAGGATGTCGCTCCATCATATTTTCTTTCAGACGGTCATTTCGTAAAATAGAAGCCGACAAAGAAGTCTCAGTTATTGTTGGTGCAATTGCATTGATGCGTATAACAGGAGCCAATTCAGCCCCTAAAGACCTCACCAAACCCTCCACAGCTGCTTTGGCAGTAGCAATACTGGCATGAAATGGCATACCAAGTTTTGCAGCAACTGTACTGAACAAAATAATAGATGGATGTTCTGCTTTTTTTAAAACAGGCAGAAAATGCTGAATAACCCTCACGGCTCCTATTACATTAATTTCCAAATCATTTCTAAAATCCTCAATACCTAAACTTAAAATGGGTTTTAAATTTATAGAACCCGGACAATAAATAAGTGCATCAATACTTTCAATTTCAGGCAATACATCCTGTAGCACATCAGCTTGAAAATGAGTCAAATTCGAGTGCAAGACATTAGGATCTGTCCTACTGATATTGTAGACATAATGATGTTCTAATTGCTGTAGCAAAATAGCATTTCCAATCCCCTTACTTCCGCCAATAATTACAATCTTATTCATTTCTTTGACTTTATAAAAAAACGTCTTTCTAAACTATTACTGTAATTGTCACTCAATGAAACTCGATTTTAATTAAAAGATCCAATTTATTGATTTTTGATCGTTATTTAATTTTTCAACTAACAACTGTTAAAGATACAAATTGTTTAACAAATTCATACAAAAGTTAAACAAAATAAATTTCCCTTTATTATCTTAGCTATATGTTTCTCATTATAAATCCTTTAAATTGTATTTTTTAAACTGTTGTTAATATTTATAATCTATGCACACTAATAAACGAAACAAACTAACTTTATGCTGTCAAAAGAGAAGACAGTAATTTTTCATTGATACAGCTCGACCGGATAATTGAAATGGACAGGGAAGACAAAAACTACTTTTGATGTAATAAAGTATCAATTTAATCTATCAGAAGCAGCCCTACGGACTTTAATGAAAAAGAACTGAAATTCAACAGTTATAAATTATGGTAAAAAAGAATTCCAGAATAGTAATACAAAACATTTCTACAAAAGAATCAAGAGAATCGATCGATTTAAATGCAGCCCTCAGCACATCATTCCTAAAAATACAATATTCAAAAGAAGATAATAGTATAAATGTTCTGTACATGCGAGAGCATCGGAATTGGACTTGCAACAAAAAAGCGGACAAATTTTACAAGACCTATGCTAAACTTTTAATTTTATAAAATTCTAGTTTCTGGACTTGATACCTTTTCTGTTACAAAAAATTAATACGAATGATAAAGATCGTTCACCTCTTTAAAAAAGAGATTTTCTAAAAAAAATAAGGGTGCAAAAATGCACCCTTATTTTTTTTAGAAATTTAATAGTTAAGTTAGCCAGCATATCAGTTGGAGCTTGAAATGAACCTCAGAAATCTCAAAATTTTTTATTGCTGAGATTATTAAACTTCAAGCCTAATCTCCAAGAAAGTTTTTCGTAATATACTGTTGCATTGTAAACCACATATTATGATATGGGAATCAAAAAGTAAGACAAGGTTTTAAATAGGTATATATATATCAAAAAAACATATACTACTTAGTGATTACTGAGATGCTGTTCGCAACTGATTTATTAGCTTTGGACTAAGTCCAGAACTAAAATGTGTAATAATATCTTTATAAATATCTTTCCATTTACTATTAGTTGGATCTTTTAAAACATTTTTATTGGCTTGTAACAACTGTTTTATTTCATCACAATTGTGAAAAGTGGGATAAATGCTGTAGCAGTTTTTAAAAGCAATTAAAGATTCATCAATATTCTTAGCTAACAACATCGCAAAGCCATCGGATTCATATCCAGTGGCAAGAGACGTTTTCGGATTTATTTTGTTGTTCTCAAATTGCAGTTTTATCTTATCTGCCATCTGAGTAGATTTAGCAATGGTATTGGTAGTTAAAATAGAATCTTTAAGTTTTTCAATTTTAACCTTGTCGCAATTACAGTTATCAAAGAGAGTCTTCACAGCAACTACCTGGGGGAAAAGTTCCGTCTCGCTATCATAAATTTTTGATTTTATTGTCGCCAGTGCCATTGCCGCATTCTGTACAGTGGTCTGGTTGATTTCGGAAGGCCATGGAAAAAGAGCGGTGACTTCTTTTGATTTGATACCTATACATTCTGCCATTAATGTTCCATGTGCCTCACCGCTCATAACTGCTGCCCCTATAGTGGAGATATCGCCAATATTCAGATTTGCTTTAGAAGTTGTTATCATTGCAATCAGTCGAAGTCCAACACCAACCCTTTTGTATCCGTAAGGTCCGTTTTGGTCTTCCTGCCCAATAGTAGTGGATTTCATGTAATCCATGGTGATTTTATAACTGCTGTGTTTAGCAGATATGTTTATTGGCAAATAAGTGATCCCTCCCTGAATATCTATCTGTCCGATAGAAACAATTGATGTTTCATTGTTAAGAAATGACAACGTTTCCTCGCGGGAGAGCAATTTTATGTATTTAGGAACAATTTTTTTAATACCGTTTTCCTCTACAACAATATCCACTTCATCTTCATGCTCAGTGGGATCGACCGGTTCAAAACCTCTAAAGTTTTCGTAAGGTTTGCCATTTTTTAAAATGTCTTCTGTCGACTTGCAAGACAAAAGTGTTAAGGCTGCAAATAAAATGTAAATTTTTTTCATGGTGAAAGTTTATTAAAGTTTATATTTTTAGCACTGAAAATCAATCACTTAAATTACATCATTTTTTCACAAATATCTGCGAGTACTTTTACCTGATTTTTGGAAGTCCAAAATTTTGAGTCAGTTTGAAGTATTTTTTTCTTGTGCAGTAAGCCTTATTAGGACAAAATTCGAACTTTTTATTAGAAGATTTGAAACTTGTAGCCAGCTCTTTTTAAAATATTTTGTGATGCAAAAGCAGCCAAATAAAGGCATTTAATAAATAGTAGAAAATAATTAATCTTATTGATTCTTTTATGTTTTTTTATAAACGACTTGAATCAATTAGTATCATATTTTTTGTGCAAGATTGTGGACAACTTTTATTTAATACATATAAAATTAAGTAGTAATACGGATTTATTCTGGGTCGATAATTGCCACAACAATTGTTTATTCCTTATCTTTGACATTGTATTTATTTAATACGCTGTAAGTTAAGTGACCCTATAGGTGACCCCTGCTTAAATAATGTATCGCAATCCTTATATTTACTGGAATTGACATAAAATCAGCGGAACCTCTTTCTCCGCCAGTAGAAGTTTCAAAAGAAACTTTAAAAGTCAAAAGCCTTTAAACACTAGTGTTTAAAGGCTTTTTCGTTTTTGCAGACTTTTCAAAAAGCACATGTTTTATCAAAGAATGGTTACCCTATTAGTTACCCCGTTTTTTTTAGAGTCATTTTTCTCAAAAAAGGGTAACTAAAAAGAAAGAATTCCCCGGGAATTCCCTGCTGTCAATGGGCTCTCTTAAAATTTTTAATTCAATTTGATTATTAATTTTAAAACTAGATAACATGTTAAAAGTACTTTTCTACCAGAAATCCGACAAATTAAACAAGAACGGCGAATCTCCTATCTATGCCCGTTTGAGTTACAATAACAAACAAATTTCAATGTCAACCGGGCAAGCGATTTCAAAAGAAAGATGGGCGAGCACTAATAATCTTAGAAACCAGCTTAAAATTGAAAAAGAAATAGTAATCAAAAATCTACTTGATCTTTTCCAGCTTAATGCAGCCAAAAAATTTACTGAACTCTTCAGAATTGACCCTGAGGTTGATCTTCAATTATTAAAAGCTGAAATTACAGGTAAAACCAAAATAGACCAGCCACAAGGTCCTACCATAATTGATCTTATGGACACATATACTATATTTTTTACTAAAAGAGTTAACTCAGGAGAGCGCGCACCAGCTTCTTTACAGAAGTATAAAAGAGCAAAAGACCTGCTTTTAAGTTTCATCAATAGCAACTATAAAAAGGAAGATATGCCAGCATCTGAACTATCAAGCTCATTTGTATTTAAACTGGAACAGTTCCTTAAGTATGAGAGCAGTTTTAAAGAGCAGACAGGTATCAAAAACAATTCGGTGGTAAAATATATGAAAATGTATAAAACTGCATGCAATTACGCCATTAAGATGGATTTGATCATAAAAAACCCATTCAATATTTATGACGGCAGACTCAGCGTAAAAGATGCCGTTTTCCTGACACAGCAGGAACTGAATACAATCGAGAATAAAATATTCTCAACGCCCCGTCTGGAAAAGGTCAAGGATATATTTCTTTTCAGCTGCTATACAGGATATGCACCTGTCGATGCTTTGGAACTGACTGAAAGAAACTTATCCGAAGATTCCACTGGAAATTTATGGATTATGACCAGCAGAGCCAAAACTGCAATTAGAGCCAATGTCCCGGTACTACCTACCGTTGATAAAATTATTTCTAAATATAAAAACCAGCAAAAAGGTCTTATCCCGAAAATTTCCAATCAGAAAATGAATGCTTATCTTAAGGAAATCGCTGATGTCTGTGGCATAAATAAACACCTTACTTGGTATGTTGCCAGACATACATTTGCTACCACGGTCACTCTAGGAAACGGAGTAAGACTGGAGAACGTATCAGCTATGATGGGACATACCAATACCAAGCAGACACAGCATTATGCAAAAGTTTTGGATGTAAACATTATGGAAGATATGGAGAAGCTGAAATCTAAATTTAGGTAGTAACTTTAAATTTCATGCTATGCTTCAAAACCAATTTATAGATATCTTAAATCTTATTAAGAAATCAAGATTCAAAGCTTTAAAAGCAGTCAATACAGAATTAATAGACCTTTATTGGAACGTTGGGGAATACATCAGTCAAAGATTAGAATCTGAAGAATGGGGTCTTTCTGTTGTTGATGAATTATCAAATTATCTACTTATAAATGAACCGACGTTAAAAGGATTTTCAAATAAAAATATTTGGAGAATGAAACAATTCTATCAGCAATATAAAGATTATCCAAATCTCTCAACACTGTTGAGAGAAATTAGCTGGTCACACAATCTTGCTATTTTTTCCAGATGTAAAAGTATAGAAGAAAAGGAGTTCTACCTTAGAATTACTAAAGAGGAAAACTACAGCTTTAGAGAACTTGAGAGGCAAATTTCCTCCAGTCTTTTTGAACGTACCATGCTCGGAAATGCAAAACTCTCAACAGCGTTGAGAGAAATACACCCTAAAATAATCAATTCACTCAAAGACAGCTACATTTTTGATTTTTTAAATCTCTCTGAGCCTCACAATGAAAAAGATCTCAAGAAAGGGCTGATCAAACAGATGAAAGATTTTATTCTTGAGCTGGGTAAAGACTTTCTGTATGTAGGCGAAGAATATAAAGTTCAGGTCGGTAACAGTGACTTCTATATTGATTTATTATTTTACCACAGGGTACTACAGTGCCTTGTGGCTTTTGAATTGAAAGCAGATAAGTTTAAGCCAGAACATTTAGGTCAAATAAATTTTTATCTAGAAGCCCTTGACAGAGATGTAAAAAAAGAGAACGAAAATTCAAGTATCGGAATTTTACTTTGTAAAGACAAGGATAGTGAAGTTGTAGAATATGCTTTGAGTCGAAGTCTTTCTCCTACTATGGTAGCTGAATATAAAACGCACCTACCAGATAAAAATATACTCCAGCAAAAAATCCATGAATTATTCAACAGCAATTTACAAATTGAATAAATCTATTCTTTATCAACATTTCCAATTGCGTCCGCAGTGCGGACGCAATTGACATGGACGCAAAAGCATATTCATTTTTAACTGGCCATGTTTACTAATTTTAACACAAGCGAATATACTAGTTTAAACACGTTTATATTTACTAATTGAACTGCAGGGAAAAGAAAGAGCGAACTATGTCACTTACTTAATTAAATATCTTGCAGAAGAATTACAGGCCTAAGTACAAAACTGGGCTTTCATACCGCCAATTAAATTAGTATCGAAAATTTTACTAAACATTTCCAATTGTGTCCGCACCGCGGACATAATTGAATTGGATAGAATTTAAGCTTCTACTATTTTCAATTAAGTCAATTGGCTAAATCCATTGTAGAAGCTGTTAGCTGTAATACATTTACCAATCTTTATATAGAAAATCTGCAATTTCTTTCGTTGTTTTTTGTTTTAACATTGACATATACTCTAAACTAATATCTGGTGAAATCTTTTCGATTTCTGCAATTCGTTTATTGTGCAGATTGAATTTTTCAACATTTTCAGCATTGTCCGTTATTGTAAGTTGAATTACTTCTTTCGTTTCCGCATCTATCGCCTTTAACCCTATCTCATTAATCTCTAAATTTTCTAATTTTAAAATTAATGAAGGAGGAAAATCATTTACCTGTTGTATAATCTTATCACCTGTAATAGGAATAAAAACCCATAGAGATTTACCCGAGTTATTTATAATTCCAGTTGAAAAAGGGCTTGCTCCAGATAGTAATATTTTTGTGTTTTTGTAATCTAAAATAAATAATCCTTTTACTAAATGCTCGCTCTGTTGAAGCATATATTTAAGATTGTTTTCTTTATTTAAAATAGTTGAAGATTCAAGAAAAATTGAGTTTATTAGGTTCAAGTTATGCTTAAAGGCATTCATCAGAATAATCCCCATTAGAGCACCAGCTTCACGATGCGCAAAATCATTTCTGAACTTTTTTGCTATTTTCCATTGTTCAAATAAATCATTCGAAACTAATATTTTTAATCGTGTAAGTTTTGAATGCAATGATTCAAAGCCTTCTCTTTTTAAACCTAAAATTTCGAGTTTTAAGGTAACACTTGCTTCAAAAATTCGTGTCGATTTTGAAAATGCTTCATCTATTAATGGATAATTAAAATAGCTGTAATACATAAGTCTTTCAACTACTTTGTAATCATTAATTATCTCCTCAGGAACTAAAGAATGGAATTTCCCTTTTAGTAAATACTTTTCTCTAAAGTCATGTTCAGATTTTACATTAAATATTTCCCAGATTTCATCAGGTTCTAAATAATTTATTTCTTTCATATAAGTTATTATTTTAAAGCCTCACAAGAAAGCATTAATAATTATGGCATCAAATTTAGATATGATTACTAAACAAGATCAAAGATACTTAAGCAGTACGCAGTAATTTTGCGCAGTTAAAAAATAATTATTACCAGATTAAATATCTTCCCTACTTAATGAAAAACCTTTTTAGCCAGTCTCCTCTGTCGTCGTCAAAAATCAAAACTAACTAACTAACTAACTAACTAACTAACTAACAAAAACTAAAAAATGTGTCGTATCTGCAAATAACACTATTTTCAGTTTCTTTTACGTAACTTTTTTTCTATCATTTTCTATTTTTTGTATTACCTCATCCGCGTACTTAAAAACCATTTCCTTAGTCGCTTTTTTAAGTTCTTCAGATGGTTCTTTTAGAGCAAATTCTTTAAATGGTTTAATTAATCTTTTAGACCCGATTAATGTACCTAATATTCCAACTACAGAATTTGTAAATATAAATCTCGGTCTAACTTCTCCTGGAACAAAAAAATTACTTCGTAAATTATTAATTCTATTTTTGATAGCTTCAGTTGAAAAATCAATTGGATTATGATCATGTCCAAATTCATTTCTTACTTTCCTTATCAACTCGAGATCATTCATAGTAGTTTTATTTATAAATCCTAAACTATGGCAAATTTTAATTTTTGAAGAGAAAGTTCCTAAAGGGCCATTAAATTCAAATAATTTGTTCAGTTCGCTTTTAGTACCAACTAACTTTTCCTTCAGTAAGTCAGTTAGTTCACTTTCTAAAAATGATGCCGCCATTAGCGCACAACCTCTATCTGTCTCCTTATTCAATGTTGATCGAAAAGTAAAAACTTTCTCTATTTCTTCTAAATGTTCTTTCATAAGATTTTGTTTATAACATAAACCAATGTTCTAGTAATTTGTTTTGCGCGGTGGTAGATTATCTATATAGATAGTCTGGACCAAATTCAGTAAATTCTGCTATCCGGCCCTCATACTTATTTCTGGTGCTTCCGCCTTTAACCACATTCTCCCGATGCACTGAAGATCCAATACTAATGTAAATCGAAAACCCTACATCAGGCTTTTCCATAAAATCTTTTTTATTCTCTTTATGTAAAACAAAATTATTTGTATAAAGATGTGGATCCCTGCTTTGAACTGCTTTAGTGTACGGCGATATAGACTGTCCGCCGCTTTGGGTTTTTGCTATAAAATTTTCAATAAAATCAATAGTCCAGTCCAGTTCTCCTATAAACTGATTGATATAAAAACCCATATAAATCGGACTTTCTATTTTATCGTAGTATCGGATCTTAAAGGCATCTCCTAGTATTTCTAAGAAAAGTGGATCAAAGCCTTCCGTTACATCCTGGTTCACCCTTGAGAGCAGATTCTTAAGATAAATAAATCTATCAAAATGAAAATTGTATCTTTCTCTTTCTTCAAGATTAAAAACAATCACTGCTTTTAAATATTTTTCCACCGCAGTACTTGCAAGCGTGAGGCCCTGAACTATAAAATGGTTATTAAGCAGAAAACGGGCTGCAATATAATCCCGATAGCCAAGGTCTATAAGTGCATATCCGTTGAACAACTTTTCCATATAGGTTATTGATTTGTCCATAATTCTATATTTTTACTGGTTAACAACTCAAAGATATTTACGCAGTACGCAGTGATTTTGCGCAGTTAAATTAAACCACTGCAATAGATAATGTGTAAATTTAAAAAGTTTAAAATTTACCTGCTTTATCCCGGTGTCTTCACCACCCTGAGAAAAGCTTCAACATACACATTTTCAAAGCACAAAATTCTTTTTACTTCCCCATGCTGATACAATTTTTCTCTGGATTTATTGTAAATGCTAAATCCAAAATTTAAAATAGAATCTTCAAGGCCGTCAACTTTCAGAATTATATCTGAATCTTTAG
Organism: Flavobacterium araucananum; assembly: GCF_002222055.1. Taxonomy (GTDB): domain Bacteria; phylum Bacteroidota; class Bacteroidia; order Flavobacteriales; family Flavobacteriaceae; genus Flavobacterium; species Flavobacterium araucananum. The sequence continues at coordinate 26,423 of NZ_MUGS01000027.1, forward strand.
GTTTTGATTCTTCAGTTATCATGCTTAGATTTTTTTTCACCATACTAATTGCGCCTTGGGGATAGACAAACATATTGAACTCCGGATTGTCCAGTGGATCACACATTGTATCGGGAACCATGTGCTCCAAAAAATCACTCCCATCCCGCTCTGATCTTATCTTATCGACAAATTCTCCATTTAAATATTTTACAATAACAATTCTGTCGTGATAGATTTTTTTATCGTAATCCAGATTATCATCTGAATTCATAAATTTATAGGAGTAATGAAAATCCCCATTCATTGGATAAGTAGCATGCAAATCAAGATCCAGCATATTCCCGGCTACTAAACTGCCTACAATAGCCTGGGGAGTATACCACACCACAATAGTATTTTTTGTTATTGATACATAACCAAGTGTCAGATATTTTTCTTTGTATTTAACTTTAATTTTCATCATATCAAGTTTATTTAGTTATATGTAATAACAAATCTAAAAACATTAGAAATTAGAATGAACTGACCGTTTTTTTTTGTAAAAAAGCTAAGGAATGCAAAAATTTTATATTAATAAAACTCTTATATTTCGAAAATAGAGTAAAAGTCAATAAATAACAAAAATAAAGATAATAATTTCTTTAACCAGACATCGCCTATGAACAAGGAACATTTTTTAGGTACTGACAAATCAAACGCAATATCTAAAAAATAGTATCAAAAAAATTTCTGCAATCGGAAAAACATTTTATCTTTGCACCCGCAATGAGAAAATGATTGCGTCTTACTGGAGGAATGGCAGAGCGGTCGAATGCGGCAGTCTTGAAAACTGTTGACTGTAACAGGTCCGGGGGTTCGAATCCCTCTTCCTCCGCTAGATAAAGTTTCAAAAGAAACTTTAAAAGTTAAAAGCCTTTAAACACTAATGTTTAAAGGCTTTTTCATTTTTACATACTTTTCAAAAAGTACATGTTTTATCAAAAAACGGTAACCTAAATTAGTAACCTAATCATTTTTGTATTTTTTAAGGAAAAATAGGGTTACTAAAAAATGGGAATTCGACAGCAATTCCCTGTTATCACTCTCACAAAATTTCTAATTATGAAATCTTGTAGCCTTAATAATAAATATTACCTCTTTTTTACTTCTTCATTCTCATTTAGAATATCATCGATTTTAGTAGCTTCATACAGAAATATATCTCCTAATTTGGTATAAGGAAGAATCCCGGTTTGTCTGTATTTTATGATGGTATTATTAGACAAACCAAATATCTTTTTCAAATCTTCATTTCTATAATACATCGGCCTGACTGCTTTATCGCCAATACTTAGCTTCGAATCAATTGTATCTAACTTCATCATTACAGTATCTATCAGTTGTTTTACTCTCATTATAAAAGAGAGTTTTTTTTCTTTAATACTCTTTGTCATAACTAAATTTTAAGTTTATAATAAAACTAATTATATACTTCTCTGAATCAATTACCAATCCTCCAGTCGCTTTTTTCTATACTGCATTCTAGTGATCAATTCTTCTAAGAATTTAACTTGTTTTTCTTTATAAGTATACCCCTTGCACTCTGAGAACTGTTTATTAATTGAGCTCATGTTAATTTGAATGCCCTGAATTCCACAATAGGTAAAGTTATTTATAACGAACTTCTGAAATTTATTTCGATTGATTTTTTTATCTACTGAGTCAAAAAATAAAAAACCTTCATCCATTAAGATATAAAATAAATGCGCTAGTTCAATTTTACTATAAGACGACTTACATTTTTCCTGTGATTTAGCGGATTTCAATATCATTTTTGAACAACTAACAGGATCATCTATTTTTAATAAGTTTTCTAAAAATTTCAATCTGGCCTCCAGATTAAAACAGGCATCAAAAGATTCAAATATTTTAGTTTTTTTCATAAATAGTGTATTTTAATACCTCATTATTCCAAATGAAAATAAACTTTACTTCTTTTATTTTTATTTTTTGTTGGTAGATAAATAACATATCCATAAGCATCTAATTCCCGCATACACTTATGATACGTCTTGGGAGAAGCTATTTTAGCGATATTTTGAATTTCTATGCTGTAAGCCTGTACCGGATTAACAAAACCCTTATCCAATCGGAATTGAAGCAAAGCAGCATATATAGCTATATGTGTCGTACTTATACGAAAGTCTTTTTCAATGGCTAGAAAAAAAGCTGACAAGGGTTTTAAATTATCCATCACATTTAAATTGAGTTACCCTGCTTCTTTTTTTTTGTGTTTTTCTTCCCGGATTCAGAAGATTCAGAATTAACATCCTGATTCTGCTTTACTTCTTTGTTTGTTAATTTTCCTTCAGACTCGCTTTGTTTCTGATCTTTATTCTCGCGATCATTGATCCTCTGCATTGACCCCGCCTATCTTAATGACGTAATGGAGCAGCTTGAAGGTCAGATTGCATCTGCCAAAATATCCATGGCCAGGCTTTCTTCTGCGCAGCTATATTATGTGCTTTCCGGAAATGATTTTACTTTAGACATCAATAATCCTCTGGAGCCTAAAATTGTCTGTATGGGAAATAATCCTCAAAAAATTCAGACCTATGGTGCTGTATTATCTTTATATGTAAGTCGTTTGATCAAACAGGTCAATCAAAAAGGAAAGCTAAAAAGCAGTCTGATCTTTGATGAATTTCCAACTATTTATCTCAATAATATGGACAGTCTTATTGCAACGGCAAGAAGCAATAAAGTAGCCACCTGTTTAGGGATTCAGGATTTTAGTCAGCTTCGAAAAGACTATGGACGCGAGCAGGCGGATGTGATCCTGAATATTACCGGCAATATCATAAGCGGTCAGGTCAACGGAGATACGGCTAAACAGCTTTCAGAGCGATTTGGAAAGATCATGCAGGACCGCGAAAGCCTGTCAATCAATAGCGCAGACACTTCAATCAGCAGGTCAAAACAATTGGAATTTGCCGTCCCTGTCTCAAAGATTTCTTCTTTGAGTTCCGGCGAATTTGTGGGCATCGTAGCGGATAATCCTGACTGCAAGATTGAACTTAAAACCTTTAATTCAGAAATTATAAACGATCATGATTCACTTAAAAAAGAAGAGAATTCATATCAGGATATTGCCCCTGTTCGAAAAATAAACAATAGTATCGTACAGCAAAATTACCTGCAGGTAAAACAGGATATACAGGAGGTACTTCAGGCTGAAATGGAAAGGCTTATCAATAATCCAGCATTACAGCATTTAATCATTAAGAAGCAAGCCCCAACAGATTAAATGCTATAATCCCGAATGTCTTATTCTAAATCACGGGTAATGTTTAACAATTTGTGATATAGACGGTTTTCTATGTCCTTAACCTCCCTATAGGCAGGTATACGGTCAACTGAAAGTCCTTTATCTTTTGCAGCAGCCTCCAGATCCTTTAAATCAATTAAAACAAAGTCATAAGCCGCTTTCAGCTCAGTAATAGATAGATCCTCAATTTTCATTAAATGTGTGGTTTTAAAAATTAATATAAGATTTTGGTAGTTTACTGTCTTTCTTCTCAAAAACTACTCCTTGCAATTTACAAAAAAAATTCTCTCTCAAATCTTCTTTACTAAATAAACGTGGCGTTTTAATGCTGTTTTAAATTTTCAATACGAAACGGATTAAAAGGGCAGCTAAGATAGCAGCGCTCCTTGCAGTGCATGCGCATAACGGCCGGTATTTACCTGCCGCCCTTCGGGACTTATAGCCCTCCCTTTCGGAGTCACTGCCTTATTTTGCTTTCTTTTTTTCCGTTTTTTCTTTTGAAAATAATCTCAGATCAGATGGAACTTTAATATTACAGTTCATTAAACATCAACGCCAAAAAATCACTGTTATGAAAGCCTTTAAAAAATCAGACTACCGAGAATATGAGGTAAGCACAGAATTTAATACTATTATTTTAAGCAGCATAGAAAGTTATGACGGCAAGAAGAAACAGCAGTTAAAATCTTTTTTAGAATATCTGCAAAACAGCGGTTGCATCAGCGGTATGATCGGGGAATTTATCTATCACAATGACTGCAAAGTCTTTTACATCAAACATCTGGAAGATTTAGAAAACATAAAAAATGATCTGGAAGATTCTTATGCAGAGCCTATAGTAAACCGTTATAAAAGCCCTCATTATACCTTTATGTGCTGGCTTTGCTTTGAGGAGTATTGCTGCAATATCTACTCTAATGTATTTGACATTTAATTTTATAATGAAACTATCCTGCTTGATGGCAGTACACAGCTTAAATTACAGAAAGTTTTTAATCTCTATCCTGATTTTTACATAAATGTAGTAGTATTCTAAATTAAAAAAACAGGGATTGATATCTATAAATCCCTGTTCTGGTGCGAGCAGACACTTGAAGTTTACAATGTTTTAAGTATTATAAATTCCTCACAAAGCCGGAATTTCATTTTGCTTCTTTCTAATATTTCTCCAAAAAACGAAACATATTTACAAAGTATTTATTTAAAAACTTGTGCTCTGCAAAATAGTGATCATGTAAATCCCTATGGAACTTCGAATTTTTCTCCTTACTAAATCCTTCACTGTAAAAGGGAGTTCCAATTTGATCATCATACCATTTTAGATGAATATTAATAGGATCTGATGTTGTCATCATGTCAAAAAACTTTCCAATAGATCTAATCCCGTTATGAGTTTTATTGAGATTCCTGAAAATTCTATTTGCATTTTTTAAATGTTCAGCATCTGAATACTTTCGCTTTAATTTAAAAACGTTGATGTTACCCTTATCATGCCTTTCATCTATTTTGTCTCTTTCTCCAACAAGTTGTTTGAATCTTGCGGAATCAGTTTCGCAGTTGAATCTTAAATCAATACCTTTTATCTTATTTTTTTCATCCTTAACAGGAATAAATCTGGCACTTTTTCCAAAGCCATCAATATAAGGATTGAGATGAAATTCGTCTGTAAAAGTAATAGATCCTTTATTTGTAGAATTGCAGGTTGATCCACTTGGAACCAAGTTAAACATACTAAACGATAATAGAGGATAAGTAGTTTGGCTGAAGAAATGATCCAATTGATGGGCTGTAGCATCTTGCTTTTTATCTATTTGAATAGCATCTGGCTCATTATCTGTTGACATAGCATCCTGCTCATCATCTAATGGCATAATCTCAACATTTTCTAAATTACAATAAGGGCAGTAGATCACAAAATTGCTCTCATTAAAAAAATTTTTTATAGGTTCTCTAACAAATCCGTAATCAAAAACTAATTTGATAAGCTTTAATTCCTTCTCCGAAGAAGGCAGCATCATTGACATCAACTTTTGATTTCTTAAAAATAATTCTTCCGCCGGGCAAATTAATAGTTCCCCCATTTCTTTTCCATCATCTTTTAATAGATGTTGCAGAAGATCAATAATCCCCTGAACATTCACGGAACCCAAGTGGTTTGTCGAGCCTAAAGCTAAATATTCCCCTATTGTTTTTTTATAATTGGGTTTATCATAATCGACTTCTTCTTTGAATTTCTTTTGATAGATTATTTTAATCGCATTTCTGGTCACAACTTTAAAACTGGCAATATTCAATTCAAGATCAATGTCTTTTCCTTGTAAGTGTTCCAAGCTGATTTTTAAAAAATTAATTCTGTTAACAACCTCGTCTTTTGTTGCCTTTAGATACTCCTTTTTCTTCTCCTTCTCTTTAACTTTATCAATAGTTAACTTAATCATGATTCTCTATAAAATTAAGGATTGATGCTTTTAAATATTGATCGCCGATAAGATCCACAAGTACTCCGTCGACATCTTTTTTATACTTTTCTTCTTTTATTTTTTGAATAAGGAGCTCTATTTTTTTCTCCGCAAATGCACCAATAAGAGTGTCATCCATGAAAAAATTATCAGCCAATAAATCGTTTATGTTCGCAGCAAAAGTCTCACTTTCATTCTCTTTTACTATAGTTTTTCCTTCCGCATCGCGATCAAGAAGCAGAACATTACTCGAAGGAATATCTGATAAAATAAAAGGTGAATGCGTTAGAAACAATATATTAATCGATGAAATCCCTCCTTTCCCTTTCAAATACAGATTGCCAATCGAATTCCTTAACTCATTAATAAATTTGCGCTGCAGGTCCGGATGAAAATAAAGTTCGACTTCATCAAATAAAATATTCACCGCCGTATAAGATAATCTCTCTTCTGAATTAGAGATCGACTGAAGATTAATGATATGATAAACCACACTCTGTACAACATGAATAAACTGCTGTTCACCTGAACTCATAAGATCAAAAAAGGAAGGTTCACCTGTTTTACTTTTCAATTCGATATCAATCAAAAACATTGACGAAGGAAGATGATTGATAATATCTCCATAATCAGGAGATTCCATCCACTCTAATAGTTCTTTGGGAGAAAATACTACTGATTCTACAAGTTTATTATCTGAATCCAAAAAGTTTTTGGGACTGCCTTTCCTATCATAAGTATGAATGATAAAATGGATTGCCTGTCTTATCTTAAAGGTTATATGAGTGTCATCTTCTTTAATTTTTTCTGCTAAAACACCTGCCTCTTTTATCGAAGTTGGATAAACAAAACCATCATAGGTTTTGCAAATCTTAACCATTTTTTGAAGAAGGTAATTACTGATCAAAGTAAATATTCCCTCATCTAAATCTGTTCTGATCGTACCAATCTTTTGACCTGGAATAAATTGCTCATAAACCTGATTAATCAATTCAAGCTCTACATCTTTCCCTTTTAAAAAATTTCCGGTATCAACAATTCTATACTTCTCGATCTTTTTTTCATTTAATCGAAAGTGAATGGATTTTACAAACTGTATTTCTGTTAACGGGAGATCTTTACCGTCTGTACTCTGCTTGCAGCTGCTTAAGAGATTGGAAAGCAGACGATATTTAGCAAAGTGATTTTCTTCATTAACATCAAATCGACCATCGGTTCTCATAGGATTAATAACAACAGGGGTCTTGTACCCGTCATTTTTATGAAATAACGAAGTGATCCAGCCTCCTATGACATTAGAATTTAAAGAATAATTGGAATAATTTATAGCAATAGTGTAAAAAAACAGTTTTGAAATAAGAACATTAATATCAAATATCTTCCCTATTTTTATTTGTCGTATCACTGTTTTCACAGCAGGATCCGTTTCCTCTCCCACACTTCCCACCAGAGAAATCTCAAAACCATTGTTAAGTTTATCATTGACAACTAAAGAAAATATAGTATGTGATGCCTGAAATATAATCTCCGCTTTTAATTGACTGCTGACTCTTTGAATTTCCTTAAGTTCTGAATTGATCTGGAACTCCTTATCATTCAGTGCTTGTTTTTTATCATCATATAACCTCCGCTCTTCTTCATAAGCTAAGAAACGGGATTTTAAAAATTCAAAGTTGGGAAGTTTTTCTTTGTCGTTTTTTAATAGCTTCTGAATTTCTTCGTTAATACTCTGACCTGGACTTTCTGTACTCAACTTTTTACGCTCTTTTTCCAATTCCTCCAATTGGTAATTGAGGTTATCTGTGTTATGATTCATAATTTTAGTACGCAGGGAAAAGATGTAGATAGCAGCAAAGAAAAGCTCAGCCAGTGTACTTTTACCAGAGCCGTTTCTTCCAGCAACTGCTGAAATATTTAGAGCTATTTCTCTTTTATCAAGTGTTTCAACATAATATAAATCCGATTGATGATCTTCTTTTGAAATCACCTCCACAACAGTTTCTCCTTTTTTCAGTGGCTTTTTACTGTCGTTTAAGAATTCATACTGATTATAGAATTTATAGAATTCCCCTTCCTGGAGATTTTTCCTGAAATTTTTATCACATCCATTCAGTGCTCTGATGGCTATAAGTTTAAAATTAGACATAGTAATAATGATGCAATAATGCTTTAGATAGTCTTAATCGGTTGTTATAAAACTATTGGTTAAAATTGTTTTTGGTTCAAGGTTTTCCTCAGGATCTAATTTTCAATCACTTATAAAGAGTCTTAATAAATAAGCAAGCACACTCAAAGTAATGCAGCAGGAATTAAATTAATTTATAGCTCTGCAATATCCTAGGGCCCTTACAATATTAACTAAAATCTTACTAAAAACACAAATTTTCAGCTCTAAATAGTGAAACATAAACTCTTAATAGAAAATTAAAAAGAGCTGTCCTTACGAACAGCTCTTTTAGGATTTCCATTACTATCTACAAGTCTTTTCTTTTTCTTTTTACTAATTCAAAAAAATCTAAAACCATGAAAAATCCGAATTTCATAATATCTTAATTAATGCTTTCCTCTTCTACAGAAGCGATTTGCAACAAAATGTCATTGTAGTGGTATTTTGTCGCGGTGTCCTTAATTTTTGGTAAAGTCATTTTAATTTTATTTTTTAAAGACAATAATTGTTCTCTGATCACCCCGCTTAGTGGAATATTATTCACTGCAGGGGTAGTTACGGCGAGTAACAATGATGAAATATATTGCTGCTGTAAGGCCATATGATAATTGCCTACCGTTGTACCTGTTGAAAGTTCGGGCCATACCCCATAGTCCAAATCTTTAAAAAGATCTTGTGGTGTATAGGTTTTATCACCATATAGTAATGCAGCACTTTCAAGATTCATCATTTTTTGCATGTCTAAAACATCACGCAGTATGTTACCGGCAATATTTTGTGTTAATTTACCCTTTGTCGGCATCCAAACCTGATCAAGGACATTATCGGGCTGCAGCCAGATTGGTTCCTCATGGAAAACCTGCTTGTTTAAATAAGCCAGTGCTTCTCTCTGCTTGCTTTTGGGAACAAGACTAAAAACCTTTGTTGTATCACCAACTGCCGTATAAGTGGAATATCCTTTACCTATGGTATTGACAACATGGGAATGGTACAATGAGAGTTGAGACAGTAAAGCGGAATAGCTTCTTTTTAAACCGTTCCCCGATCTTTCACCAAACTGATCTGTAGGCATTTTAGACCATTCAGGCAAATTAGGCAGTATCCTTTTAAGATTTTTAATCCCATAAGAATTAGCGACCATGACATTATCGCTCAAATCTTCATTTTGACGACGCGGATCGGTTATCCCAAAAATTTCTTGCGAACCAAAGTACAGTCTTGGATTTACCTTAAGGGTATCTGTAATTTTTTTGAAAAGTAATTTCGCTTCCTCCCTCTTATCCTTCAAATCAGGGTACACACGATAGCCCCACTCAACAGCCCATTTATCATAGTCCCCTATCCTGGGGAAAATTCCCTTTTGAGAGATATTATCTTCGGGTTGTGCCACATAATTGAATCGGGCATAATCCATTATCGAAGGGGTATGACCATTCTCTTCAACCCATTTTTTATCGCGAAGCTTTTCAACGGGAACAGTTGAAGAAGAACCAAAATTATGAGCGAGCCCCAATGTATGCCCTATCTCGTGCGAGGATACAAAACGGATCAGCTGTCCCATGAGTTCCTCACTGAATTCCTGATGCTGCGCATTTTTATCAATGGTACCGGCTTGCAAAAAATACCAATCATGCAAAAGGGTCATAACATTGTGGTACCAGCTCACATGTGAGGCAATTATCTCACCGCTTCGAACATCCATAACAGATGGCCCCATAGCATTGGCATCAAGCGAAGGCATATAGACAATGACACTGTAACGCGCATCATTCATATTCCAGTCCGTATCGTTTTGGGAAACTTCGATTGCTTTGATAGCATTTTTAAAACCCGCTTTTTCAAACGCAGCCTGCCAGTCATTAACACCTGCTATCAGATAAGGTACCCACCTTTTAGGTGTAGCCGGATCTATATAGAAAAGGATTGGTTTTATTGGCTCGACCAGTTCTCCCCGTTTATATTTTTCAATATCCTGTGGTTTTGGCTCTAATCTCCAGCGTGAAATTTTAGCGACCATAGAAGCAAATTTCGGATCTTTATCATAGTCAAAATTAAAGGGGCTGAAGTATCCTACCCTTGGGTCATTATAACGCTCGTGCATTGCCTTTTTTGGTAAAAGCAAAAATGAAGTATTTAAAACAACAGTCATAGTACTGTCTTTTGACCCTATTCCATAAGTTTTGTATCCCTGGATTTCTGTATTGATGGGAAAAGACTGGATTTTATCCACATAGGATTTATCAGGCTGAAACGCTTTTTCATTAAAAGACGCGCCTGATATAATCCGGCTGTTCCCCGATAATAAATCTGTTACATCAATAAGAGTCGAGTTTTTTTTTGCCCCATAGGCCTTGACATCAAAAGACATTAAAATCCCCGGCGTGTTATTAAGGTCCAATTCTCTTTTTAATCCATTTTCGCTGGAATCCAATGAACGGTCATTGGTGATAAAAGAAGTTATAAAAATCTTTTTATCATTTCCTTTGCGAAACATTATCGTGTTTTCTCCCATCTCCTCGCCGGCATAGCCTTCTTTTGCTTTGTCTATGGCAGCAGAAGATTGCACAATACGATTCAATACCAATATAGGCCTGTTTAAAATGGAGTCTTTGATTTCAAAATAATAACGGTCCTTTACTGTATAAACATTTATCATCCCCATAACGCTTTTTGATTCAGGGGTGATAAGCTTCTCAAAAGGTACAGGGTCTACAGCTACCTTAGGTAAATTACCCGGGGATGAAGGCGGTGGAATTACCTGAGCCGATAAATAAAAAGGCAGTAGAATTAAAAGCGCGTATAAAATATTTTTGCGTAACATAATAATTTGTTTCAAGATTAACTTAATATTCAACAGACTCTTTTTCCAGTTCACTTACCCCTTGATGAAGAGCTTTCTTCGCCTCTGGATTAGCAGGTAAGGCAGGCGCTGGAATTACTCTTTTTGGATTTGTCAGTTTGTTGATCTCTGCTATTACATCCCAATAGTGCGTCTTTGAATTTTTATCTGTAGTGATCTTCAAAGTACCCATAACCCTCTGTTTTAGATCAAGCAGATGACCTCTTGTAATGGCAATAGTGGTGGCACTATTTATATCACGGGGAGTATCAAGAATGACATTGCTTGCCTTTAGGTACATTTTTTGTAAAAGCATATGATAACTGCTTACCTTTTGCGGGGTATTTAATTCCGACCAAACTCCCTTGTCAAGATCATTTAAATAGGAAACCAGCGAATAGGTGTTTTCTGCTCCAAATCGTTCTGCAATAATGTTTATTTTCTTTAGTTTTTTAAAATCAAGCATTACCTGTACCAGCAGGTTTGCACCAATGCTGTACATATCATTATTATAAGGGATATCAATTGTCAATTTGGTGATGTTCTCATCTATAAGCCACTGTGGTCCCTGTTTGTCAAATATTTCAGTTGTTAAAAAAGTCATCGCTTTTTTCTGCTCCTCTAAAGGCACACAGCTGAATGTCTTCTGGGTTGATCCCGAATCGTGAGGATTGTAATAGTAGGTGCCCAAAATATTCGATACATTCTCCAGATAGGTGCGGTACTGGGATACCACATATCCGTAACTATATCCAATCTGACCGCCCGTTGGAGCATATAATTCCTCTTTATTCAGGGTCCATTTTGGCAGATTAGACAATATTATTTTTAAATTTTTAATCCCTAACCTGCTAGATTCAACAGTATTAGTACCTAAACTGTTAGTCTGGTTTCTTGGATCAGTAACAGGATCATTATCTTTAGGCTGCACACCATAATACAATTGAGGATTTACCTTAAGGCTGTCGGTGAGTATTTGACGCAGATAAGTACGTTCTTGTATTAGATTTTTCAAATCAGGGTGAATTTTATATCCCCAGAAAATGGCCCATTTATCATAATCGCCAATGCGTCCGAGAATTCCATTTTCTGTAATATTATCTTCAGGCTGTGCCACATAATTAAACAATGTATTCTGCATGATCGAAGGGCTGATGCCATGTTTGGAAGTCCATTGTTTATCCCTGAGTTTTGCAATGGCAACAGTGGATGCCGCGCCGGCATTTTTTAACAGACCCAATGTACTACCCACTTGGGCAGTAAGCTCTACACGCATTAATTCCCCCATCAAATCATCACTATATGCTCTATTCTGGGCTCTTTTATCAATGGCGCCTGCCTGCACCAAATAGGTGCCGTACAGAGCAAAAAGTACATTGTGATTGATTTGGATATTGGCCTGCAGTATCTCACCGCTTCGAGGATCAATGGTGACATTTTGCGATATGTCACTGCCCATATTCGGAGCATAATTAATGGTGTTGAAACCTCCGTTTTTTGCATTCCAGATGCTGTCGCTGATAGTGGCTTCTTTGGCATAGATCGCATTTTTAAAACCCGCCTTTTCAAAAGCCGCCTGCCAGTCACTTACCGCCCTTTTAATATAAGGCACCCATTTCTTCGGTGTTGTTGGATTAATATAAAAAACAATCGGTTTTTGTGGATCTACCAGTTCACCCTTAGCATAACGCTCTTTATCTTCAACCTTTGGTTCTAAGCGCCATCTGTTTATGATTTCAACTTTTTTAATTCTCTGGGGGTCTTGGTCCAAATCAGTTCTGAGAAGGGTGCTGTATCCGATCCTTTCATCGGAATAGCGGATGCGCATTGTTTCTTTTGGCAGTAATAAAAAAGAGGTGTTTACTTCGGTGGTCAGATAAGATTTATTGTTATCCTCATAAGTCTTTACCGTAAATACTTCCACACTTGTTGGCAGAGCTTCTATACTATTGATATAAGAGCGGTCTGCCTGAAACGCAGTTGTCTGAAATATATCTTTCAATTTACCGGTAAAAATTCCCAAATCGCTATTGATATAATCCGTGACATCAATAACAAGAGAGTTTTTACCGTAGGCTTTAATATCAAATGCCGTCATAACAGGCTGCAGGTCATTTACTTTTAGCGTCCTGTAAAGTCCGTTATCAGAACTGTCCGTTGCGACCTGATCATACACAAAACGTTTTACAAACAATTTATCATTCGGGGCTTTAGTAAAACGAATCTGCGTGCTTTCCAAGAGCTTTCCCGCAGATCCCTCCGGTACTTTCTGAAACACCGCAGGTCCTTTACCAATGCGGCTGGTTACCTGGAAATCACGATCTAAGACCTCATTGGGGATCTCAAAATAATAACGTTCTTTTACTTTGGCAACAACAAACACCCCTTTAGAAAGTTTGGCGTCAGAAGAAATGACCTTGTCATAGGGTTGTGGTTTATTGAAGTCCGGAATCGAGTCGGTTTTAGAGGCATTTTTACCTGCTTTTTCTTTTTTAGAACTTTTTTTATCAGTCTGTGAAAAAGTGCTGTTGATCCCTACAATACACAGTAAGGTTACCAGAAAGTTCCGGCTAATTTTGAAATTTTTCATAATAATTTGTTTGTAGCAAATAAATTTTAATCAAACGGTAGAACCAGTCCAAATCAGGAATCGGTACGTTGATTAAAGCTGCTTGCAAAAGATATTTTAAGCGGTTATTGTTACTGCTTCTTAATTTTTTATTAAATAGTTATACTCCAAAAAAAAAGGTAATATTTAGACCATAGTAATACACCTGCACGCCGTTGGGCTGCTTTATCTACCTTCTTTTTTTTTAAGTTTTCTGTAGAACATTGCATAGAATCCCTAAAGATTCTATGCAATTAGTCATGACCTCTCTTTAAACTCTCTATAGGGTTTGAAAAATAAAATTCAGAACTGAATTTTACTAGTAGCCATCATTCTGTGTTAATTGGGGGGCCCTTTTAATCTGATCCAGAGGAATAGGATATAATGCATCGGTAGATTGCCAGGAGCCTGGTTTCAGAGCCCCTATAACGGCATCAACACGTTTGGTTCTTTTCAAGTCAAACCATCGGTTGCCATATTCCAGAAATAATTCAATTCTTTTTTCCTGTATAATGGCATCGAGAAGATCCGACTGGGAAGCAGATTCATTATCCGCCAGTCCGGCCCTATTACGAATGGCATTCAAATCATCTCTGGCACCTGCACTATTATTCTGCATTGCCCGGGCCTCTGCTCTTATGAGGTATAATTCAGATAAGCGCAGGACAATCGAATATTCCAAAGCAGAACTTGTTCCGTCAGCACTTTTGTATTTACTACTGTAATAATAGTCAGTGCCATCAAAATTAAATGTACCTGTCCATGCTGTTTTTCTGAGATCTCCGGCTTCAAATGCACCGGCAAGCGAAGAGGTCAAAACATAAACAGGCCCGGAACTATTGTATAGGGAACCATACAGATAATAATAGTCCTCATAAGTTAGAAAATGTCCAGTCTCTGTCTCTGTGTTTAATCCGAAAATATTTTCCCTGCTGTCTTTTAAAAAAACATTATCAATCTGTTCTTTAGGCAGTAATTCATACAAGCCCGAATTGGTGATTACTTCAGCAGCTTTTTTTTCTGCATTCACATAGTCTCCTGTATATAAATACACTTTGGCCAGTAAAGCGCTGGCCGCACTTTTAACAGGTCTGTCCCTTTTACCTTCATAACTGCTATAATCACTAGGAAGGTTTGCTTCGGCATCAGTTAAATCAGAAATAATCTGAGTATAAACATCCGCAGTGGAAGCTCTAGCTAAGGCCATAGTCACTTTGACATCTGAACTTACAGCCAGCGGCACCGGACCAAACATATTAACCAGATAAAAGTAATTGAGCGCCCTGGTAAATTTTGCCTCAGCGATAAGACTTGATTTTCCTGCAGCACTCATACCTGTTGATTTTGTGCTGTTATCGATAATACTATTGGCCTGGTAGATTACTTTATACAGACGGTCCCAATAATTTGAAGCTCCAAAATCTGCAGAAGTTAAATCGTTTGTCCCGAAATTAACGTACATAAAATCATTGGCATTCACCGGATCAGTCTCATCAGCAGAAAGGCTGGCTCCAAACCCAATATTGAGGATATTGGCATCCGTGACCATACTACTGTACATCCCCACTAAGGCCGAATTTGCACTTGCATCAGTTTTAAACACATCAGTATCCAGTACCTCTGTCTTAGGAGGATCAATCTCCACCAAATCATCACAGCTTACAAACAGCAAAGCCGTCATCAATAGCAGTGAGACAATACATATGTTTTTATATGAAATGAAATTATAATTTCTCATACTAGTGTTGTTTTATTGATTAAAATGAAAATTGCAATCCTGCAACAAAAGCCTGCAACGGTGGAACTGATGTCACGCCGGTTTCCGGATCCACTCCTGAATACTTTTTTCCCGAAAGACTTATTAAAAACAGGTTTTGCCCTTGTGCATAAGCACGAATCCCTGACATTTTCATCCGCTTGGCAAGCTCCTCAGGAAAATTATAGGACAGTGCTACATTGGTTAATCTGGCATAAGAGTTACTCTGCAGTAAGGCATCAGAACTCCTAAGCAGGTTATAGTCAGTGGAAAATGCATTAGTGGTATACAATTTTTCCAATCCCAGATCCCTCATAGCCTCCACTACTGCTTTTGGCGTATTGGCAAGATTTCCCGGAGGTGTGTTCAGTTCAGATAATATTCCAAGACTCTTAGCCCCAACAGTGAACGTAAAAGAAAAGTCAAGTTGAAAATTATCATATTTAAGGGTATTGGCAAGTCCACCATAAAAATCAGGAGTTGATTTCCCTTTATAGACCTGATCTCCAACACCTGTATCTGTTTTTATGGCAGGAGTAATGATTCCGTCTTTATTTACATCTTCAAATGTAGGTCTGCCGTTCGCGTCATTTCCTGTGTAGTGCAAAAGATTCAAAGAGCTTGTTGGTCTTCCAACCACATAATTATAGGCATAAGGTGATGAATCGAGTCCAGGGAATGACACTAGTATATTTTTTACAAAACTGATATTGGCTGCAGTAGACCACTTGAACTTATTGGTTTCTATATTGGTAGAGCTTACAACGATTTCTACTCCCGAATTTTCAACTGTGGCATTAAGATTGGCAACATAAGAGTTGAAACCGGTTTGTGTTGGCAGAGGATAATCTAACAACTGATTCCCTGTCCTGTTGTTATAATAAGCAAAGCTAAGCAGCAAACGATCTTTGAAAAAGCCAAAATCCGCCGCTATTTCTAACTTTTTTGATAATTCCCATTGGTAATCTGGATTTGCTAACCTTGAAGGAACCACACCTTTAATTCCAGAGTAATAAATACTTGATGAGTTATTGACATAGGTGGATAGGAAAGAATAGTTCTCTACATTGTCACTGCCCACAACCCCGTAGCTGCTTCTAATCTTACCAAAACTGAACCATTCAGGTCTATCCGCTAAGAATTTTTCACTGGTATAAATCCAGGCTGCTCCAACGGATCCAAAGTTGCTGTATAAATTATTGGATCCAAACTTAGACGAGCCATCACGCCTGAAATTACCATTAATAATATAACGTTCTTTATACATATAATTCACACTTGCAAAAACAGACGCATACTTATAGGAATTATTTCCATTACGAACCGTATAATCTGTTGCCATGGAAAGATTCGACAAATATAAATCTGAAGGAAATCCTGAGGCGACAACATAAAAGGGCTGTTCATTTGTTGTCTGCTGATAGGTTGCCCCTACCAGTGCACTAAATGAACCTTTACCTAAGGTTTTGCTGTAATTAATTTGTGGCTCAACGACAATGTTTTGATTAACAGATTCTGAATACGTAGCACCAGGATTAAAATAAGGGTTACTTGGATTTCCGGCTGTACTCGGACTTAAAGAGCTCTGAGTGGATTGTGACCTGTTAAATCCTCCATTGACCGATACGTTTAAATTCGAATTGATATTATATCTCAAGTTCAAACTGGTATTACTTGAATTAATTTTATTCTCGTAGGTATTGTTAAGATTAGACAATGGATTTGCAATATTAGGAATGCCTTTTGACCACCAATACAAAGATCCATCGGGATTATATAGTGGAAAATTGGGCGGTAATGAATATACATTCCTGTAATAATTAGCACCTGCCAAATTACTGTCACTAACACCCGTCATTAAAGAGAGCGTGGCCACAAACTTCTCATCAGGGCTTGTATAACTGGAGTTAAAATGATATCCATAGTTCTTTGAGGAGCGGTTGTCATCAAAAACAGAACCTGTTCGGCCGTAATTACCCGAAAGCATAAAGGTGAATCCATTGTTCCCTCCCGATACTGAAAGATTGGTAGAATAGGTCTTGGCCGGATCACCAATTAAAAGTTTTTTAAAATCCTGCCCCTCTGTCTGGCTCCATAATGTTAAATCCGGCGCATTACCTGTTGTCGGTGTTCTATTGTCGTTGGCAAATGCCTGTCTTCGCAGGGTCAGGTAATCACTTAAACTTAGCGCTTCCATACTGGTATTTACAATTGATATACCACTGTTGAAATCTACAGAAACAGTTGGTTTTCCGACTTTTCCTTTCTTGGTTGTGATCAGGACAACACCATTGGCTCCTCTTGAGCCATAAATTGCAGTGGCATTTGCATCTTTCAATATCTCAATACTTTCAATGTCCTTTGGATTGATGGCAGACAATGGACTTCCGTTTCCATTTGGGCCCGAGAGATACGTATAATTTCCATTCGAATCTTTACTTGATGACTGCTGGTTGATAGCAGCGCCCGGATAAGCAATCCCGTCTACAATATATAAAGGTACATTCTTGAGCGTATTGGTATTAATCCCTCCGGCATCCATAGAATTTTGTCCTCGAATCTCCACATTAATGTCTGCGCCATGCAATCCGCTGGTCTGATTAATCACAAGGCCTGCCACTCTTCCCTGCAAGGCCTGCATCACATTGCCTACAGGCTGTTTTTCAATATCTTTACTGGTGATCTTTACAGAAGAGCCCGTAGCAAATCGATTACTGGTGGTAATACCGTAAGCCAGTACTTTAACTTCATCTAATGCACTTACCTTTTCTTCCAGTTTTGTGACAGGAAGTTCCGATCTGCCTGCCACAGCAATCTCCTTATCGGTAAACCCCATAAAAGAAATCACAATTTTTGCATTTACAGGTACATCATTTAGAACAAAAAATCCAGCATCATCGGTAACAACCCCCATATAAGTATCTTTAATTGAAGCTGTTGCTCCTTGGAATGCTGAACCATCCGGCCTTAATACCTGTCCGGTCAAAGTTGGAATAACATTTGAGTTAGTATCTATTTTGGTATTCCTGTCCGGAGCTTTAGTAATAACTATCGTTTTATTCACAATCTTATAGTCCAGTCCCTGGCTCCCCATAAAGGCATCTAAGGCTTGCTCGATTGTCGCATTTTTTAACTGTACAGTAATATAGTATTTATTTAAGTCGACATCACCGGTGATAAAGACATAACCGGATTGGTTCTTAATTGATTTAAGTACTGCTGGTAAGGGTTTGCTCTTGAAATTCAAATTAATTGTTCCAGCATTCTGAGCATTTAAATTTTGAAAGGACAGAAACAGAAATAGCATTAAAGCTATCTTTCCTAAGAGGCCCCCAAAAGGATTACTTACTATTTTACCGCCTAAAATAGGCCGATAAATTATAGGTTGATAAATAAATTTCATTAATTTTGGTTTTGATTACTTATGGTTAATAATTTTTCCTCTTGCAGGAAATTAATTAATCCTATTTGAAAACCGTGATAGTGGTTCCAACACTATTGCGGTTCTTTTTTATAAATAGTTTTAATCTGTAATTAAAAATCTCTATATCATACAATTGCTATTTTATGTTACTATTTTTTTTTGATAATTTCTTTCGTAGTATTTTTGTTAAAAAGTAAATAACAAAGACCCAAAAAACAAGATGTAAAACTTGAATTACGATTAAGACCAAACTATATTCTTCAACTACTATTTCCATAATTTTCAAGGTCATTATGCCGAAATGAAAAACTACTATCCCCTATTTTTTTACAATTAGTTTATTTCCTTCGAGTTTATAATTTACTCCCAAATTTTTCAAAACAGCCAGTACTTGTACACCATCCATATTCCTGTAAATTTCCCCATTAATAGTCTTAGAAGGAATTCCGCCCTGATATTCAATCTCCAGATTATACCAGCGCGCAATTTGTTTGAGCACTACATCTAACTGAAGGTCTTTGAAATGAAACAGACCATTTTTCCAAGCAAGAGCCGAATCAAAATCAGCCTCTTTTACGGCTATATCATTATTTGATTCACTAGTGACAGCCTGCTGGCCTGGATTTATAATAACTTCGCTTTGCTTCTTTTTGACTTTTACACTTCCCTCTACAAGGGTCACTGAAGCCAGCCTTTCATCATTATAGGCATTAACATTAAACGCCGTTCCGATATCTTCAATTATCTGGTCTTTCACCTTGACCCTAAAAGGAACCTTACTGTTGTGAACCACTTCAAAATAGGCTTCTCCTGTAAGTTTGACTAAACGCTCAGAACCTTGAAAAACAACAGGATATTCAAGTGTTGAACCTGCATTCATATACACTTTAGTTCCATCTGATAAAACCAGTGAGAACTGGCGGCCATAAGGTGTTGTTAAAGTGTTGTAAGCTATTTCTTTGCTTGCCTGATTTTTTAGATCTTTATACCTTAGAATACTATCATTATAACTGCTGATTCCCGGTGCTTTTCCTAAACTGGTTTTGTTTAAAGTAGTGGAGCTTAATTGCACTTTTTCTCCGTTAGCCAATGTTAAAACAGCTCCGTTTGTACCTCCGGGCAAACTAGTGGCCGCAACTGCAGCAGCATCATTGGAAATTGTCTGTTTTGAAGTATTGAGAAAAAAAGTTACGGATCCTACTAACAGAATTACTGATGCGGCCGCAATATATTTATATACAGGACGAATACTGCGCACTTTTGCAGGTGCAATTGCAGCATTAATTTCAGCAAACATTTCTTTCTTGATAATTTGCTCCTCGTCAAAAGAATCAGCAATCCACTCCTGAGAATTAGTTTGCTGCTTTTGATACCAAGCATTCAGTAACTCCCGCTCTTGGAGAGTGGCACTACCGGTAAGATATTTGTGAATTAATTCTTCTATATTTTCAGGACTCATAATAATGCTCTAGACTGTACAAGCTAATGCTGTACATGTTTCTATAGTTAAGTCCTTTAAGAAGATCTATTACCCTTGCTCAGGTAAAAAAAAAGTTATTTTTTATTTAAATAATCATTACCAGAAAGCAAAAAAAAACCTGATAATGTGAAGAATACGGTCTTTTTTAATATCTGAATTTATTTCGAATAATTTTAAGTCCTTTAGTTAAATGCCCCTCAACGGTTTTCTCTGAAATATTCATAGTCTTGGCAATCTCAGCATTTTTCATGTCTTCTATTCGACTGTACTGCACCACTAATTTGCATTTTTCAGGAAGATGCTCCAGGAGATTTGAAAAATAATCAGTAGTAAACATCGATTCAATCTGCTCATCGAGAATTGCTTCTTGTTTAATCTCCAGTTTTTCCTCGCGGATAATTCGTCTTCTGCGTTCTTTTTCAAAATGAGAAAATACCGAGAATTTTAAAGACGTGGCCAAATAAGAATCAAAATTATTAATTTCAAGCGTTGTACGACGGTTCCAAAAACTAATAAACACATCCTGAACAATATCCTTAGCAACTGATTTGTCTTTGGTTAAATTATAGGCAATGGCGAGAGCTTTATTCCAATAGCGATCATAAAGCATAGTAAATGAACCATGATCATCATGCAAACAAATGTGTTTTAATAACACATCATCGGAAACCGTATTTGAATGATCTTTGTTCATTTTATTTTAAAATCTTAACAGCAAACCTTATATTTAAGTCCAATTAAAAATTAGATTTTCAACAATCTAAATACCTTTCAGCTAAATAAGAAATATAAAAAACCATTTGAGTTACTCTACAGAGTTTAACCTCTTTGCAAGTATCCGAATTCTATAATTTTCTTTTGATTAATTGGGACAGCAGCACACTTTTAAAAGTAAATATGCTAGGAAAAAGAGCAGAAATTCTATTTTCTGTGTGCTAATGTAATTAAATTTTTGATTGCACAAAAAACTCAAAAATCAAGGTTTTTTATTTTCACAGGAAAAACCATATAAATATAAAAACTCAAATTATGATATTCCCAGAAATTGCTTTTTTAAGTGGCTTTTTTTTTAAATGTTTATAAAAAAAGCACACTATTAAAATATTTTCGGGAAAAGTTTAATTTATCAAATAATACTGACAAGGTTTCTTTCAGAAAACGCTAAAACCACTCAAAACAGTCATTTGAAATACAAAACTAAGAAGAACTCGAAATTTTAATAACTTTGCAATTCAATTTACCACCATCCAATGACATCAAATATCGAGAAATATGAATTCAAATCAGGACTCGCTCAAGAGTTTGAAATCATTGGCATGGCAGAGCTCTATCGTGAATTTGTTGATACGTTAACAGCCCCTCACCGAACAAATTTTTACCATATCCTATGGTTTCAAAAAGGGAGTCCAACGCATATTATTGATTTCAATCCCGTAAAAGTGAAGCCCAACTCAGTACTTTTTTTAAACAAAGATGCTGTTCAGAAGTTTGATAAGAATGGAGATTTCGATGGCAAGGTGCTTTTGTTTACCGATAGCTTTTTTTGCAAGACTCCGCTGGATTCAAAATCCCTGCAATCCAATCTTTTATTCAATAACTTACTTTCGGTTTCACAAATTGAACTCAAGGAAATATCTTCTGATTTTAATGATCTGTTTGAATTATTGGAAACAGAATTCAAAAAAGAAAAAGATAATTATCAATCGGATATCCTGAGAAACTACCTCCATAATTTACTCCTGCTCTCAGAGAGGGAGATTAAGAAACAAAATTTTACGCAAATAAAAAAAGGAGCAGATTTTGATTATATGGTACTTTTTAAAGATCTTTTAGAAACGGCATTCAGAACACAAAAACAAGTGAGCAGTTACGCCAAACAATTGCTTATTACTGAAAAAAGACTCAATCAGGCTACTACAAAAATTTTAGGCAAGACACCCAAAGAAATAATTGATGACAGGGTAATGCTCGAAGCCAAACGACTTCTGGCACACACCAATGAAAATGTCAAAGAAATCAGCTATGAGCTGGGTTTTGAAGAGCCTACTAATTTTATCAAATATTTCCGAAAACACTCCAATAACACCCCTGTCGAATTTAGGGAAAGCCATACTTCGGCCTAAAAGTATCATATAAAGGATTATTTCTACCGCTGCCAATTTTAGCAATTGGCTGAGCTTTGCATTGTCAATTTAAAACAAATGCAATGTCAAATACCATTGAAATTATCGGAAAAAAATTCCATGCAAATTTTGCAGATTTTGCCTTCGAACTAAGTTTTGAGAGTGAAACACAACTTACATGGAAAGCGCTGACCAATGAAGAATTCGGGGCTTTTGAAACAGTATCAATCACCAAAACAGAAATCAGACCCAATGTCTATATGATCTATTGGAAAGAAAAATCAGGTACGACTGTAACACATTTGGAAGACTTTGAAAATGGTATTGTTTATACCAACATAACTGATCCTGATAACAATTTTACCAACCTAAAAGGCACATTAAAACAATTGTAAAAATGAAAAGAATAATTCTTAGCGCAGCGTTAATTTTAATAACAGCATTATCAGCAACGGCGCAAAACAAAACCAATTCAAAAACTAAAAAAAATAAAAAAATGGAAATAACCAACAAACAGAAAGTAGTTGAATTACTTAAAGCAATCGAAACAGGTGCTGCTGCTCCTGTAGGGTATATCAACCCAAACAAATACATTCAGCACAATCTGGGTGTTGCCGATGGACTTGCAGGCTTTGGCGATTTATTGCAGGCATTGCCTCCTAAATCAGCAAAAGTAAATACAGTAAGAGCATTCCAGGATGGAGATTATGTATTTACACATACCGATTATAATTTTTTCGGACCAAAAATCGGATTTGATATTTTCCGTTTTGAAGATGGAAAAATAGTTGAACATTGGGACAACTTACAAGAAACCGCAAAGCCAAATCCCAGCGGGCATACTATGATTGACGGAGCTACTGAAATTAAAGACCTTGACATAACAGCCGCAAACAAAGCACTCGTTAAAAACTTTGTTGATGATATTCTGGTAAACGGAAAAATGGAAAAACTGGCTTCTTACTTTAATGGAGATAATTACATTCAGCATAACCCAAATATTCCTGACCAGCTATCAGGACTTGGAGCCACACTTGAAGCTCTTGGCAAACAGGGAATCTTTTTAAAATACGATAAAATTCATCAGGTGCTTGGCGAAGGTAACTTTGTTCTTGTGGTTAGTGAAGGGCACTTTGGTAAAGATTACAATGCTTTTTATGATTTGTTCCGTGTAGAAGATGGAAAAATTGCAGAACACTGGGATGTAATTGAACCAATTGCCGCAAAAGAAAACTGGAAAAATAATAACGGAAAATTCTAAATAGATTTTTTTTAGTAAAAGTCGCTTCTATTATGGAGGCGGCTTTTTTCTGTTTTATCTTTCACAGTTAATAAATCGTTAGTTTTTTTTTATAGAATTGATAACTTTGTAGATTAGTTGCTCAACCAATATCATCTACTATTATGCACGAACCGCTTTTGGCATATTTCAAAAATTATTCTGTAACACCACTTACTGAGGAAGAGATAAATACGATTAAGAAAATCTTTATTCCAAAAACATTTCGAAAACGACAATACCTCCTGCAGGAAGGTGACGTGTGTAAATATATGGCATTCATTACAAAAGGCGCTATGAGACAATATACTGTTGATAAAAAAGGGGTTGAACATATTGTTAATCTGACCATAGAAAACTGGTGGGCCGGAGATCGTGAAAGTTTTGTACAGCTCACAACATCTCCTTTTTTTATTGATGCTTGGGAAGAAACCGATGTACTTATGCTTTCAAAAGCAGATTCTATAATACTGGAATCAATTCCGGCATTTCAGGAGGCCAGGATTAATATGAATTACAAGCATTCATTTGCCCTATTAAACAGGTTAAAAAATTATACAACTTTACCCGCTGAACAACGATATATGGAACTTGAAAAGAGTTATCCGGAATTTTTACAACGCTTCCCTCAGCATATAATTGCTTCTTTCCTGGGTGTTACCAAAGAAACACTGAGTCGTGTTCGCAAAAAAACATAAGTAAAAGCTTCAATTTTCATTTTCTCTCGTTGACATATGTCAACGTTTTTTTTTATCAAATATCATCGTTTTTTATTGTTGGCCCACTACATATTTGCAGATCATAACCAAACAGTATGAAAATGAAAACTATTGTATCAGCTTTACTTATTCTATTAACAACTTTAAATGCAAAAGGACAGGAAAAAAAACAGCCTCCTATTCCAATTGAATTAACTATCGGGAATAATCGTTTTGGATTGCAATCCGTTATTAATAAACATTTACCTCACAGTGAAAAACTTTCTTTTTTTTCAGTTTCAACCTTTGAAAGTAACTACACCAAAAATGCCGAAAATTTAGATTTTATCAATAATTCGCAGCTCGCTTATGATCTCTATAAAGGTTTTGGAATAACCGCCGGACTAAATGTAGGCAAGGCTACAGGGCTTGCACCTACAGTTGGTGTCCAATACGTTTTTGTAAATCCAAAATGGCTTTTTGCCATTACCCCTACTTATATTTTTTCAGATGACAGAAACTTTTCATTATTATCACTGTTGGAATATAAGCCACAATTGTCTGCCAGCGTGAAATTATACAGCAGGATTCAAGGCATGTACAACCAAAACATAAAACAAGACACACACCAGAGAAGCTACTTGCAGTTAAGACTGGGGCTGGAATACAAGGATTATCAAATGGGACTGGCAGCAAATCTGGATTACTACGGCAGAGACAGATTTTTCAAAGAAAACTACGGTATATTTCTAAGAACAAATTTATACTAATTAATCCCAGCTTTAGAACTTAGGTTTATCTCCAATTTTACCTAGCAGCTAACAGAGATTAGCACTTCATATTGGGCAATACTAAATAAGAAACACTTCGTGGTAAAATGCTTTAAAAAGATCCTTTTATTTTTTTTTCGTTGACATTTGTCAACGTTTTTTTTTATCAAAGGTCATCGTTTTTTAGTCTTAGGGAGTTGCAATTTTGTAATGTCAAAATCAAAAAGATAATGACAAATTAAGAAAGCGTAATTAATTTAATTATTTAAAAACGAAAAAAATGAGCACATCAAATCAAAAAAATGCTGCAATTACTCCCTCTAACACTGCGATTGTTTTAGTTGATCATCAACCCGGGGTTCTTGCAATGGCTTCAAGCCTTCCTTCAAAAACGATAATTAACAATGCTGCTACACTTGCCAAACTTGGTGAAGAACTTGGAATCAAAACGGTAATCACAAGTACCAGAGAAAATATCGAATTTTTAGGTACCAATTTTACTGAAATTCAAAATGCAGCACCTATAGCGTATGCAAATAGAATAAAAAGAGCAGGTACATTAAACGCTTTTCATGACAAAAGTTTTGTTGAAGCGGTAAAAAATACAAACCGTCCAAATCTTGTAATGTCAGGATTACTTACCGATGTATGTTTGTATCACAGTGTTGTTTCAGCATTAGAAGCAGGTTATCAGGTACACGTGATAGCTGATGCTTCAGGAACAAGTTCTCAATTGGGTGACACAGTAACCTATGACCGTTTGAGAGATTTAGGTGCAATTATCACCACTACTTTTGGTATTCTTTTCCAATTATATCCTGATTTATCAACGGAAGAAGGGCAAAAAGCAGAGGGTGTAGCATCATCATATGCCATCCAATAACAATTCGATAATCCCTTATTTCTTTAAATTAATAAAATACTATAAATGAAAAATAAAATATTTCAAATCGCAGTGCTACTTGTAGCAATCATATTTTCAACACAACTATCAGCTCAAAACGCTAAGGCCGAAAAACAAATTACCCCTGCTAATGCCGCGATTGTATTGGTAGACCATCAACCAGGAGTCCTTGCAATGGCAAGTAGCCTTCCGGCAAAAACAATTACAACTAATACCGCTGTGCTTGCAAAATTAGGAGAAGAGCTTGGAATCCCGTTGGTTATTACAAGTACACGCGAGAACCTGGATTTTTTGGGGACTAACTTTGTTGAAATACAAAAAGCGGCTCCGAAAGCTTATGCAAGCAGAATAAAAAGAGCCGGAACATTAAATGCATTTGATGATAAAGCATTTGTAAGTGCCGTCAAAAATACCGGACGTCCAAATCTTATCATGGCAGGTCTTATTACTGATGTTTGTTTGTTCCACAGCGTATCATCAGCAATTAAAGCAGGTTATAAAGTGTATGTCGTAGCAGATGCCAGCGGCAGTACAACCACACTTGCCGATGCGGTAACCTACGATCGTATGCGCGATATGGGAGCAATTATAACCACTACATTTGGTGTTCTTTTTGAATTGTATCCTAATCTGGCTATACCTGCAGGACAAAAAGCAGAGGGAATAGCATCTGGTGCCTTTGCTCAATAATTCTTGAATTTAAAAAAATGGAAAGCTTTACTTTTATTAGGCTTTTCATTTCTCCTGCCGATAATCGCGATCACTAAAGAGAACTTTAGAAACTGGAAAATCATGACAAAGTACCAGAACGTTAGCTTTAGGAGTTGAATTTTAAAAACACATCAGAATCCGACACCAATCATCAAATATTTTAAATAAATACAAAATAAATATAAAATGAATTCAAAACTAAATTTCAAAAAGTCAATCATAGCAGGACTTTATGCAGCCGGAGCTGCTGCAATAATTAATGCCATTCTGTTTTTTATCTTTCATCGTGCCGGGATTATTTCGGACAATATATTTCCAAATCCCAATGAGCCCCTTACAGTAGTTCCTGTAATTATGGCTTCTATTATTCCTATAATTATTGGAAGTATTCTTTTTTTTCTAATCGAAAAATTCACAAATAAAGGGTTTATAATTTTTACAATAGTAGCGGTAATATTAGTTCTGTTATCCCTTTTAAGCCCCTTTACTGTAATACCAAATGTGACTGTGGGGTATGCATTAATTTTATGTGCTATGCATTTAATAGCAGCTGTCGTCTTAATTTACTTTCTAAGCAAGAGTATAAAATCACTTTTAAATTCTAAAAGATAAACAAAATGGCAAAAGGATATTGGATCGCAAATAATAATATTTTCGACATGGACGGTCTGTTAAGATACAGAGATGCCAACAGAGAAGTAATGACAAAGTATGGAGCCGTTTTTTTAGTAATGCACGGCCAGCAGAGAATTCAGGAAGGAAGCTCAAGAGCGAAACAGATTGTAGTAGAGTTTCCTAGCTATCGGGATGCTGTAGATTATCATGATTCCATTGAATATCAAAACGCGGCTAAAATGCGTAGGGCTATTTCAGAAGGCGCTCTTGTCATTGTAGAAGGATATGATGGCCCGCAGGGAATGCACTTATGAAATTATAATTTTAAAAAAAAATGCAAAAAAAATTTGAATACACCTATCGTGGTCATAGTGCAAACATCGCCGAAATGGTTATTTTCCGAATGCTTCCCAATCAAAAAACAAAAGCTGTCGGTCCTTTTGTTTTTTTAGATTATATCTCTAAAGTAAATTATCCTCCAAGGATACCGCAAAAACCAGATGGGCATGGCGCGCATCCGCACAGAGGGATTGCTACATTTACCTACCTGCTTCATGGTGAGTTTGAACATTATGACTCCAGGGATCAGTATGGTGTTGTAAACGACGGAGGCGGACAATGGATGAAAGCCGGCAACGGAATTATCCATGATGAAAATTTTTCACAGGAATTTCAAAAAAATGGAGGGCTCCTGCTGGGGCTGCAATTTTGGATAAATCTCCCTTCCCATGCAAAAAAAGAACAACCCGACTATATGGCCGTTCAGGATGCCGATTTGCCAAAAATAAACCTGTCCGACGATAGTGGAGTTTTTAAAATTGTTATTGGGTCTTATGGCGGTGAAACTTCAAAAGTAAAAACTTTTTCCAAGCAGTTTTTATATCATATTACTTTGAAAGCCGGAAAATCATTTACCATGCCCACAGAAAGTGTTATGGAGTATGCAGCATTCCTGCCCAATGGAAATTCAAAAATTAATGATACGGAATTACTCGAAGGAGAATTGGTAGTCTTTGAAAAAGAGGGTACAGAAATTATCTTTAGCAACAATAGTATTGCAGAGACTGATATTTTAGTTTTTGGAGGAGAACATTATGATGAACCCATTGTAACCTATGGCCCATTTGTCATGAACAGTAAGGAAGAGATCAGTGAAGCATACAATGATTTTTATGCTGGTAAATATGGTGTGGTCACTCATTCCAAAGGCAGAAATGGAGATACTTAATACTTAGGTTTATTTTGTTTGTCAAGGTCATCAAATCTTCTAGCTCAGGTTTGGTGACTTTTATAAATATTAGAAAATATACTTTAAAAAATACAACCAATGATTCAAATTCAAAAAAAAACAGAACAATCCAACAGGGTTCTTTATGACGGCAATTTCATAGCAAACAAACCGGTAGCCTACGGAACAACTCCCGAGGTAGAACCGTATTCAAATTTATTTTATTTCAGTCACGCCGTGACAATTGATCCGTGTGAATTTCCACTGCATCCCCACAAAGGTTTTGAAATTATGACATTTGTTCTCGAAGGAGAAATCACGCATTATGATACCGAGTCTAAGAAATGGACATCGTTGGAAAAAGGGGATTTCCAAATTTTCCAATGTAACTCAGGTATTCAGCACCAGGAACGTCTTGGGGAAAAATCAAGAGGCTTTCAAATCTGGTTTGACCCGGATTTCAATAAAACATTATATGAAAGGCCTACTTATAAGGATTATCAAAGTGATGATTTTCTTCCTCAAATAGAAAATCAAATCAGCACGATAAATTATGTAGGTGATGGCAGTAAAGCCATTTCAAGAACTCCCGGATTAAAAATAAAAAAACTGCTCTTTGAAAACCAGACAAAAGTTAATCTGCAGTTAGAGCAAAATAGCAGCTATACATTTTACATCTTACAAGGTAAAGGAATCATCAATGGTCAATTTCTGGAAATAGATGATGCGGTAAGGGTTACAAATACCAAAAAGATTGATCTGGATTTCAAAGGAGAGTTGTTTTACATTCAGACTCCTGCCCATACAGATTATCCAGCCATTTGGATGACCTAAATGAAACATTGAATTGAGATTAAATTACTCAGGTGGCACAATGAAAAGCAGTAGCTCAAAAAAAGAAAAATCAGAAGAATTACTTCTGGCAGCATCTAAGAAAAAAAATAAAGTTTTTAGAACCGAGAAACCGGGTAAAGGCATTGATACAATGTTCAAAACAACAATTAACAACCAATACAAACTAAGTGGTTATGCCGACAATAAAGCTCATATTTTGCTTTCTGTCAATACTATAATTATCTCGGTTTCTCTATCTATCCTTTTCCCAAAATTAGGCAGGCCTGCCAACGCACATTTAATTATTCCAGCACTAATTCTAATTACATTTAGTGTGACTTCAATAATTTTTGCTATTCTCACAACCAGACCCAGCATAACCAAAGCAGGTTTCAGCAGAACGGAAGTAGAGAAAAAAAAACTAAATCTTTTGTTTTTCGGCAATTTTTACAAAACCTCTTTTGAAGATTACAATTGGGCCGTGCATCAAATGCTCAATGACAGTGAATATTTATACGATTCTATGGTTAAAGATTTATATTACCATGGATTAGTTTTGAAAAGAAAATACAGTTTACTCAGAGTTACTTACAATATTTTTATGTTCGGAATAATTGTTTCTGTTTTCGCTTTTCTCATTACTTTAAAGTTCTGGTAACACAATAAATTAGACTGCTTCCTACAAGCTGTCTAATATTGTTTTAAGCTGAAACTTTTAATTCTTAAAGTTAGGTAGAAATCTAAAAAATTAAAAAGCTTTCAGACACTGTAATACTTCGCTCTTCTTATAGTACCGACGATTTCCCATTCCATAACTGGGCAGTTTCTCGTCTTTGGTCCACTTCCATAAACTTGTTAAACTAATTCTGAGCAAAGCTGCCGTTTCATAACGGGTTAGTAAGATCTCGGAATATACTCTATCAGCTGGATTTTTAGATTCAAAAACCTCTGTTCTGATAACTTCACGAATCATTCCTTTTAATTCCTCCGGGGAAATACAATGCAGTAAAATCGATTTTTCCATAATTCCATTTTAGTATTCAAAATTAAGTTTGTCCCAGAACCGATCAGTGGAATACTATCTTCTTATCGGTAAATTCCATCACAAAGTTAAGGCATAGCGAGCGGTTCGCTTTCAAAAAATTCCCCCATAAATGTGCGGTAAAAACCGCACTTTATTGCGTTGCTTTTTGCGCTTGCTCCGCTATCCCTTCCGATGGTGCTATAATTTTTAATCTAAACTATAGAAATCATGGAAACAACAAATCAAAACTGGCAAATGGTAGCAGAAATTGAATTAATCTACAAAACCAAAGTAAAAGCCTCTGACAGACCTCAAATCAAATCTTCCAAAGACGCTTATAAGCTTATGCTCTCCACCTGGGATATGGATAAAATAGAACTTTTTGAAGAATTTAAAATCCTCTTACTCAGCCAGTCTTATAAAGCCTTAGGAATTTATGAAATTTCCCGAGGCGGTATAACAGGTACCGTTGTAGATCTTAGACTTATCTTCTCGGCAGCCCTTAAAGCCAATGCTACTTGTTTAATGATAATCCATAACCACCCATCAGGCAGAACATTAGCTAGTGAAGCTGACAAACAAATCACCAGAAAAATCCGTGAAGCGGGTAAACTTCTGGATATTACCCTGATTGATTCCTTAATAATTACACCCGAGCAGTACTACTCCTTTGCAGATGACGGCACTTTATAAACGCCGTTTTTTTACCTATCTAAATGGAGCTTGTTATCTGCCATATTCACCAATCTTAATTACCGGTTTAATGGTAATTCCTTTTTCCGAGTCTTCGATAGCCCTGTTGATATCCTCAAAAGAATAGGTTTTAATGAGTTTGTCAAATGGGAACTGCCCGTTTTGATACAAGCGTACAAGTGCAGGAATAAAATCATCCGGTACACTATCCCCTTCTACTATACCTTTAATCTGAAGGCCTCTTGCAACAAAAGAATTCATCTCCAGCTCTAAAGGTAGTTTTGCAACCCCCACAATACCACAGCTGCCATGCGAACGAAGTCCGCTTAAAATACTATTGATTACTTCATTTCTGCCTGTGGTATCAAATCCAAAATCAAATCCCCCTGGCAGGATTTTAAGCAACTCTTGTGCAATATCACTTTCTCTGCTGTTGATAATATGTGTTGCACCAAGTTCTTTTGCAAATTCAAGACGATCGGAATTGATATCAATAGCCACAATGGTAGTGGCAGAACATACTTTTGCCGCCAGAAGCGCAGCTAATCCAACGGCGCCTGCACCTGCAATAATTAGAGACTTACCGGCTGAAACCCCTAAAGAGTTAATTATCGCTCCGGCTCCTGTCTGGATTCCGCATCCCAAAGGACCTAAAATTTCAAGAGGTGCATCCTTGGGAACCTTAACTACATTATTTTCATTAGCAAGGGAATAAGTTGCAAATGAAGACTGTGAGAAAAAATTATCATTAAAATCTACCGAATCTCCATGATGGCTATGGGAGCCATCAAGGCGGCTTCCTGTAAAATTAAGTCCCATAAAATGTTCACAATAGGCCGGCTCTCCGCTTTCACAATTGATACATTTACCACAATGGCCAAAAGTAAGCACTACGTGATCTCCCTTTTTTACTTTTGTTACAGAACTGCCCACCTCCTCTACAATCCCTGATCCTTCATGTCCGAGAATAACAGGGAAATTTGGAACGCCCAGAATATTATCACGAGCCGCCATATCGGTATGGCAGGTACCGGTGCCTACAATCTTAATTAACACTTCATCTGCCCGGGGTGTCTCTAACTGCATCTTTTGTAAAATAAAATCACCGCCTTTCTCCAAGACGACTGCTGCTGTAATTTCCATAATTTTATAAATTTATACTTATAAAATTATGTGATACCAGGTTCCAAGCGATGGTAGAAATAATCCTTTTTAGGGTAATTTTACGCTAAGAATTAAAAGATTTGTGAAACTCAATTGTAATGTGCTAAATTAGCATAGGACTATAGTTTTAGCTAAAAAAGAAAATTAATTTAAGTAAATACTTTGGAACGTATTCTTAGTATAAAAAACGCTTTAAATTTTACTCTTCTTTTTGTTTGTCTATGCAGATTAAAAATAATTCAATAATTAATCTAACATATTTTAATATGATTGAAAGTCAAATAAAAGATAAAATACTTAAATACTGCTTAATAGAAGGCACCGATGATAATTTTACCATTGCCACTGAAGTGATCAGAGATATGTTTCCTGAAATGACCAATCAGGAAATGCTTTATTATATTTCAGAAATAGGAAAACATCCTGAGATTATAATTGACTATTTTGATCACAATGAAACTTATGTAATACAAGTTGGTATAGCAACTAAAAAATTTATTGAAAATGGAGGTTTTTCAAAAATAGAGGAAATCAAAATCAAAAATGAAACAAATAAAGTTAAAAAGGAAGAGTTTGAATATCTATTAGCAAAGTCAAATCTGGAAGCTAATAAATTAAATAAAAAAATTGCAAACCAAAATCTCAAAAATGAGAGAAATAATAAAGTTACAAGTTGGATTAATATCGTACTTGGGGCTATAAATATAGGTTTATTGATTTGGCAAATAATAAAAAAATAAGATTTATGGATGAAGAAATATTAGCCGATTACTGCGAGTGTATAAATAAATTATGGACAAACCCAGAAACTGATGACTATAAGGCTTTTGTAAATAGTACTTATCAAATTTGGGACAATTTAATTAAGGTAAGCAAAATAAAAGATGATTTTTCGTTTTACTGGTCTCCCTCTGCGGTAATATCGGTAACGGCAAAATCAGACAAAACAGATTGCCACTATATGATTGGTTTGGATTTGTTTAAAAGAGAACTTTATTTTGATGTAAGCGTCAGCAATTGGGAAAATATACGAAATTTGAAAGATGAGTTTATGACCGAATTCTTTGACATATGCACCCAAAATGATTTTAAATTCTCTGCTGATAGCGGCCCATTTTATGAGAAGGAAATTACTCCTGAATTTAATGCCAATTATAAGAGTAACATTATAAACCTTATGCATACCTACGTCACTGGAATGCTGTTACCAGAAAAGGAAAGAAAAAATATCTCATTTGGACGTTTTGTAGCAGTTTGGAACGCATCAAAAGATATGGAAACTATTCTGGGTGAATTACAAATTGCTTTTAAATGGTTTTATAAATTTAATTATCACTTGTGGAAGGCTGAAAGCATAAGAATCCAGAATAGAAACAACCGTAAAAGATTAAAAATATAATTTTATTTAATAATTTAACTAAAGCATTATATCTGAGATCACAACTTAATCAAAAATGATCGTTATTTCAATCCACTAATTAACTTTTGAAAAAAATAACGATCATTAAATATTCTGTCCTAAATTTAAAATGTATCGGTAGTGAATATTTCATGCAACTGCTTTAAATTAATTATTATTTTCACAGTGTTCTATCGATTGTACTGAATAAGCCATACCACATATATTATTTCACTTCTTTTAAGTTCTATGAAAAATCTCACGCAGATTTTCTTAATTAAAAACTACGGTACGGTACTTATTATTCCGTATTATAAATAAAACCATCACCATCTTCTGAAGCCCAATACTCAATGACAATAATTAATTAAGGCATTTTCACTCATGATTTATTCAATAAGTTCATTTTTTTTAAACTAAAGCCGTTTAACAATCACGTACTTTTACTCTTGTATACCTTTTTCTTAAATTATAAATTGGTGTCATCAAACACATATCATCATTTATTCCCAACAAATTACCTTAAAAAAAACTGACATGAGACTTTTTCTAATCAATTGCAAATCAAATTACTAGACAGCAGCAATTAAAACTCTTACATATGAAGATAAAACTACTAATCCTACTCATCATTGTTTTAACTTTAAATAGCTGCGCCAGCTACAGAGAGGTACAGCTGCCCCCCAGCCGAGAAATTGTAGATGACAACCATGAAATAACAATTCCGGTTATTGTACATGTTTTATACAATAATGATCGGGAGAACATACCAGAGGATAAAATTGATAAAATGATTGATGCATTAGCAATAGATTTCAAAGGTGAGAATAATATGGTTGCTGAAGCTGCTGAAAATCGTCCAGATGATCAAAATTATAAACCCAGAGATACAAAAATTGTATTTAAAAAGGCAGAAGTCTTACCTGATGGAACAATAACAACGGGGATTATAAGAAAAAAAACAAATACAAGAATTTTTAATTACAAAAAAAGAAAACCTTTTGCAGAAAGTCCGCCGATTGATCCCTATCATTTTCTCAATATTTATGTCTGTAATGTAAATAGCGGCACTAATGCTTATACACCAACTGAAACATCTAATCATGGAATTGTGATTGATTATGACATTATAGATAAAGAAAAAATTGAACATACATTAACACATGAGGCCGGACATTGGCTTGGACTGCAGCATATTTTTGATGGCGGTTGTAATAATAGCGATGGCATACAAGACACTCCAGCTCAAAAAAAACTCAATAGGGCATATAAATATACAGATGAAGCTGCCAAATGCGATACAGAAAAAAGAACCATAATGGCAACCAACTTTATGGGATATAATAAGTACCGTGATTTTTTTTCAGAAGATCAAATGAAAGCGATGAGGCAATTTGCATTGCAATATGAAAAGCCTGATACAAAAATTAAAAATATAGACGATTTTAAAATCGAAAGGCAAAACGTATATCTTGATGCCTTACAGTATAATAATGTTCTACCCGATGCTTTTGAAAGACAATATGCCTGTGGTGATGCCGTGTTAAAATTAACTGCAAAAGAAAAAAAATTAATAGTAAATGAAAATTTACGATTAAATAAATCCAATACTCCAAAATTTATTTCTGAACAAGAAAATGTCCCAAATTCATTTAACTGGCAAGCAGAGATAATCAATACTTTATCAATAATAATTGCCAAACAATTTGAAAAAGAAACCTTTAATCTGGCACTTAATAGGTTATTTAAAGATATCGCAGCACCAACGACAGATCAGGATAAAATTAATTATGCCACTACATTTTATGCTTTGTTTCCAAAAACAACAGCTTTCATCAAAGAAATATATTACGCTGAAAATCCATATACTGGTCTAGATGTTGCTACTCTGCAGCTGCATATAAAAAATGACATTAAGGAGATTCCCAATTTATTTGCTGAAAAGCCTGAAATACTGCTGCCAAAAATTAATAATTATCCCCATGCAAGAGACTTACTTTCTATGGGGAATGAAATAATTCAATCTACCTCGATGGGAACTGATCTTCCCGATATCATCAATAGAGTTTCCTTGAAATCTTATATTACACCCCAGGTAAGAGAATTAACCGGTGTAATAGCTACCATTTCAAATAGTTTGAGAGCCGAAAGCGGAGCTGGACAAGGTTTATGGATTGATCCTGTTATTGCACTATCTCCTTTTAAAATAGGCATACAAGATGCTGAAGGAGCAAAAATTAAACAAATGTACTACCTGCTTTACTGCCAGTTAAGCCGTTTTCCTAATATTAAAATTTACATGGACTCTGGTTTAACTGATATCGAAAGAGCTGTAAAAATCCAAAAACTTCTCATTTTTGTAAATAAACTAGAAGACACGTACACCTTTCTTAAAAGTAAAGATTTTAAGCTGCTCACTATTGAGGATCAATTGTCATATGCGAAAAAGATTAATGAAAGCATGTATCAAATTACATCTGTTTTAGCAAAAATATCAGGATTCAACCTCAACGAAAAAATTATCAAAATCCCTGGAAATTATTTATCAATTTTTGAAGCTCTTTTGAAAAAAGAATACTCCAATGCAATGCTGCTTATTGTTACTGAATTTGACAGTTATTTGAATGCTAATGAATCTAAAAATGAACTCATTATCATTGCAGCAGAAATTGCAGCAGATAAAGATGGTACAAAAATTAAAGCAATTCTTCATGATTACGTGGAACCAATAGGAACTTCTACACTAAAACGTATTTCTCCTTTTAATATTAGTCTTAACAGCTACGCAGGAATTAATTTTGGATATGAAGACATTGAAGACCCTAATGCAAAAGATTCATGGTATGGTGGTGTAACAGCGCCTATAGGAATATCATTCTCTTTTAAACCATCATCCGTCGGTTCATTGTCTGTTTTCCTGGAAATTCTTGATTTAGGTTCTCTGGTAAATGTCCGTTTTAAAAATGACGAAACGACATATGATGATCTTCGTTTTGAACAATTCTTGTCACCCGGAATAGGTCTTTTCTATAACTTTAAAAATACCCCTCTTACCATAGGCGGACGCTACAATTATATTAGTAATCTAAGAACAATAACATATAATGACGGGGTCTCAAATGTTGTAGAGACAGGACAAAATGTTACTCGGGTAAGTTTTTCAATTCTAATTGACATTCCCCTATTCACAATCTACAATAAAAAAAGAAATTAGGAGCATTTGAAAAACTGCATAATAATCTAAAAACAAGTCAATTATGAAAAAGTATCTAATAATTATAGTTTTCTTTTATTCACTTAATGCTTTCTCTCAAGGCAGATCAGGTTTCCAAGTGTTATTGACTACTGAAAACGATTTTTTAGGGATCGATAATAAAGATGAAAATTATACGGGAGCAGCTAAAATAGAATTGTTAACTCCCGAAATAAAATGGAAATGGCTGCCATTTTTCAAATTTAAGCAAGATTCAACTGTACTGAATATTCAACGTTTTGGATTTGGGGGAACTGCCTACACCCCACAGGACATTGCAACGAGCGAGGTCGTAATGGGAGATCGGCCTTATGCTTCTTTAACTTTTTTTAGTTTTGGAAATGTCTGTTACAATGATACTAAAAAATTTGTTCTTCAGTCTGATTTAATAATCGGTTCAATAGGATCCCCAGGTCCTGGAAATGTGCAGACTTACATCCATAAAAATCACTGGTTTGGATCAGAAAGACCTGAACCTCAAGGCTGGGACAATCAGATTGGATTTAATGGATCATTGATCATTAACTATAATACTCGATTGGAAAAATTAATTAGGCTTAAAGAATCCAAATCAAATTTCCAGTGGCTCATTCCTTATTGGGTTGCCAAAGCGGACATAGGAAATTACATGATGAACCTGCAAGGTGGTGTTAAGCTGGACTTACTAAACTTGAATTCCGGAATATTACAAGATTACATAGCAGGGCTTCCAACTTTTGTAGAAGAAACAACCAAAAAAGATATCAGATTTAATTTTTTTATTGAACCCAGTTTTAGAATTGCAGCATATAACGCAACTTTGGAAGGAATAATGTTTAATGATAAAAGTATTTATAAAATTGAACATTCGCAGGTTAACCGGTTACTGTTTGAGGTAAATGCTGGTGTAAATTTACTTTTAGGAGATTTTTTCTATGCCAAATATTCCTTCTATGGAAGAAGTCAGGAATATAGTGGAGGGAAATCTTTTCATACCTGGGGTGGAGTTACCATTGGATTTTCACCATCAAGATGGTATAGCAAATAAAAACTAGGAACTCTTAAAAAACTGTCTTTTTATTTTTAATTTTATCTGGTTCAGTTTAGCAAAACAAGTTTCAAATGTTTCCTAACCCAACATTGTAAAACTATTATCTGGATTAGGCATAAATTTTAACTCTTTATGAAGAGTGCCATCTTTTGTATTAATTGAGAGTATAATATCATTAATGAGAGTACTTGTTAGCCCAGTACCAAATCTAAGTTCATCTGGCAAATCTGAGTTCTTCACGTCTCTCGCAGATTCAAAAACGATCCCTATCACACTCCCTGTTGAGTTAATTATTGGACTTCCACTGCTGCCTGCCTTAATATTTGCATTCACATATATTTGTTCATATTTATGGAAATAGGATTTTCCAATTGCTGTAATTTCTCCCTTTGAAGATACTAAGATTGCATCAGTGGTTCCTGGAACTGGAGGGTATCCTGAAACTAAAATATCATCTAATAAATAAGGTGTTTCTAAACCGAAAAATCGGTCACTTAACAACATCTTATCAGAGAATTCCATTACAGCAATATCCACGTTGTCATCTTTATGAACATAAATTTTTTGTGGATATGAATAACCTTCACCAAATCCCAAAAAAAGTTTAATCCTGATTTCATTATTTTCGGGCAGACAATGTTTAGCCGTTATCAAATATTGTTTATTTTGCCCATGTAAAATAGCAAAACAGGTTCCTACATTTATTTCTTTTGATCCAATATCTTTTACTTCCAGTACCCTTATTGCATCCTTAAAATAATCGATAATTTCAGTAAAACCATATATTAAAAAATCATAATAGCCTTTTTGAGCTTTATTTCCATCAAATCCATTACCTGTATATTTTTGATAAATTCCTCTACCATTCCCAACAGGTGATAGTAGACCTTCCAGAACTAATTTATTAGCAATCTTTAATGCTGTGTTATGATAGTGCTGAATATATTTTGTATCGTATAAAAATTTACGTGGAATGGTTGATAAATAATCTGACAAGCTCAATTGTTCCAGCTCCGATGAAGTACCCACTTTTAATTTTCCTTTTCTGGCAAGTCTATTAAGGGGTTCCAAATTAAAGAACTTAAGTAAATCAGTCGGACTTAAATGTGGTAAAATATGGTGCATCTAATAGTTATTTCTTTGTCTTCTATAATAATTCGCAAAAGTTTGAGGCTCGAGTTCCGCTATATTATTTTCAAAGAAAGTTATTCCTGAAACAGATAATGATCCAACTTTTGTATATGGTCCCCAAACGTGAGGTTTTATTAATTTTGCATTAACTATATAGCTATCATCATATATAACCTTATAATCCTCTCCATTCTCATCAAGAATTTCAAAATGATCAATATCCATTTTTAAATTTCCATTTATTTCGGAATGTGTTATCATTCCCCCTATAAAATCATCTTGTGAAAAACCTTCATAGTATATTATAAAATGACGCCCCTTAGTGAGCTCCCGATTAGCAGCTTCTAGTATATCTCCCCTTTCAAACATTTTTTTAATTTAGAATATTATTTAATTCTTAAAACTCACAAATTTTAAATGTCTTCTGATAAAACATTTATTCTAGAAATTACCATATTATCGCTGCTGATAATGACCATTATCTCCAGATAATAATAAAACCTCCA
Source organism: Flavobacterium araucananum (assembly GCF_002222055.1). Taxonomy (GTDB): domain Bacteria; phylum Bacteroidota; class Bacteroidia; order Flavobacteriales; family Flavobacteriaceae; genus Flavobacterium; species Flavobacterium araucananum. The sequence goes on from NZ_MUGS01000027.1 coordinate 65,807, forward strand.
AAACATGTGCTTTTAAAGTTCTTATAAAAATATTATTGTTACATTCAATAAAACTACTATTATGCAAATATCCAATTCTAGTCTGTCCGCCATTTTCAAGTATATAAATTAAATTCACAGAATTATTTACTAAATCTTTTGGGAGTTCAGGATAGGATAAAATTGAAATGATGAATGTAAATTCTTCATAAACCTCTTTTTCAATATTTTTAATTTCCAAATCCTCTTCTGCAGAAACAATTAATACTTTTATTACATACTCTACATCTTCATTGACAAATTTAAATTCGAGTGATTTTTTAGTTTGGTTTTCCATTATTTTTTTATTCTGCAAGTTATAAAAATGCCTCGAAGTTATTTAGTATCTGGAAGATATAATAAAAAAACAGGTAAAAGTACGTAGTATTTAAAATAGAAAAATTTCTAATTTAGAAGAAAATTTTTCATTCAATTATAAGTTCTAACAAACAATAACATCGATTATGAAAATTTCAAAAAAAATATTAATAATTCTTTTTATTATTGTTGGCCTATCATTTCAACAGAAAGATAGATTTGTCGGTAAAATTGTAGCTGAATGGCTGGACGACGGAAGAAAAATGAAACTTCTTAAAGATTTCAGTTATATTGACCCTGCAGGAAAAACTTGGAAGGCACCCGCTGGATCGGTTGTTGACGGAGCTTCAATTCCTAAATCCTTTTGGTGTATTATTGGGGGACCATACGAGGAAAATTACAGAATGGCATCTGTTGTGCACGACTATTACTGTGAAAAGCCATATACGGAAAAATGGGAAGATGTGCATAAAATGTTTTACAATGCTTGTATAACAGGAGGGGTAACAGAAATAAAAGCAAAATTAATGTATGGAGCTATTTTAGCTGGAGGGCCGAGATGGGAAATTAACTCTAATAAAAATGCTGGAAATAAATCTAAATATATTTCAATTAAAGTCATTACCCCTCAAGATAAATTTGAAGGGATTGCCAGATGGATTGAGCAGAAAAACCCAGAAATTCAAAAAATAGCAGATACATTGAATACAGTTGTTCAGGAAATAGATATTGCTAAAAACTAATTCTTTTCTAAAAAGAAAAATACAGCGGCATACTCAACTTACTTTTTTTGAAAGATATCCCTTTATTCTTCTGGTTCCTTCTGTTAGTTTTGGACCAACAATTTCTATCATAGCAGAAACCTCTTTGATATACTTATCATTTAAACATTTTACTTTTGCTGAAAACACATTCAGTTCATCTTTAGAAAAATTCTCATTATAAGACATATTATGATTTCTTAAACCAGAACTGTAATCGAGATAATGTTCAGAAAATTTATTTATGTCCTCGAAAATTTCATGCATAATCTCTTCAATTCCATTATCGTCTTGATCTACAAAAAGCATCGTATTATTTTTAGCATGAAAAAAATTATCAGACTTTAAAAATCTCATCTTCAAATGCTCTTCTAATAATTTATTATTTTGAATATCAATACCCCCTAATGAAACATCTGAAACAAAAGTGTAGAAGTCATACATCACACTATGCAAATTTATTAATGAATTTCGTTCCTCATTATAGAGCCCCAATTGCAGCTGATTTGTTAAATCTAATTTAGCTTTTAAATTTTGTGTCCTTTCCTCAAATTTGAATTCAACTTCTTTAATTAAAGTTGTTAAATGTTCTATATCTTGGCTTTGTGCTAAATTTTCAGCTTTTTTTTTAAAATAGTTAGGTAAATAAAATTTTCCTAAGTAGCCTATATATAATAATAGTGCAATAATTATTACTTCAAATAAATCAGTTCCCATCTAGTATCTTTTAGAGTATGACAAACTTAAACTAAATGATGTGTTTAGTTAAAGAAATTTCAGAGATATTTGGAAATTACCGATCAAATATCTCTGAACAGAATTGCATTTTTTCTTACCACTTGCAAACCATTTTTGTCTGATTTATTTTTTTTTGCAAAATATTTTCTTATTATATTACTTTAACTAAACTTTTATAGTAATTTTAATTCATACCGCAATTATAACAGAACTCTCACAAAACATGGTCTATAATCTTGAATATTTAAATAATCTTATAGAAAGTAAATTAGAAGAAAGTCTTTATTTAGAATATAAGTCAGCAGCTTCTCTTGACAAGCAAAACAATAAAACAACTGAAATTTCAAAAGATGTTAGTGCTTTTGCAAATTCTGATGGTGGAGTATTAATTTATGGAATTCACGAAGATGATAAAAATGAACTTCTTCCAAAATCATTAGATCCAATTTGTAAAAAAGATTTTTCAAAAGAATGGTTAGAACAAATAATTCAAGATAAAATTCAACCTCGACTGGAAAAAATAAAAATCCATCCTATTGAAATTGATTCAAATCAGATAATTTATGTTGTTGAAATTGAGAAAAGCAATACTGCTCATCAAGCGTTTGACAAGAAATACTACAAACGATTTAATTTTAATTCTACAGCAATGAATGATTATGAGATCCGAGATATCTTTAATCGTGCAAAAAATCCTGAGATAAGTTTAGAATTTCGATTTATCGATCAAAGAAAAAGGCTTGAAGTAATTGCGCGGAATATTTCTTCTACTTACGCAATGTATGTAAATATCAAAATAAAGCTCTCACAAAGTGTATTACTTAATCAGTATTACAAAAAAGTTGATGACGGAAATTTTGAAATCAATCTGGACAATACAATCAGAGACATTATTGATACTGAGTTTGGTATAGGGTCGGCCAGACACAAATATGGACCATCACGTTACGAACCAATTCTTCCTACGCAAGGATTCACCATTGAAACATTTGATCTAACTGATCATGCTTTTGAGAAGGACTCAACAATTTCCTGGGAAGTTTTCTGTGACAATGCTACTCCAAAAAGAGGTGACGTAAAATTCTATGATTTACTTAAGTAATTGAATATTACAGTAATTACTTATATCTGTAAAGTGCTATCTCGTCATCAATTGATAAATATTTTAGTAAAAATCAATTAATTAATGGCATTTGTTGCAAGCTGCAAAACATTATACCCCATTTAATGAAAGTACAATTGTTACACCCAATACAACTCAACTATAAAGACTACAACTACTTGAAGCCGCAAGACGTTATAAGCAACTCGAAAAACCCAAGGAACATAAATTCACAAAATCTATATTCGAAAATGACTACAACTGAAATAGCTCTATTATCCACCTGCGTTGGAGCAGATGCGGGGATTTTGTCACAATTTGTCGCAAACACATTAAAAGATAAAGTGACAAAAAAAAACAAAAATTGACTTAATCGCAGAAGAGAGAAAATTAACTTATATGCTTTTATTAAATCAAGTAAGTTACATTCAATCTGGAATTACTATTTAGTATTATTATCAGTTAACTGTTATTAATCAAGAAAATGAAGGAAAAAATTCGAGCTTACAAAGACATCATGAAGAGATTAAATTTAGTAATTCCTTACATGCCTAATATTATACTTTAATTGGTGATTATTGCAAAAATATTTATAAACTTATTACATACATCGGTAATGCATTCGAACTTGAAAACATTCTGGACAAAATCATTAATGAACCTCATGACGATTTTACTGGAATGTTCGATAAGTTGAAAAATCATGACGATTTGTTTAATAACTATCATAAGGAACATCAATCAGCTTCAGTCAAACTCGAAATGTACAAATCTTATTTTTATGAAATGCGTGAAATTATAGAGCGAGTTACTAAAAACTCTTTTAAACAAAAATAATGACCGACAAAATAGAACAACTTTTTAAATTTATTTCGCAAAACAGGCAATATAATAAAGCTTTACAGGAAAGATATTATCGCTCAATTATCCTACCTTATAAAAATGAAAAAGAAAAAATAATTTCGCTTTTATATCATATTGCAAATACTCAAAGTCAACCAAAAATTGATAACCTTGCTGAATTTTACAAATCAATAATTACTGAAGAAAGTTCATTAGCCACTTTCAAAGAATTTATTGTAAAAATTAATCCTAATAGTGCAAATAATTTTGAAAGTGTTTACAAAGGAATGCTGAATCAAAAAGGATGGGGAAATAAAACCTCCGCTTTAATTTCTAAAAGTATATTTCACCTGCATAACGGGCACTATTCGGAGGATTTAAAAATTTGGAATGATGTTCCTAAAATAATTGATAAAAATGATCATTTTTAT
>NZ_MUGS01000028.1 GCF_002222055.1 Flavobacterium araucananum
TAATCGGGTTTTTGTATATTATCAAATTATCAAATTGACTCATTCTCTAATTTACAATTGAATTTGTCTGTCGATTTGCTGATCTAGCGAAATAAAGGTTTCGGTTCTGGAAACGCCTTCTATCGCTTGAATTTTAGTGTTTAAAAGTTGCATTAAGTGTTCGTTGTCACGACAGATTATTTTGATCAAAACCGACCAGTTTCCGGTAGTGTAATGACATTCAAGAACTTCAGGGATCTTTTTTAAGTCTTTTACGGCTTCAGAGTTCCTGGAGGCTTTGTCAAGGTAAACACCAACGAAGGCCATTGTGTTGTAGCCTAAAACTTTTGGGTTTACAGTAAATTTAGAGCCTGAAATTACGCCGGATTGTTCGAGTTTCTTTAAACGCTGATGAATTGCTGCTCCGGAGATTCCTATTTTGTTGGCAATTTGCAAAATAGGTTTTCGGGCATCATCCATTAAATAGCGAAGGATTTCTTTGTCGATACCGTCAATTTCAATTATAAGGGAGTTGATTTTCATGCGGGTTGTAATTTGAAACTAATTTTTAGTGATTTGGTTGTAGTTAGAAATCAAATGTACTCAAAATGATTTAAAAAGAAAAATTCCAAATCTCAACGGTAAAGTTGAAATTTGGAATTTCTAATCCCGATCTTTCGGGAGTATTTTCTAAAAGGATTATTTTCCTTTGTTTGCTTCTGCGATATATTTTTCTAAAGCCATTGTCATAGAAGGCGTTTCTGGAGTTGGTGCAAGAATATCGATTCTTAGACCGTGATCAAGAGCTTCTTTTTGAGTTGTGCTTCCAAAAACAGCGATTCTGGTATCGTTTTGTTTAAAGTCCGGGAAGTTTTTAAACAATGATTTAATTCCGGTTGGACTAAAGAATGCTAAAACGTCATAATAAACATCTGCAAGGTCAGATAAGTCGCTCATTACTGTTTTGTAAAAAACAGCTTGTGCCCAGTCTACTTTTAGATTGTTTAATGTAATAGGCGCATCAGCATTTAATTGATCAGATGCCGGAAGCAAAAACTTTTCGTCTTTGTACTTTTTGATAAGAGGAGATAAATCTGCAAAATCTTTTGCCCCAACGTAAATTTTACGTTTTCTATACACAACATACTTTTGCAGGTAAAATGCAACAGCTTCAGATTGGCAGAAATATTTCAATCCTTCAGGAACTTTATAACGCATTTCATCCGCTACCCTAAAAAAATGATCTACCGCATTACGGCTTGTCAAAATTATAGCAGTATAATGATTAAGGTCGATTTTTTGTAATCGAATCTCTTTTGCATTAACCCCTTCCACATGAATAAATGGTCTGAAATCAATTTTTATTTTGTGTTTTTGTTGGAGCTCAAAGTAAGGAGAATTTTCCACTTTAGGTTCAGGCTGTGACACCAAAATTGTTTTCACTTTCATATAATAAACATTTTCTAAGCACTCCCTTTTGTAATCCAATAATAAAGAAAATAATAAGGTGCTATTTCAAGAGCGCAAAGATATAAAATAAAATAAAATAACTTGCTGATTATTACGTTTTGATACGTTTTTATTGAAATAAAATATGAATACAGGCTGATACACAGTGAAATGGCTATGATTGCAAGCGGTATAATTTTAGGAATATTGTCATAATAAAACAAAATTGCATTAATAGGAAGCACTAAAACGCCAATATAAGTTCTGTAGGTAACTTTTTGTAAGTTAAAAAGGTCGGCAAACTCATCGATGTTGAAAGAAGTTGCGACAATTTTTTCGATTAAAAACTTAGCTAAAATAAAGTAAAGCAAGAATGTGGCAATCTGAATAAATAAAATCCAATCGGTTTTTAGTATACTGTAAGCTCCGGTTTTAGGGTCCTGCGAAAAGATATGCATGGTCAATTGAATGAAAAAAGCATACGATATAACCTGAACAAAGAATAAGCCAACTGTAAAACTACTTTTCAGGTGGTTGTTATCACGATAGATTTTTGCGTATTTGTCTGAAAAAATAAGCTTGCTAAATTCGCTAAATCGAGTTTCATAAGCTGATTTGGTCATAGCAACAACAGCAAAGGTTAACACAAATAAAAGTGTTGCCCAGTCTTTGTTTTCGATAATTCGAGGGTGAAGTTGTTCAATCATAACGCTGCAAAATTAGTAATTTTTTGTATCAATACTTTTATTATCTATTTATTATGAATCAAATGCTATAAAAAGTTTACTTTTGCGGTGAAATTTACGCAGAAAAATGAATGATTGTATTGTCATAATTCCCACTTATAACGAAATCGAAAATATTGAAAGTATAGTTAGAGCTGTGCTTTCGCAACATAAACCTTTTCATCTTTTAATAATAGATGATAACTCGCCGGATTTTACGGCCAATAAGGTGATTGCGTTGCAGGAAGAATTTCCTGACAGGTTGTTTCTGGAAAAAAGAGCTAAAAAATCAGGTTTAGGTACCGCTTATGTTCATGGTTTTAAATGGGCTTTGGAACGCCAATACGATTATATTTTTGAGATGGATGCTGATTTTTCGCACAACCCCAATGATCTTGAAAAATTGTTTGATGCCTGCCATTTTGGTGGAGCAGATTTAGCTATTGGATCTCGTTATGTAACAGGTGTAAACGTTGTAAACTGGCCTTTAAGTCGTGTTTTAATGTCTTATTTTGCCTCCGTTTATGTTAAGTTTATTACCGGAATGAAAATTCATGACGCAACAGCAGGTTTTGTTTGTTATAAAAGAGAAGTGCTGGAAAAGATAAACCTTAACAAAATTAAATTTGTGGGTTATGCTTTTCAGATCGAGATGAAATACAGAACGTATTGTGCTAAATTTGAAATTACAGAGGTTCCAATTATCTTTACAGACAGAACCAGGGGAGTTTCGAAAATGAGCAATGCGATTATCAAAGAAGCAATTCTGGGTGTAATTTCATTACGATTAAAAAAATTAGTCAATACATTATAAACACAAGACGATGAATAGGATTTTAATAAAAAATGCTAAAATTGTAAACGAGGGATCTATTTTTGAAGGAGATGTTTTAATTGAAAATGACTTAATAGTTGAGGTTTCAGATAGCATAAGCTTAAAAACATCCGATTGTAAAGTAATTGATGCCGAAGGGAGTTACTTAATTCCGGGTGCAATCGATGATCAGGTACATTTTAGAGAACCGGGATTGACGCATAAAGGCGATATCGAATCAGAATCCAGAGCGGCGGTTGCAGGAGGAATTACTTCTTTTATCGAACAGCCTAATACGGTTCCTAATGCCGTTACTCAGGAAATTTTAGAAGATAAATATCAAATTGCAGCGGTAAAGTCATACGCAAATTATTCGTTTATGATGGGTGCTACCAATGATAATCTGGAAGAGGTTTTAAAAACCAACCCAAAGAATGTTGCCGGAATCAAAATCTTTCTGGGATCTTCGACCGGAAATATGTTAGTGGATAACGAAGCAACTTTAGAAAAAATATTCTCAAGTACGCCCCTGTTAATTGCTGTTCATTGCGAAGATGAAACGACGATTCAAAATAATCTTGCTATTTTTAAAGAGCAATATGGAGATGAGGTTCCCGTAACAGCGCACCATTTAATTCGTAGTGCCGAGGCTTGTTATATATCGTCTTCAAAAGCAGTGGCACTGGCAAAGAAAACTGGAGCTCGTTTGCACATCTTTCACCTTTCTACTGCAAAAGAAATGGAATTGTTTACGAACAAAATTCCATTAGAAGATAAAAAAATTACGGCCGAGGTTTGTGTGCACCATCTTTGGTTTACAGATGAGGATTATAAAACAAAAGGGAATTTTATAAAATGGAACCCTGCTGTTAAAACTGAAAAAGACAGAAAAGCACTTTGGGATGCTTTAAATGACGGTCGTATTGATGTAATTGCTACAGATCACGCCCCTCATACAAAAGAAGAAAAAATGCAATCGTATCTAAATGCACCTTCTGGCGGGCCACTTGTACAACATGCTGTTGTGGCAATGTTTGAAGCACACCATCAGGGAAAAATTAGTGTAGAGAAAATTGTGGAGAAGATGTGTCACAATCCGGCTAAGATTTTCAAGATCGAAAAAAGAGGTTTTATAAAAGAAGGTTATTTTGCTGATTTGGTACTTGTAAATCCAAGTTTGCCATGGAGTGTAAAACCAGAAAATATTTTGGCGAAATGCGGATGGTCGCCTTTTGAGAATTATACTTTTAAATCAAGAATAACCCATACTTTTGTAAATGGCGAATTGGTTTATAATAATTTTAAAGTAAAAGACCTGCGCAACGGAAAAAGATTATTGTTTGACAGATAAAAAACTGAAATGAAGAATTGTATAGTAATAGTATTGGTTTTGTTTCTTGCTGTAAGTTGTAAAAAAGAGTTGATTAAAGAACCTGCAAAACTTATAGAAAAAGGGAAGATGATTGATATTATGTATGATTTGTCTCTATTGGATGCGATGAAATATCAAAATCCGTTATCATTAGATTCCGTTCAAACAGATCCTACCCGATTTATTCTTAAAAAATATAAAGTAGATAGTTTGCAATTTGCACAAAGCAATAAGTATTATGCTACTGATTATGAAACATACAAAGATATGTTTGATGAAATTGGCAAGCGATTGGCAGTTAACCAAAGAGCTACAGATTCAATCCTGAAAATTGAAGATAAAAAAGCTGCAAAAGAAAAGAAAAATAAGCCTAAAGATTCTATTAAAGACGTTGTTAAAAAACCTTTGAAACAACAAGTAAACATTGATTCGATAAAGCAATTAATACAATCCAGAAAAAAAAGATAGTTTTATAATTTCGAAGCCTCCTTTATATAGTGATGGACATCTAAGAAAACCGCTCCCAGAGCGGTTTTTATTTTTTCATTTGAGTACAGGTTTTTAGAATAAGAAGCTTTTGCAGTTGCTTTTGTAAAACGCCTCTTCTGGAAAAATAAAGTCGAAAAAACAGCATCTGCCATCCAAAGAAAATTCATCAACAAAGGTTTAGCATGAATACCTGGCTTTTTTACTTTTAAAACCTCTGCAATCGTATTTAATATGTCCTGAAATACAATGTTGTCTGCAATTAGCGTAAAACGTTCGTTCTTGATCTCGCTTTTCATTAATTCATGTGCAATTCGTATCACATCGGTAATGGTGATAAAACCAGTACTGCCAAGAGTGTAAAATGAAAGCCCGTTGGCTACTTTTTGATACAATTCACTACTTCCCTGATCAAAGATTTTTGTTTTTGAAACGGGGCCTAAAATTACACCCGGATTTATAATAATAACATCCAATCCTTCCTGCAGCGCGCGCCAAACTTCCATTTCGGCACCATATTTAGAAATGGCATAATCGCTGTGTGGTTTTTCCGGATTCCAGTCCGTTTCTTCAGTGATGTAAGTTTCGTGTGGTGCCAGATCGCCTAAAGCCGCAATAGAGCTTACAAAACAAAATTTCTTTACGTCTTTGGCAATAGAAAAATTAACCATATTGGCAGTTCCTTCGATATTCGTTTTTCGAAGAGCATCTTCGTCTTTAGGATCAAAAGAGATTAAAGCTGCACAATGGTAAACATAATCGATATCTGTAAAGGCAATTTCTAACGAAGGGACGTCCAGAATATCAGCTTCCAGCCAATTGATTTTTTCGAATAATTCCCCCTTTTTATAGAGTTCGAAAACTAGTTTTGTTTTTTCAATGGTATTCCGGTTTCGGTAAATTGCCCGAACTGTTTCTCCATTTTCAATTAAATGAAGTAATAAATGTGCGCCAACTAAACCTGTTCCTCCAGTTACTAATACCATTTTGTAAATATACCGATTTTGGTTTAAAGGTGCAAAGGGAGAGAGGTTCAAAGTAGCGAAGGTTTTTTTATAAAGGATCAAAGGTTCAAAGATGCAGAGGCTCAAAGACCTGGTTTTGATTAGTATTGTAATTTGCTTTTGTTATTGATATTGCTTTTTGACCTTGATATTGGCATTGCTTTTTGATTTTGATATTGACATTGATTACATTTGCACAAATTATTTTAAAAAATGAAGAATCTAGTTGAAGAATTAAAGTGGCGAGGGTTATATCATGATAGCATGCCCGGAACGGAAGAACAATTGCTTAAAGAGGTAACAACGGCATATATAGGTTTTGATCCAACGGCAGATTCACTACATATTGGTAGTATGGTTCAGATTATTTTATTGGTTCACCTAAACAGAACCGGTCATAAAGCGATCTCTTTGGTTGGTGGTGCAACCGGAATGATTGGTGATCCATCTGGTAAATCTGACGAGAGAAATTTGCTGAACGAAGAAACTTTGGCTAAAAATGTTGCAGGAATAAAAAGTGTTTTGTCTCGTTTCTTAGACTTTAATTCAAAAGATGCAAATGCTCCGGTTATGGTAAATAACTATGATTGGATGAAAGAATTCTCGTTTATTGATTTTGCCCGTGAAGTAGGAAAACGTATCACGGTAAATTATATGATGGCGAAGGATTCTGTAAAAAAACGATTAGCCGGAGAAGGCGAAGGAATGTCTTTTACAGAGTTTACCTATCAATTGATTCAGGGATACGATTTTTATCATTTATATAAAAACAACAATTGTGTTTTGCAAATGGGAGGTTCTGATCAATGGGGTAATATTACCACCGGAACAGAATTAGTGCGCAGAATGGGAGGAGAGAACGCAAAAGCTTTTGCCTTAACAACGCCATTAATTACAAAAGCAGATGGTTCTAAATTCGGGAAATCTGAAGGTGGAAATGTTTGGCTGGATGCAGATAAAACTTCAGTATATAAATTTTACCAATTTTGGGTAAATGCTACAGATGTTGATGCTGAAAAATATATTAAAATCTTTACTTTTTTAGACAAAGAAACGATTGATGCATTGATCGAAGAGCACAAAACGGCTCCGCATTTAAGAGTTTTACAAAAGAAACTGGCTGAAGAAATCACGATTTTTGTTCACTCTGAAGAAGAATTAGAAAAAGCAATTCAGGCTTCGAATATTTTGTTTGGAAATTCTACTGCAGACGATTTGAAGAAACTGGATGAAACTACTTTTTTAGAAGTTTTTGACGGTGTTCCGCAAGCTGAAATTGCAAAAGCTGATTTAGCAAACGGATTGGATATTATTACGGTTTTAAACGAAAAATCGGGGTTTTTTAAATCAAACGGAGAAGCAAGACGTGCCTTAACCGCCAACTCAATTTCGGTAAACAGAGAAAAAATCAAAGAAGATTTTGTTCTGACAGCAAATGATTTAATCAATAATCAGTTTGTGTTATTGCAAAGTGGGAAGAAGAATTATTTTGTAGTAAGAGTGGTTTAACTTTAGAGTTAAACGCATATAAATAAAAAAGCATCAGCCATGGCTGATGCTTTTTCGTATTAATGAATGTTTTATTTAATGACTTTTCGGGTTTCATCTTTAGATTTAATAATGTAAATGCCGCTTTTTAATGAATCTAGTGATTTGTTTTCTTCTTCTTTAGTTTTAACTTCTTTGGTTAGGACTTTTTGCCCATCAAAATTATAAATATTTATCGAATAAGATTCCTGGGATTCTAATTTGTCTTGTGCAGTTTTTGCAAAAGGATTATAGAATGTTACAGGTATAGCTGTTATATTGTTATTTTCGTTTAATTCTGTATTTGTTTTAGCATCGTCAACAACCATAAGGATGTTCCAATTTCCATTTAATGTAGAGCCAATATTACCAAAATTTGTAGAAAAGATAGTAACCCCTTGTAGTACAAATAATTCTTCAGGCTTAATGGCATTTATGGATACTGGATTTCCGTTATATTTTATATCTGAAGTATCCAACGTAGCATCAGATGATACATAAAATCTAAGATTTGTTGTAGATGACATAGCAGTTCCTATGTTTTTAATAGATACTATAGGAAATCTTAACGAACCAGACTGATTGTTTATTCTGTGTCTTTTTTTGTTTTCGCTTAATGTGGGATTACAATCAAAACAGTCATCGCTATATGCAAGTGTATTATTTGGGTCGATAATTAAATCTGGCTTTCCTATTGGGGCAGGAGTAGGTGTTGGAGTTGGTATTGGTGTAGTTGGAGGTGTTCCGTCTTTAATAGTTATTCTGGATACTGATGAGACTATGTTATTATATGTATTAATATCTTCCCTGTTTGTTATCTTTAAAGTTAAATAATATTTACCAATACTTGCATTATAAGGAATACTGAAACTTAAGGCACTGATAACACCGCTGTTTACGTATTCTCGTTCTAATCCACTACTAGCAAGCTTAATATCGTTAGCAGTTATAAAGTTTCTTGATGTGGTTAAATATAATGTAAGTAAGGTATTGGTGTTTTCAATATTGGTACCTATATTTCTTATATAATAATAAGCACGTTTTCCTATGCCAGATCCTCGATAATAATTGTCATTGATAGTTTCAGGATCAACTGACACAGCTTGCAAGTCTGGTTTTTGGCAGTTGAATGCAACAAGAGAAAAAAGAGAATTATTATCAGTAGAGTCTACTTCATAATCAGCATCTCCACTTTCTACATCTGCTCCGTCAATTAAATAATAATTAGCACCTTTTCCAAAATCCATATAACAAACATCACCTGAAGATAATGATTTTGCTATTTTAATGTTTACTGTTTCTCTGGTACTATTGACGGTTAAGCTTGAACAAAAGTTATTTTGAGCTTCTTGTAATGTTGATCCTAATAAAATGGGTCTTATAAACTTTCTAGATAATGAATTACATAAGTCTGTAATTGGAGCACCAAAATTTGGAGGAGTATCAACTACATCTCCCATGTCAACTCCTGAGTCGTGAGCGTATGTTACCTTGTAATATCTTGTGCCAAAGTTTCCATAAGTTAAACCTAAATCTGCTTTGTAAATTTTGCCAACTTCTAATTTGAAATTTTGTTTTAAGTTTACTTCCCTTACTCCTACAGGAGAATAGTGCTGAATACATTCAATTGCAATAGCCGATTCTATTGTGGAACCTAAATCTTGTAATTCGTGATACCTGTAATTTGAACTTTGCGACCAGCCAATAATGGTCAAAAAACTAAATACTAGTAAAGTAATTTTTTTCATAATTTTATATTTAAAATTTTACTTTAAAAGTAAATATTAAATATAAATGTAGTATTTTCCGCATATTAACGATGGGTTATTAAATTGCGTGTACTCTTGCGAATTGGAATTATAAAAATGTATCAATACCTCGAAAGCGTTTTTTATATATAAATCCTGGATAAGAATATTATAATTTGGTTAATAACTTCTTAGAGCTAAGAAGGGAAGAGAGTTATTAACTAAAGACGGATTAGATACTATACATAAATTGGAGAGAAATTAATGATCTTAATTATTGTTTGATTATTTCTTCGATTAACTGATTAAATAAATTAACGATTAAACTTTTTTAAAGCACCATTAAATTACAACCACGAATATCAGAATTATCAAAACGTCCCAATACCTCGAAAGAGTTGTTGGGATTTTTTTTGCCTAAATCCTGCGTAGCGATAAAAGAGCAGGAATTGATGTTGGCTAAATCGACCACATTGATTCCGCCTGTTTTTCCATCTTTTACATACGTCAGTGCATCTTCGGGATCACGAACTAAAATGTGCATCCAGGACGGACATTCAAAAACACCCTCGCCTAAAGAATAGGCTTGTCCTAAAAGTTCGGTCATGCCATATTCTGAGTGAATTGCCGTAACTCCAAAACCGTTGCAAAGTTGCTCGTGTAATTCTTCGCGAATCATTTCTTTGCGTCTGCCTTTCATTCCGCCAGTTTCCATAATAATGGTGTTTTGCAGTTTAAACTGATGTTTTTCGATCAAATCTAATAAGGCATAAGTAACACCAATTAATATAACATTTTGCCCGGATTCGTCCAGAGCGGTTAACTTTTTGATTAAGTCGTCATAATTGTGTAAATAAAACCCGCTTTCAGGCTGATTGGATAGTTTTATGAGATCTTCGACCATATAAATTAACGAAGAGCCATCGCGTTCCAGATAGGACGGTAAAAGGGCTAAAACAACATAATCTTCGATGTTACCATAAAATTGCGAAAACCCATTGCGGTAACTTTCCTCATATAGGGAAACATTGGTCACTAAATGTCGGCTGGTAATCATTCCTGTGGTTCCGCTACTGGTAAAAGTTACCTGAGCAGGATCATTATTGGAAACAACAGCATGACTTTTGAAAAATTGGATGGGTAAAAACGGAATTTGTTCCAGTGATTTTACCTGTTGTGGATTGACTTTCAAAAAATCGCAGAAATCACGGTATACGATATTATTCTCGTGCTGATAGCGAAAAACTTTTAAAGCTATTTTTTCAAATTGTTTGTGACTCGAAATCGTAAATATATCGTTGGCTGTGATCAAAACTTTTTTTGTGCAAAGATATTCTTTTTAGTTTTTAGTCGCAGTGTTCAGTCGTAGTTTTTGACACACGGTGAAACTGAAAACTGTGACTGAGACTAAAAACTAAAAAAGCTCCCGAAAAGGAGCTTTTTATAATTTATCGAATAATGAGCTTTCTGGTTGCAGAAGCATTTTCTTCGCTTATTTTTATGATATAAACGCCGGGAACTAAATCTGAAACGTTTAATTCTCTTGAGCTTAAATGTGTTTGAAGTACTTTTTTACCCAAAACATCAAAAATTATAATTTCTTTTTCTAAGTCGTTTTTGGAAGAGATGTTTACTTTTCCGCTTGTGACAGGATTAGGGTACAAGCTTAGTCCCTCAATGCTGGTTGCATCTTGAGGTTTTGGTAATTGCTTGCTCTCTTGTGCCGAAACACTTAGAGTAAAGAAAAAAGCCAATAAGAATGTAATATAAAAGTAGTTTTTTGCCATCGCATTGTTTTGATTACTGTAAATATACAAAAAAAATTACAAAAACTACGCCAAAAAAAAACATCCTAATAATTTAGGATGTTTTTAACATTTTAGGGTTGAAGTGATTAGAATCCAACTGACCAAGTAGCAGCCCATGTTGGAGCAGCGACACCATTTCCTGCTCCTGTAGCAGTAGCAGATTCAGTTAATATAGCAGATACATCAGCACTTACTCCACTTGTAGCCGGAGCAACAGCAGTTTTCTTTCCTTTAGTTTTTGCAGGTACATCAGTAACAAATAATACATTTGAAACTTTTAAAGCAGTTCCAACGAAAGCAATAGTTTCGTCGTTTTCAACATCGATACCAGTTGCCCAAGAGCTTAAAACTACGTTTGTAATAATTCCTTTAGTTCCTCTTCTTAATTTGATAGCTTGGTTTTCTGCGAAGTTAGCAACAGCTGCAGTACTTCCAGGTCCAACAAGGCTTAAATTTGTAATAGTAGGGTTAGCTATTGGAGTAAAAGCATATCCAAATTCAAAGTTATCAGCTTCGATTCCTCTGTTTCCTTTTCCAAAATCTAATTTTCCATACCAGTTAGTATTTGTACCGTTCCATCCTTCTGTCCAATCAAATTGATCGTCTTCGTTACCGATAGAGATTAAGTTTGAAGTGTTTACAGAGCCTCCAAAAAATTCAAATCCGTCATCAGCACCGTGGTAAGCTTCTACATACTCAACAGTTGTTCCTGAACCAACTCCAAAGAATGAAAGTCCGTTAAATTCTTTTTCAGAGTTGAAAGCAGCTCCAGCATATTCAATTCTTAAATATCTAATAGAACCTGAGTTATCAGCAGAGTTAGTTCCTCCATAAGTTAATTCAGCAACTTCAGATGTCGCAGTACTAGCACCACCGCTTACACGGTTGATTGGAGCTTTACCACAAATTACTAAACCACCCCATTTACCAGCTTCTTTAACTGTAGCGGTCATGATAACTGGTTTTGCAGCAGTACCGTTTACGTTGATTTTTCCTCCTTGTGCAATTGCGATATAAGATGCAGTTCCGCCTGTACCTTCAATAGTAGTTCCAGCAGGAATTGTTAAAGTTGCTCCGCTTTCTACTTTTATTGCACCAGTCAATTTATACGTTTTAGATGCATCAAGTACTACTTCACCATCCGTGATTGTTCCTTTAAAATTAGCAGCATCAACTACAAAACTTGAAGTTGGAGCTTTGTTTTCATCATCGCTAGAACAGCTTGTAAACAAACTTCCTGATAAAGCAATAACTGTAACGAAGTTTAAAATTGATTTTTTCATAATCGTTTTAATAATTTTTTGTGTGTTTAATTTCTTGTTGCAAAGATGGATTAGAAATCTTTTTTTGATGTTAAGTAACCGTGATTGTTACTTTAACAAATAGCAGCACTTGTGTTAATTCAATGTTAATTCCTTAACATGTGATTTAAAATCTATAGAATAAAAAAAGACAGCTTTAAAAGCTGTCTTTTTAATTAATCTAAAATATTTTTATTTAGAACTCATAGCTAAATTGTAAGCTTAAGTTTAAACCTTTTTTGTAACTCAAAACATTTACATCTCCAGATTGATTTTCCTGTACTCTGTTTACGGTTGGATTTAGAATATTTTTAACAACTAAACCAAGTCCGTAATTCTTGCTTAGTTTAGATTTTGCAATAAAATCTAACGAACCAACAGCTTTATCAACTAAATCACCCTTTTCAAGAGTTCCAATTGCATTTACACGATCAGAGAAATAATTGTAAGCTAAAGTTGTAGTCAGGTTACTATTTTTGTCGTTCCATTCGTTGTAAAAAGAGATGTCAGCATTTAGTAATAAAGGAGAAGCTCCTGTAAATTTACCAGTTTTATTAGTAAAAGTAGTTGGGCGTGTTCCGTTAGTTTCTTCAAGAACTTTTTCGTCGTTTAATTCTTGTTTACTGTATAGGTAAGATGCATTAAGTCCTCCTGTTAATTTTTTTGTGTTTTCACTGTCAAAATTAAAAAGTACTTTTTTGTACTCTAATTCAGCTCCTGCTACATAGCCGTAATCTCCTGAGTTTACATAAGAGATGTCATTTGTAGAAGAGTTAATGATAACCTCATTAATTGGATTCAAAATATATTTTCCAAATGCTGTTACAGAAAGAACTTCATCACTTTGTGGAAACATTTCCCATTTTATATCCAAGTTGTAATCATCTGAAGCATATAAAAATGGGTTACCAACTTTAGCTTGCAAAAATTCCTCATAGATAAAAGGAGATCTTTCCTTGAACTGAGGTAACGTGTAAGTTTTACTGAATCCTAAACGTAAATTTTGTTTGTCATTAAGTTCGTATTTTAAAACTAAACTAGGTAAAAAAGCTGTTTTCTCCAGTTTATCATTTCCTCCATCAGGATCTAATTGTGTGCTCCATTCAACATTTTGTGTAATAACTTCCGCTCTTAATCCTAAAACGGCTGTAAGTTTAGTGTTAAATTTGTATTCTGTATTTAAGAATCCGGCATTGATAGTAAGATCTCCACCATAAGTTTGTGGATCAAGTGCGTTAGATACTTCTGGACCTCCACGGAAAGTTGAAATTGTGAAGAAGTTGTTCGCAAAGTTTTGTTGATTATAAAACAAATCCAGATTATTTGGATCAACAATATCGCCAGTATGAGAAACAGGAGATGTTACAGTTTTAAGATTGAATTGAGTTGCCTCAAAGTCTCTGTTTTTAAATCTTCCGTTATAACCTACAGTAAATTTTCCTTTGTAATCTCCTTCTTCGCTTTTGTTAAACTTATAATTTACAGATAAGTTTGCAGCTAATTCATTTTCTTTTAGATCTTGAAAATAACGATTGTTATTTGGTGCAGATTGAGAGTTAATAACATAATTACCATCAATTTTATTTAAGGTATTGTATGTTCTGTCTGGAATACTTTGGTTTACAATGTTGTAAGACCCACCCCAATTTAAAGTACTTCTTTCGCTTAATTTATGTTCCCCTAATAATTGATTTACCCATAAATCAGTTTTTTCATATTCATTTCTACGAATATAACCATTTCCGTCATTTGCTAAATCAACTATATATCCAGAAGATTCTTCTTTCTTTTGTGAAGATGTATTGATGTACAAAGAGTTAAAATTGATTTTGTTGTTGGTATCAATTTTGTATCCTGCGTTGAACATAGCGGTTGTATTAGTGTTATAAGCAAGGTATTTATAATCTAAATCCTTACCAGCAACACCTGCAGCATTAACGCTTCCTTTTGCAGTTCCGTTAGTTCTTGAAGCATAGTCATTAGTAAAAGAAGCAGTCCCAAAGATGTTAATTTTTCCTTCACTTCCAACATTATATGAATCACCACCGGAAATTCCGAATGAGCCTGCAATAGGTGTTTTTTTCTCAAATTGTAATGTATTAAAACTATATGATGTTAAGGGATTGTTTGGAATTTCTGCTTTGCTAAATCCAAAAGCGTTAGGTCCTTTTTGCAATGTAAAATTATTTTCTCCTACAGCGTTTGTATTAATTTTTGATTCTACATCAATTTTAAAAAATCCATTTCCTTTATAATCTTTAGAGACAATATCTACATTTCCTCCAGCAAAATCTCCAAAAAATTTACCATTATAAACTTTGTCGATAGAAACGTACTCAATAATATCCGTTGAAAAAATATCCAGATTGATATTTTTCTTTTCAGGATCATTAGATGGTATTGGTAAACCATTCATTGTAGTAGAATTGTAACGGTCTCCTAAGCCTCTTACGAAAATATTACCAGTTCCTTCTTGTTTAGTAATACCTGTAGTTTTTATAACAGCATTGGCAACATCACTAACTCCTTTTTTAGAAAGCTCTTGTGCTCCTATAGATTGTTTTATATCTACAGCATTTTTTTGATCTAATAATAATGCCGATTCCTTTTGCTTGTTTCCTGCAGATGATTTTACAACCACATCTTTAAGAGTGTAGCTACCAGATGAAAGTACTTGATTAACAGTAATAGTTTCATTTGCCTTAACGGTTACAGGTCTTTCTACAGACTCATATCCAACGAAACTAAAAATAATGATGTAATCTCCCGGATTTACGTTCAACGAATATTTTCCGTCAATGTCAGTGTTCGCGCTAGTATTAGTTCCTTTTACTAATACATTCGCGAAAGGTAAAACTTCATTGTTGGTTTCTTTGTCGGTTAATACACCAGAAATCGTACCTTTGTTTTGCGCGACCGAAATCGTACAAATAAATAATGTAATAAATAGAAATTTTAAATTGAATTTCATTTCAGTGTTGTGTTTAATTTATTTTTGTGCAAAGAAAGAAACGCCGTGTAAAGTTCATGTTAGGCACTTGTTATGTTTTTGTGTCTTGTAGATTATCAAATTGTTACCAGATTAAATTACCGTTAACCACAATTTTTAACGGTTATTTTGTTAGTATATTTACGCTGTGAAATAAAAAACATCGAATGTATTATAAAGAAAATTTGATGTAAAAATCTCAATTTTTGCTATTTATGAAAAAAACACAAACCAAGATTTTATTAGTTGACGATGAACCAGATATCTTAGAAATCGTTGGCTATAACCTTGCTCAGGAAGGCTATCAGATTGTTACTGCTTCGAATGGAAAAGAAGCTATAGCAAAGGCTCAGAAAGAATTGCCGGACCTAATTATTATGGATGTAATGATGGCCGAAATGGATGGAATGGAAGCTTGTGAACACATTAGAAAAATTCCTGAATTAAATAATGTTATCATAACATTCCTAACGGCAAGAAGTGAGGATTATTCGCAAGTTGCTGGTTTTGATGCAGGTGCAGATGATTACATCACCAAACCAATAAAACCAAAATTATTGGTTAGCAAAGTAAAGGCTTTGTTAAGAAGGTTAAAAGAACAAGAAGTGGTTAGCGACACCCTAAATGTTGGCGGAATCGAGATTAACCGTGAAGAGTACAAGATCATAAAAGGCAATGTCGAAATTGCTTTACCAAGAAAAGAATTCGAATTATTTTATTTATTGGCTTCAAAACCAGGCAAAGTTTTTAAAAGAGACGAAATCCTGGATAAAGTTTGGGGTAATGAAGTTGTAGTAGGAGGTAGAACAATAGATGTGCATATCAGAAAACTACGTGAAAAAATAGGAGAAGACCTTTTTAAAACCATCAAAGGAGTTGGTTATAAATTTGAAGTCTAATCTTTTTAAGATGCTGAGGTTCTGAGGTACTAAGCTGCTAAGGTTGAGTAACTGCAGAATTTTAGTTAAGATTTCAATAGTTTAAAAACATTAATAAATTTAAACCATATAAGAAATGGAAGTTCATTATATTTATTTGAGCTTTAATTTCTTATATGGTTTTTGAGTTAAGTTTAATTTTTCTTAATCTCTTAATGGGGCAATAATTTCAATGAAAATTAATTTTAAAAAAACATACAAATTTGCTGTAAAGTCAGCATTATATATTAGTCTTTTTGCAACAGGATTTGTACTGATATTGCTGAATCTCTTTTATAAAAACGAATTAAACCATCAGGTTGCATTCGGGATAATTTTTATAATATCAATTTATATTTTCTCCTTTTTAGTCTTGCAATATCGTGTAGAACGCTTTATCTATAGACGAGTTAAAAAAATCTATGATGAGGTTTCGTTGTTAGAATCGACAACACTTATCAATCAGCCCATAACTACAGATATGGAAACGCTTTCGCGGGAAGTAAAAAAGTTTGCTACTGATAAAAAGTTAGAAATCGAAATGCTTGAAATTCGCGAGCAATACAGAAGAGAGTTTTTAGGAAACGTTTCGCACGAACTTAAAACACCTTTGTTTACCGTTCAGGGTTATGTCTCGACTTTGCTTGATGGTGCAATGGATGATAAAAATATTAGAAAAAAATATTTAAAACGAGCCGAAAAAGGAGTAGAACGATTGATCTACATCGTCGAGGATCTGGATATGATTACCAAACTAGAATCCGGTGATCTGGATTTAATGATTACCGATTTTAATATTGTCGACCTGATCCAGAATGTTTTTGAATTGCTGGAAATGAAAGCAGACAAAAAGAAAATTAAATTGGCTTTTGAAAGCAAAAATGTACAATCGGTTATCGTGCGCGGAGATCAGGACAGAATTCAGCAAGTTCTTGAAAACCTAATTGTCAACTCTATCAAATATGGTAAAGATGGCGGTTTAACAGAGGTTGGCGTGGTCAATCTAACCAAGAAAAAAGTCTTAATTCGCATTAGCGATAACGGAGAAGGAGTTGAAAAGCAAAATATTCCAAGACTTTTTGAACGTTTTTACAGAGTCGATAAAAGCGGAACCCGATCTGAAGGTGGTTCCGGTTTAGGACTGGCAATTGTAAAACATATCATAGAAGCACATAAAGAGAAGGTTTATGTCGAAAGTGAATTCGGAATTGGTTCTGAATTCTCTTTTACACTTGAAAAAGCTTTAAAAGCTCAAAAAATCGAAGTTAAAAAATTGTAAGCTAAATTGTGTGAAACACCTTAAAACAGGGTGTTTTAACAATTAATCAACTTACGCCGGAGCTTCGTAACAATAAATTTTTATTATGGTAACATCTTGTTAATGATTTCTTAACATTGGTGACACATCTTTGTACCTTGAAATTAAGGGAATTAGAGAAAGGATGATAAAAAGAAAATTAGTTGCTGCTTTACTGCTTATAAATTTTGCTGTAAGTGCTCAGGATCTGAATAAACAGGATGTAAAAAATGAAGTAATTCGCATTTTAGATTCTATCAATAAAGCAAAACTTCCGGATACCAAGTCAGGAGTTAGTGGCGAAGAACATTGGTACGACAGAATCTCGCTAAGAGGTTATGCACAAATACGATACAATGGTTTGTTCTCTACCAATGATAAGGTTTCCTGCGAGCAATGCGATAAATCATGGGGAACTACGTCTACAGATCCCGATGCAAAATCAAACAACGGACTTTTTATCAGACGGGCGCGTTTAGTATTTTCAGGACAAGTTCACCCCAATGTGTTTTTCTATTTTCAACCCGATTTTGCCAGTTCACCAAGTACCGGAATTCAAAATTTTGTTCAAATTCGTGACCTGTATTTTGACCTTTCGTTTGATAAGAAAAAGGAATATCGCGTGAGAGTTGGGCAAAGTAAGATTCCGTATGGTTTCGAAAACATGCAATCAAGTTCGCAGCGATTGGCTTTAGATCGTAACGATGCGATGAATAGTGCAATATTAAACGAACGTGATTTAGGATTGTTCTTTTATTGGGCTCCGGCTCAAATTAGAGAGCGTTTTGCAATGTTGGTAAAAGATGGTTACAAAGGTTCTGGAGATTTTGGTGTTTTTGCTTTTGGAGTTTATAATGGGCAAATAGCCAATAAGCTTGATGGCAACAGAGACCTGAATGTTGTTGCCAGACTGACTTATCCTTTTGTTATCGGAAGCCAGATTATCGAGCCCGGAATTCAGGCATATACCGGTAAATGGGCTTTTACAGGCGAAATTTCACCCGGAGTAAAAGTCGATGATCCTCAATATGTAAAAGATCAGAGAGTAGGAGCAACTTTTGTTTTGTATCCAAGACCGTTCGGGATTCAAACAGAATATAATGTGGGTAGAGGACCTCGTTACAATACCGTAACCAATACCGTCGACGAAACAGATTTAAACGGAGGTTATGTTTTGCTTAATTATAAGTTAGATGTAAAAAAACAGCATATCTATCCTTTTGCAAAATTTCAATATTATGACGGAGGTAAAAAATATGAAAAAGATGCCAGAAGTTATGTCGTTAGAGATTATGAAATAGGTATAGAATGGCAGCCTATTAAGGCATTCGAACTTACGGCTGAATACGTTATTGCCGACAGAACTTTTGAAGACAGTGCATTGCCAATAAACCGCCAACAAGGAAACTTGTTGCGTTTACAAGCCCAGTTTAATTTCTAAACCAAATGATTTTAAAATAGGTATAAGTTCGCCACAAATTTCACGAATTCGCCCGAATTAATTAGTGTAAATTCGTGAAATTCGTGGCAGAATAAATTATTCTGTGGCAAAAAATGCGCATCACTATACACCTTTAGTCTTCAAAAACGGTAAACAGCGAATCCCAATCTATAGCATCGTTAAACTGTGTCAAACCTTTAAACGACTTTACTTTTGAAAGATCATCAATGGTAAAGTCGTCTTGCATTGCATACGGTACCAGATTCTCGTTCTGTAGTTTTATCGCTAAATATTCTTGCTCATATTGCCCGGGAGTTGGAATAAAAAATGCTTTTTTGCCCAGTTTTGCCAAATCCATTACAGTGGTATATCCCGAACGGCATAAAACAAAATCACTTTCGTTAAAAGTTTGTTCCAGTTGTTTTGAGTTCATGAAATTATAATACGTCACATTTCCGGCCTGCCATTTGGTTTGTGTTTTTTCTACAATCCCTTGTACAAAAACAACTTTGCCTTTGTAATTAACAATTTCTCTTTGCAATTTCTCGTCCAGATAAGTACGCTGAGGTTCAGGTCCGGATAAAATAATCATTAAATCATATAACTTTTCGGTTTCCTTTTTGCGCATTCGGCTCAAAGGACCAATGTATTTTAAGTTTAGGTGATCTGTTTTTAGATGTCCCAATTCACCCGTTAGATTTGTAGCATCGTTTGTATCTGGAACCCAGCATTGTGTATATTTTTTTATAATATGCTGATGACATTTGCTTGTAAACCAGGTCGTATTTCCGGTCATTACATTCAATTGATGCGTCATAAAAACAGAGGGTACTTTTTTACTATAAACGCCCAATCGGTTATCAGATATAATACCATCAATACCGTGTTTTTTGATCCAGCCATTTACCATTTTTTTCTCGTCTAAAATAGCGACAATCATTTTAGGTAAGTTTTTGATCAGTTTCCACTTAAAGTTTTTACCATTCTTTGCATATTCTATATGATAAGAAGGTAATTCAAGGGTTTGAATGTACGGAAACTCTTTTCGTAATAACGCCAATGCAACACCATCAGAAGCTATTATAGGGATAAAATTGTTTTCCTGAAGCGCTTTTATAATAGGGATACATCTTGTAGCATGTCCTAATCCCCAATTTAATGGAGCAACTAAAATTGTTTTGTTTGCAGAATAGTCAATGCTCATAGTTTAACGCTTTTTAAAAACGAAGATAAAGAAATATGTTTTTTATGTTATTTCGCACATATTACTAAATTATTAACTCTATCTTCTTGCTCAGGCTATATAATACGTTAAAAGACTTAAATAAAATTACTAATTACGGCTTAAGGTTACTTATATGTTAACTGGTTTCAGGCTTCTTTAAGTATTTTGCAAAAAAAAAGGAACTAATTAAATAGTTCCTTTTCTGTAACAGCAAGATTGTTATTAATCCTGAATATATGTTTTGTTACCGTTTTTATTAATGTAGTATTTACCCCCTTTTGGTCCTGTATATACTTTTTTACCATTATACTCTCCAGTAACTTTATCTGCTACTTTTGGCGCTTTTTCGGTTGTTTCTTTTAATGTTTTAGTACTGGTTTTTGTAGCTGCTGTAGCATCTTTTTTTGCAGCATCAGCTTTAGTTCCAGCTTTTTTTGCATCAGCTTTTGCACCATCAGCTGCTGTAGTTGCTTTTTTGGATGCTTTTGTGGCATCACTTTTAGCTTTGGCTGCCTCTTTGTCTGCTGCTTTTTTAGTTGCTGTTGCACTTTCTTTTTTTGCTGCAGTCGAAGCATCGGTAGCGTCTTTGGCGGCTTTTTTAGATTTGGTAGCCTCTTTTTTCGCATCTGTTGCTGCTTTATCAGCAGTTGCTTTTTTCTTCTTAGCCGCAGTTTCAGTTTTGCTTTTTGCATCTTTCGCAGTTGTTTCCTGAGCGTAGAAATTCGAGGATAAAACAACCATAAAACAAAGTAATAGTAATTTTTTCATAAGGTTACGGTTTTAAATTTCAATTAAAATTAATCAATTTATTAATACGTTTCTCATAAAGCTTTAAAAATAAGCACGAAGTTGTACGTTGCCCGTATGAACGACTGATCCGGTTTCACTTTTTCGACCCTGGTAGTTAAGATTTACATCCAGAAACTGCGTTATGTTTTTTTGCAAAAGTAATTTCCAGACTAAATTTTGCCCTTGCTGAAGACCTTCAAGCATCTGAAAACCTACAGAAGAGAACTCGTTTCCGGTAAACTTATTTTGGTAAAAAGAAAACTCACCATTCAGGGTTATCTTTTTCTCACCCGCAAATGAAAAAGAAGTTCCAATCCTGTTTTGAACTAAAGTTTCAAAATTTCCAATCTGATTTTCTTTATTTTGAAATTCATAAAAGAAATCTAAACTGGTATTTTTCGAAAACAAATAACTGATTTTTGGGGCAACCTGATAACCTTGCAAATCATAGTTTTTTTCGACAAAATCCTCTGAAACCAAATTTGTACTAATGGTTTTGGTAAAGAAGTTGAATAACCAGCTTTTGTCATACAAATGAGTATATTGTAATTGATGCGAACTATTTTTGACATTTTGCGACCCGATCGAAAGTAGATTTTTACCTTTATTAATAAGGTATGTATAGGTTACAGAATGCTTTTGTTTGCCTCGATTATAATAAAAACTATTTCTAAAACTTGAATTTAATCCCAAGATATTTTCTTCAGACGAATCAAATGGATTCAGTTCCAGACGTTCGCCTTTGCTTTTTACTTTTCGATCCATAATAAAAGAAGTCTGGTTATAAAAGTAAGAAGCAAGTTTTTTGAAACCTGTTTCATTTTGCCATTGCACAGGATTTAAAGCAACAGATTGCGAGAATTTATTCTGATTGGTTTTAATATAAATCTGGTTCGGTAAAAAGATCCGGATATATCTTGCCTGATCCGGAAAAGCAGCAATTTCAAACTCTTCCAGTTCCTTGATTCCATTACCATTATAATCGTTCCAGGTATAAACGCCCTGACCGGTTGGAACCTCGATATAAGTAAATTCTTGTTGCGCAATTGTGCCGGAACTGGTTTCGTAAGCCGTTCCCGTTTGCATGAACTGATTAAAAAAGCGGTCGTTATACAGTACTCTTGAATTTAAGGAAGGCTCGTTTTTTCGGGATGAATCCGTAAAATCCAGGTTGCGATAACTCGCATAAACGGCTAAATCGGTTGTTTTGTTTTGAATCAATTTTGATTTTAAAAAATAAGTCTGCGAGTTGTTTACGTGCTGTAATAACCCGTTTTGCAAACTATCATTCCGGCGTTGTAAATAGCCAATTTCTAGAAAAACTTTAGTACTGTCGCCACGCCCAACAAAAGCACCATATTCTAAGAATCTTTGACTTAATGCCGAAAACTGATTCGTTACTTTATCTTTTTGCTGATTGTCTTCGATTTGCAAACTGCCGCCAATCCAGTTTTTACCAAAATGATATTTAGTTCTCGTCTGGTTTCTAATAAATTTTGAAGTTGAGTTTGTAGCAGTTGTATTCAAAAAACTACCTTGATTTTCGATTGTCCATTGCTTTAATTTAAAAAAAGCAGTTGTCGTATGTCTCGTTCCCGAATAACTTTCTGTATATTCTAGTTTCTCGAACTGATAGGTAAACAAACCAATATTTGCGGTTTCTTTTTTAGGATATAAATCAAAATTTAAACCCGTAACCAATAAACTTTGATTGCCCAAAAGAGTCCCGTTTAGATTCCAATCCCTGTTAAATTCGATATTATATAAACGTTCTACAGACCTGAAATCTTCCTGAACAAACTGATAATTTGCAAAACCATCTAAAGTCCAGTTTCGGGTAAAAAGGCGTTTTTTAATATTGGTTTTCAGCGCAATTCCGTCATTGTCAGAATCATCAATTTTCGAAAATAAATTTTTGTCATTATTACTTATTGCAAGTTCAAAATCAACCAATGTTTTTTCGTCCGGATTGTATTTTCCTAAAAACGTAGCAACCTGCAATTTTATGGGGGCAACCAGATTAACGATGGGTTCGTAGTTTCCTTGCAAAATCCCGTTTACCGGTGCAACATATTGGTAAATTCGTTCGACAGAGTTGTTGTTCTGAATTGTATAATTTCCGGAATTATTGCCCACGAGACTAAATTTTACATTGTATAAAACATTGCTGGCATCGTTTGAATATTCATAAGCTTCAACGGCATTGACCATTATTTTTTTATACAAAATTTTATTGTCAGCATAAGTATCTACATAAGCAGATGGGGCTTTCATTAAATTGGGATCATCTCCCGCCTGACTTAAAATCTGAACCTGCTCCGTAGAGAGATTTTGTTGCAAAGGCTGATTTTTCATGTCGTTTTCAGAATAGACATAACCGCCAAAACTCCAGCTTTTGTTTTCATGAGTGGCACCTGCGTAAGTAACCAGTCTGTTGTAATTTCTTTCGGAATATTGGTATTCGACATTAATTCGCATTTCAGAAGTAATGGTAAAAAGCGAGGTAAAAATGATTTCTCCGGCATTATAATCGATCACATAATCATTGTTTTCGCCACGTTTTAGTAAAATACCATTTACATATACCCGTTCAGATCCTGAAATTACCAGAACATACAATTCGCCGTTTTGACCTTTTAATTTATACGGTCCCTGATTACCCTCCTGTCCTGTAAAAGTACTTTTGGCATATTGCCCTTTTACAAAAGCAACCGAAGCAAAAATATTAGTTTTACTTTCCTCAGTCCCAAAATCAAAACTTGTCGAAAGTCCCTGTACTTTTTTATTGAAATTTAAAAATTGAGTTTTCTTGTTTTCCAGAAAAACATCTCCGGCGCGAATGTTCCAGTCGTTACTAAAAAGTTCCATGAAAATATTATCGAACTGATCCAGCTTTTGAGAATAACCACCATCTTGCAACGGAATATTATTATCCTGCAAGGAAGCTCGTAAACTAATTTTATCGGATATTTTTCCGGTAATCTGAAGATCCAGATTAGAATTTAAAACCGTGTTTTGATTGTTGCCCACAGTAACACCACGAGTAATACTACCAGAAGTGGTTAAACCATCAAAAGGAGTAACTTTTTTAGTAGTAGTATTGTCTATCTTGTATAATTTTTCTGAACCAACATCATTTGTAACAACCTGATCTGATTTGTAAAGACTGTATTCTTTAGTCAAAAAATCAGGATATTTTAAATAATTTACGATTAAAGTATCTGGAGTAACGCCTAATTTTTCATTAAAAATTAAAGTTCCTTTTTGAAAATCAATTTTATAAAAAGTAGCATCTAAAGGTTCTTTTTTGGTATTTAGAATCTCAAAAAAACTCGAATTTATACTGAACTCTTCCAGATGAATGGTATCCCTGCTTACAATTACTTTTTTGGTTTTATACGGTGATTCCGTTTCCTGTGCCTGAAGCCCGGAATACCAAATCATAACCGTTAAAAACAGTAATTTTTTCAACATAAATACTTTAACTCTAAAAAACCAAAAGTAGTATTTATAATCGGGAAATTTCGAGTCATTGCCTTAGGTACTTTTTAACTGTTTTTGATCTCCTGATTTTGATTGAGGCGCGATTAAAAACAAGAAAAGTCCAATTTTAAACTTAAGACAGATATTATCGGCCATTTTTTATTTGATAAAACATTGAGACAGAAATAGCAATTGCTAAAACAATTGAAGTCCCCATTTTTATCATATTACCAATACGATCCGGGTTGTAAAAAAAATAAGCTAAATAGAAACAGCTTATAATGGCTATGCTGTATTTTACGATAAAAAATTTCATGTTATTATAGAATAAAGAGATCTGGACCAATCATTTGTTTCAGGCTTAAGCAGGCTTGATGTTCTCTATTATAATGAGAACAAATGCGATTGCAATTAAAGCAAGAAATACAGAATTAGGGTTGGCAAAATTAATCGTCCAGCCCAGTTGCTTTATTCTTTTTGCAGGAAATAATCTATTGTCTTTTGGATTGTGATAGAAGATGCCCCAAATCCAATTATCAGGATCATTGTTCCATTGGCTTTTGGTATCTTCAGTAGGTTCGTTATTATTCATTAGGTATAGTTTTGGGGCGGGCTTTAAGAGATGTTGTTAGGGGTATTTTTTACTAAATCGGTATCCTAGTGCGATTATAATCACTAAAAGAGATAAAAGTAATGCTGAGTTAATCATGGGGTTTGGTAGTTTTTTGGTTTGCACTTTGCTAAACTTTAGGTTTAATAAAGTACAGAATTATTTATTTGTTTTTTGGCATGCCTAAATTACAGTTTTGTTAGTGTTTGTATTATGTGATTATCGGGTATTTTTTCAGGAAGTAAGTTAGATCTGTTTTTTATTTAAAAATAATTCATTTTTTGTGAGTATATTTCTATAAAATTGTCCTCTATAGTTTTACTAGGTAAAAACTCTGTCAATTATGAATGTAGTAGTCGGTAATAAACTTAAAATTCTTCGAAAGGATAAAAAGATGTCGCAAGAAGAAGTGGCAGATTATCTGCGTATATCACAATCTGCTTATGCAAGAATGGAAAGCGGAGAAAGTCATTCGTGGGCAAATCATATTTTAAAAATCAGTAAAATTTTTGGGATACTTCCTGAAGAATTACTTCGGTTAGATAATAATAAAAAAGGAATTGCCCCTGAAGATAAGGTTGCTCAAGTACCAGATAAAATAATCGAGCAATATGAAGAACGTATAAAAGAATTGAAAAAAGTAATTAAGGATTTGAAAGAGAATAAAAAAGTTTGAAAACCGTAATTTTTTTTAGCTTTGTTACGATATAACAAACTTGAATTATGGATACCAGCAAGGAACTTTTATTCTTTTTTAGCGCTTTGGGAGCTTTCAATGGAATCATTCTGGGAGTATATTTCTTTTTTTTTACCAGAAAAAAATACCTTACTAATTATTTCTTAGGCGCGCTTTTATTTGCATTAAGTATAAGAATTGGGAAATCAGTATTTGTTTATTTTGATCCAACCTTGCCAAAAATGTATTTGCAGTTTGGGCTTACAGCCTGCTTTTTTATTGGCCCATGCTTATATTATTTTCTAAAATCAGCAGTTGAAGAAGTAAGTATTATGCCAAAGTCCTGGAAACTTACATTCTTGTTTTTGACACTACTTATTGTTTCTGTCGGAATTGCATTTCCGTACCAGCACTATCCAAAACTTTGGGGATTTTATCTTATCAGAATAATTTATTTGCAATGGTTTGTTTATATAATTTTTTCAGGATTTGTAATCAAAGGAATTCTACAAAAAATTATAAGTAAAAAGCATAAAACAACTCCATCTGAATTCTGGTTTGGAATGCTTTTTCTGGGCAATCTTCTGTTGTTTGTTTTTTATTTTCTTGCTATAATGAGGGCTCCCGCAGCTACTTATATTAGTGGAGCGATGGTTTTTTCGTTTATTCTTTATTTAATTATTTCAATTCTTTTATATCGAAAGAGAACCGATGACTTGTTTTTACTAAATGTACCAAAGAATGCAGGAAAAAAAATAGACGCCGCCGAAGCCGAAATTTTTACGCAAAAGCTGGAAAAGGTAATGAATGAAAAAACATTGTATAAAAATCCTAATCTTACATTGCAGGATTTGTCTAAAGAAATCAATATATCAAGCCATCAATTATCACAACTTTTAAATAATAATCTAAACAAGAATTTTACCAGTTTTGTTAATGAATTCAGAATAAAAGAAGCTTGCGAGATTATGGCTCAAAACGATAAGCTTACTTTAGAATCGATAGGTTATGATGTGGGTTTTAATTCTAAATCGACTTTTTTTTCTGCCTTTAAAAAACAAACAGGTACAACTCCTTTAAATTATCAAAATCAAGCTTTAAGAGCTTAGAGCCAAGTGTAGATTTATAAATCCGTACTCCTGATTTATGTTTTGATTACCTGATATTACTATTAAGAGCTGACTTTTGTCTTAACAATAAGTCAAATTTTAATCGTAAAAAAATCATGAGATTACTCGTTGCAGTTTTCATTTATGTCTACTTTATTCTTTTTCATTCGGTAGCATCAAAAGCCCAGTCGACAAAAACAATTCAAGAAAAAGAGGCAAGCAGGAACAATGAGTTAAGCGAAGTCGTCATTAAAAGACAAGCAGGATTAGTAAAGTATTCTGCAAACGGTACGATCGACGTGAATGTTGCCCATACAATACTTTCTACAAGTAGTTCAGTCAATGAATTATTAGGCAGAGTACCAAACGTTATTGTTGCCGAAGGCCAAATTAGTGTACTCGGAAAAGGCGAAGCGATCATTTACCTAAACGGAATTTTGATTAATTACGAACGTTTTGCCGCAATTCCGGTTTCGCAAATCCTGAAGATTGAAGTAATCTCTAATCCATCGTCGAAATATGATGCCGAAGGAAAAGCGGTTATCAATATTATTACCAAAAAAAATATAGAAAACGGAATGTTAGGAAGCGCGAGTCAACAAGTTACCGTTTCAGAATTTGCCGGAACGAGCACTAATACACTTTTAGATTTTAATTATACAAAAGGAAAGTTTTCGTTTATAACAAATTACGGCTTGCAATTGGGCAAAGGCCGCGAATTATTGTATACGACCAGAACAAGACCCAATCCTGAGGATTATATGCGATCTGAATTAACCACAGATTGGAAACGTCAGTTTAATAATTATTCGAATTTTGGGTTTGGATTGCAATATGCTTTTTCAGAAAAGAATTATATCTCTTTGGCATATAGCGGCAATATTGAAGATTTAGGAGGAGTTGTAGAAAGCCGAAATTCAATTGCAAACAACACAGGAAATAGTTTTTATGCAACAGATATTGCTAAAAATGATGTACTGTTGAATCAGTTCATTAACCTGAATTATAATGCCATAACAGATCGTAAAGGTTCATCTTTATTTATAGGAACGCAATACTCTAATTATAACGGAACTATAAAAGATTTTATTGATGAAAATAGTTGGATTGACGAACACAATGCTGAAAAGTATTTGAAGAATAATGTCGACAATACAATTGATATTATAAGCATTCAGGCCGATTATTCTAAAAGGATAAATGAAAGTACAAAGCTCGAAACTGGAGCAAAGTACAGCAATGCGACAATAGAATCAGGAACAGATTTCCTAATTTCTGATTTTGAAAATGGCGCATTTGAACCTGATGATCAACTTTCGAGTGATTTTAAATACATTGAAAAAATCAGTGCCGCTTATTTTAATTACGGAAGCTCAATAGGAGAAAAGTTCAATTTTTCGGTTGGCGCCCGAGGCGAA
This sequence comes from Flavobacterium araucananum, assembly GCF_002222055.1. Lineage (GTDB taxonomy): Bacteria > Bacteroidota > Bacteroidia > Flavobacteriales > Flavobacteriaceae > Flavobacterium > Flavobacterium araucananum. Next base: position 28,168 of record NZ_MUGS01000028.1, read on the forward strand.
TGGACGAATTATGATTTGTATACCACTGCAAACGGAGTTCAGGAATTCAAAAAAAGTTATGGCAATTTTTTTCCAAATGTGCTGCTAAATATGGATGTTTCGAATGATTGGAAAGTGCATGCATCGTATGTTTCCAGAATAACAAGGCCACGATATCAGGGGTTAAATCCGTATGTTATTTATCAGGACCCGTTTACGACTATAGAAGGTAACCCGAACTTGTTGCCCGAGAAAGTTCATGCTTTTGAAATGGGTGCGATGTACAAAAAGTTTGATTTTAAAATAGGCTATACCTATAAAACAGATCCAATTTCTGGAGCTGCTTTGCGTGGCGACACACCAAATAGTTATATTTTACGATCATTAAATATAGAAAAAGAGCATACCTTTTTTACTTCGCTTTCAAGATCATTTACTAATAAATGGTGGAATTCAACGAATACCATTAGTATGAATTTAAGTAAATCGATCGATAATTTTTACCAATATACTTTGGGTCCGGTCAAACCTCAAATCTATTTATATTCTAATAATACATTTACGATTCCTAATCTTTTTAAAGTTCAATTGCTTGCCTGGTATCTTGGTGATAAGAGTTACGGATTACGAAGTGAAAATAGCAGATCGACAGTTACTTTAGGGATCGAAAGAAACTTTTTCAGAGAGGCGCTAAAACTCAATTTTACCGCAAATGATATTTTTCATGACTTTATGGTTTCCGGTAATTATGATGTAGGGCAAACCGAAATCTATTATCACAGAACCTATACGACGAACTATTTTAAACTAATTGCAACGTATAGTTTTGGAAATTCAAAGAAACAGGTTTTTAAGAAATCAGAGATTGAACAGACCGAAAATAATAGAGCGAGGTAAAAATAAAAAAGGCGTCACCATTAAGGGAAGCCTTTTCTGAATATAGTTGAATAGTATAATTAACGCTAATAAAAAAGATTTAATCGATCTCTTTAGTTACGATTTGCATCGTTTCGCGGCTTACTTGTTTTAGTAAAACAGCTTTGTTTTCTTCAACAGTTTGTGCAGCTTGTTCCGTAAAGTGGCGAATAGTATATAAAGTTACATTTTCGTTGTAATCTACTTTGAATTTTTTCGAAAGTATCGCATTCAATTCACTAAAGTTTTCAAATTTGTCTTCTACACAAACAGAGAAACTAATAGCCGAATTCTGGATTAAGTTTACTTTTATTTTAAATTGGTGAAACAAAGCAAAAATCTCACTGATGTTTTCTTCCATAATAAAAGAGAAATCAATTGACGAAAGCGAAATCAAAAGTTGGTTTCTTTTTACGATGAAACAAGGATATTGTGGTTCCAGATCTACACCTTTAGAAACACAAGTTCCTTTTAGTAACGGGTTAATAAAAGATTTTACGTACAACGGGATTTCTTTTTTCTGTAATGGTTGCAGCGTTTTTGGGTGAATAACTGTTGCACCGTAAAATGCCAATTCGATCGCCTCACGATAAGAGATCTGGTTTAGTAAACTTGCATTTTCAAAATAACGGGGATCCGCATTCATAACACCCGGAACATCTTTCCAGATTGTAACACTTTCGGCATTTAAGCAATAAGCAAAAATTCCGGCAGTATAATCAGAACCTTCACGACCCAAAGTAGTCGTAAAATTGTTTTCGTCAGCACCTAAAAAACCCTGCGTGATGTTTAATATTTTGCGCTTTACATTTTTGCTGATCAATTGTTGCGTCGTTTCCCAATCAACCTCCGCATCTCTGTAATTTGCATTAGTTTTAATAAAATTACGAACATCAAGCCATTGCGTCTGAATCCCTCTAAAATTCATATAATGACTTAAGATCGTAGTCGAAATTAACTCTCCAAAGCTTACAATCTGATCGTAAACAAAATTATAATTAGGAGATTTATTATGTGCCAGAAAATATTCTAATTCAGAAAACTGAGCTTTTACAGCAGTAAAAACCTCGTGTTTTTCGTCTTCAAATAAATCTAATAAAATCTGATTGTGATATTTTTTGATTTCCTGAACAGAGGAGTTCAACTCTGCCGATTTATCAAAATAATTCTTGATAACAACCTCAAGAGCATTTGTAGTTTTTCCCATCGCCGAAACGACCAAAATTACATCTTCGTAACCTACTTTTTCTAAAACGTCGTATACGTTTTTAATTCCATCAGCATCTTTAACTGATGCTCCACCAAATTTAAATACTCTCATTTTTAATTTTAGATTTTTAATTTTAGATTTCAGATTACATGAAATCTAGTGTTTCTTTATATTTTTTTTGCCACAGATTTAAATGATTAAAAAGATTTTAAATCTGTGTCAGCTTGCCACGACCCAAGCGATAGCGAACTGGCGAAGCAATTTTACTAATTAGCACGAATTAATTAGTGAAAATTCGAGGCGAAAAATCTGTGGCAAATATATTTTTACAGTTTGTCCAGAAACGAATTAATTCCTGCTTCATCCATTTGAACTACTCGCCATTCTTCAAGAATTTTTGCTCCGGAGTTTTCGTAGAATTTTACGGCAGGAGTATTCCAGTCCAACACATTCCATTCTACTCTTCTTACATTATCTTTTTTGCCTTGCTGCATGATTTCGGCATAAAGTGCAGATCCCAAACCAGTACCACGCATCTTTTCCTTTACAATCAAATCTTCAAGATGTATTGTTTTTCCTTTCCAGGTAGAATATCGGTAATAGTATAATGCGATACCAACTATTTCTTTGTTCTTTAATTCGTCTTCAATTTCTGCAACAAAAACATGAAACAATGGTTTTTCGCCAAAGCCATCACGCACTAAATCAGCAACAGTTATAACAACAGCTTCCGGTTCTTTTTCGAATATTGCCAACTCCTGTATTAATCCTAAAACCGATTTCATGTCTTCAGGATTTCCTTTTCTGATATTCATATTATATGGTCGTTATTTTTTAATTATATGTTACCCTTTTTATTCGTAATGCATCAGAAAAATGCAGAAGATTTTAAAAAAGGCAATTTCCTATATTCTTATTATTAATCAGTTATTAGCTAAATATGTATTTTTTTACGTGGTATTTCCAGCTTTAATTAGCAAATATACAATAGTGGCAAACTAACGAAATAATTTTTAAACCATTCTCACAAAAAAAACGATATTTGTGACTTAAAAATAAAACTACAACGATATAGTAATGGAAGAACGCAATAAAACACTAGGAGAGTTTATTATTGAGAATCAAAAAGCATTTCAGTATTCGTCGGGAGAGCTTTCCCGAATTATCAACTCTATACGTTTGGCGGCAAAAGTCGTGAACTATAAAGTCAACAAAGCCGGATTGGTGGATATTATTGGCGCAGCAGGCGAACAAAATATTCAGGGAGAAGATCAGCAAAAATTAGATGTCTATGCAAACGAAGTATTTATCCAGACGTTAATAAACCGTGAGATTGTCTGTGGTATTGCTTCTGAAGAAAACGACGATTTTATAACTGTTCAGGGGAGCGACAACAGTCATAATAACAAGTACGTGATCTTAATGGATCCTTTGGACGGGTCTTCAAACATTGATGTAAATGTTTCTGTAGGAACCATTTTCTCAGTTTTTAGACGCATTACACCAATAGGAACCCCGGTAACAAGCGAAGATTTTTTACAACCGGGAATCAATCAGGTGGCAGCAGGTTATGTAATTTATGGAACTTCTACCATGCTTGTGTATACTACAGGTCATGGAGTAAATGGTTTTACACTTAATCCGGCGATTGGTACTTTTTATCTTTCGCATCCCAATATGAAATTTCCGCGAGACGGACACATCTATTCTGTAAACGAAGGAAATTATGTTCATTTTCCGCAAGGCGTAAAAAATTATATTAAATATTGTCAGAGAGAAGAAGAAGACAGACCTTATACCTCAAGATATATAGGAAGTTTAGTTTCTGATTTTCATCGAAATATGATCAAAGGCGGAATTTATTTATACCCAACAAGTTCAAAAGCACCAAAAGGAAAGTTGCGTTTATTATACGAATGTAACCCAATGGCGTTTATTGCAGAGCAGGCAGGAGGAAAAGCAACAGACGGTTTTGGAAGAATTATGGAAATTCAGCCAACAGAATTGCATCAGCGAGTTCCGTTTTTCTGCGGAAGTTATAATATGGTCGAAAAAGCCGAAGAGTTTATGGCGGAAGCTCTTTAGTTTTCAGTCGCAGTCACCGTGTTCAGTCACAGTCACAGTGTTCAGTCGCAGTTTTCAGTCACAGTTTTCAGTCACAGTTTGCGGTAACAAGTGTTAATAAAAATAGGAAACCCGACAGATTTTTAAAATCTGTCGGGTTTGTTTTTATATAACATTTAGCCTGAAAACTGAGACTGAATACTGTTTTCAAGTCTGAAAACTGAAAACTGTGACTGAAAACTTTTTTCAAGTCTGCGACTGTATACTATTTATGCATGTGTTGCATTTCGTAAACAAAAGTATCACCATCTACTTTTTTATCTACAAGGGACAAAGCTTTTGCAATGATATAGTTTACGTTGCTTGGCGTAAATCCTAAAGCAATACCTAATTTTCTTAACATTACTTCTTGCTGGTCTTCAAGATGATGATCAACATGCACCATTCTTGTCAAATCATACAAACGCTCTAAACGTTGAACATGTAAATAAGGTGGGTTGATAGGATATTTTAATGGATCGTTAAGAATTTCTTCGTATTCAGTTTCTGAAATTTCTAAACGTGAAGCTAATTTGTCTAAGAAATTTTTTTCTTCCGGAAGAACAATTCCATCTGCTAATGCTACACGAACAATAGCTGAAAAGTGGCCTTTATTTCTTTGTTTGAATTCGCTATCAAATAAATCTGAAAATGACATAATTATAATTTTTTTATGCCACAAAGATAAATTTTATTTTAAATTAATAATTTTAATTTTCTCATAAAATTTAACGTATCAATATTCATTCATTTAATAGTAGAGGTCATTACTTTTTCAAAATAAATCGTAAGTTTACAACCCCTAATCATTTAATAGTATTACCCGTATGTCAGAATTTTGGATTTATTTTCAAATAGGATTGAAGCACGTTTTGGATATTCACGCTTACGATCACGTTCTTTTTTTAATTGCATTAACAACACCTTATTTGTTTAAAGACTGGAAACGCATTTTGTTGCTTGTTTCTGTTTTTACAATTGGTCATACAGTAGCCTTATTGCTTTCGGTTTACGGAATCATTGCAATAAAAGTGAATACTGTCGAATTTTTAATTCCGATAACAATTTTAATAACGGCAATTTTTAATCTTTTTACCGCTGGAAAAGCATCCAAAAGCGATGGTTTGAATCTGGTGTTTTTTGTAACCTTGTTTTTTGGAATTATACACGGACTTGGATTTTCTAATTATTTCAAGACTATTTTAGGAGGTTCACCTAGTTCAAAATTACTACCTTTAGGCGAGTTTGCCCTCGGGATCGAAGCCGCTCAGTTGGTGGTGGTTTTTGTAGTATTGTTTATATCCTATATTGTACAAACCGTATTTCGTTTTTCAAAACGCGATTGGGCACTTGTAATGTCGGCTTTTATTATAGGAGTAGTAGTTCCGATGATTATTGAAAGCCCAATTTGGAACAGATAAAATAAATGGAAGAAATAAAATTGAATAAATACGACAAAGCTTATTTGAGAATTGCCAGAGAATGGGGTTCCCTTTCGTATTGTAAAAGAAAGCAGGTAGGCGCTATTATCGTAAAAGACCGAATGATTATTTCTGATGGGTATAATGGCACACCATCCGGTTTTGAAAATTGCTGTGAAGACGAAGACGGATTAACCCGTTGGGATGTCTTGCATGCAGAGGCAAATGCAATTCTGAAAGTAGCGAGATCAACACAATCCTGTGAAGGAGCTACCTTATATATAACACTTTCGCCTTGCAAAGAATGCAGTAAATTAATCCATCAATCCGGAATAAAAAGAGTAGTGTATCATAACGGATATCGTGATGATTCCGGAATTCAGTTTTTAATAAAAGCAGGTATCGAAGTCGAACATATCCCGGTTTTAGAAGAGTAATGAAATTAAACTCAAAATATTTGCCAATCATTATCGGAGCGACTTTTGCGCTTGGTATTGTCATCGGAAGCCTTATGAATGCTCCCGTTGACGAACAGCTTTTGGCTAAAAATTATTCGAAAACAAAGCTGAATAAACTCATTGATTTTATCAACAACGAATATGTTGACAGCATCAATACAGATTCTATTGTAAACCTTACCGTAGATAATATCTTATCAAAATTAGATCCGCATTCCGTTTACATTCCCCCAACAGAACAAGCTGAGGTGGCCGAGAGTATGAAAGGTGATTTCGTAGGAATCGGAATTAATTTTTATATGTATAAAGATTCTGTTGCAATCATAAAACCAGTAGAAAATGGCCCTTCGGCGAAAGCCGGATTAAAATCAGGCGACCGAATTTTATTTGCCGGAAAAACTAAATTGTTTGGCAGAAGATTGCCCTCAGACAGTTTGTTTTCTAAATTAAAAGGGGTAAAAGGTTCTGAAATTGAATTGACAGTTTTTAGAAAATCAGAACAAAAGAAACTAAAGTTTAAAGTAAAAAGAGATATTATACCGATTAAAAGTGTAGATGCTTCTTTATTATTGGATAGCAAAACAGGTTATATAAAAATCAACCGTTTTGCCGAAACTACTTTTAACGAATTCAAAACCGGTTTAACAAGATTGAAACAAAACGGAATCGAGTCGTTAATTATTGATCTCCGTGATAATGGTGGCGGTTATATGGAAGAAGCCATTGCAGTTGCCGATGAGTTTTTGAAAGACAAACAACTCATTGTTTTTACTAAAAATAAAAACGGAACGACTGAAAAAACATTTGCAACAAAAGCAGGAAGTTTTGAAACAGGAAAAGTCTATGTTTTAATTAATGAAAACAGCGCTTCGGCAAGCGAAATCCTGGCTGGTGCACTTCAGGATAGCGATCGCGGGACTATTGTGGGACGTCGTTCTTTTGGTAAAGGATTGGTGCAACGCGAAATGGATTTCAATGACGGATCTGCTGTCAGGTTAACCGTAGCGAGATATTATACACCAACCGGAAGATCGATTCAGAAGCCCTATAAAAAAGGAAACGAAGAATATTATAAAGAATCAGAATCACGCCTGAAATCTGGCGAGCTTTATGCAAAAGACAGTATAAAGGTGGCAGATTCTTTGAAGTTTAAAACTCCAAAAGGTAAAATCGTTTACGGTGGTGGCGGAATTGTTCCGGATGTTTTTGTGCCAATGGAGGCTGAACACGGAAACGAAAATGTTGCTTATTTACTTCAAACCGGTATTGTTGGTCATTTTGTTTTTGAAGAACTCGATAAAAACAGAAATGCTTTTGCAGGTGTCCATTTTAATGAGTTTCTGACTAAGATGAAAAATTCAGATCTGTATTTTAAAAAGTTTAGAACCTATGTTTTAGCAACTGGACTGGATTTAAAATTAGATAAAACCAAAGCGTTGGTAAATCGTTACATTACCGCAGAATTTGCCAGACAACTGTATGGTGAATTGTATTATTATGACGTCATTTTGAAAGAGGATGCCATGATTAAAGCCGTTTTAGAACCAAAAAAGTAATCCTTAATTTTTGATCAGATGAAAATAGAAACTATTGTAAATGCTGAAATCGAACTTTTAACAGCAATTAAAAATGCTGATGTTGCAATGTTGGATAAAATGCTGCACGATGATTTGCTTTTTAATTTACCAGACGGACAAGTTATCACAAAAGAATTCGATTTAGAATCATATCGTTCGGGCAAAATGAAAATCGAAACATTAGAAGCTGCAGACCAAATTATTAAAATAATTGAGGATACAGCAGTTGTTAGCGTTATAGTGGTCCTGAAAGGAACTTATGACAACAATGTCCTTGCTGGTGCGTTTCGTTATATCAGAGTCTGGAAACAATTCGACGAAAGCCTGAAAGTAATTGCCGGAAGTTGTGCACAAATGGCATAAATTTTGAAAATAAAAATTAAATATAAACTTAAAAATAATTTAGCTCCTGATTGCAATCCGGACCGCAGTTAAACCATAAATATGAAAAATCTAAAAAGAGTAAGTTTCCTCGTAGTTTTAATGACTTTTGTAATTTCTTGTGCCTGTATGAAGGATAAAAACGCAATTTCAGGAAAAGTAGTATCTATTGAGAATGGAAAAGACGGATACACAGCCAAAATCAATACAGATAAAAATGAAGTTTATTTTGCTACAATCAGCATTGTAAATGTTGGTGGGCCTCAAAATTTCAAAAGATTTAAAGAAGGTGATGAGGTATCCTTAAAAGGAGAAATCTGGAAAACAGATACCGAGAAACACATCAAAGTAAAAGAAATTGTTTCTGTGAAGTAAAAAGTTAAACCATAAAAAAAATGAACCATTAAGATATTAAGTTTATTAAGCTTTGGGCTAAATTTTCTTAATATCTTAATGGTTTTGTCTTTTGTAGAAGTTTATGTTTTTTGATTTTCAGCATTAAGCTATTCAAGCGTCAAATCTTAATAAGCTTAATTAATAAAAAACTTATGTTTTAATTTTATCGGATACTATCGTGAGCGTGAGTTTGTACACCGTTATTCCATAAAGTTAGAATGTCTGTTGCAACAGCAGCACCACTTCCGGCAGCAATTGCCAATTGACTTCTCCAGCCTGCCAAAGTTCCAATTACATAAATGCCATCAGCAACTTTATGATCGTCGTTTTTAAGCTGAATACGTTGTTTTTCAGGAAGTGCTTTTTTATGAGGTTCGATGTAGTGCATCAATCCTTCGATGTCAAAAGTATTGGCAGAACCAATCCCGACAACAATATTTTTGGTTTTATAAGAATCTTTGTTTGTAATAATCGTAAACTCCGGGTAAGAACCTTCGATTTTAATGACTTTTTCGTTTGCAATCTGAGAGATGTGCGGGTAAGTTGTGGCTAAATCCTGCGTACTTTCTATTAGAAGATCAGATCCTAATTTTCCTGGCGTTATGCCATAAGCATTGTAGAAAATTGCCTCTTGTAAGGAAGAATTCTTTTGGTGGGTAAAAATTCCGATTTTTTTGTCGGTAACAAAAGCTTTGTTTTTTGCTGATCCTAAAACCAAGGCACAAGACATGCCTGAAACGCCTCCGCCAATAATTAAAACGTCGAACATATTATCGACCGTTTGTTTTTTCTTCAATTCTTTTAGAAATTCTAAAAATCAAAAGAATCAAAACGGCACAAAATGAAGCTGCGATTCCAATAAAAGCAACTACACTGTCTCCCTGGAAAGGATTTTTGAAGTCTAGCAACGTAATATTAAAAACAATTAAAGCTAATGCTAAAAGCACTAAGATTGAAGTAAAAATTTTCATAATGGTTGTTTGTTTGCCTAAAATAATAAAGTAAAACCTTTAGACGTAAAAAATGTCCTTAAGTTGTATTTTAGAAATTTTATGGGGTAAATTTATAAAAATAATTGTTAGACAAACAAACCTTTAACATTAGCAGCAAATAATTTAACAGCAATCGCTAAAAGTATCACTCCAAATGTCTTACGAACCACGCCAAGTCCGTTTTCTCCTAATAAATTCTCGATTTTCTTTGATGATTTTAAAACAACATACACCAATATAATATTCAATAAAATGGCGATTATAATATTAATGGTATGAAATTGTGATCGCAGCGAAAGTAAAGTAGTCATAGTTCCTGCTCCGGCAATTAAAGGAAACGCTAAAGGGACTATAGAAGCAGATCCCGGTTCTTCGTCACGATAAATCCGGATTCCTAAAATCATCTCTAAAGCAAGAAAGAATAATACAAACGATCCTGCAACGGCAAACGAATGCACATCGATCCCAATAAGGCTTAAAAATCCTTCTCCAACAAATAGAAAAACAATCATAATAGCTCCGGCAACAATCGAAGCTTTCTCAGATTCGATATGTCCAACTTTTGCTCTCAGATTCACAATGATAGGAATTGATCCTACGATATCAATTACAGCAAAAAGCACCATTCCGACAGTGATAATTTCTTTAAAATCAATCTCTAACATATTTTTTGAATTTATGGATTTAAAATTTTTTGCAAAGGTAGATAATAAAGGTAAGTGTTTTTTTGATACCATGTATTTTTGTTACAAAAACACGTTTTAAGTATCGAAATAGTGATATATGTAACAATTGATAGTTATTACACAGAGTTTCGCAAAGTATTCCCGCAAAGCTTAAATTGTAAAAAGATTAAAACAGCGCTATTCTTTGTGAATCTTTCTGAAAAACTCTGTGAATCTTTGTGGTAAATTTTTTATCCATTTTCTTTGCCTATCTTTGCACTTTATAAATTTCAGTACTTTATTATCATGTTTCAATTAGGTAAAACCATTATTTCAGAAGATATTCTTGAAAAAGAATTTGTGTGCAATTTGTCCGCTTGCAAAGGAGCTTGCTGTGTAGACGGAGATGCCGGTGCGCCTTTGAACGAAGCAGAAACTAAAATCCTGGAAGAAATTTATCCTAAGGTAAAACCTTTTTTACGTAAAGAAGGAATTGCAGCAATCGAAGCGCAAGGGACCTGGGTAAAAGGTACAGATGGCGATCTTGAAACACCATTAATAGATGAAAAAGATTGTGCTTATGTTATTTTTGACGGTAAAACGGCGCTTTGTGGAATTGAGCAAGCTTATAATCAGGGAATCGTAGACTGGAAAAAACCTGTTTCCTGTCATTTATATCCAATCAGGGTAAAAGACTTTACAGAGTTCGCTGCAGTAAATTATGATAAATGGGATATTTGCGATGATGCCTGTTCTTTAGGGAAAGAATTGGAAGTTCCGGTTTATAAATTCGTCAAAGAAGCCTTGATTCGTCGTTTTGGTCAGGACTGGTATTTAGAGCTCGAAAAAGTGGCTGAAGAACTCAAAAAATCTTAAAAAACAACACGCCTTAATTATTGCTTTTTGAGGACTTTTTTTAACTCAAAAAATAAAGTTTTAACTCAAAAAAAAACTTTTAAAAACAATTAAAAATTTCTTGCTTTTTATTCCAGAAAGTCTATATTTTACAGGGCTTCTAGGTTTAAGTATGGCTTTTAAGTAGTTCATTTACAATAAATTAATTATTTGTCTGAAAAATATCTCAAATTTATAGCGTTGTTAAAAACTACGCCGAATTGTGAATAAGTTTGGCTTTCATTTTTAGCGATAATTGACAATCTTTGTAGTCTATTGAATTAGTAAAAATTCGATACAAAAATTAAACAAAATTACCATGTCACAAGTCGAACCAATATTACAAGAAAATAAAAATCGTTTCGTTATTTTTCCTATCAAACATCATGACATTTGGGAATGGTACAAGAAAATGGAGGCTAGTTTCTGGACTGCCGAAGAAATCGATTTACATCAGGACTTGACAGATTGGAATAATAAACTTAGTGACGACGAAAGATATTTTATTAAACATATTTTGGCATTCTTTGCTGCTTCTGACGGAATCGTAAATGAGAACCTGGCAGAGAACTTTGTAAACGAAGTTCAATATGCCGAAGCAAAGTTTTTCTATGGTTTTCAGATCATGATGGAAAACATTCATAGCGAAACGTATTCTCTTCTAATTGATACCTATGTAAAAGATGAAGCAGAGAAAGCAGAATTATTTAATGCCTTAGAAGTTTTTCCTGCAATTAAGAAAAAAGCAGACTGGGCATTAAAATGGATTGAATCTGATTCGTTTGCCGAAAGACTAATTGCTTTTGCAGCAGTTGAAGGGATTTTCTTTTCAGGAGCTTTCTGTTCTATTTATTGGTTAAAGAAACGTGGTTTAATGCCAGGTTTGACTTTTTCTAACGAATTGATTTCTCGTGACGAAGGTGTACACTGTGACTTTGCAGTACACTTGCACAATCATCATTTGATTAATAAAGTGCCAAAAGAAAGAATTAAAGAAATTATTACTGATGCTTTAGATATCGAAAGAGAATTTGTTACAGAATCTCTTCCGGTAAGTTTAATAGGTATGAATGCTACTTTAATGACGCAATATCTGGAATTCGTTGCAGATCGATTATTAGTAGAATTAGGTTGCGAGCGTGTGTATGGATCAGCAAATCCGTTTGACTTCATGGATATGATCTCTCTTCAGGGAAAAACTAATTTCTTTGAAAAACGTGTTGCAGAGTATCAAAAATCAGGTGTAATGAACACAGATAGTGATGCTCAGAAAATTTCATTCGATGCAGACTTTTAGACAACCAGAATAATTTTAGTGTTAACTGGAAACACTAAAAAGAATAAAATTTTTTTACAAACATTTTTTGATTGAATCTCTTTCCCAAATCGCAGGTTCAATGACAATTTTTAATGCCTTTTCGGTTTATTTTATAGACTGGAACAGATAACTATTGAGAATCCTGCAATTCTCAAAAAATAATTTAAAAACACGCAATGTTTAAGCCATGGAATTCGTTATTCCAATGTCTTTCATTTTTTCAATAACTAAAATAGTAAGCTTATGTATGTAGTAAAAAGAGATGGCCATAAAGAGCCAGTAATGTTTGATAAGATTACAGAAAGAATCAAAAAATTGTGTTACGGCTTAAACGAGCTTGTAGATCCTGTTAAGGTAGCCATGCGTGTTATCGAAGGATTGTATGATGGAGTTTCAACTTCTGAACTAGATAACCTTGCAGCTGAAACGGCAGCTTCAATGACGATTGCACATCCGGATTATGCTCAGTTAGCAGCTCGTGTGGCAATTTCAAACCTACATTCGAATACTAAAAAGTCGTTTTCAGAAACGATGAAAGATATGTACAATTACGTAAATCCAAGAAATGGTCAGGAAGCACCATTACTTTCGGATGAAGTATTCAACGTAATTCAGGAAAACTCTGCTTTCCTTGATTCTCATATTATTTATACAAGAGATTTCAATTACGATTACTTTGGTTTCAAAACCTTAGAGCGTTCGTATTTGCTAAAGATAAACGGTAAAATCGTCGAAAGACCACAACACATGTTGATGCGTGTTTCAGTTGGTATTCACCTTGACGATTTAAAATCAGTAATCGAAACTTACGACTTAATGTCTAAAAAGTTCTTCACGCATGCAACACCAACGTTGTTTAATGCAGGAACTCCAAAACCACAAATGTCTTCTTGTTTCCTTTTGGCAATGCAGGACGATAGTATTGATGGTATTTATGACACCTTAAAACAAACGGCAAAAATCTCGCAATCAGCAGGAGGAATTGGTCTTTCTATTCATAACGTTCGTGCAACAGGATCTTATATTCGTGGTACAAACGGAACGTCAAACGGGATCGTACCTATGTTGAGAGTTTTCAACGATACGGCGCGTTACGTAGATCAGGGTGGTGGAAAACGTAAAGGAAGTTTTGCGATTTACATCGAAACATGGCATGCAGATATCTTCGACTTTTTAGATTTAAAGAAAAATACAGGAAAAGAAGAAATGCGTGCGCGTGATTTATTCTTCGCCATGTGGACCTCTGATTTATTCATGAAACGCGTTCAGGAAGATGCATCATGGACTTTAATGTGTCCTAACGAATGCCCTGGATTATACGATGTTTACGGAGAAGAATTCGAAACTATGTATCTTGATTATGAATTTAGAGGAAAAGGTAGAAAAACCATTCGTGCACGGGAATTATGGGAGAAAATCCTGGAATCACAAATCGAAACAGGAACTCCGTATATGTTGTACAAAGATGCAGCAAACCGTAAATCGAACCACAAGAATTTAGGAACAATTCGTTCATCGAACTTGTGTACAGAGATTATGGAGTATACATCAAAAGATGAAATCGCGGTTTGTAATCTGGCATCTATTTCGTTGCCAATGTTTATTGAAAACGGAAAATTTGATCACGAAGCACTTTACAACGTAACAAAACGTGTAACCCGTAACCTGAACAAAGTAATCGACAGAAACTACTATCCGGTAAAAGAAGCTGAAAATTCTAACTTACGCCACCGTCCGGTTGGTTTAGGAGTTCAGGGATTAGCAGATGCTTTTATCATGTTGCGTATGCCGTTTACAAGTGACGAAGCAAAAGTATTAAATCAGGAAATTTTCGAAACCTTATACTTCGCAGCCGTAACCGCTTCTATGGAAATGGCAAAAGAAGAAGGACCATATTCTACATTTGCAGGTTCTCCAATGTCACAAGGAGAATTTCAATACAACATGTGGGGAATGAAAGATGAAGAATTGTCTGGTCGTTGGGACTGGGCATCCTTAAGAAAAGAAGTAATGGAACATGGAGTTCGTAACTCCTTATTAGTTGCGCCAATGCCAACAGCTTCGACTTCTCAAATCCTTGGAAACAATGAAGCTTTTGAACCCTATACATCAAACATTTACACACGTCGTGTATTGTCTGGAGAATTTATCGTAGTAAACAAGCACTTACTTCACGATTTAGTAGACAGAGGTTTGTGGAACGAAACACTGAAACAAGAAATAATGCGTCATAACGGATCAGTTCAAAATATTGATGTGATTCCGCAAGACCTTAAAGAACTATACAAAACAGTTTGGGAAATGTCTATGAAAGACATTATCGATATGTCACGTCAAAGAGGTTATTTTATTGACCAATCGCAATCATTGAACTTGTTCATGCAAGATGCAAACTATTCTAAATTGACGTCAATGCACTTTTACGCTTGGCAATCAGGTTTAAAAACAGGAATGTATTACCTAAGAACAAAATCTGCGGTTGATGCAATTAAATTTACCCTAAACAACGATAAAAAAGAAGAAGATGCACCGGCAACTTTAGTTCCGGAAACAGAAGCAATCAGCGTTGAGGATTATAAAGCAATGCTTTTAAAAGCACAAGCAGCAGAACCTGATGATTGTGAAATGTGTGGGTCTTAATTCTTTTTATTTAGAGGAAAGAAAATAGAGTAAAGAAGAAAGATTTATATCTTTAAATTTATAGAAAGCAGTTATTGTAATGATAGCTGCTTTTGTTTTTTTAGGAGCTATTTACTTCAATTGGAGTTAGTCATTATTCAATAGAAATTTATGAAAAAAATGATGTTGTTTGTGTTTTGTCAATTGCCAGAAACAAACAATCTTCAATCTTTCGCCAGAGCCCAAGGTTTCAACCTTGGGAATACAATGTTATCAGATCCAATTCTGATCCAATACGTGTCCCAAGGTTTCAACCTTGGGCTATGTTGTTAATATTGTTTTAATAGAATTGAGGTATTACAAATAGGAGTCCAATAAGGTTTCTTTTTTAATTAATTTGTCTATTTCCACGTCAATTAGAATTGGACAATATTCCCAAAAATTCCCCGTTCTAATTATTACCAAAGATTTTTAAAACTTAGTCCCTTAGTAACTAAGAAACTCAGAACCTTCTCTTTAAACCTTTAAGAGAAAGTCAAGTCTTATTGTAATAATTTCTGAATTATGAAAAAAAGCAATCTTTGGTCCTTACGATTGGGTTTTTCCGGAAAAGAATCCGATGTAATAGAAAAATTAGGATTAGAAAAATTTCTAAAACATTCCTATGACTCAAAATTCGATAATCAACTCCCCGCTTTTTTAAATGACGATCCCAAAACATTAATCGAGCTCAAAGAGCTTAAGGAATCGATAAAAACTGCAGATACAGAAGCTAAAAAGAAAATCCTCAAGCAGGAAATTTATTCATCGGTTGAATTAAAAAAATGGTGGATTAGCAAAATGCGAAACGACGAATTTCCGCTACGGGAAAACATGGTTTGTTTCTGGCACAATCATTTTGTTTCTACAACCCAAAAAGTAAAAGTCAATTACTGGATTTACCAGCACAATATGATTTTACGAGAACACGCCTTTGGCAATTTCAAAAAACTGACCAAGGAAATTGTAAAATCAAATGCAATGGTCAAATACCTGGACAATGTCGATAATAAAAAAAGGAAGTACAATGAGAATTTAAGTCGGGAATTACTGGAATTATTTACAATTGGGATTGGAAATTATTCTGAAAGTGACATCAAAGAAGGCGCAAGAGCCTTGGCCGGATTAAATTACGGAGATGACGGAGCAATATATAGAAGCCTGGCGCAGGACAATACCAATAAAACGTATTTCGGGAAAACCGGAAACTGGAATTCAGATGATCTGGTTGATATTATTTTTGAACAAAAAAACATTCCGTATCTCATTACCCGAAAAATTCTCAAATGGTTTATTTATGATAATCCGTCAGAAGAATTAGTGATCTATTATGGCGATTGTTTCAGAAAAGTAAAGTTCGAAATACAGCCTTTATTAACCAAAATTTTTACCGAAGAATATAAAAAAGAAACCTCAGGAACGAAGATCAAAGATCCGCTGGTTTATATTTTACAGCTTTTGGATGAATTACATATCGACGATCTTGATGATGGTATGATTCTCTATTTTCTAAAGCAACAAGGAATGGATTTGTACAATCAGGTCAATGTAAAAGGTTGGGACGGCGGAAATTCCTGGTTAACTTCACAAATTTATTTACAACGCAACAATACCTCAGATTTGCTTTGCAGCGGTAGAAGTATTACCAGAAAAGTATTGAATACAATGACTTCCGATACTGAAAAGCCAAAAGCAGAATTGGAGAAAATTGATGTAAAAATCGACTTTGATGCTAACGGAAATAATAAAACCATAATCACCGAATTGTCAGACAGATTATTATTTAAAGTAAATGATTCGATGCAAAAGGATATGGAGAATTTGCTGAAATACGATTTCGACCCAAAAGAAGCCCACGCCAATTTTGCCGTTATACGACTTTTTGATTATATCACGAAACTACCCGAATATCAATTAATTTAGAAAGCTACAGCTATGAACAGAAGGAATTTTCTAACGCTTACAGGAACTTTTACTGGCGGAATGCTGGTGCTTCCTGATTTTTTGCACGCTTTTGGTTCGCAAAATAATTTAGTAACAGGCGATCAATGTATTGTATTTGTACAATTGAATGGCGGAAACGATGGTTTAAACACTTTTATTCCGTACGATAATCCGTTGTATTATGATTTAAGGACCAAAATAGCTTTGAATAAAGATTTGGTTATTAGTAAGAATAACGGAATGGCTTTTCATCCTTCGTTAAAAGATTTTGCTCAAATGCAGCAAAACGGAGATTTAACCGTAATCCAGAATGTGGGATATCCGGAACCAATTCGATCGCATTTTCGCAGTCAGGAAATTTGGCAAACCGCAACAGATTCTAATAAATACATCAACGAAGGCTGGTTAGGACGTTATCTCGATTTGCAATGCAACGGACATCAGGCGACGGCTGGAATCAATCTGGATTCGATCGATAATCTGGCATTAAAAGGATTAGAGCCTAATTCGATTACGGTAAAAGATCCAAACCGATTTAAAGTAAAATCAGATAAAGAAGAAAATGTAACCTTGTCCGATAATCCGCAATTAGATTTTGTTCGAAAAATTGCCAATTCCGTTACCGAAGGTTCAGATGAAATTCAGAAAGCCCTGGCCAAATCAAAATCAGAAATCACTTATCCTAAAACCGACTTATCAAAAAACCTGGAATGGATTGGCCGCTTGATAAAAGGAAATCTAAATTCGAAAGTATATTATACTTCGCTTGGCGGATTTGATACACATGATAATCAACTTGTCATTCAAGAAAAACAATTAACCACTTTAAATGATGCTTTGTACAGTTTTTATCAGGATTTAAAACAAGCACAATTACTTCAAAATGTTACTATCGTAGTGTTTTCAGAATTTGGGCGACGCGTAAAAGATAACGGAAACGGAACAGATCACGGTACTGCCGCGCCAATGTTTATAATAGGAGGAAGTAACAAGGGAACTATTTTAGGACATAATCCGGATTTAGCGAACCTGGATAATGGCGATTTAAAATACGAAACTGATTTTAGAAGTGTCTATGCTTCATTACTACAGCAAAAAATGAATTTCGATTATTCGAAAATTGGGATTAAGAACCAGCCGGTCTCGGGGTTGTTTTGAGAATTGCTTGCCACGAATTACACGAATTTTCATTTTATTAATTGTTGAATTTTAATTAAAAATTAGAGAAATTGAATATCATGATTGTAATAATTTGTGTCAATTTGTGAAATTCGTGGCGAAAAAAACTTAGAACCTTAGCATCTCAGAACCTTAGGGCCTTAGAAAAACCAATTGTAAATATCTCATTTTAAACCTGTTTTTTTATATTATCATACAAAACATCATAAATTTGTTAAGAAATCCTTTTTTGTTTCATAAAATGCAATATTTTTTT
This sequence comes from Flavobacterium araucananum, assembly GCF_002222055.1. Classification (GTDB taxonomy): domain Bacteria; phylum Bacteroidota; class Bacteroidia; order Flavobacteriales; family Flavobacteriaceae; genus Flavobacterium; species Flavobacterium araucananum. The sequence continues at coordinate 46,514 of NZ_MUGS01000028.1, forward strand.
TGGTGCACTGAAATTAATTTATACATTCGCAGAGAATTTATTGAAAAACACAAACAAAATGTCTAATAACCGTTTTTATTTTAGCAACTCTTTTTATTTCTTCTTTAGTAGAAGTGAGGATTGTGCTATGGTTATTTGAGAAAATTAAAAAAGACAAATAAAACTAATATACAATCCTGATGAAAATCAGGATTTTTTTTTGAATATATGACAACTAAAATTGCAATACAAGGTATAAAAGGTTCTTTTCATCATCAGGTTGTGAAAGAGTATTTCTCTGAAAATGTGGAAATTGATGAATGTTTGTCGTTTGAAGAATTGATTGACAGCCTGCTTTCAGGAAAAACAGACCAGGCAGTTATGGCAATTGAAAATTCGATTGCAGGGCCAATAATTCCGAATTATGCTTTGATTGACAAGAATAATTTACACATAATTGGAGAGCATTATTTGAATATTAGTCAAAATTTAATGACGCTGAAAGGTCAGAAAATCGAAGATATAAAAGAAGTTCATTCGCACCCAATGGCAATATTGCAATGTATGGATTTCTTAAAACAATATCCGAACATTAAGTTAGTTGAAGACAAAGATACAGCCGAAACAGCCAGAAGAATTCAGGAAAAACAACTAACCGGAATCGCTGCTATAGCAAGTAAAACGGCATCTGAAATGTATGATCTGGATATTATAGCTCCGGAAATTCAAACGATCAAAAACAATATGACTCGTTTTGTGATTATCAAAAAGCAAAATTCATTTGTTCCCGAAAACGAAATCAACAGAGCATCGATCAAATTTGAATTGGATCACAAAAGAGGAAGTTTGGCAGCCGTTTTGAATGTAATGAGCGATTGCAAACTGAATTTAACGAAAATCCAGTCGCTACCAAAAATTGAAACACCTTGGAAATATTCGTTTTTCGTAGATGTAACATTCGAGAAATACGAAGATTTTGCAAAAGCCAAATCCTTATTAAGCATAATGGCAGAGTATTTTAAAATATTAGGAGAATATAAAAATACAAAACCATAAGGTTGATATTTTAAATACAATTGTCAGGCTGAGCGAAGTCGAAGCCCATGTTCCAATTGGAAAGCTCTTCGACTTCGCTAAGGGTGACAGGTCAAAAAGAGAAAAGCATAAAGCTTACGGCCTAAAGCCTAAAGCAAAATATAAATAAAAAAAATGATTACAACAGCAAAAAGATTAGATACAGTTGAAGAATATTACTTCTCCTCAAAATTGAGAGAAGTACGTCAGCTACAATCTGAGGGAAAACCTATTATCAATATGGGAATTGGAAGCCCTGATTTGAGTCCGTCCAAAGCAGTAATTGAAGCAGTCGCTGCAGCAATTCAAGACGAAAACGGGCATGGTTATCAGAGCTATCAGGGATTACCGGAATTGAGAAAAGGAATGGCAGATTTTTATCAGAATCAGTTTGGTGTTGAATTAAATCCGAATAATGAGATTTTGCCTCTGATGGGTTCGAAAGAAGGAATTATGCACATTTCGTTAGCATTTTTAAATGAAGGCGATCACGTTTTAATTCCGAATCCAGGTTATCCAACCTATATGTCGGTAACGAATTTGGTAGGTGCAGTTCCGGTTTATTATGATCTAAAAGAAGCAAATGCCTGGGAACCGGATTTTGAAGCTCTTGAAAAATTAGACCTTTCGAAAGTAAAAATTATGTGGCTGGGATATCCGCACATGCCAACTGGAGCAAGAGGAAGTTTAGCGTTATTTGAAAAATTGGTTGCATTTGTTAGAAAACACAACATATTATTGATCAACGACAATCCGTATAGTTTTGTTTTGAATGATAACCCAATGAGTCTATTACAGGTTGAAGGTGCAAAAGAAGTGGCTTTAGAATTGAATTCGCTTAGTAAAACATTCAATATGGCAGGCTGGAGAGTGGGGATGGTTTTAGGAAATCCTGAAATTATCGATGCAGTTCTAAAAGTAAAAAGCAACATGGATAGCGGAATGTTCTACGGAATCCAGAAAGGAGCAGTTGCAGCGTTGAATTGTGATAAATCATGGTTCGAAGATCAAAACAAAATTTACAGACGCCGTCGTGAATTGACAGAAAAACTAGCAGAGAAATTAGGCTGCAAAGTTTATACAGCAGGTGTTGGGCTTTTTGTCTGGGCAAAACTTCCGGAAGGAATCGAATCATCAGAAAAGTTCATTGACGAAATATTATACGAGAAACACATTTTTATCACACCGGGAACAATCTTTGGGAGTAATGGAGAAGGATATATCAGATTCTCGTTGTGTGTGAAAGAAGAAAAAGTACAAGAAGCGATAGATCGATTTTAGAAGCAAGAAGCAAGAGGCAAGAGTAAAGAGTAAAGAGTAAAGAATCAAGATTTTTATTCAGATTGTCAGGCTGAGCGAAGTCGAAGCCCACGTTCTAGTTGGAGCGCCCTTCGACTTCGCTCAGGGTGACAGAAAAGATTAAAGGTTTTGAAAAAACGAGAAGCCCTAGCCTTGATAGAAGTGGAAATCCTTTTGTGTCCGCTGCGGCGGATAGAAAAGATTGAAACGGATAGCAGGAAATAGCTTCTAATAAAAAGAAATATGAAAGTATACGTAATAGGAATAGGGTTAATAGGCGGTTCGATGGTACTGGACATCAAAGGCCAACATCCTGATGCAACTATTTTTGGAATAGATAGTAACGAAAAACACTTGCAGGAAGCAATTGATTTAGGTGTTATTGATCAGGCAGGAAGCTTTGAAGAATTGGTTGATGCTGATTTTGTAATTGTTTCGGTTCCGGTAGATGTGGCGCTGACGGTTTTGCCTAAAGTACTGGATTTGGTTGGAGATAAAACAATTGTTTTTGAAGTAGGTTCGACTAAAAAACCAATTTGTGATGCTGTTGCCAGTCACCCAAAAAGAAGAAATTTTATCGCAACACATCCTATAGCAGGAACGGAGTTTTCAGGACCTTCGGCAGCGATAAGAGGTTTGTTTCAAGGGAAGACAAACATTATTTGCGAGGTGGAAAAAACTACTTTTAAATTGCAGGAAAAGGCGTTAAAGCTTTTTAGCGAAATAGGAATGAGAATTCGATATATGGATCCAACTTCGCACGACAAACACATTGCTTACGTTTCGCATTTGTCGCACATTAGTTCGTTTATGCTTGGGAAAACGGTAATGAACAAGGAAAAAGACGAACAGGATATTTTTGACATGGCAGGAAGTGGATTTGAAAGTACGGTTCGTTTAGCTAAAAGTTCTCCCGCGATGTGGACACCGATTTTTAAGCAAAACAAAGAACATGTTATCGAAACATTAGAAGAATATATTTCAAACCTGAGTCGGTTTAGAGACTTGCTGAAAGACGAAAATTACAACGCCATTTTTGAAGAAATGGAAAGCACAAATAAAATTAAAGAGATATTAAACGGATTAACAACAACTAAGAAATAAATTAAAATTAAGATGGAAAATAAAAAAGAAATGAGAAAGTGGTTAGAAGATTTCAATTTAAATCACCCACTTGTGATAGCTGGACCTTGTAGTGCAGAAACGGAAGATCAGGTTTTGAAAATTGCTCACGAATTGAAAGATTCAAAAGTTAGTGTATTCAGAGCTGGAATCTGGAAACCAAGAACACGTCCGGGAGGATTTGAAGGTGTTGGAGAAATTGGTTTAAAATGGTTACAAAAAGCTAAAAAAGAAACTGGTTTATTAATGGGAACTGAGGTTGCGACTGCGGCTCACTGTAAACTGGCTTTAGAACATGATATCGACGTTTTATGGGTTGGTGCCCGTACAACTGCAAACCCATTCGCAGTTCAGGAAATTGCTGATACACTTAAAGGAACTGATAAAATCGTTTTGGTTAAAAACCCGGTAAACCCGGATTTGGCTTTATGGTTAGGTGGTGTTGAGCGTTTACACATGGCTGGAATCGAGAAGTTAGGAGTTATTCACAGAGGTTTCTCTACTTACGAAAAAACTAAATACAGAAACATTCCAGAATGGCAAATTGCTATCGAATTGCAAAATAAATTTCCTGATTTACCATTAATCATCGACCCGTCTCACATTACCGGAGATCGTAAAATGATTTTTGAAGTAACACAAGAGGCTTTAGATTTGAATTATGATGGTATGATTATCGAAACGCACTACGATCCGGACAACGCCTGGTCTGATGCTGCTCAACAAGTTACTCCAGACGTTTTGAAACAAATCATTAAAGATTTGACGATTAGAAAAACGGATGATACTACAGATCAGTACACTCAAAAAATGACTAAACTAAGAGCTAACATCGATGTACTTGATGCTAACTTATTAGAGTTATTAGGAAAACGTATGAAAGTAGCGGACGAAATTGGTCAGGTAAAAAAAGATGCAAACGTAGCGATTCTTCAAAACAACCGTTGGAACGAAATCTTAGGAAAAATGATCCTTGAAGGAGAGAAAAAAGGTCTTACGGAAGAGTTTGTTTTAAGAATGTTCAAAGCAATTCACCAGGAAAGTATTGGTCACCAAGAGAAAATTTTCAACGCATAATTTTCTAAACCATATAAATGATATAAGTTAATTTAAGTTTTATTAAAACTATTTTAAAATTTTCTTATAGCATTGATTGAAAATAGATTGTTTTTTTTAAGAATCTCCGGCACTTTGTAAAAAAAAGTGTTGGAGATTTTTTTTTGGTTATAAATCATAATACGGTTAAATAGAATTTTCTATAAAAACATAGCCCACGGTTTCAACTGTGGGGACAAAGATTTGCGATTCCAAAAGATTGCAACATTGATTGAGCTCGCACGGTTGAAACCGTGCGCTATAGTTTACAAGGTTTTTAATCTCAATCTTAGGCTTATATTTTCTTATATAACTGATATGGTTTGATTTTTTTATAACCCATTCCAACCTTTTTAGATTTTATATGCTCTATAGTTATATACAAACTTAACTCTCGTGTTATGAAATCAAAAAGACGTTTATCTAAGCCAGAATTTTTTCAAGTAAATTGGAAAGTATTGCTTTATTTCTTGTTGTTTTTAACAACAAAATCTTTTGCACAAAGCCCTGAATTAACGGTTAAAGGCGATGATGCCCAAAAAGTGCGAATGAATAAACTAATTGTAAATGTAAAAGTGGTGGGAAACATTGCTTACACTACTGCCGAAATGCATTTTTTTAATTCAGGAACCCGTCAGATGGAAGCAGAACTTATTTTTCCGTTACCGGAAAATGTTTCGGTTTCAAGATATGCCATCGACATAAATGGGAAAATACGAGAAGCGGTTCCGGTAAATAAAAATAAGGGAAAACAGGTTTTTGAAGCAATCGAACATCGTCGCGTTGATCCGGGATTATTGGAGAAAGTAGATGGAAATAATTTTAAAACCAGAATTTATCCTATAATGCCAAACGGAGAACGAACCGTAATTATTGGTTACGAAGAAGAACTTAGAGCATTTGATAAAGATAATTTGGCGTATCAGTTAGTAAGTCGTTATCCTGAAAAACTAGATCAGTTTGAGATGAATGTTTCGGTTTTGGGAACCGAGGTGTCGCCAACTGTTGCAGAAAATTCCGGGGATGCAATTACTTTTTCAAAATGGAATCAATCTTTTCAGACTTCCATTAAAAAAGAAAACTATCAGCCTTCTGAAAAATTAGTTTTTAAAATTCCAATTCAGCAAAATATTCCAAGTGTATTGATGCAGGATGTTGGCGGTCAGCATTATTTTTATGGTAATACTTTTATTGAGGGCAATAAAATAGCCAAGAAAAATCCAACTTCGATTGGTTTAATTTGGGATAACTCGTTGAGCTGTAAAACGAGAGATTTAAAAAAGGAACTGGTTTTGCTTGAGGGTTATTTTAAGAAAATAAAAAACACAAAGGTTACGTTGTACTTTTTGAATTATAGTTTCGAAAAACAAAAGGATTATGTTATTGTTAATGGAAATTGGGCAGAATTAAAAGCGGCTTTAGAGAATGCAAAATATGACGGAGGAACCCGTTTTTCGCAAATAAATTTTTTAAACAATGACGAATATTTATTTTTCTCCGACGGACTTTCGTCTCTGAGTGATGCTGTTTTGCCTAAAACTAAAAAGCCAATTTACACGATCACATCATCTGTATCTGCTGATTTTGCTTTTTTAAATTATTCGGCAATGCAAACAGGCGGAAATTTTATCAATTTAAACCAGATAAATCAGGAAGTTGCTTTGGATAAATTGGCGAATACTAATTTGAAATTTTTAGGTATAAAAGAGAATTATACAGTAACTGATTTGTTTCCAATGGCAGGAACTTCGGCTTCCGGTAGTTTTAGTTTCTCGGGAATTTCCCTGAATCCAAAAAATGAAATTACATTGTTGTTTGGATATAATAGCGAAGCTGTTTTAGAAAGAAAAATTACTCTGGATGCAGCAACTCAAAATACCAAAGATGTAAATATAGAAAAACTTTGGGCTCAGAAAAAAATAGCTAATCTTGATTTTCAATATGCAAAAAATGGGGATGAAATAGAGCTTCTGGGAAAAAAATACGGAATTATAACCAAGAATACTTCGTTGATTGTTTTAGAAGATATTAGAGATTATATTGCTTATGACATTATTCCGCCAGCAGAATTGCGTGCTGAGTTTGATCGAATTAAAAAACAAGAACAGGATAATAATCTGGCACAGCAAAAAAACAATTGGCAAAGTATTGAAAGTTATTTTCAGGGATTGAATGATTGGTGGAAAAAAGATACTAAATATACAGCACAGAAAATTTCTTCGAAAAATAAAAAAAGGAAAGGGTCTGAAACTATAAAAGGAGATCCCGATGCCACCATGACGGTAGATGAACCTGTTGGTTCAGGAAGTTCAGCAATGGTAATGGAGAATGACGTAATATCTCAGAATGCTCCGCCACAGGCAGATAAAGTTGCATTTGTACAACCCGCATTGGCAAGGGCAGCTGAAACAACAAATAGAAATAAAGCAAAGGATGAACTGGAAGAGGTAGTTGCGGGTAAAGTTGCGGGAGTTCAAGTGCAGGAATCACCAAATAATAGTATAGCCCAAGATCAGGAAACAACTGCTAATGCAGCATTAAAAGATGCCGATTTTAATCGTACTATAAATGATTCTAAAACCTGGAATCCGGATCGATTGTATTTAAAAGCTTTAGCATTAGCACCAAAAGAAAAACAATATGATTTGTACTTTGAACTAAGAAAAGCACAGGAAAGAAATCCGAGTTTTTATTTTGATGTGGCGCATTTTTTCTACAATCAGGGGGATGTAAAAAAAGCATTACAGGTTATCAGTAATATTGCCGATTTAGGTTTAGAAAACCACCAGCTTTATAAAACGCTTACTTATACATTACGCCAATGGAAAGCCTATGATGATGCCTTGTTTACTGCAGCACAAATTGCAAAATGGAGAGCGCATGAACCACAAAGCCTTAGAGATTATGCCTTGACTCTGGAAGATGCAGGAAAATATCAGGAAGCTTTTGACCAATTGATTAAGGCATTAGAGGTTAATTATTACGGAGAAATGAGCGGACAATATGAGGGTGTAGAAGATATTATTTTAATGGATATTAATCGTTTAACGGCAGAACATAAAGATTTAAAAACAGGTAAACTCGATAAAAAATATTTGGCAAAAATGCCTGTTGCTATCAGAATAATTATGAATTGGAACCTGATGGATGTAGATTTAGATCTTCATGTTATAGAGCCAGATGGAGAAGAGTGTTATTATGCACATAAGAGTACGCAAGCTGGCGCGAGATTTTCAAAAGATTTTACGCAAGGTTACGGGCCTGAACAATATTTGATCCGAAATGCTGTAAAAGGAAAATACCAAATTAAAACCAACTATTTTGGCGAAACTGAATTAACAGAAAATGGCCCTGCAACTGTTATGGTAGAAATTTATACGACTACGGCAGGAAAAACATCAAGAACATTAAAAACAATTCAGCTAGGAAAAATCAAAGAAAATGAAATTTTAGCCGAAATTGTTTGGTAAATGAACCAATATTAGGATCTGTTTTTTAATTTTAAAAGGCGAAGTTGCGTTGTTCAATTCTAAAAACGTAATTTTGCCTTTTAATATTTTTTAGATTTCAGAGTAATCTAAAATCTAAAATCAGAAATCTAAAAGTAAAGAATGACAGGACTCGTATATAAATCTACAGGAAGTTGGTATACTGTAAAATCTGAAAAAGGCGATTTTATAGAATGCCGTATGAAAGGGAAGTTTAGGATGAAAGGTATTAAAAGTACCAATCCTATTGCTGTAGGCGATATTGTCGATTATGAACTCGAAGAAACTTCGGATGCCTTAACCGGAACAATTTTTAATATTCACGAAAGAAAGAATTATATTGTTCGTAAATCGGTTAATTTATCGCATCAAATGCATATTATCGCGTCGAATATTGATCGCGTATTTTTATTGATAACGATTAATAATCCGCCAACAACTTTTAATTTTATAGACCGATTTTTGGTAACTGCCGAAGCTTATAATATCGAGACTATTCTGGTTTTTAATAAAATAGATACTTTTGATGAGCCAACGCTCGAAGATCAATTGTATATGCAATACGTATATCAGCAAATTGGTTACAAATGTCTTCGCGTTTCTTCGACCGAAATGAAAGGAATTGATGAGCTAAAAGAAATGATGATTGATAAAGTTAGTATGTTCTCCGGACATTCTGGTGTTGGAAAATCGACTTTGGTAAACGCTATGGAGCCATCGTTGCATCTTAAAACCAAGACAATTTCTGAGGCCAGTAAACAAGGTCAGCACACCACAACTTTTGCAGAGATGTATGATTTGTCTTTTAATGCCAAAATTATTGACACTCCGGGAATTAAAGGTTTTGGGATTGTAGATATGGAAAAAGAAGAGATCAGTGGTTATTTTCCTGAGTTTTTTAAACTAAAAGACCAATGTAAGTTTAACAATTGCCTGCACAAAGAAGAGCCACATTGTGCTATAAAAGCAGCTTTAGAAAGAGATGAGATCGCTTGGTCCCGTTACAATAGTTACTTGAAAATATTAGAAGGTGACGACGAAAATTATCGTACAGATTCGTATGATGAAGATCGAAAAGCAAGTGACGAACTAAGGAAATAATTATTAATTGTTAATTGTGAATTATAGACAAAGTTATAATGTAGAGATGCACTGCAGTGCATCTAACGTTAGAATTTAAAATCTTTTTAATTCGTGTATCCGATAGCTATCGGGAGTGGCAAAAAAACACATCATTATATAAAATATGAAAGTAGTTCTTCAAAGAGTTTCAGAAGCATCAGTAACCATAGATCATAAAAAAGTAGCCGATATTCAAAAAGGGTTATTGATATTAGTTGGAATAGAAGATCTCGATATTCAGGAAGATATTGATTGGCTGGTTGGTAAAATTATTAAAATAAGAATTTTTGGCGACGATAATGATGTCATGAATTGTTCTGTTCAGGATGTCGATGGAGATATTATCGTGGTAAGTCAATTTACGCTTCATGCTTCTACAAAAAAAGGCAATCGCCCTTCGTACTTAAAAGCTTCAAAACCTGAATTTGCAATTCCAATGTATGAGAATTTTGTACAGACTTTAGAAAAAGAATTCGGTAAAAAAATTCAAACCGGAATTTTTGGCGCAGATATGAAGGTTAACCTCTTGAACGACGGTCCTGTAACTATTTTAATTGACAGTAAAAATAGAGACTAAAATTTCAGCTACAAAGGTTAAGTATTTCTAAAAATGATATATATTTGGCGAAATTACTTACTAATGAAATTTGCTTTTTTTGGGTTACTATTTTTTTTCTTCGTCCATAATTCTTCTGCTCAAAAGAGCGAATATCTTGCAACTTCTATTGCAGATAGTCTAAAAGAAAATGCTAATGCTGTTGTTCGTTTTGATCAGATTGATATAACAATTCTGTCACAACGAAGCATGAGTACTAAAAATCATCGTGTTGTAACCGTATTAAATGATAAAGGTTTTGATGCCGTGCAAGCTTATGAGTATTATGATAAATCAACTTCGGTTAAAAATATTGAGGCGATAGTTTATGATGCTTTTGGTAAAGAAATCAAAAGAATTAAAAGAAAAGATTTTAAAGACCAAAGTATTGTTGGAGGAAGTACACTTTTTTCAGATAATAGATATGTGTATCTGGATTACACGCCTATTTCTTATCCTTTTACAGTTGAATTTAATAGTGAAGTTCAGACTTCAACAACTGCATTTATTCCAAATTGGATGCCTTTAAGAAGCGCTTATACCAGTATAGAAAAATCAGTTTTAAATGTTATTTACCCTTCAGATTTAGGATTTAAAAAGAAAGAGTTTCAATTCTTCGATTTCAATATTAAGAAGACCATCGATACAAATACGCAGCTTTCTTATATTGCCACGAATATTTTGTCACAAAAAAAAGAAGATTACAGTCCTTCATACAAAGATCTTTTTCCTAAAGTTATGATGGGTCTGGAACGTTTTCATCTGGAAGGCGTTGATGGCACAGCTACAAATTGGGTTGATTTTGGAAAATGGTATTCTGAAAAAATATTATCAGGAACTACAGATTTGCCGGAAGAAACTAAAGCAAAAATAAAAGCCGTTGTTGGCGATGAAAAAGATCCTGTCAAAAAAGCAAAATTGGTTTACGATTTTGTACAAAAAAAATCACGATATGTAAGTATACAGGTTGGTATTGGCGGCTGGAAACCTATGTTGGCTACAGATGTAGATCGTTTAGGGTATGGCGATTGTAAAGCCTTAACCAATTACACAAAAGCACTTTTGCAAGCAGTAGATGTCCCGTCATACAATACAGTATTATATGGGGATACTTATAAAACTAATATCGAATCTGATTTTGTCTCGATGCAAGGAAATCACATGATTTTGTCTATCCCAAATGGCAACCATTATACCTGGTTAGAATGTACAAGCCAGGATGATCCTTTTGGATATCAGGGTACTTTTACAGATGATCGTGATGTTTTGATTATAAAACCGGAAGGTGGAGAAATTGTCAGAACCAAAGTGTATGAAGATTTTGGAAATACCCAAAAAGACAGAGGAACCTATACAATCGATGAAAATGGTAATTTTTCAGGTTCTATTTCGATCGTTTCAGAAGGATCTCAATACAGTTCTAAAGCGAGGATCGAAAATTTACAGCCAACAGAGAAAGAATCACATTATAAAGAATATTGGGACAATATTAATAACCTGAAATTGGGTAAAATAGCTTTTACCAATAACAAAGAGAATATTCGTTTTACGGAGGACGTTCAGGTTACGGCTATAAATTATGCAACCATTTCTGCCAACAAAATGATTTTTACTGTTGATGCCTTCAATCAAAGTTCAGCGAATGTAAAAAGAATCAGGAATAGAAAAAATCCATTTCAAATACAACGTGGTTATTTAGATACAGATGAAATGGAAATTAATCTGCCAACGGGTTTTGCAATAGAATTTTTGCCTTCAAACTTTGAATTAAAAGGAAAGTTTGGGGAATACAAAACCGAAATCATTAAAAAAGAAAATAATAAACTGATATACAAACGCTCGATGTTTTTAAATAAAGGAAAATATTCAAGTAAAGAATATGACGAATATCGTCTTTTTATGGAGCAAGTGTCAAGAAACGATAATGCCAAAATTATATTAATTAAGAACTAACAAAATGAAATTTATCAAACTTTTTAGTCTAACAATTTTGCTGCTTTTTATATCAAAAGTAGCAGCACAGGAGTTTAAATTAGGAAAAGTATCGATTGCCGAATTAGAGCAAAAACTACATCCTAAAGATTCATCAGCTGCTGCTGCTATATTGTATAAAAAAGGAAAAACCAGAATCGAATACGATCAAAGTGATGGTTTTATTACGATTACAGATGTAGAAACCAGAATCAAAATTTATAAAAAAGAAGGCTATAACTGGGCAAATCAAAGCGTTTGGTATTATTCTTCAAATGGTTTCAAGGAAAGAGTGAGTTTTGATGATGCCGTTACTTATAATTTGGTAAACGGTAAAATCGAAAAAACGAAGCTTAAAAGTGATGGGGTTTTTGATGAAACCATTAATAAATTCAGAGGTAGAAAAAAGATTACAATGCCTAATGTGAAGGAGGGATCTGTTATAGAATTTAGTTATCAGGTTAGAAGTCCGAGTGACAGAAGTATTCGGGATTGGGATTTTCAGACCAGTATTCCTGTCAATTATTCTGAATTCTCGACATTTGTTCCGGAATATTATGTTTTTAATTCGAGACAAAAAGGATATATTTTTCCTAAGATTACTACCGGAAAAAACCCCAAGTCAATAATTTTTACCAGCAAAGAAAGATCCGGCGGAAATGGATTTTCTGCAACAAAGACAACATTTTCTACCGATAAATTAGATTATACTGAAACGCAGACAAATTATGTAGCAGTAGATTTTCCGGCAATGAAAGACGAAGATTATGTCAATAATATTGATAATTATACGTCAAGTATTCAGCATGAGTTATCGATGACGAAATATCCAAATGCGCAGATGAAAATGTATTCGACAGATTGGAATTCAGTTGTAAAAACAATCTATGAATATGAGGATTTTGGACCGGAATTAAATAAAACCGGTTATTTTGAAGAAGACTTAAAGAAAATATTAGAAGGTAAAAATACTGCCGAAGAAAAAATATTGGTTATTTTAAATCATGTAAAAGCTACTGTAAAATGGAATGATTATTTTGGATATGGTTGTGATGGAGGAGTTAAAAAAGCATATAAAGAAAAAACAGGAAATATTGCCGATATTAATTTAATGCTTACGGCCATGTTGCGTTATGCTGGTTTAACAGCGAATCCGGTTTTAATAAGCACACGTTCTAACGGAATTGCAATTCTCCCGAATAGAAATGCTTTTAACTATGTAATTGCTGCGGTTGAAACACCAAATGGAAATATCTTATTAGATGCATCTGATAAATTTTCGACACCAAATATTTTGCCCTTTAGAGCTTTAAACTGGTCTGGCAGATTGATTCGTAAAGACGGAAGCTCAGAAGAAGTAGATTTAATGCCTAAAAAATCATCAAGCGATATTGTATATCTAAATTATAGTATTGATCCGGAAGGAAAAGTAACAGGAAAAGCCAGAAGACAGTTGGCAGATTATAATGCTTTGATTACAAGAGACAATATGTATGGCGTAAAAGAAGAAGAATATTTAGAAAAACTGGAAAACCGAAATAACAAAATCGAAATAAACGATTATTCTAGAGCAAACGAGAAAGATTTATTATTACCCATTATAGAAACGTACTCGTTTACAGGTAATAATTTATGCGAAGTAATAGGCGGGAAAATCTATGTAAGCCCAATGTTGTTTTTTGCCAATGAAAAAAATCCGTTTAAGCAGGATGTGAGAGAATATCCGGTCGATTTTGGTTTCCCTTTTACAGATAAATATAATATTACTCTTCAAATTCCTGAAGGATTTACAACCGAAGTTTTGCCAGCACCGGTTGTTGTTAATATGGAGGATAATTTAGGAAGTTTTAAGTTTAATATTGCTTCAGTTGAAAATACTTTGCAAATAAGTATTCAGCATCAGATCAATGAAGGGATTGTTTCGACAGAGCAATACGAGATGCTCAAGGAGTATTATAAAAGCATGATTGCAAAAGAAACAGAAAAAATAGTTTTAAAAAGAATATAAAAATGAGATTTGAAAGTTTAGTAATAGTTGTTTTTTTATTTTTTGGAATTTCAAAAGTAACAGCGCAAAATTATGAATTAGGAAAAGTTACTATTACTGAATTAAAGGAAAAATCAAATCTAAAAGATACCACAGCGCCGGCTGCAATTTTGTTTAAAAAAGGAAGGACGTTTTTTAGTTTTAATAAAGACAAAGGTTTTTCGGCTAATCATGTTTATGAATTTAAAATTAAAATTTATAAAAAAGAAGGATTAAAATGGGCAGATCAAAAAGTACGTTTCTATATTGGTTATGAAACTCTAAGTGAGGATCGTTTAGAGTTTTCGAATGCAGTTACCTATAATTTAGAAAACGGAGCAATTGTAAAAACTAAACTGGATAACCAAGGAACTTTTAAGAAAAAAATAAACAAGTTCTGGAATGAAAAAACCATAACATTACCTAATGTAAAAGTAGGTTCTATTATTGAATACAAGTACATTCTGAAAAGTGAAAATATTGTAAAGTTGCCGAATTTTGATTTTCAATATGAAATTCCCGTAAATTACTTCGAGTATAAAACAGATATTCCCGAGTATTATATCTATAAACCAATTTTGGTTGGAGGACATAAAATTGAAACAGATTCAAAATTAACCAACACAAATCAAAGTTTTGAAGATAATTATAATAGATCTTCGTCTATTTCGTATAAACAGATTAGTGCGTTTTATATAGGAAAAGATATTCCAGCTTTAACAATAGAGCCATATATCAATAATATAGATAATTATAGAGGATCTATTCAGCATGAGTTAGAAAGGGTTCGTTATCCGGACCAGCCAGTCAAAGATTATTCGCTGACTTGGGAAGGTGTTGCAACGACTATTTTTAAAGATAAAACATTTGGAAAAGAGCTCGATGAGAAAGATTTTTTGTTGGAAGATGTCAAACGATTATTGACCAATGTAGATTCTAAGAATGAGAGATTAAACATCATTTTTAAATTCGTTCAGAATAAAATGAATTGGAATGAAGTAAATGATTATTATACTGACAAAGGAGTTGTAAAAGCGTATGCCGATCAAACCGGAAATGTAGCCGAGATCAACTTTATTTTGATTACTATGTTGAGAATGGGAGGGATAGCTGTAAATCCGGTTTTAGTTAGTACTATTGAAAACGGAGTACCTGTTTATCCAACCAGAACAGGATTTAATTATGTAATAGCTGCCGCAGAAATTGATGGAAAACAAATTTTGCTTGATGCTACACACAAATTTACTTGTCCCGGTACCTTGCCCTTAAATGTTTTAAATTGGAACGGAAGATTGATTAAAGAAGATGGTACTTCGACAGAAATAAATTTAGTACCATCAACGACCTCGAAAGAGTTGTACAGCATTATGGTCAAAATGGATAATCTGGGTAAGATAGAAGGAAAAATCAGACTTCAGAGAACAGATTACAATGCTTATAGATTTAGGATAGAAAATGCGAATAAAAGTCAGGAAAACTATCTCGAAAAATTAGAGGAACAATTAGGCGATTTGAAAATTTCGAATTATACAATTGAGAATATGAAAGCAAATTTTCCTGAACCTGTTTCAGAAACATTTTCGTTTGTCTCAGATAATAGTGTCGAAATTATTGGCGGGAAAATGTTCGTAAACCCTTTGCTTTTTTTTACAAGAACTAAAAATTCATTTAATCAGGAAACGAGACAAATGCCAATATCTTTGGGGTATCCAACCCACGAAAAATTCAATTTAAATTTACAAATTCCAGAAGGATATGTGATAGAATCTTTGCCATCTTCTATTAGAGTTTCGTCAGAAGACAAACAGATCATTTATTTATTAAACATATCCGGAGAAGGAAACAAAATTCAAATAAGTAGTTCAAAAGAAATTAACAATAGTATTTTTGCAGCAGAGTCATACAATGGATTAAAGGAGCTTTTCCAGAAAGTGATTGTCAGTCAAAATGAAAAAATTGTTCTTAAAAAAATATAAAGATGGACTTAAAAAACGCACAACTTGATGTCGATACCTGGATAAAAGAGCATGGTGTTCGCTACTTTAACGAATTAACCAATATGGCACAACTTACAGAAGAAGTAGGGGAAGTTGCCAGAATTATTGCGCGCAGATATGGAGAACAATCCGAGAAAGAAAGTGATAAAAACAAAGATTTAGGCGAAGAACTGGCAGATGTTGTTTTTGTAGTTTTATGTCTTGCTAACCAAACCGGAATCGATTTGCAAGCTGCTTTTGATAAAAAAATGGACTTAAAATCAGTTAGAGATAAAGATCGTCACAAAAACAACGATAAATTGAAATAATTGTGAAATATCACTCATAAGTTTTGAATTATGAGTTTTGAATTTTGAATTATGAGTGGGGAGTGGTAAATTGCGTGGCGAATTACGTTTCTAATCATTCATAATTCATAATTTCAATTTACAATTAAAAAAAATGAATTTACTACTCCAAACAACTCAACATAATTTACAAGGACAAATTGCAGTAACAGGATCAAAAAGTGAAACCAATCGTTTGTTGTTGTTAAAAGCATTGTTTCCAAATATTACGCTTGCCAATACTTCAAACTCTGATGATAGCGAGGTAATGCAAAAAGCCTTAATTGGTCATGACGAAATTGTAGATATTCACCATGCAGGAACGGCAATGCGTTTTTTAACCGCTTATTTTGCTGTAAATGAAAGCCGCGAAGTAGTAATGACAGGTTCATCCAGAATGCAGGAACGACCTATAAAGATTTTAGTAGAAGCTTTAGGACAATTGGGAGTTGAAATCTCTTATGAAAAAGAAGAGGGGTATCCGCCAATTAGAATTAAAGGAAAAAAAGTTACGGCTTCAAAAGTTACTTTGGCAGCAAATGTAAGCAGCCAGTATATTTCGGCACTTTTATTAGTGGCATCAAAATTAGAAAATGGTTTAGAGCTTACTTTAGAAGGAGAAATCACTTCAATTCCGTATATCAAAATGACTTTAGCTTTGCTAAACGATTTAGACATTCAAACGAGTTTTGAAGGAAACGTGATTAAAGTTTTTCCAAAAGCTGAAGTTGCAACTAAAGAAATGGTAGTAGAATCTGATTGGAGTTCTGCATCGTACTTTTTTAGTTTAGTTGCTTTGGCAGATACAGCTTCAATAACATTAAGCAGTTATAAAGAAAATAGTTTACAAGGAGATTCAGAACTAGTTTCGCTATACGAGAAATTAGGTGTTCAGACCACGTTTCAGGACAATAAAATGACTTTGGTAAAACAAGAGAATTTTAGATATGATACCATAAACTTCGAGCTAAATAATACACCCGATATTGCCCAAACCATTGTCGTAACTTGTTTAGGATTAGGGATTGGTTGTCATCTAACAGGTCTTCATACATTAAAAATTAAAGAAACGGACAGACTTGAAGCACTTAGAATTGAACTTACAAAACTAGGCGCTAATATCTCGGTTACTAATGACAGTCTGACTTTGATAGCTTCAGAAAACATCAATCATAATGTAAAAATTGGAACCTATAACGATCACCGTATGGCAATGGCATTTGCACCATTAGCATTAAAAGTGCCTATTATTATCGAAGATGCTGAGGTAGTTTCTAAATCATACCCGGATTTCTGGAATGATTTGAAAGAATTAAGTTTCCAAATTTCAGAATTGTAGATTAAAAAAAACTGCCACGAATTCAAGAATTATTTTCTAAGCTTCATTATTAAATTAATTCGTGAATTCGTGGCCAAAAAAACATAGCCCCTAGTTTTTTATGTCCGGATTTTTCGGCTTTAGCCAAATAAAAGCAGTAGCAATTTTTTGCAGCATCCAATTTAAATGAACTTATAGTACTTATATGGTGAAAAACCAATTTTTTGTGTTCTCAAAATGCCACTAAATCAACGACTTTTGAAAATAAACATCAAAACACTTGACAACGCCTATCTCACAGTCGTATATTTGCACACGATTAAAAATCAGGTATTCAAATAATCCTGATCTAAATCTATAACTCATAACTTTCTCAAATGAAATTATCACATTTTCAATTTAATTTACCGAAAGAACTTTTAGCAGAATTCCCGGCAGAAAACAGAGACGAATCTCGTTTAATGGTAATCGATCGTCAAAAACAAACTATAGAGCACAAAATGTTTAAAGATGTTATCAATTATTTTGATGACGGAGACGTTTTGATTCTTAACAATACTAAAGTTTTCCCTGCGCGTTTGTACGGAAACAAAGAAAAAACAGGAGCAAGAATTGAAGTTTTCTTATTAAGAGAATTAAATTCAGAGCAACGTCTTTGGGACGTTTTAGTAGATCCGGCTAGAAAAATCCGTATTGGTAATAAACTTTATTTTGGTGATGACGATTCGTTAGTGGCGGAGGTAATCGACAATACAACTTCTCGTGGTAGAACTTTACGTTTTTTATATGACGGTTCTTATGAAGAATTCAGAAACAAATTAACAGAACTTGGAGAAACTCCAATTCCTAAATATATCAGTAGAGAAGTAACACCTGAAGATGCTGAAAGATACCAGACTATTTATGCAAAAGAAGAAGGAGCTGTAGCTGCACCAACTGCAGGATTACACTTCTCAAAACACCTTTTGAAAAAATTAGAAATCAAAGGAATCAATTTTGCCGAAGTAACATTACACGTTGGTTTAGGAACTTTTAACCCGGTTGAGGTGGAAGATTTATCGAAACACAAAATGGATTCGGAAGAATTGATCATCAAACAAGAAGCTTGCGATATTGTAAATGCTGCTAAAGTAGCAAAAAAACGTATCTGTGCTGTTGGGACAACTTCTATGCGTGCTATCGAAAGTTCAGTTTCCTCTCAGAATACTTTAAATCCTTATGAAGGATGGACTAATAAATTTATTTTCCCTCCTCACGATTTTAGTATTGCAAACTGTATGATCACAAATTTTCACACACCAAAATCAACATTATTAATGATGATTTCTGCTTTCTGTGGACATGATTTGATGAAACGTGCTTATGAAGAAGCAATCAAAGAAGAATACAAATTCTATTCTTACGGAGATGCAATGTTAATTATCTAATTCGCAAAAGAAAATAAATAGAAAACCTGTCAGCAATGGCGGGTTTTTTGTTTTAGTGCCAGTTTGAGTTTTCAGTCTCAGTCTCAGTCTCAGTGAAAAACAGTAATTATAATCAAATTAATGATAGATTAAGACTTTAAAGCTTATGGAAAGCTGAATACTGCGACTGCGACTGAAATTGCGACTCAAAACTTAAAACATGTTAATTTTCAGTAATATATTTCAAAAGTTGTTATTTTTACGAATCAAAACAAAAAAAATGGCATTTCAAAATACACGCGAATTCGCACGAGAGCTTGATTCGCAAGACACATTAAATCAGTATCAGGATCAATTTATTTTTCCGAAGGTAAATGACAAACGCGTAATTTATTTTACAGGAAACTCCTTAGGATTACAGCCAAAACGTACAAAAGCGTATATAGATGAAGTAATGAACGATTGGGCAGATCTTGCCGTCGAAGGTCATTTTTATGCTCAAAAACCCTGGTGGGATTATCAGGAAAGATTTGCAGAGCCTTTGAGTAAAATTGTGGGTGCTTTGCCATCAGAAGTTACGGTAATGAACACACTGACCGTAAATCTTCATTTATTGATGGTTTCTTTTTATCAGCCAAAAGGCAAACGTTATAAAATTATATGCGAAGAAAAAGCATTTCCTTCAGATCAATATATGTTTCAGAGTCAGGTGCATTTTCACGGTTATAAAACAGAAGATGCAATTGTAGAAATCAAACGTCGCGAAGGCGAACATAATATTCGTCTGGAAGATGTTCTGGCAAAAATTGAAGAAGTTGGCGATGAGCTGGCTTTGGTTTTAATTGGTGGTGTCAATTATTATACCGGACAAGTTTTTGATATTAAAACAATTACTGAAGCCGGACAAAAAGCCGGAGCAAAAGTAGGTTGGGATCTTGCACACGCTGCCGGAAATATAAAGCTTGAACTTCATGATTGGAATGTAGATTTTGCTGCTTGGTGCAGTTATAAATACATGAATTCAGGACCAGGAAATGCTTCTGGTTGTTTTGTACACGAAAAACACCATAATAATCCTGATTTACCTCGTTTTGCAGGTTGGTGGGGACATAATAAAGAACGTCGTTTTAAGATGGAGCCTAATTTTGATCCGGTTCACGGTGCCGATGGTTGGCAAATAAGTAATTTACCGGTACTTTCTTTAGCACCATATTTATCATCTGTAGAAATGTTTGCAGAGGTTGGAATGGATGCTTTAATAAAAAAGAGAGATCATATTACAGCTTACTTAGAATTTATTCTGCATGAAATTGATCAGGAAGTAAAGGGTAATTTCGAAATTATCACACCTTCAAATCCTGTAGAAAGAGCATCTCAACTGTCTGTTTTTTTACACGGAGAAGGAAGAAGTTTATTCGATTATCTGATGAAAAACGGAGTGATTACAGATTGGCGCGAACCTAATGTAATTCGTCTGGCACCAGTTCCGTTATATTGCTCTTATGAAGATATGTATGATTTTGGACAAATCCTGAAAAAAGGAATTTTAGGGAAGTAAAGATTAATTAATTAAAAAGTTCATTAATCTCGCCAAGTCGCCAAGTTTTTTTGTTTCACGCAGATTTTTCAGATTTAAGCTGATTTTTTTAATCGTTTAAATACTTTAAGCTTTGCTAAATAGAAATTTGCGACTTGGCGTCTTTGCGAGATTATTTTTAATACTTGCTTAAAAAATACTTCTAAACTAATGGCAATCTTCAAATTCTATAACCTTTAAGTCAAATCATGTAACTTAAGCAAAACGAATATGCTTTAATTTGTAGTGTAATAATTTAAAAAACTACAATCATGAAAGCCTTATATATTTTATTCGCCGCTTTAACAATTGTTTCTTGTCAAAATCAGGGAAAAGAAGATATTAATAAAGCCAAACAAGCTAGTATTGATTCTATGAAAGTTGAAATCAATAAACAAAAAATTATTGATTCGATGAAGACAGAAATGGCAAACATTAAAGAACAACAAAAGGTAGAACAACAAAAAGTGGAGTCTCAAAAAGTTGTAGTAGTACATCAACAACAAGCAGACGGAACTGCGACTACAACAACTACCAAAAAGAAAAAAGGATGGAGCGCTACTGCTAAAGGTGCCGTAATTGGTGCAGGAGTTGGGGCTGCAACCGGAGCAATTGTTAGTAAGAAAAAAGGAGAAGGTGCTATTATTGGTGGCTTAGCCGGCGCTGCTTTAGGAACCGGAACCGGTGCTGTTATTGATAGCAAAAATAAAAAAGAGTAGATCAGTATTTCGATATAAATAAAAACCCCGATTTAGATTTAAATCGGGGTTTTGTGTTTTATGCCAATTCTAAAGTTGGAATTTTTATAGTAGATAATTCTAATTTATAAAATTCAAAATCGGTTTTAATTTTATTTAAATCCTTTTTAAAATATAAGGCTGGTGAAAGTAAATTTTGATAATACTCGATTCCTTCCAAAATATTAGCTTTAAAACTATTCCACTTTTTAAGTTGAGCATTTGTGATTTCACCGGAAATGTTTTCAATTTCATTTCTAAAATAATCCACATACATTTTAAGTTCCTTTACAAATAAATTTGGGCGATTATTAGCTCTTAAAACAGACCCGTTTCCGTAAATATGTCTTACCATATCAAATAAAGAAACTTCTTGGTCAAAATAAGCCATATTAGGCCCCGGGCAGATAACAACTCCTTGCGCTTGTCCTTTTATTTTAATATCATTCTCTAAATACGAGGCATTGGCTAAACCTACACAAAGGCAAGACTTCTCTGTAATCGCAAATTTTGCTTTTTCGAAAGCATTTGGTGAAAACGTATCTTTTTTATTTTCCAGTTCTTCCAGTTTTAAATCCTGAAATTTTTTTGATGCAGTGCAAATTCCTTGTGGATCGTATTCTTTACTCAGAGCAAGAAATTTTTTTGGACAAGAACTTCCGGCTTTGTTCTGGTCGATTCTTTTTTGTTTTAAAATTTCATTCGTCGTCCCTCTTAACGTATTAAACGGAACTCCTAAAGGCGAGATGTGACTTAAATAAAGATCTTCTTCTTTGGCATCCATTAATAATTCACGGGTAGCTTTATCTACAGAAGTTGCTTCGGGAACTAATAAAAACGGAGTTCCCCAACCTACAGAATCTACCTTATAGTTTTCTAACAAAAATTCATGTTCCTCAGCAGTTCCTACGCCACCCTGAACAGTGATTTTGAGCGGTAAAGGATTCTCAGGAGTATAAAGTTGTTTTTGCTGTAATACTTTAGTCATCAACTCATGTGCAGATTGAATAAGCTGATCTTTTTTTTGTTTAAATTCTTCCAGGATCGGACCTAATAAAAGGCCATCAGTAGCAAAAGCGTGTCCACCACAATTTAATCCCGATTCAATTCTATATTCAGAAACCCAAAGTCCTTTTTTGGCCAAAAAGTTTCCCTGAATCATGGCAGATCTAAAGTCGCTTACCTTTAAGGTAATTTTCTTTTTGAGTTCGTTATTAAGATTAGGAAAAAAATCTGAAAAATTCTCAAAATAGCTAAACAATCTCGGATTCATTCCGGCAGAAAGTACAACAGAAGATTGAAGATTGCTTTTTGCAAAACCTCTTAAGGCAGCGTGAGCATCATTGAATTCGATAGGGAGTTGTTCGTTTTTGTCAAAATTGTCTTTATCCAGCTTGGTCATGATATTGACATCGATTTCTCCGGGACGCAGATGAGATTCGATATAGTTCTGAATGTTTTCTTTAAAAGAAATTCCATCCTCTAATAGATTCTGAAATCCTTTTTTTATATCAGAAGTATTAGGTAACATCGCCATATAATTTTCTAATACAGCTTTGCTTTCTATCAATTCTGTTTTAAAATTGTCAAATTTTTCTTTTACAATTTTATCTACCAAATTAAGGTAAGAAGTAATCCTTTCAGCTCGGTAATCTTGAAATTTTTGGCTTATTTCCTCGTAAGGAATATTGAACTTGGTGCTATAAAAATTACGCATCTTTTCAATCAAATCATCATCAGCTATCGAAACTACAGATGAAATTCCATATTGTGCAACACGAATTGGGCTGTCGATCGTATAGGCAAGCCCCATTACAGGAATATGAAAAGTGTGTAAAGGTGGTTTTGTCATTTGTTTTTAAATTAAAAATAAAAGCAAATGTCACAAAATAAATGATCAAAAAACCTGATAATTGTCAGGTTTGTAAAATGTTATATAAAATGGTTTGCCACGAATTACACGAATTATCCCGAATTAATTATCTCTGCTATTCTGTCAAAATCTTTGTCGAATTTCGAAGAATGAGAAATGACAAGATTTTCTATTATAATTCGGGATAATTCGTGTAATTCGTGGCAAAAAAACATTCAGCACAAAAACATTCAGCACAAAAACATTCAGCACAAAAATATCAAATCAAAATCTTTTTAAAAGATTCCGCAATGCTTCTCCACAAGAAGTTATAGAATGATTTTTCCTGAATTCGTTCCAATTCTACATCAGCAGTTTTCGCTTTTTCGCCAGAATCATTTTTTAATAATAAATTAGCAACCGCTGTTTTTAGTTTGGCTTCTTTTTCAGGATGTTTCTTTTTAAATAATTTTACTTTTAGATCTTCATAATCTAATGATGCATTGCCTTTTGCGGTAGTGTCATTTCCGTAAAAATCAAAATGATATTTATTAAATTTCCCGGTGAACGAAGTATTTATGTAAGGTTTTGTAAAACGCTCCATTGCCCTAACATTAAAATTTGAGATTGTTCCCTGAATATGAAAACTGTCTTTTAAGTCCAGAACATTAAAACTCCAATTGACATTTAGAGGAGATGTTTTCATAAACTGACAATTGACTTTAATTTTTACATCTGCCATTTTTTTAAAGCCGGAACCACTTTTAAGGTTGGTAACCTGCATATTAAAACGATCAAAATTTAAAATTCCGGGACCCTTCGAGAAATCTATTTCTTCTTCATAAACCAATTTTGATTTGAGAATTTGTATGGTGTCAATTTCAAGTGGAAACTTTATTTTTCGCAATAAAGCATTGTAAAGTTGTTTTTTACTCAAATCGTCTTTAGGCATTTTATTTCGATAAATATTAGCATCAACATGATTCGCAATAAGTGAATTTGCTTTAAAGAAAAACAGGTCATTCTTAAAACCCCAATTCATTTTTTCGATGTGAGCGGAATCTAACCTGATTGTATAAATATCTTTTTCCTTGTCTAATTTTTTTACAAATTCTTTTCGGTCAAATTCAGGTAAATATGAAAAAGCCTTAATTTTCAAGAAGCTTCTTTCTGTACTTATCTGACCAATATTCATGTGATAAAAAATACTCGGTTTATAATATACGCTATCACAAACCAAAACATATTTATCAAAACGCATCGGTATTTTTTCTTTTAAAGTAGCATCTGTAAGTAAAATGCCTTCGAGTTTTAAGATGATTTTTTTAACGCTAAGAATTGGTTTATTGGTATCTAAAGAAACAACATCGACAGATCCGTCGTTTAGATAAATATTCGAAACAGCAACAATTTTACGAAAAGGGTCAATAATTTCGTTTTTTATGCTTTTGCTGTTGTTCAAAAGTTTTTCTCCTTTTTTGTATAAAATCACACGAGGTTTATCGATGATAATACTTTCTGCCTGAATAATATCACGGAATGCCAAATTCCAAATATTAAAATGTTTAATAGTAATGGATTCAATTTTGGAGAATAGCCCGTTTTTACTGTCTTTTGGTTGATTTTTTGGACTTACTAATAAGGTCGTTGCGTGAATATTTTGAGATAAAAGGGATACCTCAATCTTTTCGTAATGAATATTGTAAGCCGTTTTGTTTTTCTCGTTTATAATTAGGGGTAATTGTTTTTTTATCCAATAATTGAGACCAATATTGACTAAAATCACAAAAAGAAACAAAGAAATTATACCGATTGCTATTTTTTTATAGATTGACATTTATAGTATTGGTTTTAAATACATAAATTTAGAGTTTTAAAAACGATATTTTTTACAGGATTATATCTTTAAGTTATATTATTACGGAATCATTTATCATTATACTTTTTTTTGAATATGAGAAAAATTAAAAAAATTCTGCTGGTTTTATTAGTCTTGATTGTTGTTCTTGGTATAGGTTTGTGTGCCTACATTTTTCATCTTAAACCCAAGTATGAAGGGGAAGTTCAGTTGAAAAATCTCCAAAACGAAACCACTGTTTATTTTGATGATTTTGGCGTGCCTCATATTTATGCTAATTCTGAAAAAGATGCCATGACTGCTTTGGGATACGTTCATGCACAGGAAAGATTATGGCAAATGGAATTGCTGCGTCGAATTGCACCGGGAAGATTATCGGAAATCTTTGGTTCTGTGGCACTTAAAAACGATAAGTTTTTCTCCGGAATTGGTATCGAAGAGGCTTCGGCGAAAGCCATTGCTAAATTGGATAAAAACAGTCAGAGTTACAAAATGACAATGGCATATCTAGACGGAATCAATCAATATTTAGAAGAAGGGACAACACCAATCGAGTTTACTTTGGTTGGCGTTAAAAAAGAAAAATTTACCATAAAAGATGTTTATAATATTTTTGGATACATGTCTTTTAGTTTTGCAATGGCTCAAAAGACGGATCCTTTGCTAACAGATATTCGCAATAAATATGGTGCTGAATATTTGAAAGATCTGGGCATTCATGGGGAGTTTAATACCACACAACTTAAAAGTTCGAAAGAAAATATTGAAGAATATACTACAATTGCCAAATCTGTAGCGGCTTTGCTGGACAATTCTCCAATTCCGCCTTTTGTAGGTAGTAACAGTTGGGTTGCAGGTCCAAATAAGACCAAAAGCGGAAAAGTAATTTTTGCCAATGATCCGCATATTGGGTTTTCGCAACCCGGAACCTGGTATGAAGCACATTTAGTTACACCTGATTTTGAATTGTATGGTTGTTATCTTGCCGGAACTCCATATCCGTTATTGGCACACAATCGCAAGTATGCCTACGGATTAACAATGTTCGAAAATGATGATATCGATTTTTATCAGGAAAAAAATAAAACCGGAGATTCCAACCAATATCAGACACCAACAGGTTTTGAAACTTATGAAACCAGAAAAAAAACGATAAAAGTAAAAGATACTTCAGATGTGGTTCTTACGCTCAAATCAAGCCGACATGGCCCGATAATGAATGATTTGCTGGATCGTCTGGATAGAAAAAATCCTATTGCAATGTCCTGGATTTATACCCAACAACCCATACAAATTTTAGATGCTGTTTACGGACTCTCGCATGCCAAAAATAAAGACGATTTCAAAAAAGCAGTTCAGTTGGTTGCGGCGCCGGGACTAAATGTAATGTATGGCGATGCCAAAGGAAATGTAGCATGGTGGGCAACAGGAACACTATATAAACACGATAAAGGAGTGAATTCTTTCTTTATCTTAGACGGGGCAAGCGGCAAAGATGATATTAAAGAATATCTGGATTTTTCTAAGAACCCATCTGCCGAAAATCCTAAATGGGGTTATGTATATTCTGCCAATAATCAGCCGGAAGCGATTGACGGGTATTTGTATCCGGGATATTATTTGCCGGAAGATCGTGCAAAAAGAATATCAGGTTTAATGGACTCAAAATCTGATTGGGATAAAGAAGCAATCAGTAAAATGATTTTTGATAATACTTCGCCGGTTTCGCCGGGTGTCGTTCAGAGTTTAATCTCGAATGTAAAAGAAGCATCACTTTCATCAAAAGAAAAAGAAGCAATTGCAGTTTTAAAATCATGGAAAGGAACCAATAATCTGGAAGATGTTGCGCCAACGATTTACAATAAATGGATTTATTTGTATCTCAAAAATACTTTTGAAGACGAAATGGGAGAAGATAATTTTAATTTATTTCTTGGATTATCTTTAGGGAAACAAATTATTGCAAGACAAATTGAAAACGAAAATTCAGTTTGGTGGGACAATATTAAAACTAAAAATGTAAAAGAAACCCGTAGCCAGATTGTTTCAAAATCATTTCATGAATCTGTAAAAGCACTTCAGGAGCAATTAGGCGATCAGGTTGCAAACTGGAATTGGGGCAAAGTACATACCGTAGAACATGAACATCCGTTAGGAAAAATAGCGGCTTTGCGTAAACTTTTTGATGTTGGGCCTTTTGCTGCCCCGGGATCAAATGAAGTAATCAACAATCAATTCTTCGGACTCACGAATGAAGGGAAATATTACGTAAAAGGCGGGCCATCAACCAGAAGGATTGTAGATTTTTCAGATATTGAAAACAGCTGGAGTATTTTGCCAACCGGACAATCCGGAAACCCTTTTAGTAAACATTACAGCGATCAGGCAGAAATGTACAACGCTGGAAAATTCAGAAAAATGAAATTGAATAAAGAGGAGATTATAAAAACGTCGACTAAATTGGTTTTTAAACCAGCGAAGGAGTAGTTTTTTATTTTCGGGTTTCAGGTTTTTGGTTTGTGTGGTTTTACCGCAAAGATTTCAAAGGTCTTTACGCTTTTTTGACTTTACGACAAATAATACAAATATTTGAGCGCAAAGTACCTGCCGGGAAAAACCTTTGCCCCTTTGAGCCTCTCCAACTTTGAACCTTAAAAAAAAACTTATTTGTACTTTCCCCTAACAACATCATTCGCAAAAATC
The DNA here is from genome assembly GCF_002222055.1 of Flavobacterium araucananum. GTDB lineage: Bacteria > Bacteroidota > Bacteroidia > Flavobacteriales > Flavobacteriaceae > Flavobacterium > Flavobacterium araucananum. Next base: position 74,058 of record NZ_MUGS01000028.1, read on the forward strand.
TCCAGGTTATATCCCAGAGCATCATTTGTAATCATAACGTTTGTGGTTTGGTAAGCAGTATCTTCTTTGTATTTTGTGAGTAGTGTTTCTAATTCTATTTCGTTATAAAACGCAAACATATTATAAACGGCATCTCTAAAATTTTTGTAATTAATACTTTCTGTTATTTCGACAGTTTTCTGGTCATTCCATTTTTCTTTTAGGGCAGCTTCGTTTATGGTTTCCAGACAAAAATCGATAACGTAATTTTTGTAATGAGCAGCATCAACAATTTTATCAATTATAATTTTGTTTTGCTGAGTAGGCATAGGAACTGTTTTTGCAGTCGTTTGAGAAATAGCAAAAGCAGGAATAAGCAGGCATAATAATAAAACTAAAAGAGGTTGTTTCTTTAAAATCTTCATAGGTTATTTGATATTACTTACAACATTAAACGTTGTAAATTAAGTTGATTTGGGTTTTTGAAATTGTCTTTTCGGGCAGCGCTAAAATAGTTTTTTTATACCAGATATGAAATTAGAAAAACACTTTTAGAATAAAAAAAAACTCTGACAGTTTTGGTTGTAAACCAGAACGATCAGAGTTGGTAAGATAAAGATTACTGCTGTTGAGTACTTCTTTTTTAAGATTATTTTTTTAAAATTTCTGCCAGAACTTTTTTTCCGTTTTCGTTTGCAGGGTCAAGTTCTACAGCTTTTTTATAATTGGCAATTGCCAGAGTTTTGTCTCCGTTTTCCAGATAAGCTTCGCCCAGACTATCGTATGCATTTCCTGATTTTGGATAGGTTTGTGCATTTATTTTAAAGACTTCGAGGGCTTCTTTTTTCTTTCCGGTTTGCAATAATTGATATCCAACACTATTCATGTCATCTTCTAAAATGGCATAAGTAGGATCGTTTTTTAGTTTATTGTACGTATTTAAACCACTTGTAATTCCTTGGTCTGAAAACGCATCCAAAAGCTCGAGGGCTAGTGACATTTTTGGCGCTTTAAAAGGCTGATTGTATAAAATAGCACGAATAGATTCGCTGATCTCATTTAAGACAGTTCCACCCGTATTATTCAATAACACTATTAGATTTTTGTCTGACGGAATACGATAAATGATTGTGTTAAAACCATTAATTCCGCCTCCGTGTTCTGTAACTTTTACTTTCCCCGAAACACCATTATCAGCTTCCTCAATGAACCATCCGTATCCGTAAGATCCTTTTCCGGCTTTGATATAGGAGTTAAACAATGATTCCATTGATTTTGATGAAAGCAATTGATTCGTATAAAGTGACTGGTCCCAAAGGTATAAATCTTCGACAGTCGAGTATAAAGAACCTGCAGCATACGGGATACTCATGTCGATATAAGATGAATTAACGATTTTCTTGCCTCTTTTTTCATATCCTGCTGCTCTGTTTTTTAGAATAACATCACTATGATCATAACCCGTATTAACCATTTTTAGTGGTGTAAAAATGGTTTCTTGTAAATATTGCTCATACGATTTTCCAGAAATTTTCTCGATAATGTAGCCCAATACAAAATAACCGGAATTGCTATAATTAAATTTTTCTCCTGGCGTAAATTCAAGAGGTAAACCAGAAAAAGTTTTTACAAATTCTTCAGGTGTATAAGGGTTTTTGCTCTTATCTTTAAAGAAATTAGGAAAAGATGTGTAATTTGGAATACCGGATGTATGGGTTAGTAAATTATGAATCGTGATTTTATCACCATTTGCTTTTGGATAATCCGGTAAATAAGTGGTAATAGGAACATCCAGTTTTATTTTACCTTCTTCGGCTAGCTTAACAATCAAAAAAGCCGTGAATTGCTTGCTTACAGACCCTAATCTAAATTTGGTATCCGTTTGATTCGGAATATTCCACTCCATATTGGCAGAACCAAACCCTTTTTTTAGAATTACTTTTCCGTTTTCGGCAACTAATGCAGCTCCGTTAAATTGACCGTATTGATTGTACTTGCTTATTAATTCCTCAATTTGTTTTGCTTTGTCCTGCGCAAAAGAAATATTCAAGGCAAAAAAAGAAACAAGAATGGTTAGTACAATTAGTTTGATTGGTTTTTTCATAATGATTGGTTAATTATTAGGGTTAATGAATCGGTTTTTGATTTGATGATTGAAACTTCGTAAAACCTTATAATTTACTTTTTTAAGCTAAATTACAACGTGAACTCATGATTTTATGAATGCGTTCTAATCTTAATAGACGACAAAAAAATCATTTGGTTTCAAAATCAATCCTTTTTTTTTCAGTTTACCCTAAAAATGTAAAAGTTAGAAGATAATATCTTGACTACTTTTTTATAGGTCTATGCTCGTAACTAACAATTCGTTTCAGTTTCCAATCCTTATCTTTTCGCTCCCAAATATGAATAAACTTACCGGTTCCTTCAGGTTTTCCATCAATATAAAAAGTATGTTCGCCTATTTGCACCGCTCCAAAATCGCCTAATTTGTCAATCGTACAGGAATTTAATTTTCTGGTTAGTTTTTCAGGTCTTGCGCATTTTGCGTTTAGTGATTTTATTTCGTTTTCTTTCGAAACGTTTAAACCAAAACGATCATCGTAAAACTCAACATCATCAGCTATTATTTTTTTAAATTGTGCCGCATCACATTGATTAAAGGCTACATCAAAAAGCAAACTATCCATCTTAATGATTTCAGTTTTTAAAAGATCCATTTTTTGAACCTCGCTGTTGGTTTGGGCAGCTGCTTGCCTGCTTAAAAATAAAATAAAAAGAACGATTATATTTATCATAGGAGGCATAATTGTGTTTTTCTTAGTATCCATTTTATTTGGTTTCAATTTCAACTATTTTCTTTCCGTTTTCGCCCAAATAATGAGTCACTATTTTTTCATAGACTTTGTAACCATCGTCGACATTGGTAAAAATAATCAAGCCCTGTTTGGTTTTTGGCAATACGATGACAATCGTCTGAACGCCTTTGTCTGCGCCGCCATGTGATAGCGCATAATTGTCGTTTCCTAAATCATAAATTTCAAAACCCAACCCAAAATATTTATTTTTCTTTGTCTCTACCTGATGCGAAGTCATCTCATCAAAAACTTTTTTGCTAAGTCCGTCGCTGTTCATTACACTACATAAAAAAGTACTGTAATCCTCAATTGTAGTCAATAAATCATCGGCAGCATTTGCAATTTTGTTTTTAGTAGGCTCATAAGCATTTCCTTTATTATCGTAGCCAATAGCAAAGCGTGAAACATCGGTTATATCATTCCAGACCAACTTAGTATCAGTCATTTTTAAAGGTTTAAAAATTAATTCATCTGCTAATTGTTCTAATGTTTTATGGAATTTTTTTTCAAGTACTCTTCTCAAATATTCAAAGCCTTCTCCTGAATATTGATATTTGGTTCCGGGTTTAAATTTGAAATCCAATTTGCCGGATTCATTCATAAATCTCCAATTAGGGAAGCCCGTTTGATGGCTTAAAATGATTCTGGTTGTTAGCAATTTAGTATTAGGATCATTTGCAATATCCGGATCTGCCCAATATTTGTATAAAGGCTCGTCTAAATTTAATTTTCCTGCACTTACCAGTTTCAAAGCCACTATTGCTGTTACCGGTTTGGTCAATGAGGCTACATTCCATATCGTGTTGTAAGGCGCTGTAACCCCTTTTTTAAGTTCACCAAATACTTTTATGTCTTGTAGTTTTCCATTATTGATTACACCAATTCCAAGAGTAGGAATGTTATTTTGTTTTAGCCATTTTTCAATTTCGGGATCATTGTCAAAAATGCTTGATTTGGTTCCCGCAGTATTGACCTCTTGGTGATCGTAACTAAAAGATCTTCTTAATTTCCATATTCCATTTTCTAAAATCCAAACGTGAGTAAATCGTGCAGTGCTGCCAAATTTATCTTTTCCTTCCGGTGTATGTTCGAAAAATTGATGAATCCCAACTTGCAAAGCGCCATACAAAACACCGTTTTTAGACAACGGATAAATTTCGGTACTTTCTGCCACTAAATCTCTTCGGGCTTTATACGTTTTGGTCGAACTACACAAGCCTTTTCTAATGTTTTTTAGAAATAGAGCTTTGTCCTGGATGCTGTCTTTGTCGTGATAGAATTCAAAATTGTTGCTTAGTAAATTTTCGAACTGTGATACATCACAGGTATTGAAGCCTACATTAAAAAGAAGACTGTCTTTGGACATAATAGTCTTATACAGTTCTGAGTTTTTTTCTTCCTGAGAAAATCCAATATGGAATTGGATAAGCAGTATTCCAACTAAAATTACTTTTAGCTGAAAAAATGATTTGTTGATTTTCATTTTGTGATTGATTGATGATTAATGATTTTGTAAAATTAATTCAATCCGGGTTCACAAAATTGTACAAATGCGAATATTATCTTTTTTGAGAAAGAAAATACAAATCAGAGTTGAATGTTTTTGGAGTTGTTTTAGTCACATCTTTAAATTTTTTTATAAAATGCGATTGGTCAAAATATTTGTTATAGAGCGCCACATCAGTCAGTTTCAATTTCTCTAAATCAGAATTTACCATCTGATCAACTGATTTTCTGAATTTTAGAATCTGAATATAGTTTTTGATTGTAAGTCCGGTTGCAATTTTAAATTTAATTTGAAGGGATCTTTGCGAAGAATTCAGCCTTTTTCCAATTTCTGAAACTGTAATTTCTTCATTATGAAGTTTAATGATTTCGCAGATTCTTTCGACTACATTTTGGTTTGTATTCGAATTGCTTAATGCTTCAAAATAAGTATTGATTGTCTTTAATATTGCCAGAATGTCGCTATTTAAACCAGTTTCAATTTTAGTTCCAAAAGGCAATTCTACCGCATTGATTTTGACGATCGAATCCGTAAAATTGCTCAAATCATACTTACGAAACATCGAAACCGTCCAGGTGTGCAGCTGAATTATGGTAACTTTTGTTTTGGGCTCAATATTGACCAAAACTGTATTGGTCATTTGCGAACAAAAGTAAAAGCCTTCGTTCATTTCGTACTTGTTTTTACTGGTATGAACCTCTATAGCATTTCCGCTTACAAGCGCCAGATTAAAACACCCGTTAGGCAAAACGAGCTTGTTTTCGATCAGGATTTCGCCGGTGCTATTATCCAGACACCAAATTTTATTGACAAAGCGCTCACAAATTTCACTCACATAATGTTCAGAGTATAAGTTCATTTTAGTATTACTTAAAAAAGGTTGTTTTGAGATGAGTTAACCCGTTGGTTGTAATTACTTCGTCTGTTCGCTTCGCTTGGGTCAAAAATATATATTTAACACATAGAAACATGGATTTTTTTAGCTAAAAAAAAATGCAAAAAGAAATACAATTCTTTCCTATAGCCAGGCTATGTGCATTTTAAATAAGTGAAACGCCTTTTTTTAAAGGGCTAAAAGCGATGTTTCTATGTTGTCAAATTAATTACACCCAACGGGTTGTGTTAGTAATTGGAACTATGCTTTGGCGGTACAATATTTTAAATAATTTGAAATTCTTTCTGCAAGCCTGTTTTCCAAATAAGGATTGCCGCCTTTTAATTCAGTAAGTATCTGTAAGGCTTGTTTGTGATATTCCTTTATTTTCTCTAGACTCCAGTTTTCTGGCGGAACTTGCAAATTAGTGATTCTGTCTGCCAGTTTTACAGCCCAAACTTCTTTAGATAATTTCTTAATTCGGGTCAGACTATCCACCATTCTCTCCTCTTTAGCAATTGCGGCATTTTTTGTTAAGGCCAAAACTGCCTGAGCAATTTCTTCGTCAAATTCTTCGACAAGTTCATCAAATGTAGTTACCGTATCTTCCAGAATATCATGAAGTAAAGCAACCTGAATTGCAAATGCCGTGTTAAACCCTTTAGTTTCCTGCGAAGCAATTATAATTTCCATAGTTACATTGCTTAAATGAACAACATAAGGCAAGTTTGTTCCTGGAATTACCTGATTTTGATCGGCGTGTTTTTTAGCAGCAAATTTTATAGTTTTTTGATAAAGAGCCTGTAATTCCATAACTGATATAATAATTTTTAGTCTCAGCTAAAATACTACTTTTTTCCTATCATAAAGAAGTTATCATACTCTTAGACAAATTCCTGAAAACAGTCTTTTTTAGTTTCGTTCCATTCCTCCAAAATCACACTGTAATAAACATCATCTTTGCTTTTTCCATGAGAATCTACATAGTTATTTCTAAAAACACCTTCTTTTACCGCACCTAGTTTTTCGATTGCTCTTTGCGATTTTTTATTCTCAAGATCAGCACTAAATTGTATTCTCCTGAATTGAATATTTTCAAATCCAAAATTCAGTAATTCATATTTGCAGGCTTTATTCAGACCCGTACCCTGAAAATCTTTTCCATACCAGGTCCAGCCAATTTCGCATTTTTGGCTTGCATGATTCAGATATCCGTAACGGGTGCTTCCCGCAACTTTATTGGTTGCTTTGTCAATAATTAAAAACGGATAACAAATTCCGTCCATTTTTTGTTGTAATGTGTTTTGAATGTAATTTTCGAAATCAGAATCATTTCTGACATACATCCCCATGTACTGCCAGATTTCATCATCAAAAATAATTTCTTTGAGTTCGATATTTCTTTCGTTTTCAAATGGGAGTAATAATACGTTGTCGTTTTCAAGAATAATATCAGATTGTAATAGTTCGCTTTTCATGGTATTTATTTAAGTAAAGTAGTTTGGTTATTGCCCACAGATTTGGCAGATTAAACAGATTTGCGCAGATTTTTTATAAAACTCAAAACCGCATACCTTAAAAATCAGTGTTCATCTGTTCAACCCGTCAGATCTTCGGGCTGAATAATTTTCTCATTAAGCGAAAATAGGCTTTTCTATATTTCTAATAAATCAATAAAAACCAAAATTTGTGATGAAAACGATAGTTGCATGAGGAATAAAGGTCAATGTCATTAAGTTAAGGGGAAATCTATAAAATTACTTAACAGTTTAATCAAAAAAGTAATTAGAAAAATCCATTTTTATCAGCGTTTTCGCTTTAGCGAATCAGTAAAATCAGCGTCTAATTTTGACGCGGATAAAACAGATTTACTTCGTAAAGACACAGATAAAAACGGATTTTATTTTTTTAAAGCTTAACTTAATGACATTGGGATAGAGGTGGTATCTCCCGATCTGGAAAAACAGGGTTTTTAGTTGTAGTTTTTGTTGATCGGGAATATAGCCGAAAGCCCGACCCGCTTTTTCTGCGGGTCATGCCCATATAAATCATAAATATTTACTATATTTTTAAGCTTCTGTATATTTATTACTTATTTTTACGATCTTATATTTAGATTTTTCTTGATGCAAACTCCACTAAAAATTGCTGTTGTAGGTTCTGGATTGGTAGGATCACTATTGGCAATTTATCTCAAAAAAGCAGGTCACACCGTTCATGTTTATGATCGTAGTCCTGATATTCGTAAAATTAATTTTTCGGGTCGTTCTATTAATTTGGCTATGTCTAACCGTGGCTGGAAAGCCCTTGATGGTGTTGGCGTAGGCGATTCGGTTCGCGAGATAGCAATTCCAATGGACAAACGTGCGATTCATCTGGTCGACAAACTCAATTTTCAGAACTATGGGCAAGAAGGCGAATCGATTTTTTCGATCTCCAGAGGAACCCTGAACAGAAAAATGATTGATCTTGCTGAACAAGCCGGAGCCGAATTTTACTTCGAACAAAAAATCTGGGATGTAACACTTAGTGATGCAACTTTGCATATTGGGGAAACCGAAAGAGGCGAGTGGGAGGAGATAAAATATGATATGGTTTTTGGTGCCGATGGTGCTTTTTCAAGAATCCGTCATAGAATGCAACGCCAAAGCATGTTCAATTATTCGCAGGAATTTTTGAATATGGGATATAAAGAGTTAAATATTCCGGCAAATGCAGATGCAACTCATAAACTGGATAAAAACTCCTTTCATATTTGGCCGCGTGGCGAATATATGTTAATTGCTCTTCCTAATCTTGACGGAAGTTTTACCTGTACATTGTTCATGCCTTTTGAAGGCGAAAATTCGTTTGCTTCGTTAACAGATCGAAAAATGGTAGAAGATTTCTTTGAGAAAAATTTCCCGGATTCGATTGAAGTGATTCCAAAATTGGCAGAGGACTTCTTTAAAAATCCAACCAGTACTTTGGTAACCATGAAATGTTTTCCCTGGACCTACGAAAATAAAATTGCCTTAATCGGAGATGCCTGTCATGCTATTGTTCCGTTTTATGGTCAGGGAATGAATGCCGGTTTTGAAGATATTACGGTGCTAAACGAAATGATAGAAAAATATGGAGATGATTGGAAGAAAGTTTTCTCTGAATATGAAATTTCACGTAAGCCAAACGCAGATGCAATAGCAGAACTTTCGTATCGCAATTTTATGGAAATGAGTACTAAAACTGCCGATGAGAAATTCTTATTGCAAAAGAAAATAGAAAAAGCATTCTCTGATAAATACCCGGACAAATGGATTCCGCTTTACAGTCGTGTTACCTTTAGCGATCGCCCGTATGCCGAAGCTTTGGCAATTGGAGATTTCCAAAACGAAATTATGGAACAGGTTTTACGAACAGATAATATCGAAAACATCTGGAACACTCCCGAAATCGAAAACAAGATTCTCGAGTTGTTGCAAAACGCATAATATTTTAACCCTATAAGTTATAGGAGTTCATTTTATCTATACGCAAAGTATTTACATGAACTTATATAACTTATAGGGTTTAGTTTTTTTATTTCTTGAATATTTTAGATAAAACACCAAAAACTCCCCTGATAAAAGTAGCGCTCGTTACAACTTTTAAAACAGATTTTGTGACAACACTTGTTGTGCTTGGTTCCGATTTTGATGATCTGCCCGGTGCTTGTTGTTCTTGCTCTGCGCTCGCTTGAGCAGCATCGGCTATTTTTTTGTTTAGGATTTCGTAAGCACTTTCGCGGTCAATTTCTTCTACGTATTTTTTAACGAGTTTCGATTTATTGTTAATAGCTTCAATTTCATCCGCTGTCAACACATCCATTCGGCTCATCGGAGCACGCATCATTGTGGCAACAAGCGGCGTTGGAATTCCTTTTTCGTTTAAGGCAGTTACCAGAGCTTCGCCAATTCCTAAACTAGTTAGCAGCTCGTCTGTTTTATAATATTGCGAGGTAGGATAATTGTCTGCTGTTTTTTTTATCGCCTGACGGTCATTTGCAGTAAAAGCACGTAAAGCATGTTGTATTTTTAATCCTAATTGTGCCAGAACACCACTTGGCACATCCATTGGGTTTTGCGTTACAAAATAGACGCCTACACCCTTAGAACGAATTAGTTTTACAATAGTTTCAATTTGATCTAAAAGAGCTTTGCTTGCCTCATTAAAAATTAAATGAGCTTCGTCTATAAAAATGACTAATTCAGGTTGAGCGACATCTCCTTTTTCGGGCATTTTTTGATAAATTTCAGCTAATAAACTCAACATAAAAGTCGAGAACAATTTTGGTTTATCCTGAATATCTGTCAAACGAATAATGTTTACATAACCTTTTCCATTTTCATCAATTCGCATCAAATCATCAATTTCAAATGATAATTCACCAAAAAAGATATCGCCGCCCTGTTGCTCTAATTCTATTATTTTTCGCAAAATAGTACCAGTGGTTGCAGTCGAAATTTTACCGTAATTAGCCGTAATTTCATTTTTACCCTCTTCGGTAATATAATTAATAACCTTTTTTATATCCTTTAGGTCCAGCAATGGCATATTGTTATCATCGCAGTACTTAAAGATTACTGCAACAACCCCGGCCTGTGTGTCGTTTAAATCTAAAATTCGGGAAAATAAAACAGGACCAAATTCAGAAACCGTAGCTCTTAACCGAACACCATTTTGTTTAGAAAGTGACATTAGTTCCACCGGAAAAGAAGCTACATTATAAGGTATATTAATTTTGGCATGTCGCTCTGTAATAAAATCTTCTACCTTTCCCTCTTTCGCAATTCCGCTAAAATCACCTTTTATATCCATCATTAAAACAGGAATCCCGGCATTTGACAGTTGCTCAGAAAAAACCTGTATCGTCTTCGTTTTTCCTGTTCCGGTTGCTCCGGCAATAAGTCCGTGGCGATTTAAGGTTTTTAGTGGGATTTTGACATGAGCTTCAGCAATTGGTTCTCCATCAAGAATGGCTCCTCCCAGAATTATACTATCACCTTTTGACATGTAGCCATTGTTTACATCCTGAATGAAATTTTCTTTTTTATTCATGTTTTTATTTGTAATTTAGATGATTATAAGAGTTTTGCTTTGTTTTTTAACATTTTAGCTTCATTTTTTTTAGTAGGAAAAAGCTTTTTTCAATTGAAAATTATATAAAAAATAATTTCGCAACTTTTTAAGAAGATATCAACGGAATGTTTGAATATTTACTAAAACGTTGTAATTTTCCCATTAATAGCCCCGTTTTTTGTTTTATCTAAAAAACGATGGGGGCAATTTAATGAGATATTTTTTAAATTGACGTTAAATTTCGTTCAATTAAATTAAAAAAAGTTTTTTTATTTAAACTAAACGTATAAATTTGCTCCTCTACAAGTTAAATATAACTAAAAAATAAAAATTATTTAAAACTATTAAAATTAAAAAAAATGGCAAACGTTAAAGTTAAAAAAGAAAGCACTTCAAATGGAGGAGGAATGATTACAGGAATCATTATTGTAGCGTGTATTTTAGTTGGGGTGTTTATTTGGAAAGTAATTATGGGAGATGCTTCTAACTTCGAGGGAGGTAATCCAGAAACAGGTCACCCGATCAATACATTAGGTCAAGTATATAAAGGAGGTTTTATCGTACCAGTATTATTAGGTATGTTTTTAATGGTTGTTGTGTTTTCTATTGAAAGATTTATCGTTATTGGAAAAGCAGCTGGAAAAGCGAACTTAGACAAATTCATGAAAAGCGTTCAGGGAAATATTAAAGAAGGAAACATCGATGCTGCAATCGCTTCATGTGACAAACAACAAGGTTCAGTTGCAAATGCAATTAAATCTGCTTTGATTAAATACCAAGACGTTAAAAAAGAAGGTTTCAACAGTGAAGAAGCTGCAGAAGTAATCCACAAAGAAATCGAAGAGGCAACTTCATTAGAAATGCCAATGTTAGAAAAAAATATGACTATTATCTCTACTTTAGTATCATTAGGAACTTTAGGAGGATTATTAGGAACTGTATCAGGTATGATTAAAGCGTTTGGTGCGTTAGCTTCTGCTGGAACTCCAGACCAGGCTGCTCTTGCAACAGGTATTTCTGAGGCACTTATCAACACTGCAACAGGTATCTCTACTTCAATCTTAGCGATCGTTTCTTATAACTTCTTTACTGCTAAAATTGATGATTTAACTTACTCTATCGATGAGGCTCGTACTACAATTGTAAATACTTACAGAAGATTCAGAGGAAGTTTGAAACAATAATTAATTTTTGATTATTAATAATTACAATTAATTATATCAAAATAAAATAAAAGATAATGGCTAAAATAAAAATGAAAAAAAAGTCAACATCGACAGATATGACTGCCATGTGTGATGTTGCGTTCCTTTTGCTTACGTTCTTTATTTTGACCGCTACTGCCAAAGTGCCTGAAGCACTTCCTGTTGATACACCTTCATCTACTGTACAAAGTAAATTACCAGATTCAGATTTGGCAATTATTACAATAGGTCAGGGAGCAGATGGAAAAAGCAAAGTGTTTTTTGACATTAAAGGCAGAGAGATTCGTAAAAGAACTCTTGAAGGAATGGGAGCAAAATACGGTGTGACTTTCTCAGAAGATGATAAAACTAAATTTGCATTAATGGATGACTTTGGTGTTCCATTGACAAATTTGAAACAAATCATCAGTATGAAAGCGGCTGACAGAACAAAAGCAAATCAACCTGGAATTCCATTGGATTCTTTGGATAATCAATTAAAAGACTGGCTTTTGATTTCAAGAAGAGCTACAATTGACCTTGATGACAAAGAATTGCAAATTGCAATAAAAGGTGATGCTAAAGAACAATATCCACAAATCAAAAAAATTATGGATATTTTACAAGATCAGAAAATCAATTCCTTTAACTTAGTTACAGGTCAAAGAGGAAAAGACTTTTAATTAAAAAATATACACTAAGATGGCTGAATTAAATACCGGCGACGGTGGTGGCGGAAAAGGTGGTAAAGTAAGAAGTAAAAAGCAAAATTCGAAAGTCGATTTAACGGCGATGGTAGATTTGGCTTTCTTATTGATCACATTCTTTATGTTAACCACATCGTTGTCAAAACCTCAATCAATGGATTTGTCTCTGCCAGATAAAGATCCTAATAAAACAGATGAAAAACCAGTTAAAGTTGATGAAAATCGTACTATGACTTTAATGTTAGGGGCTGATAACAAAATAGTTTATTATATGGGATTATTAGAAAGTCCAATTGCTGGGCCAAAAGATATCGCTTATGGTAAGGATGGAATTCGAAGAGAATTGTTGTCTAGAAAGAAATCAGTTTTAGCTTATTCTGCAGCTAAAGGGAAACCTAAACAGGGAATCATTGTAATCATTAAACCAACTAAAAAATCAAATTATCGTAATTTGGTTGATATCTTGGATGAGATGGCGATTTCAGGTGTAGATACTTATGCAATTGTTCCTGAGTTTACTCCGGAAGAGACGAAATTAATAGATAAAAAACCAGAGTAATCTCGTTTTAATCCTTAATAATCAAGAAAAATGAAATTAGATATAATTAAAAATCAGTGGCTTGATATCGTATTCGAAGGACGTAATAAGATATATGGTGCATATGAGTTAAGAAAATCGAACAGTAAGACGACTGTAAAAGCACTTATCATTGGTTCGCTTATTTTTAGCTTTGCTGTTGCAGCTCCTCTTATTGCAAGTTTATTACCAGATTCTAAAGAAGATGAAGTAAACAACGATATTAAAATTGCTACAATAAAATTACCTCCTAAAAAAGAGGAAATTAAACCAAATCAACCACCACCACCACCACCACCACCAAAAGTGGATCAGGTTAAGTTTGTGAAACCGGTAGTTGCTAAGGCAAATGAAGTTACTGAAGATCCACCAAAAATTGTAGACCTTAAGGACAAAAAAGTTGGTAACGAAACGATCAAAGGAGATCCGGATGCAGTTTTAACTGTTGATGAACCAGTTGGTAAAGGACCAGTTACTGAGATCATTCAGGAAGATAACAATGTTTATAATACTGCTGGTATCGAAGTAAAACCTGATTTCCCTGGAGGAATTGAAAAATTCTACAAATTCGTAGGAAACAATTATAAGACTCCCGAAGAAGAAGGTTTAAAAGGTAAAGTTTATGTTACTTTTGTAGTTGAAAAAGACGGTTCATTAACCGACATTAAAGTTTTAAGGGATATCGGTTACGGTACAGGAGCAGAAGCAATTCGTGTTCTTAAAAAATGTCCAAAATGGACTCCTGGCGAGCAAAATGGTAAAAAAGTTAGGGTTCTTTACTCTCTACCTATTACTATTCAATCTGCAGAATAATGTTAAAAGATATGCTTAATAATATTCAGAAGAAATCGCTCAAAGAGCGATTTCTTCTTGTTTTAGGAATACTGTTTTTTTTAATATATCTTGTACTGGGTTTAATGATTATGTTTTGGAAAAAACTTCCATTAGATATGGAGCCTAAATACAGATATGCTTTTGGCGGATTGTTGATCGTATATTCAGGAATTCGTTTTTTAAGATTGATTAATTCAAACGCAGAATAATTATGTTGAAATATGGTAAAGTTGTAGGTTTGGTAGTTTTTGTTTTTTTGTTTGCCATGTGTAACCAAAAAAGCAAAAATGAAGCTGAAAAAGAAACAATTTTAAAAGGATCAATGGATATTACAGTCGATGAAACAGTAAAACCTATTATTGAAGATCAGGTAGCTGTTTTTGAAGGGACGTATTATGGTGCAAAAATTTCTATTAAACCTAAATCTGAAGCTGAACTTATAAATGATTTATTAAATCAAAAAGCTAAAGTCGTTGTAATAACAAGAGATTTGACTCAGGAAGAAAGAGATAGATTTGCCAAAAGTAAGATTAATCCCAGAGTTACGCCTTTTGCCAAAGATGCAATAGCTTTTGTTACGAACAAAGGCAATAATGATACATTAATTGCGTTGAAAACCGTAATTGATTTTCTACAAGGAAAACCTGATGCAAAAATCAAAGGTCTTGTGTTTGATAATCCAAATTCAAGTACAGTACGATACATGAAAGAACTGGCGAAAGTGAAAGATCTTCCGTCAAAAAATGTTTTTTCTTTTAAAACTAATGATGAAGTTATTAAATTCGTTTCAGAAAATGATGGTATGATTGGTGTAGTTGGAGTAAATTGGCTTTATCAACCCTCTCCAAATATGATCGATATTATTAAAAAAACACACGTTTTGAGTGTTAAAGGTTTAAAAGATGATAAATATTATGATCCTACTCAAAATGATCTTGGTGAAATGAAATATCCTTTGGCACGTGATTTGTTTATTGTAAATTGTCAGGGTTATACCGGTTTAGGAATGGGATTTGCTTCATTTATTTCAGGAGACATTGGTCAGCGTATTGTTTTAAAATCAGGATTATTGCCAATAAGAATTCCAGGTAGAAAACTTAAGATTAGAAGTCAAATTATAAACGATAAAGAATAAATTAATTACTATTAGAGATGAATAAATTTAAAATTTTTAGTCTTGCCTTAGTTGCTACAGCTACTGTTGCAAAAGCGCAAGATATCAAAGAAGCTAAAAAGGCAATCGATGCTGAACAATTTCAAAAAGCAAAGTCTTTGCTTAAATCAATCATCAAATCAAAACCATCTGATGGAGAAGCTAATTTTGTTTTAGGTAATGTATATCTAAATCAATCTATTGTTGATTCTGCTAAAATTTATTATTCAAATGGATTACAGGCATCTGATAAGAAAAACTTAAATTATATTGGTTTAGGTCAGATAGATCTTGATAGTAAAAATGCTACTGCAGCTCAGGCTAATTTTGGTTTGGCTACAAAAGACATGAAACGTAAAGATGTAGAAGAATTCATTTATATTGGTAGAGCTTATATTAACTCAACAAGCCCTGATTTTCCAGCTGCAATTGCTATTTTGAAACGTGCTTTGGTAATCGAGCCTCAAAATGCAAACGCACTTTTGACAATTGGAGATGCTTATTATGGTTCTAATAATCAAAATGACGCCTACAAAGCTTACCGTGATGCATTTACGGCAGATCCAACACTTTTAAGAGCAAAAATGCAATTAGGAGTTTTGCTAAAAGGTGCTAAATCTTATGAAGAAGCAATTAAAGCTTTTAACGAAGTTATTGCCTTAAACCCTAATTATGGTCCTGTTTACAGAGAATTAGCTGAAACATATTACAAATGGGGAAGAAATAAAACATCTACCGCTAAAGTTAATATGCAAAATGCGATTACAAACTATGAAAAATATTTAAGTCTTACGGATTACTCTTTAGACTCAAAAATGCGTCACGCAGATTTCTTAATCTTAGTGAAAGATTACAAGACTTTAGAAACAGTAGCTAATAAAATGATTGCTGAAGATAAAGTTAATCCAAGAATTTACAGATATTTAGGATATGCTGCTTACGAAAACGGAAATGTTGATGTAGCAATAAAATCTATTGAAGATTTTATCAAAGTGCCTTCAAATAAAGTAATTGGCAGAGATTATTTATACTTAGGTTTATCGAAAATTAAAAAAGGAACCAGTGCTGACGGAGTAGTAGATCCAGCTGCTTTTGATGCTGGAATTGCTGATATTAAAAAAGCAATCGCTTTAGAGCCATTAGTAGTCGAAGAACTTGCTGATTTAGGAAAAGGATTGTTTGGTAAAAAACAATTTGCACAAGCTGCTACTGTTTTTGAACTTGCTGTAGACAATAAAGAATCTAAAAATTACTTAGATGATAACGTTTATTACGGGATCTCACTTTATTATGCTAATGCAAATAAAACAAATGGAGCTGCAGATGCTGCTGCTTTAGGCAAAGCTGATGCTGCTTTTGATAGGATTTTAATCGCTTCTCCTACTTATGATGAGGCTTACTTATACAAAGGAAGAATCAATAACTTACTTGAAAAAGATGATTTGATTATCAAAAATTATGAAGAGTATGTTACCAGAACAACTGCAAAAGGAGCTGAAGAATTAGCAAAACCTGCAACAGTTAAAAAAATTATCGAAGCTTACAACAGTATTGGTGCTAGTTATGCTAATACTGACAAAGCAAAAGCAATTGAGTATTTTAATAAAACTTTAGTTTTAGATCCTGCAAATGCTTATGCTGCGCAATCTGTTAAAGCTTTAAAATAATACAAGATCTTTATATTAAATATAAAACCGATAGTTCATTAGAACTATCGGTTTTTTTTGTTCCGTATTTAATTGACTATCTTTGCACTTTAAAATGAAATAATGTTATCAAAAGAAATACAGTTAGAAGTAAATAAAGGAGCGATGTTGCCTTTGATGGAAGAATTTTACACCATTCAGGGAGAAGGTTTTCATACCGGTACAGCTGCTTACTTTATACGAATTGGAGGTTGCGATGTGGGTTGTCACTGGTGTGATGTGAAAGAGAGCTGGAATGCAGAATTACATCCGCCAACAAGCGTTGATTTAATTGTAAATAATGCTGCAAGTTCTGCAGATACAGTTGTAATAACCGGAGGAGAGCCTCTAACGTGGGATATGAGTTTATTAACTCAGGAATTAAAAAACAGAAATTTAAAAGTTCATATCGAAACCTCAGGAGCATATCCGCTTACCGGTACTTGGGATTGGATTTGTCTTTCGCCCAAAAAGAATAAATTGCCAACACAAACTGTGTATGACAATGCACACGAGTTAAAAGTGATTATTTATAATAAACATGACTTTATTTTTGCCGAAGAGCAAGCCGAGTTAGTAAACGACAAAGCAATTTTGTTTCTTCAGCCTGAATGGAGTAAAAAAGAAGAAATGACACCGCTAATTGTGGATTATGTAATGAATAATCCAAAGTGGAGAGTATCACTTCAAACTCACAAATATTTGAATATTCCTTAAATGATAAAAAAAATCTCTTCAACCGAAGAGATTTTTTTGTTTACAGAAAATAATATACACTGTGTAAAAAGGATACACATTTGTTATTTCCGGTATTTTTTTTAAAAGCAATAATAAGTGTAGATTGATTTAAATCGAAAGTTTGGCTAAATAATCATAATGTTCACCTTCTAAAATAAGTTCACATTTTAATCCATTTGCAACCGCTGCATTTTGAAGCGTGTTATAATCTAAATACAACCAGTCAAAAGGTTCTTCCTTCTCTCCTTTATAAGAAATATTAAAAACAAGCTCTCCGTAATAGTCATTATTTGACGGAATCCATTTTCCGCCATCTTCATCTTCGTCAAACATGTAGATGATGTCAGAACTGTCCAGTAATATTTGTCCGCCAGGATTTAAAAGATATTTTAGCTTAGATAAAAATTTATTACAATTGTCTAATTTGCCAAAAATGCCAACGCCATTCATTAAGAGAATGATGGTATCAAATTTTTCGTCTTCAAAATCAAGTATGTTTTGAACTTTTGCGTTTCTTACACCGCGAAGTTTACAGGTTTCAATCGCTTTTTCTGAAATATCTATAGATGTAACTTCTAAATTACGATCATTTTGTAGCGATAAACTGTGGCTTCCTGCTCCGCAACCAACATCTAATGTTTTTCCACTTGCCAATTGCAGTGCTTTTTGTTCCAATTTTGGCATTTCGTTATAAGAACGGAAGAGGTAGTCAACGCTCATCTCATCTTCTTCAGAAATTGTAGTTTCTGTAATGATGTCTTCCGGCGAATTATTGGTTTGAAAGTCAAACATCGCTTTTCCAAATAGATCTTTCATCGTATTTTAATTCAAAGTTTAGGGTTTCAAGTTTAAAGTTGTTTAATTTTGCAAATCAACTTTAAATAGTAAACTTGAAACAAATTTTAAATAACTTAAATAAGTTAGCCAAAGATAAGCATATCGAAAACAAAAAGTATTTTGATAAGCTGAAAAAGAAACAACCTAAGAATTTAGATTACGTAATGCAGGATTTGCATGACGCCGAATTTAAAAAGACAGATTGCTTACAATGCGCGAATTGTTGCAAAACAACCGGACCATTGTTTACTCTGGCTGATATCGAAAGAATTTCAAAATCGTTCAGACAAAAACCACAACAATTCATAGAACAGCATCTTCGAATTGATGAAGACAAAGATTATGTTTTAAAAAGCGTTCCGTGTACTTTCCTGGATAGCGAGAATTATTGTATGATATATGATGTTCGTCCAAAAGCATGCAGGGAGTTCCCGCATACAGATCGAAAAAAGTTTCAGCAAATTACAGACTTAACCTTAAAAAATGTTGCTATTTGTCCCGCAGCCTATAATATAGTAGAAGAGATGAAAAAGAAACTTCCGTTATAAGAGCTTAAAAATTTTGTAATTGTTTTTAGAAGCAATTCGTTTTTACTTTTTTAAATGTATTTTTGATTTGGATCAATAAAATCCATTGTAATAACTAACATAAGACAACTAAAATTTGAGTTTAGAATATTTCATAGCAAAAAGGCTTATTACTGCCAAAGACTATAAAAGCAGTATTTCGGCGCCCATTATAAAAATTGCTATTTCGGCTATCGCTATCGGTATTGTGATGATGATAGTTTCAGTAGCTACCGGAATAGGTCTGCAGCAAAAAATAAGAGATAAAGTCTCGGCTTTCAACGGTCAGATCATTATCTCGAATTATGATAATAACAATTCTGAAGTAACTTTAGTTCCAATCTCGAAAAAACAGGATTTTTATCCCAATTTCAAATCAGTTCCGGAAGTAAGCCATATCCAGGCAATCGCTAGTAAGGCCGGAATCATCAGGACTGAAAATGCTTTTGAAGGAATAGTTTTCAAAGGAGTAGGAGCAGATTATGATTGGAATAATATAAGAGAATATATTGTAGAAGGCAAAGTGCCTGATTTCTCCAAGGCTTTAAACGAAGAAGTTTTAATTTCAAGACTTCTTGCTGACAGGCTTGATTTAAAAGTAGGAGATAATTTTAACACCTTCTTTATAAAAGAAGAGCAAGGTAAAATGCCAAACAGTCGCAGGTTTAAGATTGCAGGTATCTTTAATTCAGGTTTTCAGGAATTCGATGCTACCTATATAATAGGAGATATTCGCCATATCCAGAGAATCAATAAATGGAGTCCGGATCAGGTTGGAGCTTTTGAGATTTTTGTAAAAGACTTTGATAATATAAAAACAACCGGTACTCAAATTTACGAGCAAACTTCATCAGGTTTAGATACAAAAACTATAATCGAAAAGTATAGCTATATTTTTGATTGGTTGCAATTGTTTGATTTTAATATTTTCGTAATCCTTGGTGTTATGATCTTAGTAGCGACAATCAATATGGTAGTTGCATTATTGGTGCTTATATTGGAGCGTACACAAATGATTGGGATTCTAAAAGCTATGGGGGCAAATAACTGGACTGTTCGTAAAATATTTTTGTACAATGCTTTTTATCTTATTATAAGAGGATTGTTCTGGGGTAATTTAATTGGTGTGGCAATATTGTTAATTCAGCAACAATTTGGAGTTGTTCAATTAAACCCCGAAAACTATTACGTCAATCAGGCACCCGTTTATTTAAACTGGGGATATATCGGGTTGTTGAATTTGCTTACCATCTCAGTTTGTTTTATGGTGTTGTTAATCCCGTCCTATATCATAACGAAGATCTCACCTGTTAAAGCCATACGTTTCGAGTAGTTCATACTTTGTATAGGCTAATATTTAGATATGTTAGAACCCGACAGCTTTGAAAACTGTCGGTTTTTTTTGTCCTTATGTATCGGACAAGCTTTTCGATCCTGCCACCTACCAGGTTTTTAAAACCTGTTAGGATTACCTTGTAAGGCAATAGAGAATCTTGCCTTCTATATAGGATTACGTTTTAAAAACCTCATTCAGGTGTTAAGGAGCTTAATCCCGCTGTTCGTTTCAATCTTTTGCGCCGAACCCCGGCTGACAAAAGGATTTCCACTCCTATCGGGGCTATTGCAGTTGTATTTATAAGAAGAGTAGGAGTGTATCTGTCAATTCCAACCCCCAAAACAAGACACACCAACAAAATGTACCTTTATAGAAACAACCCCAAAAAAGGCTAAAAAAGCTGTGAAGTCTTTAAAAACGGTTACTATTCAAAGACTAAAAATAAGAAAACCCTAAAGCGTACCAGAAAAACCTTAGAAATAAGAAAAAACAAGATAGCGTAAGTTGGGTGTTATCAAAGAGTTAAGAAAAAGTTTTAAAAAAGGTTGAAATTATGCAACAAAAACCCTTGTCAATGTAAATAAAGGTGGTACTTTTGCACCCGCAACAACGATAGACGTTCACTGAAAACCTGGCAAGAAAGATTAATTGATTAAGAAAATTTATTTTCAAAAAAGATTAAAAAAAGCTTGTGAGAATTGAAGGAAAGTTTTAAGTTTGCACCCCGCAAAACAAGGGAAGTTCATTGAGATATTGGTTAGGAGATTAGAGGAAAACGAAAATAAAAATTTCTAAAAAA
>NZ_MUGS01000029.1 GCF_002222055.1 Flavobacterium araucananum
AACATAGAATTTTTTAGTTAAAAAGAATGCAAACAAGAAATACATTTCTTTTACATAGTAAGCTATGCGCATTTTAAATAAGTGAAACGCCTTTTTTTAAAGGTCTAAATCTATGTTTCTATATGTTAAAACAATTAACCCACGGTTATATTTTATTCTTTATAATCGTCTATTGCTTTTTGATACAAAGCCTCGTATTTAGGAAGAATGTTTTTGATGTCAAATTTTTTCGCCACTTCTAAAGCATTTGCTTTAAACTCGTTCAGCGTTTTATCATCCTTAAGAATCCTGATTGCATTTGCAGCCATTTCTTCTACATTTCCTACATTGCTTAAATATCCTGAAATACCATCAAAATTAACCTCTGGTAAACCTCCTGAATTACTCGAAATTACCGGAACACCGCAAGCCATTGCTTCGAGAGCTGCAAGACCAAAACTCTCTGTTTCTGACGGAAGTAAAAACAAATCGGTAAGACATAAAATCTTGTCAATTTCATTACTGTTTCCAAAGAAAATTACCTTGTCATAAATTCCTAATTCCATACACAAAGCTTCCGCTTTTTCTTTTTCAGGACCATCACCCACCATCATCAATTTTGCCGGCATTTCTTTCTGGATATTATAGAAAATCTTAATAATATCCGGAATACGTTTTACTTTTCTAAAGTTACTGATGTGGGTTATGATGCGTTCATTTTCCTTTGCCATCACATAACGGTGACAAGGCTGTTGCGGATCTTTTCTCATTTTATCCAACTCAATAAAATTAGGGATTACCTTTATTTTATTCTTGATTTTAAACAATTTCAAGGTATCGTCTTTCAAACTCTGAGAAACCGAAGTTACATAATCTGATTTATTGATGCTAAAAGTCACCGCAGGCTTATAAAACGGGTGATTTCCTACCAATGTAATATCTGTTCCGTGAAGTGTTGTAATCATCGGAAGATTAATTCCTTCGTTTTTGAGCATTTGCTTTGCCATATATCCCGCATAAGCGTGTGGAATTGCATAATGCACGTGCAAAACTTCGATCTTGTATAACTTTACCATATCGACCAATTTGCTTGACAAAGCCAATTCGTAAGGCTGATAATGAAAAAGAGGATATTCAGGAACGTTTACTTCGTGATAGTGAACATTAGGATTTAAAAGTGCCAACCTAACGGGCTGGCTATAAGTAATAAAATGGATTTCGTGTCCGCGTCTGGCTAATTCAAGGCCTAATTCTGTAGCAACTACACCACTACCACCAAATGTTGGATAACAAACTATAGCTATTTTCATGTATTAAATTTAAAAGTACGAAAGTACTCAAAATTCACGTTTATTCGAGTATACCTAATGTTAGATTTTCATAAAATTAGTCTAAATTTTATCAACTTCATCCTTTACTATTGCGAAGCTTTGCGGGAGGCTTTTATTTTTACAAGAACTTTCTCTTAAACCTATCAGGTTTTAAAAACTTGTGAGGTATCGTTACGATCAAAACAAAAAAAAGCACAAAATCTAAATTTTGTGCCTTTGATTATTATAGTATAAACTACTCTTAGAAAAATCTGCTGTGCCAGCTGTCAATAGCAGGAACTTCCCAGGATTCGTTATATTCTTCGATATTATTAACCAGGTTATTAAAAACAATTGTGTTCTCTGACACTGATTTGTCTTTGACCATTTTCTTGAAATCAATCAATGGTTTGTGTGCGATATGTTCGCCTAGTTTAAAAGTAACGTTCATTTTGTCTAACAAATCAACGTTGTATTTTTTCTCTAAGCTCTGAATAAATTCAACCGAACTATCGATAGAACAACCCGTCGCAGCTTGCACGTCCTGATTTACAGCCAAAATAAGGAATCGGTTGTATTTTAGTTGGTACGAAGCTTCTAAACTTGTTCCATGTGCTGCCCAACCTTCAACAAAAGCTTTCAGGTCAGTTTCTATTTCAGAAAATTCTTCCTCAGAAAATTTTCTGTTCGATTGGTAAATCCAAATTCTGGACTCACCAGGTAAATCTTCAAAAGGTATATACATTTTTAATTTTAGATTTAAGATTATTTGGATTTTAGATTTAAGAAAGTTACAAGTTTTCTTTGCCTGTTCCCTTTTCAGTCTCGAGTCAGATTAAAACCTTTGTCCCACTGAACATTTGCAACTTTATACCTTAAAAACTAAAGATCCTGCGCATTAGCAATCAACTCTGCAATGTCCATTACTTTTACCTGCCCTTCTTTTTCCTGATGTTTGATACCATCTGTTAACATGGTATTACAAAACGGACAACCGGCTGCAATAATATCAGGCTGCACTTCAAGAGCATCTTCTGTACGCAATACGTTTACTTCTTTGTTTCCTGGCTCAGCATCTTTAAACATCTGCGCTCCACCCGCTCCACAACATAATCCGTTGGCTTTTGAGCGTTTCATTTCGACCAATTCAACGTCTAATTTCTCAATTAAATCTCTTGGTGCCTCATAAACTTTATTCGCTCTTCCCAGATAACAAGGATCGTGAAAAGTTATTTTTTTACCTTTAAATTGTCCTCCTTCAACCGCTAGTCTTCCATCGTCCATTAACGACTTTAGAAACTCTGTATGATGAATTACATCATATTGACCTCCTAATTCAGGATATTCATTTTTTAATGTATTAAAACAATGCGGACAAGCTGTTACGATTTTTTTTGCTTCATAAGCATTCAGAACCTCGATATTCATCATGGCTTGCATTTGAAACAAAAATTCATTTCCGGCACGTTTTGCAGGATCTCCGGTACAGCTCTCTTCGGTACCAAGAACTGCAAAAGAAACATTGGTACGATTTAAAATTCGTACAAACGCTTTTGTTATTTTTTTTGCTCTATCATCAAAACTTCCTGCGCAACCTACCCAAAACAAAACTTCTGGTTGTTTTCCTTCGGCCAGCATTTCTGCCATTGTTGGTACTACTAAACTTTCTGACATCTTCTTTTGTTGTTTAATCGGTTAATTGTTAAGTTGATTAATCGTTATAAAACAGATTTATCTCCAAACTTCAATAAAACCGAAAAATTATTCTATTCTAATCAATTAAACGAATTAACGATTAACCAATTAAACCTTTTTAATTTTCATTTTTCCAATTCAACCTGTCTTGCTGACTGTATTGCCAAGGCGCTCCATTGTTTTCGATATTGGTCATCATGGCGTTTAATGACATTGGAGCAGCACTTTGTTCCATTACTAAATAACGGCGCATGTCCATAATAATAGACAACGGACTAATATTTACAGGGCATTCTTCTACACAGGCATTACAAGATGTACAAGCCCACAATTCTTCAGGAGTAATATAATCGTTTAATAAAGTCTTATTATCCGGAACAAAAACACCTTTGTTGGCATCAATATTTTTTCCTACTTCCTGCAAACGATCTCTTGTATCCATCATAATTTTACGAGGAGACAATTTTTTACCGGTTTGATTTGCCGGACATGATGATGTACAACGACCACATTCTGTACACGTATAAGCGTTTAACAACTGAACCCAGTTTAGATCCTGAACATCACTGGCGCCAAATTTTGCAGGAGCAGCATTTTCATCAACAGGAGCAGCAGCAAATGGATCTGCGTTTGGATCCATCATTAACTTTACCTCTTTTGTAACAGAGGCCAAATTGTCAAACTGCCCTTCCGGGTTTAAGTTTGCAAAATAGGTATTTGGAAAAGCCAAAAGAATGTGCAGGTGTTTTGAAAAGTATAGATAGTTCATAAAAACTAAAATACCGGCAATGTGCAGCCACCAAAACACTTCAAACAACAACATTACGACTTCGTTGGAAACTCCGTTAAAGATTGGCGCAATAAACTGACTTACAGGAAAACTTCCTGCTTTATAAAAATGAGAAAATCCACCCGGAACATTTTGCAAATGCAAATCAGCTGCATTCATCAATAAAAACAATGTCATTAAAACCATCTCAAAATACAAGATGTAGTTGGCATCACTTTTAGGGAATCCGTTTAGGTCAGGATTTATAAAACGTTTTAATCGTATTACATTTCTTCGAATCCAGAAAGTAACAACTGCAATAAGCACCAAAAGTGCCAATATCTCAAATGAAGCAATCAAAACATCATAAACTACGCCTAAATAGGGCGCAAAAATTCTATGGGTTCCAAATAATCCATCTATAATAATTTCGAGTAACTCGATATTAATAATAATAAAACCTACGTATACAAAAATATGAAGTATGCCGGCAACAGGGCGTCTCACCATTTTTGATTGCCCCAGAGCAATCAAAGCCATGTTTTTCCAACGTGCTTTAGAATTATCTTTTCGGTTTACATCTACTCCTAAGTTTACATTTCGGATGATTTTTTTTACGCTCAATGTAAAAAAACCGAAACCAACTATAAGAAGTACAGCGAATAAAATATTATCTAAATAACTCATTCTAATTAATTTTTAGTAGTTGAATTTGCATCTTCTGTTGGTGCCACGTATGGTTTGTTTTTCTTTCCAAAAAGAGAAACATTGACATAACGTGTCGGGTACAAACGAACATCCTGCAATAACAGCTCTAACTCTTTTGATGTTTTAGCCAAATTGTTATACAAAGCATCGTCGTTTAATAATTTACCCGCAGTACCTTTTCCTGAGTTTAAGTTACTCATAATACCATCAACTTTAGCCAAAGTTTTATTTAGATTTCTAACGGTCTTACCTAAATCAGCTTTGTTTAAAGAATCAGATATTTTATTGAAGTTACTTGACATTTTATTAAAATTTGTCACAACTCCGTTAATCTGACCTTTATTGGTATCCAAAATAGTATTAAGACTTCCTGAAGCTCTGTGAAACTGCTCCATTGTCTGGCTTAATTCTGCTAAAGATTTTTTTAGATTTTCCTGACCTTGTTTGTCCAAAACATTATTTAACCCGGAAACCAGGGTATTAATATTAAGAAGCATAAGGTCTAATTTTTGCTGAATAGGTTCAAATTTACCTCCCAAAGATTCGGTTAGTCCTAATTCTACAACAGATTCTAATGTTTGTCCGTCCTCAGCCGGATCTTTATCTGCCAGATTAGGTAAGATCTTAATTTGTTTTCCACCAATTAAACTTGGGGAATACAAAGATGCCTTACTTGTTTTTGAAATTGGGAAATCTGTTTTTAACTGAAGTTCAACTAATAATTTACCAGTTACTTCATTAATTGTGATTTTACTTACTTTACCTATTGTAAGACCATTTATCGTAACGGGTGCTGAAGCTGACAAATCCTCAACATTATTATATTCTGCATATAATGTTTTGTAATTTGCAAAAAGGTCTTTGCCTTTTAAAAAACTGTAGCCCCAAATAAATAATAAAATTGACGCGATGACTAAAATAGCCGTTTTAATTTCTCTTGTTAGTTTCAAAATTCTTAGTGTTTGTACAAAATTAATATAAATATTCGAACAAAAGGCTATTATTTGATTGCCTCTTGAATACTGATTTTTTCTCCGTCTTTATTTGCGATCAAAAAAGCAGCTCCATATCCTTTATCTTTAGCTTCTTCCAAATATTTCTTAGCAGCTCCATAGTCTGAAGTTTCCTGATAGAAATACTTATAAATATTATTTTCGTATAACATCGTTACATTTTTTAGTCCTTTAAAGTTTTTAGGCTCTAATGTTGTTTTTTTGATACTTGCTATAAGTTGTACTTTAAAGAAAATTCCTTTTGGAGCATTTTTTGTTGCAGCAGCAGTTTCTACAACTTTAGTTTTTGTTGGTGTAGAAGTATCTCTCGCTGGTCGCGCATCTATTAACTCTGCACTTCCTGAACCAAAATATTCTCGCTTATAACTTAAAATTGCTTCGGCAATGGCTTTAGCTATTTCATCCTGTCCTTCTTCTGAGTTTAAAACATTTCCCTCGGTAGGATTAGAAACAAACCCGGTTTCTACTAAAACTCTTGGCATATATGCTTTATGTAATACCATAAATGGCGCTTGTTTTACACCGCCTTGTCTGATCTTCTTGCCTAACTTTTCAAAATTATCCTCGATTTTACTTGCTAATGAAATACTATTGTCTAAATATTCTTCCTGCATTAAAGTCATTCCAATCATCGATTCCGGCGAATTAGGATCGTAACCTTCGTATTTACGTTTATAATCTTTCTCTAACGTAATTACGGAGTTCTCTTTTTTGGCAGCCTCAAGATTCGATGCCACTTTACTTAAACCCATTACATAAGTCTCCGTTCCGTCTGCAGCCGTATTTTTGTTGGCATTACAGTGTATCGAAACAAAAATATTGGAGTTTGCTCTGTTGGCAATATTGGCTCTTTCGACTAAATCAATAAAAACATCTGTTTTACGGGTATAAATAACATTTACGTTTGGACTTCCTTCTAAAATTTTTCCAACTTTCAGAACAATAGCCAAAGCAATATTTTTTTCTATTCGTCCGCTATAAACGGCGCCAAAGTCATGATCACCATGCCCGGCATCAAGTGTTACCTTAAAAACATTTGACTGACTATAGGCACAAAAAGACAATATCGTTAGAAAAAAAGTAACTATTACTTTAATTTTGTTAAATATGTTCATAAATTTAAAAGTTAATTTTAATAAAACGTAACAGCTATAATTTTTACAATTGATTATTTTTGACAAAAAATTATATGTAAGTTTGACATGTCAAAAAACAAGCCATAATTTTACAAAAATAGCATTTAAACCTTTGCATACAAACTTATTTAATATCGTTTTATTATCATTTTTCCTCACCTTAGGATGTGGTAATTTATATTCGCAAGAGATAAAAAACAAAAAAAAGCCTTTACCAGCTGGAAAACAAACAGATAAACCCCAAATTGTTGTAGGTGACACTATAAAATTGGATACTGTTCGAGCTAAAAAGACTTTTTTGGACGCGCCTACAAAATACAAAGCCAAAGATTACGCAAAGTTCGACAAGAAGACAAATACGCTTACTTTATATAATGAAGCGGAATTATATTATAAAGATGTTGAGCTAAAATCAGGGATTATTGTACTTAATACGGATAAAGATGAAGTTTATGCAGGTCGAATTAGAGATTCTGCCGGCGTTTTAATACAATATCCAAACTTTAAACAAGGCGCAAGCGAGGTTCAGCCGGACTCGATCCGATTTAATTTTAAAACAAAAAAAGCTTTAATCTATAATTCAAGAACAGAACAAGGCGAGTTTAAAATTAAAGCGGCAGTCACCAAAAAAGAAAACGATTCTGTTTACTTTTTAAGAGGTGCGCGTTTTACAACTGCAAAAGACATTGACAATCCTGAATATTATTTTAGAACGAACAAGGTAAAATTTGTTCCAAACAAAAAGGTTGTTGTGGGTACAACACAAATGGTAATTGCAGATGTACCTACTCCGCTGGTATTGCCTTTTGCCTTTTTCCCGATGAGTCAGGAAAAAAGTATTTCCGGAATTATTATTCCAAGTTACAATGATTCGAATACAAGAGGTTTCTCGTTGCAAAACATGGGATATTATTTTGCTCTAAGCGAAAATTACGATCTTACCGTCCTCGGGGATTATTATACCAATGGTAGTTATGCCATGCGTTTTGAATCTGCTTATGCCGAAAGATATAAGTATAGAGGAAACGTCAATATTCGTTTTGAGAATTTGATCAACAGTGAGCGTGGTTATCCGGATTACAGTAAAGAAAACATTTACAACATTCAGTGGTCGCACGCAAGAGATACAAAATCGAATCCTAATTCCAGTTTTTCTGCTTCTGTAAATATGGGTAGTAGTAAATACTTTAAGCGCTCGATTAACCAGGCAAACGTAGGATCGAATTTAAATAACACCTTAAATTCATCGATCTCTTACAACAGAACTTTCAATACGATCCCTCAGGCGCGTATTTCGTTAACCGCTACACATTCGCAAAATACGCAAACGGAAGAAATTCAGATGACTTTACCGGCTTTACAGGCAAGTGTCGATCGTGTGTATCCATTTGTTGGAAAAGATGGCGTAAAAAAGGGTTTTATAAAAAACATCAACTTACAATATAACTTAAGTGGTAAAAATAATTTTAAAACAACGGATTCTTTGTTTTTCAAACCACAAATGTTCAAAGATGCACAAATAGGAATGCAACACAGTATTCCGATTAGTACGAATTTTAAAATATTTAAATATTTTAGTGCCGGAGCTTCTACCAATTATCAGGAAACCTGGGTAACTAAAACTATTGATAAAAATTACGATGTAGATCAAAGTAAGGTTATCGACAAAACGGTAAACGGATTTGACGCTTACAGAACATATAATTTCAGCACCAATCTGGGAACTACAATTTACGGTACATTTAATTTTGGCAGTGACAAAAGAATTCAATCGATTCGTCACGTCATGAGACCAACTGTTACTTATTCGTATACCCCAAGTTTTGACCAGTATTACAACAATTATACGGTTGATGCTTCAGGAAGAATCTCTACTTACTCCCGCTTTGACGGTGGTATTTTTGGAGCTCCCGGAAAAAGTAATTCCAACATTGTATCCTTTGCTTTAAGCAACACGTTTGAGGCTAAAGTAAGAGACAGGGACAGCACAAAAACAGAACCTAAAAAGATCATGCTGCTAAACAATTTAAACTTTAGCACGAGTTATAATTTTAATGCAGACGGAGTAGAAACTTTAGCCTGGCAACCTGTATTGGTTAGTGGCGGAACACAACTTTTTGACAACAAAATGAATGTCAATTTTGGTGCTACACTAGACCCGTATGCAATTGACAATGGCGGAAAAAGAATCGATGTATACAATATCGATAATGGCGGAAGTTTGTTTAGAATGACAAGTGCCAACGTAACTTTAAACTATTCGTTTTCGAATAAGGGAACCGGAAAAGATCAGGAAAACAAGCAGAGTGAGCGGAATGGTGGTCGAAAAGATGATTTATTTGGTACCAATACAGACTTAAATGACAGTCGAAACAGCCAGTTTGCAAACGAAAAAGATGATGATAAAGATGTTATAACGGAGTTTTTTAATTCTAAAATTCCGTGGGATATGACAATGGCTTATTCCCTGACCTATTCGAATGTAAACCGTGAGAATAAAATAACCGGAAACTCTATTATGATATCTGCCAATATGGATATTACTCCTAAATGGAAAGGCGGAATCTCGACGGGTTACGATTTAGTACAAAAAGGGGTTACTTTTACGCAATTCCGTTTTGAAAGAGATCTATTAAGCTGGAGAATGGCTTTTAACTGGAGTCCTCTTGGAGTAAATTCAAACTGGAATTTCTTTATCGGAATCAAATCAGGAATGCTTAGTGACATCAAATGGAACAAGCGCAGTACTTCGAACAGATAATATTACACTTCTTCAATTTAGTATTTTAAAAACTATTACCATGAAAAAAATCATCTTTACAGACAAAGCACCAGCACCAATTGGCCCTTATAATCAAGCTGTATTATCAGGAAATACGCTATATGCTTCTGGTCAAATTGCAATAAATCCGGCTACAGGAGAAATTATTACAGATAACATCAACGATGAGACTACACAAGTCATGAAAAATATTGCTGCGATTCTAGAAGCTTCAAATATGACTTTTGACAACGTTGTTAAGGCTACAATTTTTATCATGGACATGAATAATTTTGCTGCAATAAATGCTGTTTACGGTGCTTATTTTGACGAAAAAACTGCTCCTGCCCGTGAAACTGTTCAGGTAGCCTGTTTACCCAAAAATGTAAATGTAGAAATTTCTATAATCGCTGTACAATAGCGTTCAAAAATAATTGTGCCGTTGCTTCATTTGTTGCCAGCGGCACATTATGAACATCACAAATCCTGACCAGCATCTTAATATCGACTTCGTGCGCGTTGGTTACCATAGGATCTGTAAAAAGAAAAACCACATTAATTTTACCTTCGGCTACTTTAGAAGCAATCTGAGCATCGCCACCCATCGAACATGGCAGCATCTTTTTTACTTTAAATCCAGATTTTTCGGCATTTCGCCCCAATATTCCTGTTGCAATAAGTTTTACTTTATCATGTTGCAGTGCAATTCCGTTTTTAATCAAAAACTGAATCATATCTGCCTTTTTATTGTCATGCGCTATAATTGCAATTAAAGTACGTTTTTTCATGATTCGACACTAAATATTGTAGCGAATTTACGCTAAAAAAACAAGCTATCTAATTATAAAGCTATGAATATCAAATATTTAGAGATAAATCAGTAAAAAAGAGCAATTATAGACTTATAATGAATTTAACGGGTAATAAAAAACCGTTTCAGGAATGAAACGGTTTTTGAATAGTATGTATTTTATAAAAATCTATAATTGCAGTGCGATAGCATTAAGTAATAACTGAGCCGAAGCTTCGTTTGTTGCCAAGGGCACATTATGTACATCACAAACACGAATAAGCATATTAATATCGACTTCATGAGCGTGGCTTGCCAATGGATCTTTAAAAAAGAAAACCATATTAGTCTTGCCTTCGGCTACACGAGCAGCTATTTGCGCATCTCCGCCCATTGGTCCGGAAAGCATTCTTTTTACCTTAAAACCAGCATTTACAGCTTTGCTTCCGGTAGTTCCTGTCGCGATTAGTTTAATGTTTTCCTGAAGCAGAAGTGTTTTGTTTTTGTTTAAAAACTGAACCATATCTGCCTTCTTTCCATCGTGAGCAATAATAGCAATTTCCATATTTTACTTTATTTATTGATTCGCCACGTGATAAGCTATCAATCCGTCAATAGGTCGTCTTAAAACATTACCTAACTGAAGTTCGTATTTATCAAATGTTTCTTGTAATTCGTCTTTCAAATAGAAAGCAATTGAACCAACAAAATGCACTGGAACCTCTTTGCAATTATCATATTGTTTAATATAATTTTTTACGAAAGATTTCATCCCTTTAAAGATGATTTTTCTACAAAATTCAGTGTCTTTATGTTTGATCAAAAACTTTGCAAAAGTAGCTAAATAAGCATTGGGATTTGGCTCTTTGTATAATTTATTCTTGATAAAATCAGGATCTAAATCATATTCTTTTTCAAATTCAACTGCCAGTTCTTTAGGCATTTTATTGAAATAATATTTTCTGATTAATTCTTTTCCAAAAACATTTCCACTACAATCATCCATAGCAATATAACCTAATGATTGTACTTTTTGATGCAATTCTTTTCCATCAAAAAAGCTGCAATTAGAACCTGTTCCTAAAATACTAACAATTGCTGCTTCTCCTTTTGGAGTTGTTGCATAAACTGCTGCATAAGTATCTTCATGAACTTCGACAATAGCATTTATAAAATATTTCTGAAAAATTTGCGAAAGCTCCGTTTTCATTCTTTCTGTTCCACAACCTGCTCCGTAAAAGAACAAATGTGTTGCATTTTTTTTATTTTGCAGAATATCAAAACGATCATTTAGTCTTTCAATAATTTCAGGACCGTCAAGAATTTCAGGATTTAACCCTAAAGTTTGTGTGGTGAATAATACTTTTCCTTTATCATCAATTGCAATCCAATCGGCTTTAGTAGATCCACTATCAACTATTAATTTCATTTTATTTAGTTTTTGGATTAGTTTTTCTTTAGCTAAATAAAAAGTGTATTTTTTACATTAATTAAAGAAGTAACAAAATAAGAAAAATCCCGTTACTTTGAGATAACGGGATTTTACAAAAATATATAATATTATTTTAAACCTGCGATATGCACAGATAAATCAATTAATTTGCTTGAGTATCCATACTCATTATCGTACCAGGATACAAATTTGAAGAAAGTTGAATTTAAACCAATTCCTGCAGTTGCATCAACGATAGAAGTTCTTTTGTCAGAGATAAAATCCTGAGAAACAACAGCATCTTCAGTATATCCTAAGATCCCTTTTAAATCTGTTTCAGAAGCTTTCTTTAAAACAGCCAAGATTTCTTCGTAAGTAGTTTCTTTAGCTACTTTTACCGTTAAATCTACTACAGAAACGTCAGCAGTAGGAACACGGAAAGACATTCCTGTTAATTTTCCATTCAAAGAAGGGATTACTTTTCCAACTGCTTTTGCAGCACCTGTAGAAGAAGGAATGATGTTAATTGAAGCTGCACGTCCACCTCTCCAGTCTTTTCTTGAAGGTCCGTCAGCAGTCATTTGAGTTGAAGTTGTTGCGTGAACAGTTGTCATTAAAGCTTCAACAATTTCGAAATTATCGTGAATAACTTTCGCTAATGGAGCTAAACAGTTTGTAGTACAAGAAGCGTTAGAAACTACTAAATCAGTAGCTTTTGCAGTCTCGTGGTTTACTCCCATTACAAACATTGGAGCATCTGCAGACGGAGCTGAGATAATTACTTTTTTTGCACCACCTTTAATGTGCTCATTTGCAGTTTCGATAGTGGTAAAGATACCTGTACATTCTGCAACTACATCTACATCAACTTCGTTCCATTTTAAGTCAGCAGGATTTCTTTCTGCAGTGATACGGATATTTCTTCCGTTTACAAAAAGTTTTCCTTCTTTTACTTCTACAGTTCCGTTGAAACGACCGTGAACTGAATCATATTTTAATAAGTAAGCTAAGTGATCTACATCTAGTAAATCATTGATTGCTACTACTTCTACATTATCTCTATTGAAAGATTCTCTAAAAACGATTCTTCCGATACGTCCAAATCCGTTTATTCCTAATTTTACTTTTGACATTTTACTTAATTTTTGCTTTTGTTTTTATTACACTAATTTAAAGTCTAATTTCCTCACAATAAACTTCTTTCCTTTTTAAACTTTTATATTATGTTGACATGATATCAGACACTCTCAACAACTCTCTGTCAATTTCAGATTTCCCTTTAATTGCTTGTTCAAGAGGGGTCAGAGCTACTTTATCTGCCTGCAAACCAACCATATAATTTGATTTTCCTTCGATCAGAGATTCTACTGCTTTTACCCCTAAACGGCTTGCCAGAACGCGGTCAAAACAAGATGGTGAACCACCACGTTGCATGTGTCCCAGAACAGATACTCTCACATCATATTCCGGTAAATTAGCTTCTACGTAATCTTTTAATTCGAATACGTTTTTACCAATTTTATCCCCTTCGGCAATAACCACTATACTGGATGATTTTCCTGAAGCTTTACTTTTTTGAAGAGAGTCTAATAGTCTTTCCAGACCTAAATCTTCTTCAGGAATAAGAATTTCTTCGGCACCAGCTCCAATTCCGGCATTAAGAGCAATGTGTCCTGCATCTCTACCCATAACCTCTACAAAAAACAGACGATTGTGTGAACTTGCAGTATCTCTAATTTTATCAATACAATCTACCACAGTATTCAAAGCAGTATCATACCCTAAAGTATGGCTTGTACCAAAAATATCATTATCGATTGTACCGGGAATTCCCATTACAGGAAAATCATATTCTGAATTAAAAATCAATCCTCCGGTAAAACTTCCATCACCTCCTATTACAACCAAAGCATCAATCCCGGCTTTCAAGAGGTTATCGTGTGCTTTTTTTCTACCTTCCGGGGTTCTAAACTCAACTGAACGAGCCGATTTTAAGATCGTTCCACCTTTGTTTACAATATTATTTACGCTACGGGGTCCCATTTCTTTGAAGTCTCCTTCAATCATTCCCTGATACCCTCTATAAATTCCTATGCATTCTATATTATGATAAGCGCATGTTCGAACAACTGATCGTATTGCGGCATTCATTCCAGGTGAGTCTCCTCCCGATGTCAGAACACCAACTTTTTTTATTGTTTTTGGCATTATTTAAGTATTAAAGTGTAAAATTAGCAAACATTCACCACTTTACAGGTGATGTTTATCATAAATTAATAAAATCTGTTAAATTCAAACGTTTTCGTTAATAAGTTTTTCGATAGTAAAAAATTCATTTAAAATAATAAAAGCCCCTTATTTTAATTAAATCTTTAAAATTAACAATACATAAATGAAGTGTTATAAAATTTCAAAGTTTTCTAATTTTGTCAAAAAATAAATTAGCCTCTAAATTTAGCACAAAAAAAACCATCAGCCGCAGCTAATGGTTTTTTTTATATGTATTTAACAAATGGATTAAAAATCATTGTCAGGAATCAGACCTTCGTTATTATTTTGAGGTGGCGGCTTTTTCTCTTCCGGTTTTTTCTCCTCTTTCTTTTTATTTTTCTCAGCATCTTTTTTGTTCGAGAATTTAACAAAATCAGGATTCAGAGAGGAGTCCTGCAAATCATCTGAAGAGCTTTTTATTGCTCTCTCTAGTTTATTATTTTTAAAAAACTTATTTACCAGTTCGCTAAAAGTATCAAAATCGACTTCGTAAGAGATACCAACTCCTTGTGTATACCCAATTCCTTGTCCTATATAATTGATATCATTTTCTTTATTGAATAAACGCAGGTTCATTGACCCATCCTGATTTACCCGGTACAATATCTCAATATCTCCAACAATAGCAGATTCATTTACACCTCCTACCGGAACTCCCAGTTTTCCGTTAATAGTAATTCTCTCGTTTACCTGCGAGGTTATATTGGCCACAAACTGACCATCTGCTTCCTGACCCAATCTTTTGTCTGCCGAAATATAATTTAAATCGATATTGACTTTATCATTATCAGATTTTATAATTCCGCCCAGTAAACTAGACGCCGTTTCTGTCAATGTTCCTGAAAGATCGCCCTGGCTAAATCCGTCTGTACTCATAAACGAACCTGTAGACAATAGATACAGCGCTTGTGTCTGACGAATGTCTTTGTCGTCTAACTTATATTGTATTTCTGATTTTAAAACATTACTTACAGATGGAAACTGAATATCAAAATTAGGTTCTGGACTTGTTAAATCTCCTCTTAAACCAATTACAACTTCTACAGGCACTTTTTTATTAAACGATGAACTGTTATCTAATAGTACCGCAGGATTTGCAGAGGTTTTATAAACGGCTTCCAGATTTAACTGCGCTTTCATAGGGTTTCCTTCCCAAATAATAGATCCTCCTTTTTTAACAGAGAATTTTTTATCGATTAATCCACCGTATTTAAAATTATAAGTTCCTTCGTATGCCTGGAAATCTCCCCACATATTAAACTTACCTAATGTATTGATCTTAAACAACAACGATCCGTAACCTTTTCCTTTCATACCATGTCCGGAATTTCGGTCTAAGATTACCTCTACCTCGGCATCCGGTGTAATATCAAAATCAAACTCTAATTCAAGACCATTGTAATTTCTCGTTTTTTCGACAATTCCATTCGCCAGATTGTACTTTTCTTTTGGCGTGACAAAATGTATCCAGCTACTTTCTCCAACACTTTGTGCATTATTAATTGGGATTTTAACTTCGGTTCCTTTCTCAGATTTGGCATCAACTTTTATAAACAAGCTTTGGGTAGGACCTTTTATACTGGCTGTACCATTGATAAATGCGGTACCAAAATATGCCGCATCTTCGCTGTCTTTTGTATCAAGTGCCAGCAATCGTTTGGAGGTAATGGTTAAATCCAGTTTCCAGTTTCCAAAATTATGATGTTCGATACTTCCGTTCAGCAATCCTTTTGTTCCATACTTGGTATCGGTTAACTGGTTGTTTCTAAACAAAAACTTCTCATCTGTTAAGTCAATAACCGTTCGATCACTCAATTCATAATCTGTATTAAGGTACGGAATGGTCATTCCGGCTTTTTCTACATACAATCGTCCGTTTATTTCCGGTTTTTTGAGATTACCAATAACAGCAGCATTTCCGGAAACAGATCCTCGCACGTTTGATAAAACATCGCCTCCAACGGTACCTAATGTCGCCAGATTAAATCCTTCGAGTTTTAGATTTAAATCTAAGAAAGTCTCTTTGTTTTCGATGGCAAAAGTTCCGTTCGCCCTAAACGATTCTGTAAAACCATTTTGTATAGACGAATTTATTGTAAACTTTTTAAAACTTTCATCGCCCGAAATATCAAATTTCAGGGTTCCCAGATCTATTTTATTCAGGTTAAGATGATCTATCGAAATGGCCGCCGTGGGCTGATAAATATTCTTGTTTTGCTTATAATTTATATTCCCGTTCAGATTACCATTAAATACAAATTTAGAATTCAATGGAGTAATCTTATTAATATCAACATCTTCAAAATTCAGTACAATATCTTTATAGTCACTTCCTTTTATGACACCGTTTAAATCAATTTTCTGATTTTCGTGTGACAAAATAATGTTATCTATCGAAAAGTTTTTAAAGTACTGATCAAAAACAATCTGATTGTCTTTTTCTGAATTTTCATTTAAATACCACAAATAGTCTTTAAACTTCATTTCAGATTTTTTGATCCCAACAATATTATTCTTGTTTTTATCGATGGTATGATACAAATCGAGATTATAATAATCCTCTCCTTTTTCGCCTCCTTTAAACTCAGACCTTACAAACAAAGTATCTTTTGAGGTCACGTTGATTAAATTAAAATCGCGTATTTTATAATAGGGTGTTTTTATACTATCCAACTCTACATAAGCATTGTAAAGAGGATTTTTATTATCAATATTAATTCGGATATTATCGAAAGTATTTTTTGCAGCCGTAATTTTTTGAGATATAAACCTGAACTTAAATTCTTGCAGATCCGAATCTATTTTTCCCCGAACGACCGTAGTCGAATCGATATTAATTTCCGGATACAACATTTCGACAACTTTATCATAAACATGAAAATTGAACCGTAAAAACTGACCTTTATTAACTTTATAAGGTTTGTAATTGGTATAAAGACTCCCAACAGAATTCATAACGAGTTTCTCTAACTGGGCAAACTGAAACTTACCAACAATCTCACCATTAATAACATCTTTAGAATTTATGGTTATGGTACGTATTTTTTGGGCATCAAAATTAGAATTAACGATAATCTCATCAAAAGCATACGTTGCTTTAGGGTTTTGATATACGGCATCTTTTATAGAAACATTTCCCTGAAGGTTTTCTATCGAATTTCCGGTAAGCGCAACCACGGCATCTCCTTTGAAATGCGAAATTGAATCGTTGATAAACTTTAATTTTTGCAAATCGGCATTTTCTACATTAATATGAAAATCGTATTTGCTTTCGCGTTTGCTTAAATCAACCAAACCATCAAATGTCAAATTCAGGTTTGGATCGTTTATAGAAAGTTGTCCTTTATAATAAGGCAATTTAAAGTTTCCGTTTACAACGATATTATTATAGGTGTATTTATTATAATCTAATTTCGAAATATCTCCTTTTATAATCGTATTTAAATATTTCTCGGTAAAACCAACACCGTCAACATCCAAGTTTAAGGTTGTTTTGCCAATATCTTTTCGTTTTAATAAAGCACCAACATTAAAATTCTCCAATATTATATTTCCGGAATAAGATGCTTTATCAATAAAATCGATATTGTTCATGTGCAAATCTGCCTGACCATTACCCAAATCGGTAATCATTTTAAAATCTGCTTCTAAAGCTGTTGTCGAAACTTTTGCTTTTCCTACGATATTAAACTTACCAATTCGCTGCATTTCTTTAGGAAGTTTTTTACCTAAAATACCAGGCAATATGACCACCAGATTGTCATAACTCGAAATCAGTTTATCGAACTTACCATCCATGGCAAACTTCTGGGTTTTACTACCCAAAAGATTTTTAAAATTAATTGTTCCGTAAATCTTCGAACCATTCGTATCACTTAATCTAAGATGTCTTAAATTAAGATTATTTAATGTTCCGTTGATCTTGGTTTTAATTCTAAAATGTTGATTTTTGCCCAATCCGTCATAAAAAAAGCGAATATCATTTGAGGCAATAGAGGCCGAATCAAGTGCTACATTAAACTTTACTTTATCTGTAAAATGAAGAAAATCTTCGACTTTATAACTTAAAACAGCTTTACCGTAAATCCAGGATCTTTTGGTTTTTATAGCCAGATTCTCAACCTTAATTTGTTTTTTGGTATAACTAAATTTACCGGCAAAATTGGACACATACAAACCACGATGGTCCAGGAAAGAGAAACGATGAATAATGGTATTTACATCCGGACCATACAACTTAAAGTCGCTGATGTAAGCGTTTAGTTTTTTAAAATCGAGAAATAGTGGTGTCGTTTTATTTTCGTCAACCACAGAAAATGCACCCTGAGAGATATAAGCATTTTTGGCTGTTAGTAAAAAGTGTTTTTTCGAAGGCGTTTTTTTACCCGTTTCAAACAGTTTAATAAACTTATTGATATTATTTTCGTCTTCGTTTTTATACGTTTTCAGATTAAAAATCATTCCTGTTAAACGAAGATCTCCAAAAAGCAAATCACCATCTAATAACCTTTTGATGCTTAAAATATCAGTAGTAATAATATCCGAGTAGATTAAAGTTTTCTTATGATGGTCTAAAATCAGCACTTTTTTAAGTTTTACACCTCCAAAAATGTTTATAGCCACTTTGTCTACACTAATGTTTGTTTTAAAATCAGTGTTTAAAGATTCTGTAATATACTTTGCAATTTTTGTTTGAACGACAGGTAAAGCCAGTATGATAGCGAGTGCTAACAAAAGTAAAATTATCCCAATTAGGGTTCTGGATATTATTTTCTTTACTTTTTTGATAGCTGCTTTTATTTTTGTTTTCTTTTAAATTTATTTTGAACAGACAAAGAACGACTGTTTTTGATAAAAATTCTTTAATTTTGGCTTCTCCTTATAATAAAAGAAAATCAAATATTTGATTTGTCAAATATAATTCAAAATTCGTGCCTTTATATGCAAAATTCAGAGGTTTTTATTCTTGCCATCGAAAGTTCATGCGATGATACTGCCGCCGCGGTTTTACATAACGACAAAGTACTTTCAAATGTTGTGGCCAATCAGTTAATTCACACCCAATATGGTGGTGTAGTTCCGGAATTAGCTTCAAGAGCCCATCAACAAAATATTGTTCCGGTAATCGATGCCGCACTTCGAAAAGCAAATGTACAAAAAGATCAATTAACTGCCATTGCTTTTACACAAGGACCGGGTTTAATGGGTTCTTTGCTCGTAGGCAGTTCTTTTAGTAAATCATTATCACTTGCGCTAAAAATTCCGCTAATTGCGGTTAACCACATGCATGCCCATATTTTGGCTCATTTTATAGACGAAGAAGGCTATGACAAACCTGAATTTCCGTTTTTGGCATTAACCATAAGTGGCGGTCACACTCAGATTGTAAAAGTAAACGGCTTTTTTGATATGGAAATTATTGGCGAAACCACAGACGATGCCGTTGGAGAAGCCTTTGATAAAAGTGCCAAAATTCTGGGTCTTCCCTATCCCGGCGGACCTCTAATCGATAAATATGCGCAATTAGGAAATCCTAAGGCATTTGCTTTTACCAAACCCAAAGTTCCGGGATTAGATTTTAGTTTCTCCGGATTAAAAACGGCAATTTTATATTTTATCCAGAAGAAAAAACTTGAGAACCCTAATTTTATCGAAGAAAATCTAAACGATATTTGTGCTTCTATACAATATACGATTATCGAAATTTTGATGGATAAACTGAAATTAGCCGTAAAAGAAACCGGAATCAGGCAAATCGCTATTGGTGGCGGAGTTTCGGCAAATTCAGGCATTAGAACCCGATTAAAAGAAAGTGAAGGGAAATACGGTTGGAAAACTTTTATCCCAAAATTCGAATACACAACCGATAACGCTGCAATGATAGGAATTGTAGGATATCAAAAATATTTATCAAGTCGTTTCGAAACTTCAGCAGTAGTTTCGAAAGCGCGAATTCAATTTTAATTATGCAATTATTTTACAATCCGGATATTGATCAGTCAACAGAAAGTTTTTCTTTTGATAAAGAAGAAAGCCGACATATTATCAAGGTTTTACGCAAGAAAGATTCTGATATTTTACACGTTACAAACGGTTTAGGTTTATTATTTGAAACCGAAATTACCTTGGCATCAGACAATAAATGTATTGTTCAGGTACTTTCTATAACCAAAGCCGAAGAACCAAAATTTCGTTTGCATCTTGCCGTGGCGCCAACCAAAATGAACGACCGTTTTGAATGGTTTCTCGAAAAAGCAACCGAAATTGGAATTCAGGAAATTACACCTGTTATTTGTGATCGTTCTGAGCGAAAAGTAATTAATCTGGAGCGTTTTGAAAAGATTATTTTATCAGCAATGAAACAATCTAACGAAACTTTTTTGCCCAAATTAAACGAAGCAATTTCATTTAAGGAATTCATCAAACAAAAAAATGATGGTTTGCAATTGATAGCGCATTGCGAAGAAACGGATAAAAAATCATTGAAGGATATTCTAAAACCTAATGAAAGCGTTACGATGCTTATTGGTCCCGAAGGTGATTTTTCTGAAAAAGAAATTGCTTTGGCATTAGAAAATAATTATCAGCCTGTAACTTTAGGAAATACCCGTTTAAGAACAGAGACTGCTGCGATTGTAGCGTGTCATAGCGTTGTGTTTTTTAATGAAACTTCTAATTAACTGATGCTAAAATAGCTATGAAAAAAATATTTCTTTTGTTTTTATTTGCTTCTATTTCTTCCTTTTCGCAAGAAATCGCTTTGCTCAAATACAGCGGTGGTGGCGATTGGTATGCAAACCCTACCTCCTTGCCTAACTTAATCAAGTTTTGCAATGGTAACATCAATACGAGGATAAAAGCAAAACCTTCGACTGTTGAACCCAGCAATCCTGATTTGCTTTCGTACCCTTTTGTACACATGACGGGTCACGGAAATGTAGTTTTTAGCGATGCTGATGTAAGCAATCTTAGAAATTATCTAAACGGTGGTGGTTTTCTGCATATTGATGATAATTACGGAATGGATCAATACATTCGAAAAGAAATTAAAAAAATATTTCCAAACAATAACTTAGTCGAAATTCCGGCGAATCATCCTATATTTCAAAAACCATTTCCATTCCCAAACGGATTACCCAAAATCCATGAACATGATGGAACCCGCGCACAGGCTTTTGGCATTTTTGTAGAAAATAAACTGGTTTTATTGTATACCTACGAATGTGATCTGGGAGATGGCTGGGAAGATGCCGAAGTACATAATGATCCTCTTGCCGTAAGAGAAAAAGCCTTAAAAATGGGCGCTAATATTATCAATTATATTTTTACCAACTAAAAGCTACAACGTGCAACTTACTCACGAAGAAAATCAATTTGAGAGAAAAACATTTCCGATAACATTAGTTTGCGATCACATTTATTTTCAGCAAAATATAGGTTCTCTTTTTAGAATAAGTGAGGCTTTTGGCGTCGAAAATATTATTTTTTTAGGCAAAGATATCCCGCTGACACCCCGAAAAATCAACAAAACTTCCCGAAGCACTCATCTTCATGTGCCTCATACTATAATCGAAGAGACAAGCGATCTTGTTGACTACCTGATCGGGAATAAATTTGAAATTATTGCCTTAGAAATCGCAAGCAATAGTAAACCCCTAAGAGAAGTTGTAATTCCTGACAATCAAAAAATTGCACTTTTAATAGGAAGTGAAATCGATGGAATTTCAGATGAACTTTTAAAAATTTCGAACCAAATTGTGCACATAAATATGTTTGGAAAAAACTCCAGTATGAATGTCGTACAAGCTGCAAGTATCGCTTTGTACGAATTTACATCTTAATAATTTTTGTTAAATTTTTGTAAGAACTAGACTATATCAGGGTTTGTAAAATTCTGACAAATAAATTATTGTAAAAATTTTGTTACAATAATATTTTTGTTATAAAATTGCGGTATAAATAACCAAAATTAATTTTTTATAACAAAAACCCAAATTATTATGAAAAAAGTTCTTATTACCGCATTCACAGCGTTAGTGCTGTTTTCTTGTCAAAACGACCAAACAGAATCTGCGGATTCAAATGTGAGTGCAGTTGCCCGTCGCGGATGTGCAACCCAGGAAGTATTAGAAGCTCAATTGAAAGCTGATCCAACTCTGGCGATCAGAATGAATGAGATTGAAGCTTTTACAGACAAAGCTATGCTTACAGGTAAACTTGTAAATGGCAAAGTTCAAATTCCTGTTGTTGTAAATGTTTTATACAGAACCACTGCTGAAAACATTTCTGATGCGCAAATTCAAACCCAAATCGATGTTTTAAACAAAGATTTTAATGCATTAAATTCTGATTACAATAGTGTTCCTGCATTATTTGCTGGTGTAAAAGCAAATGTTGGAATTTCATTTGTTCTGGATCAGATTATTAGAAAATCTACTACCAAAACTTCATGGGGTACAAATGATGCTGTAAAAAAAGTGGCATCTGGTGGTTTAGCACCAACGTCTCCAACAACAAAACTAAACTTATGGGCCTGCACAATTGGTGGCGGAATCCTGGGTTATGCACAATTTCCTGGAGGAGCATCTGCTACTGACGGAGTTGTAATCGATGCTAAATATTTTGGTTTATCCGGCTCTGCAGCTGCTCCTTACAACTTAGGAAGAAC
Organism: Flavobacterium araucananum; assembly: GCF_002222055.1. Classification (GTDB taxonomy): domain Bacteria; phylum Bacteroidota; class Bacteroidia; order Flavobacteriales; family Flavobacteriaceae; genus Flavobacterium; species Flavobacterium araucananum. The sequence continues at coordinate 22,533 of NZ_MUGS01000029.1, forward strand.
AGCTACTCACGAAGTAGGTCACTGGATGAATTTACGTCATATCTGGGGAGATGCAACTTGTGGAAGCGATTTAGTATCTGATACTCCAACTCATAATACAGCAAATTATGGTGTACCGGCATATCCTCATTACAGCACTTGTTCAGGAACTCCTGTAGAAATGACTATGAACTACATGGATTATACTGATGATAATGCAATGTATATGTTCTCTAACGGACAAAAAAGCAGAATGGCTGCAATATTTGTTACAGGAGGAGCGAGAGCTGCTTTTGGAATCTAATAAAACAGTTCTGAATAATAAATTGAAAAGCGAGATGATATCATCTCGCTTTTTTTTGTTTAGCCCCATATTTCAAAAGCTTTTTCCTATATTTATGATCTAAAATCGAATCATGATAACATCAAAAATTATTTCTAACGGAATTTTAAGGGCTTTAACAACAATATTATTTGTAGGTATTGTATTATATTTTCTATACGAAATACAAACTGTAATTGTTTACTTATGCATCTCATTGTTGCTGTGCCTTATTGCAAACCCGTTGGTGCAGTTTTTAAAAAATAAATTAAAATTTAGCAACTCTCTGGCAGCTGCAACAACTCTTATTGTTTTTATACTGGCAATTGTTGGTTTTATATTATTATTTGTACCCTTGATTATTACACAAGCCAATAATCTTTCTTTATTGGATACTCATAATTTGCAACAGCAATTTCTAGAAACAGAGAAAAGTATCGAAACTTATTTTAACATCCCGCATTTTGATTTAAATAAAGTTCTAAAAGATTCTAAAGTAACATCGATTATAGATTTTAGTTATTTTACCGGTTTCTTAAATTCTATTTTGGGCTTTATGGCTGATATGGGTATGGGATTGGTCTCTGTATTTTTTATCACTTTTTTCTTTATCAAAGATCAGGCTGCTTTTAAGGTAAGTGCCAGAAAAATTCTACCGGACAAAAACGAGGATAAAATTTTGAACTCTATTACTAAAATCAATCACTTCCTGACCCGTTATTTTATTGGTTTATTGCTTCAACTTACGGTTGTATTTATTTTATACCTGGTTGTTTTAATGATTTTTGGAAATAAAAATGCTTTTGTAATTGCCTTTTTATGTGCCATCCTGAATATCATTCCTTATATAGGACCTATTATAGGGACTACTTTGGCTGGAATTTTAACCATGATTAGTATGATTGGCAGTGATTTTCAATCAGAAATATTACCAAAAACAATTTATGTAATTATAGGGTTTTTAGTGGTTCAGGCGATCGATAATAATATTAGTCAGCCCATAATTTCATCAAAAAGTGTAAATTCGCACCCGTTAGAAATATTCCTGGTTACTTTAATCAGCGGAATCACTTTTGGAATCGTAGGAATGATTATTGCTATTCCTGTTTTTACGATGATAAAAGTAATTTTGAAAGAATTTTTTCCTGACAACAAAATTGTCTCCGTATTAACCGAAAGAATTTAGCATTGAACACTTCTATTTTAAGCAAAAGCATTCAGGAATTTATAACTCAAAATAGTAGTGCCCCGATTGCGAAATTAGCACTTCAGAAAAATCCGTTTCCTGAAGTCGACTGGATTTTAATCTTAAATCAGATTGAAGCAAAAGGAAAAGCAAAGGACAAATTGCCTGCCTGGTTTATAACGAAAAATATTATTTACCCAAGCAAAATTTCGGTTGAGCAAACCTCATCCCAAAAAACAGCGCAGTATAAGGCTTCTTTAATTTCCGGTAAAACGCTAATTGATCTCACGGGAGGTTTTGGCGTAGACGATTATTACTTTGCCAAAAAATTCGATGCCATAGCACATTGCGAAATCAACGAAGATTTATCGGCAATTGTAAAACACAATTTTGAACAATTGCAGGTTAAAAATTGTACCTTTTATGCCAATGATTCTACCAATGTCTTAAACGAACTGGACCAAAAATGGGATTGGATTTATATTGATCCTTCACGCAGGAATGATGCAAAGGGCAAAGTTTTTATGCTTAAGGACTGTTTGCCTAATGTTCCGGAATCTTTGGATTTTTATTTTGAAAAAAGTGATTCTATTTTAATAAAAACAGCACCGCTATTAGACCTGTCCGCAGGTTTATCTGAATTAAAATACGTTAAAAATATTCATGTTATTGCACTCGAAAATGAAGTAAAAGAATTGCTTTTTGAAATTCATAGGCACTATTCAGGCGACATAACAATAAAGACGGCGAATATTTTGAAGGACAAAATAGAAACTTTCGAATTTATTTTAGGCAATAATACTGCTTTTGCATCGTATCATTTACCTCAAAAATACGTTTATGAGCCTAATTCGGCTATTATGAAATCGGGTGGTTTCGATGAAGTAAGTGCTGTTTTTGACCTCAACAAACTCCATAAACACTCGCATTTATACACTTCAGACCAGTTAATCGATTTTCCGGGAAGGGCTTTTCAAATAGAAAAAGTAATCCCGTACAGCAAAAACGAAATGAAAGCGGAACTTGCCAATCAGCAAGCCAATATCACGACGCGTAATTTTCCGGACACCGTAGAAAACATTCGCAAAAAATGGAAAATAAAAAATGGGGGAAATTTATACTGTTTTTTTACAACCGATAAAAATGATAGCAAAATAGTTTTAATTTGCACAAAAATTATTTAAAAAATGAAACAACTAATTACACTAACCTTTTTTTTATTAACCTTTACTGCATTTGCCCAAAAACCATGTGAATACAGTGCAAATGTAACTGACTCCCTTGGTACTTATAAAGTAACAAACGAATACCTGATGAGCGAAAAATATTTTGGAGGAACATTTGATTATGTTTTCTTTTCGCTGGCAAAAACAGATGGTTTACCTACCTTAAACCTACAACTGATCCAGAAGAGCAAAGATTTTATAAAAGCGAATTGCTTTGACAAAAACTCAAAAGTATTTTTGCAATTAGAAAACGGAAAAATAGTAACCCTGATTCATATCGACAGAGAAAGTTGCGGAACGCTTATTCATGACGATAAAGGTTTTGATAATCGCATCAATACAGGAATTTTTATGTTTATGAAAGAGAATTTTGAAGAGCTTAAAAAATCGCCTATTTCGATCATGAGAATTAAATACCTGACCAATACAGAAGATTATATCGTAAAAAGGGAATTAACATCTGAGCTAAATGGTAAAGTTTACCAGCCTAATACCTATTTCATGGAAAACATAAGATGTGTTGAATAATTAGTTACAATTCCATTTTTGGTTGGAAACCTTATCGTTTAAACCTGTTTTTAAATTGTAATGCCACCACTCTGAATCGAATGAATTGAAACCATTACTAATCATTGTTTTCTTAAGGTACTTACGGTTCGATTTTACGGCATTAGAAAGCTGTGTATAATTATGACTGGCTCTGCTGCCAAAAAAATCAAAAGGAGTTCCCATATCCACTTCTTTTCCATTACTATCGACTAACGAAATATCTACGGCTCCTCCTCTATTATGGATGGAGCCTTTTTTTGGGTCCGCCACATACTCGGGATTCGACACGATCTCCCACATTTTTTTCTGAATCGACAAAGGGCGATAACAATCGTATAATTTTATTTTATATCCTTTTTTATTAAAGTCTGTATTGGCAGCAATCAATGCTTTTACAGTTTTATAGCGCAGCAAACATTCGGCACAATCGTATACTTTTGCTTTTAGAAAATTATCCTCGGTAGCATATTTCATATCATAGATAAAATCGTTGCTGTAGTCTCTTAAATTTACAAATGTAGTATCTGCTATTTCTTGTTTTACAACACTTGAATACATTTCGTTTTGAGCCCTTACCGAAAGTGCACATAAAATGATTACAAAAAAGGCTAATGATTTGGCAAATGACATCATGATCTTACTATTTTAAAAATTCCCTTGAGGTAAATATAGAAATAAAAAAACTTCCCTACTTCGTATATTCAAAAACTACATGTTTAATATACTTTCGATTATAGGTATACAACACATGAATTTTAGCATCTGAGGTCTCAATAATAGCGGGATAACTAAATTCGCCTTCTTTTTGGTTTTCGAGATCAAACAACTTTTTCCAATTGCTGCCATCTTTAGAGTATTCTACATCCAGTACATTGCGGCCATTGAACCAATCTTTTCCTTGTGGCAAAGGATTATTGACCAATAAAAACGATTTTTTACCCAACGTTACCGCATCAATTCCGGAGTTCGAGTTTACGACATTGATACTATCTGTGTGTTGCCATGTAGTACCATTATCGTTGGACCAGCTCGAGATTATTTTATTGTGTTTGCTTCTCGACAACATCTGGATTTGAGTTGCAGAGTGAACCAGAAAGGTGGGCTGGATAATGTCGAATCCTTTTTTATCATCAATCTCGATCTTGTTCCAGGTATCAGTCGCTTCTGTGTATTTTTCTACATGAACCCTCCATTGATTGGTTTCGACACTTTCGGTACTGCTTCCGCATAAAATAATACCGGCAGTTGTTTCTATGGGCTTATTTCTAATGGGGCCTAATATTCCTTTTGGCAAATATTCAGGATTGCTCCAGGTGTTTCCGTTGTCTTTAGAAACAACCATAGCGCCAAACCATTCTCGTGGATTTTTGCCTATTTTATAAAATAAATACAGATTTTGGCTTTTACTTTTAAACAAAACGGGATTCCAGCACGGCAATGTGTCACCATCTTTTATCAACGGCTCAATAAGCTTTTTAGGCGCAGACCATTTTTTTTGTTTGTATGACGAAACATAAATACTAACATCTTTGGCACCTTCATATTTTCCGCCAAACCAGGCTGCGAGAAGTTCATTAGGTTCCAATTCGACCAATGTCGAGGCGTGACTGTTTGTAGTAACCGGATTGTCTGTAATATAATTTTGGGAAATATGAATTGCTTTGGGTTCTTTCTTTAATGAAGTGCAGGAAAGAAAAAATGCCAGAGACAACATTATGGGGCTGTAAATTTTTGAATTCATAAGCTGATATTTTTATATAAAACAAAAGGAGAGTTACCTCTCCTTTCGCATTTTTCGCAAAGACAATGAATGTCTTTACTGACCAAAATAATTATTTAGTGTCCCACCAAAGTTTTGTTCCTCCGGTATCAGGACCTTTTAGTTTTACGATTCCGTCTGTAACAGCATCTTTATTAGAAGAATATTCGTTTGTTACGTAAATAATTCTTTTCATCAGGCTTTTACCTACTCCGGCATCATTGTTATCTGTGTTAAGCGGCGGATAAATTACTTTTGCATCACTGCGACGTAAGTCTGCCCAAGACTCCCAGGATTCAGGAAAAATAGCCAAATACTTTTGAACCGCGATTTGTGTACGCTGGCTTGTTACAGCTGCTGACCATGCCACAGGCAATTTTACCGGTATATCCTGCAAGTCCAAAGTAGGATAAACTGTTAGCACGTTTGGCAAAGTTGGCAATGTATTTCCGGCAATGTAAGCGTTTATTGCAGTAGCATCTGTAATGCCCCATTGTGCCAGCGAAGCTCTAATACCTGCTTCATACAAGGTTTGTGCGGTTCCGCCCATATTCCATCCGTTCAAAGCACCTTCGGCTCTGCTAAAATAGTTTTCAGAAGCCATGAATACTTCAATATTTTTAGATTCACTAAGATTTCCTGCAGCTCCATTACCCATAACATCATTGTTGAAAGCAGAGAACTTGGTTGTCCCAAACTGATCTTCTAAACCTCCAATAGGCTGACCGCGATAAACACCGGTATCAATTTTGGCAAACCATTTGGCTAATCTTGGGTCATTATACCCTACAAGAATACTTTCCATAGAAGCTGTCATCGTATATCCCCAACTGTTTACAATCATGTTTAAGTTGTTTGGCGTGATGTTGCTTGCTTTAAAGAACGCACCCTGATCATTTGTTTGCATAACTCCTGCCGCTACAGCAGCTTCGGCTTGTGTTTTTGCTTTTGCAGGCTGAATATCAGAAATTCTTAATGCTAAACGCAATCTTAAACTGTTTCCAAAAACTCTCCAGTTCGAAACGTTACCGGCATACAAACGGTCGTTAGGCTGAAATGAGGCAACTGTTGTTACAGCAGAACCACTTAAAGTAGTATTTGCTTCATCCAGTAATTTAAAAAAGTCTTCATAAATAGATTCTACGCTGTCATAAGGTACTTTTTCTTTTTTGTTTCCTGCTTCTGTGTACGGGATTGGTCCGTAAGCATCTACCATTTGGTTGTACATAAAAACTTTCCAGATTTTAAGGATTGCCAAAGCTTCGGCATTTCCTTCAGATGCTTTGATGGCATTGTTTAAAGCCGGAACAGCAACGGTGTAAAATCTTGTCCATCCACGTCCTTCGTAACCGTTTACGAATGCATTACGTTCTGTACCATATCCACAATTTAAATATTGAATAAATGTAGAAGATAAAATTCCGGTTGCAATACCCCAGGTTCCCTGATCATCTACACCCGGTGAGGAGTAAGATCCGTTATGGATTCCTGCATAAAGCGCAGAGGCAAAAGAAGGTCCGGCAAGAGTTGGATCTAACTGATCTTCTGTAAGCGAATTAGGATCGGTGTTTATTTTGTCAAAGTCGTTTGTACAACTTGAAAAAACAGAAACCAGCGACAAGGCAACTCCTAATGTTTTTAATTTAAAACTATATTTCATGATGTCTCTTTTTTTAATTAAAATCCGAATTTAACATTAACTCCATAATCTCTCGTTGAAGGAATGTTGAAAGACTCTATACCTTGCAAGTTTCCTGTACCAGCACCCGCTTCCGGATCAAAATATTTAGCTTTATTAACAAAGAAGAATAAATTTCTTCCTACCAATGAAAAGTCAATATTTGTAAAACCTGAACCACCCAGGATACGTTTTGGTAAAGAATATCCAAAAACAAGTTCTCTTAATCTAATGTTTGTTGCATCATAAATAAAAGGCTCAGCAATAGGAGTTCTTTGTCCAATAGCAGTCCAGTATTGTTCTGCATTAATACTTGTAGTGTTTTGAACATAAGTTCCTGTACCTGTTGCAACAACACCATCGACAACAATACCTCCGGCTCTGCCTGCAAGTGTAACATCACTAACTCCTAAACCGGCTTGTCTTGCCTGAGTGTAAGAGATAACCTCACCACCAATTCTAAAATCAACAAGGAAACTTAAAGAGAAATCTTTGTATTTAAAATTATTTTTAAAACCTGCTGTCCAGTCCGGGTTAAAGTTTCCGGCACGTACATCAAAACTATTGGTTGCAAGTGGAATACCTGCACTGTTTACGATAATTTTTCCGTCAGGAGATCTTTGAAAACCTTTAATGTATAAATCTCCATACTCACCACCCTGAATAACTTTACTTCTTACCAATCTACCTTCACCAAGTACCAACTCTTCTCTTCCGCCGTAAATAGATTTTACTTCAGATTTGTAAGTAGCGAAGTTTGCCGTAACATCCCAAGAGAAATTTTCTGTTTGTATTGGTGTTGCAGTAAGCACTACCTCGATACCTTTATTTTGAATTTCTCCACCATTTACTACAGCTCTTGAAGTCGAAGAGGATTCTGGAGTATTAATGTAAAAAATCTGATCTTTTGTATTTGTTTTGAAATAAGTAACGTCTAATCCTACACGATTTTTAAACAATTTTACCTCACCACCAAACTCAACTGAGCTTGACATTTCCGGACGTAAATTAGGGTTTGCAGCTGTTGTCTGCGCATACAACATACCACCGTTACCACCAATATAAGATAATCTTGAACTGGTTTGATAAGGATCTGTATCATTACCCACTTTTGCATAAGAAGCTCTTAATTTTGCAAAACTAATCGTTTCCGGCAAAGTAAACATGTCTGAAAGAACTCCTGAAAGACCTACAGATGGATAAAAGAATGATCTGTTTGCTTCCGGTAAAGTAGACGACCAGTCGTTTCTTGCTGTTAAATCCAGGAACAAATAATTTCTGAAACCAATTTGTGAGAAACCATAAACAGAGTTAATTTGTTTCTCTGAAGCTGTAGAAGTAGATTGAATGGTTGAAACATTTGATAGGGCAAAAAAGTTTCTTTTGCTTAAAACTCCTCCTGAATACAGCGAAGAATTTTTTTGTTGCAAAGTATTCGCACCGGCATTAACCCCTATAGAGAAATCACCAAACTTCTCGTTGTAAGAAAGTAATGCATCTGTATTGAATTCGCTTACTGTTTCATAAGATTCGCTGTAGGAACCAAGATTGTTGTTGAACGCTATTGTAGCATATCTGTTTCTGACATTCTTGTTTGTCATTTGGTCTAAACCGGTTCTAACCTGTAAACTTATTGTTTTTGTAAAATCGTATTTAAGAGAGGCAAGACCTATAAATCTGTTTCTTTTATCTTTACGCGAATCATCACGCAACGCAGACCAGTATGGGTTTCCTCCGGGAGCTCCTGCTTCGTCTAAGAAATAATTTTGTTGCAATTGTCCTGCTGCATCTGTGTACTCAAAATCTCTGTATTCACTAAATTTGATACTACGTGGCAATAAATAAGCTGATGTACCAATAGATTCTTCTCCGGTTCTGAGCAGGTTATCGATATCCTGAACGATATAATTTGTTTTTACATCCAATGATAATTTATCAGATATTTTACTGGTCAATCTTAAGTTCAGGTTGTGTCTGTCTAATTGGTTACCTCCTACAATACCTTCGGCTTTTGTGTTGGTATAAGAGAAATAACCTTGTGCTTTTTCGTTTCCGGTTGTTACCGTTAAGGTATTGGCTAAATTATATCCTGTTTTATAGAAATCAATTACGTTATTAGGTTGTGGACTGTAATTTGTAGTTGCAGGTCCTGCGTAGTTAGGATTACGAACTAATTGCCAGGCCGAAACCTGACTTCCGTCTAATTTTCCTCCCCAGCTTGAACTGGATGTTGGATTGTAAGCACCCAAAGTTCCTTGTCCGTACTCGTTTTGCAAATTCATCAAATTATAAGCTGATGAAGCCATAAAGTTTGACGATACTGATACAGATGTTTTTCCTGATTTACCAGATTTTGTAGTGATAACAATTACACCATTACTGGCTCTTGTACCGTAAAGTGCTGCTGCAGATGGTCCCTTAAGAACAGTCATCGAAGCAATATCTTCCGGGTTAATATTTGAAATACCGTCAGGCTGAGTGGTTCCTCCTGTATCGATATCCGGGTTGGTAGTCGTTGTACCATTACTAATAGGTACACCATCTACAACATACATTGGCTGATTGTTTCCGGTAAGGGATCTGTTACCCCTTAAAGTAATTCTCGAGGAGCTTCCTACACCATTTGAAGTAGTCGAGAAGTTAAGACCGGCAACTTTACCTGAAAGTGAGTTGGCAACGTTTAATGATCTTGCTTCCGATAGTTCGTCTACCGAAATGTTTTGGGCAGAATACGTAATGGCTTTTTTCTCTCTCTTGATACCCAGAGCCGTTACTACTACTTCGCCCAATTGCTGTGTAGCTGCGCCTAATGCAACATTAAGTGTAGTTTGTGTTCCTACGGCGACTTCTTTTGGAGCGTTGCCTACGTAAGTGAAAACTAAAACTGCTGATTGATTGGGAACTGAGATGCTGTACTTACCATCAAAATCTGACGATGCACTTGTCTTTGTTCCTTTAACCACAACATTTGCTCCCGGAATTGGTATTCCGCTAGAAGCATCTGTTATCGTTCCTTTTACTGTAGTTTGTGCTTGTAAGCCTTGGAATGCAAACAAGCAGAAAACAAACAGTAATTTTAGTACGTCCTTAATCATATTAGTTGTTTTTTTAGAGTTAATAACATGTTAAACTTAAGAATACATTTTGTTAACAAAATATTATTTCGACAAATGACAACTTTCAAAAGGCGTTGGGTAAACTTTAACATTTAAAAACAAAAAAAGGGTTTATTTTGTAATATAAACCCTCTTTATTGCAGTACCAGTCTCTTATCTAAATCTAACCTATTTAGCTATTTTTTAAATATATTCTTTACTTAATACTTAAAACTCTAAACATATTACTCGTTTTTATAAAATTATTGCAAAACCTTAAATTGTGTTTTCAGCAAATCAACGGAGTTACCGCCAACCATAACTTCAAAATCACCAGGTTCTACAACATTTTTCATTTCGCGATTCCACAACGATAATTCATCAGGAGTTAACATAAATTCTACTTTTTTAGTTTCTCCTTTTTTGATCAATAATCGCTTGAACCCTTTTAATGTTTTTCTTGGAGTGGTAACACTACTATAGATATCGTCTAGGTATAACTGCACCACTTCGTCTCCGTCAAAATTTCCGGTGTTCTTAACATCAACACTTACTTTTAGTGTTCCCTCTTTTTTAATTTCCTTGTTACTAATAGTAAGATTAGAATATTCGAAAGTGGTGTAACTTAATCCATAACCAAAGGTGTATAAGGGATTTTCGCTTTCGCTGACATATTTGTGTATCGCAGATGGTTTCTGGTTGTAATATATAGGTAGCTGCCCCACAGATTTAGGAACTGTAATTGGCAATCTGCCGCCCGGATTATAATTTCCAAACAAAACATCGGCTACAGCCTTTCCTCCTGCTTCACCCGGAAACCAGCCTTCTACAAGGGCAGGAATGTTTTCGCTGATCCAGTTTGTCGAAAGCGGACGACCGTTTAATAATACACAAACCACAGGAGTTCCTGTTTTCTGAATTGCTTCGATTAGTTCCTGCTGCATTCCGTGCAGGTCTAAAGTTGCAACATCCCTGTTTTCTTCTACCAATTCGTTTGATTCGCCCAATACAACAATCGCAACATCGGCTTTTTTGGCAATGTCTATAGCAGGCTGAAAGTTTACTTTTTCCAGATTCCAACGCAGGTGCGCTCGGGCTCCCCAGCCGCCTTCCCACATTTCGATGCGGACTTTGTATTTTTTACCGGCTTCGATATTTTTTGGTGTTGTAACCATGCTCGTTGCCCCTTTTGTCCAGTTGTCGATTACCAGTTGATCGTCGATCCACATTCTGATTCCGTCATCAGAACTTAAACCCAGCCAGCCATCAAATGATTGGTCTGATTTTAGGTAACCTGTCCAGCGAATCGAGAAATCATCATCTGTAACACCATCACCAGGAGACCACGGCCAGTCAAATTCTAACTGATTATCGATACGGGTCAATGCCGGAGTTCCCTCTACATTTCTATTATTAAAATATTCGCCTTTTAATCCGTTTTGAGCTTCATCTGGTGTAAATAAATATTTTGACGGAATAATTTGCCCTTTTACAATTAGCGGAACACCCTCTTCATAAAGTACATTAGTTTTTGCACCAACAACTTGTTTAACACCTTCTAAAACGGTTGTTCCTACTTTATTTTTTACAGAATATCCTCCAAGTCTCGACGCATCGGCATTTGGTCCAATAACAGCAACGGTTTTGATCTCTTTGCTAAGCGGCAAAATATTGTTTTCATTTTTTAATAAAACAATAGATTTATGACCTGCTTCCAGAGCGATATCCTGATTTTCTTTGGTATGAAAACGCTCTTTGATCAGATTTTTATCAGTATATGGATTTTCGAATAATCCCAACAAAAATTTAAGTCTTAAAACACCACCGGCAGCACGATCTATTTGCGCCATGGTTAGTTTTTTCTCGTTTACCAATTCGATAACACTTTGTTGCCAAAACTCATTTGTAAAATCATAAAACTGCATGTCTACTCCCGCAGCAACAGCTTCACGGATACTTTCTTTGGGAGAATCTGTTACATAATGGGTGGTTTGAAGGTATTTTATAGCGCCAAGATCTGAAACCACAATTCCTTTAAAACCCCATTCTTTTCTTAATACATCTGTGAGCAACCAATGATTTGCGGCACAAGGAATTCCGTCCAGCTCAGAGTACGCACACATGGTACCAAGTGCACCGCCTTTTTTGAATGCTTTTTCGAATGAGGGTAAAAAATCTTCACGTGCAGTGCGTTCTCCAACCAAAACAGGAGACGAATTTCCTCCTGCCTGCGGAATACCGTGTACGGCAAAATGTTTTGGTTCTGCAATAATCGAGCGATCAGATCTTAGATCATCTCCTTGCATTCCTTTGATCATGGCAGTACCAATCTCGCCAACCAAATACACATCTTCGCCAAAAGTTTCGGCAACCCTTCCCCAACGTGGTTCACGCCCTACATCAAGATTGGGTCCTAAACCAAAATGAACGCCATGTGCTCTGGCTTCGGTACCAATTACTTTTCCAACTTTATCCATCAAATTGGTATCCCAGGTTGCGCCCAGACCTATGTTCATTGGGAAAGCCGTACTGCCGTCGTCTAAATAACCGTGAAGCATCTCGCACATAATAAGTGCAGGAATTCCCCATTTGTTCTTTTTAATCACTTCGCTTTGCAAATCATTAATCATTTTTGCCGATCGGGGATAAATGTCATGAATAGCACCAATACCCAGATTGCCAATTTTAAGATCTGATTTAGCCTTAGAAAAATCTTCCTTCTCCTTAAAAAATTCCCCTTTGTACATGTCCATCTGGCGTACTTTTTCCTCCAGGCTCATGCGGCTCAACAAATCTGTAAGCCTTTCTTCGACTGGTACTTTAGGATCTTGGTACGGATATTTTTTTTGTGCTTGTATCTGGTTCAAAAAACCTGTAGCCATTACAAAAATAAGGGCTGTTTTTTTTATTCTAAGTTGTAACATAGTAGTGTTGTTTTTTAATTTTGAATCACTTTCAGTATTTTTCCATTTACAAAATCTTCATGCGAAATAAAAAAGCTGTTAAGTGTTTTTCCGTTTAGCTCAATCGAGTTGATTTTTCCATCATTATTTTCTTGCCTTTCAATTACAATACTTTCTTTTTTATAATATTGTGGATCTAATTTTATAGTCACTCTATGAAACATTGGCGTTGTAATGGTATAAATTGGATCTCCCGGAGATATAGGATAAATTCCCATCATAGAATAAACCAACCAAGCCGACATTGTTCCGGCATCATCATTTCCGGGTAATCCTTTTGGTTTGTTCTGGAAGTGTTCCTGAACCAGTCTTTTTACCAATTCCTGACTTTTCCATTCTTCTCCTTTTATATAATTGAACAAGTACGGATAGGCAATATCAGGTTCGTTTGCCATATCGAATTGTTTAAGATCAAAAACTTTTTGCAATTGGTCAGAGAACGGTTTATCACCGCCCATTAATTTTATTAATCCTTTGATATCGTGTGGCACCATAAACGCATATTGCCATGCATTGCCCTCGATAAAGCCTACATTTTCCTGAAAATTAGCTCCGGATTCAGGATCAAAAGGTTCATACCAATTTCCGTTTGCCAGCCTAGGTCGAAATAATTTTAAATCTTTGTCATACAATTTTCGGTACGATAGCGAACGTTTGGTAAAACGCTTGTAATCTTCTTTTTCGCCTAAAGCTTTTGCTAAAAGTGAAATCGCATAATCTGACGTATTATATTCCTGCGTTGTAGAAACGGGACCTGGATAATTGGTTGATAAATATCCTTTTTCGATATATTCTTTAAGTCCCGGACGTAACGGATTTCCTTCTGTTTGATCTGCACTTTGTACCATTGCATGGTAGGCTTTGTAAATATCAAAATCCTGAATTCCCTTTAGGCAGGCGTCGACTATAACGATACTTGCAGGATCTCCAACCATCGTAAAAGTTTCTGTAGAATTTAATTCCCATTTGGGTAACCAGCCATTTTCATCATACATTTCCAACATGCTTTTTATCATATCAGATTGTTGTTTAGGATATACTAAAGACGTTAGCGGATGCATGTTTCGATACGTATCCCATAAGGAAAATACGGTATAGCGGGTACCATCTGTTTTACGAATCTTGCTTCTTTTTATGTTTGGATATTCTCCGTTACTATCATTTAAAACATTGGGATGAATTAAAGTGTGGTACAAAGCGGTGTAAAAAATTGTTTTATCATCATTTGAACCACCTTCGACTAAAATCTTCGATAGTTCCTGGTTCCATTCGTCATAAGTGTCTTTATAAACGCTATCAAAAGATTTATCTCCGGTTTCTTTTTCGAGGTTTTCACGAGCATTTTCAATACTTACATAAGAGATTCCAATTTTAACTTCTACAGTTTCCTGCTTATCGAATTTATAGGTAAAGTAGCTCCCAATACTATCACCAACAACTGTTTTGATGGTGTTTTTCATGATTCTGGTTTTGCCGTTATATCCCATCCATTTGGCTTCGACACCTTCATATTTTGGTGTTTTTTTCCAGACACCAAAATTTTTTGCGGGTTTAGAAAATCTCGCTACAAAATATACCGGATAAGCATCCTCCGGGCTGTTGTAACAAAAAGAACCCACGCTTCGCATTCCTTCAATTTCTGTTGGGGAAACGACTTTTATCATCGCGCCTTCTTCATTGGTTAAACCTAAACCCAGATTTAATAAAATATTAGATTGCCCTTTTGGGAAAGTAAATCTGCTTACCCCAACTCGTTTCGAGGCTGTAAATTCTCCTTTTACTTTATACTTGTCGATGTTTACACTATAGAAACCTGCCTTGGCAATTTCGTTAGAATACGTTGAGCCGTATTTTAAATGATCGATCTCTACCTCTCCAGTGGTTGGCATCAACAAGATAACACCCAGTTCCGGACAACCAACACCACTTAAATTAACCTGACTAAATCCGGTCAAAAAAGTGTTCTCGTTTACATACGGATTTGATAACCACTGACTGTCTTTTTCTAACGGACGGTTTTGTGGTCCTGCCACATTAAACGGACTTATACTAGCCATACCTCTTGGTGCAATGGGTCCCGGAAATGTAGCTCCGTAATTGGATGTGCCAATAAACGGATTGACAAAATCTACCGGTTGTTGTGCAAAAATAGTTATGCTAAAAAACAGCATGTAAAAAAAACATGCTGTTTGCAGGGTGATCGTTTTATTTAAAAACATAGTATTCTCTATCTGTTAATCGTTTCAATTTTTAAGGTCCATGCTTCTTTACACGGTAAATTTTTTCTTAGGCTTTCCGGAATTACAACTTTAAATCCTGTGGTTTCTTTGGTCCATTTCAAGGAAGTTTTAGAACCCAGCATCGTAATTTTTGTTCCTTTTTTAGGATTAATAGATTTTACGATAACTTCTGCCGGAATTTTATCTTCTCCCGGTTTTGCCAAATAAAACAAAAATACGTTTCCTGCTTTATTTTGTGTCATACAAATGTTATTTTCCTTAAAAGGTTCAATTGGTTTAGTCTCATAAATTGCCGTGCTGTTTACTTTCATCCAAGCTGCATAAGCCCCTAACAAATCATAAGCTCCCTGTTGCCACTCGCCTTCAGGGCTTGGTGCTATGTTCAATAATAAATTCCCGCCTTTGGCCACAACATCAATCAGCATGTGAATTCCTTCTCTTCCTGTTAGATATTTAGCATCAGGAGTATACGACCAGCCACCACCGGATGTAATACAAGATTCCCATGGGTAAGGCAATGTTTTCTCGGGAACACGGTTTTCAGGAGTCAGATAGTTTTGGTTTTTTCCGTGCACTGCTCTGTCTACCACAATTAATCCCGGTTGTTTTTGGCGTGCTTCTACAACCAATTCGTCCATTTTAGGATCTTGTTCTACTACTCTGTGTTTGATAAAACCATTTTTAGATTCGTTTTCTGCAAATTTTTCTTCGTAGTTTTCTTTTATATTTTGTTGGTCTCTTTTTCTAACCCATCCGCCATCTAACCACAAGATATCGACTTTACCATAATCTGTCAATAATTCCAGAATTTGGTTGTGTGTAAAGTCAACATATTTTTGCCATTTTTCAGGATATAAAGTTGGATCATAGTTGACGTTTCTGTCGAAAGGAGGAAAATACGGATCCCAATAATTCTCGTTGTGCCAGTCCGGTTTAGAGAAATAAGCCCCAATCGATAAGTTTTCTTTTCTAAAAGCATCAAAAACTTCTTTGGTAATATTCGCTTTTGGATTACTGCTAAAAGCGCATTCTTTGTCTGTTACCTTATAATCGCTGTATTTGGTATCAAACATCGAAAATCCGTCGTGGTGTTTTGTCGTAAAAACCATGTATTTCATTCCTGCTGCTTTGGCTGCTTTTGCCCATTTTGCAGGATCAAATTTTACGGGATTAAAGGTCTTTTTTAATCCTTCATAATCTTTTACGTATTGATTGTAATTTGCCGGATTACTTCCTTTTTTGCGTTCGCACCATCCATAATCTTCCGGACATATCGACCAGGATTCTACAATTCCCCATTCGCTGTATGTTCCCCAATGCATTAACAATCCAAACTTTTTGCCTTGCCATTCGTCCAGATTTTTTAGTACCAACGGATCTGTTTCCGGTACGTAACGTTCATCTTCGTAAATGGCCTGAGAAAACATTTGAACTGAAAATAAAATTGCGATTATAAATATTCCTCTTTTCATCTTTAATCTGTTTTATGGTTTTTTGTTTTTGTTTTTGGTTTTGGTCTTTATTTTTAAACACATAGAAACATAGCTTTTTGGAATGTAAAAGGCGTTTCACTTTGCATTAACAAACATAGCTATGTGTAAAAAACTAGTTTTTTTTTAAAATCTCTTTTTTATACACTTCAACAAATAAATCTATGTTTCTATGTGTTTAAAATTATGCGTAATTTAACTTTCTTTAATTTATTCTCATTTTTGTCATTTCGACGAAGGAGAAATCTTCGTAAGAAACTCCTCATAGCAACTCGTCAATCTTTGTCGAGTTTCTTGCGGAGATCCCTCGTTCCTCGAGACGACAATATTGGGGCTACTTTATCTTTAAACAATTTCTCCAAATTGCTTTTTAATTCACTAAAATTTCGTCTACAAACAACCACGAATCCTCTCCTTTTGGACTTTTCTTAAGGTTTGTTGCGACTACTTTTACAAATCTGGCATCCCGTTTTTCAAAACTGATTTTAAAATCTTTCAATTCAGAGGTTACATTTACAGCATAGGCACGCGCCACTTTGCCTGCTTCTTTGTAATTAATACCATCGTTTGAGACCAAAACTTTTATTTGTGTTGGAAAAAACACGCCTGAACCCTGACTTTCCAATGTTCCAATAGTCACTTGTTGTATGCTTTGTTGTGCTTCAAGATCCACAACAATCTCCATATCATTGACCAGCCACGCTTGCCATTGACCATCATGAAAATTCTTAGATCCCCTGATCGTGTTGACCATACTAAAAGCTCCATCTCCTTTATAATTATCATTATAAGGTGTGAGGTAATTTACTTTATGTGCTACTGCTTTATGAAATATGATGGTATCTGTAAATGTTTTGCCTACCGGTTTATCATTTTGAAATAAAGAAGCTTTTAGAACCGTTGTTTGGTTAAATTGTATTGGATTTGCATATTTTACAGCATTATGATCAATGCTTTTGTCTCCTAAAACATATCGAATATCGGGATTTGGAAATTCATTTTGTAAGGTTACATTGATTTGTTTTTTTACTAAATCTGCACTTGACGAAGCTGTTACCAGATAAGCACTTTTGGCATAATTGATTCCTAAATAATCGTATCGTTTTAATAAGAAGGCTAATCTTGTGGTAAAATCTACCCAATTACGGCTTTCTTTGGTGCTCCATAAAACCTCTGATAAAGCGGCTAATCTGGGGAAAATCATGTATTCTGACTCTTTTGGCCCTGCCAGATGTTCTGCCCATAAATTTGCCTGGCCTCCTAATACGTGACCTGCTTCCTGAGGTGTCATTGTAGGTACAACAGGATCAAACTCATATACTTTGTTTAATGGTGTATAGGCATCAAAAGCCAGAGGTTCTTCGTTTTGAGGTCCTTGATAAAAATTAAAATAACAGTGCGATTCCGGAGTCATGATTACATCATGCCCTTGTTCTGTAGCTTCAATTCCGCCTTTTGTACCTCTCCAGCTCATAACAGTAGCTGCGGGAGCCAGACCTCCTTCCAGAATTTCGTCCCAGCCAATTACTTTTTTGCCTTTAGAATTAATGTATTTTTCTATTCTTTTTACAAAATAGCTTTGCAGTTCGTTGACATCTTTTAATCCTTCGTCTTTGATTCTTTTTTGACAATGCGGACATTTTGCCCAATTGGTTTTTGTGGCTTCATCTCCTCCAATATGAATATATTTAGAAGGAAAAATAGTGATTACCTCATCAATTACATCCTGCAAAAACTCAAACGTAGATTCTTTTCCTGCACAGTAAATATCTGTAATAGGCCATAACCCGCCTGATGGCACACCAATACGCTGATCAAAACAAGCCAGTTCCGGATAAGCTGCAATGGCAGAACTAACGTGTGCCGGCATTTCGATTTCAGGAATTACTTCGATGTTTTTGCTTGCGGCATATTTTACGATTTCTTTTAACTCTTCTTGTGTCAAAAATCCTCCGTAGGTTCCTTTTTCATCCGGATTTGTGGTTAGTCTGGCATTCCAGGAAACGTTTTCCTGATTGACTCTCCAGGCACCCACCTGGGTTAATTTTGGATATTTTTTTATTTCGATTCTCCAACCCTGATCGTCTACCAAATGCAAATGCAAAACATTCATTTTGTGCATTGCCAAACGATCTATGGTTTCGATCACATAATTTTTGTCAAAAAAATGACGCGATAAATCCAGCATTAATCCTCTCCACTCAAAACGCGGCTGATCGTTGATCGTCACGTTAGGAATTTCCCATTTTATGTTAGGCACCACATTTTTACTTTCGATAACATCCGGAAGCAATTGTCGGATACTTTCTAATGCGTAAATAAATCCGGCATTTGTTTTTGCCCAAATCGTAATACTTTTAGTATTTACCTCAAGTCTATACCCTTCTTTACTAAGATTTTGATCTGTTTTGAATTGTATAAAATTAGTTTGCGGAAGCTTACCCGAAATTTCCGGACGAAATCCTGCCGACTTTTCAAATTTGTCGATCAAAGCTCCGGAAATTTCTTTTTGAAACTCTGTATTGGCAACAAATCTGGTATTTTTAGAAAATTCAAAAGCCCCTTTATTAATCACTACCTGCACGGGTTTCGGAATAATCTGAATGTCTTTTTCTGTATATATTTTTTGACTATAACCTGAACTTAAAACAGTTAGAAAGATTACGACAAGCCAGGGTTTTAATATCCTCATGATAAACTATTTTAATGATGGTGTAATTTTAAATTGATACTGATACGTTTTGTCTCTTAGCAGGTATTTTTCCATTGGCCAGGCTTGCCAGCTGTCTATTCCTCCCACACCCATTTGTTTGTAATCAATTTTTAAGCTTGTTAAATCTCTTTCTTTCAATTCGGCTGCGTGTCTTTGATCCTTTTTTAATCCGTCATCCAAATCTTCATTTAAAAAATGCAAAGCGGTAACTGCCAATAACTGATCTGAGTTTACGGTTATTTTCAATTTATCATTTGATAATTCTAACCAGCGAATCCCGGTTTTATTTCCGGTTTCCTGCGGACGGATATACGGATAATACTGCTCTGAAACCGTTTGGTTATACCAACCAACTTTTGCACTGTAATTTCTGTCGATATAATTTTCCTGAGGTCCTCTGCCATAATAACTCATATTCTCAAAATCTTTTGAAAGAATAATTTCCATTCCAAATCTTGGCAAAATAGGTTGTTCCTTGGTTTTATCCAAATTCAATTGCTCTTTTACGATCAATTCGCCATTGCTGTTAATCTCGTAATTTAGTTCTAAAGTCGAGGCAACAGACGTTAGATTATAGGTTGCTTTTACCAGAATTTTATTGTCTTTTGTTGCCGTATAGGTCCAGCTTGTAAGCACAGGATTTTCTGTAGCTTCTTTCCATGCGACTAAATTTACCTGAAAATTTGCTCCAAAATCATTATCGTTTGGTGCTCTCCAAAGATTTGGGCGCAATTCATAACCGCTTTTTATAATGGGTTGATTATTGAAGGAATAAGAATTGATAAATCCGGTTTTTTTATCAAAAGCAATCTCTGCCTTGTCACTTTTAAAAATAACAGCGTTTTCTTTTTTATCGACTGTTATTTTTGCAACCCCATCAACCTTTATATCGTTTTTCCAGATTCCTTTATATGCCAATTGTTCTGTTGCAATTTCGAAACCTTTTGGCAAAAGTGGCTCGTCTTGTTTGAGCTGATAACTGATGTTTATAAAAGCTTCCTGAAATTTTTTATCACCCAATTTTACAGGCAGCGTATAGGTTTTAGACTGATTAGGATCTATTGCCAGCTCATCGATAACTCCGCTGTCTTGCTTAATTCCGTCTAAAACTAATGTCCAGTGTAGCGTTACATTACTTAAATCCTTAAACGAAAATTCGTTGTATACTTTTATCGTTCCTGTTTCCTGATTGTCCCACGAAGTCAGGATATTTTGCAACACATTTCGCATTTCAAGCGCATGCGGATTTGGTTTTCTTTCGACCGTAAATACACCATTGTTTACAAAGTTATTATCACTTTTTACCTCTTTTGGACCAAAATCACCTCCATAAGCCAGAATACGGGTTCCGTCAGGTTGTGTTTTATAAACTGACTGATCGATCATGTCCCAGATAAACCCGCCCTGAAAGTTTGGATATTTACGAATGACATCCCAATAATCCTTAAAATTTCCCATCGAATTTCCCATGGCATGTGCATATTCACACTGAATATAGGGTCTTGACGGATTTGGGTTTGCCAGAATATATTCTTCCATTTTGTTTGGCGAGCTGTACATTGGATCTATAATATCAGAATCCCATTCGAATTTTAAGTCTTTTCCGTCCCATGCTCCCGCAGTAGCTCTCTCGTACTGAATGGGTCTTGATTTATCGCGATTTTTGATCCACAAATAACCTCTGTAAAAATTATAACCGTTTCCGGCTTCGTTACCCATACTCCAGATAATAATCGACGAATGGTTTTTATCGCGTTCGATCATACGCTGCATACGCTGGATGTGCGGTAGCTCCCAATCTGGCTTGTTTCCCAGAGTTTTGGTAATATCATAACCCATTCCGTGTGATTCTATATTGGCTTCGTCAACCACATAAATTCCGTATTTATCACATAATTCATAAAAATATTCATCGTTAGGATAATGCGACATTCTTACGGCATTGATATTAAACTCTTTCATGATTCTAACATCCTGCTCCATGCGTTCTCTCGAAATTGTTTGTCCGGTTACGGGATCAACTTCATGACGGTTTACACCTTTTATATAAACGGCTTTTCCGTTTACCAAAAGTTGTCCGCCTTTGATTTCTACTTTTCTAAAACCAACATTTTGATCGATTACCTCAACAGTATTTCCTTTTTTGTCTTTTAAAATAAAACGTACCTGATACAAATTAGGGATTTCTGCGCTCCATTTTTTAGGATTGTTTACCGCAAAATCAAACGTTTGTTTTGGGCTTAAACCCGTAATAATTTTTGAGGTAATAATTTTTTCCCCGTCTTTAAGCTGAACGTCTAACGTATAAGTATCTTTTGCATTTAAATCCGAGAATTCAGTCGAGATTTTCAAAGTTCCGTTTACATACGAAGCGTCCAGATCCGGAATAATTTCATAATCTTTAAGGTGGGTTTTGTTTCTGGCAACGAGATACGAATCTCTCGTGATCCCGCTCATTCGCCACATATCCTGACATTCCAGATACGAGCCGTCACTCCATTTCATTACTTTTAAAACAATGCTGTTTTTACCGGTTTTTACATATTTATTCAAATTGAATTCTGATGGTAATTTTCCGTCTTCACCATACCCAACATACACACCATTTACCCAAACAGTAAGATTTGATTTTGCTGTACCAATATGTAGAAATATATCTTTTCCTTCCCACGATTTATCAATTGTAATTTCTCTTCTGTATACTCCTGTCGGGTTATATTTTGTAGGTACAAACGGCGGATTTGGCGCCATTAAATAATCAAAATCGTAGGTGGTATTGACATACACCGGATATCCGTAACCGTTGACATCCCAACTTGCGGGGATTTTAAAATTATCCCAGGCTGCATCGTTAAAAGTGCTTTTTTCGAAGTCTTTGGGCAGTGCGTCCGGACTGTCTGCATATTTAAATTTCCAGGGGCCGTTGATATCCAGGTAATTTTTAGAGTCTCTCCATTCGTTTTTGGTTGCCAGTGCTTCATTTTCAAAAACATAATAGGCAGCATGCATGGGCTCTCTATTATCTTCGTTGATTTTTTCGTTCTGCCAAAACGGAACTTTCTCCTGCGCATTTACAGTAAATGGCGAAGCAATGAGTACTGTTAGTATGAATAGTATCTTTTTCATTCTTTATTTTTTTGCTCTTTGTCAAAATTTTATTTTAACACATAGAGACATAGATTTTGTAAACTTAAAATAGGCGTTTCACTTGCCTAAATACACAAAGCCAGCTATGTTAAAGAAATGTATTTCTTTTGTGTTTTTTTGTTATACACCTAAAATCTATGTTTCTATGTGTTCAAAAATCATACACAATCTGCTTCATTATCCGGAAAAGACCCGCGCCTATGGTTGGGGAGCATGGGCGCGATCGTTCATTTTCCAGGCGGCATTCTGTATAGAATCCCGGCTATAGTCTCTTTTATCGTTTTAATATACTATTATTTTACCATCTTGCCTGATAAGGAATGTCTGATTAGAAAAGGGACTTTTTACTGATATGTTATATCCTGCTGTATGATTTTCTAATACAGGTTTCAAAATTTTGTCCTCGATACGAATCGTTTCTTTCGTAAGATCGGCGATAGATTTTGCCCAGACTTTGTGTTTTTCAAAATATTCTTTTTGAAATCGGTACAAATTATAAAGTTCCCATCTCACTTTTTCGTCCTGCGGTATTGTAAAATTGTCTTTTCCTTCTTTGGACGAGAAATAAACATACCCCCATTTTTCCGGTTCATGCATATTGATCACACCCATTGGCGACCAAACCCAGTTGTACTCCGGCAAAAACTTTCCGTTGGCATCTTTCTTGCGTTCATAACTGCCATTTTTTATATCATGTTGCCAGTTTACCCTTGAGAAATTGACTCTCCAAAATTTATCCACCGGCACATTTTTGTCAAAATAAGAAGTTTTGTAAGATGCCCAGGGAATCGCCATTTCTAATACCCAACCCTGATCTGTATCGTTTGGGTTGTTTAGCGTTCCGTTGATTTTTACCGCTGATTTTAGTCCCGGAATATTCCAGTCGTTCAAAACAACATTATCGTTTTCTCTGTAAGGTTTTGACAAAAACAGATCCCAGGCTGTATTTAAGGCATTTATTTCTAATTCATAATAGTTAAAAGTGTCGCTATCGGGATCTATAAAAACTTCAAAATCGTTGTTGTAAAAAATAATGGTATCACGTTGTTTTAAATTTGCCCAAACATGCGGTTCGTCAATTTTTGCTAAAATATAAAAATTGGTTTCATCCCAGAGCATTTTTACTTTTGTAGCATATTTTGGTTTTACGTTATTTTCTATATCTTCAAAAAGAGCTGTCCACTCTACTTTATTCCAGGAAACATCAGATTCGTCGCCATCAATTACAATTGGAGTTGTCGTTTTGGCCGCCACATAGGTTTTAGGAATAATGGTGTTCTTCGATTGCGAATAACCGCTTATCGAAAGAAATCCTAAAACAACTGTTACCCATTTTAATTTTAAATGCATGCTTTGTCTATAAACTATTATCTTTTGTAAACTGAATCACTTCGCTTAATTTACCAAATGCTATTGCCACAACAGTATCTGCTGCACCATAATATACGGCCAATTTATCTTCTTTAATATCATGCAGGGCAGCACAAGGAAAAACTACATTTGGCACATCGCCCACTTGTTCATAAAGTTCTGCCGGTCCTAATAAATAAGGTTGTGTTCTGTATTTTACCTGATCCGGTGCATCAGTATCTAATATCGCTGCACCCATTGCATAACGAAAACCGTTGCAGGTATTGATAACGCCGTGGTAGAGCATCAACCAGCCTTCGTCTGTAAGGATTGGGATTGGTCCTGCTCCTATTTTGGTACATTGCCAGGCGCTGTCTTCAAAAGGAGTTGGTTTCATGACCAAACGGTGTTCGCCCCAATATTTCATATCCGGACTGTAACTAATCCAGATATCCCCAAAAGGAGTATGTCCGTTATCACTAGGGCGACTTAACATCGCATATTTTCCGTTTATTTTTTGCGGGAACAAAACTCCGTTTCTGTTGAAGGGTAAAAAGGCATTTTCGCACTGAAAAAATTCTTTAAAATCAAACGTATATCCAATACCAATTGTTGGTCCGTTGTAACCGTTGCACCACGTAATCCAGTAACGATCTTCGATAAAAACAACACGTGGATCATATTTATAAGCAGATTCGATCATCTCTGTATTACCGGATTGCATAACGATTGGATCATGATTGATGTCCCAGTCGATTCCGTTTTTACTGAATCCCGCAAAAATATTCATTTGAACTGCTTTGTTATCACATCTGAAAACACCCGCAAATCCATCTCCAAAAGGAACAACGGCACTATTAAAGATACTGTTCGAGGATGGTATTGCATATCTGTCGATAATAGGATTTTCAGTATATCGCCACATTACGTCATTGCTGTTTTCGGGTCTGTCTTGCCAGGGAATTGTACTCATTATTTTTGCTTTTTGTTTTTTGTTTTTTGTTGTTTTATGTAAGCTTTCTAAAGTTTAAAACTTTGACAAAGCCGATGTAATTATTTTAACACATAGAAACATAGATTTCATAGTTTTTAAAAGGCGTTTCACTTGCATTAAAACACATCGTTATGTGTTAGAAACCTGTTTCTTTTTGTATGCTTCTTTCAACACATTTGGAGCCTATGTTTCTATGTGTTGAAAATTTTATAATTATCTGATTATAAAATTATCTAGTCTTCTATCTTTCTAACTTTGTCCAGCCACGTAAACTTTAATATTGTTGTGGTTACTAAAAATACGATTAATGCTGTAATTGCTTTTGGATAATCTCTGATAATAAAAAATATGGGGAGCAAAATCATGCTCGACTGCCATACAATCCCAATAATACAATTGAGCATATCTTTGAAGAAATCATTATTTTTTTGAAAAGTCTGATCTTCCATTTTTAATGTTTTATAAACCGGATTCCACCAACCCCAAGGTCTTACATTTGTATAAAAAGATTTTAGGACTTCGATATCTGTTGGTTTGCTTAAAAAGGTTCCTAAAAGACAACCCAAAATAGAGAAACCAAAGATGAGCGGAAACAAATAAATCGCCTGTACTTGTGCTAAATCGTATAAAAGTGATCCGGGAGTTAAACTTCCTTTCGCCTGACCTAAAGCAAATTGCAAAGACGCTACCACTAATCCGGCAAACATTCCCCAGAAATAACCCCAGCCATTAAAACGCCACCAGATCCATTTTAGGAAATTGGCTGCCACATAACCTCCGTACAACGCACTTGTAATCCATAAAGTCAAGGAATTAATAGAGTCTGCAAAGAATCCCATAAAAACGCCCAGACCAACCACAAGAAAAGAAGAAATCTGACTTACTTTGATATAATGGGCATTTGTGGCAACGGGTTTAAAGTATTTTTTATAAATATCGTTTACAATATAAGCCGGTCCTGCATTTACAAAAGCAGAGAATCCGGACATAAATGCGGCCAGTAAACCGGCTAATAAAATTCCTTTGATTCCTACAGGAATGTACAAGTTCACGACTTTTGGCATTAACAATTCCAGATCGGCTCCGGTTAAACCTGTATTTGCATTAAGCTGCGGTGCCATGTTTACCAAGGCAATTACGACGATTCCGGTAATTAATAAATACCTTGGAATGAATAAAATCAAGTTGGTAAAACCACTCATATATGCAGCTTCTTTGACAGATTTGGTCGAAAGAATCCTTTGCAAATCATAACTTGGTGTGGGTCCTGCAATACTGGCAAAAAAACCTTTGAACAAGGTCATCCCGATAAAAGCACCAAACATTTTGTATCCTTCTGAATCGATCAGATGATTGAAGGTTTGAAACTTATCACTCCACTGAGTTTCAAACTGCCAGCCAAAGAAAACATTTTTCCATTCTTCGGTAATAACCGAATTGATTTGTATATCGGTGTAATTGATAAAAGCATATCCGGCAATTAAAACTCCGGCAACAATCATGATTAAATATTGAACAACCTCTGTTGCTACTACCGAAAACATTCCGCCTTTTACAGTATAAATTGTGGTCAAGAGTATGATGATCAACGCATAAGACCGCTCTGAAGTCAATAGAATTAAATCGCCGTAATGAAGGGCTAAATCCCACGGAAGAATAATGGTTACAAATTTCCCGATTCCTTCAAAAAAATAAGCGATAAAACCAATGGTCGAAATAATGGCAAAAATAGCCACGATAATATGGGATGCTTTTCCGGCTCTTTCGCTCCCAAAACGGGTCAAAATCCACTCAGATCCTGTCATTACTTTTGATCTTCTGATCCAGACAGCAAGGAACATCATGACAAAAATCTGATTCCAGATTGGCCAGAGCCACATAAACATGAAACTTTTTACGCCATATAAAAATAGTACCCCAATCATCCAGGAAGTTCCTGAAACATCAAACATTCCGGAACCGTTGCTTAGTCCTAAAAAATACCATTTGATTGTTTTCCCGCCCAGGAAATAATCATCCAGTCCTTTTGATGCTTTTCTTGAAATCCAAATTCCTATTCCTACCGAGAGCAGAATATAGGCTACGATGATCGATACGTCAATAATATCCATTAATTTTATGTTTATTTATAGTTAGTTATGTGGTTAGTTACTTTTTTAATCCCCAGTTTTTATTGGGTTCAGCGCCCATTACAAAATGCAATTTTCCGCCTTTTAATATGTCTTGATGTGTGATTACTGTTTTGTTAAACACAACTCCGTTGAGTGTTGCTGACTGGATATAGAAATTTTTGTCTGAAACATTTTCGGCTTCAATTACAAATGTTTTTCCATCCTGAAGGTTGATTGTTGCTTTTTCGAAAATAGGACTTCCAATTTCATATTCTCCAGATGCCGGATTCATAGGATACAATCCCATTGAACTAAAGATGTACCAGGCTGACATTTGCCCGCAATCTTCGTTTCCGCTTAAGCCATTTGGCGTTGTATTGTATTGTGTGTCTAATATATGGTGTACCCAATATTGTGTTCTCCAAGGCTGATTGGCATGATTAAACATATAGGCAATGTGGTGACTTGGCTCGTTTCCGTGTGCATATTGACCAATTAATCCGGAGATATCTGCAGAAACATTGCTTCCTGTAATTTCTGAGCTTTCGGTAAAAAGTTGTTCTAAACGTTTTGCAAAAATCTCGTTACTGCCGTGCAACGAAATAAAATCTTCGACATTTTGCGGCACAAACCAACTGTGTTGCCATGCATTTCCCTCGGTATAATCTGTATGTTCTCTATGGTTGGAATGTTTGGGGTCAAAAGGTTCGTTCCAGGATTTTCCGTCTTCAGATTTTCCTCTCATAAATCCGGTTTTGGGATCAAATAAATACTGATAGGCTTTTGAGCGGTTTAGAAAAAACTGATAATCTTCAGTTTTCCCTAACGCTTTTGCCATTTGCGCCACACACCAGTCATCATAAGCATATTCCAGGGTTATGGTGACAGATTCGTCTAATAAATTATAGGGTATATAACCGTATTTTTTGTATAAATTCAAGCCGCGTTCGTCCTGCATCATGGTGGCTTTCATGGCTTGGTACGCTTTTTCAGGATCAAATCCTTTAATGCCTTTTTGGTAGGCATCGACAATTACCGGAATGGAATGATAACCTGTCATTGTATTTGTTTCATTGGCGTAGAGTGTCCAGACCGGTAATATTTTTTTGGTATCGTAATAGGCTAACATTGAGTTTATAATATCTGATGTTTTGTCCGGAGCCAATAAGGTCAGCAGTGGATTTTCGGCTCTAAAAGTATCCCATAGTGATAAGGTAGAGTAAGCGGTATAATCTCTTGCTGCAACAATTTGATCATCCTCTTTTCTAAACTCACCGTTTTTATCACTATAGGTTACCGGGGCAACTTGGGCGTGGAACATCGCGGTATAGAAAATTGTTTTTAACGAGTCTACAGGTGTTTCAACTTCTATTTTACTTAAAGCAGTGTTCCATATTGTGGCTGCTTTAGATTTTGTATCGTCAAAAGTTGCTTTTTCGTCGTCCAGATTATCTTTGGCATTCGCCACACTTACAGACGATAAGGCTACTTTTACTTCTAATTGATTACTATTATTGGGTTCAAAAAATAATTGTGCTGTTGTATTTTCTCCTTCGGCATTGTTTCCTGAAACGATTTGTTTATTTGCCAGTAAAACAGATTCTGAAATAGGTTTTGAAAACTTAGCTACAAAAAATACTTTCTGATTTTTTGCCCAACCGGTACTAAAACGGTACCCGCTTATGGTATATGGGTCTTCTACTGTAATATTGGTTTTCAAGGCTTTGTCCCAATTAATGGCAAAACCCAGATCGATAATTACAGCTTGTTTGTCATTTTTTGCAAAGGTGTATTTATGAAATGCGGTTCGTTGCGATGACGTTAGTTCTACATTGATTTTAGGATCTTCAAGAAAAACCTGGTAAGAGCCCGGTGTTGCTTTTTCGTTAACATGACTGTATTTTGATTTATAAGGTAATTGATCTCGCGAAGTTGTTTTGGTTGTTAAGTCTAATTTTTTGTTGGTTGGCATGAATAAGATGTCTGCCAGATCACCAATTCCTGTCCCGCTCAGGTGCAAATGGCTAAATCCCGATACTATAGAATCTGAATAATGATATCCGGAGCACCAATCCCAGCTCGAAATACCGTTATCCGGACTTACCTGCAACATCCCAAACGGTACTGTTGCTCCGGGATACGTATGCCCGTGTCCGCCTGTACCAATAAAAGGATCTGCGTGGTTTGCAAAAATATTTGCCTGACTCTTATTTTTGTATGTGTTTATTTTACAACTTGCAACCAGAATTACAAATAAAATGAGCAGAGTAAAATTCTTCATATTAAACAACCTTAATTTAACTTTAAATTTAAATAAATTAGACATTTATTAAAACTAATTTAGACGGACGACACATAAACGAAGATAAACATCAAAAAAAGTCATAAAAAGCACCATTATTATGAATTTCAATTCCAGCAAATTATATCGCATACCATTGCATTATCACATCCTGTTTTGGCTTACTTACTTTTTATTTAACACTTTTCGTTGGGGAAGCTATTTCAATGATTATCTGTATTCGTTAAAGACGAACTTATTGGGTTTTCCTATTCACATGACTTTGTGTTATCTGAATATTTTGATTTTTATGCCTTTTTTAGTGTATCGCAAAAAGTATCTTTTGTATGTATTTGCGGTTTTGGCATCGATATTTATTATGGTTTTTATAAAATTCAATCTTACCTATTTATTAATTACACATAATGTGTGGCCGGAAGGACCTGAAATCATCAATAAACTCACGCTTAACTATACGATCGATATGATGATGGGCGAACTTTATGTGATTACTTTTGTAACGGCCATAAAGATTACGTTAGACTTTTTGAAGGAACAAAAAAGAGTAACGGATCTTGAAAAATCGCAATTAGAAACGGAATTACTTTTTTTGAAATCTCAAATTTCTCCGCATTTTTTCTTCAATACGCTCAATAATATCTATTCTTTATCGGTCGAAAAATCTAATAAAACCCCAAAAATCGTTCTTAAACTTTCGGAGTTAATGCGCTATATGTTGTATGATACCAAAAGCAAGAGACAGACGCTGGAAAATGAAATTCTTTGTATTCAGAATTATCTTGACCTGGAACGCATTAGAAATGATGATCGATTAGAGGTCAATATGTCGATCTCCGGCGATATTCATGACAAAGAAATTTCGCCTATTATATTATTGACTTTTATAGAAAATGCATTTAAACACGGTGTTAACAAAAACACCGGAAAAGTAATCATTAACATTAATTTTAAGATCAAAGATGATTTCTTACATTTTACTATTTCGAACCCGACGCCAGAAATTACGCAACACAAAGACAATTTTAACAAGTCAAGTGGCATAGGTATCGAGAACGTAAAAAAAAGATTGGAATTGGGTTATAATAAAAATGACTATAAGCTTTCTTTTAAGAATAAAAAGAATATTTTTGTCGTAAAGCTGGTGATTAAAGTCACTTAGCGCAACCTACCTTAATTTTTAATTTACGTGTCAGATTATTACGCTCAAAAATAATAGTATAGAAATGAAGATAAATTGTTTGATTATAGATGATGAGCCGTTGGCAATTAATGTTATTAAAAACTATTTGGAGCCTGTCGAAAATTTCGAGGTTATAAATACTTTTAGTAACCCGATTGAAGGTTTGAATTTTTTAAAAAACAATACTGTCGATGTCATTTTTCTGGATATTAATATGCCTGTTCTGGATGGGATTAATTTTATAAAAAGCCTCGAGAATCCGCCAATACTTATTATTACAAGTGCTTACAGCCAATTTGCGATAGAAACATATGAGCTGGATGTTCTGGATTATTTAGTAAAACCTATCGAGTTTCCCAGGCTAATGAAAACGCTGAATAAGATTAGCAAAAGACTGGAGAATAAAAATAATATACCACACGAACATGCGATTGAAAGCCCTTTTATCTTTGTGAAAATTGATAAAAAAAGAATGAAGAAGATTTTCTTTAATGAAATTTTGGTGATCGAAAGCTTAAAGGATTACCTAAAAATAAATACGTTAACAGGCAAATACATCATTCATAGCACCTTATCTGATTTTACGGATTTACTACCGGAAAGAAATTTTTTACGAATACACCGCTCCTACACTATTGCCATTGACAAAATTGATGCGGTCGAAGGAAACAGTATTGAAATAGAAGGTCTTAGGTATGTAATTGGCAGATCGTATATCGATCATGTAAAACAAAGAATTTTAAATTCTTCGATTTAAAAACGTTCGCAAAGTTTAAAACAAAAAAAATGCAGCCAACCACGGCTGCATTTTCAAAGTTGGTAACTAACCAAATAAACCACATGAAATAGTCTATTATTTTGTAAAACAATATTTTCTAAAAGAAATATCGTTTAAAGGCTTCGATGGCAGAATAATCTGCTAATCCCAAAGCATGATATTTTTCTGCTGTCAATCTGTTTCTGTCTTCAACACGTACCCAGAATTCTCTGCTGTCATCACCCTGAAACATTACTCCGTCTTTTTGAGACTGGTGGTAAAATATAGCATGACGTTTTTTAAGCACCTGATCCGGACTCATTGGTACTGCCATTTCTATCTGGTATGATTCCCATTCGTGCCACGCACCTCTGTACAACCAAACCCAGCAATCATCCATATAACTGTTGTGTTTTAATCGTTTTAGCGCTTCAAACAAACTATCCAGACACACTTTGTGGGTTCCGTGCGGATCTGCGAGATCTCCTGCTGCATAAATCTGATGTGGTTTTATCCTTTCGATAATATCACACATAATTTGTATATCAGCTTCTCCAAGGTTATTTTTCTTAACTGTTCCAGTTTCATAAAATGGTAAATCTAAAAAGTTAACATTTGAATCCGGCACGCCCAGATATCTTGTTGCTGCTACAGATTCGCTTCTTCTAATTAATCCTTTTAATTTTCTAACTTCTAATGAATCGATATCATTTGCTTTTTTACTCTTTAAAAAGTTTATAATATTTTCTGATTCTGTAGAGTTTGTATTTAATGCTTTTGATATTTCGGCAAATTTTAAAGCTTCTTCGTTCGAAACTGCAATATTTCCGGAGGTTTGATACGCAATATGCACATCATGTCCCTGCTCTACCAACCTGTCGAATGTTCCGCCCATCGAGATCACATCATCATCCGGGTGCGGGCTGAAAATGATAATTCTTTTTCGTTCCGGAGTAGCGCGTTCCGGTCTGTAGGTATCATCTGCATTGGGTTTACCGCCTGGCCAACCAGTAATGGTCTGCTGCATTTTGTTAAACATTTTTATGTTTAAATCGTATGCTGTTCCCTCTTCGGTCAAAAGACTTGACATTCCGTTGTCGTTATAATCTTTGTCTGTTAATTTCAGGAAAGGCTTTTTGGTCAATTCGCTTAACCACGCTACGGCTTTTAGTTTTAATTCTTCTGTCCAGATTACAGATTTAACCAGCCAGGGCGTTTTTACTCTCGTTAGTTCAGACGAGGCTTCTGTATCCAAAACAAATGTTGTGTTGTTGTGCTGTTGTAAATACGTAGCCGGAACGCGAGAGGAAATTTCGCCTTCGATTGTTTTTTTAATGATTTCGGCTTTGCTGATTCCCCATCCTAAAAGCACTATTCTTTTGGCATTTTTTACGGTACCAATTCCCATTGTAATTGCTTTTCTGGGTACATTGTCGATCCCCAAAAATGATGATGCGGCATCGATGCGTGTCAGGTGATCGAGTGTTATACTTCTGGTTGCAGAGTTTACGTGAGATCCTGGCTCGTTAAAGCCGATGTGTCCGGTTCGTCCTATTCCTAAAAGCTGAAAATCTAATCCGCCATAGGATTTAATCTTCATTTCGTAATCAATACAATATTGTTGCAGGTCTTCGCTGCTTATTTTTCCGTCCGGTATATTAACATTTTGCGGTTGAATGTCGACATGATTAAAGAGGTGTTCGTGCA
Source organism: Flavobacterium araucananum (assembly GCF_002222055.1). GTDB lineage: Bacteria > Bacteroidota > Bacteroidia > Flavobacteriales > Flavobacteriaceae > Flavobacterium > Flavobacterium araucananum. Next base: position 55,281 of record NZ_MUGS01000029.1, read on the forward strand.
TAAAATGGTAATAACTCTGAATATTGTTTTTATCCATTGGATAATATTCATCTAAATTGAAGGTTACTACATTGGCAAAACTTAAACCTTCTTCTTTATGCAATCGAACCAGTTCTTCATAAACTTTTATTGGCGAAGATCCTGTTGCTAAGCCTAAAATACAAGGTTCGTTTAACTCTTCTTTTCTCTGAATTATATTGGCTATTTCCTGAGCTACTAATATCGAAGCTTCCTGAGACGAATCGAAAATCACATTATGAATTTTCTCAAAACGGGTTTCTTCAAACTTTCCAGCTTCCTTAAAATTTATACTTTCTTTAATCATTTGTCTGTTGTTGTGAATATTTGTTATAAAATTAAATATTACATGCTGTAAATAATCAGAAATTCGACTAATAACCTGTTACCTTCGCTATAAGACATAATTCGAAACTTTAAGCAAATAGTTCCCAAAATAAAAGCGGTTTATAGTGTTTCAATTACATTTATTTCGGCAATCGAAACTGTCGCTCCCTTCCCTACTGCTGACTTTGCAACGAAACGAATATATCTTGCTGTATCTTTTTTAAAGGTCTTGACCTGCTCGATTGGATTGTTTTTTATATTCGAAAATTCGCCTTCAGATTGTAGGGTCCATTTTATGTTGTCGAGGCTGGTGTAGAATTCATAATTCGAAATTAAATTAAGATTATTCCCCACTTGTTGCGGTATATAAGTAAACCCGTTGATGCTCAAAATACTTCCCATATCGATTGTTATTTCCTGCGGAAGTTGATGCGCATCTCCCCCAAAACTCCAATCGGTATTTGGATCTGCATCTATAATTCGGTTTGCAGAACTTAAATCTCCACTCGAAGCGGTCATAATTTTCCAGCTTTCTTTCGACGCTCCGTATTTTGCAGTTTTTATGGCACTGCCAATATTTTCGATTGTATTGATGGCAACGGCTTTGATTTCTACGGCTTTATTGTACTTAAATACACCGGTATACAAATTGCTTTTTTGTGTTGGTTTTGTTCCGTCTACGGTATAATAAACAGGATTTTCGTCTTGAGATTTTAAGGTTATGTTTCCGTCTTTGTCACGCTCAATTTCTGGAGCACGAACAAATGTTGGCGCATTGTATGCCTCAATATTCGAGAGTACAATACTGGCTTTAGAATCGGTAATATTAATTCGTAATGCTGTTGCAGTAATTCTGTCTATTCTTAAAATTCTTTTGTAACCAATTGTGGTTTCGGTGGCCACAATTTTCCAATTTCCATCTACTTTGGCTTCAACCGTAAAGGCTTTAACACGCTGCCCCAATTTGATATATTCCTGAAGCAAAATACGGTTTAAAGCTGTTGGCTTACTGAATTCAAAAATTATCGAAGCTGTTTTTACCGCATCAGCTGTCGCCCAATAGGTATTTTTATTTCCGTCGGCTGTATTTTTTGCTGCAAATTGAGGGCTATTTCCTCTTACATTATTTGCGGTAATTTTAGTTCCTGTTAATAAATCGGTTTTAAAATCGGCTTTTATCGTCGAAACTAATTCTTTTAGTCTTGCCTGGTCATTTTCATGAACCAAACCTCTTTTATCCACCGGAAGATTCAATAGTAAAGTTGCGTTACGCCCAACAGATTCATAATAAATATCGACCATTTCGTCCAACGGGCGTACTTTATCATCTTCAACAGCGTGATAAAACCATCCCGGTCGTATTGAAACATCTGCTTCGCCCGGAACCCATTTTTCGCCATCTTCATGACCGGACATAAATTCTGTATAATGTACTTTTCCGGCCAATTCGTCTTTCTGGCGTAAAAGGCTCCAATTTGTTTTTCCGGCACGACCTTCCTCATTTCCTATCCATCTGGCTTCTGATGGTCCAACTCCCCAAACCAGTGTTTTGGGCGCTAGTTTGTATATTAATTTATAGGTCTCGTCCCAATTATAATATTCTAAAGTATTGATTTTTCTGGTTTCATTGGTACCGCCATAATAACCGTCGCCACCATTTGCACCATCAAACCACATTTCGAAAACATCGCCGTAATTGGTCAGTAATTCTTTTAGCTGGTTTCTAAAATAAGTTATGTATTCCGGTTTGCCATAGCTGGCATTATTTCTGTCCCAGGGCGAGAGGTATAATCCCAGTTTTAGATTGTATTCTTTACAGGCGGCAGCCAATTCTTTTACAAGATCGCCTTTACCATTTTGCCACGGAGCATTTTTTACGGAGCGTTCTGTATATGCTGATGGCCACAAACAAAAGCCGTCATGGTGTTTCGCTACTAAAATAATCCCTTTCATTCCGGCTTCTTTTGCAACTCTTGCCCATTGACGAACATCAAGATTGGTTGGGTTAAAGAGTTCCGGAGATTCGTCGCCATAACCCCATTCTTTGTTTGTAAACGTATTTAACGAAAAATGTACAAAAGCATAAAACTCCATTTCTTGCCAGTCGATTTGTTTTTGTGTTGGCAAAGGACCAAATGGCTCGGGTGGTTTTACTTTTTTCTGACTGCTAACAGTTGTTATCATGCAAAAAAAACAAAATAGGAGAATGGTATTTTTCATTGCGTTGTAATTAATAACTTATTGTTAAAATACTAATAACACAATATTAATCTAAATTGTAATCGCCGGTTATAAAATTTCGACGAACAACAATTTTATAACCGGTTTGGTAGGATTCAAAAAAAAAAAAGCTGCAAGATTTTCTCTTGCAGCTTTTTAATAAACAATTTTTCTAAAACTAATAACAGAAAACCAATTATTGCATGGAAACAATTACAAATTCGCTTCTTCTGTTCAACTGATGTTCTTCTTCTGTACAAGCGACATTATCGGAACATTTATTGATCAATTGGCTTTCTCCATATCCTTTGCCTGTAATTCGTTTAGGAGAGATTCCTTTTTTTACCAACCACTCGATGGTGGCTTTGGCTCTTTTGTCAGACAAGATCAAATTGTATTTTTCAGTTTGTCTGCTGTCTGTATGTGATCGAACATCGATTTTCATATCCGGATATTGTTGCATTACTGCTGCAATTTTCTCTAATTGAAAGGCTGCTTCTTTACGAATAATCGATTGGTCGAGATCAAAATAAATGATTGGAATTTCTAAGGTTTTAGCCAGATCTGTTCCTACGCCAATTTCTTTAACTTGTTTTTCCAGTTTAAAGTTCTGCTCTGGTTTATCTTCTGTTGGCTGAACTGTAAGGGCACTTTCGCTGGTTTCATAATCTTTTTTCGCAACTCGTATGTGATAGGTTTTGTTGCATGTTACATCAAAATTGTAGGTACCGTCTGCTGCAGAATTTACTTCGGCAACTTGCTGAAATTTGTCGTCGAGCAAAACGACTTTTGCATCACCCAAAACAGCATTGGTTTGAGAATCGACAACGGTTCCTGATACTTTTTTTTCACATTCTAATCTTCTGGTTTCTGTGAATTTATAAATATCATCATTCCCTTTTCCGCCCTCTTTATTAGACGAGAAAAACCCTTTTCTTGTGCTGCTATCCATGATAAAAGCAAAATCATCAAACTTGGTATTTACGGGTTCTCCAATATTTTGTACGGAATCAAAAGTGGAATCTTCTTTAATTTTTGCTACAAATATGTCTAAACCTCCTAATCCCGGACGTCCGTCGCTGGCAAAATAAAGTTCATTTTCTGCGGATATAAACGGGAATGTTTCGCGTCCTTCTGTATTAATTGCTGCTCCCAGATTTTCAGGATTCCCAAAGGTCCCATCTTCATTAATCGCAACACGATACAAATCAGATTGTCCTAAACTTCCGGGCATGTCTGATGCAAAATACAGTTTCTTTTCATCAACACTCAATGCAGGATGTGCTATACTAAACTGATCACTATTAAAAGGTAATGCTACGACATTTGTCCATTTATCGTTAACAAAATCAGCTTTGTATAATTTTAACAACGTAATTCTTTTGTTATCTTTTCCTTTTTTTCCGCGTAGGAAGTTGTTTCTCGTAAAGTACATTGTTTTTCCGTCTTTGGTAAAAACAGGTGTAGATTCATTTAGTTTTGAATTGATTTTTTTCTCAAATCGAACCGGTTCTTCTAAACTTCCATCTGCTTTTAATACGGCTGCATACAAATTGGTAAAGGACTTATTGGTCCATTTGAATGTTTTGCGAATTATATTTCCGGTATCACGTGCTGAGGCGAATACTACTTTATTATCATAAATTGTACTGCCATAATCTGATTGTTTGGAGTTTATTCCTGCATCAGAAATATCGAATCTGCCCGAATTTGTTTTTATCTGCTCGAGGTAGTTTTTATTATTTTCGAATAAAACACCTCTTTTATCGGTTTTTACTTTTTCATTAAAAGCTTCCAGCATTTTATCTGATTTTGCATAATCTCCAACAGATTTAAGTGCCTGTGCATATCTGTAATAATACTCCGGTTCTTGTTGACTGTTTAAGGCAAATAAGGCTTCGTACCACTTTACGGCTTTTGTAAGCTCTGCATTAAAGTAGTAAGCGTTTCCTAATCTCTGAAACATTTTTTCGTCTTTGTACCCGCTTTCGGCCACTTTTTCATAAATAGCAATGGCATCGACATACGCATATTGATTGTACTCTTTCTCGGCTTTATTTAAGACTGCTTTCTGGGCCATTCCGCTAAAAGTAACAGAAGACAAAAAAACAGTATATATTAAATTTTTAATTTTCATAATTAGAAGAATCTTGGTGAAGTTATTCGGCCATATTTATTTAAGAATTCAAAACGCAGGAATATCTCGTGCGATCCTGAATTATAATTTACCAATTTGGTCGTTTCGCGATCATAAGCATATCCCAAATACAAACTATCTGTTATTTGAAATCCTGCCAATGCACTCACAGAAGCACTCCATCTGTAGGCAAGTCCAATAACAAACTTGTCATTAAACATAAAATTGGCAGATGCATCGACTTGCAATGGTGATCCTTCGACCATTTTTGTTAAGATTGCAGGTTTGAATTTTATGGTTTCATAACGGTCTAAATCGAATACATATCCTGCAATAAAGTAATAGTTAATACGGTCCTTGTATATCGCAGTCTCATTGTCGTCGTAACGATTGGTCTGGATAAAATTGGGAACTGACAAACCTACATAGGCTTTATCTGTATGCCAGTAAACACCGGCTCCGATATTGGGCGAGAATTTATTTTTGAAATCCTGAAATTGCGGATCTCCCTGATCTTCGGGACTTAATTTTGTAGGATCTAATTTGAATAAATTGGCAGATCCTTTTATCCCAAAAGAAAGTTTAGCTATTGCTGATGTTGGTATTGAATACGAAAAATCGGCTGAAAGGTTGTTTTCATTTGTGGGACCAATTTTATCGTTTACCAACGAAACTCCAAGTCCTACATTATTTCCTACGGGTGTATTTACAGAAAAACTACTTGTTTCCGGAGCACCATCAAGCCCAACCCACTGTGTACGATACAACCCAAAAACACTCATAACTCCTCTTGAGCCGGCATAAGCAGGATTTATATTTATGGTATTATACATGTATTGTGTAAACTGCGCATCTTGCTGAGCAAAACTTGCAACGGAACAAAACAATAAAACTAAAACTAATTTTCTCATTTATTTTATTTTTAAATAATGGCTTAGCTCGTAGCTAAGCCATTTAAATTGTACAGAATGTTACTTGGTTAGGTATAAGTACCCGGCTTCCTGATGCGGATTAGATTGTTTGTCTTTGTACCTGATGATATAATAATATGTTCCTTCAGGTAATCCGTTGGAGTCTTTGATGGTAACACGTCCTTCTGAGATACCCCTAAAAGCAATGTCGGTATTGTTATAATGATCTCTGTCAAAAACTAAAACTCCCCAACGGTTATAAATCTGTACCGTATTGTCCGGATAACATTCTAAACCTTGTACATAAAATCTTTCGTTTTTACCGTCTCCATTAGAAGAAACTGCATTAAAGATTTTGATCACACAACCGCTTAAGGTTAAAATAGTTGGTTTTTCTCCGTTAAGATCACCAGAATCTGACTTGTCTGAAACAGCAATTCCGCTTTTTGTAACTCCTGAAACGATAGCCTGATTACTAATAGTACCGGCATTTATATCGTTCTGGGTTAAAGTATAGGTTCCTGTAATCGAAGAGGTATCACTTTGACCAGCTGCCAAACTAATTGGACCTCCGTTCATAACGATTCCCGGCAAAGGATCTGCAACTACTATATTTTCCAGCGCTGTATTTCCTGTATTTGTTATGGCAAAACTGTATGTCAGGGTTTCTCCTGCCTCAGCATATTCGTTTCCGTTATTGTCATTTAATACCACTGTTTTTACAATTGCAATTGCAGGAACTTCAACAAAAATTTTCACGGTTGCAGTAGTACAATTAGATGCATTTGCTACTTCGCATATTTGATACGTTAAAGTATAATTTCCTCCTTTTGTCCCTGGTGCTACATCTATTGTACCATCAGCATTAATTGTAATTCCTTTTGGCAGATCTAAACCTTTTAAAATAACATCCGATGCTTTAACCGGAACTCCGTTAAGTTTATCATTGTCCAGAACATTGATTACTTCGGGTGAACCATTAAGTCCGTCTGCAAGGGTAACATCATCTTCGTTTCCTGCCTGAATACCAAACGTAGGCATCGCATTACAACCAGACGCTGCTCCCGGATAATTGACTACAACAGATTTCGTTGGATTCAATGTAAACTGCATTGTTACAGCTGGTCTTGTCAATTCGAATCCGTCATTTCCTTGTAGCCATTGTCCGCCTGTCAAAATCCATCCTGGCCAGTCTGTTGGGTTATTACTACCATCTACTACGGCACCCGGCCATAAAACAGTACCACTTAATGGCATATTGTTTTGAGTCGCTACAATATTATTAGCACTATCTATCCAGTTGATTGTTAATAATCCTGTTGGAGTAAAATTATCTGCTACTACATTATAAGATACATACGGTGTATTGTTAGAACAATAACTGCTTGCACTTACTGTCATTGTTGGCGCTACTACGGTAACGGTAACTACAGCAGAACTACAGTTGAAAATATTTGCAGCTTCGCAAATTTCGTATGTTAGCGAATAGGTACCTGCCGGTGCATTTGGTATTAATTCTATTGTTCCGTCAGGTTTTAAGGTTAAAGTTCCTGTTGGATCTGGAACACGTACTCCTAGATTAACATCTGAAGGCACTAACGGATCATTGTTTAAAGTATCATTATTAAATACGTTCAGTACTGTTACCGGTTTATTGATTCCAACTACTGCATTTATTGGATCCGAAACTGCATTTAGAACAGTTTTTTCGATTACAATTGTTATTACTGCCGGTGTAGCATCAATAGCTCCATTATTATCTGTCGCTGTAAAAGTAAATGTATCGTTGCCCGTAAATGCTCCGTTAGGATCATAAGTTAGCATTGCAGCCTGAGCCGGTGTCAATACTTGATTTATAGTTACCGGAACTCCCGCCAAAGCTAAAATTCCGTTAGCCGGTAAACTTAACACCGTATAACTAGCAATTGTTCCATCTGTATCTGTAGCTGTCAAAGCATTAATTGCCGTTGCTCCTGCTCTCGATGGAATAGCAGCATTGGTATCATCATGAGCATCAGGTGCATTATTAGCAACCGGGATTGTGATAGTTGCAGCTGTTGCTACAGCACCACTATTATCCGTTGCTGTAAAAGTAAAGGTATCATCTCCTGTAAATGTACCAATTGGGTCATAAGTAAGAAGTGAAACCTGAACTGGCGTCAATATCTGGTTTGCAGTTACTGCAACTCCTGATAAAGCTAAAGTTCCATGAGCCGGTAAACTCAACACCGTATAACTAGCGATTGTTCCGTCTGTATCTGTAGCTGTTAAGGCATTGATAGCCGTTGCACCCGCTGTCGATGGAATACTTGAATTTGTATCTGCGTTAGCAACCGGAGGATTATTCCCAACCGGGATTGTAATGGTTGCAGCTGTTGCTACAGCACCACTATTATCCGTTGCTGTAAAACTAAAAGTATCGTCTCCTGTAAATGTACCAATAGGGTCATAAGTCAACATTGCAGCCTGAGCTGGTGTCAATACCTGGTTTAAGGTAACTGGCGTTCCCGCTAAAGCTAAAGTTCCATGAGTTGGTAAACTCAACACCGTATAGTTTGCAATAGTTCCGTCTGTATCTGTAGCATTTAAGGCATTGATAGCCGTTGCTCCCGCTGTAGATGGAATGCTATTGTTAGTATCTGCATTTGCAACCGGAGGATTATTCCCAACCGGAATCGTGATCGTTGCAGCTGTTGCTACAGCGCCAAGATTATCCGTTGCTGTAAAAGTAAAGGTATCATCTCCTGTAAATGTCCCGGCAGGATCATAAGTAAGAAGTGAAACCTGAGCTGGTGTCAATATCTGGTTTGCAGTTACTGCAACTCCTGATAAAGCTAAAGTTCCATGAGTTGGTAAACTCAACACCGTATAGTTTGCAATAGTTCCATCTGTATCTGTAGCTGTTAGAGCATTGATAGCCGTTGCACCCGCTGTAGATGGAATACTTGTATTTGTATCGGCATTTGCAACCGGAGGATTATTACCAACAGGGATTGTAATGGTTGCAGCTGTTGCTACAGCGCCACTATTATCCGTTGCTGTAAAGGTAAAAGTATCATCTCCTGTAAATGTACCAATCGGGTCATAAGTCAACATTGCAGCCTGAGCTGGTGTCAATACCTGGTTTAAGGTAACTGGCGTTCCCGCTAAAGCTAAAGTTCCATGAGTTGGTAAACTCAACAACGTATAACTAGCAATTGTTCCGTCAGTATCTGTAGCTGTTAGAGCGCTGATCGCTGTAGCCGAAGCAGATGAAGGAATGCTTGCATTTGTGTTGGCATTTGCAACCGGAGCATTATTACCAACCGGAATCGTGATCGTTGCAGCTGTTGCTACAGCACCATTATTATCCGTAGCTGTAAAAGTAAACGTATCGTCTCCTGTAAATGTTCCAATTGGATCATAAGTAAGAAGTGAAACCTGAGCTGGTGTTAATACCTGGTTTGCAATTACTGCAACTCCTGATAAAGCTAAAGTTCCATGAGTTGGTAAACTCAACACCGTATAGTTTGCAATAGTTCCGTCTGTATCTGTAGCTGTTAAGGCATTGATAGCTGTTGCTCCTGCTGTCGATGGAATACTTGTATTTGTATCTGCATTTGCAACCGGAGGATTATTACCAACCGGAATCGTGATCGTTGCAGCTGTTGCTACAGCACCGCTATTATCCGTTGCTGTAAAAGTAAAAGTATCGTCTCCTGTAAATGTCCCAATAGGATCATAAGTCAACATTGCAGCCTGAGCTGGTGTCAAGACTTGATTTAATGTTACAGGTGTTCCCGCTAAAGCTAAAGTTCCATGAGTTGGTAAACTTAACACCGTATAACTAGCAATTGTTCCGTCAGTGTCTGTAGCTGTTAGAGCGCTGATCGCTGTAGCCGAAGCAGATGAAGGAATGCTTGCATTTGTGTTGGCATTTGCAACCGGAGCATTATTACCAACCGGAATCGTGATCGTTGCAGCTGTTGCTACAGCACCATTATTATCCGTTGCTGTAAAAGTAAACGTATCGTCTCCTGTAAATGTTCCAATTGGATCATAAGTAAGAAGAGAAACCTGAGCTGGTGTCAATACCTGGTTTGCAGTTACTGCAACTCCTGATAAAGCTAAAGTTCCATGAGTTGGTAAACTTAAAACCGTATAGTTTGCAATAGTTCCGTCTGTATCTGTAGCTGTCAAAGCATTGATAGCAGTTGCTCCTGCTGTAGATGGAATACTTGTATTTGTATCTGCATTGGCAACCGGAGGATTATTCCCAACTGGGATTGTAATGGTTGCAGCTGTTGCTACAGCACCACTATTATCCGTTGCTGTAAAGGTAAACGTATCATTTCCTGTAAATGTCCCAGCAGGATCATAAGTAAGGAGTGAAACCTGAGCTGGTGTCAATACTTGATTTGCAGTTACTGCAACTCCTGATAAAGCTAAAGTTCCATGAGTTGGTAAACTCAACACCGTATAACTAGCGATTGTTCCGTCTGTATCTGTAGCTGTTAAGGCATTAATTGCCGTTGCACCTGCTGTAGATGGAATAGCTGTATTCGTATCTGCATTTGCAACCGGAGGATTATTCCCAACTGGGATTGTAATGGTTGCAGCTGTTGCTACAGCACCGCTATTATCTGTCGCTGTAAAACTAAAAGTATCATCTCCTGTATATGTACCAATTGGGTCATAAGTCAACATTGCAGCCTGAGCTGGTGTCAAGACTTGATTTAATGTTACAGGTGTTCCCGCTAAAGCTAAAGTTCCATGAGTTGGTAAACTTAACACCGTATAGTTTGCAATAGTTCCGTCTGTATCTGTAGCTGTTAGAGCGCTGATCGCTGTAGCCGAAGCAGATGAAGGAATGCTTGCATTTGTGTTGGCATTTGCAACCGGAGCATTATTCCCAACCGGGATTGTGATGGTTGCAGCTGTTGCTACAGCACCATTATTATCCGTAGCTGTAAAAGTAAAGGTATCATCTCCTGTAAATGTCCCGATTGGGTCATAAGTTAACATTGCAGCCTGAGCTTGTGTCAATACCTGGTTTAAGGTAACAGGTGTTCCTGCCAACGCTAAAGTTCCATGAGTTGGTAAACTCAACACCGTATAGTTTGCAATAGTTCCGTCAGTATCTGTAGCTGTTAAGGCATTAATTGCCGTTGCACCCGCTGTCGATGGAATACTATTGTTTGTATCTGCATTAGCAACCGGAGGATTATTTCCAACGGGGATTGTAATGGTTGCAGCTGTTGCTACAGCACCACTATTATCCGTAGCTGTAAAACTAAAAGTATCGTCTCCTGTAAATGTACCAATCGGGTCATAAGTCAACATTGCAGCCTGAGCTGGTGTCAATACCTGGTTTAAGGTAACTGGCGTTCCCGCTAAAGCTAAAGTTCCATGAGTTGGTAAACTCAACACCGTATAGCTTGCAATAGTTCCATCAGTATCTGTCGCTGTTAAGGCATTGATAGCAGTTGCTCCTGCTGTCGATGGAATACTTGTATTCGTATCGGCATTGGCAACCGGAGGATTATTCCCAACCGGGATTGTGATGGTTGCAGCTGTTGCTACAGCACCATTATTATCTGTTGCTGTAAAAGTAAACGTATCGTCTCCTGTAAATGTTCCGGCAGGATCATAAGTAAGGAGTGAAACCTGAGCTGGTGTTAATATCTGGTTTGCAGTTACTGCAACTCCTGATAAAGCTAAAGTTCCATGAGTTGGTAAACTTAAAACCGTATAGTTTGCAATAGTTCCGTCTGTATCTGTAGCTGTTAAGGCATTGATAGCAGTTGCTCCTGCTGTAGATGGAATACCTGTATTCGTATCTGCATTTGCAACCGGAGGATTATTCCCAACCGGGATTGTAATGGTTGCAGCTGTTGCTACAGCACCACTATTATCCGTTGCTGTAAAGGTAAACGTATCGTCTCCTGTAAATGTTCCAATTGGATCATAAGTAAGGAGTGAAACCTGAGCTGGTGTTAACACTTGGTTTAATGTTACAGGTGTACCTGCTAAAGCTAAAGTTCCATGAGTTGGTAAACTTAAAACCGTATAGCTTGCAATTGTTCCGTCTGTATCTGTAGCAGTTAAGGCATTGATAGCCGTTGCACCCGCTGTCGATAGAATACTTGTATTTGTATCTGCATTAGCAACCGGAGGATTATTCCCAACCGGAATCGTGATCGTTGCAGTTGTTGCTACAGCGCCACTATTATCCGTAGCTGTAAAAGTAAAAGTATCATCTCCTGTATATGTCCCAATTGGGTCATAAGTCAACATTGCAGCCTGAGCTGGTGTTAATACCTGGTTTAAGGTAACTGCAACTCCTGATAAAGCTAAAGTTCCATGAGCCGGTAAGCTTAAAACCGTATAGTTTGCAATAGTTCCGTCTGTATCTGTCGCTGTTAAGGCATTGATAGCCGTTGCTCCCGCTGTCGATAGAATACTTGTATTTGTATCGGCATTTGCAACCGGAGGATTATTCCCAACTGGGATTGTAATGGTTGCAGCTGTTGCTACAGCACCTAAATTATCCGTCGCTGTAAAAGTAAACGTATCGTCTCCTGTAAATGTTCCAATTGGGTCATAAGTAAGAAGAGAAACCTGAGCTGGTGTCAATACCTGGTTTGCAGTTACTGCAACTCCTGATAAAGCCAAAGTTCCATGAGCCGGTAAACTCAACACCGTATAGTTTGCAATAGTTCCGTCTGTATCTGTAGCTGTTAAGGCATTGATTGCCGTTGCTCCTGCTGTCGATGGAATACTATTGTTTGTATCTGCGTTAGCAACCGGAGGATTATTACCAACTGGAATCGTGATCGTTGCAGCTGTTGCTACAGCACCCTGATTATCCGTAGCTGTAAAAGTAAAGGTATCATCTCCTGTAAATGTCCCAATTGGGTCATAAGTAAGAAGAGAAACCTGAGCTGGTGTCAATACCTGGTTTAAGGTAACCGGCGTTCCTGACAAAGCCAAAACTCCATGAGTTGGTAAACTCAACACCGTATAGTTAGCAATTGTTCCATCAGTATCTGTAGCTGTTAGAGCGCTTATAGCCGTTGCTCCCGCTGTAGATGGAATACTTGCATTTGTGTTGGCATTTGCAACCGGTGTTTTATTTACAACAGGTGTTACTGATTCAGAATTATTCCCGGGAGTCGGATCATTCTGACCTCCTGTAATTGTTGCCGTATTCGTATAAGAACCTGAAGCGTTTACTGTCGCTACAATAGCGATCGTTGCAGTTGCTCCGTTGGCAAGACCTCCAATCGTCCAATCTGGTGCTGACCAGGTTCCGGTAGATGGTGTTGCGCTTACAAATGTATATCCCGCAGGAAGTACATCGTTTACTATAACTCCTGTAGCATTACTAGGTCCCGCATTAGAGGCTGTAATTGTAAAGGTTACATTACTGCCTATATTAGGAGTAGTATTATTTATTGTTTTAGTTACCGTAAGATTTGTTTGAACTACCGGTGTTGCTGTCGCAGTATTATTGGTAAGGTCTGTATCAGGATCATTTCCGGTAACGGTAGCTGTATTAGCGTATGGTCCTGATGCATTTACTGTTGCTACAATAGACAACGTTGCACTTGTTCCGCTCGCAAGATTTCCAACAGTCCAGTTTGGCGATAACCATGTTCCTGTCGATGGTGTTGCGCTTACAAAAGTGTATCCCGCAGGAAGTGCGTCATTTACTGTAATTCCTGTACCCTTATAAGTTCCGTTATTTTTTGTTGTAATCGTAAAAACGCTGTTACTGCCAACACTTGGAGTAAGATTATCAACTGTTTTTGTAATCTGCAGATCGATAGGACAAAGTGCTGCATCAAAACTTTTAGATGTTACTGATGTTCCCCCGCACGCAGTGGTTACAGAATATTGAACCACAACTGTACCTGCTGCCGTAAAATTTACTGTATTTCCGGTCAGGGTACCCGGACCGCTTAATACGCTTAATGTACCTCCGGCCGGAGTTGGACTTAATAAAACAGGATCACCTACACAATATTTTGAATCAGGTCCGCCTCCTGTTGAAATTGGCTGAATAGCAGGATTTGATTCCGCACCACAAATTTGCACATTTGCTGTAGCAAAAGTATAGTTGGCTTCATTTGTAGAAGCATTTGTACCATCACCCATACTACCACTAATTCTATGGCCTACATAACCAAACTTAGCCTCACAACTTTTTACAATCATAGAGGTATGACCTCCTGTTTCTACAGCCAGAATACTATTTCCGGCAACTAAGCCGTTAGGAATACTAGGGTCACTACTAGCTCCTGTAGTTCCAATTAAAAAACCACTATTGTTTCCAAATGCGTAAATGTTTTTACTATTGTTAAGCACATTAACAGCACCATAGTTAAAATCATGTTCCTGCGGACTGAACCATTTTATATCGTTCATCACGGGACCGGTTGCAGAGGTATATCGAGGCTGAACCCATGCAAATCTGTCAGTGGTTGTCCAATCACCCAGTTGTTTTGTATTATTTTTACCTAATGCATATAAATTTCCATCTGTTGCTAAAACATAATAAGATCTTGCCGTATTAGGGCCCGTAGAACCAATCATTTTTGGGGTAATACCACTTGGCAATGTCATTTTTATAGCTCTGGTCTGAGTCAAATAACCTGTGGTATCTCCTAGTAAGGCATTAGTTCCCCAAACATAAACAGATCCATCTGATTTTAATGCCATAAAACCGTCAGCGCTTCCTCTACAGGCAACAACATCAGTCAGGAATGGATTTCCGGTAGCCGAAGTGGTAACTTTGTACCAAGTTGTATTGTTTCCGGTTGCTCCATTTCCTCTCGCATTTGGGATTTGTGAAATTACCCAAACATCTCCACTACAAGTTGTAATCACTAATGTCTTGAAGGTTGCAAACATCATTTTTACATCTCCGGGAACTACACCTGTTGGTAAACCATTGGCATTTCCGCCAATCGTAACTTTTTGAAAAGCTGCACTCGTGGTAAGTGTAGCATCAATAACCGCACCTCTTAAAGACCAGGCATACAGACCATCTGTAGCCAGAAGAATACCCTGTACGTTATTAGATGAATTACTTCCAAGCGCTACTTTCAAAGGAGTAGCACCAGTAGTTAAACCTGAAAAGTTTGTTTTATTTATTGTTAATGGTGCTAATACATTTGTAGTCCCATTATTTCCTATTGTTTCTCCCCATGTCTGAAAAGAGCCGTCTGAAGTCCTTACAACTGTAGTGTGCCAACTCGAAACAAAATTATCATATTCTATAGTTGCGGCATCATTATTTGAAGCAAATCCAAAATTACTTAAATCAGTAGTAGAACATCCTACAGCTGGTTTAGCACATTGAGCACTTGATATTTGACTGAACATGAAAAATACAAAAAACAAAAAAATTGCTTTTTTAAAATTCAATATTAGATTTACGGTAGCGTAATTTTTTATCATATTTAATACAATTATTTTATTATCTGAGGAAGATTATACGTCTGTACCTGATTATTAAAATCATAAAAATCAAACATCAGATAAGTTTCCCTATTGACTGTTCCTGATACCTTATATTTTAACAATTGAGTTTTATTATTTAAGATAATCTCCTTTTCTACTGGTTCTGCTTTTAATGAAACTCCAAGTCCGGTAACCGATAAACCGGGTGCCGATAATTTTGTAACCAAATTATCTTTTGTAGCGATTTTTACAGGAACAGTAATTATTAGATCTGAGTATGATCTTCCTTTTTGTATGTTCTGAGAAAACTGAATTTTAGAAAAATCAAAGGATAATTTAACCGTTTCTACTTTTACACGAAAACGGTCTGCAAATATTGGGTGACTGCATTCTTCGTCGTGTTTTTTATTTTCCTGAAAATTAATCTCATATTCTCCAGGCTCCTGAAAGAGATAATCGTTAATTTCATTACCACGCAAAGAAGTATTGATCTCTTTTTCTAAATTTGTAATGGTCCACATCACTGAATTATCCATATTTCCAAAATCAATTTTTTCGCCATACGAAATCACTTTATAAAATTGCTGATTTTCAATGCTGATTTTGTTTTGAGCAGTAGTTTTAACACCTGTTAATAAGATGATAAGTAAAAAGTAAGCAACCTGTTTATTACTGTGCAGGCAGACCAGAAGTCTATGCAAACCTCTTATTTTATTAGTCATTAAAATTTTCAAAAAAGTAAAGTTCCCCATATAATAAATAATTAAAATTCTGTAAAAAGTTATTGGAGTTGTTCGTTCATCTCCAAATATTGTAATAGCCAAAATCAGTTTAATCTAACCTCAGCCCTATTCTTTGTTAGCTAACATGACCCAGTTTTGATGCCTCACGTACCATACCCGCGACATTACTTACATCGAGTTTGTTAAAAATATTTTTTCTGTGATTTTCTACTGTATTAACCGAAAGTTGTAATTCTTTGGCAATATCTGCTGTAGTAAATTCTTTGATAATAAATTGCATAATTGTAAGCTCTTTGGCTGTTAGGGTTATTGCATTCCCAATTCTGTTTTGCTTTGCCAAAAACGAATAATCATCCGGCAAATAAATTTCGCCATCCCAAACTAATTCTATTGCTTCGAGCAAATCTTCGATATCCTGATTTTTATTTACATACCCTTTTACGCCCATAGCCAGCAGGTTCTCGACCAAAATTGGACTGGAAAGTGAGGTAAAAGCGATAACTCGTAAATCCGGGTGATTTTTATGGAGATATCTATACACTTCTAAGCCTTCTACATCATTTGCAATTAGATCGACTATGATTAAATCTAACCCTGAATGATTCTGAACTTTAGCATACAGATCTAACTTGTTTGTGGCATAAAAAAGAACTTCTAAATCTTTTTGATTCGAAAAAAAACTATTAAGACCCTTACATACAATAGGCTGGTCTTCAAAAAAGGCAATATGTATCATGGTACAAATAAGCGACAAAAAAATTGTTAAATAAATAGCGGTTTTCCCTATTTTGGCAAGATAATTTTGAAGGTACATCCTTCAGATTCATTATTAAAAACGTCTAGAGTTCCTTTGTTTTTCAGCATTAATTCCTGACATAAATACAACCCGATTCCAAACCCCGATTCCATATTTGTTCCTACTCCCGGATTTATATTTTTCTTGAATAATTTGTCCCTCTTTTTTTGCTCGATTCCTTTACCAAAATCTGTTACCCAGATTTCATTCTCTTCATATTCAATAATAATCAGACTATTTTCATAACTAAATTTAATAGCGTTACTAATTATATTTCGAAGTACTATACTTAAAACCGTTGGGTTAAAAACTATAATAATTTCTTTTGAAACCCTGTTCTCGATGGTAATATTTTTTGCCTTTAACTGGTGTAATAATTCCCTGCGTGCTGCCGTAATAACATCAAACAATTTAATTTTGCTGGGATTCGAAATCTTCGTTATCAATTCTGTTTTTGCCCAATCGAGCAAACTGGTCAGCATTGCATCAGATTGTTCTAATTGTTGACTGATTGCCTTAATATAAGTAGACACCACTTTGTTTTCGTTTTTCAGTATATCCTCTTTATCCAATAATACTTTCAGGGTCGTAATTGGTTCTTTGAAGTCATGAGAAATAACACTAAAAATCTTTTGATGAAGTAAATTAAGACGCTTTAGTTCACTATTCTTATCTTCAATTTGCTCTTTTTGCAATTTAAGAGTTTCGTTTGTTAAACGCTGTTTTCTGGTTAAGACTACAATCGAATACAATAATATAACCAACAATGTTATCCCTATTAAGGATACAATAAGGGCGACCTTTTGTTGTTGTAACTTTACTTCCTTAGAATTATTTATTCGTTTTAGGCTGGTATTTTGCTGTTCTTTCAGTTTGATTTTATTTGCAATTTCAAACGAATCAATTCTAATATTTCTGTTTTTTATATCCTCAATTCCAACAAGGCGATCGAGCTTTTCAAATGTTTTATGAGCCGCTTCAAACTCACCATGTTCAACCAGCATTTCCCGCAGGGTTCGTATTGCATTAATCTTATTTTCTAAAGCATTGCAATTATCAGCAATCTCAATACTTTTCAGGATTGTTTCCTTTGCTTTATCGAGTCGGTTTTGTCTGCTGTAGATACGTGCCGTTTTTACATAAACTTCAGAAAGCTTGCAAGGATCATATTTTTTTGCAGCCTCTTCAGCCAGCAAAAATTCCTGCATACTTTTTTTATGATCATAATTGATATAATAGTAGTAACCAATAATCAAATGCAAACCAATATATTCATTTGCTTTATTATTCGCTGCCGGAATTTTATCTCTGCACAAACTGGCATAGTAAAATGCATCCTTATATTTTTTTTGAGTAAAATATAAATCTGATAAAATATACAAACTTTTATAGTAAATCTTATCTGCTTCTTTTCCTGCAACTTTTGATGCTATAGATTTTTTTAAAGCAATTATAGCATCCGGAGTTCTGGCTATTTGATTGTAATAATTTCCCTGAAAAAAAAGGACCAGTTGAAGTTCGAAACCACTTAAATTATTTTTTGCCAAATGATTCTCGATCAGATAACCAATACTATCTAGTTTAGTTTCGCCATTGTACCGATTCAAATTCTCACGCAAAAGCTGAATTGTAGGACTAATTTCCTGTGCACATAAACTCGATGAATATAGAAATAGTACCAGAACTATATATTTCATAAGAGTATTAAGTGTACAGGTTAAAAACATAAAAACGAGTTAGTCGGAATAGTTATTTTTAAGTTTAATGTCAAATTGATTATGGCGATTATTTTAAAAAAAAGATGCTCCTTAAAAAACCTAAAAAGTACCGCCGTTACAGCAATATTTTTACTCCTATATCACTTTATGATTTATTTCACCCGCAAATGTAGATCAAAAAAAAAGGTACGAATAGTCAATTCGGACATTTTTGGAAGCAATGTCAAAATCCCTTTTTTTGAAAGAAAAGAATTATTTTTAAGATTTTATCTGAATTTACAAAACATTAAAAATCAAGAAACTAGATAAAAAACGTAAAAAGTACACGATTCAATAATTAAGACAAAATGATACTTTTTTTGGAAAAAAAACTTTCCTAAACTAATCAAAACGCAGCTCAGAAGGTAATTTCCCAAATCGTTTTTTAAAACTTGCAGCAAATCTTCCCGCTGAATCATAGCCAGTTAAAAGAGCAATATTCTGAACATGGATATCTGAATTCTGAATTAACTGCATTGCCAATAGCATGTTTTTCTCTTTGTGATATTGCAACATCGAGAAACCAAAAACAGTTTTAAAATTTGATTTTAATTTTGTTGGAGATGTATTTACTTCCTTGGCTATTGTTTCTATACCAACAAACGGAAGATGTAAATTATGTAAGATAATTTTCTCTGCCTTGGCAACATTATGGTAGTCTAAATTGCTTAAGGAAACATTATCCAATATACGGCTATCATCAAACGAATTATTAAAAAACTCCACAAGGAGTTTCATCGATTTTTTCTTTAAACCAGGTTTGTCTGTTTCAGAAACATTTCCATTTTCTATAAGTTGAGATAATTCTGATCCCAGCTCATGAGCTTTTGGGGCAATATCTAACCATGTATAAGATCCCAGGTTACCATTTAAGAATTTTTTAATCGCTTTACTATCTTTAAATTTTTTAGACGTAAAATTTTTATTGGCCCACTCTTTTGTAATGGCAAAACTAAAAAACCTGCCCGTCGTTCCTTTATAAAAATAACTTGAGATCTCTGTATCTGGTTTACTAAAAGTCCAGCACGTACTTAAAAGTGTTATTTCCTGCTCCTCCTTCAGTTGAAACTTATATTCGAACACAGAAAAAGTAAGCAAATAATACTCGCTCAATTTATCCTTATCATAATAAGATCTTGTTACAATATTTTCTTTGACATTCATGTACATTGCCAGAATCCAAAAGCCTTCTTCAATTTCCCGATAATACATTTTTGCCTTACATAGTGCTGTACTTAAGGTTACGGCTTGTTTTAAAGGTAAATGATTCATGATAGATAGTTTTAATAAACTATCTATCATTATTTTGGGAGAATTAAATAAGTAGGGTAATTGAAAAAAATCATCTTTTAGAAGAAGAAGGTATTTTTGAATGTTTTTAGGCCAATTATCTAATGTCATAGAATTAAAGTCTCATTTTTAAGAATAAATTTATCCAAAGCTTAGTTCCAGTACATCCAAAATTTATGATTGCAAAATATTTATAAGCTTCTCTTGTTTTTATGCAAAACAAAAAAATATACGTGAAGATTCCTTTTTTGGTTTTAGCACCACCTTTAAATCTTCTTAGTCTGCAAATTCACTCAGCATATCAAATGTTGGAACAAAAAAGAGGCTTCCCGTTTTTGCTGTACTAAAATCTAAAATTCTATCATAATTGTCTTTTGGTGAACCAACAAACATATTGGTCAGCATTTTTTGTATCGTACTAAACAAACTTGCATACGCAATAAAATAAGTTCCCATTTCATTGGTAGACATCGTACCAAATGGCATATTGTCCCGTACAATTTTTAAATCATCACCAACATTGGCAAGTGCCGAATGCGAATTGGAAGGCTTTACCTCATCAGACATTTCGATATCATCAACTTTTGATCTCCCAATTATTTTTTCCTGCTCACTTACCGGCAGAGATTTCCAGGCTTTAAGATCGTGAAGGTATTTTTGAACAAAAAGATAGCTTCCTCCTTTGTAGAAAGGATCTTCATCTTCTGAAATGATCCCAAAATGTGCCCTGTCATCACCATGCGGATTTTCTGTACCATCTACAAAACCCAAAATACTGCGACTGTCCCAATATCTAAATCCATGAATTTCTTCGACACTATCGCCAATATCCGCCAAAAGAGCTGAAATAACAGCAGCAGCATCAATACAAAAACTATACTCCGTAGACCGTATATGAAAATGCAAATCTCCTCTGGTAGCAACTGCCGTATGTTTTGACCCAATAACAGGTTCAAAGGAAACCAACTCTTTTGGAACGGGCTGAGGCAAATTTAGTGATACCCACGCATCATAACCAATACCCATAATTATACTAGCCTTAGATTCTGGAAAACGAATGGTTGCAGAATTATTAAGATTAATTAATAAGGAACAAAGCTTTTTGAAAGTAGCTTCAAGAGTAACATTTTTTTTGAAATTCCAAACCATAAAAATGGTATTATTGTTTGGATAATCTAATACATTTTGTGAATCAACACTCATAAATAAAACATTCAGTTATTAGATGTAAAGATCATTTTTAATATCTTTCAATCCTTATAATTTGATTTAATTTTCAAAAAAATAATTCGTAAACTAAAGATACAAAAAAGGGCTTTTCAATTTTCAATAGAATTTTAATTTGTATTTTCGTTTCACCAAAAATACTTTGTTGTAAAGGAACCTGGCTTCTGCTATTACCAATAATTAGTAACGTCGAAACAAAATCAACATGAAACGACTGAAGATATTTACTGGATTACTCCTTGTATCAATTCTGGTTTCTTCCTGCTCAACTGTTCTTAAGGGGAGAAAAATCGACTATTTGACCAATAATTTTTGTCAGCCCACCATTCAATACGATTATTCTCAAATCGAAATTCCTAAAAATAGTGATCCAAAACAAGACAGTATTTTAAACGCTAATCTCTCCAGACATGATATCTTAATTTGTAAAGCAATTAGGATCGAAACCTATTTATCGGCATATCTTCAGACAAAAAATGATACTTTAAAAAAACTGGTTTTAAAACAAAAAATTACTGACCGTCTGATTCTTACAAGTATAGAAATAAATGCACTCGCCTCAGAATTGGATTGTAATGGAGAGCGTATCAATAAACTAGCCGATTTTGTGGATGACATTAATAATAAAAGAACCAGGAATATTACCGTAGCTTCTGTTACTCTGGGTGCACTGACTACTGTAGCTACTGTTCTAATAAAAAACAATAATGCAAGTAACATAGTTGGTGTGAGTGGCGGATTGTTAAGTGCCGGATTAGGAGCGTTGACTATTTCGCCAAAGGGTGATAAAATCAATTTAAAACTTCAAAGAAACTTGTTGGCAAATATTTGGTACAATGACAATCTCAATCAGGCATATCCCAACTCTATCTGGACGATTCTAAACGAAAAACAATTTAGCAATTCAGGAGAAAATGATTTGCAGGAAAGTATAAAAAACAGATGGTTACAATATAATTTTGATGGGAAAATAGATCCTGAAACCCAAAGACTTTTTTTTGATGAAGGCGGAATCTATACGGCAGACGATTTACATTCGAGAGCTAATATGCTCAATGAACTGCAATCAACCGTACGATCTCTGGACCAGGATTTAAAAAGTTTAGCCATAAGACTTAATGGATTTTAAGATCTAAAAATAACCACTACAAAAAATATGTTACCCAAACTGATGAGATCTGGAAAAACATTTCAGTGAAAGTTGGTAAGTCAAAAAATTAAAATCATTTAAAAAATTCCCATATTTTCAGGTTTAATCGTAAAGCCTAAACGAATCATACTTTTATGTTCCTGATAATCAATTAAACTTTCTGTATAACCCACAAACCATTGAAGCGTAAGGTAATAATTCTCGCTTTTGTAAGGCCTCCAGTTTACTTGTGTTTGCAAGGAGCCATAACGAATAAGACCGCTTCCTTTTCTAAAAAGAATATCTGCACTCCATCGTCCGGGTTGTATCTGGTAGGTAGCACTTGCTTCGCCATAACCCACATATTGAGTAAGATAAGGATTGTCTTCTTTATCAACAAGCGGAATCCAGCCTCTAAGCCCAACAATCCATCGTGGCGAAATTTGTGATTTTAAAGAAAACGCAAGCATGTTCCAGGTTCTGGAAAAAATAGAATCCCTACCGTTTGATTCGTGTTCTAATGAGATTGTTCCGTAAGTTAGCCTTCCGCCTTTTAAATAAAACGGACGTACAATGGCAACACCAGGGTTAAAATTAATTTCGGAAAATGGCTTTGAGCTTGCATAAATATCCCAAAAAGCTTTTTGAGTATACATTAAATAAGGAAAAAAACCACCCCATAAAGGCTTCGAATTCAATCGTAACTTAAAACTCACCTGATATTTTACATCGGCATTGTTGCGAGTGATATCAGTATTTATTGGTACTCCCGTTAAAAAATAATTGTCTTTATGAACAGAAAAGCTAGGTTCCTTTAACAGCGAATCTGCTGCCCGGAAATTCTTTTTAGTTTCTAAAATTTGCGAATTTGACTTGATCGAAAACAAAATCAAACACAGGAAAAGGGATCTCAAATACATTATTATCGTTTAAGTTGTAGCTTCTTTTTCAGCTTTTAGCTTTTTACAATAAATGTATCGCATTTGAATAAATCGTATTGACGCAATAAAAACAAGAGTTAACGCAAAAGATAAAAACAACTATTAAAGGAGTAATATAAAACAAAAAAGCCACTCAAATTGAGTAGCTTTTGATGTGAACGCAGAAGGATTCGAACCTTCGACCGTCCCGATTAAAAATCGGGATACTCTATCCAGCTGAGCTATTACGTTAATTTCTTTATCAATTTTTCAACTCTAACCTTGCTTTTCCATTTTTTAACTTCCAACTCACGTTTATAAGCTAATGATTTTGTTTCAAATTCTTCAAAATATGCTACAACCCAATCTTTTGCCTTTCCGGTAAATCCAGAATGATTCGATAAATGTTTTCGTAATCTTTCCTTTAAATCTTCTGATGTATGACCAATATAATATTGATTTAATAAATTTGAATATAAAATGTAAAAGTAATTCATCAAATTTTAATTTATTAAAAACAAAAAAGCCACTCAAATTGAGTGGCTTTTGATGTGAACGCAGAAGGATTCGAACCTTCGACCGCCTGCTTAGAAGGCAGGTGCTCTATCCAGCTGAGCTATGCGTCCATTTTTTTACTTAACCTTCTGACCGTCCCGATTAAAAATCGGGATGCTCTACCCAGCTGAGCTATGCGTCCATTTTTTTACTTAACCTTCTGACCGTCCCGATTAAAAATCGGGATGCTCTATCCAGCTGAGCTATGCGTCCATTTGTTTTAAAACTTTATGGCAAAGTTTTCGTCGGGGTGGCAGGATTCGAACCTGCGGCCTCCTGCTCCCAAAGCAGGCGCGATAACCGGGCTACGCTACACCCCGAAATTCTTTTTGTGCTCTTCCCAATTTGTAATCGGTACACGATAATCGAATTTCTTCAATACCCAATAAGCAAATCATTCAGCGGAGAGACAGGGACTCGAACCCTGGCGACGGTTACCCGTCGACAGATTAGCAATCTGCTCCATTACCGCTCTGGCACCTCTCCAAGCTCAAGAAACGTGTTCTGTTTTGCGGTTGCAAATTTAAGACAACATTATATATCTCACAACTATTTTGACGCTTTTTTTAATCTTTTTTTAATCTTTTTTTTAAACCGCTTCACAATCAAACAAATAGAATTAACAAAAAATTGATATTAAATTTAAAATCCAATCGAATTGCCCCAAAATTTGAATTTATTCAAATAAAGAGTAAATTTGTTTGATTAACTAATATTAACAGAAAATGAACAAAAGAGTTGTTATCGTTTCTGCCGTTAGAACACCTATCGGAAGTTTCATGGGAGGTTTATCTACCGTACCCGCACCAAAATTAGGTGCTGCCGCTATTGCCGGAGCACTAAAAAAAATTAACCTGGACCCAAAATTAGTTGATGAAGTATTTATGGGTAACGTAGTGCAAGCCGGAGTTGGACAAGCACCAGCACGTCAGGCAGCACTTTTTGCCGGTCTGTCTAATGAGGTTGCTGCTACAACTGTAAACAAAGTTTGTGCTTCAGGAATGAAAGCCGTTATGTTTGCTGCACAAGCCATAGCTTGTGGTGATGCCGAAATAGTAGTGGCAGGAGGAATGGAAAACATGAGTTTGATTCCGCATTACGTACAAATGCGTAACGGAACTAAATTTGGTCCTGCAACAATGCTGGACGGAATGCAAAAAGATGGTTTGACAGATGCTTACGATAATAACGCAATGGGAGTTTGCGCTGATTTATGTGCGTCTGAATATAACATCACTCGTGAAGAGCAAGATAATTTTGCTATTCAATCTTACCAAAGAAGTGCAAAAGCATGGGATGCCGGAAAATTCGACAACGAAATTGTTCCTGTAGAAGTTCCGCAAAGACGTGGTGAACCAATCATCGTTACCAAAGATGAAGAATACACCAATGTAAAATTGGATAAAATCCCTTCATTGGCAGCTGTCTTTACAAAAGACGGAACTGTTACTGCTGCAAACGCATCCACAATAAATGATGGAGCTGCAGCTTTAGTTTTAATGTCTGAAGAAAAAGCAATCGCATTAGGATTAAAACCCCTCGCCTACATAAAAAGTTATGCAGATGCAGCTCAGGAACCAAAATGGTTTACAACGAGCCCTGCAAAAGCATTACCAAAAGCTTTAGACAAAGCAGGAATTGCAATTGGCGATGTTGATTTTTTTGAATTCAACGAAGCATTTGCAGTTGTTGGATTAGCCAATTCAAAAATCCTTGGTCTTGATAACAATAAAGTAAACGTAAATGGTGGTGCAGTCTCTTTAGGTCATCCTCTTGGATGTTCCGGAGCCAGAATTATCGTAACTTTACTGAATGTTTTAGAACAAAACAATGCCAAAACCGGAGCTGCTGCAATTTGCAATGGTGGCGGTGGAGCATCAGCAATTGTTATCGAAAGAGCTTAAATAATATCAAATTAGGAGTTATTTCAAATAAAATAACTCCTAATTTTCAACTTATAAATTACCCTAAATGTTCGGAATTTGCAATCTAGCCATAGTACCCGTTCGATCTGAGCCAAGTGACAGAAGTGAAATCGTTACACAACTTTTGTTTGGCGAACACATCGAAATTTTAGAACGCCAAAATCAATGGGCCCGAATAAAAATACAATACGACGACTACGAAGGTTGGGTAGATTCTAAACAATATCAGGTAATTTCAGAAGCAAATTATAACCAATTAAGCAACGAAGCTATTATTCTTAACGCTGATTTGATTGATTATATCAGTGCACCCGAAAATTTATTACTACCAATTCCGCTTGGTGCATCCTTGTCATTTTTGAATAACAATGAAATCAACATCTCAAATTTTGATTTTGAAGGCACAAAAACAAGTGGTATAAAATCTAAAAGTGCCTTAATAAATACTGCTTTTATGTATTTGAACGCTCCCTATCTTTGGGGCGGAAAAACACCTTTTGGCATTGACTGTTCCGGTTTAACCCAAATGGTTTACAAACTAAACGGATACAAAATACATCGCGATGCCTCGCAACAAGCCCTTGAAGGAGAACCTTTGAGTTTTATTGAGGAAAGTGAAGCTGGAGATTTAGCCTTTTTTGATAATGACGAAGGAAACATCATTCATGTTGGGATCATTATGGAAAACAATTACATCATTCACGCCAGTGGAAAAGTGCGTATCGACCGTTTAGACCATTTAGGTATCTACAATCCGGAACTCAACAAACACACCCATAAATTAAGAGTAATTAAAAAAATAATATAGGTTTTTTCATTCAAATAATTAATATCTTTGGCAATTAAAAAGATTTAAAAAATGAACTATATTTTACTGATTTCTACAATTATTTTAAGTTTTTCAGGTTTCGCTATTAGTCTTTATGGAGTACTGTCTCAAAGTATGATCGACCATGAAACAAAAATAGGATTATTAAAAGGTTATGAATTCGACTCTGATGAAGGAGAAGAATATTTTGCTGAAAAATTTGAAAAATGGAAAGCGGGAAACTTTTTTATTTCAAAAAATGCATTTATATCAGGACTGTCAATAATTTTATTATCACTAATTTTAAATACTATCATAAATCCATGGTGGTCTTCTTTAATTGTGTTAGTGGTAGGATATTTTACGTATTTAATTATTTCTAAAATTATTGGATGGCAAGTTCAATTATTATCATTCTTAACAGGAATAATATCACTAATTACTACTCTATACAACTTAATTTAACCAGTAAAAAAAATCACTTTTAATCCTTTAAATCTGTGGCAAAAAATAAAAAAATCCGTTTCAATCTGCGTCATCCGCGTTCTATTATCACGCACTAATACGAATCACTTTTCTAAACTCAGACGGGCTATTCCCTCTTTGTTTCTTAAAGAATTTATTAAAATGGCTTTCGTCTGTAAAACCAAATTCGTAGGCAATCTCGTTAATTCGTTTATCACTAAACTGCAAACGATGTTCTATCAGTTTCGTTTTGTAATTGCTAATATATTGCTGCATCGTTTCGTTAGCATGTTTCTTGAAATAGCGCCCTAAATACGTATTCGAAATCCCAAAATAATCACTAATCGACTCCGCTTTAATTTTTTCCGGATAATAGATATTATTCTGGATATATTGCAAAATATCCATTGCTTTTGCCTCACAACCAATATTTACCTGTTCCGGTAAATACTTTGCAATATTTCGCGCCACAATAATAATCAGGGTATTCACCAATTGCTGAATCAGCTCTTTATTATAAACATCTTTATCCTGATGCTCCCTGATAATTGCTTCAACCATCACTTTTACCAGACATTTATCAGCTTGATTTTTTAAAATACAACCCGGTTGATGATTGGCGTTTTGTAGAATATATTCTAAACGCTGAATATTCTCATTTTGCAAACTTGAATTTTTCAGATAAATATCATTAAATCGCAAAAAGAAAAACTCAGTTTTGGTTTCAATCGTAAAGTTATGACAATCTTCGGGTGTCAATAAAAACATATGTCCCGCATCATATTCAAAAATATTTTTGTTGATACATTGTCTTCCCGTTCCGTCTAAAATATACACTAATTCAAAGAAATTATGACGATCTCCCACATCAGGATATTCATCCAAAGTCTCGAAGGAAACCGTAAAAGGCTCGTATAAATTTTCTTTTTTCATAATGCTAATATTAATTCGGCTACAAATTTACATAAAAAAGACAAATATATACAACTTATCAACCTTAAAAATGGTATAATTTTGCCAAACAATTTTTAAGCATTAAAATATAAGATTATGGAATATAGAAAATTAGGCAATACACCACTTGAATTATCAACCATAACATACGGTGCATTTGCCATTGGCGGAAACATGTGGGGCGGAAACGAAAAGAAAGATTCAATCGACTCCATTCATGCCTCAATCGATCATGGTGTTACCACGATTGACACCGCACCGTTTTACGGATTTGGTTTAAGCGAAGAAATGATTGGAGAAGCCTTAAGATCTAAAGATCGTTCAAAAGTTCAATTATTAACCAAATTTGGATTAGTTTGGGACGGAAGCAATCAAGGCAAAGGAGAATTCTTTTTTGATGCCGAAGACAACGGAAAAAAAATACCCGTTTATAAATACGCCTCAAAAAGCAATATTATCAAAGAAGTCGAAGAAAGCTTAAAACGTCTTCAAACCGATTATATTGACTTACTGCAAATTCACTGGCCAGACTCCACTACTCCAATTCAAGAAACTATGGAAGCTTTGGAAACCCTTATTCAACAAGGAAAAATTAGAGCAGCCGGAGTAAGTAATTACAGTGCAGAACAAATTCAAGAAGCGCAAAAAACAATACAATTAGCATCAAATCAAGTGCCATTTAGTATGTTAAATCAGGCCATTCAAACAGATTTAGTTCCCCTTACAATTGAAGAAAATATCGGAATCATTGCTTATAGCCCAATGGAAAGAGGTTTATTAACCGGAAAATATTTCACCGACAGTAAACTAAAAGACAACGATCACAGGAATGGATATTTTGGTCAGTTCGATCTTCAAAAAGTAAAAACTTTGGTCGAAGAATTAAGTTCACTTGCAAATGCAAAACATATTTCAATCTCGCAATTGGTATTACGCTGGACCACTTTACAAAAAGGAATCACAATTGTTTTAGCCGGAGCAAGAAATGCAGAACAAGCTATTTCGAACGCAAAAACTTTAGATTTTGATCTATCAATTTCTGAACTAGATTTCATTAATCAGGCTATTTCAAAATTAAAATAATATTTAAACACATAGAAACATAGTTTTAGCAATCTAAAAAAGGCGTTTCACTCGCATTAATAAACATAGTTTGCACAATATTGTCATTTCGACGCAGGAGAAATCTACGTGAGAAACTCTACAAAGATTGGCAATTCACTATGCGGAGCTACTTGCGAAGATTTCTCCTCCGTCGAAATGACAAACTTGATGTTTTTTAGCCCCGATAGAAGTGAAAATCCTTTTGTGGCGGGGTTCGCCACAAAAGATTGGAACGGATAGCGGGATTAGCTCCTGAAAAAGATTTGCTCAATAAATTAAAACAATAAAAACAATTTGGGTGTGACCCTCACACAAAATCAGGAATACATAAGAACATTACAATTATGAAAAAAATATTTATCATCAACGGCAGTCAAAATTTTGCGCATTCAGGCGGAAAATTCAATGAAACCGTTACCGATTGGACAATCGAATTCTTAAAAAAAAGCAAGCAATTCGAAATTAAAACAACCGACATCAAACAAGATTTTGACTTAGACGAAGAAGTAGAAAAATTCGTTTGGGCAGATGTAGTTGTTTATCATACACCCGTTTGGTGGTTTCAATTACCAAATCTTTTCAAAAAATATATCGACGACGTTTTCACAGCCGGACACAATAAAGGAATTTACAAAAGTGACGGAAGAACCAGAACAAATCCGGATATTAATTACGGGACCGGCGGACAATTACACGGACGTAAATATATGCTAACCACAAGTTGGAATGCACCTGCAACGGCTTTTACCCTTCCTGGAGAATTTTTTGAAGAAACGTCTGTAGATGACGGAGCTATGTTTGGCTTTCATAAAATGAATAAATTTACAGGGATGCAAAAACTGGACGGTTTCCATTTTCATGATGTCGAAAAAGGTGCCACTGCAGAAAATATCGATATCTTTAAGGAAAACTATACCAAACATTTAGAACAAACCTTTAAAACTCTATAATTATGATCTCAATTACAGCAATTTTTAAAAGCAAACCAGAGAATATAGAACAAGTTCAAAGCATGTTAAATCACCTGGTTACCGAAACCAGAAAGGAAGCAGCTTGTGTTCGTTACGACCTTCACCATGCTAATCATGTTTTCATTATTTGGGAAGAATGGAAAGATCAGGCAGGTCTTGATATTCATGACAACCAACCTTATCTATTAGATTTTATTGCTAAAAGCGAAAGTTTAGTGTCCTCGCCTATTCAGGTTTATAAAACGGTTCAAATATTATAATTCAAGAAACAATGAAAGCACTTTTTACCAATACTTACGAATCTGAATTTGTAAGCACAGAAATGGAGAAACCAACTCCAAAAACCGGAGAAGTTTTAATAAAAATACACGCAAGCGGTGTAAACCCAATCGATAACAAAATCAGACTTGGACTTTCGCCTTATGCATCACCTGTTTTACCCGCCATTTTAGGAACAGATCTTGCCGGAGTAATCGAAGCAATTGGCGAAGGCGTTACCCAATTTAAAGTTGGCGACGAAGTTTACGGACTTGCCGGAGGCGTTTTAGGACTTCAGGGAACTTTAGCCGAATATACTGCCGTTGACGCAGATTTATTAGCCATAAAACCAAAAAACTTAACCATGAAAGAAGCTGCCGGAATTCCGCTTGTATTGCTTACCGCCTGGGAAGGTTTGATTGACAGAGCCAGAGTACAAAAAGGCGACAAAGTTTTGGTTCATGCCGGAGCTGGAGGCGTTGGTCACATGGTAGTTCAGTTAGCCAAAAATCTTGGAGCAGATGTTTACGCAACAGTTTCTGAGCAAAAAGCAGATTTCGTAAAATCATTTGGAGCAACCGCAATTGATAAAAATACTCCCGTTGAAGATTACGTAAATCAATACACAAACGGAGAAGGATTCGACGTTATTTACGATACTCTTGGCGGACAATCTTTTGATGATTCGCTAAAAGCCATTCGTCATTACGGTCAAATTAGTAGTTGTTATGCTTTCGGGACACATACTTTGGCAACAAGTTCACTTCGTTCTGCTAGTATTCACGGCGTTTTTGTACTACACCCGATGATTGGCAATGAAAGAAGAAAACATCACGGTGATATCCTGAAACAAACCACAAAACTAATTGAAGAAGGAAAATTAAAACCTATCATAGATCCCCGAAAATTCACGCTGGACAATGCCATAGAAGCACACAAAGCCGTAAGTGACGGTTCAGCAATAGGGAAAATTGTTGTAGATATTGTTTAAGTTTTTTTTTGCCACGAATTTCACTAATTTTCACTAATTTTCACTAATTCATTGCTAAACTCTTGATGCTTAAAATTCGTGTAGATTCGTGGAATTCGTGGCAATCTTTTTTTAAGTTTAAAAAATAAATAATTCGTGCTCATTCGTGACCCGAGCGATAGCGAACAGGCGAAGCAAATTCGTGGCAAACTTTTACTAACTATTTAATCCCGCCAAAAGCACCAAAACACATATTTTTATGCAAGATTTCAACGCTGGTAAACCCAACTTTTTTCATTAAATCTAACTGGTAGTTCATAGATCTTGGCGTATCTTCCTTCTCAATATAATCAAATACTTTCTGGCGATATTCTGCTCCGCCAATTCCTTCTAAATATTCGCCGTAACGTTGCCAGGTATATTCGTTTAGCAAGTCTGTATCCTGAGTAATTAGATCCGAAATCATAAAACAACCTCCTGGTTTTAATAATTTAAAGATTTTAGCAAAAGTCGTTTCCCAATCTTCATCATCACGCAAATGATGCAAAACGGCTCCTGCCAGAATAATATCAAAATGGTTTTCCGGTAATTCGACTTCACGGATATCACCCTGCTTTACTTCTACTTTTCCGTTTGTTTCTTTTGATATCCTTGCAAAAGCCCTGTCTAACATAGGCAAGCTTAAATCGACCAAAGTGCAATTTAAATTTGGCGTTTTAGACAGCATCTTTAAAGTATAATTTCCGGCTCCACAACCAATATCCAAAACATTGATCGCATCAGGAACAATTCTTTTAGAAGCCTCAGTAATTAATTCTAATGAGATTGTAGCATCAATTGTCGCCACCTGACCGGTATCTAAATTCGAAAAGCGCTCGACATCATTATCAAACCTTTCTTTGATTTCTGCAATAGTTGATTTTTTCATAGTTTTTTGTTTTTTTATTGCCCGCGGTTTTTACGGATTTAAACTGGTTTGCACTGATTTGTTTTGATAAACTTAGTCTGTTTTTTTTGCCACAGATTAAAAAGATTATACAGATTATCTTTAAGCTTAATTAAATTTTAAAAATCAACCCGTTGCGTGTAATTAATTTTAACACATAGAAACATAGATTTTGGACCTTCAAAAAAGGCGTTTCACTTATTTAAAATACACATAACTAAGCTATGTGAAAGAAATGTATTTCTTTTTGCGTTCTTTTTAGCTAAAAAAATCTATGTCTCTATGTGTTAAATTTATTTTTTTTGACCCAAGCGAAGCGAACAGACGAAGTAATTATACCCAACGGGTTAAAAATCAATTTAAATCCTTTTAATCTGTGGCATAACTTTTTTAGCGCATAGAGAAAAAAAATCCGTGCCAACTCGTTTTAATCCGTGTCATCCGCGTGCCATCTATTTTTTTATCAAAACTACCACTTTGATATATACTTTAAAAATACTTATTTTGTCAATTATTAATACTTAATAGGTATTTATGGAATTACGTCACTTAAGATATTTTTTGGCTGTAGCCGAAGAATTAAATTTTACAAAAGCAGCCGAAAAACTTTTTATTTCGCAACCACCGCTAAGCCGACAAATCATTGAACTGGAAGAAGAAATTCAGGTGCGCTTATTTATCAGAAACAATAAAAAAGTCGAATTGACCGAGGCAGGAAAATATTTTAAAGAAGAGGTCACAGCACTTTTTCAGCACTTGGAACGTATTACAATCAAAACTCAAAAAATTGCCCAAAATGTTTCCGGCGAATTTAGAATCGCATACATCAGTTCGATTTATTCTGCTGTAATTTCAGAATTGATACAACATCTGAAAGTGCAATTTCCGTACGTAAATTTCAAACTTTTTGAAATATCGACAACCAAGCAAATTGATGCTTTAGAACAAGGGAAAATAGATTTAGGAATTATTCGTTCTCCCATAAAATCTACCCGGATAAAAGCACAATTGTGGTTTCAGGATGGATTTTCGGTCGTATATAATAAACGTTTGATTCAGATTAATTCAGAAAAAGAAATTCCGAATTTGAAAGAAGAAACTTTCGTATTCTTCAACAAAAACTATGCACCACATTATCACGAAGTTTTATTAGAATTGTGTGCCTTTTATGGTTTTGCACCAAAAGTGGTTCATGAATCAAACAACATCAATTCGATTGTGCAATTGGTAAAAAACGGATTGGGAATTTCGATAGTTCCTTCTAATATTGCCAAAAACAATCAAGATCCTGAAATTGGTTTTATCGAATTAAAAAAAGTCAATTTAATGACTGATGTTTCGTTAATCACTTCAAAAGAAGATGCTTCTGAAATCACAAAATCAGCTGTTGCTTTTTTATTGAATTTTAAAAGATAGAGTTGTCACGAATTGCACAAATTTTCGCAAATTAGTTTTAATATGGAAATCCGTAAAAATTAGTTTTTATAAGTCGCTAAATTGCATACTTTAAAAATAATCTCGCCAAGTCGCAAAGATTCTATTTTAAAGCCACAGATTAAAAGATTAAAAAAATCTGCTTCATCTGCGTGAAACAAAAAACTTTGCGACTCTGCGGCTTTGCGAGATTAATAAATCAAAAACATACGCATAAATACAAACCAATTCGTGAAAATTCGAGGAATTCGTGGCAAAAAAACGTTACAATTTATCACAGTATACAACACATTTAAAACATAACTTTTAAATACCTTAGCAAATTATAATTCTACTTAAATAAAACCAACAAAAATGGCGGAGCAATCTTCAATTCAGTGTCCAAATTGCGGAACAACTATCGACGTAAATGATATTCTAAAGCATCAGTTAGAGGATAGTATCCGTAAAGAATATCAACAAAAAGCGAATGCTCAATCCCGGGAATTAGAACTTAAAAATGAGCAATTCGAAAAAGCCAAAACTGAATTTGAAGCCAAAAAGAAACAAGAAAATGAACTTTTTGCCGAACGACTGGAGCGTGAAAAAAAAGTAGCAGAAAAAGAAATTACCGAAAAATTAAAAACTAAACTTGACGAAGAAAACAAAGATCGTTTGCTTTCGATGGAAAAAGAGCTTTCTGAAAAATCAGAAAAACTTCGTGAACTTAATAAAATGACGGGCGAAATTGCCAAACTTCAACGTGAAAAACTGGAGATGAAAGACGCCATCGAAGCCGAAGCTCAAAAGCAACTTAATGCTACTTTGGTTCTGGAACGTGATAAAATTCGCAAACAGGAAGAAGAAAAAAACGAGCTAAAAATAAAAGAATACCAGAAACAATCTGACGATCAAAAGAAGCTGATCGAAGAAATGAAACGCAAGCAGGAACAGGGTTCAATGCAATTGCAAGGCGAAGTAATGGAACTGGCAATTGAGGAATGGCTCGCTAATAATTTTCCTTTAGACAGTATCGACGAAATTAAAAAAGGTGCAAATGGTGCCGATTGTCTTCAGGTTGTAAACACCCGCGAATTGCAAAACTGTGGTTCTATTTATTACGAAAGTAAGCGTACAAAAGCTTTTCAGCCTGCCTGGATAGAGAAATTCAAGAATGATATTAGAACTAAAAGAGCCAATATTGGTGTTTTGGTGACCGAGGTAATGCCTGCCGGAATGGATCGTATGGGCATGCGTGACGGAATCTGGATTTGTACCTATGAAGAGTTTAAGGGTTTAAGTGCCGTTTTACGTCAATCCTTAATTCAGGTAAGTCAGGCTGTTCAGGCACAGGAAAACAAAGGCGACAAAATGTCGATGTTGTATGATTTCCTGACCAGCAACGAATTCCGTTTGCAAATTGAAGGTATTGTAGAAGGTTTTACCCAAATGCAGGGTGATCTTGATTCTGAGAAAAGAGCGATGCAACGTATCTGGAAACAACGCGAAAAACAAATCGAAAAAGTAGTTCATAACACTTTAGGAATGTACGGTTCGATTCGTGGTATTGCCGGAAATGCAGTGCAAACCGTGCGTGCTCTGGAACTTGATTTTATCGAAGAGGATAAAGAAGATCCTAAGGAATTGTTAGAATAATAGCCTACAGATTTCAACGGATTTTGATCCGTTGAAGTCAAAATTACATTAAACATTGAAAGTAAAAATAATCTAATCTACTTTTCTAAAAACCAAAAGTTTACCTGAAGGATTAGAAAGTGTCAATCTGTTATCACCAATATTGTATGTTGTTGTACTTTGAAGCGCTTGTATAAATTGAGTTTCTTTATTTCCAGGTGCGCATGCCATCATAGTCGAGATTACTTTTGAAAATCTTAAGAGGTCTTTTTCATAAAAAATGCTGCCACTAATCGCATTACAACCCCCAAAACCCATAAACTTATTTTCGGACGAATTAATTTCGATTCTGGGAAGCTCCTTTTGAAAATCAGTTACAAAAACTTTGAATCCGTTTAGTTCTTCTAAAACCCAAATATCATGCAGGCGATAATCAGTATTATATTTCCCGCATCCATTGAGCTTTTTTGATTCAAGCTCCGAATTATTTTTAATTTCAACCGAAACTTTATAGGGAGAAATGGCACCGGACATTGAATTCTGACAATCGACCTGCTGAATTGTAATTGTCGCAACAGAACTTTCGTTACTTACTTTATACCTCTTTACATTTGCATCCATCGCTTTTATAGGTTCTGTTGCGGGATAACTAAGTTTTTCTTTTCCAGCAATTAGCGAAGTAAAAAGTATTTCTTCATTTCCCATTTTCAGTTCCCAAAAAGGCTCGTTTCCAGTTGCAATCAGGTAATACTTCATTTCATCTTCCTGAGATCCATACTCAGAAGTAGTTTCTTTTTTATCTGAAATTTTGCCTGCTGTAGTTTTACAACCTGCTATCAATGAAAGCAATAGCAAAAATGAAAGTAATTTTTTCATGGAATTTAGGTTAAGAATATTTCATTTAAATAAAACATCTGTAAAATTCTTATGAAATTACGACATTTTTTTGAAATTCTTATTTAGAATCTTTTCAAATTTATAATAATCGTAATTCCCTAAATTCCTTCGAAAAGCGCATTAGGTAAGACCTTACAACATAATACGTAGTTATAAAAAGCATTTTTCTAACAAAAACCCATCGTAATTACGTATTTTTATAAGTACAAATACTTATATTTGTATAATAATACTTAATTTAAAAAATCATGATAAGAGTAATAGTAGTTGGAAACGGCATGGTTGGTTATAAGTTTTGCGAAAAATTCATTGCAAAATCAGGGCAGGAAAAGTATCAGATTACCATATTTGGAGAAGAACCCCGACGTGCATATGACCGTGTTCATTTGAGTGAATACTTTGGAGGAAAAACTACAGACGATTTATCACTTTCAACCAGGGCATGGTACACAGAAAACAACATTATACTAAATACTTCTGAATTAATTACAGATATTAATCGCAAAGACAAAACAATACATACCCATTTAGAAAAAACACATACGTACGATTACTTAGTTCTTGCAACAGGATCATCGGCTTTTGTTCCACCAATTGACGGAGTCGAAAAAGAAGGCGTTTTTGTATACAGAACCATCGAAGATCTGGATGCAATAATGGCTTATGCTAAAAAAATAAAACAAAAAGGCGCCACAGAAGCCGCCGTTTTAGGTGGTGGTTTGTTAGGTCTTGAAGCAGCAAAAGCAGTCCGTGATCTGGGGCTGAATCCGCATGTAGTAGAATTTGCTCCCCGTTTAATGCCCAGACAGTTAGACAAAGGCGCAAGCGATATGCTGCAAGCTAAAATCGAAGAACTAAACATTGGCATTCATCTTAACAAAGCCACACAATATATCGACGGAAAGGAATGCATAACGGGAATGATGTTTGCAAATGACGAATTATTAAAAGTAGACATGTTGGTTATATCTGCCGGAATCAAACCCCGCGACGAACTGGCCCGGGTTTCAGGACTTGAGGTTGGTTTGAGAGGCGGTGTTGTGGTAAACAATCAAATGCAAACATCAGATCCTACTATTTATGCCATTGGCGAAGTAGCACTTTACAATCAAAACATTTACGGACTTGTTGCTCCTGGTTACGAAATGGCAGATGTCGCTGCAGAGCAAATATTAAATGGTTCTAAAACCATGAGAGAAACGATCGATATGTCGACACAATTAAAATTAATTGGGGTCGAAGTGGCTAGTTTTGGTGACCCTTTTGTCGAAAACAATGATGTAACCGCAATTATTTATGAGAATAAATTGAGCGGAATTTACAAAAGAATCAATGTTACCAAAGATTCTAAAACCTTATTGGGCGGAATTTTGGTAGGAGATTCAAGTGATTACAATTCGCTTTTTCAGATTTTTAGCAATGCGATGGCGTTACCCAAAAATCCCGAAGATTTAATTTTAGGTTCCAGAGACGGATCTGAGAGTTCTGGTTTAGGAAGCGTTCTGGACTTACCGGATACCGCCGTAATTTGTTCTTGCGAAAATGTTACCAAAGGTTCTATTTGTTGCTCTCTTACAGACGAAACCTGCTCCGGTTTTGCTGACGTTGTCAAGCATACCAAAGCCACATCTGGTTGTGGAGGTTGTAAACCAATGGTTTCTGACTTGGTAAAAGCCACTCAAAAATCACTAGGGAAAGAAGTAAAAGATGTTATTTGTGAACACTTTAGCTACAACCGTCAGGAATTATACGATCTGGTTAAAATCAACAAATACGAAAATTTCTACGAGGTCATTGATCATCATGGCAAAGGCGATGGTTGCGAGGTTTGTAAACCGGTTCTTGCCTCTATTTTCTCAAGTATTTATAATGATACTGCCAACAAACATGTTACAACACAAGATACCAATGATCGGTTTTTAGCCAATATTCAGCGCAACGGAACTTATTCTGTAGTACCTCGGGTTGCGGGAGGAGAAATTACGGCTGAGAAATTGATTGTGATAGGCGAAGTAGCCAAACAATTTGATTTATATACTAAAATTACCGGTGCACAACGGGTGGATTTGTTTGGGGCACATTTGAGTGATCTGCCTAAAATCTGGAAAATCTTAATCGATAATGGTTTTGAAAGTGGTCACGCTTACGGAAAATCGCTCCGTGCTGTAAAAAGCTGTGTTGGAAATGCATGGTGTCGTTACGGAATGGACGATAGCGCCGGATTTGCAATTGAATTAGAAAACAGATACAAAGGAATTCGTTCTCCTCATAAACTAAAAGGCGGAGTTTCGGCCTGCATTCGGGAGTGTGCCGAAGCTCGCGGAAAAGATTTTGGATTAATCGCAGTCGAAGGCGGCTGGAATTTGTATATCGCCGGAAACGGTGGCGCAAATCCTAAACATGCCGTTTTATTAGCCGAAAAAATAGACAAAGAAACCGTTATTAAATACCTCGATCGCTTTTTAATGTACTATATCCGTACAGCCGGGCCACTAATTAGAACCGCAACCTGGTTAGAAAAACTAGACGGTGGCTTAGCCTATTTGAAAGAAGTGATTATCGAAGACAGTCTTGGAATCTGTGAAACACTGGAAACTGAAATGCAGGGTTTGGTCAATACTTTTGAATGCGAATGGAAACAAGTATTAGAAAAACCAAGACTATTAAAACGTTTCAACCATTTTGTAAACTCAGAAGAGAAAGATGATAATGTTGTTTTTGTGCCATTAAGAGATCAAAAAGCGCCAAAAGCGTGGTTGTAATTTTTAAAATCTAAACACATAGAAACATAGAATAATTGAACTCAAAAAGGCGTTTCACTTGCATTAACACACATAGCTATGTGTTAGAAATGAGTTTATTTTGATTTTCTAACCCAAAACTAAAAACCCCATGTTTCTATGTGTTAAAAGTAATAGTCACAGATTAAAGGATTAAAAATAAAATCTGCTAAATCTGCGTGAAAAATATAAGCTCCAAAAAAAAGAAAAAAATATCAAAAAAAACGTTTGCTGCCTTCTTACCCTCTTTTTTACTGCGCCATCAAAAACGCTCTTGATTGTAAAAAGAGGGATAAAAAACAGAAACATAACACTTACTAAAAATGGAAGAAATCTTAAATCAATATGAAACAGTGCAGGCAAGCGATGCTACAATTTGGTTCAAAGCAGGAAAAACAGAAGATTTCCCAACCAATCGTGGTGGTTGCATCAAATACAAAAACAAACAAATTGCCATTTTTAACTTTACACGCAGAAACGAATGGTACGCTTGCCAAAATGCCTGCCCGCATAAAATGGAAATGGTACTGGCAAGAGGTATGACGGGATCTGCCGATGATATCCCCAAAATTGCCTGTCCGATGCATAAAAAAACATTTTCATTAATCGATGGTTCCAACTTAAATGGCGATGATCTTAAAATTGCAACCTATCCAGTTAAAGTCATTGAAGATGAAGTGTTTGTAGGTTTTATAGATTGATTTATAAGCCACAGATTACACCTATTAAAAGTATTAAAAGATTTTGCCACGAATTTCACGAATTAGCACAAATTAAATTAGTGAAATTTGTGACTAAAAAATAATATAATACTCATGCCAATCTAGATGAAATCCAAAAAACCCTTTAATCTGTGGCAAAAAATAAAATAATAATTCGTGCTAATTCGTGAAATTCGCGGCAGAAAAAAACTTTATTCCCTATCTTTGAAATCTATTATCTTACCAAAAAATGAACACACCTTTTCAAAAAGCAAGCGAAACGATTGATGCTGAAAATGCTCAGGATCCGAATATAGAAATTGACCAAAATACAGAATTTCCAAAAGAATTATTGTATTCGAACAGAATGTATGAAAGACTGATGCAATTTGAACCACAAGCTTCAGAAGAAGTGCAGATTGCGTCAAAAGCACAACACATTTGCCGATGGAAAGTTGCAAGAGAATCTTATCCAATGGATCGTGTGGGCTATTTGAGATGGAGAGAAGATCTTAAAAAATTTCATGCTAAAACGACTGCCGACATCTTAGAAAAAGCAGGATACAATCCGGATTTTATCGCTCGCGTGTCTTTTTTGATCGAAAAAAAACTACTTAAAAAAGATAACGAAACACAATTGCTGGAAGATGTTATTTGTCTGGTATTTTTAGAATATTATCTGGATCCTTTTGTTCACAAACACGATGAAGAAAAACTAAAAAACATCATTAAAAAAACCTGGGACAAAATGTCTGACAAAGGACATCAGGAAGCTTTAAAAATCAATTATTCTGAAGAAAATTTAAACTTAATAAAAGCTTCTTTGGGATTGTAATCTCATGATATAAAAGGAACAATTTCTATAAATTCAGGAGCAAACACAAATGAAGATATGCGAATTCCATATTCCGATAAAAAAAGAAATATCATCTTCAGATGAAAAAAAACAATCAGGAAGCCAGAGATAAAATTACTTTCAAAAATTTACGCCGTTGGTATTTTTTTGCACTCTGGACTATTGCTGTAACCGTCATCTTAAGTCAGATTTTGGTACAGTACAACTTAGAACAACAATTAAGCGATTCTAAAATCATTAATATTTCCGGCAAACAAAGAATGTTGAGCCAGAAAATCGTAAAAGAAGTTTTGATCCTGCATTATGTTTCTGATACCGTTTCGCAAAAACAAATTTTGCATTTACAAAACGTTTTAGAACTTTGGAAAAATACACAGAACGCACTCGAAAACGGTAGTGATAGTCTGGCTTTTCCAAAAGAAAGAAGTGAAACGCTAAACAAATTGTACTCGGATATTAATCCGGTTTTTAATAGTGTCAGTAAAGCAACTCATTTGTTTCTTTTGAATTTAGAACAAAAAAACAATTTAGCTCAAAATCAAAAACTGGTTCAGACTATACTAAAAAATGAAGGCATTTTTCTTTTAAAAATGAATCAGATTGTATCGCAATATGATCTCGAAGCACATGAAAAAGTTACAGAACAACGACAAATAGAATATTGGATTTTTGCCTTTACCCTATTTGTTTTAGTATTAGAATTTTTCTTCATTTTTAAACCTACCAATAAAAAGATCGAGAAACTTATTGCCAAGCTTTTATCTTCTGAAAAAAAGGCTTTAAAACTCGCCTATGATACTGAAATCATTAGCGAAATAAAGGAAAACTCGGTAAAAGAATTAAAGTCCCTGAATTATGCGATGGAAAATACGTTACTGTATTGCCGTATTGCGCCGGATGGTTCTATTAT
The DNA here is from genome assembly GCF_002222055.1 of Flavobacterium araucananum. Taxonomy (GTDB): domain Bacteria; phylum Bacteroidota; class Bacteroidia; order Flavobacteriales; family Flavobacteriaceae; genus Flavobacterium; species Flavobacterium araucananum. The sequence continues at coordinate 96,351 of NZ_MUGS01000029.1, forward strand.
TCATATTGGAGAGAAATTTGCCAAACTGATCAATTATACCCGATTCTCGTCTAATAAAAAATTCTCAGAAGTTCTCACGACAGACGAAAAGGAACAGCTCAATATAGATCGGATTATTTTTGAAAAACATCGAAGTGGCTGGCAGGGAGAAATTAAAATTATCAATAAAGAAGCACAAACTTTTTGGTTGGATTTATCGATGATTCCCGTTACAATCAAAAAAGAGGAATCTGAACTTTTGATTATTTGTTTCAACATCACCGAGCGTAAAAAAGCACAACGGGAAGTGGAGCGTTTGAATATTGAAAACAGTACTGAAAAAATTAATCAACAAAAGATTATTTCGAGTAAAATTGTTGAAAATCAAGAAAATGAGCAAAACCGGATCGCCAAGGAAATTCATGATGGAATTGGCCAAATGCTTACCGGTCTTAAATTTAGTCTGGAAAGTATTAATCTTGATGACAAAGAAAAATCAGCTCAAAAAATTGAATACCTAAAGAAATTATCCCTTGATATTATCAAAGGTGTCCGCACTGCAACTTTCAATTTAATGCCTCCGGAATTAAGTGATCACGGCATTGTTTCATCTCTCGCAAAACTAGCGCAGGAGCTTTCAAAATTAACCGGAAAAGAAATTTTGTTTTACAACAAAACCGACTTTAATCAGCGTCTGGATTCTTTGATCGAAATAAACATTTACCGTCTTGCGCAGGAAGCAATAAATAATGCGATTAAATATGCTGAATCCTCTCATATTATTGTGCAGCTTTCGCACAGCAATATGCTACTAAGTATTATTGTAGACGACAACGGAAAAGGTTTTGACATTCATGCTGTTGATAAAAAGCGCAATAGCGAATCCGGAATGGGATTATTGTTTATGAAAGAAAGGATCCAGTACATAAACGGTCGCGTATTTATTAATTCTATTCCGGGTGAAGGAACGAGAATTACTTTTAATATACCTATTTGAGCATTAGATAATTTGTCAATTAGGTAATTACAATATTCTCTAATTGACAAATTATCAAATCATAAAAATTACGTATATTAGCATCTTCTTTATAGATGAATATACGTAAAAATCAAGAATCAAATTTAAGTAAATTATGAGTACTATCATTCGTGTAGCATTGGCAGACGATCATGTTTTTGTAAGAGATGGAATTAAATCATTACTCGAAAACGAAGCAAATATTGAGGTTGTAGGCGAAGCTATTGATGGTGCAGATGCTCTTGAGGTGGTTGCGACCAGTAAACCTGATTTGCTTGTAGTAGATATTCGCATGCCCAACTTAACAGGTATCGAAGTAGTAGAAAAACTTAGAAGCGAGAACAATAACGTAAAAATTATCATGCTCTCCATGCACGAATCTGAAGAGTATGTATTAAAATCTATAAAAGCGGGAGCTGATGGATATTTACTAAAAGGTTCAAGCAAAGAAGAATTTTTAAAAGCGCTTCATACTGTTGCTGCCGGAGGAAAATATTTTAGCGGTGACATCTCTTCTATCTTAATAAGTCAATTGACAAATTCGTCTGCATCATTAGAACTTAAACAAAATCTAGGCGAAGAAATGATGATTACCAAAAGAGAAAAAGAAATTCTGACGCTTTTATTGTCCGGAAAAGGAAACAAAGAAATCGCCGAAGCTCTTGATATCAGTAAACGTACTGCCGAGGTACACCGTTTTAATTTAATGAAGAAGCTTAAAGTCAAAAACTTAATGGAACTTTCTAATAAAGCAGCCGAATACTCTTTACTGTAAATTACGTATTAATACTTAATTATTTTTGAAAAACTGCGTTTTAGCAGCTTTTAACTACGTTATAGTACTTATTTTTATCAAAAAATATAAGTGCTATGAAAACTACAAACTCATTAACGCAATCTCACAAAATTTTATTTTTGAACACATTGGCATTTACAGTGTGTTTTGCCTGCTGGACACTAAATGGTGTTTTAGTAACCTTTTTGGTCGATAACGGAATTTTTCATTGGAGCGTTGTACAAGTAGGCTGGCTTTTGGGTATTCCCATCCTTACAGGTTCTATTATGCGTTTACCAATTGGTATGCTTACCGATAAATTTGGCGGAAAATATGTTTTTTCCTTACTCCTGCTCCTTTGCTCCATTCCTTTATTTCTACTTCCTTATGCTAACAGTTTTTTTATGTTTGCTTTGCTTAGTTTTTTCTTTGGTATGGTAGGAACAAGCTTTGCAGTGGGTATAGGTTATACTTCGATTTGGTATCCAAAAGAATGGCAGGGACGTGCTTTGGGAATCTTCGGAATGGGAAATGCCGGTGCTGCAATAACTACTTTTTTAGCCCCTTCATTACTCAATCATTTCTCTGTTCAGGATCCTCAAAATGGCTGGAAAATACTTCCTGTTCTTTACGCAATTTCTTTATTGGTAATTGGAGCTGCTTTTCTAATTTTTGCTAAAAACAAAAAAAATGAAAACAATACTAAAAGTGTTTCGCAAATGCTTAGTTCTTTAAAATCAGCCAGAGTGTGGCGTTTTGGAGCGTACTACTTTTTAGTTTTTGGTTGTTTTGTGGCGTATTCGCAATGGTTGTTACCCAATTTTATGAACGTATATCAAACCAGTTTGGTAATGGGCGGTTTATTTGCCACGATGTTTAGTCTGCCATCTGGTGTTATCAGGGCTTTTGGAGGATACTTGTCAGATAAATTTGGAGCCCGAAAAGTGATGTATTGGGTTTTAAGTTCATCTGTGGTTTTGAGCGCCTTGTTAATGATTCCAAAAATGGAAATTACGACTACAGGTCCCGGGGTTTTAGCTACTAAAAAAGGAACTATAACCGCTATAGCAAATAACAAAATTAAAATTGGAGAAACAGATTTTGCAGTTGCGCAAAAGAAAGAAGATACGAGCAAAAATACCCTCTTTCCAACCACTACATCCTGGCAACAAGTGGTGGTCGAAGAAAATCAAACGGTAAAGAAAAAAGAACTTTTGGCCAAAGGAATTACAGTAATCAAATTTGATGCAAATATTTGGGTATTTCTGGTTTTGGTCATTCTAATAGGGATTTCATGGGGAATTGGCAAAGCGGCAGTCTACAAACATATTCCGGAATATTTTCCATCAGAAGTTGGTGTTGTGGGCGGCATGGTAGGTATGATTGGCGGTTTAGGCGGTTTCTTTGGGCCCATTATCTTTAGCTACTTACTAACAGCGACCGGAATATGGTCAAGCTCCTGGATTTTTATCTTGATTTTTTCTACTGCTTGCTTAATTTGGATGCATTATAAAATCACTAAAATTAAGAATGAAAGATTCCTAGCTATACAAAACATCTGAAAAACAAGTAGTTGCAAATATATTTCAGAAAAAAAAAGCAGCAACCATGATCTTTATCATAAAAAAAGGACTACTTTTCCTATAAATTTGCCCTCAAATAAAACAATTATGGAAAAACTTAAAATAATTCTATTCTTATTAGTAGTAGGAACAGGCGTTAACCTTCAAGCGCAGGAATTAGACGTAAATTTGCAATTAAGACCTCGTTTTGAATATCGTAACGGATATAAAACACTTATTCCTGAAGATACCGAAGCAACTTCTCAAATCTCGCAACGTTCAAGATTAAATTTTAATTACAAACAGGATCAATTAACTGTAAAATTAACTTTTCAGAACACCAGAACATGGGGAGATGTCGCTACAACTGCAACCAAAGATATAAATGGTATAGCTGTTTTTGAAGCCTGGGCACAATATGATGTAAGCGAAAAGTGGAGCGCAAGAGCAGGACGACAAGTACTGTCGTATGACAATCAACGTATTATGGGAGAAATCGACTGGTTGCAACAAGGACAAAGTCACGACGCTTTGCTGGTATCATTTCATCCTAAAAATCATCAGCTTGATATGGGATTAGCCTATAACTCTGATGCCGAAAATACGTTTCAGACTCCTTATACAGTAGGCAACTACAAAGCCATGCAATATGCCTGGTATCATACTAAAGTAAGCGATTTGGGAGTTAGTTTATTAGTCCTCAACACTGGTTATGAATATGCAAATACTGACAAAAAATTACTGGTAGATTACAAACAAACTTTTGGTACGTACTTAACGTACAAAACCAAAAAAATTGATAGCAATTTAAGCTTCTACGGTCAAACCGGGAAAAGTGCAAACAAACAAGTTAGTGCGTGGGATGCTGCAATAAATGTTAACTACAATGCAACAGAAACTTTTAAAGCTGGTCTTGGATATGAATATTTATCAGGAAAAAATTCAGATGACAAAAGCACCGTTATCAAATCATTCAACCCTATTTTTGGAACAAACCATGCTTTCAATGGTTACATGGATTATTTTTATGTTGGAGGCGGGCACCAAAACAATGTAGGTTTACAAGACGCTTTTTTGAAATTAAACTACAATGTAAAAAAATGGCAATTTGCCTTAATTCCACACGCATTTTTATCTGCGGCCAACGTAGTTGTTGCAAATGAAAAACTTGATTCTTATTTGGGAACAGAGGTCGATTTTACGACAGGATTTAATTTCAAAAAAGAAATCACACTTACAGGAGGATATTCTCAAATGTTTGGGACAAAAACATTAGAAGTTTTAAAAACTCCCGGATATGCCGGACATACCAACAACTGGGCGTGGTTGATGATTTCTGTAAATCCAAGAATTTTTACCTGGAAGAAATAAATACTTTTTTTTATATTTAATACTATCATTTACCCTTTTCTAAAACTAGAAAAGGGTATTTTTTTTGTATCGGAACGAATCTTTTTTGAGTTTTAATTGGGTATATTTGATCTGGAAAAATAAAAAAGGTTTTACGTTTTAAGACCAAATATCAAGTAAAGCATCAGACGATGTAAACTCAAATCCTAATACAAATTTAATCTATGAACAACACCTGGACAGACCGCTGGAACGATCGCTACAGCAGCGAAGAATTTGCTTATGGCGAAGAACCCAACAACTATTTAAAAGAACAACTGGAAAAACTAAAAACAGGATCAATACTTTTTCCTGCCGAAGGCGAAGGTCGCAACGCAATTTTTGCCGCTAAATCAGGTTGGAAAGTTGCTGCATTTGACATTAGTGCCGAAGGAAAAAATAAAGCACTCAAGCTTGCAGAAGCCAATAATGTGCAAATTGATTATCACGTAGGAGAATTAGAAACTCTTGCTTATAAGGCTGAGCAATTTGATGCTATTGCCTTAATTTATGCACATTTTCCGGCAGAAATTAAAGCTTCTATTCATAAAACACTTAACCAATATTTGCGTAAAGATGGATTTATCATATTTGAAGCTTTTAGCAAAAAACATCTAGAATATCTCGCTATAAATGATAAAGTGGGCGGACCTAAAGATATTGAATCCCTGTTTTCTATTGAAGAAATTCAAGCTGATTTTCCTACTTATGAAATCATTCAATTAGAAGAAAAAGAGATCGAATTAAACGAAGGTTTATTTCATAACGGAAAAGGTTCAGTTATTCGGTTTGTTGGAAAGAAAAAATAAACCCTTTTTTAAAACGCTTTGTAGAGGCACACATAAGGGACAACGCAGTGTGTCTCTGCAAAAAATCATTAAAAAACAAGTAGTATTACTTAAAAATTTAAAGAGCAAAATACTTGTGTTCCATAATTTCGGTACGTAATTGAGGAACATTCAAAATTCCAATCCTTTTTCCCACTGTTTTTATCAGCATTTCTTTTTTAAGATTAGAAATTACACGAATGGCTTGTTCATCTGTTGTTCCTGCAAAATCTGCGATTTCTTTTCTGGAAAGTTCAATATCGATTAGCCCATCGGTTTGACCAAACTTACGATGTATGTACAATAACAAATCGATTACGCGTTCGCGAACATTCATGTGAGCAATTTTTCTAATGTTGTTCTCACTTTTATTCAATTCATCGGCATAGAATAACATTAAGGCATACGTAAATTCAGGAACGTTGAGAAGAATCTCTAACATCGTTTCGTTACTAAAATTGCATAAAACAGTATCTTCCAGAGCAGAAGCGCCAATCAAATATCGTTTGCTTGCTCCAAAGCCGCGAAAGCCTATTGTGTCCCCATTTTTGGTCAGGCGAACAATTTGCTCCCGACCATTTATTCCGGTTTTTATTGTTTTTACTTTTCCTGAACATATAAAATAAAGACCTTGTATAGGAGCTCCTTCTTTTATAAATGGAGTCGATTTTTTGCAAACAAAAGTCTGTTTTTTTAATACATACTCTTTCATTCTTTCTAAGTATAAATGTTTCTTAATAAAACAATTTTCATTGCTACACGTATAACAAATAAGGTGCTCTTCTTTCATGAATCTTAATTTTACTGCATTAAACACTCCGTAGTTGTTCCTCTTCTATTTTAATTCAAAGTAGAAAATAAAACACAAAAATAAGTATTTATACGTAAAAATACTTATTTTTGTTTAGAAATAAATAAGTGATTTATTTAGATATTAAAAGATTTACCAGTCGTAATAAAAAAAGCTGTGATGCAAAATACCAAAATCAAAACTACCTGTTCGTATTGTGGCGTTGGCTGTGGCATAATTGTGACTAAAGATGCCAAAAATGGTGTCATGGTTACGGGCGACAAAGACCATCCGGTAAACAAAGGAATGTTGTGTTCGAAAGGAATGAATTTGCATTACGTAGCCAATGATATTTCGGATAGGATTTTATATCCGGAAATGCGTGGCAGTAAGTCCTACCCTCTGGAACGTGTAAGCTGGGATACTGCACTAGATCGTGCTGCTGCTGTTTTTACTTCTATTATAAAAAAACACGGACCCGATAGTATAGGTTTTTATATTTCAGGTCAATGTTTAACCGAAGAATATTATCTGGTAAACAAGTTGGTAAAAGGCTTTCTAAAAACCAATAATATCGATACGAACTCCCGCCTTTGTATGAGTTCTGCCGTTGTGGGTTATAAAAAAACCTTTGGCGAGGATTCTGTACCAATTGCCTATGATGATATCGAATTGGCCGACACCTTCCTGATTACCGGTGCAAATCCGGCTTGGTGTCATCCTATTTTATTTCGAAGAATAGAAAATCACAAAGAGAAAAACCCAAAAATAAAAATAATCGTTATTGATCCCAGACGCACAGATACTGCTGCGTTTGCTGACCTACATTTGCAAATTATACCGGGATCTGATATTATATTGTACCACGCCATTGCAAAACGTCTCATCGAAAAAGGTCATGTAGATCATGATTTTGTAAAAAATAACACTGAAAATTTTAAACAATATAAAGACTTAGTTTTAAGTACTTCGTTAGAAAAAGCCTCAAAGATTTGTGGCATTTCTGTTAATGACATTAAACTTGCCGCAGACATCATTGGCAAAGCAAAGGGTTTCATTTCGCTTTGGGCAATGGGACTTAATCAAAGCGCTGTTGGTGTCGATAAAAATACCGCTTTATTAAACCTGTCTTTGTTAACAGGACAGATCGGGAAACCTGGTTCAGGACCTTTTTCGCTAACAGGACAACCCAATGCTATGGGCGGACGAGAAGTGGGTGGAATGGCAACACTTCTAGCAGCTCACAAAGACATTGCAAATCCGGAACATCGAAAAGAAGTTGCCGATTTTTGGGGAGTTGATGAAATTTCAGACAAACCTGGCTTAACAGCAACCGAAATGTTTGATGCATTGGAATCTGGCAAAATGAAAGCCGTTTGGATAATCTGTACCAATCCGATGGTTAGTTTACCCGATTCCCGTCGTATCGAAAAAGCCCTGAAAAATGCCAAATTTGTGGTTGTTCAGGATATTTCGCATAACGCTGATACTTCAAAATATGCCGATTTATTATTGCCGGCTGCCGGCTGGCTGGAAAAAGAAGGCACAATGACCAACTCTGAACGTCGTATTTCTTATTTACCTAAAGGAATCAATGCTCCGGGAGAAGCGCTATCGGATATCGAAATTTTAATTCGTTTTGCTAAAAAAATGAATTTTCACGGTTTCAATTTTAACAGTGCCGAAGAAATTTACAAAGAGCATTGCGCGCTGACTAAAAATACCAATATCGACATTTCCTTCTTAAACTATCATCGCTTAAAAACCGAAGGTACATTTCAATGGCCTGTTCCGGATTATGGACATCCGGGAACTCCCCGCCTTTTTACCGATAAAAAATTTTATACCCCATCGCAAAAAGCAATTTTCAATATACCAACGACTATTGAGAATACCTCTGAGCCACCAAGTCCACAATATCCGTTTATCCTAACAACAGGGCGAGTTCGCGATCAATGGCATACAATGACAAAAACCGGAAAAGTATCCCGATTGATGACGCATACACCAAGTCCGGTTTTAGAAATAAACCCCATTGATGCCTTCAAAAATGATATTAAAAACGGAGATCTCGTGGTTGTTTCGAGCAAAAACGGAGAAGTTCGTGTCAAAGCCAAGGTAACAGATTCGATAAAAGAAAAAGTTGTTTTTCTACCGATGCATTGGGGCAAACAACTCGAAAATGATTTGAACAGAACGAACAATTTGACCTTTACAGTCGTTGATCCGGTTTCTAAAGAACCTGATTTTAAATACACTACGATCAATATTCGCAAATATGCAAAACCTTTTCAAAAAATTGCTATTATAGGTGCCGGAGCTGCCGCTTTCAGGTTTATTCAAAACTATCGCGAATTCAATTCAACCGATGAAATTATTATTTTTTCAAACGAAATAAATCCATTTTACAATCGGGTTTTGCTTCCGGAATATATGACGGGCGAATTTAGCTGGGAACAATTATTAAAAGTAAAAGATGGCGAAGCTCTGAATAAGCTAAAAATTACCATGAATGCCGGGGTTGCTATTACTAAAATTGATGCTACTAAAAAAACGATAACAGATAGTCTTGGCGAAACTCATTTATATGATTCCTTGATTATCGCAACCGGAAGTCGTCCCTTTGTGCCTGAAAATGCACAACTTCATCTTCCCGGCCGTTTTACCGTAAGACGCAAGGAAGATGCGGATGGTTTAAAAAAACATCTCGACAGTACTAATTTACCTCCGGAAGAGCAACATGTTGTTATTATAGGGGGTGGTTTATTAGGATTGGAACTCGCTGCAGCCTTAAAACATAAAAAAGTTAAAACAACCATAATTCAAAGAGCCTCACGCTTGATGGAACGCCAATTGGATAGAATCTCCAGTAAATTGTTGGCAGAGGAAGTGCAGCTTCGCGATATTCAGATTTACTTTGATAATGAAGTAAGTACCGTTTTCGAAACTAATAATCCAAATGAGATCGAAATTGCCTTAAAAAGTGGTCGAATTATTACCGCAAATGCTATCGTTTATACTATAGGTACTATTCCAAACATAGAAATCGCAAGAGAAAGTGGCCTTTTGTGCGGTCGTGGCGTCAAGGTCAACCAGTATTTGCAAACCTCAAATCCGGATATTTTTGCTATTGGCGAAATAGCCGAATTCAATAATAAGTTATTTGGTATAACATCTGCCGCAGAGGAACAAGCCGATATTTTAGCCCACTTTTTGGCTGGCGATATCAGCAGTTTTTACAAAGGTTCTGTTTTAATGAATATTCTAAAACTTGAAGATATTAACCTGTGTAGCATAGGCGATATCGAAATTCCGGAAAACGATGATTCCTACGAGGAAATTATCTTTGCTGATCTAAAAAAACGGTATTACAAAAAATGTATCGTTAAGGATGATCTCTTGGTTGGTGCAATTTTAATGGGAGATAAAAATGAATTTGCTGAGTTTAAAACCATGATCGAAAGCAAAATCGAATTATCGGACAAAAGAAATTTATTACTAAGAGGAAGCTCAAATGCAAAACCTGTTTTAGGGAAACTAGTCTGTTCTTGCAGCCAGGTTGGCACCGGAAACATCGAAGAAGTTATAAAAAGTGGTATCACTAATTTTACCGATTTGTGTAAAAATACTGGTGCAGGTCTAGGCTGCGGAAGCTGTAAAACAGAGGTTAAAGAGATATTGGCGAAATGTAAATAGTTTACAGTCGCAGTATTCAGTCGCAGTATTCAGTCACAGTCGCAGTTTTCAGTGCAAACTGAGACTGAATACTGCGACTGAGATTAAGACTGAATACTAAGACTGAGACTGAGACTGAATACTGAGACTGAATACTGCGACTAAGATTAAGACTAAATACTAAGACTGAGAACTGAGACTGAATACTGAGACTGAAACTGAAAACTAAAAAAAATGGAACTAACCAGATTAATAATAAAAGGAGGCGTGATTTCGCCTGGAGAACTAAAAGAAGTAGTCAACATGGCGCGGGATCAGGGTTTAGACTCTATTTCATTTGGTTCAAGGCAGGATATTATTTTCCCAAAAGGGTTTAAATCTTTGGATAAAGAGAAACTTGGCAAACACCATTTTGTTTTTCCGGAACAAAAAAGTGGTAATAATATTGTTTCTTCTTATGTTTCGACCGATATTTTTAGAAATACCAATTGGCTTACAGGCAATAAATTTCTATATATTTTAGAACAATTCAAGGAACAACCAAGATTAAAAGTCAACATAACAGATCCTAAACAACAGTTGGTTCCCTTGTTTACGGGGCATCTTAATTTTATCGCTTCAGAGCATGAAGATTATTGGTATTTGTACCTTAGATTACCCAAATGGGAACGCATGGAAGTATATCCAATTTTGATTTACAGTTGGGATATTGCACAATTTTATTATGAAATTGAAAAGATTACAGCTCAGGAATCTCTTGGTATCGATATGATTTTTGCACTGGTTAGCGAAGCATTAGACACCAATAACAGAACAATTGATAAGCCGCTAAATATTCCGTTTTATCCCTTTCCGTATTATGAGGGCATGAACAGAATGGGAATTGATAAGTATTGGCTGGGTTTGTACTGGCGAAATAACCTGTATGATTTAGATTTTCTCAAAGAAATGTGTGATTTGTGTTTTGATTGCAAAATTGGAAAAATATGCATTACACCCTGGAAATCTTTTATTATAAAAGGAATTCCAAAAGATCGAAAACTCGAATGGGAAAAGTTTTTAGGAAAAAGAGGCATCAATGTTCGTCATTCATTACTGGAACTCAATTGGCATTTGCCTGTTGCGATGGAGTGGGCTTTAAATCTTAAAACGTACCTTGTCAGGACCCTTGATCAATTTGACATCAGTACATACGGATTAACTTTTGGTATCTCAGAGTACAATCGTGACGGGCATTATTTTACTTCGATTATAGTCGAAAAAAATGAATTGCCAAAAGCATTAGCGTCCATTAAAATAAGGGATACTTATAATGTTTTATATGCTAAGAATTTCGATCCCAATACACGCGAATATATCGTGCATTCGCAGGATATTGACAAACTCGAACTACCAACCATCTTAATTGAGCTGAGCCGTAAATATTTTGAAGAACTTGGGAACTCTGTTTTTGAAACAACAGAAAATCTGCTAAAAAAAGAAAAACCACAATTAGATATTTATCAATGTCAGGAATGTTTAACGCTTTATAAACCAGAATATGGAGATCAAAGTCAAGGTATTCCCAAGGGTGTTTTATTTACTGATTTAGCAGCGACTTATTGCTGTTCTTTGTGTGAAGCGCCAAAAACTAATTTCAAAATTTTAGAAGTTGTACAAAATTAATTGCTGTTCTTCTACTCTGGAAAATCCAATCATAAGAAGAAGAACAGAAATTTACTTTTGCTCTAATACCGCAATTAAATTTTGATTCAACTCTTTTGTTTTTACTCCTGCAACAGAAAAAAAATTTCGATCAAAATCTTCTACCGTTACAATAGCTTTTTTGATAACTTTTTTTCCTAAATCTGTTAGTACAACTACTTTTGCTCTTGTATCTGTAGCATGTTCTTGTCTTGCAATAAAACTTTTTTGCTGTAAAGTTCTTAAAACTGTAGAAGTAGTCATTGGGTCAATTTTAGTGTGCGACGAAAGTACAATCTGCGTAACTTCTTGTTTATGAAGCATAAGCCAATGTATACTTGCCATCAATACAAATTGCGAATGGGTTATATTATGTTCTTCCAACGCTTTTTTGATTTCACGTTGCCAAAGATTTGTTACCTGCCACAACAAAAAACCAGAACTATCTTCCGGTTTTTCAACACTAAATGTATTATCCTCTGCTTTACTCATTTTTACTTTTTTAATATATTATTCGGCAACATTTCTTTCAGAAATCATTTTTGAAGCTATAAAGTTAAAATCATTTTCATTGATTTCAAAAAATCCATAACGAAACGGGTATCCCCACGATTTTTTATTAGGGATAAACTCCAGATTTTCAATTAACGGAATTATCGAAACTTCGTTCGATACCATAAATTGAATATTTCGTCTAAAAGGTACAAAATCCTCTGTCATCTTAAAAGCATACACTTCATCATCACCTACTTTTCCTATGGCAGTAAAAGCCTGACACTTTTCATTTCCTTCCATCGTAATTTTAGAAGAGTAAATTAAAATATAATCTTCTTTTTGCATTCTTTTCAAAGGCCCTTGTTTTCCGTGACAAACCTGTATAAAACCACCATTTATTGCTCTTTGTGCATGCTCTTTTGAAATCGTTGCGATCCAGTATTTTTTTGTTCTCATAGTTTCGAAGCTGCTTTAATTTGTTCCTGAACATCAACGGGCAAAGCATCGACAATTTTTTTAGCCACCAATTTTACCCAAAGAAAACCTAGTAATCCTTTTACAGTTATACTATTTGTAATTTTTAATCCATCGGGAGTTTCTTCAAATAAATGTTCGTCATACATTTTTGCTAAAGGAAAATTAGTAACATCAAGAAATCTTTTATTTGCTACAACTTCCAATAATTCAACTTTTACATTCGGTCCCCCTTTTGGTCGTAGTAAAAAATGATTTCCTTTTTCAAAATTGCCTTCTAACTTGGCATATTCAATTCCTGTATCCCAAGTATGCCAATTATTTACATCTGCAAATAAATTCCACATTTGTTCCTTGGTTACCGCTTTTGTTAGCACTGAATGAGATTTTGACCACATATTTTTTTATATTTAAAATTAATAAGTGCAAATATAGTATGTGTACTTATAATAACAAATAATTTTACCTTTTTTTTTATTCATTTTTTTTAATAATCGAAAAACAAAGGATAATTA
>NZ_MUGS01000003.1 GCF_002222055.1 Flavobacterium araucananum
GCTTTTACCAATTGGTTTACACAACTACAAGACGAAGAAAAAATATTCAATATTTCACAAAATAAGTTTACTTCATTAGATAAAATTGAAAAAGTAAACTTAAGACAAATTGAAAATCATCCCAATGTTTACTTTGGAATGATGAGTACAGGAAATTTTGGAAGTAGAAGGAATTTAAAAGATAGTCGAAATAATTCTAGAAGAGAAAATCCTAAAAGAATTGAAGAAGGTGAAGAACAAGAAAACTATTTTTTACTTGGATTTAAAACAAATGGCAACATTGATTTAATTATCCAAAATGCAGGGCGCGGAATTAAATCTTTACACCTTAAAAATTATTTAGACAAATATATATTGACATATCTAAATTCAATAAATATTGCAAAAGAATTTAAAATAGTTGAAGGCGCTGTTATTTCTAGTGAAGACATGATGATCGACAGATTAGATCGTGTTACGAAAACAAAAATATTTATTGATAAATCAATACTAGGAGAAGACGGATTGAATTTAGCTAATAGAACATTGCAAGCAAGAGAAGAGTTAGTAATAGATGTTAGAGCACAAAAAGGACAGGATATCCGAGATTTACTAACTGATGTAAGACAAAAATTAGTTTACAATACCAAAATTGACAAGATTTGGATCGAAGGAAAAGATAATAATGGAAATATCAATCAATTTTATTTGGATAAAATTCAAAAAAGTACCTTTGTAACAATTGATATTGAAATAGCAACCGGATCATTGGTTGGAGAAAGTATGAAGAGAGAACTGTTGAAATTATTATAAACAACAAAAACATATGATTTATAAAAGTTATTTAATTCTTATAAGTGATTATTTATTCACTTTAAAAAAGAATATCTATTTTGACGTTGTTTTCCCATTTGCACTATCATTAGTTTTGGGCATATTTTTGATTTTTAACTTTTTAAACTTTGATAAGAATTTTATCGTTAATGCAACGACAGTATTAGGAATATTAGCTGGTTTTAACATGACAGCAATAACCATTTTGACTTCAACCAATAACGAAACTGTTCAAGAATTAAAAGAAAAGAAAACAGATATAATAATTGATGGCTTAGAAGTTAGCTTTTTCAGAAAACTCTATATTTTAATAAGCTATTCGGTTTTAATATGTTTAATAACTATAATTGTAAATACTATTGGTTATTTAATTTCTTGGGATAAAATTTGCGAAATCAAAACCTTAAAAATTTTAAAAACTATAGATTTATTTTTGATCTTACATATATTCTTTGTTAACATAAGAAATATTACTTCTTTATATTTCTTATATTTTAATGAAACAAACTTAAAAGGTAAATAGTTTTTATCATGCTAAGAAAAAAAACTCCTCAATTCAAAAATTGCAGTACTTTCTCTATTTTATAAAAACCTTAAATTTTTAAACTCCTAACTTTTTAGCAATTTCAATAGGAACTCCATCTTTGTTTATCATTAAGACATTCGTTTTCTATTTCGCGAAATTTTTGATTACAAACAAGAATCCTTTGTAGTCTTTTGTTTCTCCATAAGAATTTTTCACGATGTAATATTCTTTAATACTGTAGTATTAATTAGCGATTTCATTTGACTTATAGCGATTTCATTCAATTTTAATAACCGCTCGTTTTGTTCTATATCTTGTTGTATTAGCATAGCATTTATACTTTCAAGATTAGACAGCACAACTAGCTGCTCAATAGATGCTATATCTCTAATATTTCCTTTTTCGTTAGGATTTTCAATACGCCATTGTTTTGCTGTTTTACCAAACAAAGCAACGTTCAATATATCTGCTTCATCTGCGTAAATAAAATTTCTTTGATTTGTTTTTAGACTTATCGGAATTAGATTTTCTTTTATTGCATCCGTGTGTATTCTATAATTAATTTTAGAAATGGTTCTTTGCAGATTCCAATCTAATTTTTTAGTACTATTCTCTTCCTCCTTTAAACGCTGAAATTCTTTTATTAAATAAAACTTGAATTCTGCGCTCAACCACGTAGCAAATTCAAAAGCAATATCTTTATGAGCAAACGTTCCCCCATATCTACCCGTTTTCGAAATAATTCCAATAGCATTAGTGGATTCAATCCATCTTTTCGGAGTTAGTGAAAAACTGTTAGAACCTGCCATATTTTTAATTCCATCGAATTCGATGGAATTAAAATCAGGATTATTAAATTTTTCCCATAAACCAATAAATTCAATAGTGCTCCTGTTCCTCATCCAGTTTTGTAAAATATAGTCACTGCGTTCATTATCTCTATGTTTTGCAATATCTGTTAGCGATATAAAATCTTCTTTATTGTCTTCATACAAAACAATATCAATACCTTTTACATTTATTTTTTTATTTTTTGACATATCGTTTTGAGAGAAAAGTATTAATTAATTTAAAGATCAAATATACATTTTATATAAATAATTGCTTTAATTAAAAACTACAAAAAAACTAGTTAAATACAAAGGTCTATATTCTAAAAGCAAAAATTAAGGATAAAAAAAGCGCCTCAATTACTTGCAGCGCTTTTTCTATTTATTTTAAATCTGAAATAAAATTAAACCCCTAATTTACACTAAGAGATGGCGGGATTATTCCTTGAGCAATTTGTTTTAAACCTGTAATAGATGGTAAAAACAAATACAAACTCCCGTCGGTACGAATAAAACGGGTAAGATTAGGGATTTCCTGATAGGTACCATTTTTATTATACGCAAAAATGGCATCGCCCGGAGTAGTGTCTGAAACCTGCGGGCCAAAAAGCGGATCAACACCACTATAATTTGGTGAGGCATCCGGGGTTATAAAACCACCCTTTTCTAACCATTGCATGGTAACAAAACGAAATTGAAAATCAAGAACAGCACCAATAAACAGTCCAACTAACCCTCTTTGTATGCCGCTTTTTTCGCCCGCATTATAAACAGGTCCATAAGGCGATGCACGCCTTAAAATTCTATGTGTTTGAGCATTATCATCGTTATCGGTAACATTGGTGTCGTCTCGCGGGTTTGCTCTTCGAATATGCGCTGCATACGGACATTTTAAACCCAACTCATCGCTGCTCTGATCCCCTTGCTGGTTTGGGCTGGGTGCTAAATAATCGAAATTTGTAAAATTAAAATTTTTAGTACTTGGCTCTCCCAGACTTTTATCTTCTTTATCAGGAGATACGACAAGAGGCGTGCCATCGCGCCAACGTCCGCACATTTTTGCAGCCATTAGCTCCGGCGAAGTTTCGGTATCCGAATGAATAAATGCATTAAACTTAGCTTCATCCTGATACAATAATCTAAAGGCGGCAAATGTACCATTGACCAATAATGGATGAGCAAAATAATCGTCAGCATCGTTATTTATCACAAAGCGATTCAAAGGTACTACCGGCCTGTCGTCGATACTGCTAATGCCCATTAATTTTCGCATTTTGGGCTTATTCCATAAAATATCATCAATGCGGGGCTGAGACAAACTATCACGATAACCAAAATGCACATAGTCTGAATTGCCATCAACTGTGATAGGATCTGAATCCTGAAAATATACCGGAGCTACTGATAATCCTGAGCCTGTTTTTGAAATCATGCCCAGCAATGTTTCATAATATTTTTCTCGGTTTTCCGGAGTCAGTGTAAAAAGCGTTAACTGAATATGAAGTTCATTACCTGTAGTAGTTGGCGGTGTATCTGAGATCCAGCCTCCGTTTTTCCACCAGTTAATTGGGGCACTTTCGTCAGTATCGCCTATATTATTTGCATCGAGAACAGCTCCCTCAGAAAATGACCCAAATATTTCCATACTTGAATTTTTACCTACATCTGTACATTGTTCCTCGCCTATTAGTTGCTTTAAACCTGAATATGTAAAACCTATGTTAAGGCAATAATCAGGTTTTACCATGTTTTCCCAAGGCTCTGCACTAGTAATGCACATACCTCCCGAACCGGTTCCTGAAGCAAGATCTGCACAGAATTTTTGTGCTCCGGTTATGTCTTCTATCTTTAAAATGATATACCTGATATACGGAAAATTATATCCCCGCAATATCAATCCTTGTATATCATTCATGTCAACCTGATTAGAATTGCTCATAGTTTGTCTTAATTAATTTAAATGGGGGTAAGATGCCAAACTATTTGCAATTTGGTTTTTGAGCCTTTGGAAAAGCATAACTAACCTGACCTGCAACTGGTGGCCATATTGTAGCTGCATCTGGAAATTTATCAATAATTTTTGCTACTGTAAGTCCTGGGAAATTTGTACCAAAAACATATTTTCCGTTTTTGTCACCGGCACATAAAACCGGATCTCCAAAATTGTAGCGCATTAATAGGCAATAAAATGCAAGTGCATTTTTTTCAAGTCCTTTCTCTAATATAAATTTTGCTGATGTTTGTCCGTCTGGATCTACACCCGGAATTCCTGTTTCATCCATTATACTGAGTAAAAATTTTAGCCCTTCTACAATTTCAGGAATTTTGAAAAATGCACTTATATAAGCATCAAACTGTCCGTCATAGATAGACATCACTACTAATACATCTTTTCCAGGATAGGATTGAAACCCCGGTACCGGTATTCCTGCTGTAGGTTTTCCGTCTTCCTGCCCATAAATAGTAAAATAATGTACTCCGGTTGTTTTGCGAAGATCTCCACCAGGAGCTGTAAGTGGTACGGCAGCTTGCCTTACTTTTTCGGCAGTACTCTTTGCCAATTCTACAGAACCTTTTTTTAAGGGAATAAATAAAAATAACAAATGTTGTTGATCTGTTATGGGTACGGTAATAACTTGTTGTGTTGACATGGTTTTATTGTTTATTTGATTATCCTACTCTGTTAAGGCTTTTCGGAAAACGCCTTTAATTGCTTAAACAAGACGAAATTAGGAATACTAAAAACCATTAAAACGAGTAGTTATACCTGATTTAGAACGTGTACATTATTGGCAAATGGAACTTAAAACGCACAAAAAAGTCAAAAAAAAAGCGCTGCAATTGCTTGCAGCGCTTTTTTGATAGTATAAAATACTGAACTCTTAAACTCCTAATTTCTTAGCAATCTCTGTTGGGATTCCTCCTTTGTTTACTAAAAGTGCTGTTGTTTTATATTTCACGAAGTTTTTAGTTACAAACAAATAACCTTTGTAATCGTTTGTTGCTCCCCATGAATTTTTTACGATGTAATATTCTTTTCCGGTTTGATCTTTTGCAAGACCAATAATGTGCATTCCGTGATCGTCTGTTGTAGTATAGTTATCAAACGCTGTCTGACGCATTTCAGGCGTAATTTCAGGTTCTGCTTTTGGTCCGTTAAACATGTCTGCTTTTTCTTCGGCAGTCATATCATCGTATTTTTTTGTTGGCACATAAGCTACACCATTTTTCCAGCTAAAGCTTTTCTCACTTACATCTGTTGCCCACGCTACAGTATATCCTTTTTTCAAAGCATTGTCAATAACATCTGTCATATCATTTACTTTTACATTATAAACCTGATCAAATGACCAGTTGTCCGGCACCATCATGGTTGTTTTTTGATAATATGGAGACGTTGTAAACGATGACATTTCTATATACTCATCAGGATTAATCCCTACTACTTCTTTGGCAAAAGTTTGTGGCGTGTAGTTTTTTCCTTTGTAGGTAAAGTTTTCCGGCACGGTTCCTAAATAAGAATCGATAACGGCAGCATACGCTTTTTGCCAGTTTGGTGTTAATTCTCCGTTTGGATTTTTAACCACAGCAGTCAGAACTCCTTCGATAAGCGCTGCCATTTCTCCAAATTTATTTTTGTCTGTTCCGTAGTTCAGTCCTGTGTAAACTTCTCTGGGCACAGTTCCGTATTTTTTATACATATTAATTACATCGTGCAATGCTCCACCGTCGCCTAAAGTAACTGCTCCGTGCATGCGTACATAATTAACTCCTTTTTCTACATATACATTTCTTGCCGAAAAAATCTGAGACAATTCTACCGGTTGTTTTCCTAAACGAATCATTTCTGACTCTAAGAAAGAGTTCGTAGAATAACTCCAACATGTTCCTGAAGAACCTTGTAATTTTACCGATGTTGTTCCCAGATTAATTACATCTGTAAATTTAAAGGCTTCTTTACTTTTTTCGCTTGCATTTAGTTTTAGTGAATTCACTAAAATGTCTTGTGCAAAACAGCTTGTTGCTCCAACAAAAAAAACCGAAGCGGCAAGTACTGATTTGAATGAAAATGTATTCATAATTTATATTTAATGATTTAATAAATTAGTAGTTGTAATTTACTTTATGTTACAAAACAATTAAATTTTACATAAATAAACTAACCTTTAAGCGTTAATATTTACAAAATGTTTTTATTAAGCTATAAAACCTTACAAAATACGCAAAATCATTAACTATTTGATAATAAAAAACAAAGACGCTTTTTATGCTTAATCTATGGGATACAATTATTTTCTATACCTGAAAAATGTAGCTCTTTTTTTAGTTAAAAAAATATCTCTTTGACTTATTTATAATGCCTGTAGCGATACTGAAAGAAATGTATTAATTTGGCTGTTGTAAATGCATTCATAATCTTAAAAAATGTACGAACTCCAAAAAGAGAAATATCTGGGTAATGCCAAAAACATTTTTAACAATAAGCAAGGAATTGCGGTTGTCGAAACGGAGTATAAAAACAAGGTTTACGAAGGATGGCATTCGCACAATAATGCTCACATTACTCTTTTTCTAAAAGGCGGAACTGCCGAAAAAAGAAAAAACTCAAGTACGATTGTGGGTCCGGGTTCGCTACTTTTTTACCATAGCGACGAATTGCATTTGAATCAGGACACTCTTTTTCCGTCTAAAAATATTAATATCGAAATAGAAGAAAATTTATTAAAAGAACTTCAAATTTCTGAAAGTATCATCGAAAAATCTGTTCAGAATACAATGCTTACCAAATTTTTGATTCTAAAGATTTTTAAAGAATCTATGGTTGCCGATACTTTTTCCGGCGATACCATTAATATGTTGTTTGCACAATTATCGAATGCCAATACTCACTTGGAGCGATTCGAAAAAAGTCCGTTTTGGGTAAAAAGTCTAAACGAATTACTAAATGATTGCTGGAACGAAAATCCAAACTTACAGGATCTTGCTCAGGTTTTAAATTTAAACCCCATTACGATCTCAAAACATTTTCCTAAATATTTTGGTTGCACTTTAGGCGAATACATGCGCCGTATGAAGATCAATCGTTCGCTTTTGCTGATAGAATCCAACCAAAGTAATCTAACTGAAATTGGTTTTCAGTGTGGTTTTGCAGATCAAAGTCACTTTATAAGAACCTTTAAAAATCAGACCGGATTTTTACCCAAACAATTTCAAAAATTATAAAGCAGGCAAATTTCGTTCTATTTTTTGGTTTTGATGTCTTCTACTTTTGCTGCATCATAAATCATTAAACCAAATCTAAATGGAAACTCTTACTGCAAAACAAAAAATCTTCAATTACCCTGTTACAAAAATCATTCTTGCCCTGCTTACCTTTATGGCAGTTGTTATTATAGGGCAGCAAATTGCTTCAAAACTACTAGTATTAACACCTCTTGATAAAAATTACAGAAACCTTCTCAAAGGTCTTTTTGTCTCGGCATCATGCGTTTTGAGTTATATTCTTTTCTTTAAAAAATATGATAAAAGAGCCGTGACTGAATTTGCTGCAAAAGGACTTGCAAAAAATCTTTTTATTGGCACTATGATTGGTTTTATATTGCAATCGCTGACAATTTTAGTAATCTATCTTAATGGCAGTTATAGTGTTCTGCATATCAATCCCATTTCATTCATCCTGATTCCATTTGCCATTATGTTTACGGTAGCTATTATCGAAGAAGTTCTGGTACGTGGCATTATATTTAGAATTCTGGAAGAAAAACTGGGCACGTATATTTCTTTAACTATTTCTTCGGTTTTATTTAGCGTTTTTCATCTGCTAAATCCTAACGGCACTTTGATATCGGCAATATGCATTACTGCTGCGGGTTTTTTAATGGGAGCTGCTTTTATTTATAGTCGTAATTTATGGATGCCTATTGCTTTACATTTTGCCTGGAATTTTACACAGTCCGGTATTTATGGAGCAATAACTTCTGGAAACGAAAAAACAAATAGCCTTGTAGAGGCCAAAATACAAGGTCCAGAATTTATTACCGGTGGTGCATTTGGTCCCGAAGGATCGATACAGGCAATTGTTTTTTGTATACTGGGAACGGTTTTTTTATTGGCATTAAGCCATAAAAACAATCAAATTATTAAGCCTTATTGGAAAAAATAATCAAGAACAAAGTTCTGTAAGATTATTGCAGGACGAAAAGTTTTTTTGCCACAAATTTCACCAATTAACACGAATTGAATTTGTGCTAATTGGTGAAATTCGTGGCCCTGTTTCATTCTTTCTTATCGAAGTTTTATCTCAGCCAATTGCTCCCAAAAACTATATAATATGCCCAGTCTTCAGGGCCTTTTGCAACATCTACACCCATCCTGAGTTTAAACTTTCTGGCCAATAAATATCTAAAACCCGATCCGTAACTGTATACAACCGGTTTGGCAAAAGCCTTATCCCATTCGTTAAAAGCACTTGCTACACCACCATATCCCATAAGACTCCATCTTCTGTACAAATCCCATCTAAATTCAGTTTCGAAAATCAAACTTGTTTTTCCCTGATATCTTCCTGCAGGAACTCCTCTTAAGTTTATTCCGGGCAGAAGATAAAACGGAGGTTTCCCAAAAGATTGTTCTCCCTCAATCCTAAGTCCGCCTATTAATTTTTTTGTTACCGGATAATATCCAATCGCAGATAAATTTAGACGCCAGGAATCATAATCACTTCCTATTGCGTTATCTGACCAGAAGAAATCAGATTGCAACCGTATCCCTTTATCAGGAGTAAAAATATTATCCCGACCATCAAACTGAATCGCTCCTCCCAATTGACTTACGGTACTCTTTATATCTTTGGGTGTTGCAAAAGAAGGGAGATTTTCTGTTGGAAGATTAATATCAGAATTTAGAAAAAGATACTGTGGTCCGGCGCTCCATTTTGGATTTCTAAATTGTCTGAGCCATTGGGTATAAAAGGCGTATGATTTAAAATTAAGCTTGAATTCTTTGTCATTTCCATTAGGCAAATTTTCGTAAAAGGAAAGATTCATGTCGCCATAACCTCCCATTACGCGGTATAAAATCCTTGATTTTATTAAACTTCCGGAACGAAATCCGCCAACCATCCAGCTTTTATTCCCGGTATACATTCCAATTCCTCCCGTTATATCCGGGTTAATGAATCTTTTTTTGCCGTTTTCGTCAATTACCGGAGCATGTTTTTTAAGAAAAACCGGTACAATTGCACCTCCAATCCCCCCTAAAGCAGGCTCGGTGATAACTGTGGGAACGACAATAAAACCATGAGCATAAATAATATAATCGCTTAAATCGAATGCGCCATCCAGAGAATCTTTTACCGTTATATGTGGTTTCTGCCCCATCATTGTGGTAAATGATAAAAGAACCAAAGTATTTAAAAGAACTAATTCCCTAAAGTGTTTTATGTTTTTCATAGCCGAATCTGAATATTTATTTCTCATTTAAAATAATTTAGAATTTATCGCGTCCTTAAAAAACCATCAACTACAACCAAAAACAATCCTGAAACTGTCCTTAGAATTATTCTTTTTTT
The DNA here is from genome assembly GCF_002222055.1 of Flavobacterium araucananum. Taxonomy (GTDB): domain Bacteria; phylum Bacteroidota; class Bacteroidia; order Flavobacteriales; family Flavobacteriaceae; genus Flavobacterium; species Flavobacterium araucananum. The sequence continues at coordinate 9,740 of NZ_MUGS01000003.1, forward strand.
AAACTAAAAACATGCGCCAGTGTTATAAAAAAGGTGTTGCCCTGAAATCTATTTACGGCATTAACCTCAGCAATCCAGCGTAGTCCGGCAGAAGTACTGCAACCTATATGAAAATAATTGATTTCAGCTCCCAATCCGCCAACATGATCTTTATCTCCTTCGAGAACTCCAATAACCGGTAACGTAATTTTATCACTTGTCATTTTATATTGCAGGTAATAAATTAATCCGGCATTAATTATTGATTTTGGGGCTGTTTTTTCAGCATTCAAAACATAAAACGTTTTTCCTAAACCGCCTTCAATACTTAAAATGTCTCCCGTTTTAATATCTGTATCTTTCTTTTTTCCGTTTATTTCATAAGAGGCTAAAGCCGAGAAATGAAAGGTCTTTTTATCATTAAAAAATACAGTTGTTCCGGCTGAAAACTCGTTCATAAACATTCCTAAACCGCTATTATCAGAAGCTCCGGCAGTAAATCGTCCTGTGGGCAAATACACTTGATAACTAAAAATAAAATCGGCTCTCTTTTGATGCCATCCTAATTGCAAAGGTTGCACATACATATCTGTAAATGCGAGAGAATTTTTGGCATTTACATTATTTCCCTGAATGGTATTTGCTGCAAAAGCCAATAAAATACTTGCTCCGTAAGTAGCGCCTAAAATCTTAAAATCACTTACATAAGATGCTCCTGCTCCTGTGATTGTCATTGTTAAATCAGGATTTGCAATCGACTTGTCGCCATTGGCATTCCGCAAGGAAGAAGCCGTATAAAAATAACCCGGCACGTATACACTCAAGGTTTTTTCAGGTGTCTGAGTTCCTGATTGCAATCCCATAGCACCAAGAATATGACCTCCTTTTAGCTGTGCCTGACTAGAAAAACAAACGAACAGAAGTAATATGCTGTAAACTAATTTTATGGTTTGTCTTTTTATATTAAATTTCGTTTTCATAGTTACTTTTTTAAAAATTAATGAGATACCATCCCTTCATTTTACAAACTATTCTTTGTTTAGTTTGAAGCTTGCTTAAAATAATAAGCACTGGTTTTCTCCGGACTAATTCTAATTACTTTAAAATATTCAGATGGTGATTTTCCGGTATGTTTTATAAAAGCCCTAAAACAGGTTGTTCTGGATTTAAACCCAGATCCCCACGCCATACCTTCGAGTGATAAATCTTTCCATTCAGGATCGTTTATTTTTTCTTTAAAATATTCTATCCTTTTTAAGTTTACGTAATCCTGAAAATGAAGATTAAATTCTGAATTGATTAAGTTTGAAATGTGATGTACTGATATTCCGCTTTCATCAGCGATATCGCGTATTACTAAATCTTTTTTCAAGAAGAGCTCTTTCGATTCAAAAATGCTGTCTAATTTATTGAGGTATAGTAATCTTTTTTCCAGCGTTAATTCTTTAACCAGTGGCAAAGTCGTTTTACTTTCGTTTGTGGTTACGATTTCTAATCTTTTTTCGATAAACTCAGAAGTTTCATTTATATCGTAAAAAATTTGAGGTTTAAAATAAAGCCAGCTTACTGTAAAAATCAAAACAGATGATATTAATATGTAGCAGGAAAAATCAACTCTTTGTACTTGCGTAATTAAAAAATAATGCACAAAAAGTGTTGAGAACAAAAACAATATCATCAAGTTATAAACTCTGATCCAGCTTAAAACCTTCATTTTATTAAAATGATTTTCTTTGAATTTTTTCAAATCATAATTCAAAATCATCATAGTTTGGCAAAAAGCATACAAGAGCCAAACGGTTAAACTTAGCATCGAAAAAGGGCTACTTGTTTTGGCAGAGATGTAATGAATCAACTGAAGATCCATATAATTTCCAATCCATACAAAAAGCGTTAAGCTAAAATAGATCATAAAGGGTAAAAAATGCAGCCAGTCGTACTTTCTAAATATTCGATTAGAAAATAAAATACTTCGTACATATAAAAAAGCAGAGGGCGCAACTAGAAAAATGAATGATTTTGTGATCATAAATAAATCCGGAAAATCTTTGAACCCATTTGCTGATAAGTAAAAATTGTATACACTTACTACTGCCAGACTAAACAAAAAGAGTCCCAGAAAAAAACTTTTTGAGTAATTTTTTCTCGAAAAAAGAACCATAAAGGATGTCGCAAAACCAACTATTGTAGCTATAAAAAAGAAAAGCGAAAGTATTATATCGATCATGAGCTTTAAGCTTAATTTATTTAGTTTATTCCTTTTCCTTTTAAAATAAATTTAAAAAAGAAAGTTTCTCTATAATTGCTATAGCACTGTACTTATCTGCCAGGAGATAAGTACAGCTGCTTTACAACAATTATTTTAAGCTATTTTTTTACCAATCCGGGAGGAAAACCTGCGAGAATTTTTTTGATTGAGTTCGAAACAAATTCTTCGGGATTGTCTGGCTTACTATCGATTTGAGCATTACCGATTCCTTGCCAAACCAGTTTTTGAGTTTTCGAAGATACAATATCAATTACCAGAGAACCATCAACATAATCGTAAGTATTAAATGTTGTATTGGCATTTCCCATCATTGCGCCGCCGCCCCAATATCCATACGGACGGTACATTCCGCCATAACCATAAAAGTCGGTGTTTGCAGATACTGATGTTTTATTTTTTAATATGGTTACTGCGTTTACTTTTAAATCCGGATTTGTAGTGGTTTCTGTAAAACCTTTACTAATAAGTTCTGCACGAATTGCCTTTGTAATGCGGTCAACATTTAATTGATTTATCTGGCCTTCCTGTGCTTTTAAATCATAAAAGGCAAAAGTTTTATATTCGCTAAAATTAGCCGAATGATCATAATCAGTGGTAACTTTTACAGTTGGAGAGCAGCTGTAAACTAAACCCAAAAATAAAATTGGGATTATACGAAGATTCTTTCTTTTAATATTCATTTTGTGGTATTTAAATTAATGATTAAAATTTGTTTACTGGAAATTCTTAAAATCGTGCTTAAATCCTGAATATGGCGGAAATCGTATTAAATAATTGCCTGTTTTTACACAAATAACTATCATTCAATACCTTAGTATATATTCAAAGATAAATTATTTTATTTAATTGACATGTACAAATACAAAAATTCTTACTTATTTACTCAGAGCACATTCTTTAGGATTAAAAAAAAATCTACTGTAAGCGTTTTAATGTTTGTTTTTCTTGCACAACAACATAACTATCCTGACCCTCGATAGTAGAAAACTGTTCCGGAAACATTGTTTGCTGTGATTGCTAACATCACAAAGCCCATCAAAAACAAAAACTTTTTACTCATAAATTCTATTTTTATTAATTAATAAAAGGTCAGATTTCTGTAGAAATTGGCAATCTTCCCTCTTTTATCGCTTCTAGCATTTTATCATAATCTGAATCGTTTTGATTGGCATACGCAATAGAGAATTTCGAGATTGCATTGGCAAACTCATTACTTTTTCCCATATAGCCCGATAATACTGAGGGATCTCCTGTACGCGCATGTGCTCTGGCAAGTGCCCATCCGCAAGCTTTAGCATAATCATTAATGTTTTTGGATTTCATAATTTCAAGAACCGGTTTTACTTTGGCATCCCGAAGCTGACGGATATAAAAAAACTTATCGTTGTCGTCATTTGTCCATCCTAAAAACATATCCGAAGCAGATTGCATTAACCTCTGCCCCCGCACAATTCGCTCGCCCTGATGTGAGTATTTGCCTTTGGCTTTTACATTTGCTTCAAGCACGCTTTTTCTTGCTTCTTTAAACTGTAAAAAAATAGGTTCTCCCGTAGCCGACATTAATAAACTAATTCCGCAAAGGGTTCCGACACTTCCTACGCCTACCACCTTGATCGCCAGATCATGCAAACTGTACCTGCTTAACAATACTTTTTTTTCATCAGACAATGTTTTTAGATAGCGCTTGTGTATGGTTTCGGCTTCAAGCAAAATTCGTTTTCCCTCTTCTCCTGTTGGATGAAATATCAATGGCGGATCATCTTTTATTCTAGCCTGTGATCCCTCCTGATACGTCATCTTTGCAAATTCTTTTTCGTGTGCCGTATATTCAGCTGCTTTCTTAATTCGTTTTTTCTGAAATGATTTTATCTCTTCGTCTCCCCCTTTTTCTATAAGTTCTGCGAGATCAATATGAGCATACCAAATTTGAAGTGCAGATAGTTTACTGTATTCCAGCATGTGTCTTTTGTAACTATCGGCAACATTCCAGGCAAATTCTTTGCAGGTTTTGTTTGAAAATTTTCTCCATCTTCCCGCAATTACAAAACTTGCGGCAAGTCTTTTTAAATCCCACTCCCAAGGTCCGGGAAATGTTTCATCAAAATCATTAATATCAAAAACCAACTTACGTTCCGGAGTAGCAAATCCGCCAAAATTCATTAAGTGACAATCGCCACAAAGCTGAAGATCAATTCCTGTATTTGGTGTTTGGGCTAAATCGGCAGCCATAATTGCAGCAGCTCCTCTAAAAAATGCAAATGGCGACTCCATCATTCGACTGTATCGAATAGGAAGCAAATTTTCTATTCTTCCAATACTTGTCTCTATTAAAATTTCTACCGGATCTTTCCGATCTTCCGCAGGGTTCCACTCCTGATGAACAGAGCGTGGCGTAACTTTTCTAATCGCAACTCCCTCATCAAAGCGCTGTGTCTTTGATACTGCCGGATCAAATCTGTTTTCGCTCATTTCTTTGAATTCGTCAGTCATCTCTTTTAATTTTATTTTCTTTTAAAAGGCAAATCTGTCGTAAGGGTAATCCGGAACGTATGATTCATTCTGCTAAAACCACTTTCTGTATCCGGTGATTTCCAGAAAATCTGATTCATATACCCTAATTCCAATCGTATTTCTCGACGTTTATCAAGACTATAAGCAGTTCCTGCATACAATCTGTTTTGATCGAAATAATTTTCGTTTCCACTGGCCGCATTGGTTCTTATATGAACTTCATCATAAAAAACAGCTGCCCATCTTTCTTTAAACCATAATTGATATCGAATTTGGTATCTAAATGTGTTTTCGAATTTGTAATAATCAAAATGATTGCCTGCGCTATAGGGGTAATCTTTTCTACCCAACCAGCGTTGCTCCATTCTAAAACGTTGTGACCAAACTTCGTTTCCTTCTTTTTTGACAATACGCCAAATAAATTGTTCATAAATTCTGTAATCAGGATTATTGTAGGGTAATGAAATCTCATCATAAGGCAAATCCCATTGATAAGCAATACCTGCTCCTAGCCGATTTCCGTTTTTAAGATAATAATTGGCTCCTGCTCTATAAAAAGATCCCTGAAGTTCTGATACAAAATCATTTCCTTTTGAATATCCTTCTAATAACAACCCCCATCTTCCGTCTTCTTTAAAAGGCAAATACATTTCATATCCTACCCAGGCCGCAACATTTTGAGCCATTTTTTGAGCATTTATTTTTTCGCTACAACAAAGAGTCAATACAATTAAAATAAACAGGGTTTTATAAATATTCTTCATGGGATCAATCAGATTAATTATTTAAATGAACTCTGGAATAGCTTTTATTTCAATTCTTTAATATCATCCATTTTCCAGCTTTTATCAAAATAAGCTTCTGTTGGTCCGTAAAAACGCATATAAGTAAACCAATGTTTTCCGGGTAAAGTTTGTACCCAGTTTTTCTCTTTTCCGGCAGGCGCTTTTGGTCCAAAATACAAGTCAACAGATCCATCAGCATTTTTTATAAGATCCTTACGGGAAGATAAATCGGCATTTTGTTGCGGATTATCTATCAAACAACGTGTTGTCGAATCATAAATCGTAATTGACCAGAAATTAACTGCCGGAGGATTTGCCGGAACATTTAGTGTATAATTTTTAGCTCCGTCTAACCAATTTCCGTTATTATCAAAATAAGAACCTAAATAAGCCTGACCTACATTTGGTATCTTGGTAATCATGGCTTTTGAGTACGTAACGGCTTCGTAGAAATAAGACGTTCTCTCAAAAAATTCATCATAATTATCGGCATGCTGAGACGGATCTTTTATAATCATTACATAATCCCATTTTTTATCTGGCCAGTGTTTTACATCCTTAAAACGTTTATTAAAAGAATTTGCCATTGCCATTTGTTGTCCTTTTGTAGCAGCTGCAATCAAAATTTTCTTTTGACGTTCATTTGGAGCAAAAGGTTTTCCTTTTTCTATTCCCAAGTTTCTAAGCCAAGCCATAAAAAAGCGATCACGATCTTGTACAGGTTCATTTTGTAAAATAGCATGAAGGCGTTCCCAATAAGCAATCCCGGAAGGCTGAATTCCTAACCATTTTTTCCCCGCTGGTGGTCTAACTATGTTTGTAGGTGTAGGATTAGCGCGTTTATCATAAGGATAAATTTTTACTTGTTTTACTAATGTTTCTGTAACTTTTGGATCAGGATCTAAAGCTCTAAAACCAAAAAACATATTTACCGTATTACAAGGAACTATAAAATATCCTGCTGGTTTAAAGTCTTTCATTGTTGGAGGTACTAAAATATATTTACCTCCTTTTCCTTTATCGGGGCCCATTTCTCCAATTACAGCTTGTTCTCGTTGCCAAAAATCTGCTAATCCTCCTGCAGTATGTCCGGATGGCATTTCGATGACTGTTGGTCCGTTTGCAACAAGATCTATAAATGTCATGATATAAGGAGTTGTAGCATTTGCTGTAAGTATTCCTAATCGATCATTATATGAATTGTAAAGTACAAGATCATTGCTTGTTGCTTTAAAATTTTTGTAATGTTGTTGTTGCCATTCGGCGAAAGCCACAATTGGTAATCCCCATAAATAAGTTTGAGTTGCTTGTTGAAAATCCATTTCGTCAAACAATGCCGGAATAGATTCTTTAGAAGGCAGTTCTCCATCGAGTTTTACTTCAGTTCCTGATTTCGAAACTGATACTGATTCAACATTTTCTATTGTCTTTTTTTCACATCCAGCATTTAATATCAATAAGACAAAAGATATAATAAATAGTGATTTCTTTTTCATAATTTTTATTTTTTGCAAAAGGGTTAAACTTTACTTTACTTCCTCAACATCTCCCATTTTCCATGTTTTATCAAAAAATCCTTTTTCAGGACCGTAGAAACGAGCCAGTAATTCAAATTTTCTTTTTGAATTTGTCGGAACCCAATTCGATTCTTTACCCGCAGGAGCTTTGGCGCCAAAGTAGATATCTACCGAACCATCACTGTTTTTTTTAAGTCCGGGCGATGTAGAAGCTCGGCTAAAATATTTAGTCCCTAAAATTAAAGCATGCGTTTCACGATCGTAGGCTGTTACAGACCAATATAATTTTACGGGAACTTTGGGAGGCAAATGCAGTTTGTATAATTTTGAACCTTCCAGCGGCTGATTTTCCTTATCTCTTGGACTCATTAAATAATACTGCCCCGCTCCTATATGTTTTGCACTGAAATAAGCAATTGAATAACTTACCGCTCTTTCATCAACAGGATACATATTAGGTATCTCATAGTTTGCCATAATTGATTTGGCAAAATCAGGAAATGCAGGCAATGACCAGTGCGTGCCTTCATAAAAAGGCTGTGCAAAAATCCTTTCATATTTTTTATCAATCCAACTGTGCGCATCTTTGATTGCTGCATTAAGAATTTCTTTTCTTCGGGTATCAGCCTGAAAAGTTTTTCCTTTTTCAATTCCAATAGATTTTAACTGATCGATCATAATCAAATCTCTTGTTAACCATGGTTCTCTTTGAATAAACTGATTCAAAACTTCAAAAAAGTGAAAATCGTACGGAATTATATTCCCAAACGGAACATCAATTAAATCAACAAAGGTTGTTGCCGGTGGATTATCAGCCTTAGAAAGTGGATAAATTTTTACTTTCTTTCCGTAATCAACTGCTCTTTTAAGATCATTTAGACTTCCGTCCGTTAGATTTGAACGAAGGATTGCATAACCTGTATAAGTAGATGATGGCATTGGAATGTAACCTATCGGAATTGCTTCTTTATAATTCGGTGGCAAAATAAGGTATCTACCCCCTTTTCCTTTATCTAAGCCTGCAGGACCAATATCTTCTATAGCGGTTTGCCAACTATCATCTAAACTACCAGTAAGCGAAGAACTACCTTCGACTTGCGGAATTTCTAAAACAACCGGACCTTGTCTTGTATCATAAAAAGGATTAATATAAATAACATCCGGATTAGGCGTCAAAGTCTGATTTTTCGAGCTAATCAATTTAGACCAATAAATAATCTGGTTATAATCTCCTCTTACTTTTATAAGACTTTCATGCATTAATTCTGAATTTACAGCAGGCATTCCCCAAATAACAGCTTGAATTGCTCTATTGTAAATTAATTGTTCTTCAAAATTTACAGGTTTAAATACTGTTGTCTTTGTAGTATCTGTAACGGCTATTGTTTCATTTTTTGTTGTTGAATTGGTGCATGACACCAAACAACTCATTATTGCAATTGATAAAATTTTTGATTTCATGTCTTGTTTTTTGATAATGAGTGAAACTTAGAAGTAATTTTATGACCCCGGAAACACAAATGCTATTACGGCTCTTAATCCCCAATCGGGTCTACTCTCGTGTGGGCCTACAATTGGTATTAAAGGCATAACAGCAAACTGAACGACCTGATCGCCTAATTTTGTAACGGCTCCTATCGATGGATTTAAAGAAATCATCGTTGTATTTGCTTCCCAGTTTTGGGTAATTTCAGCATTAACTCCTAGACTGGCGCCGCTTTTATAACTATGCGAAATAAAGATCTGGGTATAAAAACTATTAAAATCAGATCGGTCTTCGTTTCCGGCTACAGACCAGATTTGGTTGGCCAAGAAACCAACCGAAAGTCCTTTGCCCTGATGCATTACCAAAACACTGGGTCCTACTCCAAATTTTTCTGTTCCTAAAAATTTATCTGTAGCGGTTGGAATTAAAAGGGCAGGCCCAAATCCAAAAATAATTCCTTTGGTTTTGGGTGCAAAAAAAGCCGTTACGGTTGCATCGCTCAGACCAAACTGATGCGTATTTTCGCCTGTAATATCTCGTTGGTCTACAACGGGAAGAATGTAACGTGTAATTAAGTTTAGATTATCACTTAACTTAAACGGAATTACAGGTTGTATGTTTATGGTATATTTTGAGCCATTATAAGGACCAATACCATAACTAAGATTGTTTTGCAAAGGCACACTTATAAGACTGGCTACGGGGTTTGCCAATTTGTCTGCAAGTTCCTGAGCACTGCCTCCTGCTTTTGATTCTTCCTGAGCAAATAGTCCAAAATTTAAGAGAAAAAAGACGGTACTAAACAACAATTTCAGGGCAAGATAAGACCTTGTACGTTTCATAATTATTTCATTTAAAAGATTATTTTTAATCATTTTTAAAATCAAAACAAAACAACTTTCAACTTCTAAAAGTTGTTTCATTTTAGATTCTAACTAAATTCAAATTATTTATCTGCAAAGACTTTTTTCCAGTCGTCTTTGATGCTTACTACATGCCACTTGTTGTTTGCGGCGGTGTTTAGGGATAGGTTATCTTTTTCCTGATAACTATATTCTCTGATCGAATCGTTGTGATTGACTAGCAATTGAAAGGATGGGTATTTATTTCCTGACGCATATTTAAGCATGGCAATATCTCCTGCTCCGCCTTCGTTACCGCACGCAAAAACAGGTCTTTGCCCAATGTGCAATTGTATCCCTACAGGTTTTTCTTCTTTGTCATTAAAGTGATCTAAAGCAGGCTGTCTTTGAATAGCATTTTTTGCATCATCAAATTTATATTTAAACGAAGTTCCAACGACCTGATCTTTTGGTATTCCATAAAAATCAGACGATATTGCACGAATTAATTCAATAGTGCCTCCGGTTACAATAAAAGTTTTGAATCCGTTTGCCCGTAAATAGTTTAGTAATTCTAATTGTGGTTGGTATCTGATTTGTTTTAAAGGAACTTTTTTTCCGGGATATTGGGCTCCGGCAAAAAATTCTTTAGCCGAAGCTTCAAATTCATCTTCGGTCATGCCGGTATGAGTCGCGGCAATCAAATCGATAAGGGCTTTATCTCCTCCTTTTTCAAAAAATGTTTTGTCTTTTTCGACTACAGCCTTAAAAGGTTGTTTTTTTGCCAATTCAGGTTTTGCTTCTACCATTTTCTTAACGCGATAAAAGGCAAATAATTCCTGAACGTATGGCTTTTCAGCCCAAAGCGTTCCGTCGTTATCAAAGGTGGCTATTCTATTTTCAATTGGAATAAAATCCGGACTTCCTTCTTTAGTGACTTTGGTAACATAAGCGATAATATCTTTCTTTAATGTCCCATCGTTCCAGCTTGGCAACGGATCGCTGCTTGTTGCTACTGTTGCAGTACTATCTTTAGAGGTAGTTGCAGTAACTGTATCTGTCTTTTTGCACGACCCCAATAATAATAAAAACAGGGGTAATATATATATGTTTTTATACATGATATTGATTTTTTAAATCAATAGAGCCTGAATTATGGGGAACTCAAGCTCTATTGTGATATACTATTTTTTCTTTGGAGCTTGTCCTTCTACAGCTTTAATCTCTCTTTTAAACTTAATTGCATCTAATGTTTCTTCCATAATTGTAGCAGGAGAGAAACTTGGTGGTATCGCTCTTGGAGGATACTCTTTAAAAGTTTCAGCAAATTCTGCTACCTCTGCAATAAACTCATATCCATAATAAACATGGTTTAGAATCCAGTCCCAATAGGTATTTGAAGTAATATCTGCTCTTTCGAAAGGGTCCTGATATAAATTATACATTTTTTGCAAGCGTAATTTAGTAAACGGTTCTCCCCAAAGTGCTAATGTTCCCGGAGAACGTTGTTCTGCAAAAACTGACTTGTAATCTCCTAATCGCATTGCTACAAGTAAGCCATCATCATCAGAATAAAAGAATTTGGTTCTGGCACTATTTGGACTTTTCCCTTCCAGATAGGCTGATTGATCATATCCGTCTAAATGTACTTTATAGTTTATGCCATTGGCTTTATATCCTGTCAATAATTTTTTTACTAAGTCTGGTTCTCCTGCAATTGCTGATAATGTTGGCATCCAATCCAGGTGCGACATTAACTGATCACTAATTTGTCCCGGTTTAATAACTCCCGGCCAACGAACTAAACAAGGAACACGGAAAGCTCCTTCCCAGTTGGTATCTTTCTCTGAACGAAATGGAGTCATTGCTGCATCTGGCCAACTGTTCATGTGGGGACCATTATCAGAGGAATAAACTACTATTGTATTATCAGCAATTCCTAAATCATCTAATGCTTTTAAAAGTTCACCAACAGTAAAATCATGTTCAATCATACCGTCGATATACTCACTGTCTCCATGTTTGTATTTGCCTCTGTGCTCTGGTCTTACGTGAGTACGTAAATGCATGCGGGTTGCATTGTACCAAACAAAGAAAGGTTTGCCCGCAGATGTTTGTCTTTTAATATAATCGATAGCTGCCGCAGATGTTTCATCATCTATAGTTTCCATTCTTTTTTTAGTAAGAGGTCCTGTATCTTCGATTCTTTGTTTTCCTACTTTTCCAAAACGAGGATCAACCGTTGCATCATCTGTACTTGTTGCTGTACATTTTAAAACACCACGAGGTCCAAATTTATTAAAGAAAGAAGGATCTTTAGGATAATCTGCCAATTCTGGTTCTTCTGATGCATTTAAGTGATACAGACTTCCAAAATATTCGTCAAATCCATTTACAGTTGGTAAGTTCTCGTTACGATCTCCCACGTGGTTTTTACCAAATTGCCCGGTAGCGTAACCCAGATTTTTCATCACACCGCCAATAGAAGGATCTAATTGGTTCATACCCATAGGAGCTCCGGGATATCCAACTTTGGTTAAACCGGTACGAATACCCTGCTGTCCTGTTAATAAAGCTGCACGGCCGGCAGTACAACTTTGCTCCCCATAATAATGTAAAAAACGAATTCCTTCGTTACCAATACGATCAATATTGGGTGTTGTATACCCCATAAGTCCATCACTATAAGCACTAATGTTACTTATACCAATATCGTCACCCCAAATTATAAGAACATTTGGCTTTTTTGCATTCTGTGCATGTCCTTCAAATATTGAAAAACACGCTAATGCAAAAAGCATTATAGAATTTCTACATCCAATTTTAAGTCTACTTTGTTTCATGGTACAAAAATTTGTTAGTAATTTTTTTTATTAATTATTATCAAATATAGGAAAAATACTACTTGATGTGATTTGTTGAGGAGTGTTAAATATTTTTTGTTTCAGTTTTTCAAATTTTTAGAGGGGGGAATTTGAAACAAGAATTTTCTTAACTTTTATTTAACTGTCTCAAAATTAACTAATAAAAAACTGAACAAGTCTATTTATACGGCTTGACATTGTTTCATTTTATAAAATGAAACAATAAAAATGTTTTATTTTGCTCCCTTATGTTTCATCTTATAAAATGGAACATGGAATAATTGCAGAATGAAGAATATTGATCTGAATTTTATTTAAATTAATGAAGAAGTCTCTGAGGTGCATTTTAATTTAAATAACAAAAAAACGGGTACGTTTATAACAAAAAAAAGTCATCAGCAATGCTGATGACTTTTTTATATAATTTAAAAATAGACTATTCTATTTCAGAAACTCTCATGGTATTTACCATTCCTTTGTCTTTTATTGGCATTGCAGCAAGATTAATCAAATAATCACCTTTTACAGCATATCCTTTTTGAACAGCGATTTCGTTAACATCAGTTACAGTATCATCTGTACTTTCATCTTTATCATAGAAGTATGATTTAACTCCCCATAATAAATTTAATTGTGTTAAGATTCTTCTGTTTGAAGTAAATACTAAGATATGTGCTGATGGTCTCCAAGCCGAAATTTGAAAAGCGGTATAACCACTATTTGTTAAGGTACAAATGGCTTTAGCTTTAATTTCATTTGCTAATAAAGCTGCCTGATGACAAACTGTTTTAGTAACAAAACGTTTTGTTTTAATTTGTGGTGTATTTTGTGGAACCTGAATTAGCGGAGAATCCTCAACAGCTTCACAAATTTGTGTCATTTTTTGAATTACCTGCACCGGATAATTTCCAGTTGCAGTTTCTCCAGACAACATTACAGCATCAGCTCCATCCATTACAGAGTTTGCAACGTCATTTACTTCGGCTCTTGTTGGTGTTAAACTTGTAATCATTGTTTCCATCATTTGTGTAGCAACGATAACAGGAATTCTTGCAATTTTAGCTCTACGGATCAAATCTTTTTGAACTAATGGTACTTCGTGTGCAGGAAGTTCAACTCCTAAATCTCCACGGGCAACCATCAAAGCGTCGCAATATGCTATAATTTTATCCATGTTCTCAAGAGCTTCCGGCATTTCGATTTTAGCAACAATAGGAATTTTATATTCTGAATGTTTAGCAATCAATTCTTGTAAATCTTGTAAATCACGTGGTGTTTTTACAAACGAAAGTGCGATCCAGTCTACTTTTTGTTCGATCGCAAAAATAGCATCTGCAATATCTTTTTCAGTTAAAGCCGGTAAAGAAATTTTAGTGTTTGGAAGATTAACTCCTTTTTTAGATTTTAATTCTCCACCCTGAATTACTTTAGCAACAACTTCTGTCTTTTTATCAGTAGAAATAATTTCAAAAATCAATTTACCATCATCAAGCAAAATACGCTCTCCCGGATTAACATCATTTGGGAAATTTTGGTATTTCATGAACACTTTTTGAGCTGTTCCTAAAATATCTTCTGCGGTCGTAAAAGTGATTAAATCACCATCATGAACAACAGTTCCTTCTTCCATCACACCAACTCTAAGTTTTGGTCCTTGCAAATCTCCAAGGATTGCTGTAGTATAACCAAATTCTTCGTTAAGACCTCTAATAATACCGATCTTCTCTTTTACTCCTTCGTAATCAGCGTGCGAAAAATTAACTCTAAATACATTAACCCCTGCATCGATCATATCCTTGATAATCTCTCTTGTACCACATGCAGGACCAAGTGTAGCTACAATTTTGGTTTTTTTGTTTGTTAACATTTTTTTTAAAAAATTAGATTGTTTTTTGATTTTATTTTATCAGTATCTACAGCATAAATAGCTGCAATACTCTCGATGGTATTTAATTGTTGTTGAATTTCTGAAAAATCAAGAGCCTCTTCGCTATTCTCTATTTTCAGGAAAAAATCTACTTTTTTGAATTCAGGAAGTAAATGAATTGTTGTTGAAACCTCACTTGTTTCATTGGAAAACAAATCTTGAGAATCATTTCTACTCACTGAAATAATCTCATTCTTATTCTGAATCAAATTCCATGAAACTGCTTTTTCGGCATCATAATAATAAAATCTCGAGAAATTTGCCTCGCCTTCTTTTGTTTGAGCATGGATCTCGTTCTTGCTCTTACTTAAGTTTATCGGAAGGTTTTTATTGATAAAATAGGCCAATCTGTAATCTTCCAATGAAGTATGGATTGCCATTAAATAATAATCAATTTCGTCAAATTCGTCTAAATCCAATCTATGAATAGCCATGTCATGAAAAATCAAGGTGTAAATATACTATTTCTAGCGGAGCTTAAATAGTTAAGATGTGCTTGTTTTTATTAATTTATAAACGAAAACGTTATAGCTTTAAGATAGTTACAGCAAATTTGTAGCTATTTCTTGTCTATTTTTTCCTGAAATGCAAAATAAGCTCTTTGTGAAGCTTTCTCTTCTGCTTTCTTTTTTGAAGTTGCTCGCGCTCTTGCGATGACTTTATCGTCTATACTTAATTTTACGCCAAATAAGCGCTGTCCGTCAATACCGTTATCTTCAAAGATATCATAATGAAAGATCCTCTTTTCTTTCTGACACCATTCGATAACCAAACTTTTATAGCTAATTACTTTGCCTTCAAGTCGTGCAATATCAACATAAGGGGCAACTACTCTTTTTTGAATAAATTTTTCGCAAAATGAATAGCCTTTGTCCAAATAAATTGCTCCTACAAGTGATTCGAAAATATTACCATGAATATTTTCTCCAAAATGCTGAATAGGCACTTTGCTTTCTACAAACCGAACTAAGTTTAAATCTTTACCTAATTCATTCAGGTGTTCGCGACTTACAATCTTTGATCGCATTTTGGTCAAATAACCTTCGTCGCCATTTGGTGCTTTATTAAATAAATGTGCTGCAATTACGGCACTTAACATAGCATCTCCTAAAAACTCTAATCGTTCATAATTTATTGGATGTCCTGATTCATCAAGTTTATTCGAAGATCTGTGCGTAAACGCTTTCTTATAAAAATCGATTTTAGCAGGCTGAAAACCAAGTATTTTCTGAATAGTGTCAAAAAAAATCCCGTCTTCTAGAGAACGGGATTTAGAAAATATTTTTTTGATAATATTCATAAGCAGAAATTAATCAACTAATTTTTTAAACAATACACATGCATTGTGTCCACCAAACCCAAAAGTGTTACTCATCGCAACATTTACTTCTCTTTTTTGAGGTTTGTTTAAAGTAAGATTCAATGACGGATCAATGTTTTCGTCAACAACTGTATGATTAATCGTTGGAGGAATAATCCCGTGTTGCATTGCTAAAATCGAAGCAATTGCCTCGATCGCTCCTGCAGCACCAAGTAAGTGTCCTGTCATTGATTTTGTTGAGTTGATATTGATGTTTTTTGCATGTTCACCAAAGACCGCACTAATGGCTTTCAATTCGGCTACATCTCCTAACGGGGTAGAAGTTCCGTGTGTATTGATATGATCAATATCTTCCGGCTTCATTCCTGCATCTCTCAATGTATTTTTCATTACTGCAATAACTCCAATTCCTTCCGGATGTGGCGCAGTTAAATGGTACGCATCAGATGACATTCCGCCACCACCAACTTCGCAATAAATTTTTGCGCCTCTGGCTTTAGCATGTTCGTATTCTTCAAGAACCAAAGCTCCTGCTCCTTCTCCTAAAACGAAACCATCTCTGGTTGCATCAAAAGGTCTTGAAGCTGTTTCAGGGCTATCATTTCTTGTCGATAAAGCGTGCATAGAGTTAAAACCTCCCATACCCGCAATAGTAATTGCTGCTTCTGACCCTCCTGATACTATAACATCACACATTCCTAAACGAATGTAGTTGAAAGCATCAATTAATGCATTTGCAGAAGAAGCACATGCAGAAACAGTAGTATAATTTGGACCCATATAACCATTACGCATCGAGATGTGTGCTGGTGCAATATCGGCAATCATTTTAGGAATAAAAAACGGATTGAATTTAGGAGTTCCGTCCCCTTTTGCATAGTAAATTACTTCTTCCTGAAAAGTTTCTAAACCACCAATTCCTGCTCCCCAGATAACACCAACTCTTGTTTTATCAATATTATCATTAGTTAGTCCGGCATCTTTAATAGCTTCATCACTTGCAGCAACAGCGTATTGAGCGAATTTATCTAATCTTCGAGATTCCTTGCGATCCATGTAATCTTCAATGTTGAAGTTTTTTACTTCACAGGCAAATTTCGTTTTATGCTTCTCTGTATCATAATACGTGATAGGAGCAGCTCCGCTAACCCCATTCACAAGTGCCTCCCAATAATCCTGGATATTATTCCCGATAGGAGTAAGAGCACCTAATCCTGTTACAACAACTCGCTTTAACGTCATAAATATGTGTTTTGTACTTTAAACAAATAAAACCCACGCTTTCTTAACTGTATTGTTTACTTAAGAGCCATGGGCATTACAATATAAATATATCTTTTTGATTGAAAATCAATCGAAATTTAAATTTTAAAAAAATAATAACACCCGACTTATAGAATATAAAAATCGGGTGCAGTATTATTATTTTTTAGCTTCCTCGATATAAGAAATAGCTTGACCAACAGTAGCAATGTTTTCTGCTTGATCGTCTGGAATTTGAATATCAAATTCTTTTTCGAATTCCATAATAAGCTCAACAGTGTCTAATGAGTCAGCTCCCAAATCATTAGTGAAGCTTGCTTCTGTTACAACTTCGTTTTCGTCAACACCTAATTTGTCTACGATAATCGCTTTTACTCTTGATGCAATGTCTGACATAATCTTTAATTTTAGAATTTAATTTGTTGGCAAAAATAAAAAACTTTATTTTAAAACCACGATTTAGTTTATAAATGTAACACTAATTTATAAAATTAATTTCAAGAAAGCCCTTTTAATACTATTTATTTTCGATTTTTATTCCGTTTTTTGCATTCTAAAATTAAAAGAGTTTATGAAAAAAATTATTGTTTTTGCCTCAGGATCAGGAACTAATGCCGAAAATATCATAAAACATTTTGCAAAAACTAAAATTGCAAAGGTTGTTTCTGTTTTTACAAATAATGCTGCAGCAAAAGTTATAGAAAGAGCAAAAAATCATCAAATTCCAACTGAAATCTTCTCAAAAAGCGAACTTTTAGAGCGTAACATCTTACAAAAAATACAAGAAATCGACCCGGATCTGATCGTTCTTGCGGGTTTTTTATTGAAGTTCCCCGATCATATAATAGAGAAATATCCTAACAAAATAATCAACATTCATCCGGCACTTTTACCTAATTACGGAGGAAAGGGAATGTACGGAATGCACATACACAGAGCTGTAGTTGACAATAAAGAAAAAGAAACCGGAATTTCAATTCATTTTGTAAATGAAAATTATGATGAAGGCGGAATTATTTTTCAGAAAAATGTAGCCCTTACAGAGACTGATACACCCGAAACAGTAGCCGAAAAAATTCATGAACTGGAACAAAAGTACTTTCCTGAAATTATCTCGAGACTACTGGAAGAATAGATTAGTTAGATTGTTAGACTTCTTAGACTTCTTAGAGCGTTAGATTATTAATCAAACCTTTATCGAGTTCAAAAAAGTCTGACAGCCAAAAATCTAAGAAGTCTAAAATCTAATATCTAAGAAGTCTAAAAAAAAATGAATCACGAAGTACATATATATACTGATGGGGCTGCAAAAGGAAACCCCGGAAACGGAGGCTATGGCGTAGTAATGGAATTGGTTGGAACACCACATAAAAAAGAATTTTATGAAGGTTTTCGATTAACGACTAATAATAGAATGGAGCTTTTGGCGGTAATTGTAGGTCTTGAAAAACTAAAAAACCCAAACATGAAGGTTTTAGTCGTTTCAGACTCTAAGTACGTTATTGATTCTGTTGTAAAAAAATGGGTTTTTGGCTGGGAGAAAAAAAACTATACCGGTAAAAAAAATCCTGATTTGTGGAAACGTTTTTTAATTATTTATCGCAAACATCAAGTCGATTTTAAATGGATTAAAGGACACAATAATCACCCTCAAAATGAGCGTTGCGACGAACTGGCTGTTATGGCATCTTTGCAAAAAAATCTTTCTGTAGATGTTTATTACGAAACTATAGGATCAAAATCATAAAAAAACGCGTCAGAAACAATTGCTCCTGACGCGTTATAACCGTTATTGCGGTACTAACTTAAACGATTTACTCCTTGTCTAAGTCTTTGGCTTTGCTGAATCCTGCAAGTAAACCAACTCCTGCCATAATAAAAATAATGGATGGGTATACTGCTGAATCTGCCAGTGAAGTATAAGTTGTAATAAGCAAGGCAACAAAAATTCCAACTCCGCTACCTATTAATACAAAGGCAAGATTTAAAACAAAAATTTTCCAGGCAGGGACACCTTTGCCATTTCCTTTTAAAAAGATACTGGCATCGACGCCTTTCTCTATAAGTGCTAAACGCTCTCTGTTTCTTGTTGAGTAAATAAGATAAACAATCCCGAAGATCATTAAGAAAAGACTAATTGGTATTAAAATTTCTGATTCCATAATTTTTATGTTTTTATAATTGATTGATACCCATATGACGACATCTTTTAAATTCAGGTTACAGTTTTTTTTAAATAAATTCTAACTTTTAAATCCCAAATCCCAAAACTAGCTGATTATGAGTTAATTTTGAATCAATAAATTATTTTACAAAGCACTAAATCTTTATCAAAGATCACACTCAATCACTATCTTCAAAATTGGAATTTTAAATATTATAGTTAGAATATGGGATTTGAAAAATTTAAAATTTATTTCTCCTTTCTTGTAACCTAAATAAACGAACTGTCGTCTTATGTAATATGAGTACTTTAAATGATCAACATTATATAGATAAAATTATACAGGGTGAAACCAATGCTTTTGCCGTGTTGGTTGATCGTTATAAAAATATGATTTTTACATTGGCACTTAAAATGATCAAAAACAGGGAAGAAGCTGAAGAGGTTGCACAAGACACTTTTATCAAGGCTTATAATTCTTTAAACAAATTTAAAGGTGATTCTAAATTTTCGACCTGGATTTATAAAGTAGCCTATAATACGTGTCTGGATCGTTTAAAGAAAAACAAAAAAGAAGATAACAATATATCTATAGATGAATTTTCGGCACATTTGATCAAAACGATGGATAATGCCTTAAGTGCTCTTGAAGATAAAGAGCGAAGGCAAACCATTCAGAATTGTTTGAATTTATTACCGAGTGAAGAGAATTTCCTGCTAACTTTATTTTATTTTGAAGATCAGAGTTTAGAGGAAATAGGAAAAATCATGAGCATTAATGCTAATAATGTAAAAGTAAAATTATTTAGAAGCCGACAAAAATTAGCCGTAATTTTGAAAAAGCAATTAGAACCAGAAATAATAGAGTGTTATGAAAGAGAGCGATAAAAATATAGAAAACCTTATTGACAAAATGATGCGCGAAAACACTTTAGAATCGCCATCTATAGATTTTACATCAAAAATAATGTCTCAGGTTATAGTGGCCGAAAAAAGCAAAATCATAACTTACAAACCTTTGATTTCTAAAACAATCTGGGCATTTATTGGCATTTGCTTACTTGCTTTGATCGCGTATTCTTTTTATTCTAACAACGATACTTCTAATTTTAAAGTAGCCCAATTATATTCAGATAAAGTTTCCGGTCTGTTTTCAGGAATTCACTTTTCTAAAAATGTACTGTATGCGCTCTTGATCGTGCCGGTTATGGTTTTAGTGCAGATTGGAGTTTTGAAAAATTATTTTGATAAGAAATATGAGTTGTAGAATTTATTAAAAACAACCCGTTGGGTGTAATTACTTCGTCTGTTCGCTTCGCTTGGGTCAAAAAATATATATTTAACACATAGAAACATAGATTTTTTTAGCTAAAAGGAATGCCAAAAGAAATACATTTCTTTCACATAGCCAGGCTATGTGCATTTTAAACAAGTGAAACGTCGTTTTTAAAGATCCAAAAGCTATGTTTCTATGTGTTAAAATTAATTACACCCAACGGGTTAAAAACAATATGTTTGAATATGCCGAAGAAGGAAAAAAAAATATACAATAAATTATCTAAGCAAGATTTCCTAAAATGGATAGAAATTGCTGAAAAATCACCAACAATGTCTTTAGAAAAGTTTAATGAAAAATGGGAAGAGAAAAAGCTAGAGATTTACAAAAGTATTGATCCAGGATTTATTTAAACAAATCTAACTAAAATCCTCAGCACTTTTTTCAAAAAAAACTCTTGTTATTTAAATCGGAAAAACATATTTTAAGCACTCACAACAATCAAATACAAATCATTCATTTACAATAGTTTTAACCCCGAAATCGATATTCTTTTTTTATGAAAATTTTGAGAACCTAAACCGTTGCAATATTGTAACTTATGAAGTATCTTTGCACCCTAATTCGAAATTCATAAAATGAATAAATTATTGATTGTTGGAACGGTTGCTTTCGATGCTATCGAAACTCCTTTCGGAAAAACAGATAAAATATTAGGTGGTGCTGCAACATACATTGGTTTATCAGCGTCATTTTTTAACTTACAATCGGCCATTGTTTCTGTAGTTGGCGACGATTTTCCTCAAGAACATTTAGATCTTTTAACTTCAAAAAATATTGATATTTCTGGTATCGAAATTGTAAAAGGCGGAAAAACCTTTTTTTGGAGCGGTTTATACCACAACGATCTAAACTCCAGAGACACATTAGTAACTGAGTTGAATGTTTTGGCTGATTTTCAACCAAAAGTTCCTCAAAACTATAAAGATGCTGATGTTGTAATGTTAGGAAACTTACATCCTTTAGTACAAAGCAGTGTTTTAGATCAAATGGAGAAAAAACCAAAATTAGTAGTTTTAGATACTATGAACTTTTGGATGGACTGCGCTTTACCGGAATTACTTGACGTAATTAAACGTGTAGACGTGATCACAATCAATGATGAAGAAGCAAGACAGCTTTCGGGAGAATATTCATTAGTAAAAGCGGCTAACAAAATCCAGGAATTGGGACCAAAATATGTGGTAATCAAAAAAGGAGAACACGGAGCACTTTTATTCCATAACAGAGAAGTATTCTTTGCACCGGCATTACCACTAGAAGATGTTTATGACCCTACAGGAGCAGGAGACACTTTTGCAGGTGGTTTTTCGGGATTTATTGCACAGAGCGAAAACATTTCGTTTGGCAATATGAAAAATGCAATTATTTACGGATCTAATTTAGCTTCATTTTGTGTAGAGAAATTTGGAACCGAAAGGATGGAAACCTTAAGCAAAGCAGAAGTAGCGATTCGATTACAACAGTTTAAATCGTTAACTCAGTTTGACATAGAAATATAATGCCCCGAAGCCTCGATAAAACGGGGCTTTTTTATTACGTCTTTACGCACAACTTACAACAACAACACAAAATACAAAACACAATGAGCGACGCTTTAAAACACGAATGTGGTATAGCCTTAGTTAGACTTCTTAAACCGCTTGAATATTACAAAGAAAAATACGGAACTGCTTTTTACGGGATACAAAAAATGTATCTAATGATGGAGAAGCAGCACAACCGCGGACAGGACGGAGCCGGTTTTGCAAGCATCAAATTAGATGTTGAACCAGGCGAACGTTATATCAGCAGAGTTCGTTCGAACCACGCACAACCTATACAAGATGTTTTTAAACAAATCAACGAGCGTATCAACGAAGAGATGACCTCTCATCCTGAATATGCAAATGATGTTACCAAACAAAAAGCAAACATACCTTATATAGGAGAGTTATTTTTGGGACATGTTCGTTACGGGACTTTCGGAAAAAACAGTATCGAAAGTGTACACCCTTTTTTACGTCAAAGCAACTGGATGCACCGTAATCTAATTTTGGCAGGAAACTTTAACATGACAAATGTTAAAGAGCTTTTCGAAAATTTAGTAGAGCTTGGACAACATCCTAAAGAAATGGCCGACACTGTGACGGTTATGGAAAAAATAGGTCATTTTCTGGACAAAGAAGTAATGGCATTGTATCAGGACTGCAAAGAAGAAGGCTATTCTAAAAGAGAAGCTTCGCCGGTAATTGCAGACCGATTGGATATCGCAAAAATATTAACCCGTTCTGCCAAAAATCTTGATGGAGGGTATGCTATGGCAGGATTGTTAGGTCATGGTGATGCTTTTGTCTTTAGAGATCCTGCAGGAATTCGTCCGGCATATTTTTATCAGGATGACGAAGTTGTCGTTGTAGCTTCAGAAAGACCCGTTATTCAAACTGTGTTTAATGTACCTTTTGAAAGTGTTCAGGAAATTGAACCAGGAAACGCATTAATCATCAAAAAAAGCGGAAAGGTTACAATGGAGCAAATCCTGGAACCAACTGTTAAGAAAGCCTGTTCGTTTGAAAGAATCTATTTTTCAAGAGGGAGCGATGCCGAAATATATCAGGAACGTAAAAATTTAGGAAAATTAATTTTACCTGCGGTTCTTGAATCTATTGACAGCGATACAGACAATACTGTTTTTTCTTATATCCCGAATACGGCAGAAACATCCTTTTACGGTTTAGTCGAAGCTGCTCAGGATTTCCTGAACCAAAGAAAAAACAATTATATTTTGGCCAACAGAAATACTCTTAATGCCGAAACGCTGCAAGAATTGTTATCTGTAAAAATACGTACCGAGAAAGTCGCTATTAAAGATGCTAAACTTAGAACCTTTATTACTGAGGATAGTAGCCGTGACGATCTGGTTGCTCACGTTTATGATGTAACTTACGGGGTAATTAAACCAACAGATAATCTGGTTATTATAGACGATAGTATTGTTCGTGGTACAACGCTTAAAATGAGCATTATTAAAATGATGGATCGTTTAAAACCTAAACGTATCGTAATCGTTTCATCGGCACCACAGATTCGTTATCCTGATTGTTACGGAATCGATATGGCAAAGCTTGAAGGTCTTGTGGCCTTTAGAGCAGCTTTGGCTTTATTAAAAGAAAGAAACTTATATCATATCGTAGATGAAGTTTATGCAAAATGTAAAGCACAGGAAAACTACGTAGACAGCGATGTGGTAAATTATGTTACTGCCATTTACGATCCGTTTACTCCTGAAGAAGTATCTGCGAAAATTGCCGAAATGTTGAGCTCTCCGGAAATAAATGCCGAAGTAAAAATTATTTTCCAAAAAGTAGAAGATTTGCATATTGCCTGTCCGAAAAATCTTGGTGATTGGTACTTTACCGGAGACTACCCTACACCGGGTGGAAACCGTGTTGTAAACAGGGCTTTCATGAATTTTTATGAAGGAAAAGATGCAAGAGCATATTAATAAAATACTAACAAAAGGTTAATTTGTGCATTTCATCGGTTTTTTTTGCCGTTCATCCTATATGTTTGGTAAAAATGAAAAGCTACAATACTTTTGAAATACCATAACATTAGTAGGTTAAGTTTATGGTAGATTTGGGGCAAAAAGGGTGGAAGCAATTCCACCTTTTTTATTGGAATAAATTCAACTATTTCTAAAGTAGGATTTTACATTCACTTAATCGGATATATTTGCTTTTCGTCTAGAAAGTTTTTTTCATAGAAATAGCTATCATACATTTACTAAACCATAACATTAGTAGGTTAAGTTTATGGTAGATTTGGGGCAAAAAAGGTGGAAGAAATTCCGCCTTTTTTATTTTTATTTTTTTTAGAGAAAAGAAGAAAGAGAAAAGAAGAAAGAGAATAGAAGAAAGAGAATAGAAGAAAGAATAAAGATTATAGAGTACAGACGAGAAATGAAAAATACAGAAACAAAAAAAAAGACGAATAACCGTTAGGCCATTCGTCTTTTTTCTATAATCTTTATTCTATAATCTTTACTCTATTATCTAGACTATTTATCTAAAGCAAATCTTCTTGCAACTTCAGTCCAGTTAATTACACTAAAGAAAGCTTCAATATAATCAGGTCTTCTGTTTTGGTAGTTTAAGTAGTAAGCATGTTCCCAAACATCCATTCCTAAAATTGGAGTTCCACCGTTACCAGCAACTTCCGGCATTAATGGGTTGTCTTGATTTGGAGTACCTACAACTTCTAATTTACCTCCTTTTTGTACAGTCAACCAAGCCCATCCTGAACCAAATTGTGTTGCACCAGCTTTAGCAAATTTTGCTTTAAACTCATCAAAAGTTCCAAAAGAAGCCTCGATTGCAGCTAACAAATCACCTGTTGGCAATCCACCACCGTTTGGAGACATTACAGTCCAGAATAAATTGTGGTTGTAAAAACCTCCACCATTGTTACGAACTGCAGCATTTGATTTATCTAAATTGATTAAGATATTTTCGATTGTCTTACCTTCTAAATCTGTTCCTGCAATTGCAGCATTTAGATTTGTAGTGTAAGCATTGTGGTGTTTTGTATAATGGATTTCCATTGTACGAGCATCAATATGTGGTTCTAGTGCATCATATGCATAAGATAATTGTGGTAATTCAAAAGCCATGATATTATGATTTTATGATTTATAATAATTTATACCAAATTTAGACATTTAACTTTGGAATAGAAAATACTATTTCGTTATAATTAAATTAAATTCTTTTATAACTTGACTTTTTTATAGTTAAATATCTGTAATTCTTTACTTTCCGTTAAAAGTTGTCATGGTATTTTCTAAACCGGCAGTTCCAAATGATTTAATAATTTCTGAAGCCACTTCTAAACGCTCGGGTAATTTTGCTTTTTCTTCTTCGTCCCAATCTCCTAAAACGTAATCTATTTGTTGTCCTTTTTTGAACTGATCGCTAATGCCAAATCTAAAACGAGTGTATTGTTGTGTGTTTAAAACAAGATTGATATTCTTTAATCCGTTATGACCACCGTCACTACCTTTTGGCTTGATACGGATGGTTCCAAAAGACAGGTTTAAATCATCTGTAATAACCAAAATATTCTCTAACGGAATATTTTCTTTGTCCATCCAGTATTTTACCGCTTTACCACTTAAATTCATGTAAGTGTTTGGTTTAAGCAAGAAAAAGGTTCTCCCTTTAAATTTGTATTCTGCCAAAGCACCTAGTTTTGCGGTTTCGAAAGAAAGACTTTCTTTCCGGGCTAAAAAGTCCAGGACTTTAAATCCTATGTTGTGTCTTGTATTTACGTATTCGGCACCAATATTACCTAAGCCTACGATTAAATATTTCTTCATATTATCTATGTTCTCTTCTTTTTGTGTTGATGAAAACAGTTTTGTTATCCATTTTATCATGTTTGCAAAAGTATGATTAATTAGATAATGTGGCAATTAGATACTTAGATAATTTGAATTGGATTGTGATTTAACCGCGAAGAATGGCACGCGGATGACGCGGATTTGCACCTTTGTACCTCTGAACCTTTGTATCTCTTTTCTAATAAAAAACAAAACTTCTGGCTAGCCCTGACAGGAGCGGCATCCTTTTTCCTGTCCGCCGCGGCGGAGAGAAAAAGATATAGCGAATGGCAGGAACGTCTGGTCTTGAAAATCTGAAAGTTTTTGCTCCTGTAAAATTTGATAATTAGAAAATGTGTCAATGAGAGAATGTATTCTAACCGAAAAAAGCTTCGACTTCGCTCAGCCTGACAACTTAGACAATTTCAACCTAGATAACTTAGAACCTCAGTTCCTCAACAACTCAGAACCTTTAAAACAAAAAAAAGCCCCAATCTTTCGATTGAGGCTTTTTGTATTGAGTTGAAAAAAATTATTTTTTCTTTCCTTTTGCAGGAGCTTTTGCAGCTTTTGCAGCTTCTTGAGCAGCTTTCATAGCAGCACGAGAAATTCTTACCTGAGCAACAACTGTGTTCTCCGGGTGCATAACTTTGTATTCTGGAGAACCCACTTTAGTAACGTATAATTTGTTACCCATTTCAAGTGGAGTAATGTCAGCTTCAACAAAATCAGGAAGATCTTTAGGTAAAGCTTTAACTTTTAATTTACGTGTGTTTAAACGTAAAACACCACCTGCAAGAACACCTTTTGATGTACCAACAACTTTTACAGGAACTTCCATAGTGATTTCTTTGTCATCAAATAATTGAAAGAAGTCAATGTGTAAAATTTTATCAGATACCGGGTGAACCTGAATGTCTTGCAAAATTGCATTGAATGATTTTCCTTTTCCAAGCTCAATCACAACTGTGTGTGCGTTTGGAGTGTAAACCAAGGTTTTGAACGCTGCAGCGTCTGCTGAGAAGTGTACTGCTTGATTTCCTCCGTATAACACGCAAGGAACCGCTCCAGCATTACGTAAGGCTTTAGTTGACACTTTGCCCACGCTTTCTCTTTCTGATCCTTTAATTGTAATCGATTTCATTGTAAAAAAATATAGTTATTAATAAATATTCTAATTCTTATTGTAGTGAGATTGCGTTGTTACCCGCGATGACTACATTATAAATTTTCCACTGATGGAATTGTTGTGGTGCACCATGTGCATTACTTCAGCAAAAAGAGGTGCACAACTCACTACTCTGATTTTCTTTGATTCTTTCTTTAACGGGATTGAATCGGTAACTATTAACTCGCTTAATTTTGAGTTTTCTATTTTTTCGTATGCATCACCTGATAATATGGCGTGTGTACAAATTGCTCTTACGCTTAATGCTCCTTTTTCGATCATTAAATCTGCGGCTTTTGCTAATGTACCACCTGTATCGATCATGTCGTCTACTAATATTACGTTACGACCTTTTACTTCACCAATCAATTCCATAGTGTCGATAACGTTGGCTGCTTTTCTTTGTTTGTAACAGATTACTACATCTGATTCCAGAAACTTAGAGTAAGCATAAGCTCTTTTTGAACCTCCCATATCCGGAGATGCAATGGTTAGATTTTCTAAATTTAAACTTTTTACGTATGGTAAAAAGATTGTAGATGCAAATAAATGATCTACCGGTTTTTCGAAAAATCCCTGAATTTGATCTGCATGCAAATCCATTGTCATTACTCTTGTCGCTCCGGCAGCATCTAATAAATTAGCTACTAATTTTGCTCCAATCGGAACTCTTGGTTTGTCTTTTCTATCCTGTCTTGCCCAACCAAAATAAGGCATAACAGCTGTAATATGTCTTGCCGATGCGCGTTTTGCAGCATCAATCATTAGTAACAATTCCATCAAATTATCTGCAGTTGGAAAAGTTGAGCACACGATAAAAACGCGTAATCCTCTTATTGATTCTTCGTAAGATGGTTGAAATTCTCCATCACTATACGTTGACATCGTTACTTTCCCTAACGGAATTCCGTATTGTTCTGCAATTTTTTCTGCTAGATAAACACTTTTTGAACACGCAAAAATTTTAGCTTCTGGTTCTAGGTGCGACATTATAATTTGTTGTTTTTGCTCCGCTGCGCTCTGCACAATTCGGCTTTATGATTTTCGTAAAGCCAGACCTGTATAAATGCCTCGGGTGTAGTTAGTTGTGTGTGCGTCGTTTTAACGAGGTGCAAATTTAGAAAATTTATTGGACACTGAAAGGAAAAAATTAAGTATTTTTATTAGAATTTTTAATTTTATTTTTTACATTTGCACCGTGTTAAAGGAATAAGCACAGTTATGACATCATAATTACTTATTCTATTGCGTTAAAATAATTGATTTATTTGATTATTTTTTCGTCTGCTAAGCCCGGATGGCGGAATTGGTAGACGCGCTGGTCTCAAACACCTGTGGGAAACCGTGCCGGTTCGACTCCGGCTCCGGGTACTTTAACGGAAAAGCTGTCAAAAATGACAGCTTTTTCTTTTTTAAGCCTTTCCGAACCCTTGCTATTTCTAGTCAAAACGTTGATTACTTCATTCACTTGAGTGGTTCGACAATCATCATTTCCAAAAATTAGTTTTTGAGTAAAAATTGAACCCGCTACAATTCTTTTCTCATCATAATCTCCATTATGAAACAACCTATCCATGTTAGTAAGCAACTCAAGACCTGAATCCACAAACGTTTTCATTGAATCCGTCTTAGCACTAAGAACCTCAATTTCATTGTTCACAACACTTAACTTTCCATTGATACGTTCGATTATACTTTCGAATCTTTCCTTGCTAATATCACCACTTATAAGCTTATCCTCTGCATTTTCAATTTGAGATTTTAAAGCTCTTTGAGCCTCAAATTTCATTTCTAGCTGACTACTCTTGTCACCATTGATTTGAGACTCCGAATCTTTTAAAACAACCGAAAACAATTCTTTTATATTGTCATTTATCTGCAAACCAGTCAGAATATTTGCGATTTTAAGATGAGCATCATGAACCGAAACTCTTGTTTCACATTTATTCCTGCAATGGTAGTAAGCGTATTTCTTTGTCCTACCTGTAGAATTACTACCAGTTATCTGACTACCACAAACCTTACAAGTTAAAAAATCACGCATTGGAAAGTCATGATTCTTATGACTTGGCTTGATACCATGCCATCTTTTTCCTCTAAATACAGCTTGAACCTTATTAAATGTCTCCAAATCAATTAGAGCCTCGTGTTTACCGTCAACTACCATTGCTGGCTCCTTCTTGAATTCAGGAACTCTTATCTTACCTATATACACAATGTTCTTAAGAAGCTCGCTAAAAGCACTTTTTTTCAACTCCATTCCATCTTGCCTTAGCTTTTTCCTTATCGTCTCAACAGGCTCTATTCCCATAGCAACCTCTTTGAATGCTCGCTTCACCAACCAAGCATAATCATTAGGTTTAAGAGTGGATTTTTTTTGCTCATCCCTAAAGTTATCATACCCAAACGGAGCTTTTCCTGCAAAATAGCCATCTCTTTTCGCCTGATAAGTACCCGCAATTGTTCTACTAGAAATTTTATCTCTCTCGACCTCGCCAGCGGTTAGATAAATAGCTAGCACCATTTTATTATCTGAATTACTCGTATCTAAGTATTGCTCAGTCGCATTTAACTCAACTCCTATTGAATCAAACTCTCTCAATACGGTTAACGCTTGCTCCACGTTCCTTGAAAACCTATCCCATTTAGCAAAAAGAACCTTGTGTATTTCTTTCTTATTGGATTTTACATAAGTTTTCAACTTTGACCATTCAGGCCTATTGAAATTTTTAGCAGAGTGGTCTTCTCTGTAAACTTTGACAATATTATAGTTTCTTGAATCACAGT
The DNA here is from genome assembly GCF_002222055.1 of Flavobacterium araucananum. GTDB lineage: Bacteria > Bacteroidota > Bacteroidia > Flavobacteriales > Flavobacteriaceae > Flavobacterium > Flavobacterium araucananum. The sequence continues at coordinate 39,318 of NZ_MUGS01000003.1, forward strand.
ATCTCTTTAATGATTCTTCTTGATAATCCAAGCTAAAACCTTTTTGAGCTTGTTCGTCTGTACTTACACGACAGTAAATAACTACGTTTGTTTTTGAATTTTCCATGTTCTATTCTTTTATATCTTTTATTCTTTGATTTTATTGTTGAGCTGATTGTGGCACACCTCTGCCAGTTTATACAGTACATTTCTGATAATTTCTATTTCTGCATCTGTATAGCTTATTCCTTTTTTATTTAATATTTTTTTGCATTCAGTTAGACTTAACACTTTGTTTCTCAGTCGTCATTTTCCGATTTTTTAATTTGACGGTGGAATTCTCTTTATTTTTGGTCACAGCAAGACGACCTCTGTCCAAATCAGTCTCATAACCCGATTTAGATAAATTTTGCGCATAGAAGTTTCGTTTCAAACGAAATGAAACAAATAGCTGATTAGGCAAAAATGCCTATAATATGATTTTGTGTTTGTGCTGAAACCACTTTTTGAAGAACAAAGTGGAAATATAAGTTATCGTCTAAACAGTAAAAAACTGCCCTCATGCGGTTCTGAGTAATATTGTTAAAAAGGACTGATTAAAGAATCAGCTTATAACTTCTTAAGTGATATGTACGAAGGTACGAATTTATGGCGATATATGCAACCTAAATCTTGGATTATTGATATTAAAATACATGGAACCAATCAATTATGAATATCTCTATTTTTTTAAATATTATATTTGATTGAAAATCAAGCCTTTAAAATAAAAACACCTAAATTCTTGTTAAAATTCTTTGTAGAGTCGAATTTTTTTATTATATTTGCGCCGAATGAATTATGCCGAGTCTTCAATAAAGAAGTCGGCTTAAAATTTAAGTAGTATTAACCTTAAACATTTGTCAAATGAAAACAATTAATGTTTGTGTTAAAACTCGCCTCAGTTGCTGGGCAAAAATGATTTATGAATTATTAAAACCAAAACAAAAATGGCTAACACCCAAAAACCTTGGTGGAAAGAAACTTTATTTGTTCGAGTATGCTTGCAGGCGACTTCCGAATTATTAAAGTACATCTTTTCAAATCTATTGTAGAACTATTAGCAAGCCCAACTTCGGTTGGGTTCTTTAAATTCTAACAACATTGCAAAGATAATCACAGACCAGAGTAAAAATCAAACAAAAACAATATTATTTATCTATACAGAAATAGGCATACCATAATAAAAAACTATGGAAATATATAGGTAATTTTTAACTCACATATACAAAATATAATAAATTATGACAAAATATAGATTAGAAGTCTACACAGATACCGCTGGAAAATGGCGTTGGAGAGCAGTGTCCAGTAATGGTAAAACTCTAGGTTCAGCAGGGCAAGGTTTTGCTTCAAAACAAAGTGCTCAAAGAAATGCAGGATTAAATGGTTTCTTTTAATTTGTTCTTAGGCAAAGCAAAACAATTAGAAGAATCCAACCTCAATATCTCTTAATTGTTTTGCTTTCCTCTTCTTAATCAATACAGAGATGTACATTTTAAGAGCATGCTTCAAAATAGCACACCTTTTTTAGTTAAAAGCCTGGTTTTTAAGTGTATATTTTTGCCAGTCTAAAAATATACACTATATTTGTCCTGTAATCAATTATAAGCCAAATGTCAAAAGTAAAATACATCCGAGTTTCAACCGAAGAGCAAAACACAGGTCGACAAGAAGTAAACGCCAAAGAATTCTCGAAAATCTACATCGATAAAACATCGGGAGCAATCCAATTCATCGAACGAAAAGAAGCTAAGAAACTTTTAGCAGACATCGAAACTGGAATCGTTACCGAAATTCACATCGCATCAATCGACCGTCTTGGTAGAAACATCATCGATATTTTAACCATGGTAGAATTTTTCAACCATAAATCTATAAACCTATTTGTAGAAAATATCGGAATGTTTTCACTAATCGATAACAAACCGAACCCAAGCTTTAAAATGATTGTAAGTGTTTTAGGGAACGTTGCCGAAATGGAGCGTAATAACATGCTAGAACGCCAACGCCAAGGAATCGAGCTTGCCAAAGCCAAAGGCACTTATACTGGTCGCCTTTTTGGAACAAAAATGACCAACGAAGAAATTCTTACCAAATACAAGTCGGTTGTCCGTGAATTAAAAAATGGCGAATCTCTTAGGAGAGCATCAAAAATAGGTGGTTGTAGCTTAGGAACTGCACAGAAGATTCAAAGAATAATTACAGCATAAGTATTTTAAAACAAAAAGGGTCGTGCATTGCACAACCCTCTCGTTTTTCACGAAACACTTCACGCATCCCTTCGATGGAACGCTCCTTTTTAAGCTCTAAAACGATGTTTTTAAGAATAGCCGACAGAATAAATACTGGAGCATCTGCGTACCAAAAAGAACAAATATGTACCTAAAAATCTAAAAAAAATATTTTTACGATACCTCGCTTACATATCAGAAGACCCCATATTTCAAGAAAGCACACCCTCAAAAAGCTTAGAGGTAACGAGCAACTTGTTCCCAAATAGCAGGACGGGGTGCATCACCCTAACTGCTCTATTCTCTTCTTTATTTGCTCGATTTCCTTCTCTAGTTGTAACTTTTGTAACTGTTTTTGTAACTCTTGTTTTCGATACGGTTCGTTCTCAATAGAGATTTGCATTTGCTTTAACCTAATTTTATCATCCGTTGCTATTGCTTCCATCCTTTAGGTAATTAATCAAATACTCCTCTTCGAAAAGGAAATGGAGTTCGTTATTCTTTTTCAAAAGATTATACTCCTGAATCAAATGCCAATCATCTAAAATTGCATCTTCTTCATAAGTTCTAATGCAGTAATTGACCAACATCTTACGAAGCTTTGGATTGTACTTAAAGTCTTTAATTTCTATCATACTTAGTTTAATTTTTTTAATGTTATTATCTGACTACCATCCTTTTTTATGTAGTCCTTCCAACCATTTAAGTCGAAAATGACACTCTCATGATAACTTATTTGGCTGAATCCTAATTTGAAACAGTTGATTAGTTTCTTCTTATTCGAGCATCTGACATAGCAATGCAAATGATTTCGGTTGTTGCTCTTCTTTTGCTCGACCACATAATTAATCTCTAGTACGTCATCACCCATTTGTTCATAAGCAAATTTCATTACCACATCGATGTCAGATGTACTGTAATTTGTACACGGGTCGATGCTGAGTGCATAGTATTTGTTCTTTCTAGTTCGTTGAGGTTTGAACTTTGGAGCCAATAAATGGTGCACCCGCCATTCGCCATTTTTATTCTTGTGTAGCATGGTTTCGCTACAATTGTCTATTAGACTACTAATTATTCTTCTAACATTTCTAGTAGTCATCTCGTATTTACCACTAATTTCTTTTACTGTTAAGTATTCATTGTTTTGCATTTTTAGTTCTTATTAAACGCATCATATCTATTAGAGAATTGCTTAAATTCCCTTTGGACATGTTATTTTATTATAAATATCTCGGAAAACTGGAAAAGTTCCTTCGGACATAAAATATTTATCCACAATCATAATTGAATTGGAATAAATTGTAAATAGTTTGTGTGAATGTTTTTTGATTGGTCGGTCGACCGTTGTTCTAAAGGTTTTTATTCCTAGTCAACAACTTATAGGCGTAGGACAATTTCTTCAAATCTTCTACAAAAAGATTCGATAATTCAACTGTAAATGGTACAAAAACCTCTTCGAAAGAAGAGGTTTTTTTGGTTTTACCCCATTCTCTTTCCTTCAGATCCCAACCTCAACTCCTCCATTTCCAGCCCATTAAATTATTCGCAACTAGTAATTTATATTAAAATAATTTCATTATGTTTGTAAGTGTAAAATAAACACTTAACTATGAAAAAACTATTATTACTAACCATTTTTGGGATATTTCTCAATTCATTTGCTCAAAAAAAACCGAATTCATTTTTTACAAATTCTGAGAAGACTCTAAAAGTAGCATTTGAAATGAATACCAAAAACACGCCAACGTACACTATTTTATATCAGGATAAAGTTGTGCTTAATACCTCCGAATTGGGAATTATCCGTGAAGACGCTAATTTTTATACAGATCTAAAAGTCATTAAAATTTCTGATGCTAAAAAAGTAACGGATCACTACTCGATGCTTCAGGGTAAAAGAAAAGATATTTCCTATTCTGCCAATCAATATATTGTAAGCCTTCAGAATTCGAAAAGTGAAATCATGGAAATCATTTTTCAGCTTTCGAAAGATGGTGTTGCGCTTCGATACCAATTTCCGTCAACTTCAAAAGAATTGAAAAAGATAGTGGAAGAAAAAACATCTTATAACTTTGATTCTTCGGCGAAAGCCTGGTTACAGCCTATGTCTAAAGCTAAATCGGGCTGGAAAGAAACCAATCCGGCATACGAAGAACATTATGCCATGGGCGTTCCTTTAAGTACAAAACCTGCATTTGGTGAAGGTTGGGTTTATCCGGCTCTTTTTGAAACGAACAACAATTGGATTTTGATTACAGAAACCGGTTTACACAACAAATACTGTGGCACACGATTGGTTTATAACGACAATGCAAAAGCGATGCAGGTGACTTTTCCTCAAAAGGAAGAAGTTTTTCCAAATGGTGCTTTGAATCCGGAATCCCAATTGCCCTGGATTACGCCTTGGCGCATTATCACCATTGGTTCTTTGAACACGATTACCGAAAGTACTTTAGGAACAGATTTGTCCGATCCTGCTATCAAAATGGATACCTCTTTTATAAAAAGCGGACTTTCATCCTGGAGTTGGGTTTTATTAAAAGATGATTCTGTAAACTATGAAACCACGCATCAGTTTATTGAATATGCTTCTAAAATGAATTGGCCCTATTGTTTGATTGATGCAGATTGGGATACCAGAATTGGCTACGAGAAAATGAAAGAATTAGTGGATTTTGCCAAAACCAAAAACGTAAAATTATTGGTTTGGTACAATTCATCAGGTGCCTGGAACAGTACTGAATATCACCCTAAGAATAAATTACTGACGCATGAAAACAGGGCTTTTGAATTTAAAAGGCTTAATGATTTAGGTATTGCCGGAATTAAAGTTGATTTCTTTGGTGGCGACGGACAATCGATGATTGCATATTATCACGATATGCTAAAAGATGCTTCCCATTATAAATTAATGATCAATCTTCATGGAGCGACTTTGCCTCGAGGATGGCAACGTACATATCCAAATTTACTAACTACAGAAGCTGTAAAAGGTTATGAGTACATTACTTTCGATCAAAATATTGCCAATCTGGAACCAAGCCATTGTGCGATGCTGCCTTTTGCCAGAAATGCTTTTGATCCAATGGATTTTACGCCAATGGCTCTGGATAAAATTCCGAATATTAATAGAATAACAACTCCGGCTTTTGAACTGGCTCTGCCTGTTTTATTCTTATCCGGTATTCAACATATTGCTGAAATTCCGGAAGGAATGGCAAAAATGCCTGCTTATGTTGTTGATTATTTAAAAGATATCCCAACAAATTGGGACGACTCAAAATTCATTGCCGGTTTTCCAGGAAAATATATTGTAATGGCCAGAAGAAGCGGAAACACCTGGCACATTGTGGGTATTAATGGCGAAAATTCTCCAAAAGAAATTGAAGTCGATTTGTCTTTTGTAAAAAATCAAAAAGGGTTTATTGTCCTTGAAGATGAGAATGGTTTTAAACAAGAATCCATTTCAAAAAACCAAAAACTGACCCTGAAAATGAAACCTTATGGTGGTTTTGTCGTTAAGATATAAAGTTTTTTTCCTCATATAAGTTCACAACTCGCGTTATGCAATACAGGAAAATTGCAAGAATTAGCGATAAAACACAATTGATTTGCTTTTGTGTGCAATTGTATCGCTAAGTCAATTTTATCAGGATTTAAAATCTTTGCTTTAGGATTTAATCTGACTTCTGTAAAACGCCCGCTGCCGTCAGGAGAAACTTCGAGTATTGCTTCGGCATTATCTGAATATTCCAGAACTTCTATTTCGTTTTGAGAACATACGTATAAATAGGACATCATGTGACAAGAAACCAAACTGCTCAAAAGCAAATCTTCGGGATTGTATAATTCAGGATCACCTTTGAAAGCTTTTGCTGCCGAAACATCTAAAACAGGTTTACCTTCAATTTTTATTTGATGGCTTTTGTTGTAAACCCTCTTTGTTGAATCTTCCTGCTCTTTGTTTGAAGTCCAGTTTATTGCTGCTTTGAATAAATGTTTCATTTCGCTTTCATTTTCTATTGCGAAGTTAAGATTTTATAAGTTGTAAATGAATTAATCCCGCAAAGTCGCAGAGACGCAAAGTTTTTTCTGCCACGAATTTCACTAATTTTTACTAATTAAACTGAGTAGAGTTTACTAAATCAATTCGTGCTAATTTGTGAAATTCGTGGCGAAAACTTTATCCATAAAAAAACCTCAAAAGAATCACTTTCGAGGTTTTTAGAGAATTATTAAACGAATAAAACTTTGAGTCTGTTTTTATTTATCCCATTTAGTCCAATCCGAATCTGATCTTTTAAACGGTTCTGATAAAAACTTATTTGCTATTGCATTAAATACTTCCGGACTTGAAGCCGGTGCAAAATGGGTTTCTCCAGGCATAATGCATAACTGTGCCTTAGGTATGTTTTCGAAAATTTCAACTGTATGCTCATTTCTGATTACGTCTCTATCTCCAGCTATTACAAGAACTTTTGCTTTAATTTTTGATAAATCTTTAGTTGCAATAGTAGGTTGATATATCAAAAGTCCGGCAAGTTGTTTCATTAGATTCCAATTCTCGCTAGTATCTTTTTCTTTAATTTTTGAAACAATCATTTTTTTCAAGTTCTGAACATCTTTTGTCGCCCATGAATAAATAGCAGTAGAATCAGGTCGTAAATTGGCACCCATTGCTACGATTTTCTTTATTTTTGACTTCCCTGAAATCCCCATTTGCAAACCAACAATTCCTCCATCACTCCATCCAATAATACTTATCGAATCCAGTTTTAAATGATTGACTAATGCTTCAGTATCTTTTGTCATTTGGACAAATGTTAAAGAATCTGTTTTTAACTCTGATTTGCCTTGTCCTCTACTATCGGCAGCAATAACTCTGTATTTACTTTTAAAATAATCAATTTGATTTCCCATCGATTCAATACTTCCTCCATTTCCGTGAATCAATAACAAAGGTTCCCCTTTTCCATATTCTTCATAATAAATTTTAGCTCCATTGAGTTCGACAAATTTTCCAACAGCCGTATTTTTACCATAAGGCGTGTCAAATTTAAAATTCATCTGAACCTGAGCATTTGCAATTCCAAATACTGAAAATGTTAATAAAAGAAGTAATAATTTAATTGGGTTTTTCATAATTAAAGGGTTTTTAGGATAGTTATTACGCTAATGTAAGAAATAATTTAACAAATTAACAAAGTCTTTGTAAATCGTAATATGTTCTAATATTTTCTAATAAAAAAACCTCGAAAGGAGTACTTTCGAGGTTTTTAAAAAATTACTGAACTAATAAACAAATTCTAAAACTATTTTTTTACAGAAAATTTAAAAACAGTTTTAGTCTTATATTTTTCTCCCGGGTTTAAAACCGTTGTCGGGAAATTTTTCTGATTGGGAGAATCCGGATAATGTTCAGTTTCTAAACAAAGTCCCGTTCTGTGTCCATATTTTTTGCCATCGCGTGTTGGTAAAGTTCCGTCAAGAAAGTTTCCGGAATAAAACTGAATTCCAGGTTCGTCAGTTGTCATTTCCATAACTCTTCCGCTCGCTGCGTGATATACTTTTGCAATGATTGTTTTTCCTTTTTCAGGATTATTCAATACCCAACAATGATCATAACCTTTTCCTCTTTCTAATTGTTCGTTTTTAACTTCGATGTCTTTTCCAATTAATTTTGGAGTTCTAAAATCGAAAGGAGTATTAGCAACATCTTCTAATTTTCCCGTAGGAATTAAAGTTGCATCTACCGGAACTAATTTGTCAGCATTCAAAGTCAATTCATGATCTAAGATTGTTTTTGTAAAATCTCCCGATAAATTGAAATAAGAATGTTGTGTTAGATTTACAATCGTTTTCTTGTCTGTTGTTGCTTCATACAAAACTTCTAACTGATTATCATTTGTCAATGTATACGTTACAAAAACCTGAAGATTTCCCGGATAACCTTCTTCTAAATCTTTACTTAAATAAGATAATTTTAAAGTCGCTGTATTTCCGGATTTAACGGCATCGGCTTTCCAAACAACGTTAAAATATCCTTGTGGTCCACCGTGCAAAGCATTTGGTGCATTATTTATAGCTAATTGATATTCTTTTCCGTCTAAAGCGAATTTCCCTTTCGCGATTCTGTTTCCATATCTTCCGATCAAAGCTCCAAAAAATGGATTTTCTTTTTCATATTGTGCCAAAGAATTAAATCCGATCACTACATTTTCAGAAACACCTTGTATATTTGGTACTTTAAGATCCGTAATTCTTCCACCAAAAGTGATGATATCAACTTCCATCCCATTTTGGTTTTTCAACTTATAACTATCTACTTTTTCTCCTTTTGCAGTAGTTCCATAAGAAGATTTTTCGATTGTAACCGTAGCTTTTTCATCTGAAGAAACTGTTGTCGCATCCATTTTTTTATCGTTTTTACATTGAACAGAAATTGCTGCCAAACTCATAAGGCTAATTCCAAAAACGCAACGTTTTAATACATTCATAAATATTATTTTTTAAGTATTGTAAAAAGTGAAATGAAAGATATGAAAAATTTAAAAGTGACGAAATTTTGAAACCTCTGAACCTTTGCCTCTTTGAACCTTTGTACCTTTAATTAAAGTCCGTGTTGAAACAAATGAAAATAAGCTTCGTTTGCATTGATCTTATCTTTAAAGTCTCTTACCGTAGTTTTTTCGTCAATAACCAATAATTCGATTCCGGCGATATCAGCAAAATCTTCCATGTATTCTGTTGTGATTGCCTGGCTGTAAACCGTATGATGCGCTCCTCCGGCAAGAATCCATGCAGTTGCCGCGATATCAAGATTTGGTTTACAATCCCATAAAACTCTTGCAACCGGTAATTTTGGTAAATCTGCCAATGGTTTAATCGCTTCAACTTCGTTCACAATCAAACGGAAACGATTCCCCATATCAATCAAAGAAACATTGATTGCAGCTCCTGCAGGTGAATTAAACACCAAACGCGCAGGATCTTCTTTTCCTCCAATTCCTAACGGATGCACTTCGCATGAAGGTTTTGCCTCTGCAATCGATGGACAAATTTCTAACATGTGAGATCCTAAAACGTATGATTTTTGAGGTGTAAAATGATACGTATAATCTTCCATGAAAGAAGTTCCTCCTTCAAGTCCAACATTCATCACTTTTAAGGCACGAACCATTGCAGCAGTTTTCCAGTCGCCTTCTCCACCAAAACCATAACCATCGGCCATTAATCTTTGTGTTGCAATTCCTGGCAATTGTTTCCAAACTCCAAGATTTTCAAACGTATCTGTAAAAGCCCCAAAACCGCCTTCGGTAAGGAAAGCTCTTAAACCTAATTCTATTTTTGCTGCTTCGACCAATGAACTTCTTTGTGCTCCGCCTTCTTTTAAAGAATCTGTCAAAGTATAAGAAGATTCATAAACGGCTAATAAATCATTCAATTGTTGGTCTGTAACTTTCTCAATATGTTTCGTAACATCCGATGAATCATATCCATTAACCGACATTCCAAAACGAATCTGAGCTTCTACTTTATCACCTTCTGTAACGGCAACTTCACGCATATTGTCTCCAATACGGGCTACTTTTAAGTTCTGAAGTTCATCCCAACCCAAAGCTACTCTTGTCCAAACACCCAATTTGTTCAAAACGCGAGGATCTTCCCAATGTCCAACCACAACTTTACGCTTTTTGCGCATTCTTGACATGATAAAACCAAACTCACGATCTCCGTGTGCGGATTGATTCAGGTTCATGAAATCCATGTCGATAGTTCCCCACGGAATTTCGGCATTATATTGTGTATGCAAATGGCATAATGGTTTCTTTAGAATACTTAATCCGCCAATCCACATTTTTGCCGGAGAAAAAGTGTGCATCCAGGCAATAATCCCGATACAGTTTTTTTCTGAATTCGCTGCCAAACAAACATCTAAAATTTGAGCAGGAGATTTTACTACATCTTTATAAACCACTTTTACCGGAATACTCGATGATGCGTCTAATCCTTTTGCTATTAATTGCGAATGTTCCGCTACTTTTCTAAGCGTTTCTTCACCGTATAATTCCTGGCTTCCTACTACAAACCATACTTCTTTTTGAGAAATGTCAATCATTTTGTTATTTTTTGTTTCAAGTTTCAGGTTGTTGAAATCTGAAAATCGAATTGTTATTATTTTTTTATTTCAGGTTTTCTTTGTTTCAAATTTGAAACCGTCTAAAATCTTTTTTCTTTATTCTTTTTTCTCTTTTACTGCCCGTAATAAGAATCTTTTCCGTGTTTACGATTGTAATGTTTCTTTATTAGGGAATCTTTTAATCTTGGTGCGTTTGGATTTATTTGTAAAGTCAAGAATGCCATTTCGGCTACAACTTCCAAAACTTTGCTATTGTAAACTGCTTTTGCTGCGTTTTTTCCCCATGCAAATGGACCGTGATTTCCAATCAAAACCATTTCTACTTCTTCATAAGAAAGATTTTTTTCTTTGAAACAATCCAAAATCTGAATTCCGGTATTGTGTTCGTAATTTCCTTCTATAAGCTCATCTGCCATCGGTGGCGCACACGGAATATCAGCTGTTAAATGATCGGCATGCGTGGTTCCAAAAATGGGAATATCACGTTGTGATTGTGCCCAAGCTACCGAATAAGTGGCGTGTGTATGTGCAACGCCACCAATATTTGGCCAGTTTTTATATAAATATGCATGCGTTTTTGTGTCTGATGACGGACGCATTGTTCCTTCAATAATATTATTATCAAAATCGACAATCACAATATCTTCCGGTTTTAAATCTTCATAAGGAACACCACTTGGTTTAATCGCAAAAACACCATTTTTTCGATCAACAGCACTCACATTTCCGAAAGTATATACAACCAAATTCAATGCATTTAACTGCATATTGGCTTCGTAACATTCCTGTTTTAAATCTTTATAAAGAGAACTCATGTTGCGAAATTTTAATAGTTGGATCTTCGTATGCACTTAATTGATCGTATGCCAAAAGCAGTTTATGATAAGCTGCAACTTTGTCTAATTGCGGGAAATATTCTCCGTCAAAATCACTTCCTATTTTTTGACTTGCTTCGATTACATTTGGATAAATTCCTGCTGCAACTGCTGCATAAATCGCTGCTCCTAAAGCGGGAGTTTGGTCTGAAGCTGCAATTTTAATGGGCTTATTTAAAACATTTGCCAATGTCTGCATGATAAAAGGAGATTTACGAGCAACGCCACCAATCCCGATAACGCTGTCGATTTTTACACCTTCCTCTTCAAAACGATCCACAATTTTCTTCGCTCCAAAACAAATTGCATTTACCAAAGCTTTGAAAATATGTGGCGCTTTTGTTCCTAAAGAAAGATTCGAAATCGCGCTTTTCAATTCCTGATTGGCATCTGGAGTTCTTCTTCCGTTAATCCAGTCTAATGCTATTGGAAGACTGTCTGAAACCGGAATTTTCTCTGCTTCTTTTGTTAATTCTACAATTAATTTATCGCTGAATTCTTCTCTTAATTGTTCTTTTTGAGTTTCATTTAAAACAGTTGAAGCCGTTAATAAATGATCTGTTGGCCAAAGCAATAATTCTTTGTACCAAGCCAGTAAATCTCCAAAAGCAGATTGTCCCGCTTCTAAACCAATAAATCCGGGAATTACTGATCCATCAACTTGTCCGCAGATTCCACGAACGGTTTTTGTTCCAACTTCATCATAAGAACCAACCAAAATATCGCAGGTTGAAGTTCCCATAACACGAACTAAAGTATTTTCTCCAATCTTCGCTCCAACAGCTCCGGAATGTGCATCGAAAGTTCCTACGGCTACAACTGTTTCTGTCGAAAGTCCTAAACGATCTGCCCATTCTTTGCTTAAATTTCCGGCAACTACATCTGATGTATACGTTTCATCATAAAGATTACCACGAAGTTGAGCTAAATAAGGATGTAATTTTTCTAAGAATTCAAATGGCGGTAATCCGTTCCAGTCTTCGTGCCACATCGCTTTATGTCCAGCTGCACAACGGCTTCTTTTAAACGTTTTTAAATCTTTATCTTCAATTAATAAATACGTCATTAAATCGCAATGCTCCATCCAGGTATGTGCTGCATTTCGAACCGCTTCATCTTCTCTGGCAATGTGCAGGATTTTTGCCCAAAACCATTCCGATGAATAAATTCCGCCTACATATTTAGTTACATTTTCTCCGCCCCAACTTACCGCCAATTCGTTGATTTCGTTTGCTTCATTTATCGAAGTATGATCTTTCCAAAGTACCATCATCGCATTTGGGTTTTCCTCGAAACCTTTTGTCAAAGCCAATGGAATTCCTTCTTTCGTAACAGGAACCGGTGAAGATCCGGTTGTATCAATACAGATTCCGCATACTTGCGAAGGATCAACTTTACTTTCTTTTATAACCGTCTGAATCGTAATTTCTAAACCTTCGATATGATCTAAAGGATGTTGGCGAAATTGATTTATCGACGCATCACAATATTGCTTGTTTTTCCATCTTTTATAATGAGAAACATTTGATGCCAGCTCTTGCCCATTTTCAGTATCTATTAGCATCGCTCGAACTGAATCTGTTCCGTAGTCCAATCCTATAACGTAATTTTTCATTCGAAATTCATTTAATAATAATGACAAATATAATTATAATTCATTTATAAGTGTACAATAAACACTTAATAAAAATAATGGTTTGAATTTTTACAAATAATGCATCAAAACAAGAGTTTAAGGGCAAAACAAAAAATAAACGTTGGTTTTACATTTATTCTGTTGCGATTATTTCATCTTAATTTTCAAAACGGTAACGGAGTATGCCGGAAAATCATATTGAACCTTACTTCCGTTCACATTAAATTCGCTTTCTTTTGGGCTAATTTTCGTTGGAGACTTAAAAGAATTCTCATCATTTATTCCGTCTCCTTTTAAGATTATTGCTGTTCCTTTTGAATCTAATTTTGCTCCTTTTACATCAATTGAAGCATTTTGAGCTGTTGCCGAAGCATTCACAATTTTCAGGATTACTTCTTTAGAATTAACATCTTTTACTGCCGATGCAAACAAATCATTTTGTCCCGTAACCGCTTTTCCGCCTTCTGTAATATTTATTAAATCGGTCCCTTTATTATTTGAGAATAATTTCTGAACATAATAATTTGGTGTTCCGTAGGATTGCAAATTGTTGAACCAAATCATATCCGGTGTCCATTGCCAGCCTTCAACATGAGCCAATAACGGCGCATAAGAAGTTAAGTGAACAACGGCAGCATTACGTTCCATTCCAGTCATGAAAGCAGCTTCAGAAAAAGCACATTCCCAGTTGTTTTTATTATCCGGACTTGCAATCGCTACACTTTGCGCTGCATATTCTCCTGCAAAAATCTTTGGTCCTTTACGGTCATAATTGTCGTAACGTGTCACGTTTTTACGAAACCAGGCCGGATCTTTATAATAATGTTCGTCAACGATTTCAGCATTTAATTTTTTAAGTTCTTTCATGCCGTAATCAAAATAATCTCCGTCAGGAAAAGGTCCTGTTCCGGAAACAATTGTGATATTTGGATATTTATCTTTTATCGCTTTTTGAAACACTTTGAAACGCTCAATATAATCTGGTCCCCATTGCTCATTTCCAACTCCAATAAATTTTAAATTAAATGGTTTTGGATGTCCCATATCAGCACGAACTTTTCCCCAAGCAGTAGTTTGATCGCCGTTTGCAAATTCAATTAAATCTAAAGCATCTTGTACATAAGGATCCAATTGATCCATTGGAACTAATTCTCCTGTGTTAAATTGACACGCCATTCCGCAGCTTAAAATAGGCAATGGTGAAGCTCCAATATCTTCTGAAAGTTGGAAATATTCATAGAATCCCAAACCAAAACTCTGAAAATAATCCGGTGCCGGTTTATGTGCAAATTCGGTATTCCAACGGTTAATCATCGTTTCTCTATCAGCTACATTTCCAATTGATTTTTTCCATTGGTAACGTAATGCCAACGTTTTTCCTTCAACAATACATCCGCCTGGAAAACGTAAAAATCCAGGTTTCAAGTCGTATAATAATTGCACTAAATCAGCTCGCATTCCGTTTTTCCTTCCTTTCCAGGTATCTTCCGGAAATAACGAAATCTGATCTAAATCGATCACTCCACTTCCTTCAAAAGTGATTCTCATTTGTGCTTTTGCTTCTGTAGCCGTTGCTGTTAATTGTGCGGTGTAATTTGCCCAATCTTTTGCTGTTGGAACAATCGAAGTTTCGCCTAAAACCTTTTTGTTTTTATCAATAAATTGAATTTTAATCTTCGAAACATTACCTGATAGTTGCGAAGCTTTTAGAGACAAATTATATTTCAGATCTTTCTTGATTCCCATTCCTCTAAAGCCTTCATTGATCAATTCATAACCATTTGCATCGTTAATTGTAACTCGGCAATAATTATGGTTCGTTCCTTTTTGCGAATATTGAATGATGTTTGCGATTCCGGATTGAAGGTTCAGTTTGTGTCGGTCGCTGTTTGGCTCGTTCCAGCCCATCATTGGAGTTTCGAATTCGAATGATCTGTTCTTGATCATTTCGGCATACAAACCTCCATCGGCAGCAAAATTGATGTCTTCAAAAAACACTCCGTACATCGTTGGCTGAATTTTGGTAACTGTTTTTGCAACGTCAACCTGAAGATTGTTTTTTTGTGCCGATGCATAAAAGCCGTTCAGCAATAAACCACAAAGGGTAATTTTGGTAATTAAATTGGACTTCATTTTTTTATATTTATGTTTTTATGGCACGCGGATGATACTGATTCACTAAAGTGAAAACGCGGATAAAAACGGGTTTTTATTTTCTATACTTTGACTTTTTAACACATAGAGACATAGTTTTTGATTCTGTAAAAAGGCATTTCATTTGTTTGAATTCACATAGCTATGTGTGCAAATCACGATTTGTTTTATTCTCTTTTTTATTCAATTAGAAATCTATGCTTCTATGTGTTTAAATATTTCTCTCGCAGATTCGGCAGATTGAGCAGATTTTTTAATCTTTTTAATTCTTTAATCTGCGCCATTATCTTGATTCTTGCCTCTTTATTCTATTTTCTATACTCTACTTCTCATAATCCAACCAAACTTTCATCTTCCCAACTCCTCTATTTGACCAAGAATAATATGGAATTGCTTTGAATTTTAAATTTTCGATTACGTTTACGCCTTGCAATAAATTAGGTTCTTTTTTTACTCTGAAAGTATCTGAAGAACTAATATCTATTTTATCGAAATTAGTTTTGTTATCAACTTCTTCAACAGCATAAACGATTGGTCCATATTCCAGAGAAACTTTGTTTTTATTGGTTTCGACTTTGGCATTTGTTTCAACTTCCTGAACTTCCATTGGGAAATTAAGATTGATTTTGTCTCCTTTTTTCCACTTTCTGTTAATAACAAAATAACCATCTTGAGGCTGAATCGTCAATATTTCTCCATTCAGATTAATCGTGGCTTTTTGAGTTGAAGCTTTTTTATAAGAATATAAATCTCCCGGCAAAACTTCATTTCTTGCCCAACCCGGAACTCTAAGTTTAATTGTGAATTGGCTTTCTTTTTTCGGGTTAACCGAGATTGCAACTTTTCCGTTCCAGGGATATCCCGTTTGTTGCGAAATCTGTAAATCTGTTTTTCCTAAAGTGAAAGCTGCGTTGTTTGAAGCATACAAATTCACATACAGCACCTCTTTTGATTTCGAATAAATAAGTCCCGGAATAGAAGGCACAAATCGGATTAAGTTTGTTGGACAACAAGAGCAATCAAACCAAGCCTGACGTGTACAAGATCCTCTGTTAGATTTAAAAACGCCATCAGATTCTAAGGCATTTGGATAGAAAAATTCTTTTCCGTCAAGCGAAATACCGGAGATTAATCCGTTATACATTGTTCTTTCGATCACATCAAAATATTGTGATTTTCCAGTCAAATTATGCAATCTATGATTCCAATATACATCGCCAATTGCAGCGCAGGTTTCGTTATACGCCGTTAAGTTTGGCAATTCATAATTGGCTCCAAAAGCTTCTCCGTCGTGTCTCGAACCAATTCCGCCCGTGATGTACATTTTTTTGTTGACCATATTACTCCACAAATTATTTACGGCATCTGTGTAACCTTTGTCTTTTGTTATGGCGGCAATATCTGTCATTCCTGCGTACATATAAACGGCTCTTACGGCGTGACCAACAACTTCTTTTTGCTGAATAACCGGAATATGATCTTGTGCATATTCGCCATATAATTTATGATTGTTTGGATTTCCGCGATTGTCCAGAAAATATTTGGCTAACTTTAAATAATCTTCTTTTCCGGTAATTTGATACAATTTAATCAAACCTGTTTCTACAATTTGATGCCCCGGAACTCCTTTTACCTGACCTGGTTTGTCGCCAAAAGTTTTCACTAATAAATCTGCATTTTTAATGGCAATATCAAGGAAGTTTCTTTTTCCGGTTGCTTCATAATGTACCACAGCAGCTTCGATCAAATGTCCCGCATTGTAGCATTCGTGGCTAATTTGTAATGATTCCCAACGTTTTCCTTCAATTACTGGAACCCAAGGCGCTGGCGGTTTTGCAGGATTTATGGTTCTCCAAGTTGTTAGATATCCGTCTTTTTCCTGACCAATTTTTACAATGGCAATTAGGGAATCCAAAACGCGATCTAATTTTGGGTTTGGCGCAGAAATTAAAGTATTAGATGCGCCTTCGATAATTTTATAAACATCGGTATCGTCAAAAGGCATTTGCCCACGAACTTCTCCTGTTTTTTGTTTTCCGGCGATTAAAAAATTCTCAAAACGACCTTCTTCATTACATTTCTGAATGGCGTATGCAATCGTCACTTCTTGTACTCTTTTGATAATAGGCAACCAAAAAGAATCGGTCAATTTTACATTTTGAATATTAACCGGTTCTATTTCGTAACCTGCTTTTAATACAGAAGTTTTAGTCGATTGCACGGCATCGTTCTTCGTTTCTTTACAGGAAACAAAAATCAAAAGTGCCATGAAAATCGTTACTATTGGTAAATTATATTTTTTCATTATTTTGGATATTCTATTTTAAAACGGGCCACAAATCTGCATCCCAAAGCATTTCTTTTACCAATAATCTTGGCGTTCCGTTGGTTTTCTTTTCGTAAGCGTGATAAAAAATATAATCTTTCCCATCAAATGTATAAGCGCTATTATGGCCTGTGCCAAAGTAATTTTCATCGCCCTGAACTACAATACTTCCTCCGCCTTCGGTTAATAGTTTTCCGTCTTTATCGACGTACGGTCCGGTTACATTTTTAGATCTTCCAACAACGACTTTATAGGTGCTTTTTTCTCCGCGACAGCATAAATCCCAAGAAAGAAATTGGTAATAATAGCCGTTCTTTTTAAAAATAAAAGGAGCTTCAAGTGCGCCATCTCCGGGATCTGAATCTGCTAATTCGAAAGTTCTTTTTCGTTTCGAAATCGTGTGCCATTCTTGTGGCTGAGCAATTGATTTTAAATCAGGATTTAGTTTTACCGTTTTCAATCCTTCCCAAAAAGAACCGAATGATAACCACGGTGTATTATTTTCATCGAAGATTAAATTTGGATCAATAGCATTCCACATATCTCGATTGGGTTGCGATTGAATGACAATTCCCTGATCGACCCATTTGTAGTTTTTGTCTTTTGGATCTAAAGTTGTATTGGTCGCAACGCCAATCGCCGAAGTATTTTTGGCGAAAGCTGAAACGGAATAATACAGATAATATACATTGTTATGTAATGAAATATCCGGCGCCCAAATATGATTTTTGAAATCGGCCGCAACTGCATCTGCCCAAACGGGTTTGTCTTTGAAAACGGGAGGTTCAGGATTCCAGTTTTTTAAATCTTTCGAACTAAAAACACTGATTCCGTTTCCGGTGCAATACAAATAATAAGTGTCTTTTTGTTTGATGACAACCGGGTCGTGTACAACGATTTCCTGCGCAAACGAAATCGACGCTGTCACCATCATTATAAGAAAAAATATTTGTTTTATGTTTTTGTAAACCATATAAGTGATATAAGAAAATTTAAGTTTTGGTCTGAAAAAATTCTAAACTATATAAATTGTAACCTTTGAGCATAATTATTTTTAACACATAGAAACATAGATTTTGTAAACTCAAAAAAAGACGTTTCACTTATTTAAAATACACATAGTCTATCTATGTCAAAGAAATATGTTTCTTTTGTATTCTTTTTTCACAATTAAAACTATGTTTCTATGTGTTTAAATAAATGCTCCTATTTTTAAAAGTTTCAGTATCGAAAACTAATTATTGAATTCCTTCTGACGTCATTACGACACGTTTCATCGTTCCATCTTTATTGTAATATAATTTGTCTACACAAACTGATCTCCTGAAACTTCCTCCGTTGGGTTGCGATGCTCCGTTGTGATAAATAAAATAGGATTGTCCTTTAAAATCTATAATCGATTGATGGTTTGTATTGCTGTTTCCGGCAAGTTCATTCAGGATTCCTTTAAACTCCCACGGCCCTGTAATTGATTTGCTCATGGCGTAGGCAATTTTCTCCGGAAACTCATAGGCGTATGATAAATAATACCATTCTTTGTGTTTATGAATCCACGGTGCTTCGGTAAAATGTGGTAGATCGATGTGCTGAATTGGCCCGTCAAGTTCAATCATGTTTTCTTTTAATTTTGCATAATGGCAAGACGTATTTCCCCAAAACAAATAGGCTTGTCCATCGTTATCGATATAAACCGTTGGATCGATATCGTCCCAGCTTATATCGGTAAATTTGGTCATGTCGTTTGTAATCAAGGCTTTTCCTAAAGCATCTTTAAAAGGTCCTGTTGGACTATCTGAAACCGCAATTCCAATTGATTTTCCTTCTATAGATCCGTGATGAACGGTTACATACCAATAGAATTTCCCGTTTCTTTCGATTACCTGAGAAGCCCAAGCATCACCTTTTGCCCATTTAAAATCGGTTACTTTTAAGGGCACCGGATGTGATTCCCATTTTTTCATATCTGATGAAGAATACACCACCCATTCATTCATTTTATAAAAATTAAAATCGTTTGGCGCTTCGTCATGACCGGCATATAAATACACTTTGTCTTTGTAAACCAATGCCGCAGGATCTCCTGTATATTGATCTTTTATAATTGGATTATTAAATTTTGATGGATCAATTTGGCTTTGAATTGTTTGACAGAAGGCAAGCAAAACTAAAAGTGATGTTAGATTTTTCATTGTTTTATTTGTAATGTGTGTTTTTATTTTAACACATAGAGACATAGACTTTTTGATGTTAAAAAAAGGCGTTTCACTTGGTCTTAATACACATAGCTATGTGTTTTATTTAGAGCGAAACATCTTATTCGATTTGTTAAGCTATGTTTCTATGTGTTTAAAAATATTTTCTCTCGCAGATTTGGCAGATTAAGCAGATTTTCTAATATTTTTAATTCTTTATTAATCTGTGGCGGTTGTTTTAACATTTTAACACATAGAGACATAGAATTTTGATGTTAAAAAGGCGTTTCACTTGGTCTTAATACACATAGCTATGTGTTTTATTTGGAGTGAAACATCTTATCTCATTTGTTAAGCTATGTTTCTATGCGTTAAATATTTTTTCTCTCGCAGATTTGGCAGATTAAGCAGATTTTTTTTTATCCTTTAATTCTTTATTAATCTGTGGCGGTTGTTTTAACATTTTAACACATAGAGACATAGACTTTTTGATGTTTAAAAAAGGCGTTTCACTTGGTTTTAATACACATAGCTATGTGTTTTATTGGGAGTGAAACATCTTATCTCATTTGTTAAGCTATGTTTCTATGTGTTTAAAAATATTTTCTCTCGCAGATTTGGCAGATTAAGCAGATTTTTTTTTATCCTTTAATTCTTTATTAATCTGTGGCGGTTGTTTTAACATTTTAACACATAGAGACATAGAATTTTGATGTTAAAAAAAAGCGTTTCACTTGGTCTTAAAACACATAGCTATGTGTTTTATTTGGAGTGAAACATCTTATCTCATTTGTTAAGCTATATTTCTATGTGTTAAATATTTTTTCTCTCGCAGATTTGGCAGATTAAGCAGATTTTTTTTTATCCTTTAATTCTTTCTAACTCTTTTTTTAGGTAGATTTTTTTTGCTTCGAATTTGCTTCGCCTGTTCGCTTTCGCTCGAGCCACGAATTTTTTTTTCAAGCAGATTTAAAAAGATTTAAGCGGATAACTGCAGATTAATTTTAATAA
The DNA here is from genome assembly GCF_002222055.1 of Flavobacterium araucananum. Lineage (GTDB taxonomy): Bacteria > Bacteroidota > Bacteroidia > Flavobacteriales > Flavobacteriaceae > Flavobacterium > Flavobacterium araucananum. The sequence continues at coordinate 59,904 of NZ_MUGS01000003.1, forward strand.
AAATCTAAAATTAAATCTGCTCTAATCTGTCAAATCTACGTGAAACAAAATAATTTTAATTTACTTTTTTACCCCAAACCGGTAATCCTGTTCCTGTCAAACCTGAATAACTCAAAGTCACTTTTCTGGTGGCTGATTCCCAATCCCAGGCATCGGTTACATTACATTTTACGCCGTTTATGGTCAGGATTTTTTTAGTACTGTCATACGACCACGTTCCATTTGCGTCACCGCTTACTTTTTTGTCTGCGGTTAGATAAAGTGTTACTGATTTCTGAATGGTTTTGTATTGATAGTTCATAGTAATTTGTTCCCAGGTTCCCACAAAATTAGCATCTGAAATTGTTGTTGCAGGTACACCGGCATAACGTTCTGCTTCTACCACCGGCCAGCCATCTTCTGTCCATTGAATACCGCGAACATGTCCCATCATAACAGCATTTGAAACAGCAATTCCGGGAACTCCTTCTGGTAAACGGGCTTGCGAAGCATAATACCATTGTTTGGTTTCCGGGTTTTGGAAAACGGCACAATGCGATATTCCTACCCAACCGGTATGATTTTTAAAAGAATATGGATGTGTTACCATCGGGAAACATTCTGCTCCATTTGTAATGCTGCTTCCGCTGATGGTTTGATACGGTCCTAAAATACTTTTCGAACGTGCAACACGTGTGTTATAAGCAACCGATAATTCGTCATAAGCCAAGAACAAATAATAATATTGTGTGTCCGGATTATAAATAATTTCCGGTCCTTCGAGTGCTTGCCAACGGTTTGTATTTACGTTTCCGCGTCCTGCAATTCGTACTCCGTAATCGTCGATTGTTTTTAATTTATCCGGTTTTCCGGTTGTTGGATTCAGTTTTAAAGCTGCAATTCCGGAATGCCAGGAACCATAAATTAAATATTGATCACCTTCAGGAGTTTGAATAAAACTTGGATCAATGGCGTTGAATTTAAAATAAGCGTCCCAATCATTTCCTCCGTTTCTAACATAACTTTTTACGCCATCTGGTTCAGAGCAAACTACCATTCCTTTATCGGTCCAATTATTTGAAGCCAAATCATCTGTTTCGGCTAAGCCAATAAAAGCGCGTTCTGTCCAGGAAGTATTCGTGTCTGTACCAACAATTGGGTTTGTGACCACAATGCTGTAATACATTCTGAATTTATTCCCTACTTTTCGAACGCAAGGTGCCCAATACCCATAAGTTGGATTTGTAATGGCTGGCAATGCCGGAGACATTCTGGCTCTTTTATTGTTTAAGGAATCTTTTACCCAAACCGGAGCTTCGGTCATGGAGGATCCCATGAATTCCCAATTGACTAAATCTTTTGACCGTCTGTAAAAAAAATGTCCATGACCATCTGTTGCATTTCCGTACGAAGCATCAGTTTGATACATATAATAATATTCGCCACTTTTCTCTACTGATGGATCGTGCACGTTGGCTAAATTCCATTCTGCTCTGCTTCCCCAACCTGATATTGCAGTATAATTATCTGCATAGGCTGGTCCCGGAAAAGTATTTGGTACTACTACTACTGACGGATCAACAACAGGATCGGGATCCTTTTTTGCGGGATCATCACTCGAACAACTTATGGCAGCAAGGGCAACCAAAAAACATCCGAAAGACATAATTATTTTTATAATTGAATTCGATTTTTTCATTTTTTTAGCTTGTTATTTTCCTTCCAAAACAACTACTGAAAATGGAGGAATTGTAATTTCAAGTTTTCCTTTTTTATTTTCGAAACCTTTAAAAACTGTTGGTACAATTTTGTTTGGAGTATCGAATGAATTGTAATCCTGCAATTTGGCCGATGTTATAATTGTTCCTGTAAAGTTTTTAACACCGAGCTCTTTTACATCAATTTCGATTGTGTTTTTATTTTTTGCATCCACATTTACTAACGAAATATGAACTAATCCGCTTTTGTCTTTTGACGCCGAAGCTGATACTGCAGGAAGTGTTTCTCCATTAAAGGTGTACAATGGCGATTGGAAACTTACAGGCAATTGTTTTGCATCCTGATGAACGCTGTACATTTTCATGACATGATATGTTGGCGTTGTAATCATTTTTGCTTTGTCTGTAAGGATCACAGCTTGCAAAACATTTACACATTGTGCCAAATTTGCCATACGAACTCTGTCAGCGTGATTGTTGAAAATATTTAAAGTTGCTCCCGCCAAAACTGCATCTCTCATGGTATTTTGTTGGTATAAAAATCCAGGATTTGTTCCTTGTTCTACTTCATACCAGGCGCCCCATTCGTCTACAATCATGGCTACTTTTTTCTCCGGATCGTATTTGTCCATTATTGCAGAATGTTTGGTAACCAATTCTTCCATTTTTAGCGCCGATTGCATGGTATGGAAATATCCGTCTTCGGTAAAATTTACTCCGTCGCCTTTTTTACCCCAATCGATTACGGCATAATGGTGCACTCCAACTCCGCCTAACATATTGATCGGAATGTTTTTCATTAAAACTTCTGTCCAGTTATAATCGGCGCTGTTTGATCCTGAAGCAATACGGGTAATTCCGCCCGTATTTTCCCAATCTGACATGAAGGTTGCATATTTGCGGTATTCATTGGCATAATATTCTGCTGTCATATTTCCTCCGCAACCCCAGGCTTCATTTCCAATTCCCCAGAATTTAACTTTCCAAGGTTCTGTTCTTCCGTTTTTTTTACGCAAATCACTCATCGGACTTTTACCGCTAAAGTTGGTATACTGAACCCAATCAGATAATTCCTGAACGGTTCCGCTTCCTACATTTCCTGATAAATAAGGTTCTGCTCCCAGAAGTTCGCACATATTCAGGAAATCGTGTGTCCCAAAACTATTGTCTTCTGTTACGCCACCCCACCATTTATTTACAATTGTAGGTCTTTCTTGTTGTGGTCCAATTCCGTCTTTCCAATGATAGGTATCTGCAAAACATCCGCCGGGCCATCTTAAATTTGGAATTTTTAATTCTTTTAAAGCTTTAATAATATCATTTCTAACTCCTTTTGTATTGGGTATTTTCGATGTATCTCCCACAAAAAAACCTCCATAAATAGAGCGTCCCAAATGTTCTGCAAAATGTCCGTAGATGTTTTTATTAATCGTTGGTGCATCTGCCGTATTTTTTATGGTTACTACAGTAACTCCGCCTTGAGCGAAACTTACCTGATTGCAAATGGTAAAAAGAAATATGATTAAAAGTACTTTTTTCATGTCTGGATATTATTTATTTTTTATAAGTGATAAAGAGAAAAGCCTGATAAAGCTTTTCTCTAAATGATGTTTTAATAAGAAAGTGCAGGCCATCCTGATGCCCATGTAAAATATACAATTTCTAGTTTTGGATTTCCGCTATCGGCTCCATCATAATAATGAACTGATCCTTTTTGAGTTCCGGTAATTCTGGACAAATGCCCCGGACCAATATAATTTCCTTGGGTTGCTAAAACTGTGGTTCCGCCACCATTTGTTAATGTAGTTCCGTTTTTGTCAACAAATGGTCCAAACGGACTTGTTGAACGACCTACTACAATATAATATGTACTGTTTACGCCGTTGCAGCAAGTGCCTCTGTTGGCGAACATGTAATAATAACTTCCTTCTTTGATTAAACATGGAGCTTCCCAACTTGCACTGCTTCCGCCAGCAACGATTGTTTTGCTTCCTGTTGTTTTTCCTGTTGAAGGATTAATTTGGATTACTCCGATGCCTGCATGCCACGAACCGTAAGCCATATAAACATTACTTCCGTCTACCAGAATAGAAGGATCAATTGCATTTACATCTGAAGATGAAGAGGATGAAACGACAACGCCTCTGTCTGTCCAGGTTGTTCCTGCACTTTGCGAAATTGAAGGTGCGGTTACCAATCCAATTGCAGATGTGGCTGAACCAAAAGTGGAACAAGAATAATACATGTTCCAACGGTTATTGAACCACACTACATCCGGTGCCCAAAATGTTTTTACAAATCCCGGAACATATCCTGTAATCCAACTTGGAGTAGACGTAAATACTGATGTTCCCCACGTCCAGTTTACTAAATTTGTAGAATAGGTCATTGGGATATTATCTCCGGTTGTAAAAACATAATAATTGACTCCGCTTTTTACAATCGTACTTGGATCGTGCGAAGGCACTGTTCCTGTAACCGTTTTGGCTGTTGAACTTTTATTTTGAGAATTTTGAGTTTCTGCAACCGCAGTTACATTCTCTGATGAAGGATTTATGACATCTTCATTTTGACAACCTACTAATAATACTGCTAATAAAACCAAACTTGTAATTGTTTTCATTTGTTATAATTTTAGTTACTATTATCTCTCTTTAACCCGTTGGGTGTAATTATTTTTAACACATAGAAACATAGATTTTGGGCGTTCAAAAAGAGCATTTCACTTATTTAAAATAAACATAGCTGAGCTATGTACAGGTTCTCTTTAATCTCATTCTATATTTTCTCAGTCACAGTTTTCAGTCCCAGTTTTCAGTCTCATTCCCACTGTAAACTGGGACTGTGACTGAAAACTTAATAACTATCATTCTGTTTTGTTCCCGGATTATTATCCATTTCTAATTGTGGGATTGGATAAAATTCTCTTCCTGCTGTATACGAATTAAACTCAGCGTCTCTGGCTCTTAACCAGGCTAGTTTTGTGGCATCCTGCAACCATCCCCAACGATGGATATCATCAAAACGATGTCCTTCAAGAGGGAATTCCAAAAATCTTTCATGACCAATTTGCTCTCTCATTTGGGCTTGTGTCATTCCGGGTTTTGCAGTAGTCAAATCGGGCAAACCAACTCTGTTTCGAACCATTTGTATGTATCCGTATGCTGCGGGTGTATCGCCTGTTTCGTTCAAAGTTTCGGCATACATTAAAAGAATATCGGCATAACGCAATAAACGTTCGTTGATACCGGAACGCCAATCGTACTCATCGGCAAATTCTCCGTCAGAATTTTGATATTTTCTACAAAAGATATCATTCAAATCTGCCGGGCTTGTGGCATAAAAAGTGGCAAAATCTTTACCGTACAATTTCATTCCGCCCGGTTTATTATAAAAAATGGTAGCGTCTAAACGAGGGTCAAGATCTCCTGTTTTTGTTTTTTCGTCATGAAATTCATTAAACAACGCCCATGAAGGCTGAACATCTGTCCATCCAAAAGCTCTTGGTGCATAAGTAATGGCTCTTGCCGAAGTTTTCCCCCAACCTGATGCGGGAGTTCCTCCCCAACCTAAATCTACACCACCTGCTTCTCTGCTAAATTGTACTTCGAAAAGTGACTCTGAATTGTTTTCGTTGGCGGTTGTAAAATTATCGCGGTAGTTTGCTACTAAAGAGTAAACACCTAAATCTATAACTTGTCTAAAAGTGGTTTTTGCATTGGCAAAATCCTTGGTAAATAAGTATGCTTTTCCTAAATATCCTAAAGCAGCTCCTTTTGTAGCACGTCCTTTTTCGCCTTTGTCTATACCTGAAATATTATCATAAGAGGCAGGCAATAATTCTGCAGCGGCTTTAAAATCTGCAATAACCTGAGCCCAGCCTTCTTCCTGCGTTTTTTGCGGATGATATACGGCAATATCTGTTGGTAATGGTACATTTTTGAACATGTTTACAGCATGAAATAAATACAATCCTCTCAGGAAATAAGCCTGTCCTAAAATTCTGCTTTTAAGTGCCTGATCTTTAAATTCTATCTCAGGTACATTAGTCAAAACCTGATTGGCACGATAAATTCCCTGATAATAGGTTTCGTATGCCCATCCATAAATCGAAGCGTCGGCTACATTCGAATTGAATCTGCCGGCATTATACATTGATCCCCAAGGACTGTTGGTACGGGCATCATCAGATCTTGCGTCTAGTAGCAAAGGTGTACTGCGCATATAAGTTCCATCTGTTAATAAACTCCCGTAAGCAGCATTTACTCCCTCTATAGCATCCTGATCTGTTTTCCAAAATGAACCTGCTGTTTCAACATTTGGATCAACCTGAAGTAAGTCTTCATTATCAACGCAACTTGTTGTTAACACAGTCACTGAAAAGAAAACTGTTATATAGTTAAATATTTTATATTTCATTTTAATACGTTTTAATTGGTTAGGCTAGTTTTAAAAATTTACTTCAACACCCATAGAAATTGTTCTTGGATTAGGGAAAGATCCCGCATCATATCCTCTGGAGAATAATCCGTCATTGTAATTAAAATCCGGATCGTAACCTTTGTATTTACTAATGATCCATAAGTTTTGTCCGTTTACAAATATTTTGGCTTTTTGAATAAAACTTTCTTTAGGAACGGGAATTAAATATCCTATTTCCATGGTTTGCAATTTGATATAATCACCGCTTTCAATGAATCGGTTAGAATCTCTTGCATTTGCATTTGGATCTCCAATAATTGGTCTTGGCACATCTGTATTTGTATTGGTTGGTGTCCAGTAATTTAAGGCATCAACACTACTGTTGCCGTATTGTTCTGTCATTAAATTGCGATACAATCCGTTGAATACTTTGTTGCCACCGCTTCCTTGCCAAAACATAGAGAAGTCGAAGTTTTTATAATTTGCGCTAAAATTAAATCCGTAACTGTATTTGGGAATCGCTACTCCCTGAAAAGTCCTGTCTGCATCTGTAATCTTGCCATCGCCATTGACATCTTTAAACTTAATGTCGCCAATACCTGCATTTGTTTGTGTTGGTGAAGAAGCTAAATCGGCTGCATTTTGAAAAATACCTGCTGTTTCGTAAGCAAAAAGTTCTCCAATAGATCTGCCTACTTCTGTTTTTGAAGCTGCTCCGTAAATTGGATTTCCATCACGACCAATTTGTAAAACTTCATTTTTTAAAGTCCCTAAATTGGCAGAAATAGTATATTTAAATTCATGGTGATTGTTATTGTAACTTGCTGTAAATTCTAAACCACTATTTTTTACTGCTCCTGCATTTGTAACTATATTTGCCGGAAATGCTCCTGTTGAAAAAGGCAATGGAACTCCAATTAATAAATCTGTTGATTTTTTTTGATAATATTCTGCTGTAACCTGCAAATCATTATTAAAGAACCCTAACTCAAGGGCAACATTCGAAGTCGAAGTTTCTTCCCAGTGAACATTAGGATCAATGGCACTTACTACAGTTGTTCCCGGTGCTAATGCGTTATTAAAATCATATCCTGCAAAAGCATTAATTGTTGGTGAGTATGCATAAGTCCCAAGTGTATTGTTTCCTAAAATACCGTAACCACCCCTTACCTTAATCGTATTCCACCATTCGGGTAAATGCAAAAACTTTTCGTTGCTCACTTTCCATGCTCCTGAAAAAGAGTAGAAATTACCCGTGTTATTCTCTTCGCTAAAAAGTGATGTTTTATCTTGTCTAAAGTTTCCGGTAACAAAGTAACGATCATCATAAGAATAATTTACACGGCTTAAATAAGAAATATTTGTCACTGTGCTTTTGTATTCTCCTGCACTTGTAGCATCTGCATATTGAATTTGGCTAATTTCTCCCGGCGTATAACCAACACCTCTTGACCAGTGATTGTAATAGTCTTTTCGTTCCTGGATCCAACCACCCAAAACATCAATTTTATGTTTGTCTATCGCAACTTCGTACGTCAATAAGTTGTTCAGGAATGTTCTGGATTGATTTCCTGTAGATACGTCTAATGCTGATTCATCATTGGTTGTTATGTAATACCATCCTAAATCACTTGGCGGATTAAATTTTCGGTTTTGCCAGTCTAATCTGTCGTAACTTGCATCTAATTTATATTTAAGCCCTTTTACAATTTCAAGTTCTCCCCAAATATCTCCTATAAAGCGATTTCTTTTTCCGTTATTAGTAATCAGATTATTAAACCCAATTACGTTCATTGAGATTGCTCTTTGTGTCAGGTTATCAGTACCACCGTAACCTCCAAGTCTGTTTGGATCATAAAGCGGCATTGTTGGTACAGCGCCCAGTAAATCGACTATTGCAGATTGTCCTGCATTATATTCGTTAAAATTTTCTTTGTCAGATTGGGTATAACCAATTTTAGAACCGTATTTAAATTTTCCTTTTTTTCCATATAAATTTAAATTGGTCGACAGCCTTTCATAATCTTGCGGAGAATTTAGGTAGCTTGTATTTTTAAAATAATCCACATTCATGTTATAGCCTAAATTTTCAGCTCCTCCATTAAGCGTTAGCGATTGGTTTTGAATTATCCCTGTTTTAAAAGCTTCTTTTTGCCAGTCAGTATCTACATTTTTTATATACGAAGCACTCGCAGGGTCATTTCCCGGAGCAATTGTTAATCCGGCATTTAGCTCTGCAGCAGTTGTAATTTTTTGATATCCGACCCTATCCGTCAAATCCCATTTTTTAGCCACATTCTGAAACCCAACCAAGGACTTATATTTTATATCCAGTTTTCCGTTTTTACCTTTTTTGGTTGTGATAATTACAACTCCATTCGCTCCCTGAACTCCATAAATAGCTGCCGAAGAAGCATCTTTTAGAACCTGCATAGATTCGATATCTCCCGGTGCAAAATCGTTTGGACTATCTACGATCATTCCGTCAATTACAAAAAGAGGATTATTATTGGTAAACGAATTTATCCCTCTAATTTTAACATTGACAAAACCTCCCGGTTCTCCGGATGATTGTACCGTTACTCCCGCAACCTGTCCTTGTAGCATTTTGGCAGGATCATAGGTTACTGTTTTTTTTGCCGATTCCATATCTACAACACTTATCGAACCTGTAAGATCAGATTTCTTTTGTGTTCCGTATCCTACCACTACTACTTCATTTAATTTGTTTGTGTCTTCGCTTAAAGCAATCGTAACTTTTGATTGATTTCCTACCAGTATTTCCTGATTTTGAAATCCTATAAATGAAAAAACTAAAATATCATTAGCCGATGCTTTTATCGAATATTCTCCGTCAAAGCCAGTTGTAGCAACTGTTTTGGTTCCTTTTATCATAATGTTTACTCCCGGCAAAGGCAGTTTGTCCTGTGCCGAAGTAACAACTCCGCCAATCATTTTGTCTTGAGCCAACATTTGATTTGCAGAAAATAATAGCATGATTAATGCTAAAAGCCATTCTTTTTTTGGCAATAAAGAATGGCAATAAAAAAATAATTTGTGGTTTGTTATCATACTGGTTAGTTTAAGTTAGTTTGCGTATAATTATAAGTGTTGATTTTACATTTGTAAATTTAACTAAAAAAAAACCTTAAAAACAAATTAATATGGCAAAAAAAGGAGTCAAAAAAAACGCATATCATAAATTAAGTGTAAAAACAACATTTAAAAATTGATGTTTTTACAAAAAATTGGCTTTTTTAAGTGCTAATTTGTGCAAAACAGATACTTTTTACTAAAAAGCAACTTTTAACTCAAAAAATAAGCTTTAACAAAAAATTGCAAATGAGTTGTTTTAGAGGTATTTGAAGCATGAAAAATTGCTATTTTTGTAAATAAAATCCTGTTTAGACAGTTTTGGATTGGATGGAAATCGTTAAAATTTTTAAAAAATTGAATAATTTTTGCTCCGAAAACGATTGAAAAAGACAAAATGAATCTAAATTTGACGTTAAAAACTCCTTATTAAGGTTCACAATTTAACAAGTGTAAATTCTACATTAATAAATTATGATACGTATTGAGAAGTTTATATATTTACCAATAAAAAATTGAATATGCTAAACAGTTATAGCTCTGCAGATAAAGTCTTATTAGCAGTCGATTGTATCATTTTTGGATTTGATAATGATGGATTAAAAATCCTTTTAATCAAGAGAGACTTTGAACCTGAAAAAGGAAAATGGTCTTTGATTGGGGGGTTTTTACAACGAGATGAAGTACTAGACGATGCGGCTACCAGAATACTTAATACCTACACAGGGTTAAACGATATTTATATGGAGCAGTTACATGCTTACAGCGAAATCGATCGTGATCCTGTCGAAAGAACCATTTCGGTTTCGTATTATGCTTTAATCAATATTGAGAATCATAATGCCGAATTGATTAAAAATTATCATGCCCAATGGTTTAGTATTGCCGAAGCTCCTCATTTAATTTTTGATCATAACGAAATGTTGCACCAGGCTATTAAATGGCTGCGTTACAGAACTTCGATAAAACCAATTGGGTTTGAATTGTTGCCTGAAAAATTTACCATGCGTCAATTATTAGAATTATACGAAGCAATTTTAAGCAAGGAATTAGACAAACGTAACTTTATCAGTAAGATTAATTCTCTGGAAATTTTAAATAAATTAGAAGAAAAAGACATGCAATCGTCCCGTAAAGGATCGTACTTATATACTTTTAATAAAGAAAAATACGAAGAGAAATTACTCAATGATTTTGTATTGAATTTGTAAAGAAAGTTTAGCCCACGGATTTTTACGGGTTAAACAGATTTACACTGATCTTTTTTTTGAATAGGAAAACTTTATAATTTCTCTCCAATAAAAAAAACAAAACCCTGAAAGCTACAAACTATCAGGGTTTTTCTTTAATAAAAACTACTATTTAAACTAAAAAATTATTGAGATTAGCCCACGGATTTGGCGGATT
>NZ_MUGS01000030.1:0-21587 GCF_002222055.1 Flavobacterium araucananum
TAATTAATTTTAACACATAGAAACATAGCTTTTGAACCTTTAATAAAGGCGTTTCACTTGTTTAAAATGCACATAGCGAGCTCTATGTGAAAGAAACTTATTTCTTTTTGCATTCTTTTTAGCTAAAAAAATATTTGTTTCTATATGTTGAATATATTTTTTTGACCCAAGCGAAGCGAAGAGAGGAAGTAATTGTACCCAACGGATTAAATTATAAGCTAAAGATTGTTTTTTAACAGGATTAAGTTTCTAATTACTGCTTTATTTGTTAAAATACAAGTTATTTTTTATGAAGAAAATTTTTATATTTGAATATTAATTTTAACCAAAACAAATAATATGAAAAAGATTATATTCGCTGCGATTGCAGTAATGGCATTTGGATTTACTAATGCGCAAAAAACTAGATTTGGTGTAAAGGGTGGTCTTAATCTTACCAGTTTTTCTGGAGGAAATTATTATGATGCAAAATCTTTAGTAGGTTTTCAAGTTGGAGGTTTCGCCGAAATTAAAATTATTGAGCGATTATCTATTCAGCCAGAGGTTTTGTTTTCGACTCAGGGAGCTAAACTTGATGGTGGTTCTTTTGGTGATTTTAATTCTAAATTGAATTATATCAATGTTCCTGTATTAGCAAAGTTCTATATCACAAAACAATTTACTGTTGAAGCTGGTCCGCAAATAGGATTTTTAGTATCTGCTAAAACTGATGGTGATGACGCAAAAGATAGTTTTAAATCTGTAGATACAGGATTTAACTTTGGGGCTGGATATAACTTTACAGAAAATGTTTCAGTAAACCTTCGTTACACTGTTGGTTTGGCTAATATCGCAGATTATGAAGTTGACAATACAGAGCAATATTTAGACAGTCCAAAAAATAGTGTTTTAGCACTTACTTTAGGATATAAATTCTAATATTTACTAAAAATGTCTCGTCCTAAAAAGGGATACAGATTATCAGGTAAAAAATAATTAATAAAACAGCTGCAAGAACGTTCTTGCAGCTGTTTTCTATTTTAGTATAATGGGTGTTCAGGAGCAGGACATTTTTAGCAATGCGCTCTGAAAGAGCTTTGGCAATAGCACTATTTCAATTTTAGTGTAATCTTTTGTGTTCACGAGCAGAACATTGTTAGAAATGCGCTCTGAAGAAGCTTTGGCAATAGCACTATTTCAATTTTAGTGTAATCTTTTGTGTTCACGAGCAGGGCATTGTTAGAAATTCGCTCTGAAAGAGCTTTGGCAATAGCACGGTGCGAAGCGCCATTAAAGTAAGAGTCAATCTATGTTTTAAGCCCTGTAGGTGCGAAAGCATATCCCCAAGCAAACGTTCATTAAATTAGAGAGAAAAAATATTTTTAAAACCTTCCCTAACCGGAAGGTTTTTTTATTTCATTTTTTTTAAAAATTAATTCAATGTATATTTTATAGGTTTTAACTTACATTTGTAAATTAATAATAACAAAAAATAAATGAAAAAAATTATTTTGTCTGCAATTGCAGTGATGACGTTTGCATTTGTGAATGCACAAGATGTAAAGTATGGTGTTAAAGGCGGTTTAAACCTTTCGAATTTCTTTGGTGATGTCGGAGATTTTAAATTAAGAGCCGGATTTAATGCAGGTGTTTTTGTGGAGGTTAAATTATCTGAAAAATTTGCTATCCAGCCAGAGGTTTTATACTCGCAACAGGGCGCGAAATTTAAAATTTCTGGAAGTTATTTTGATGGGCCTAATTATAATTTTTTCAGAACTACATTTAAGTATAATTTGGGATATGTTAATGTCCCTGTAATGTTTAAATATTATCCGGTTAAAAAATTTGCAATAGAAGCAGGGCCACAGATTGGATTTTTAGTTTCGGCAGATGGTAAATCAAAAACCGATGATGTAACTACAGAGATTAGTATTAAAGATTTTTATAATACAATCGATTTTGGTCTAAACTTAGGTGCTGGATATGATTTGACAGAAAATATTTCTGTTGGAGCCAGATATAATTTTGGACTGGCAAATATTGCAAAAACAGAGGCTGGAGATAAAAGTAAAGTTCATAACGAAGTTTTATCATTTTCTGTTGGATATAAATTCTAATAAATATTCTAAAACCTTCCTTTATCCAGGAAGGTTTTTTTATGACCAAAAATGTTTTACTTTGTGTCTATGAATTGGAACCGATATATAAAAGATTATCAATCGTATTTGCGAATCGAAAGGGGTTTGTCTAAAAATACAATCGAAAACTATGGTTTTGATATTGAGCGATTGTGTCTTTTTCTGGATACAAATCAGATTGATGTTTCGCCTCTAAAAATTACCGATGAAACTTTGCAACAGTTTATATATGCGGTTGCAAAAGAAGTAAACCCGCGTTCGCAAGCCCGAATTATCTCGGGATTAAAAAGCTTTTTTACGTACTTGATTTTCGAAGATTACAGAAACGACAATCCGCTAGAACTTATCGAAACCCCAAAAACAGGTCGAAAATTGCCCGATACTTTATCTGTTCCCGAAATAGACAGGCTTATCGCCGCTATTGATTTAAGCAGTAACGAAGGCGAACGAAATCGTGCGATGCTGGAAACCCTATACGGTTGCGGACTCCGGGTTTCGGAATTGGTTTCGCTCAAAATATCAGATTTGTTTTTTGATGAAGGTTTTATAAAAATTACCGGAAAAGGCAATAAGGAACGTTTTGTACCTGTTGGAAAACTGACCCAAAAATACATGCAGATTTATCAAAAAGAAGTTCGTATAAATCTAACGATTAAAAAAGGTTTCGAAGATACTTTGTTTCTAAACCGTAGAGGAAATCAGCTTACCAGGGCCATGATTTTTACAATTATAAAAGATCTGGCTGTAAAAATTGGTTTACATAAAAATATCAGCCCACATACTTTACGCCATTCTTTTGCAACTCATTTACTGGAAAATGGTGCCGATTTAAGATCGATTCAGTTAATGTTAGGGCATGAATCAATTACAACTACTGAAATCTACGTACATTTAGACAGAAGTTTCTTAAAAGAAGTGATGCATTCTTACCATCCCAGAAAATAATTTTTTGTTAAGTTCGGTCATTTTAAGCGAAAAAATTAATATATTGTGTAGTGTTTTATGCTAATCAGGAGATGTAAAAACATGGATTAGCCCGTTTTTTTGTTCTTTTTTGTTGAGATATTATTTTAGATAATTGCATCTACATAAATAAGTGATATATGGTTTTTGATTTATATGGGAATGAGGATTGCTTAGAGGTGAATAATTTTTATAAAAAGTTGTTTGCAGAAATGCCCGATTTACTTTTTCAATTTGTTATCGACTGCGATAATAAGTATTCTTTTCCCCTTGTCAGTAAATCGGCCGATGAAATTTTTGAGCTCACTGCTGAAATGTTTTCAAATGATGCCAAGCTCATTATTTATGAAAGGATTTTTCCTCAGGATCGGGATTTCTTTTTTCAATCTCTGGTTAAAGCACGTAGAGAGGTAAAGCCCTGGGAAATAGAATTTAGGGCTTTATTGCCTAAAAAAGGATTGCGCTGGTTTAAAATTTCTTCTAAAACCGAATTGGCTACAGATGGTTGCGTGAGTTTCTATGGGCATGTGTCTGATATTACAGAATTAAAAGATAAGGAAGAAAAACTACGCATATCCGAAGAACGTTTTCAGTTTGCCCTCGAAGCCTCTACAGCCGGAATTTGGGATTGGGATATGGTTACCAATACTGTTTTTTACTCGTCTTTATCGCTAAAAATTTTAGAACTCGAATCATCTGATATTTTTGATGATCCGGAACGCTGGGATAAAATTGTACATCCGGATGATTTGCCCAAATACTACTCAGATATTCAGGAACATTTTGATAATAAGATTCCATATTATGAAAATTATCATCGGGTAATGACTTCCAGTGGCAATTATAAATGGATTTTGGACCGCGGAAAAGTGATCAAAAGAGATGAAAACGGCAAACCGTTACGAGTAATTGGTACACATACAGATATTTCTTTGCAAAAAGAAAAAGAACTTGAACTTATAAAAACAATGAAATTGTACAGCGATCAAAATAGTCGTCTGGTTAATTTTTCGCATATCGTTTCTCATAATTTAAATACTCAGGCAGGCAATATAAAATCTATTCTGGACTTTATTGATGCTGATCTCCAGAAGCAAACCGTTAGCGAAATGCTCGAACATTTAAGAACGGTTTCTAACGATCTCAATGAAACAATTTCTAATCTAACTCAAATTGTAAAAACACAAAGCAACATAAACATTGCAGTAGTTCCGCTTAAATTATGCGACTGTATCGATAAAACAATCTCTACAATCAAGGGGTTCGATAAACAAAAGAACGTTACTATGATCAATAACGTTCCTAAGTATCTCACCATTAAATTTAATCCTGCTTATATGGAAAGTGTTTTGTTGAATTTTGCGACAAATGCTATAAAATATGCGCATCCTGATCGTGATCCGATTATTGTTTTTGATTTTGCTATTGAGCCGGACGGTTATAAATCATTAAAAATAACCGATAATGGTTTAGGAATCGATTTAAGTATTTATGGAGATTTATTGTTTGGTATGTACAAAACGTTTCATAAGCACAGGGAAGCCCGCGGAATTGGGTTGTATATTACCAGAAATCAAATTGAAGCGATGAAAGGGAGTATTTCTGTAGAAAGTGAAGTTGGAGTAGGGACAAGTTTTAAAATTATCTTTAATGATATGTAAATCAAAGTTTTTATTAAACACATAGTAACATAGATTTTATAGTTCAAAAAAAAAGCTATCTGTTGAGATAGCCTTTTTTTTGATATAATGGGAGATTACTTTGCAATATTTACTGCTCTGGTTTCTCTGATTACGGTAACTTTTACCTGACCCGGATAAGTCATTTCGGTTTGAATTTTTTGTGAAATCTCAAACGATAAGTTTGCGGCATTATCATCAGAAACTTTTTCGCTTTCTACAATTACACGAAGTTCTCTACCAGCCTGAATTGCGTATGCATTTTTTACACCGCTAAAACCATAAGCTACTTCTTCAAGATCTTTTAGACGTTGTATGTATGAATCTAAAACCTGACGTCTTGCTCCTGGTCTTGCTCCTGAAATGGCATCACAAACCTGAACGATTGGAGAAAGTAATGATTTCATTTCGATCTCGTCGTGGTGCGCTCCAATGGCATTGCAAACCTCTTCTTTTTCGCCATATTTCTCTGCCCATTGCATTCCTAATAATGCGTGAGGTAAATCACTTTCAGTATCCGGAACTTTACCAATATCGTGTAGTAAACCGGCTCTTTTTGCCAGTTTTACATTCAGGCCTAATTCGGCTGCCATGATACCACAAAGTTTAGAAACCTCTCTCGAGTGTTGCAATAAGTTTTGTCCGTAAGAAGAACGGTATTTCATTCTACCTACCACTTTTATCAATTCAGGGTGTAAACCGTGAATTCCTAAATCAATAACGGTACGTTTACCAACTTCAATAATTTCGTCATCAATTTGTTTGGCTGTTTTAGCAACAACTTCCTCAATTCTCGCCGGGTGAATACGTCCGTCAGTTACTAATTTGTGCAAAGACAAACGAGCGATTTCTCTACGAACAGGGTCAAAACAAGAAAGGATAATGGCTTCTGGTGTATCATCAACAATGATTTCTACTCCTGTTGCAGCTTCAAGGGCTCTGATGTTACGACCTTCACGACCAATAATTCTACCTTTTACATCATCAGATTCAATGTTAAAAACAGATACGCAATTTTCAACTGCTTCTTCTGTTCCAACTCTCTGGATGGTGTTTATGATGATTTTCTTTGCTTCTTGTTGTGCGGTAAGTTTTGCCTCTTCGATCGTATCCTGAATATGAGACATTGCTTTGCTCTTGGCTTCTGCTTTTAAGCCTTCAACCAATTGCTCTTTTGCTTCATCAGCAGAAAGTCCTGAAATTACTTCAAGTTGTTGCAATTGACTTTTATGCAATTTGTCAACTTCGGCTTGTTTTTTGTCTAAAACTTCAATTTTATTATTGTATTCAGCAGTTTTAGCTTCAAAATCGTCGTTTACTTTTTTAGCTTTAGACAACTCATTTGAAACCTGAGATTCTTTATCACGAACTCTTTTTTCTACTTCAGCTACTTTTTTGTCTCTGGATAAAATTACTTGCTCGTGTTCTGATTTTAATTCGATAAATTTTTCTTTTGCCTGAAGAATTTTATCTTTTTTAATATTTTCGGCTTCTAAATTAGCGTCTTTTAATATGGAAGAGGCTTCTTTTTTTGCATTTTTGATTAGGTTAGAAATATTGCTTTTTTCGATAATTTTAGCGATTGCAAATCCTGCCGCAATCCCTACAATACCTGAAATAATGATCGTTATGATGTCCATGTTTGTTAAAATTTATATATAAAAAAAGCCTACATTAATTGCTTGTATAAACTCGTAAAGACAAGTTTTGAGCTAACTCACTGTTCAAGTTTCCTTGCCGAAGCAGGGCATACTATAGTAGCGAAGATTCACTCACTTTAATTTGTTAGTGTTGAGTTTACCAATTGTGAACTAATGTAGGCAGTATCTTAGTTTCTGTAAAGAACGTTTAATTTTCGAGATATTGATCTAATAGCGAATTTAATCTTTTAATTCTTTCGATGGTTTCTTCGCCATCAATTGCGTTATCAATTTGTTTTTGTTCTACTTGTGATGCAAATTGCAAAGCACACATAGCCAGAACATCTTGTTTATCACGAACCGCGTAACTTTCTTCGAACTGCTTGATCATAGCATCAATTTTTTTAGAAGCACTTCTAAGTCCTTCTTCCTGAGTAGGTTCTACCGTAAGCGGGTAAACTCTGTCTGCAATTGATATTTTAATTCTAAGCTTTCCGTCCATGTCTTTAATCTGATAGTTGTGCTATACAGTAATCAATTTCGCGAATTAATGAATTTATTTTAAGCTTTGTCTCTCTCTTGTTATTGTCGCTGCCAAGCAACGAATTGGCTATCTTAAGTGTTTCATATTGCTTCTTCAAAGCCTCCATTTCTTCAGATTGTTTCTGGATAATTTGCGCAGCTTTGGCTAGTTCTAATCTTAAAACCTGATTGTTTTTCTCTAAGCCCTTTGACTTCTCAAATAGCTTTTCGACTTTATATTCAAGAGTATCAATTATTTCTGCAATTACACTCATTGTAAATCCTATTCATTACTTAATCATACAAAGTTAGTATTCCTTTTTATTAATGCAATTTTTTATCGATTTTTTTACATTAAAAATAACCAAATAAATGAATTTCAATCAATTGTATTTTTGTAGCTTTTTACTCGTTTTTGGCGTCTTATTTTTTTATCTTAGCAAAAATGTTGCTTATGAAATTTTTAATATTCACCCTGTTTTTTTGCCCTTTCATTTTTGCCCAGACCCAGTATCCTAAAAATGATTTCCGTCCGCCACTTGATATTCCTATGCAACTTTCGGGGAATTTCGGGGAGTTAAGACCCAATCATTTTCATGCAGGGTTTGATTTAAAAACCAATCAAAAAGAAGGATTAACCGTTCATGCAATTGCAGATGGATATGTTTCGAGAATAAAAATTTCGACTTTTGGCAACGGAAAATGTATTTATATCACACATGCAAATGGTTACACCTCAGTTTACGGACATTTGCAAACTACCCTTGGTTCAATTCAGGAGTACGAAAAAAAAGTGCACTATAAAGAACAGTCCTACGAAATCGAAATGTTCCTGAAACCGGGTGAATTGCCGGTTACAAAAGGAGAAGTAATTGCGCTTTCCGGAAATACAGGTTCATCAGAAGGACCACATTTGCATTTTGAAATTCGCGATACCAAAACAGAGTTTGTTATTAATCCGATATTTTTTGGATTTGATAAAGAAATAAAAGATACCAAAAAACCAACTATTTCAAGCGTTTACGTTTATCCGTTTGACAATGCTACAGTCAATCAGTCCAAACAGCCTTTACTGCTAAATGTTGCGCTTCAAAAAGACGGAACTTATTTGGCAAGCAAGGTAAAAGTAAACGGAAAAATTGGTTTTGGAATTTCGGCAGTAGATTACGATGATGTTTCGTTCAATAAAAACGGGGTTTTTAATGTTTCTACTTTTTTTAACGGAAATCAAAATTATAATTATCAGTTTAATACCTATTCGTTTGATGAAATGCGATATGTAAATGCGCTGATCGATTATCCTAAATATAAAAAATCAGGTCAGCGTGTTCAAAAACTTTTTATGAAAACGCGGTATGCACTGAGTATTATTAAAACAGACTCGCTTCGTGGGATTATTTCGGTCGAGCCGAATTTAGCTTCAACATACAGAATTGAAGTATCTGATTATTTTGGTAATTTAACTTCAATTAATGTTCCTGTTGAGTATGATACCGCAACACCAGTTGTAAATGCAGAACCTGTAACGTCAAAATATTTTATTAAAGTCAATAAAGATTCTAATTTCGAAAAAGAGAATATGTCCGTTTTTTTTCCGGCTGGAACTTTTTATGATGATTTCAATTTAAATTTTGATGTAAAAAATAATCGCATTTTTATACATGACGATACCGTTCCGGTTCATTCAAATTTTACCATTACCATAAAAGATGATACGTATCCGGAAGCATTAAGAGATAAACTTTTTATTGGAAGAATTAGCGGAAATAGCGCCAGTTATAACGGTACGATTAGAAAAAATGATGTTTTTACGGCCAAGTCAAAAATATTAGGACAATTTGGTTTAGTGCTCGATACCATTGCGCCAACCATAAAAATTGTAAAACCTGTTGAAGGGAAATGGATTAGTGATCAGAAAAAAATTGATTTTGTTATTAATGATTCTTCCTCCGGAATAAAATCTTACAACGGCTATTTAAACGGAAAATGGGTTTTGTTTGAATATGAAAATAAAAACAGAAAAATTACCCATACTTTTGATGATGCCTTGTTAGTAGAAGGTGCAAATGATTTAAAAATAGAAGTGGTTGACAATGTAGGAAATTCTGCTATCTTTGAAACTCATTTTTTTAGAAGTCAACAAAAATAAAACCAAAGCGTTTGAATAATAGCAGGATAATATTCGTTTTTCTTTTTTTATGCATCACTTGTGTTTCATTTGCTCAAAAAGCTCATGTCAAAGGTGTTATTTTAGACCATCAAAATCGACCTGTTGGCGATGTCAATATTGCTGCTTTGGGTACTATTGTACAATCAGATTCCAATGGTTTTTTTGAAATCGATGTGCCTTCCAATAAAAAAACTTCCTTGATTTTTACCCATATTTCGTTAAAGATGATGAGTCTTACGGTGAGTTTAAAACCAAATGAGATTTTTGTTTTTAATCCCGTTATGAGCAATTCCGAAGAACAAATGGGAGAAGTATTCGTGTCTTCCAAAAATAAAAAACGTGTTCAGGGAATTGCCACTATTGACGCAGCAACTATTAAGAAAATTCCGGGTGCAAATGCCGGAATCGAAAATATTCTAAAAACATTACCCGGTGTAAATTCAAATAATGAGCTCAGCACGCAATATGCGGTTCGCGGCGGAAATTATGACGAAAATTTAGTATATGTTAACGAGGTCGAAGTCTATCGTCCTTTTTTAATTCGTTCCGGACAACAAGAAGGATTGAGTTTTACCAATACAGATCTGGTTCAGAATGTCGATTTTTCGGCTGGAGGATTTCAGGCTAAATTTGGCGATAAACTATCGTCTGTTTTAGATATTACCTATAGAAAACCAACACAATTTGGTGCTTCGCTGGAAGCTAGTTTATTGGGCGGAAGCATTTCTGTAGATGCTGTTTCTAAAAATAAAAAATGGTCTGCCGTAACAGGAGTCCGCTATCGCAATAATAGCTTACTGGTCAATAGTCAGGATACACAAACCAACTATACACCAACTTTTGCAGATATCCAGACCAATATTAATTATGATATTTCTAAAAAATGGCAAGTAAGTTTTTTAGGAAATATTTCCCAGAACAAATATTTGTATCAGCCTTTAACCCGTGAGACAAAATTTGGAACTGTCGATCAGCCCATGAAACTTGCCGTATATTACGAAGGTCAGGAGCGAGATCAATATGACACTTATTTTGGCGCTTTGAAAACAACTTACAAAGTATCATCAACTTTTACCCTGAAATTTATTGGGTCACTTTTTCATACCCAGGAACAGGAACATTTTGATATTCTGGCACAATATCGTTTAGGGAATCAAGGCGACGATGAAACTACTGAAGTTGATTTTACCCGAGGAATTGGTTCTCAGTTAAGTCATGCCCGAAATGATTTGGATGCTTTGATCGCTAATGCCGAGATAAAAGGATTTAAAGAATGGAAAAACGACAGCCAGATAGAATTTGGTTTAAAATATACCCGTGAATCCATTCGTGACAGGATCACAGAATGGGAGATGATCGATTCGGCAGGGTTTTCTATCAATCCGCCAATCATAGTTTTGCCTAAAAACAATCAGCCTTACCAGCCTTATACCGGACCACTTTTGCCGTATCAGGATGTTCGCGCGACAAACTATAATACAATCAACAGGTTTTCCGGTTATGCACAATACAATAAAAAGTCTGAAATAGGCTCCAGTCAGGTTTGGTATAATGTTGGGGCTCGATTTCAGAGTTGGAATGTTTCCGGTGCTGCGGTCGAAGGAAAAAATCAAATCGTTTTTAGTCCGCGAGCTCAATTTGCCATAAAACCGGATTGGGATATGGATATGGTGTTCAGGCTTTCGGGCGGATTATACCATCAGCCACCTTTTTACAGGGAGCTTCGTGATCTGAATGGTGTTGTGAACCCGAATGTAAAAGCGCAGGAATCTGTTCATATTGTTTTGAGCAACGATTATAATTTCAGGATCTGGAACCGCCCTTTTAAGTGGGTTACGGAACTTTATTATAAATCGCTTTCAGATGTAAACGTGTATTCGATCGATAATGTCAGAATTCGGTATATTGCCAATAATAATGCAAAAGCTTATGCACAAGGTCTTGATTTTAGGCTGAATGGTGAATTTGTGCCCGGAACAGAATCCTGGATTAGTTTTGGGTATTTGAAAACCGAAGAAAATTATGCAGATAAAGGTTATATCGCCAGACCCACAGATCAACGCTTGAAATTTGCGATGTTGTTTCAGGATTATATGCCCAATATTCCTAGTGTAAAATTATATCTTAATTTAGTGTATAATACTGGTTTACCAGGTGGAGCTCCGGCCTATTCTGATCCGTATTTGTATCAGAGCCGCTTAAATGATTATCGTAGGGCAGATGTTGGTTTTGCTAAGGTTTTTGTGGATAACAGTACCAAAGTAGCCAAAGCAAAATGGTTGAAAAACTTTAAAGAATTATCGGTTGGATTAGAGATTTTTAATCTTTTCAACAATCAAAATGCCATCACCAATACCTGGGTTCGTGATGTGTATTCTAAAAACCAATATGCAATTCCAAATTATATGACTACAAGGGTTTTTAATGTAAAGCTGAATGCAAGGTTGTAAAGATTGATTAAATTGTTCTGCAATAAGAAGAGAACTATCTGCGTTCAAAAGGTAGCAGATCCTTATGTTTTAGTAAAATTCAATAAAAAGAAATAATACAATCAAAAATACTATATTTGATATTCTAATATAATTAGCATACATGAAAAATTCTTTAAAATATATAGCCTTAGCAATCATCGGAACATTAGTGAGTTGTAAAGATGATACTCAGAAACCAAAAGTAATTTATGATGCTGCAAGCAAAACAAATGTTGTGGCAAAAACAGATTCAACGCAGATTGAAGTAGCAGATTTGCCTATCCAGATGGAAGGAACAAGCTATTTGATTCATCCGGTTGGAGATTTGCGCGTTTTTGAAAGAGGAACAAAATCACGTTACGGTTCTTCGAGTGTAAACGATGTAAGTTTTACGATTTCGAATTTAGGAGAATATGAAATTACAGGGTATTTGCAGAATTTAAAATTCCAAAAGGTAGACTCAGACTCTATAAGACCTTTGACAGATAAACCTGCTTTGATCTTAACCGCTACGTATTTAAAAACAGTCGCAGACAGAACTCAAAACCAAATTATGGTCTATACTCTGGCTGATTCTGACACCAATAAAGATGGTAAAATCGATACAGGAGATATCAAAACATTGTATTTGAGCAATATTAGCGGTGAAAACTTCACAAAGATATCCGAAGACTTTCAGGAGTTGGTAGATTGGAGCTTGATTGAATCTAAAAACCGTTTGTATTTTAGAACAATCGAAGATACCAACCAAAACGGACAATTTGACAAAAATGACGTTTTGCATTATAATTACATTGATTTGGGTTCTAAGAAATGGGAAGTTAAGAGCTATAAACCTATCTAAGCTTCTAAGATACTAAGGTTCTGAGGTGCTAAGATTTCGGAATCAAAAAAAGGCGATTTAAAAATTAATTTTTAAATCGCCTTTTTTACTAGGATCGATAAAAAAGAACCGAAGGTTCGGCAAAGTTTGTAGAGCTGGACTTTAGTCCAGTTTACGTAATGATAAAAAAAATATTATAATCAATAAAATAAATCCTAATCCTTGAGATAATAATTTTAATCTGTATAATCTGTGGCAAAAAAACTTAGAATCTTAGCACCTCAGAACCTCAGTATCTTAAAAAGATCAAATCAATATATCACTTTCCAGATCAGATTTCTCTATTTCGAAATCGAAACCAAGGCGTTCTACCAGTTCTATTACAAGCTTTTTGTACCAGTTTTCGGATTTTGGATGAATGTATATTCTCTCGATTAATTGTTTGAGATCGACATTTATTTTTAAACCGTCATTTAGTTTCAGATCACTTTTTGAAGTGTCTGTAATAATACGAACTTCACGCTCGTACTGAAAACTTTTTCGCTTAAACAAAAACGGAAAGAATAAGTCATCAAACGGAATATATTCTTTTTTATAGTCGATATAATTGACTTCGCCAATATACTGATCAAAATTATTTTCAGGTTTTACTGCTTTTTGCAATCTGCCAAGAGTGGACTGAATCGCTATGCCTTCGCTATTTTGAGTAAATATTTGCCACATGGCAAACGATTCATATTCGTTAATGTGCCAGCTGCTTATCGCAACCTGCTCGCGGTGCGTTTTATAATAATTTAAAAAGTCAGGATTGTCTATAGCTAGTTTTTTGATCTCTTCAAAAGTAGGTTCGCTAAAAGTGCCCTCATACTGATCTTCGAATTTGTCAGATCGGGACATGAATAACTTTTTAGACATTAATAAATCGAGAAATTTAGATAAGTCTAAGTATTTCCATACAATGGTATCTGGATCATCGGGAAGCTTTATATTCTGACTGTTGAGATACATTTTTCTTGTTTTTAAGATTTAGTATAAAAAAAATAGCCACAGATTACACAGATTAAAATGATTTTATTTCGTTAAAAAAAGAATCTGTGTTAATCTGTGTAATCTGTGGCTAAAAGTAAATTCTTTTATTTACGACTCAAATGATTGCATCGTTACCAATTTATTATAAGTGCCATTTTGGGCAATCAATTCATCATGTGTACCTTGTTCTACTATTTTTCCTTTTTGCATTACAACGATTTTGTCTGCTTTCTGGATGGTCGAAAGTCGGTGCGCAATTACAATCGAAGTTCTGTTTTGCATCATATTTTCTAAAGCCACCTGAACAAACTTTTCACTCTCCGTGTCCAATGCAGATGTTGCTTCGTCCAGAATCATGATTGGAGGGTTTTTTAATACGGCACGGGCAATCGATAAACGTTGTTTCTGACCACCGGAAAGTTTGTTTCCGCTGTCACCAATGTTCGTATGAATCCCTAGTGGTAATTCGTTTACAAACTCAAAAGCATTTGCGATTTTTAGTGCTTCAATAATCTCATCATCAGTAGCGTCCAGTTTTCCTAATGCAATATTTGCTTTTATAGTGTCATTAAACAAGATGCTGTCCTGCGTTACCAATCCCATTAAACCGCGAAGCGATTGCAGGTTCATGTCTTTTATGTTGATAGCGTCGATAGCAATAGTTCCGTCGTTTACATCATAAAAACGAGTCAGTAAGTTTGCAATTGTACTTTTTCCGCTTCCGGATTGTCCAACAAGCGCCACCGTTTGACCTTTTTTAATTTGAAGCGAAAAGTCTTTTAGAACCGTTTCGTTTTCATACTTAAAGTTAATGTTTTGAATGTTTATTTCGCTGTCAAAAGAAGTTTTTTCGATTGCCTCCGGTTTAGATACAATCGTGTTCTCCTGCTCTAAAATTTCAAGAACACGTTCTGCTGCTGCATTTCCTCTTTTAACTCCGTAAGAAGCTTTAGAAATAGCTTTTGCAGGAGTAAGAATGTTGTAAGCCAATCCCATGTAAGCAATAAAAGAAGGGCCGTCAAGTGTTTTTTCGATCAAAACCATCTGACCTCCGTACCAAAGCAATATAGCAATTACGGTGATGCCCATAAATTCACTCGCAGGCGAAGCTAAGTTCTGGCGATTTCCAATACTGTTTGATAATCTGAAGAAACGTTCAGTCGAATTTTGAAAAACAGTATTAAAATAGTTCTCAGAATTGTATCCTTTTACCACTTTCAATCCGCCAATTGTTTCCTCAATAGTCGACAGGAAAGCACCTTGTTCCTGTTGTGCTTTGCTGGATTGTTTTTTTAGTTGTTTCCCGATCAGTGAGATAATATATCCGGATATAGGGATAAATATAAAGACAAACAAGGTAAGTTTTGCGCTAATGATTAACATCGCAAATATGGTAAAAACAATCGTTAAAGGCTCTTTTACAATAAGTTCTAATATTGCCAGGAACGAAGTTTGAACCTCGTTGACATCTGCGGAAATTCTGGAGATAACATCCCCTTTTCTTTTTTCAGAATAGAATGCCAAAGGCAATTCGAGCGTTTTTTTATAAAGTGCATTTCGCATATCCCTTAAAACACCATTTCGCAAAAAGTTAATAAAAAACATCGCAAGGTAATCTGCTAAGTTTTTTAATAAAAAGATCGAAATAATCAGAGTAACCATTACGGATAATACAAATCCGGGATTATGAGGATCTGTATTTGTAGTAATATAATAACTTAGATAGTTTTCTCCATATTCTTTTATATGGCTAATTCCTTCGTAAGTGGGCATAATAGTATTCTTCTTGGTTTTGTCAAACAAAACCTGAAGCATAGGGATCAATGCCATGAACGAAAGTGTGCTAAAAAGCGCATACAAAACATTAAAGAAAATGTTTAAGAAAGCATATTTTTTATACGGATATATAAAAGGAACTATTTTTTTGAAATTACTCATTTTTATGGATATTGTTTTCTGCAATGGCAATGGCTCTTTCGAGTTTTTCCAGCAATAATTTTTTTTCTGGTAATTGGGTTAAGTAAGCTGAGACTTTGATTTGTTCATCATTGTCAAGCATTAGATAATTAATTTGTTCAGGAGATTTTTCACTGCACAAAATTAACCCAATTGGTTTATTTTCGCCTTCTTTTTGTTCATTTTTCTCCAGCCAACGTAAATACAGCTCCATTTGACCTTTGTAATCTGCCTTGAATTTTCCAAGTTTTAAGTCGATGGCAACAATTGGTAAAGACCACGATGATAAAAAAGTAAACAATGTAAATTAAAGTTCTAATATGAGACCTTACAATTGTGCACAATTGTAAGGTCTTGAATTATAGTGTTTAACTTGATGAAACTATGTAGGTTTCTTTTATTGAATCCGCTTCCATATCTATTTGAAAGTTCTTCGCTTAAATTTTTAATGAGTTTCTTTCCGTAATCAGCACGATCATTTTTTAGAATCTCTTCGTTGATGGATTTTCCAATTTTCCAATACAATAGCGTTAATTCCTGATTAACCGTTTTGGCAACAAAATGACGAGTCTGATCTATTAATCCTATAATCGAATTTAACAGTTCTGGTTTGTCATTTGTCTCCGGTTTATCACTCATTATTTTTTATTTCAACTGCATTCCTGCAATGATATTTTGTATTTTTTCGTCTAAGAAACTTTCGGCAGCATCAAAATTGGTAACCGAATCTAACTCAGCATTAACGCTAATGTAGAATTTGATTTTAGGCTCCGTTCCGCTTGGTCTGGCGCAAATTTTAGAACCATCTTCTGTATAATAAATCAATACATTCGATTTCGGGATGTCCATTGTAGATTCTTCGCCTGACAATAGATTTAAGGCAATCGATGATTGATAATCTTCAACCATAATTACACGTTGTCCGCTAATTTCTTTCAAAGGGTTTTCGCGTAAAGCAATCATCATCTGATTAATTTCCTGTAAACCTTCCATTCCTTTTTTGGTTATCGAAACCAGGTACTCTTTATAAAAACCATTCTCTACATAAAGTTGCAAAAGTTCTTTATAAACGCTGCTTCCTGCTGCTTTTGCCTGAGCGGCAACTTCGCATATTAATAAAGTTGCTGCAACAGCATCTTTATCTCTTACGGCGTCACCAACCATAAAACCAAAGCTTTCTTCGCCACCGCCAATAAATTCGAGTTCCGGGAAATCCTTAATCATTTTGGCAATCCATTTAAAACCGGTTAAGCCAACTTTGCATTCTACACCATAACTGGTCGCCAATTCCATCATCATAGGAGTTGAAACGATTGTAGAACCTACGAATTGTTTGCCATTGATTTTGCCTGCTTTTTTCCATTGTTTCAATAAAAAAGAAGTCATCAAAATCATGGTTTGATTTCCGTTAAGCAAAATCATTTTGCCTTCATTGTTTCGAACGGCAACACCAAGACGATCACAGTCAGGATCAGTTCCTACCACGATATCAGAGTTTGTTTTGTCTGCCAGTGCCAAAGCCATCGTCAACGCTTCCGGCTCTTCGGGATTAGGAGATTTTACCGTTGGGAAATCCCCGTTTGGCTCCGCTTGTTCCGGAACAATGTGCACATTGGTGTAACCAGCCTGAGATAAAGTATCAGGGACAGATTTTATAGAAGTTCCATGCAACGAAGTAAAAACTACCTGCAAATTCTCTTTGGCTTCTGCCGGAGTATTAAAACTTGCGTTTTCTATAGATGATTTTACAAAAGCTTTATCAATTTCAGTATCGATATATTGAATCAGGCTTTCGTTAGCATTAAATTTAATTTTGTCGTAACCTAAATTTTCGATTACATCAATAATTGCAGCATCCTGAGGAGGAACAATTTGTCCGCCATCTTCCCAATACACTTTGTATCCGTTGTATTCCGGCGGATTATGAGAAGCTGTAAGCACAATTCCGCATTGGCAGCCTAAATATTTAAGAGCAAATGATAATTCAGGAGTAGGTCGTAAATCAGAGAACAAGTAAACGTGAATTCCGTTTGCCGAGAAAACATCAGCAACCACCTTAGCCAAAGTATTGCTATTGTGACGACAATCGTAAGCAATAACCACTTTTAGGGATTGATTTGGAAAAACCTGATGCATATAATCAGATAAACCCTGAGTATTTTTTCCAAGCGTATATTTGTTGATTCTGTTGTTTCCAACGCCCATAACGCCACGCATTCCACCAGTTCCGAATTCCAGGTTTTTATAAAAACTTTCTTCAAGTTCCTTTGGTGCCGTAGTCATTAATTCCTTAACAGCTGCTTGTGTTTCTTTGTCAAATGTAGGGGTCAGCCATTCGTTTACAGCATTCAAAATATTAGGTGCTATATTCA
Organism: Flavobacterium araucananum; assembly: GCF_002222055.1. GTDB lineage: Bacteria > Bacteroidota > Bacteroidia > Flavobacteriales > Flavobacteriaceae > Flavobacterium > Flavobacterium araucananum. The sequence goes on from NZ_MUGS01000030.1 coordinate 17,743, forward strand.
TCATTCGTATATTTTTATATTTAAAATAATAATAATTTTCAGGAGCTATTTCCTGCTATCATTCCAATCTTTTATATCCGCCGCGGCGGATATAAAAGGATTTTCCCTTCAAATGAAATTCACTGAACTCCGATTAAAATAGAAGTATAGTGAAGTAATCAGGGCTAGGGTTTTACGTTAAAAATTAACCTCTCGGGCTACTTTATAACGTGCTTCGTTACTTTTAGTTCTTAAAATAATTTCTCCAAGAAAACCAGCCAGAAATAACTGAGTTCCTAAAATCATGGTAGTCAAAGCGATAAAAAACCATGGGTTGCTGGTTACCAGGCTATATTTCATGCCATTGTACATGTGGTACAATTTTGAAATACCAATATATCCGGCAGATAAAAAACCAATGATAAACATTACCGATCCCATTGCGCCAAATAAGTGCATGGGTCTTTTTCCGAATCGGGATAAAAACCAAATGGTAATCAAATCCAGAAAACCGTTTATAAAACGCTCCATTCCAAATTTGGTTTCCCCATATTTACGAGCCTGATGAATCACTACTTTTTCGCCAATTTTACCAAAACCGGCATTTTTTGCCAAAACCGGAATGTATCGGTGCATTTCGCCTGATACTTCAATGTTTTTTACAACTGTATTTTTGTATGCTTTTAAGCCGCAGTTAAAATCATTCAATTCAACACCGGAAGTTTTTCTTGCCGCCCAATTGAATAATTTCGACGGAAGGTTTTTTGCCACCACAGAGTCGTAACGTTTCTTTTTCCAGCCTGAAACCAAATCAAATTTTTGAGCTGTAATCATCTCATACAATCCCGGAATTTCATCCGGACTATCCTGCAAATCGGCATCCATAGTAATAATAACATCACCTTGGGCTTTTGCAAAACCAGCGTGAAGTGCCTGAGATTTACCAAAGTTCTTCATAAAACGAATTCCTTTTACATGCGGGTTTTCGTTAGAAAAACTTTCAATAATATTCCACGAATCATCTGTACTACCATCATCTACAAAAATGATTTCATAAGAGTAATTGTTAGATTGCATCACTTTAATAATCCAGGTGTAGAGTTCTTTTAGTGATTCCTCCTCGTTAAGAAGCGGTATAAGTATAGATAAATTCATTTATATTTTTATTCTTGTATAGTAGTTTTGCTTTTAAAAAATGCTGCGAAAATTAATCCAAATATAGAACTGATTACAACCGCAAAAACAGATCCTTTAAGTAGTTCTATGGTAGAATACGGATTTGTCTCTTTCATTTTATTAATTGTCTCATTAATAACAGCTGCCGGAGACCCAAATTTTTGCATCATACCTGCCGTATATTTAATAATTAATTCGTTTAAAGTGTCTTTTGCTGCGGGATCAATAAAATTGAATAAAATAATATTGAAAAAGGTAGAAATCAGAATTCCCGTTATTGCAGCTATAAAATAAGTGGTAAATGCTTCCTTAAAAGGAAAAACACCTTTTAGATCTTTCTTGGTTTTAGAAAGTAAAACAACACATATAGTCAGGTTGATCGCGAGGCTTAAGAGCCCGATCCACCATGATGTGAATAAGTTTAAATCGATCGCATATATAGTAGCCGTTACCAATGCAGATGCAATTCCGATCATTACACCATAAGTAATACCATTCTTTTTTATAACTTCGTTAATCATATTTCTATATGTTTTAAAATTAATCCACAAATATAGTAATTCCCAATATAAGGAGAGATAAAAAAGCTTTGTGAATTTAACTAAAAAAAAGTGGACTAAACATTTGTATATTAAAAAAGAATTGTAAATTTGCAAACTCAAAATAATTAAAAGTTTTAAAACAAAAAAGAGTATCCTTTGTTTACACCTTTTTCTAACCACGAAAAAGCTTCAAAATAAAAATGCTCTAAACAATAAATAAAAGAAAAGATGAAAAAAGGAATTCACCCAGAAAATTACAGATTAGTTGCTTTTAAAGACATGTCAAATGACGAAGTTTTTATCACTAAATCTACTGCAGATACAAGAGAAACAATTGAAGTTGACGGAGTTGAGTATCCAGTTGTAAAAATGGAGATTTCAAGAACATCTCACCCTTTTTATACTGGTAAATCTAAACTTATCGATACTGCAGGACGTATTGATAAATTTAAAACTAAATATGCAAAACACGCTAAATAAGAATAGCTGTTTATACTTATACAAAAGCCTTCCGGATCGGAAGGCTTTTTTTATGGCATTTTTTTATGAAGTAAGTTTTTGTGATGATTTTAAAATCTAAAAAATGGATCTCCGGTTATCGTGGACTGCGTTAAGGATGGAAGCGGTATCCTTTTTGCGATAAACTAAATTTCTGGCGAAGCCCAACTAATACCCAAATCGCAAAAGATTTAGCGTACGGCCTGACCCGGAGGGGAACGCCATAATTAGTATCGTCGAAAATAAAGCACTCTTATTTATTTCGATCAGTAACACATATTCTTAGACAAATAAAATATTTGTAACTTTGATCCCGATAACCAAATCAAGATTTTAACAAGTTTCAAATTTAATATTTATGAATTACATTCTTTTTGACGGTCCCGTCCGGAATGCTTTGTTGCCCTTTACTTTTACAAGACCTGTTGCTGATATATTAATAGGAATAATGACGATTCGCCAAAAATGGGAGGCGCGTTTAGGGTCGACCATAACCACTATTACCGAAGATTACCTGTCTGAGAAATTTCCGATGGTAGAATTAGAAGAAAATGTAATGATCAATGCGGCGTATTTACCAAATGATACGCTTGCCGAAATGGTTTCTAACTTAACAACCAATCAGGCAATCTTTAAAGGAGATGATGTAATTGCTTTTTTTACCACTGAAAATCAGGAAGAAGTAGACTTCGATTCATACGAAATTATTGCCTACAACGAAGATACTTTGACAGTAGAACATACCTGGGATATTTTTTCTAAAAATGATGCCGCCATTCGAGAAGACTTTATATATCTGACCGAAGACCGAAAATCGCAGCCCATCCCAAAAAGTGTAAATGTTATTGCACCCGAAAATATATTTATTGAAGAAGGAGCAAAATTAGAGTTTGTAACCCTGAATGCTTCAACCGGACCTATATATATAGGTAAGAATACCGAAATTATGGAAGGTTCTGTAATTCGTGGTCCGTTTGCTTTATGCGAGAATGCACAGGTAAAACTAAATGCCAAGGTTTATGGTGCAACCACTGTTGGTCCCGGATCAAGAATAGGAGGAGAGGTCAAAAATTCGATTCTTTTTGCCAATTCAAACAAAGGGCACGACGGATTTCTGGGAGATTCTGTTTTAGGAGAATGGTGTAATATTGGTGCTGATAGTAACAATTCGAACCTGAAAAACAACTACGAAGAAGTAAAATTATGGAGCTATGAAACAGAAGGTTTTGCAAAAACGGGACTTCAGTTTTGTGGTTTAATGATGGGAGATCATAGTAAATGCGGAATCAATACGATGTTTAATACGGGAACTGTAGTAGGAGTAAGCGCTAATATTTTTGGCAGTGGTTTTCCCCGCAATTTTGTACCTAGTTTTTCCTGGGGCGGAGCAGCAGGTTTTACGACTTATGTAACCAAAAAAGCGTTCGAAACTGCAAAGCTGGTTATGGGACGACGTAATATAGATTTTGACGAAACTGAATCTGCCATCTTAGAACATATTTTTGAGGAAACTAAAAAATGGAGAAAAGATTAATTGTAATTAGACCATTTGAAAATTAGATAATGTAAAAAAACCGGCAGGCTTTAAAAACTTGTCGGTTTTTGTTTTTTTACATGTCTTTGCATATTAAACCGGACTGAAGTCCGGCC